>NZ_CP065592.1:229121-1429121 GCF_016025255.1 Sphingosinicella flava
GGGCCGGGCCGATACAGCCTTGACCCAGGCGGGAGCCGCCCAAAGCGCTGCCGCTGCCGCTCAAAGCACCGCGAATACCGCGCAGTCGACGGCCGTCGCCGCACAGACCGCGGCCAGCACGGCGCAGACAACAGCGACGGCGGCTCAAACAGCGGCCACGGCGGCGCAGGGCACGGCTGACACGGCTTTGGGCCGGGCCGATACAGCCTTGACCCAGGCGGGAGCCGCCCAAAGCGCTGCCGCTGCCGCTCAAAGCACCGCGAATACCGCGCAGTCGACGGCCGTCGCCGCACAGACCGCGGCCAGCACGGCCCAGACAACAGCGACGGCGGCTCAAACAGCGGCCACGGCGGCGCAAGGCACGGCTGACACGGCTTTGGGCCGGGCGGATACAGCCTTGACCCAAGCGGGGGCGGCGCGAACGATTGCCGACAATGCGCAAACGACCGCGAATGCGGCAATCGATGAGGCGCGTGTCGCGCGCACGGCCGCTGAGGGTGTGCAGGGTATTGCCCAAACCGCCCTCGCGCGCGCCGATGCCGCCAATCAAACGGCAGGCACTGCCTTGGATGAGGCGCGCAGCGCGCGAGCAACGGCTGACGGTATTCAAGGCATTGCCCAAACCGCGGTGACGCGCGCCGACGCCGCCAATCAAGCGGCAAATGATGCATTACAGACCGCGAGCAGTGCCGAAACCGAAGCCTTGGCCGCGCGCGCCGAGGCGACAACCGCGCAAGCGCGGGCTGATGCGGCACACGCATTAGCGGAGCAAATCGGCACCAATATATATGCGACGCGTGAAACTGCGGAGGCCGCGCGCGTCAATGCGCAAAATGCCCAATTGACCGCCAATGAAGCCTCTGCCCGCGCCACCGCGGCAGAACAAAACGCCGCGCTTGCCCGGACGGTCGCGGACAGCGCATCGGCCAATGCAGCTGCCGCCCAGCAAACGGCCGATCGCGCAATCGCCAGAACCGCTTACATGTCGGTCAATGGCACCGGTGAAGGCCCAATCGCCACGGGTAGGAATTCCATCGCCATGGGCGGGCAAAGCGTTGCCAGCAGCGCGAATTCTATCGCCATCGGCCAAGGCGCGGTCGCGGAAAATGGCGCGGCGGTTTCCATCGGCTTTGGCAATCGCGCGTCCGGCGCGGGCGCTGTCGCGATCGGCGATCCCAACATCGCGACAGGGCGCGGCGCGGTCGCACTTGGCGCGGACAACACCGCGACCGGGAATGGCGCGATCGCGATCGGCGCGGACAGCTTCGCCAACGGCAATTCGGCGATCGCCCTTGGCCTTGGCGCGCGCGCCAATGGAGTGGGCAGCATCGCCATCGGTGAAGGCGCGGCGGCGAGCAGGCCAGGCCAAATCGTGCTTGGCGGCATAAACGCGACCTACACGCTGCCAGGCTTGGGCTCGGCGGCCAGCCGGGCCGCCCAGTCGGGTCCGATCGGCTATGTCACGGCGGATGCAAACGGCAATTTGTCGGTCAGTGCGCTCGGCCCGAACCTGGACGCGGTGTATGATCAGCTTTGGGTTGATCGCAGGGATGCGCGAGTCGGAATCGCGACCGCCATTGCCATCGGCACCGCGCCGATGCCGTCGGCGGAAGGGCGCACCTCCTATGTCCTGAACGGCGCGATGTTCCGGGGGGAGCAGGCGATCGGCGGCGCATTGGCCCACCGCCTGCCTTTCCGCGAGCCGATCGCGGTGACGGCCGGGTTCGCTTATGGCGGCCATCGCAACAACAGCGTGCGCGTGGGGATCGCCGGCGAATTCTGACCTGATCCCAGCCCGGTAGTGCAGCCGCGGGGAGACGTTCGCGCGGGTTCAATCTTCCGATTGAGCCCGCTCCCCTGCCCTGATACGTGCCAGCGAAACCGCTTGAGGGCGGCTTCGGGGAAGCCGCGGCGGGGAAATCAGGGGGATTTATGCCGGGTATTCATCGTCATTCTCGTCGCGCGTTCCTGCGCTCCGCCGCGCCCTTGGCTTTCGCCAGCGCCTTCGCGATTTGGCCTTCGGGCGCGCAGGCGCAGCTCGTTTGCGAAACGGGCTTGGGAACGGCGACGGGAACGGACGCCTTGGCTTGCGGCACGCGAAGCGTTGCGAACGGCGTCAACGCTGCTGCGGTCGGTTCGGGCACCATCGCTAGGGGCGAAAATGCGTCCTCCTTCGGTGCGGTTGCCGAGGCCAGAGGGCTGAATACGACAGCCTTGGGCGCATATAGCTATGCCGGCGCCGAAGCGGCGACAGCGTTCGGCGTGCTCAGCAACGCCTGGGGGCAATATAGCACGGCGGCCGGTTTCTTGAGCACCACCAACGGCAATTTTTCCGCGGCGTTCGGATCGGGGGCCAGCACCAACGACAATTACGGCCTTGCGCTTGGCTATACGGCCCAAAGCTCAGGATTATCCAGCATCGCCAGCGGTTCATACGCCCAAGCGTCCGGCGATTATACCACCAGCATCGGCGGCTGGATCGATTTGGACATCGACGGGATGATCGACGGCAACGAACTGACCCTGGCTCAAGGGCTGGGGGCGACCGCGCTCGGCGCGAATGCGCGGTCCCTGTCGGGATCGACGGCCATCGGCTTTCAAAGCAGCGCAAGCTCTCTCGCCACCGCGCTGGGAAATGGCACCGTTGCCTTTGGAGGAAGCACGGCCATCGGCGATCGGACCCTGGCGACCGGTCAAGGAAGCACGGCGATCGGCTTTCGCAGCCAAGCGGAAGGGGCGGGCGGCATCGCCATCGGCGGCTGGGTCGACCTGAACCGCGATGGCGTTATTCAGGCGGCGGAAACCACGAGGGCCAGCGACGGAGACACCATCGCCATCGGGACCAGAGCCCAATCGACCGGATTGCAATCCCTGTCCCTTGGCTATGCCAGCCAGGCGTCTGGCACGGCGGCCGCAGCCTTCGGCAGTGCCAGCGCGGCGACAGGGTTTCAAAGCGCCGCCTTTGGCTACAGTGCGCAAGCCAGTGCCGCCGACGCGATCGCCATTGGCTCTTATTCGGTGGCGAGCCAGGCCAATACTGTGTCCTTCGGCAGGGTTGGCGCGGAACGGCGGGTTGTGAATATCGCCGCCGGCACCGTCGCGGCGGGCAGCACCGATGCGGTGAACGGCGATCAGCTCTACGTGACCGGCCAGGCCGCCGCCGCGGCGCAAGCGTCCGCCGCCGCCGCTCAGACGACGGCGGACACGGCGCGAACGGAAGCAGCAGGAGCCCAGCAGAGCGCAAATGCCGCGCAGGCGACGGCCGATACCGCCCGGCAGGAGGCCGCGGCGGCGGCGCAGGGCGCGAGCACGGCGCAGACGATGGCGAACACGGCGCGGCAGGAAGCCGCCGCCGCTCAGCAGGGCGCGAACACTGCCCAAGCCACGGCTGACACCGCTCGCCAGGAAGCGGCGGCAGCAGCCCAAGGTGCCAACGGGGCCCAGGCGACGGCGAATACGGCGCGTCAGGAAGCCGCCGCCGCCGTCCAAGGCGCCAGCGCGGCGCAGGCGACAGCGAACACCGCCATCGCCCGCGCCGATGCCGCCCAGACCACGGCGACGACCGCCCTCCAGACCGCCAACAACGCGGCGGCGGACGCGGCGACGGCACGGGCCGAAGCGAGCCAGGCGCAAGCCCGGGCCGATGCAGCCCATACCTTGGCGAGCCAAGTGGCGGCCAGCGGCACGGTGACACGCGAAGTCGCGGACATGGCCCTCGCGAACGCCGCGACGGCCCAAGCGGCGGCAGACGCGGCAGCTGCGGAGGCGGCCGCGGCCGAGCAGAATGCCACGATTGCCCGCTCCATCGCCGATAATGCGGCAAGCAATGCGACAGCGGCGCGGGCGACGGCGGACCGTGCGCTTGCGAAGACGGCCTATATGGAGGTCAAGGGCAACGGCGCGGGGCCGAATGCCAGCGGTGCCAACGCGATCGCAATGGGCGGGAACAGCGTGGCGAGCGGCGACAGCTCAGTGGCGATCGGCCAGGGCGCGGTCGCGGAGAATGGCGCGGCGGTGTCGATCGGCATGGGCAATCGCGCGTCAGGCGCGGGCGCGGTCGCGATCGGCGACCCCAATGTCGCGACCGGGCGCGGCGCGGTCGCGATCGGCGCGGACAACACCGCCACCGGCATTGGCGCCATCGCCCTTGGCGCGGACAGTGTCGCGAACGGCAATTCGGCGATTGCCCTCGGCAGCGGCGCGCGCGCGAACGGCGCGGGCAGCGTAGCCATCGGGGATGGCGCGCTGGCGAGCCGCCCTGGGCAGATCGTGCTGGGCGGCGGAAGCGCGACCTACACGCTGCCGGGCCTTGGATCGGCAGCAAGCCGGGCGGCACAGACGGGCGCGGTCGGCTACGTCACGGCAGATGCCAACGGCAATTTGGCGATCAGCGACATCGGGCCGGATCTTGGCCTCATCGACGACCGGATGGAACGTGACCGCCGCGATGCCCGCCAGGGTATCGCGACCGCGATCGCCATGGGCACGGCGCCGATGCCGTCGGCGGAAGGGCGCACCTCCTATGTGCTGAACGGCGCGGCGTTCAGGGGCGAGCAGGCCATAGGCGGCGCCCTGGCGCACCGTCTGCCGTTCCGCGAGCCGATCGCCGTAACCGCCGGTTTCGCTTATGGCGGCAATCGCAACAATTCGGTGCGCGTCGGAGTGGCCGGGGAATTTTGAGAGGCGACCTTTAGTCCCCAAATCCCTTCGGCGCGGGCGATACGCTCGCTGTGCCGCTCGCGTTCACTTCCTGCACCGACAGCATGCGCTCCGCTGTGCCGTCGCGGGTGAAGCGGAATGCTCCGTCGACGCCGGTGAAGCCTTCGGTCGACAGGAGGTCGCGCGCGGGGAAGGGACGGCCGAGGCGCCAGTCGCTCGCGATGCGGACGGCGAGCAGCACGGCGTCGTAGCCGAGGCTGCCGAGCCGGTAAGGCGTCTTGCCGTAACGGGCGCGGTAGCGGGTCGCGAATTGGGTGAAGAGCGTATCGGCAGGCGCCGCGAACCAGGCGCCGCGCAGGGCGGCCGTCTTGTAAAGGTCGCGGTCGGTGGACCAGAGTTCGGTGCCGAGGATACGGGCATTCTTCGAGGGCCCCGCCTTGATCTGCGGCGCCGCGGCGACGGCGATGCGACCGCCGTCGGCGATCAGCACCGCGTCGTAATTGCCCTGGCCGTTGAGCGTTCGGATGGCGGCGCGAAGCGAGGCGGGGGTGCGGTTGAAATTCTGCATGGCGACAAGGCGGCCGCCCGATGCCTTTACGGCGTCGATCATCGCCTGGCCGGCACGCTGGCCGTAGACGCCGTCCGGCACGATGGCGGCGAAGCGCTGCACGCCCCGTTCGCGGGCGAAGGACACGACGCGGCGGACGGATTGGGTCGGCGTGAAGCCCATCACGTAGACGCCGTCTCCCGCGACGCCGGCATCATTGGAAAAGGAAATGACCGGAACGCCGACGGCTCGCGCGATCGGCGCCACGGCGCGCACATCTTCCGACAGTAAGGGACCGAGGATCAGGCCATTGCCTTCCGCCAGCGCCTGATTGGCGGCAAGCGCCGCGCCCTTGCCGGTATCGTAGACAGTGATCCGGATGCGTTCCCCGCCCGTATCGAGCAAGGCGAGGTTGGCGGCGTTGGCAATCGAGGTGCCGACGCCCGCATTCTCGCCGGTCAGCGGCACCAGCACGGCGACGCGATTGCGGGTTTCTTCGGCCGGAAGGCGCGGGCCTTCCTCCGTTCTTGGCGGCGGCACCGGGCCGCGCGGTTCCTTCGGCACAACCTGGCAGGCGGCGAGCGCGAGGGTGATCAAACCGGCGCCTGCGCCTTTCAGGAAAGAGCGGCGTGCTTGCGGATTGCGGGACTGGTCTGCCATGACGCACCTTATCTTATGAACGCGAACCTTGCCCCAGGCCTTTATATCGTGGCGACTCCAATCGGCAATCTTTCCGATTTGAGCCCGCACGCCGCCGACGTGCTTTCGAAGGCCGACATGATCGCGGTCGAGGACAGCCGGGTGACGGCGAAGCTGCTCGCCCATATCGGCGTGCGGAAATCGATGACGCCCTATCACGATCACAATGCCGACAAGGTGCGGCCGGACCTCATCGCCCGAATGGCGGGGGAGGCGGTGGCCCTAGTTTCGGATGCCGGAACGCCGCTCATCTCCGATCCCGGCTTCAAGCTGGTCCGCGACGCGCGGGCGGCGGGGCGGGCGGTGCATACGGTGGCGGGTCCGTGCGCGGCGATCGCGGCGCTGACGCTGGCGGGCCTTCCGACCGACCGGTTTCTGTTCATGGGCTTTCTTCCCGCCAAAGCGGGCGCCCGGGCCTCCGCCCTTGCCGAAATCGCGGCAGTTCGCGCGACGCTTGTCTTTTACGAAAGCGGGCCGCGCCTGCACGCCGCCCTTGCCGCGATGGCGGAGGGGCTGGGCGACCGCGAGGCCGCCGTGTCGCGAGAGATTTCGAAGAAGTTCGAGGAGACGGTGACCGGCACTTTGTCCGAGCTCGCCGCCCGCTACGCCGATGCGCCGCCGAAGGGGGAGATCGTGGTGGTGGTTGGTCCGCCTGGTGAACCGGAAGCAGCGAGCGAAGCCGATCTTGATGCGGCGCTAAAGGGTGCCTTGGAACGGCTATCCGTGTCGCGCGCAGCGGCGGAGGTGTCCAAGGCGCTCGGCCTCCCCAGACGGGACGTCTACGAACGGGCGCTCCAGCTCAAATGAACCGGCGGGATGCGGAGAGGCAAGGGCGGCGGGCGGAAAGCCTCGCCGCGCTCTGGCTGCGTCTCAAGGGCTGGCGGGTGATCGCGCGGCGGGTGAAGACGCCGGTGGGGGAGATCGACCTTGTCGTCCGGCGCGGGCGGATGGTCGCTTTCGTCGAGGTGAAGGCGCGCAGAAGCGTGGATGGCGCCGGACTGGCCCTCGACCGGCACCGGCTGAAGCGGGTTGCGGCTGCAGCAGAAGCGGTGGCGCCCCGGTACGTGAAACCGGGCCAAGACATGCGGATCGACGCCCTGTTCGTCGTGCCAAGACGTCTGCCGCGCCACCTTCCGAACGTCTGGCATGGGTGACAAAGCGGCTCCCTATGCGTAGAGGCCGGCGACCGCTTGTTTAGGATTTGCCCGCATGACCCTCCGCGTCGCCGTTCAGATGGACCCGCTGGAAAGCATCAATATCGCCGGGGATTCCACCTTCGCGATCATGCTGGATGCACAGGCGCGGGGGCATAAGCTCTTCCACTATGAAGCGGGTGACCTCAGCTATCGGGACGGGCGGGTGACGGCGCCCGCGCGGCGGGTGACGGTGCAGAGGGTCGAGGGCGATCATTTCACGGCCGGAGAGGCGGAGACGCTTGATTTGGCCGAGGATGTCGATGTCGTCCTGATGCGGCAGGATCCGCCCTTCGACCTCGCCTATATCACGGCGACGCATCTGCTGGAGCGCATCCAGCATAAGACATTGGTGGTGAACGATCCCGCGTCCGTCCGGAACGCGCCGGAAAAGCTCTTCGTGCTCGATTATGCGCGCTTCATGCCGCCGACGCTCGTGACGCGGCGGCTGGAGGAGGCGCGCGCCTTTCATGCCGAGCATGGAGAGGTGGTCGTGAAGCCGCTTTACGGCAATGCGGGGTCGGCGGTCTTCCATGTCGGGCGGAACGACGCGAATCTCGCGGCGCTGACGGAGCTGTTCGGCCAGGTGTGGCGCGAGCCTTTCATGGTGCAGGCTTTCCTGCCCGACGTGTCGAGGGGCGACAAGCGCATCGTGCTGGTGGACGGCAAGCCGACCGGCGCGATCAACCGCCTGCCACGCGAGGGCGAAATCAGGTCGAACCTCGCGGCGGGGGGACGGGCGGAGGCGACCGACCTGACCCCACGTGAACAGGAAATTTGCGACGCGCTGGGCCCGGAACTCGCCCGGCGCGGGCTGCTCTTCGTCGGCATCGACGTGATCGCGGGCTATCTCACCGAGATCAACGTGACCTCGCCGACCGGCATCGTCGCCATCGACCGCTTCAACGGCACCGACACGCCCGCGCTCATCTGGGACGCGATCGAGGCAAGGGTAAAGGCATGAGCGAGTGGGTCATCCGCCTGATCGAGCAATCGGGCTATCTCGGCGTCGGCTTCCTGATGTTCCTGGAAACCGTCTTTCCGCCCATTCCATCGGAGGTCATCATGCCGATCGCGGGGGTCGCGGCGGTGGACGGGCCGATGACCTTAGGGGGCGTGATCGCGAGCGGGACGACCGGCGCGATGCTGGGCAATGTCTTCTGGTATCTCGTCGCCCGCGTGATCGGCGTGGAGCGATTTCGTCCCTTCATCGAGCGGCATGGCCGCTGGCTGACGCTCGACTGGTATGACGTGATCAAGGCCGAAAAATTGTTCGGCCGCTTCGGATCGATCATCGTCGGCATCGGACGGTTGCTGCCCACTGTCCGCTCGGTCGTGTCGATCCCCGCCGGTCTCCTCCGCATGCGGCTGAAAACCTTCCTCTTCTGGTCAAGCGTCGGCACTGCGGGCTGGAGTTCGGCATTAGCTATCGCGGGTTACGTGCTTGGCCGCCAATTCGGCGAGATCGAAACGATATTGGGCCCGCTATCGATAGCGGTCATGGGCAGCATCGTCCTTGCTTATATCTGGCGCCAGCTGACCTGGCGGAAGCGTCATCCGGCCGATGAAGAGGCGCAAGACTGACTCCATTCCGGACCTTCCCGACATGAAGCGATGACGGAAGGCGTCCGATCGGCGATCTAAGCCATTCTATCCATAGTGGATATTTAAGAAGTTGTTCATGCCGCCCTGGCTTCCTCGCTTACACAAGCAGGAGGAGGATGCATGGCTTCCAATCTTCATAAAAGCGCGGCGGCGTTGATCGCGGCAATTTCGATTGCCGCCCCGGCACAGGCTGAAAACGTCACTTTTTCAGCCGCGCTCGTCAACAGCTGCGTGCTGTCCCTAAGCGTGCCCGGCACCCTGGCGGCGACGAGCGACGGCACGACGATGACGTCCGAAACAGGCGGCGGCCTTCCCGCCACTATGACTTTGGTCGCGGTCGGCGCTGCGCCGACAGTGAATTTCGCGGCGCCGAGTCTGTCCGGACCCTCGGCTTCGACGAGCGGCGCGACGACGCAGATCCGCTACACATCCTTGCAGGGCGCGAACCAAGCCTACACGTCCGGGACGTCGAGCCGGGCGGCCGGGGCGCTGCTCGACACCTTCACCGTTCATAGCCGCGTGACGAACAATGCGGGCTTTACCACTGGCACCTATACGGTGACGACGGTGGTGACATGCCAGCAGTGAAATGCGGGTGGATGCTCGCCGCTTTAATGGCGGCCGCCGCACCCGCTTTTGCAGTGGGAATGGGCCCGCTCGCTAAAAGCGGCCTTACTGACGGGCCGCGCAAGGCCTTTTACCTCACCGTCATAAATCCTTATCCGGCGGCGGCATCGTTCAAAGCCTATGCGGTCGGCGTCGACGATGAAGAGGTCCAATCGCGCGTGCGCATCCTACCCGAAGCGACGATCCGCATCGGCGCGAAGCAGAATAGGCGCATCCTGGTCGTCGCCGACGATCTGGAGCCCGGTGAGACGTTCGCCTTCCGGGTCTGCGCGGCGAAGGCAGAAATGGTGGAAGGAATGGTTCATGCGCGCGTTTGTTCGAAACTGTCTGCGCGCCGCATCGCTCCTCGCGCTTAGCGGCGGGGCGAGCGCTACGGCCGAGCAGATTTACATACCGCTCGCCCCCAACGGGCCGGGCGGCGAGGATTCGATCGAGACGTCGAGCGGGACGCGCTGCCGCCAGAGCATCAACAGCAACGGCACCTATCTGGACGCCGGCGTCGCGGGTACGGCGGCCAAGCCAATGCCGGATGCGGGACGCAATTACTTCACCGATACGCGCGACCAGCAGGCCATGGCCTATGTCAGGGTGACGGTGCCGATCGGGAAACGGCCGAAGCGGATCGATTGCTCCAGCATTTACGAGCTGGAAATCCAGCGTCTGCAGCGCGAGGTCGAATTGCTGAAGATGGCGGCGGAATAGCTAAGCCCTGGGATGGGCGTTGCGGTAGACGTCCATGAGATGCGCGGCATCAACCGCCGTGTAGATTTGCGTCGACGACAAGCTCGCATGGCCGAGCAATTCCTGGAGCGAGCGCAGGTCCGCGCCCCGGCCTAGCAAATGCGTCGCGAAGCTGTGACGCAAGGCGTGCGGCGTCGTACGGTCCGACAGGCCGAGACGGGTTCGGGCGGCACGAACGGCGCGGCGGACGATCTCGCCGCGCAAGGGGCCGCCGCGCGCGCCGCGAAACAAGGGCTGATCCTGCACGATCCGATAGGGGCAGAGGCGAAGATAATCCTCCATCGCCGCGCGGACGGGTGGGAGGAGGGGGACGATGCGGGTCTTGTTCCGCTTGCCGGTGACGGTCAACGTCTCGCCCAAGGGAAGGGCGCAGCCGGTCAGGCCAAGCGCTTCGGCGACGCGGAGGCCTGAGCCGTAGAGAAGGAGGAGGACGGCCAGATTGCGCGCGCCGATCCATTCCTCCGATCCTTCCTCCGCCGCTTCTTCCGCAAGGGCGACCGCTTCGTCGGGGGACACCGGGCGGGGAACGCTGCGCTGCTTCTTCGGCCCCTTGATCCGGGGAAGCGCGGCGGGGATGCCTTGTTGCTCCGCGACGAAGTTCAGGAAGCCGCGCACGGCGGAAAGCTCGCGTGCGGCCGATGCATTTCCGAGACCTGCCATGCGGCGATGGCCGAGAAAGGCGCGCAGATCGGATGCCTGAAGGCTGGCAAGCGCGGCGGTGTCCACTTCTTGCCCGAGATGAGCGCCGAGGAAGGCGATCAGCCGATGGGCGGTCGCGACATAGGCGCGAACCGTATGCTCGGAGCGGCGGCGATCCTGGGAGAGATGGTCGTGCCAGCGCATGGCGAGAGCGCTGGCGGGATGGTCCGTCAGGGCAGCAGCCATCGGCCCATCGCGCGGGTGAGGACTTGTCCGAGGAAGACAAGCAGTTCGGACCCGTGCCGGGTCTCGAACGCCTGGCTTGCGCGTTGGCCGAGCGCGAGCAGGCCGCGGGGCAATGGCGGTTCCCCCTGCAGGGGAATGAGGGCTTCGGCGCGGACGAGCTCGCAGGCCGGGCCGAACAGGGGATGGCCGCGCTCGACGCCGCGCAACAGCACGCCGTCGAAACCCGATATGCTGTGTTCGATGACGCGCGGATCGACGAATTGCAGGCCGGACGCGTCGGCGCGCATGCCCTTGCCGCCCGCGAACAGGGCGAGCGCGACGGCGTCGAGGCCCAATATGTGCGGCCATTCCTGCGTCACGATATGGATGAGGTGATCGAAGCCCTCCGCCTCGATCGCGGCGAGGACGGCGGCGTGGATCGAGGAGACGGCGCCCGAATGGCCGCGCGCGAAGGCGATGAGATCCTGATTGGCCTCCTCCGCCGCCGCGACGCGCGCCTGAAGCGCCGCCACCGCCCGATCCTCGAAACTGATCACCGTTCCCATTTCGCCAATGTAACCCTTAGATGGTTAACAAGCGATGGGGAAAATGACAGCCTATCAGTCGAACAATTCTTCGAGGAAGGACTTGCGCCGTTTCTTGTAATGGCCGTGATGGCCCTGGTGGCCGTGCCCGTAACCGTAGGGCTGCTGGTAGCTCGGCGCGGGTTGCGGTTGATGCTGAGCGGGCGCAGCGGGGGCCGTATTCTCCTGGCTGCGCTCGATGATCTTGTCGAGCTCGCCCCGGTCGAGCCAGACGCCCCGGCATTGCGGGCAATAATCGATTTCGACGCCCTGACGTTCGCTCATCACGAGCGGCACCTGGCAGACGGGGCAGGGCATTCCAACGGCGGGATTGGGCATGAAAGGGGCTCCTTGGTTCAAGACATCGAAAAGCGGTCCGACATCACAGCCGCGAGGCTGCCAGAGGGGCCCGGCCCGCATACCAGAAATGGCCGACGGCGGCGCGGCTTTCAAGCCTCTTTAAAAAGGCTTGGTCAGGGTGATGAGTGCCCGCTTGCTGACCTGGCCGTTGGGGAATTCGGCCTGTTCGGCATGGACCTTCGCCGACACGCCGCCGCCGATACCGGCCTCTGCGCGGACCGGCTTGTCCCGGAACTCCGCTTCCATCGACAGGTAATGCGTGCGGTCGGGCGCGGCGCGTCGACCGCAGACCACGATTTCGCCAGCCGCCGCCGTCTTGCAATCGCCGCGGCGTGCGGGAACGGATTTGAGGTCGAACCCGGCCGCGCCCGGCGGCCCGATGGCGGCCGACGCCTGCAGGATCATGAGGATGGTCAATGACATGCCGTTCTCCGCCGGGGCGAGCCTTGTCCTCCCCGATTGCGGCGATCGCAAGGCGGATCAGAACGGCAGGATGCTTTCCAGCGCATCGATTGGCAGTGCACCCGCCACGGCGGCGCCCCGCCGGAGAAGGAAGACATGGCGGACGATTTCGGCCTGCTGCTCCAGCCCATAGCGTTGGAGCGGCCAGCCCGGGCGGTAGCGATACCGGTAGCGGCAAAAGGGGTGACGCATCAAGGGAAGGTAATAACGGCCGCGCCGCTGCGTCTGCCAGACATGGGTCATTTCGTGAATGAACAGGCCCTGGCCGGCAAGAGACGCAACGCTATAATCCTCCCGCCATAAGCTGCTGTCCGGGTGGAAATGGATGTGCCCGCATGGCGCCATCACCGTCTCGCGCGGCTGAAAGGGAAACCATTTGCGGCGCCGGATCGTGACCCGTCGATAATCGATCGCATCGCCAAAGATCGAACAGGCGAGGGCGATTTCCCCGGGGGTGAGCGGGCGGGTCGTCAATGGCCGCCAGCGCTGCCCGCCACAGTCTGCGCAATCGCCTCCATGCGCAGCGAATCGCCGTCGGCGAATTCGAGCGTCAGCGGGACGCTGTCTCCCGCTTTCAGCGCGGGATCGAGATCGAAGAGCATGATATGGAGGCCGCCCGATGCCAGCGTGGTCGTCGCGCCGGCGGGGAGGGGCAAGTTCTCGAGCTTCGCCATCCGCATCATGCCGCCCTCCATCTTGCTTTCATGGATTTCGGCGCGCTTGGCCTTGCTGGAGGAAACCGAGGCGAGGATGCGCGCCTCGCCCTCGTTGCGCAGGGTGAAATAGGCGGCGCCGGGGCGGCCGGCGACAGCGGGCAGGCGAACGAAGGCATTGGAAATGCCGATGCCCCCGCTCTGCGCAATCACCGCCGCCTCGTTGCCGCCGGCGGCGGCATTGCCCTGCGCATTCGGCGCGTCGCACCCCGCAAGCATGAGCAAGAGGGCGGCGGACGTCGGTACAAAAAGGCGGCGCATGATCGGATCCTCAATCGCGATAGGGTGGCGGCTCATTAGCGCCGACGAGGCGTGCGGAAAAGGTGGTGACGGCCCTCGGCCCCGTTCCGCTGTCCTCGACGAGGCGCAGCTCCAAAGCGGCGCCGGGCCGAAGCTCGGGCGAGAGGCCGTCGATCGCGAAATGCGGGCCACCCGGAAGGAAGCGGCCTTTCTCTCCGCTGCTGAGCGGCAAGACAGCAATCGCGCGGCCCTCTCCATCCAGCATCCTGGCGGCATCGAAGGGGCCTTCCAGGCCCAGCACCCTCGTGCCGCCGCTTTCCGCCGTGACGTCGAAATAAGCGGCGCCTGGCGCGCCGGGTGCGGGCGGGAGACGGATCCAGGCCTTTTGCACATCGGTGTTCCAGGAGCAGGCGCTGGCGAGAGAAGCGAGCGCGAGAATGAAGAACCGGCGTTTCATCTTTTCATTTCCTCCCATTTCCCCCGTGCATCTTTAGCGACGGCGGCATCCTTGCAGCAAATAAAACCGCTCCTATATCGCTCCCGCAACAGGTTCGCATGCCTCGTTTCTTGGGTGCGGACGCGAACATTATTGAGGGGCTTTAGAAGGTTATGGCAAAAGTAATCGGTATCGACCTCGGCACCACCAACAGCTGCGTTGCCGTGATGGAAGGCGGCAAGCCGAAAGTCATCGAAAACACGGAAGGGACTCGCACCACGCCGTCCATCGTCGCGTTTACCAAGGACGGCGAACGGCTGATCGGTGAACCCGCTAAGCGCCAGGCGGTGACCAATCCCGATAATACTATTTTCGCGGTGAAGCGCCTCATCGGCCGCCGCTTCGACGATCCGGTGACCAAGAAGGACACGGAGCTCGTCCCCTATCATATCGTGAAGGGTCCGAATGGAGACGCCTGGGTTCAGGCGGGCGGACAGGATTACAGCCCCAGCCAGATTTCGGCCTTCATCCTCCAGAAGATGAAGGAAACCGCCGAGGCCTATCTCGGCGAGACGGTGACGCAGGCCGTCATCACGGTTCCCGCTTACTTCAACGACGCGCAGCGCCAGGCGACGAAGGACGCCGGGCAGATCGCCGGCCTTGAGGTTCTGCGCATCATCAACGAGCCGACGGCCGCGGCGCTCGCCTACGGCCTCGACAAGGAACACAACAAGACGATCGCGGTCTACGATCTTGGTGGCGGCACGTTCGACGTGTCGATCCTCGAGATTGGCGACGGCGTATTCGAGGTGAAGTCGACCAACGGCGACACCTTCCTTGGCGGCGAGGATTTCGACAACAAAATCGTCGAATATCTCGCAAATCAATTTAAGAAAAAGGAAGGCGTTGACCTTCGCTCCAACCGCCTGACGCTGCAGCGTTTGAAAAAGGCCGCTGAGGAAGCCAAGATTGAATTGTCTTCCGCGCAGACGACCGAGGTCAATCTTCCTTTTATCACTGCTCGTATGGATAATGGGGAATCGACCCCGCTTCACCTCGTTGAGACGATTACTCGTGCCGATTTGGATCGTTTGGTTGACGATCTTGTTAAGCGCACGATCGAGCCGATGAAGAAGGCGCTCGCCGATGCGGGCCTCAAGGCCGATCAGGTGGACGAAGTCGTCCTCGTCGGCGGCATGACCCGCATGCCCAAGGTCCGCGAAGCCGTGAAGAATTTCTTTGGCAAGGAGCCACACACTGGCGTCAATCCGGACGAAGTCGTGGCTATTGGCGCCGCCATCCAGGCGGGCGTGCTGCAGGGCGACGTGAAGGACGTGTTGCTTCTCGACGTCACGCCGCTGTCGCTCGGCCTTGAAACCAAGGGCGGGATTATGACCAGGATGATTGACCGCAACACGACGATCCCGACTAAGAAGAGCCAGGTCTTTTCGACTGCGGATGATAACCAGAGTGCGGTGACGATCCGCGTCTTCCAGGGCGAGCGCGAAATGGCAACTGACAACAAGCTGCTCGGCCAGTTCGATTTGGTTGGCATTCCACCAGCCCCTATGGGCGTGCCGCAAATCGAGGTTACTTTTGACATCGACGCTAACGGCATTGTCAGCGTCAGCGCCAAGGACAAGGGCACGGGCAAGGAACAGCAGATCCGCATCCAGGCTTCGGGCGGCCTTAGCGACGACGACATCGAGAAGATGGTAAAGGATGCCGAGCAGTTCGCGGAAGACGACAAGAAGCGCCGTGAAGCGGCAGAAGCCAAGAACAATGCTGAAAGCCTCATCCACACGACCGAGAAGCAGCTCGAAGAGCATGGCGACAAGGTGGACGCGAGCCTGAAGTCCGAGATCGAGGCCGCGGTGGCGGAAGCCAAGAGCGCGGTCGAGAGCGGCGATGCCGACGCGATGACCGAAAAATCGCAGGCGCTGGCGCAGGTTGCGATGAAGCTTGGCCAGACCATTTACGAGAAGGAGCAGGCCTCGGCCGCTTCGCCGGAAGCCGGTGCCGCCACGGGCAGCGAAGCGGGTGGCGAAGAGGTCGTCGACGCCGAATTCTCCGAAGTGGACGAAGACAACAAGGCCTAAGCAAATGACGCGGCCCCTGTCCGATCTGATCCTGGTCAGACTTGGGCGGGGGCCGTATGCTTATGTGCGGGGGCTGTATGCTTGATACCGATTATTACGAACTGCTCCAGGTCGAACGCAATGCGGACGAGAAGACGATCAAGTCCGCATACCGCCGCATCGCCATGGAATGCCACCCGGACCGCAATCCGGGCTGCAAGGTGTCCGAGGAGAAGTTCAAGGCCGTCAGCCAGGCCTATGATTGCCTGAAGGATCCGCAGAAGCGCGCGGCTTACGACCGTTTCGGACATGCCGCCTTCCGGCAGGGCGGCGCGGGTGCGGCGCAGGATTTCGGCTCCTTCTCTGATATTTTCGAGAATATCTTCGGCGAATTCATGGGCGGCGCGCGCGGACAGCAGCGCAGCAGCGCCTTGCGCGGGTCAGACCTGCGCTATGACCTCGAGATCACGCTTGAGGATGCTTATCACGGCAAGGATGTGAAGCTCGACATCGAGACGACGGCCTCGTGCGCGCCGTGCGGCGGATCGGGCGCGAAGCCCGGCACGGCGGCGCGGACCTGCACCTATTGCGAAGGACGCGGCCAGGTACGGGCGCAGCAGGGTTTCTTCGTGGTCGAGCGCGTCTGCCCGACCTGCCGGGGCTCCGGCCAGGTGATCGCCGATCCCTGCGCGAGTTGCCGTGGCGAAGGCCGTGCCGAAACCCGCAAGGCGTTGGAAGTGCGGATCCCCGCCGGGGTCGACGAAGGCACGCGCATCCGCCTGTCCGGCGAGGGGGAGGCGGGCTCACGCGGCGGCCCTCCCGGCGACCTCTATATCTTCATTCATATCGCCCGGCACGCGCTCTTCCAGCGCGAGGGCACGACTTTGTTCGCGCGTTGCCCGATCAGCTTCACCACTGCGGCGCTCGGAGGCTGCATCGAGGTGCCCGGCCTCGATCGCACCAGGCATGAGATCAAGATCCCGGCGGGCATCCAGTCGGGCAAGCAATTAAAGCAGCGCGGGGCGGGCATGCCCATTCTCAACGGACGCGGCACAGGCGACATGGTGATCGAGGTGCAGGTCGAAACGCCGACCAAGCTGTCGCCCAAGCAAAAGGAATTGCTGGAGGAATTCCGCAAGACCGAAACGGGTGACGAATGCCCGGCTTCGTCCGGCTTCTTTTCCAAGATCAAGTCGATGTGGGGCGATTTGACTTAAGGAGAGAAGTTGCAGTGCGCTTCGGCCAAAGCCGGAATCTCATTACGGAAAAGCGCCTCTTCGGCCTGAGACCCCAGCTTCCGCTGGGGTGACGTTCAAGCGCAGGGGACATTCAAACGCCGGGATGATGCTCCGGCACTACTTGGCCGCTTCCGTTTCGGTCTCCGCCGATGCCATAGCGGCATTGCCGATCAGGATCGGCATCGCGCGGGCGACGTTCTTCAGCGTATAAGGCTTTTGCAGGACGACCCGCGCCTTGTGGTCTGGGGGAAGTTGGGCCTGTTCGCCGTAACCGGTGGCGAAAAGGAAAGGAATGCCTTTTTCCGACAGGCGGTTGGCGATCGGGAAGCTGGTCTGGTCGCCAAGATTGATGTCGAGCATGGCGACATCCGGGCGGGCTTCTTCGATCAGCGCAAGGGCAACGCCGACGGAGGCCGCGGTCACCACTTCTTTCGCGCCAAGGCGTTTCAGGATGTCTTCGGCATCCAGAGCGATGATGAGGCTGTCCTCCACCAGCAGGACGCATTGGCCGCGAAGAACATTGGATATGCTTTCCACAACCAGATCGCCGCCATGGGTCTGCGGGAAATCGATGCGGCGGACGCTTTCCGTCGCCGCCTTCGAAACGTGGCGTGCCGGGATGCGGAACACCGCTTCGACGCCGCTCGGCTTGTAATCCATGCGCGCCGTACCGCCCAAATCGTAAGGCACCGAACGGTCGATGATGGTTGATCCGAAACCCTTGCGCGTGGGCTCCTTGACGCGCGGACCGCCTTCTTCGCGCCAGCTGATCGCCAGATCGCCAGCGTCTTCCATCCACCATTCGACGACGACTCGGCCACTGTCGGACAGGCTGCCATATTTGGCGCTGTTGGTGACCAGTTCGTGCACGACGAGCGCCATGGTCGAATAAGCCTGGGGATTGAGAAGGACGACCGGCCCGGTCGCGGTGATGCGGTCTGCGTGGTCGGTGAGGAAGGCCGCGGCCTCCGCGTCGATGATGTTCTGGAAAGGCGCCGGTCCCCAATGATCCTCGGTGATCTGGTTGTGCGCACGGGCGAGCGCGTGGATGCGCCCGTCGACCAGCTTCACGAAGTCGGAGATGGAATCGCTGCTCGTCTGCGACTGGCGGATGAGGCCGCGAATGACGCCCAAAATGTTGCGGACGCGGTGGTTCAGTTCCGCGATCAGCAATTCCTGCCTTTCGCTCGCTTGCTGCCGTTCGCTACTCGCCTCGTCGGACAGGCGCAGCACGACCTCGATCAAGGTCGCGCGCAGCGTTTCGGCGACGCGCATTTCGGACGGCGTGAAAGGCCTGGACCGGCCCTGGACCAGTTCCTTCCATTCTTCGAAGCTCTCGCGCGGCGTGAGGCGCGGTCCGTTCGGGCCATATTCCACCGGCTTGTGCGGATCGCCCGCCCAGCGGACGGATCGCACGATTTCGCGGCGGAACAGCACGACATAATCGCGCGGCGTGCGGGAAATGGGAATGACCAGCATTCCCGCCGCCGCGTTGGCGAAACGCTCGGCGCCGGGCACGATGGAGGCGATGCAGTCGGTCGCGAAAATCTTGCCCGCCGCGGTGCCGTTCAACGCCTTGACGATGCGCGCGAATTCGTCCGTCCGGGGGGTGACGCCGGAGAAAGCGTAATTGCCGTTGATCCAGACCCCGACCCCATCCGCCGGAATGGCGTTGGTCAGGATGTCGCTCAACCAATCGGGATCGTTGAGCAGAGTCTCGTCTGACGCGACCGCGCCGAGGAGCTGGTCGGAAATATCCCGCGCGCGGCGTTCGAATTCCACCGTCTGCTGCCGCTCCCGGCTTTCAAGCCGCATCGCGAACATTTGCGCGAACAGTTCGCAGACCGAACGCCGCTCGAACGTGATCTGGCGCGGCGAATAATGATGGCAGGCGAACAGGCCCCAGAGCTTCCCCTCGACCATGATGGAGATCGACATGGACGCCGCGACGCCCATATTCTTCAGATATTCGATGTGAATGGGCGAGACCGAGCGCAGGGTCGACAAGGACAGGTCGAGCGGGCGGCCCGCTTCATCCCGCTCCGGCACGATGCGCACCGGCTGCGCATTCACGTCGGCGATCACGCGCAGCAGGTTGCGGCGATAAAGCTCGCGCGCCTGGGCCGGAATGTCGCTCGCCGGATAATGGAGGCCGAGGAACGAGCCGATGGCCGATTTCGCGGCTTCCGCGACCACCTCTCCCGAACCGTCGGGCGCGAAACGATAGACCATGACGCGATCATAGCCCGTCAAGGCGCGCACCTGCCGGGCGCCTTCGCTGAAAAAGGCGCTGATCGTATCGGCCTGATCCAGCCGGGCGATCATCGAACGCACGATGCCGGTTGCGTCGCCATGCTCGTCCGACGCGGGCTCGGCTTCGATGACGATCTGGCCGCTGGACATGTGCAGCGCGACGTCGAACTTGTCTCCGCTCTTCGTCAGGGCACAATCGAAGATGCGCTCGACGCTGTCCCCGCTCCGCAGCATGGCGAGGCGGTTGCGCAAATTGTGCAGCGCGGCAGGCGTGAAGAAATCGGCAAGGGGACGGCCGATCAGTTCCGTGGCCCCGGCGCCCAGATAGTCGATGGCGTTTTCCGATGCGCGCAGGATCAACCAGTCGTTCGAAAGGGCAAGGAGGAAACCGATCGGCTGGATCGCGCCCGGAATGTGTATCGGTTCGCGATCACAATTGGAAAGATTGACGGGATCGGGGGGACTCATCGCATTCATACATTCTCCAACACGCGCTTACCTGCGCGTTCGAAGCTCTCAAAAACCTGCCGGGCAGCCCCCGCCGCCGCATCGACAAGAGCGGGTTCGTAAAGAAAAACATCCAGCATTTCCAGCAGCTTTCGCCAAGCGCCCGGCTGCTGCGGCGCGCCCAGGAAGCGGGTCGGCAGATGCGCGGGCACCTGTCGCTTCAGCACCGATCCCCCCAGCCGCGAGCCTTCGAGGACATAAAGGGCACCGAGAAGCGCGGCCTTCCCCTCTTTATCGTCGAGCCGGAGAGCGCCGGCATCGTCCCAATCCCACCCCTCGGGATGACGGCCGAGATCGGATAAATCCGCGAGGATAAAGCTCCCCCGCTTCCGCTCCGCCCAATCCGGAACGATCCGTTCGATTCCCGCGTCATCTAGCGCGGCTTCGATTGGAACATGCGCCTCGGCCTGCGCGGCCAGAAAGGCGCTATAGCCTTCCAGCGTCGAGAGGTCGAAAGCCGAGAACAAGGCGTCCACCCGCTCATGGCATGCGGCCGTAGCCGCTCGCAGCGCCTGACGGGCTCCCATTCAGTCTCCGAAAATGCGCGCGAAGATCGTATCCACATGCTTATAATGATAATCGAGGTCGAAACGTTCCTCGATGTCGTGAATCGACAGCAAAGCGGTCACTTCCGGGTCCGCTTTCAGCAAGTCCAGCAGAGACAATCGGCCGTCCGATTCCCACACCTTCATCGCGTTGCGTTGGACGAGGCGGTAGCTGTCCTCGCGGATCGCGCCGGCTTGCGTGAGGGCGAGGAGAACCCGCTGCGAATGGACAAGGCCGCCCATGCGATCGAGATTCTTCCGCATCCGCTCCGGATAGACGACGAGCTTGTCCATCACGCCGGTCAGGCGGGCGAGGGCGAAATCGAGCGTTATCGTCGCGTCCGGGCCGATATAGCGCTCGACGGATGAGTGGCTGATGTCGCGTTCGTGCCAGAGGGCGACGTTTTCCAGCGCGGGCGTCACATAGCCGCGCACCATGCGGGCAAGGCCGGTCAAATTCTCGGTCAGCACCGGATTGCGCTTGTGCGGCATGGCCGACGAACCCTTCTGGCCGGGCGAGAAATATTCTTCCGCCTCCAGCACTTCGGTACGTTGAAGGTGGCGGATTTCGGTGGCGAGGCGCTCGATCGACGAGGCGATAACGCCCAGGGTCGCGAAGAACATGGCGTGCCGGTCGCGCGGAATGACCTGGGTGGAGACCGGCTCGACGGACAAGCCCATCTTGTCGGCGACATGCGCCTCGACGCTGGGATCGATATTGGCGAAGGTGCCGACGGCCCCTGAAATGGCGCAGGTCGCGATGTCGGCGCGGGCGGCGATTAGGCGGGCGCGGTTGCGGCTGAATTCGGCATAGGCCTGCGCGAGCTTCAGGCCGAACGTGACCGGTTCGGCATGGATGCCGTGGCTGCGGCCGATGGTCGGCGTGAATTTGTGCTCGTAAGCCCGGCGCTTGAGAACCGCGAGCAGTTCGTCGAGGTCCGCGATCAACAGGTCGGCGGCGCGCGTCAGCTGCACGGCAAGGCAGGTGTCGAGCATGTCGGAGCTGGTCATGCCCTGGTGCAGGAACCGCGCCTCCGGCCCGACCTGTTCGGCGACCCAGGTGAGGAAGGCGATGACGTCATGCTTCACCACCGCCTCGATCTCGTCGATGCGAGCGATGTCGATGGCCGGGTTCGTCGCCCACCAATCCCATACCGCCTTCGTCGCGCTCTCCGGCACCACGCCCAGTTCCGCCATCGCATCCAGGGCATGCGCCTCGATTTCGAACCAGATGCGGAAACGGCTTTCCGGTTCCCAGATGCCGGTCATCTGGGCACGCGCGTAACGAGGGATCATGGGCTCTTGTCCTGAAGTGGAGGCGTTGGCGGGCGGGTAGCAAAGTCGGGCCGCGCCTTCAATCCGACGAAGCGGGGATCGGGCGGCTTGCTGGAACGTTTGGGGGTTGAACATGGTGCCGCGCCGGAGCGGCTCCGACTGGAGAGACCGATGCTCCGCCTTCTTCTGTCCGCCGGTGCGGTGCTGATCGCCCTTCCTCTCTCAGCCCAAGTCCCGGCGGACCCGCAGACTGACGAAACCCTGCCCGCCGCCGCGCAGGGTGAGCAGACGAACGTGGGCGAGCCGATATCGCCAGACAGTCCCGACATGCGGCGTCGGGCGCAAAGCATCGCGTCGCCCGCGCGGATCATGGCGGAGCGGCTCAGCATGGGCGGGCCGCTCAACATCGAGACGAATTGGGGCCGCTTCGACACGGACGGCGACGACAGCCTCAGCCCGCTCGAATTCGGCCTGTGGGTCATGGAAGCCAGCGGCAAGGATATGGGCGCAGCGGTCGAAAAAGAGTTGCGCGGACGCTCGCCGGGCAATGCCGCGGTCGGCCTGCTGAACGAAACGTCCGCCGCGCTCGTCCAGGTCGATGCGAATGGCGACTGGCGGATATCGCGCGAAGAGCTCGCCTTGATCGCCGAGTAATGGGTTCCTCGGCATCCTGAAGGCGGCCGCGCTGGAGCGGCCGCCTTCTTTTTGTCTACATCAGGCCCATGGCGCGCAGGCTGCTATGGCCGCGGGCGCCGATGATGACATGATCGTGGACCGCAATGCCGAGAGGCTTGGCCGCATCGACGATCTGGCGGGTCAGCGCGATGTCCTGGCTGCTCGGACTCGGGTCGCCGCTCGGATGATTGTGGACGATGATGAAAGCGGTGGCATGATAGTCGAGCGCGTGGCGGATCACCTCGCGGACATGGACGGCCGCTTCGTCCACGGACCCTTCCGAAAGAAGCTCGTCGCGGATCAGCATATTCTTGCCGTTGAGATAGAGGATGCGGACGCGCTCGATCGGCTGATGCGCCATGTCGGCGTGAAGATAATCGAGCAGAGCCTGCCAGCTGCCCAGCACCGGCCGATCCCGCACGGCCGATTTGAGAAGGCGAAGCGCGGAAGCCTGCGCGATCTTGATCGCCGCGGCGGCGCCCTCCGAAACGTCGCCCACGCGCATGATCGCCTCCGCATCGGCGGTCATCAGGCCGCCATAGCCGCCAAAGGCATGGATCAGCCTCTTCGCCAGAGGCTTGGTGTCGCGGCGGGGCAGGGCGAGGGCCAGCAGATATTCGACCAGCTCATGATCGAGCAATGCCTCCGGCCCGCCCGCGAACAAGCGCGCCCGAAGCCGCGCACGATGACCGGTGCCGTCGGTGGGGTCGTCCGCCATGAGACGGATGTAAGGCGGGAAGGGGGGCCAAGTAAATCGCCTTGTGGAAAAGCGTTTGGAACCGGCCTCGACCATCGTCCGCTTCTTCCAGTGTCTGCCTTGTCATCACGAGGCAGTCGCCGTGTTCTAGCTTCCAATCTTTAGGCTTCTGCCTTCGCCTACTGTTCGACCTCTTGGGACAGCCCTTCTTTTGGCCAGGATGGGCATATCCTTATAAGGAATGTCTTATTAGGGGCCTTATAAGAGTGATCTTGCTTTGCTTCTTGGGGGATTGTCGTGGTTTCTCATTATGTTCGCTACCTTTTAATTCCTTAATTCCTTAATTCTCCTCCTTTCTCATTCCTGTGAGGAGGTATGAAAGGCCTGCGGCATTGCGGAGGGCTTTTCTGCGATGGGTGCCCACGCAAAGTGACGGTTGCGGAACGGAGCGCGATGGTGAAGGTTATGCCGGTGGTTCCAAGTGAACCGGGTGCAGCTTCATTCAATCAGACAAGGCGCCAGTGGACGAGGATAGGGGAGTGAGACGGCGGCGCCTGCCGCGCAAGCGGGTGATCGCGGGCGTCGCCGCCCTGTTGATCCTTGTCATGCTCGCCATCGTCTGGAGCCAGCGCGTCGATATCGCGACCGGTTTCATCGACCGCGAACTGACCCGGCGGGGCGTGAAGGCAAGCTATACCATCCGCCGCATCGGCTTTCGCACCCAGCAGCTTGAAAATCTCGTCATCGGCGATCCGCGCAATCCGGACCTCACGGCTCGTTTCGTCGAAGTGAAGCTGCCGCTCGTCAGCCTGCTCGATCCGAGTGTCGAGAAGATCACCGCGCGCGGCGTGCGGCTGCGCGCAAGGGTCGAAGGCGGCAAGCTGCGGCTGGGCGAGCTCGACAAATTGATGCCGCCGCCGAGCGGCAAGCCCTTCGCCTTGCCCGACCTCAACGTCGATCTCGCGGACACCAGCGTGTCCTTGAGCACGCCGGTGGGCGGCTTCGGCCTCGCGCTTGAGGGGCAAGGCAATCTGTCGAACGGTTTCCGAGGCCGGGTGGCGGCGCTCGCACGCCTTGTCGATCTCGGCAATTGTACGGTCGTGGCGCCCGCCGCCTATTTGAACGTCGCCATCGACAAGCGCCATCCGGTGGTCGACGGCCCCTTGAGCGCCGGGCGCTTCACCTGCGGGCAGGCGCTGGAGGTCACTGCGCCGACCCTGTTCCTCGACGCCAATTTCCCGGAGGACGTGCGCGAATGGAATGGCGGCGCGCGCATCGCGGCGGCATCGGTCCGCTCGGGCATCAACCAGCTGAGCGCGGTCAGCGGCCGGATCTCATTCGACGGAAAGCCGGAGGAGACCAAAGGACGCCTCGACATTGCAAGCCAGCGCATCCGCATCGCGGACTTTGCGGGCCGGCGGCTCGGCCTTGGCGGGCGTTATGCTTTCTCGATGACCGAAGGGCGCCTTTCGCTGGTCGGCAACGGTAGCGCGCGCGACATCGCGGCGGCAGAGACATTGCTCGGTCCCATCGTCGACGCGTTGGGTTCGGCGGGGGGCACCCCTGTCGAGCCGATCGGCGACGCGCTGGCCGCCGCCTTTCGCCGCGCGGGCAGTGATTTCGATGCGCGGGCAACGGTGCGGCTGGTCAATGGGCCGCAGGGCGGCGCGGTGCGGTTCGACACGATGGATGCCGAAAGCCCGAGCGGCGCGCGTCTCGGCATCGCGGGCGGTGACGGCGTCACTTATTACTGGCCGCAGGGCGTTATGCGCCTCGACGGTGAGATCGCTTTGTTCGGCGGCGGATTCCCGGCGATGCGCCTTAGCCTCGATCAGCCGCGCGCCGGCGCGCCGATCCGGGGTCGCGCGCGGATCGCGCCGATGCGGACGGGCAAGGCGCGCCTCGCGCTCGGCGACATCGCCTTCACGGCCGGAGAGGGGGGCATGACCCGCTTCCGCACGGTGGCGGCGATGAGTGGACCGATCGATGACGGCTTCGTCACCAATCTCGTCATGCCCGTCACCGGCCGCTTCGGCGGCGGCGGTTTCGCGATCAACGAAAATTGCGTCACGGCGGCGTTCGATTCGATCCGTTACTCCAGCCTGACGCTGGGCCGGGCGCGCCTGCCCGTCTGCCCGAATGGCCGCGCCTTGGTATCGAAGGCGCCGGGCGGATCGATCCAGGGCGGCGTCCAGATTCGCAGCCCGCGCCTCATCGGGCGCCTCGGCGGCTCGCCGCTCGATCTCGTGGCGGACGACCTGCGCTTCGGCCTCGCGAACAAGGATTTCTCCGGCACGGACGTGGTGATCCTGCTCGGCGAGGGCGGCTATGTGAACCGCCTCGCGCTTGAGCGGCTTGCCGGGCGCATCACCGATGCGGGCGTTACCGGCACGTTCGAAGGGGCGGACGGCAAGATCGCGCAAGTGCCGATCCTCGTCAGCAAGGGCGCGGGCCGGTGGAGCGTCGTGAACGGCCGCCTGACCGTCGACGGCGGCATTACCGTTGCCGACGACAATCCCGAGCCGCGCTTCTATCCGCTGATCGGCCGTGATTTCCATTTGACGCTCGAGGGAGACAGGATCGATGCGACCGCCTCGCTCTTCGACCCGGAAAGCAACGTCCACATCACGAACGCGACCATCGCCCACAATCTCGACAGCGGGCGCGGCACTGCGGCGCTGGACGTGCCCGGCATCCGCTTCCGGCTGGACGGCTACCAGCCCGAGGATTTGACGCGCCTGACCCTCGGCGTCGTTGCGCTTGTGGACGGCACGCTGAAAGGGCGCGGCGACATACGCTGGGGCCCGGAAGGCACGACCAGCGACGGCACCTTCTCGCTGGAGGACATGGATCTCGCGGCGAGCTTCGGCCCAGTTCAGGGCCTCAACACGACGATGCGCTTCACCGACCTGCTCGGCCTCGTCACCGCGCCGTCGCAGCTCGCGACCGTTGAGCGCATCCAGGCGGGCATCGACGTGTTCGACGGACGCATCCGCTACCAGGTGCTGCCCGATCTGCGCGTGAAGGTCGAAGAAGGCCGCTGGCCCTTCGCGGGCGGCGAGCTGATCCTGGAGGAAACGATCCTCGATTTCAGCCAACCGAGCGAGAAGCGCCTGACCTTCCGCATCGTCGGCATGGACGCCGCCGCCTTCGTCCAGCAGATGGAATTTTCGAACATCTCCGCCACCGGCACGCTCGATGGGGTGCTGCCGATGATCTTCGACGAGAGCGGCGGCCGGATCGTCGGCGGGCGGCTGGAGGCGCGACCGGGCGGCGGCACCTTGTCCTATGTCGGCGAACTGTCGGACAAGAATCTCGGCACCTGGGGCATCGTCGCCTTCAATGCGCTCAAATCGCTGCGCTATTCGAAACTCATCATCCAGCTGGATGGTTCTCTCGCGGGCGAATTCACCTCGCGGATCGAGCTGGACAGCATCAGCCGCGCGGTCGAAAATTCCAATGGCGGCATCGTGGGCGCCGTGCTGGCGCAATTCGCCAAGGTGCCGATCGATTTCAACATCAACATCAAGGGCCCGTTCCGGTCGATCATCGCGATGACGCGGTCCTTCGACGATCCATCCGACCTCATATTGCCGGTGCTGCCGGAAAATCTGGAGGTCGTCCCCACGACAACCGACGTTCAGCGAGAAGAAAGCGAGACTGTGCAATGAAGACGGCGATAATGACGCGAGATCGTCTCGGGCGCGGGGTGGCCGCTCTGGCCTTGCCCGCGATGCTGACCGGATGCGTGCAGTTGAGCGCGCCGGAAAAGCCGATCGAGATCAATCTCAACATCAATATCCGGCAGGAGGTTGTCGTCCGCCTGCAAGAAGACGTAAATAAGCTGATAGAGGATAATCCGGGGGTATTCTGATTCCATGACGCGCCGCACGAAAACCATCCTCACCGCTCTGGCGCTCTCCGTGGCAACGGCGAACGCGGGCGCCGCTTATGCCTTCCAGGCCGATGCCTCGGCCGCCCTTCGGGCGAGCGGCCAGGCGGGCGAGCGGTATGACGGCTATCTCGGTGCCGTCGGCGACGCGCCGGCTTCCGTCCGGGCGGAAATCGACGCGGTGAACATCAAGCGGCGCGCTTTCTACACCGATCTCGCGGCCAAGCGCGGCGCCAAGATCGAGGAAGTGGGCGCCACCACCGCCTGCACGATCTTCGCGACCAAGGTGCAGCCCGGCCAATATTACCAGCTTCAGGACGGCGTCTGGCGCCAGCGCGACGACGCTCCGATCCCGCGCCCGACTTATTGCGGGTAAGCACCTGGGGCATTTTGGCGGGCGGTTTAAATCTGACGCGACAAGCAATCCCAACCTCCTGCGTCATTCCAGCGAAAGCTGGAATCTCCTTGTTCCATCAAATATCCCAGGCACCCAGCCGAGACTCCAGCTTTCGCTGGAGTGACGATGAAGGGATGGGGAGCGCGGTGCCCGTGGGTTCCCGACCAGAGCCCCGTGACCCTGCACTTCCACGCTGTTGACTTGGCTGCGTCCCCTTCCTAAAGGGCCGGTGCCTTGGCGGGTTCGTTCGCCGGCATGCTTCACGCCCTTGTCGCCCCGCTTCTAAAGGCGCGGCGCCGCACTTGGGAGAATGGCATGACGGAAGACGAATCCGGGCAGGACCAGCAGCTTCCGAAGGATGCGCGCCTGAACTCGCTCGACGAGCGGCTCCGGCAGGCGCAACTGGACGAAAAGGTGCGGACCGGCATGGCGCGGAAGCCCGGTGACAGCGATTACCAAAAGGGCAACCGCGTGCTTGCGGACCTCATCGGCGGTCTCGTCGGCGGCGCCGTGATCGGCTGGGCCCTGGACCAGCTGTTCGATACGACGCCATTGCTCTTGCTCGTCTTCCTGTTCCTCGGGATCGGGGTGGCGTTCAGGAACATCATACGGAATTCAAGTCGGCGTCCGGACTGATCTTCGGGCGCTTCGCTTTATCCGCCGGGTTCGTCCGGCTTTAGAATTGGGGAAGAGACGCGTGGCGGCCGAATCAGGCAGGATCGACCCGATGCATCAGTTCCAGGTGCAGAACCTCTGGAACGGGTTTGAAATCGGCGGGCAGCAGATCGCCTTCACCAACTCGGCGCTGTTCATGGTGCTGACGGCGGTGGCGCTCTGGCTGTTCATGCTGGGCGGCATGAAGCGGGAGATCGTGCCCGGCCGCTGGCAGGCCGCGGTCGAAGGTTTCACCGGCTTCATCGCTTCGATGGTCGACGCGAATATTGGGCCGAAGGGCAAGACATTCGTCCCCTACGTCTTCTCCCTCTTCATGTTCATCCTGATCGCCAACCTGCTCGGCATGATGCCGTTCGGCGTGATCGGCGTGCATCCCTTCACGGTGACGAGCCATATCACCGTCACCGGCGTCCTCGCGATCATCTCCTTCGGAATCGTGCTGCTGGTCGGCTTCTTCAAGCACGGCTTCCACTTCTTCAGCCTGTTCGTGCCGTCGGGCACGCCGGTGCCGATGATCCCGATTCTGTTCCCGATCGAGCTGTTCAGCTTCATGATCCGCCCGTTCAGCCTCGCGCTGCGGCTTTTCGTCGCGATGACGGCGGGCCACATCCTGATGAAGGTTCTGGCCGGGTTCGTCATCAACGGCCTCAACGCCGAAGCCCTCTGGGTCGCGCCGCTCGTCGCGCTGCCGAGCTTCATCCTGATGATCGGCATCACGCTCCTCGAGCTGCTGGTGTGCGCCATCCAGGCTTACGTCTTTGCCCTTCTCACGTCGCTGTACCTCAACGACGCGATCAACCTTCACTAAGTTCAATCCAGGGAGTTTCTAAAATGGACGCAGAAGCAGCAAAATTCATCGGCGCCGGTCTCGCCGCCGTCGGTCTCGGCCTCGCCGCATTGGGCGTGGGTAACGTCTTCGCCCAGTTCCTCGCGGGCGCGCTCCGCAATCCGGGCGCCGCCGACAGCCAGCAGGGCCGTCTCTTCATCGGCTTCGCGGCCGCCGAGCTTCTCGGCCTGCTCGCGTTCGTCGTCGCGATGATCCTGCTCTTCGTCGCCTAACAACACTCCTCCTCTCAAGGGACGTTCGGAACCATGCCTCAACTGGACCAGATCGCGAGCACATATGGCTCGCAGATTTTCTGGCTTCTTGTGACCTTCGGCCTGATCTTTTTCACGGTCGGCCTGGGCATGGTTCCGAAGATCGGTGCGACCGTCGAGGCGCGCGACAAGCGCATCGCCGACGATCTCGCCGCGGCCCAGGCGGCGCGCGAAAATGCGACCTCGACCGAGGAAGCCTATCGCGCCCGCACCGAGGAAAATCGCGCCGAGGCGTTGAAGGTTACGCAGGCGGCGAAGGACAAGTCCGCCCGCGAGACCGAGAAGAAGCTCGCCAAGGCCGATGCGGCCCTCGCCGAAAAGACGGCAGCCGCCGAAGCCCAGCTCCGCTCCGCCAAGGATGCGGCGCTGGCGGAAGTCGAAGCCGTCGCGGTCGACGCTGCGCAGGACATGGTCGCCAAGCTGTCCGGTGCGAAAGTCACCAAGGCGAAGGCGCAAAAGGCAGTGAAGGCGGTTCTGGCCAATGGTTAATGCCACCCACCCGGGCGCGACCGAAGTCGCCACTGAACTCAACACCCATATCGATGGCGCCGAAGGCGAGCACGGCCTGCCCGCCAGCGGCCCCGAGCATGCCGCCGGCACATTAGCCGACGAAGGTGCGCATGGCGCCGGTCATGCTGAGCCCAAGGCGCTCGGCATGGACGCGACCGTTTGGGTCTCGCTGGCGATGATCGCGGTGATCGCGATCATGATCTGGAAGAAAGTGCCAGCCGCGATCGGCAAGGCGCTGGACAGGAAGATCGCCCATATCCGCGAGCAATTGGACGAAGCCGCCGAGCTTCGCGCCGAAGCCGAGGCGCTGAAGGCCGAATATGAAGCGAGGTCGGCCCAGGCCGGTGTCGAAGCCGCGACCATGCTGGAACGCGCCCAGCATGAAGCCGACGCCATCGTCGCCCAGGCGAAGACGGATGCCGCCGCCCTCGTCGAGCGCCGCACCCGCATGGCGCAGGACAAGATCGCCGCCGCCGAACGTGCCGCCATCGCGGAAGTCCGCGCCAAGGCGGCCAATGCCGCCGCCGCCGCCGCCGCGGCGCTTATCGCCGAGGCGCATGACGTTGCTGCGGACAAGGGCTTGGTCGACAAGGCGATTTCAAGTCTGCGCCCGAACTGATCGAGATTGGAAAGTGGCGCTTGCCAGCGCCGGCCTCCGGGCAGCATGGCGTCCGTCTCGCAGCAGCCATCGCATAGTTATCTTATAAGATCGTCTTATAAGGCATTCTTATAAGACCTTGTCCTATCTGCTTAAGGCTTGGGACTTCCATGTTGCCGGCCGGTCCAGGGCAACCCAGCTGTCAACTAGCATCCAGAATGGGTGGCGGGACCGACGGGAAATCCCTAAATCCCCCTTGTGACCACGCCATCCGACCGCTTCAACGAAGAGAAATCCGCCTACACCGTCCGTGGCAGCGACCAGCCGGATCTGGAGATCGGCGTCGCCGCCATTCGCGGCGTGGTGAAGACGCTGCCGGTTCGTCCCGGCGTCTACCGGATGCTCGATGCGCGGGGGGACGTCCTCTATGTCGGCAAGGCGCGAGCGCTGAAGAACCGCGTCACCAATTACACGCAGGTCGCGCGCCTCACCAAGCGGCTGCAGCGCATGGTCGCGCAGACGCGGTCGATGACTATCGTCACGACCAATACGGAGGCCGAAGCGCTGCTGCTCGAGGCGCAGCTCATCAAGCGCTACCGGCCGCCCTACAACGTCCTCCTCCGCGACGATAAGAGCTTCCCGTTCATCCTGCTGCGCGAGGATCATGCCTTTCCCCGCATCCAGAAGCATCGCGGCGCGCGGCGGGCGAAGGGGCAATATTACGGGCCGTTCGCCAGCGCCGGATCGGTGACGCGGACCCTGAACGCGCTTCAGAAATTGTTCCTGCTGCGAAGCTGCTCCGACAGCTTCTTCGCCAATCGCTCGCGGCCGTGCCTGCTCTATCAAATCCGGCGCTGCTCCGCGCCCTGCGTCGGCCGCATCGATACGGCTGGCTATAACGAACTGGTTCAGGACGCGAAGGATTTCCTGGGCGGCAAATCGACCAAGGTGCAGGCGAAGCTCGGCAAGCTCATGACGGAAGCGGCCGAGAATATGGATTTCGAACTCGCCGCCGTCTACCGCGACCGCCTCCGCGCGCTGACCTTCATTCAGGGAACGCAGACGATCCACGCCGAGGGGCTGGGCGACGCCGACATCTTCGCGCTCGCCTGCAAGGGCGGCCATATGTGCATCCAGGCCTTCTTCATCCGCGGCGGGCAGAATTGGGGGCATCGGAGCTTCTTCCCGACCCACACCAACGACGTGCCGGAAGAGGAAGTGCTGACCAGCTTCCTCACCCAATTCTACGAAGAGGTTCCGCCGCCGCGCACCATATTGCTCGATCGGGCGTTGGGCGAGGCGGCCTTGCTGGAAGAGGCTTTCGGCGATCGGGCCGGACGCAAGGTCACGCTCCGCAACCCCCAGCGCGGCGATCATGTGAAGATGGTCGGCCAGGCCAAGCGCAACGCCGAGGAAGCACTGGACCGCCGCCTCGCGGAATCCGCGACCCAGAACCAGAATCTGCGCGCGCTTGCCGATTTGTTCGAGTTGCCGGGGCAGCCCAATCGCATCGAAGTCTATGACAACAGCCATGTTCAGGGCACCAATGCCGTGGGCGCGATGATCGTCGCGGGGCCGGAGGGCTTCCGCAAGAACGCCTATCGCAAGTTCAACATCAAGCGGGCCGAGACGGTGCCGGGCGACGATTTCGCGATGATGCGCGAAGTGCTTTCACGCCGTTTCGCGCGGCTGGAAAAAGAGGATCCGGAGCGCGTCAGCGGCGAATGGCCGGACCTGCTGCTCATCGACGGCGGCAAGGGCCAGCTTTCCGCCGTCTGCGAGACGATGGAAGAAGCGGGCGTCCACGACATCCCGGTGGTTGCCATTTCCAAGGGCCCGGACCGCAATGCGGGACGAGAGGTGATGCATCTGCCTGGCGGGCGCGAGATCACCTTGCCGCCCAACGATCCCGTTCTTTTCTACCTCCAGCGCCTGCGCGACGAAGCGCACCGCTTCGCCATCGGCGCCCATCGCCAGAAACGCGCCAAGAATATGGTGACGAGCCCGCTGGACGATGTTCCCGGCATCGGGCCCGGCCGCAAACGCGCCTTGCTCATGCATTTCGGAACGGCACGGGCGGTGAAGGGCGCAGCGCTCGAGGATCTCGAACGCGCGCCCGGCATATCGAAGGCCATGGCGCGCGGCATCTACGATTATTTCCATCCGCGCGGGTGAGGGAGCTCGTGTCGCGGCGGCAACGTTAGACGGGTATTTCCGTCGTATATTTCACCTGCCTGAGCGCGAAATTGGACGCCGCGTTCGCCACCGAGGGATGGGCAAGCACGCCGCGCATCACGAAGCGGTCATAATCCGCCACGTCCTTGACCGCGATGCGCAGCAGATAATCCCATTCGCCCGACATCGAATAGCATTCGACGATCTCTTCGCGGGACTGGATGAAGGATTCGAACTCCGAACGGTCCGCCATTGTCTGCCGGTTCATGCGCACCTGGCAAAGCACGTTGACCGCGCGGCCTAGCTGTTCGGCATCGGCGAGCCGCACCGTCTTGCCAAGTACGCCCGCATTTTCAAGGCTGCGCACCCGCCGCCAGACAGACGCTGGAGAGGCGCCGATCCGTTCGGCGAGCGCCGCGTGGCTGAGGCTCGCGTCACGCTGCAACTCGCGTACGAGTCGGCGGTCCACTTCGTCCAGGCGATGAATTTCTTTCATGATCGGAATGATAGCGAAACGATTTTAGCCGATCTACTGTGAATCTCGCACATTTTGATACGCGCCTTGCGCTTATCTGGCATAGGATTAAGCGTCGCTCTTTGCGCGAACAGGAGGATTTATGGCGGACGCTGGCACTGGCACCGGATCGACGTTGCTTTTCGACCGGCTGAAGCCGCAGGCGCCGGACGCCTTGCTCGCCCTCATCGCGCTCGCCAACGCCGACAAGCGGCCGACCAAGATCGATGTCGGCGTGGGCGTCTATCGCGACGCGGCGGGCGGCACCCCCATCCTGCGCGCGGTGAAGAAAGCCGAGCTGATTCTCCTCGATACGCAGGAGACGAAGGCCTATCTCGGCGCCGAGGGTGACGTCCGCTTCGTGCAGTTGATGAAGGAATTGGCTTTCGGTCCGGGCGCGTCCGACAGCCGGATCGTCGGCGTTCAAACGCCGGGCGGCTGCGGCGCGCTCCGCCTCGGCGCGGAGCTGATCCGCCAGGCGGGCGGCGGCGCGCGCATCTTCATCGGCCAGCCGACCTGGCCCAATCACGCGCCTCTGATCGGCTGCGCGGGGCTGCCGATGGTCGATTATAAATATTACGACCGCGACAGCCACACGATCTGCTTTCCGCAGATGATGGAGGCGCTGGAGGAGGCGCGCCCTGGCGACCTCGTCCTGCTCCACGGCTGCTGCCACAATCCCACGGGCGCGGATTTGAGCCTCGAGCAATGGGACATTGTGTCCGCGTTCATGGCGCGACGCGGACTCGTGCCGTTCATCGACCTTGCCTATCAGGGTTTGGGCAACGGGTTGGAAGCCGACGCGGCGGGCATGCGGATGGCGGTGGAGCGGTGCGAGCAGGCCCTCGTCGCCCATAGCTGCGACAAGAATTTCGGCGTCTATCGCGACCGCACCGGCTCGCTCTTCGTCAAGGGCGCGAATGACGAAACGGCCCAGCTCATCTACCGCAACCTCCTTTCGCTCGCCCGCACCATGTGGTCGATGCCGCCCGACCATGGCGCCGCCGTCGCCCGCATCATCCTCGACACGCCCGAACTGCGCGCCGATTGGGAAGCGGAAGTGAAGGAAATGTGCATCCGCATCCGCAGCCTCCGCGCCCGCCTCGCCGCTTCCGACCCGCGCCTGGCCTATATCGACGAACAGAACGGCATGTTCTCCATGCTCCCGCTGTCTCCCGAACAGGTGAAGGCGCTTCAGGCGGAGGAAGGCATCTATATGGCCGGTTCCGGCCGGTTCAACGTCGCGGGGCTGTCCGACGACAATGTCGACCGCTTCGCCAAGGCGGTCGCGGCGCGGCTCTGATGGCCACCGCACCCCTCCGCTCGAACGCGCCCGATCCCGCCTACGATTGGCGGAAGATCGCCTATCTCATGCAGGTGAGCCGTGCGCTCGACAAGCTGGAGGAGACGCGGCTCGTTCCCGAGAAGAAGGTGCTCTACCAATTCTCCGCGCGCGGGCACGACATGGCGCAGATCATGTTGGGATCGCGCCTCGACCGGCCCAAGGACGCGGTTTGCGGCTATTACCGCTCGCGGCCCTTGCTTCTCTCCCTCGGCGTGCCGTTGGAGGATGCGCTTGGATCGGCGATGGGCCGGCAAGGGGGCTATTCGGACGGCCGCGACATTGGCGTGGTGTTCAACTATCCCAATCCGAACGGCGCGCCCGCCCTTCCCATGTCTGGCGGCGTTGGCGCGCAATATACGCCGACGGCTGGCTGGGCGCAGGCGATCGACTATTACCGCACGGTCCTTGGCAGCGAGCCGCACAAGGATGCGATGGCGGTCGTTCTCGGCGGCGATGCTTCGGTCGCGACGAACGGCTTCTGGGCCGCGCTTACGATCGCGACCACGCAGAAGCTGCCGATGCTCTTCTATATCGAGGACAATCAATACGGCATCTCGGTCCCGTCGACCTATCAGACGCCGGGCGGCAACATCGCGAAGAACCTGGAAAGCTTCACGGGCCTCGAAGTCTTTTCCGGCGACGGCACCGAGCCCGCCGAAGCGGCCCGCCTGCTCTCCGCCGCTGTCGATCATGTGCGCGGGCAGGGCGGCCCGGCCTTGCTCCGCCTCACCGTGCCGCGCCTCCAAGGCCACAGCTTCCAGGACACGCAGACCTACAAATCGGAAGATTTCGTCGCATCCGAATGGGCGCGCGATCCGTTGCCGAAGCTGAAATCCTACCTCGTCGGTTCACTTCTTTCCGAAGAGGAATGGAACGGCATCGAACGCGAAGCCGCCGACACGGTCGAAGCCGCCCGCGAAAAGGCGGAGGCGCGGGGCGTCTCCAGCCCGGAGAACGTCCTCCGCCACGTCTTCTACGAAGGCGAGATGCAGACGATCGGCGGGCAGTGGACGCATGGTTACACGCCCCCGCCCTCCACGGACGAACCGAAGCCCGAAGGCCAGCGCATCAACATGGTGACGGCGATCCGCCGCACGCTGGAGCATGAACTGGAGATCAATCCCCGCGTCCTGCTGTTCGGCGAAGACATCGGCCCGAAGGGCGGCGTCCACGCCGTGACCCTTGGCCTTCAGGAGAAGTTCGGGATCGAGCGGGTGTTCGATACCAGCCTGTCCGAAGAAGGCATTGTGGGCCGCGCGGTGGGGATGGCGATGGCGGGCCTGATGCCGGTGCCCGAAATCCAGTTCCGCAAATATGCCGAACCCGCGCTCGAACAGATCAACGATTGCGGCACGATGCGCTGGCGCACCAACAACCGCTTCGCGGCGCCGATGGTGCTGCGCATCCCGGGCGGCTTCTTCAAGTGCGGCGATCCTTGGCACAGCCAGACCAACGAAGTGCAGTTCGTTCACAATCCCGGCTGGAAGGTCGCGGTGCCGTCCAATGCCGAGGACGCCGTGGGCCTCCTCCGCGAAGGCTTGCGCGGCAACGATCCCGTCGTCTTCTTCGAACATCGCGCCATGCTCGACGATAGCTGGGCCCGCCGTCCCTATCCGGGCGACGATTACGTCCTGCCCTTCGGCCGCGCGAAGAAAACCCGCTCCGGCGACGACATCACCATCGTCACGTGGGGCGCCATGGTCCCGCGCTGCGAAGAAGCGGCCAAGGATATCTCCGCAGACGTCATCGACCTCCGCACCCTGATGCCCTGGGACCGCGAAATGGTGCTGGACAGCGTCCGCCGCACCCGCCGCTGCCTGATCGTCCACGAAGACCTGCTGACCGGAGGCTTCGGCGCGGAGATCGCGGCGGTGGTCGCGGACGAGGCCTTCCTCGATCTCGACGCGCCGGTCTCGCGCCTCACCATGCCGGACATCCCCAGCCCGCATAATCCGGTGCTGCTCGACTGGGCGGTGCCGTCCGTGGAGCGTATCCGCGCCAAGATCGACGAATTGGTAGTGTTTTGATGCACAGAGGCGGCACCCGCGCCGGCGGTAAACCCTCCCCCTTGATGGGGGAGGGAAGGGTGGGGGTGATCTCTCCGCCCGCACCGAACCTGGCCCAACCCTCACCCCCACCCAGCCTCCCCCATCAAGGGGGAGGGGCTATCAGGACCATCTCATGATCGACGTCACCGCGCCCATCGAACAGGAAGGCACCAAGGCCGTCGTCCGCGCCTGGCTGAAGCAGGTCGGCGACAAGATCGAAGTGAACGACCCGCTGGTCGAACTGGAAACCGACAAGGTCGCGGTGGAGGTGCCCGCGCCCGCCTCCGGAATCTTGCGCGAGATCGTTCTTCACTCAAATGAGGAAGCCGCGCCCGGTGCAGTGCTGGGCCGCATCGCATTAATGGCGGAGATCACCCCTGAAGCCCCTCCCCTCGATGGATCAAAGCCGCTCTTGGGCTTGTCCGGGGGACAAGCCTGCGGCTCTGATGGGTTGGGGAGGGGTGATGCCGGGGAAGAGCGCAGCCCGACGACAACCCTCACCCCCACCCAATCCTCCCCCATCAAGGGGGAGGGCTTAAGAAGACCCAATCCCGAACTTCGCCTCTCCCCTTCGGTAAAGCGCGCGCTCCTGCAGCACGACATCGATCCCAGCCGCATTCAAGGCACCGGGCGCGACGGCCGCATCACCCGTGCCGATGTCGACAAAGCGGTCGAACTGGTCACCACGGTCCAAACCGGCCCGCGCACCACCGCACAGCCGCAAATCGCCCCATCCGACGCCTCGATCGCCTCGCACAGCGTGCCGCACGATCGCATGCGCCTGCGCATCGCGGAAAACATGCTGAATTCGGTCACGCAGGCCCCGCACGTCACCGCGATGTTCGAATGCGACTTCAGCGCGATCATGGCCCACCGCGCGCGCCACAAGGATGCCTTCGCCAAAGCGGGCGCGAAGCTCACCTATACCGCCTATATCGTGGCGGCTGCGGCGGAAGCGATGAAGGTCGCGCCCGCGATCAACAGCCGCTGGCACGACGATCGCCTGGAAATCTACGACGACATCAACATCGGCGTCGGCACCGCTCTCGGCAACAAGGGGCTGATCGTCCCCGTCCTGCGCAAGGTGCAGAGCCTCTCGCTCCAGGGCATCGCCGAAGGGCTCGACACGCTCGTTGAAAAGGCGCGCGCCGAAAAGCTCTCGCAGAATGACGTGAAGGGCGGCACCTTCACCATTTCCAACCACGGCGTCTCCGGCTCGCTATTCGCCAGCCCGATCATCATCAACCAGCCGCAATCGGCGATCCTCGGCGTCGGCAAACTCGAAAAGCGCGTCGTCGTCCGCGAAGTGGGCGGCATCGATACGATTCAGATCCGCCCGATGGCTTATGTCAGCCTCACCATCGACCACCGCGTCGTCGATGGGCACCAGACCAACGGATGGCTCACCCGCTTCGTCGAGGTGCTGGAGACTTGGCCGCAGGATTAAACTCTTAAAAGACTACCCCTTGATGGGGGAGGTTGGCGGGGGTCATGCGGGGCCCTCTGCGCTCTACGCCAAACATCACCCCACCCCCATCAAGGGGAGCGGCTTTAAAGCCCGATCACTCATCCGTCTGGCTGTGCATCCCGCCCGGATCGGTAACACCCTGCATGGCGACATGGGCTGCATCCTCCTCGCTGGACCGGCTGATGTCGCCGAGCGAGATGATGCCGACCAGTCTCCTGTCCTCCTGGCTGACGACCGGAAAACGGCGCACCTGCGCGTCGCTCATCTTCAGCGCCACTTCGTCGACATCGTCATCGTCATAACAATAGAGCACTTCGTCGGTCATTGCTTCGCGCACCGGCGTGTCCGGCCCCCGGCCTTCCGCGACCGCGCGCACCGCGATGTCGCGGTCGGTGATCATGCCGACCAGCCGGTCGCCGTCGCAGACCGGCATCGATCCGGCATCTTCGCGCAGCATGAACCGCGCCGCTTCCCGGATCGGCTGGTCGGGGCCGACGACTTCCACATCCATCGACATGCATTCCGAAACTTTCATGGCATCCTCCATCAAGCTGTTGATCCCCCAACAGATTGACGGCGCGCGCGTTCCGGCTCGGACGGGCGGACAACCGCCACGCAGCCTCGGTTCGGCGCTCAACCGGCGGAACGGCTGCCGCGCCATGGCGTTCAGCCGGAAAGCAAGGAGTTTTCGCATGGACGAACGCAATATTGTCGAGAAAAGAACGGTGGTTGTGGAACGGGGCGGCGCGGGCGGCACCATCGCCGCCATAGCGCTGCTGATCCTGGTCGTCGCGATCCTCGCTTATTTCGGGCTGCTGCCGATCTAAGCTAGCCAGTCCGGTATTCGGTCCGCCCGGATCAGGCTTTCGACATCCTGCCGCTCACGGACCACGGCCCACCGGCCGCCGTCCACCATCACTTCGGGCGTCAAGGGACGGCTGTTATAGGTGCTCGCCATCGTCGCGGCATAGGCGCCCGCCGTGCGGAAGACGAGCAGGTCGCCCGCCCGCGCGCCGTCCATTTCGCGGGCAGTCGCGAAAGTATCGCCGGTCTCGCAAACCGGTCCTACGACATTGGCGGTCATGTGCGTCCCCTTCGGCGTCACGGCGTCGATCGCGTGCCAGGCATCGTAAAGGCTCGGGCGCATCAAATCGTTCATCGCCGCGTCGACGATCACGAACGGGTCGGTCGCGCCCGGCTTCACCCGGATGACTTCGGTCAACAAAACGCCCGCATTGCCAACGATCAAACGGCCTGGTTCGAAGATCAGCCGCACGTTCCAATCCGCCGTCACGTCCGCGACCATCCGGCCGTAAAGCTCCGGACTTGGCGGCAGCGGCGCTTCGGGATCGTAAGGAATGCCAAGACCGCCGCCCAAATCGGCCTTCACGATGTCATGTCCGGCCTTGCGCAAATCGGCGATCAGTTCGCCGACTTTGCGGAATGCGCTTTCGAGCGGGGCAAGGCTGGTGAGCTGGCTGCCGATATGAACGGCGACACCCTGTGGGTCGAGGCCGGGCAGGCTGCGCGCGCGCGCGTAAGCGGCAACGGCCTCGCCGATCGGAATGCCGAATTTATTATGCGCGGCGCCGGTCGAAATCTTGGCATGGCTTCCGGCCTCGACATCGGGATTGACGCGGAATGCGACCGGCGCCGTCCGGCCCATATTGGACGCCACGGCGGACAGCATCTCCGCTTCCTCCACCGATTCCAGGTTGAACTGGCACAGCCCGCCGTCGAGGACGAGGCGCATTTCCTCCGCTGTCTTACCGACGCCCGAAAAGACGATCTTTTCGGGCGCGATCCCCGCCGCCCGCGCGCGCCGATATTCGCCGCCCGAAACGACATCCGCGCCCAGCCCTTCGTCGCGGAGGACCGCCAGCACCGCCGCATTGGGGTTGGCCTTCACCGCATAAGCGACCAGCGGATCGTCGAGGCCCGCCAGAGCCTCGCGAAACACCCGCGCATGACGCCGCATCGTCGCGGCGGAATAGACGTAGACCGGCGTTCCGACGGCTTCGGCAATGGCGGGCAGCGGCACGTCCTCGCAATGAAGGACGCCGCCCTTGAGATGAAAATGATCCATGGCCGCGCCCTAATCAGGTTTCGCGGCCAGTGCCAGAGACGCGCTGCCAGGGCCAGCGCCCTTCAATCTCCACTTCGAGCGAGAAGCTGAGGAACGTCCGGATGAGGACGATCCCCGCCAGCACCGCCAGGCTTTGGAGCGTGGGTTCGATCGCCACGGTGTTGACGATGTCCGCCGCGACGAGAAACTCGAGGCCGAGGAGAATGGAGCGGCCAAGGTCGGACCGGAAATCGCCAATCCTTTCCTCCTTACCCGGCTGCCCAGTCCTGCGAACGAAGGCGATCAACGCCCCAAGCGCCCCAACGACAATAATCGCGATCCCGATCATCTCGATCCCGCGCGTGACCCAATGAATGCCCTGCAGCAGCCTGTCGTCCACGCCGTTTCCCTCCTGTCGAGGCGGCAAACGGATGCCGGGATCGATTGGTTTCCCCGTCCCTAGATTCCCGGCCTAACCGTCAGCCCGAACTTGATCGGGGGTCTATCAACACGGGTGTATCCGGAAAGGACGGCGTTCATGGATGCTGGATCAAGTCCAGCATGACGGGAGGATGAAGGGGGGAACGCTAAGGCCGGTTCATCGTCAGCAGATCGTAGGTCGCGACCACCTCGTCCTTCTGGTTGAAGATGTAGACGGCCCAGCGGACCTCGCCTTTTTCTTCGTCCCGGACGCTCTTCGACTTGACCGTCAATTCCACGCGCATGCTGTCGCCCGGATAAAGCGGCGTCATGAAGCGGAGGTTTTCAAGGCCGGTATTGGCGAGCACCGGGCCGGGCGCGGGCTCCACGAACAATCCGGCGGCGAAGGACAGGATCAGATAGCCGTGCGCCACGCGGCCCTCGAAGATCGGGCTCGCCTTGGCGGCTTCCTCATCCATATGAGCGTAGAAGGTGTCGCCGGTGAAATGGGCGAAATGCTCCACATCCTCCAGCGTAACGGTGCGGCTCGCGGTCTTGAGCGTATAACCCACCTCCAGTTCCGAAATCCGCTTGCGGAAGGGGTGCACATCGCCCTCCGGCTTCGGCGCGCCGGGCAGCCATTGCTTGACGATGCCCGACAGCAAGGCGGGAGAGCCCTGAAGCGCGGTGCGCTGCATATAATGCGTGACGCCGCGCACGCCGCCCATTTCTTCGCCGCCGCCCGCGCGGCCCGGGCCGCCATGGACCAGGACGGGGAGGGGGGAGCCGTGGCCGGTCGATTCCTTCGCCGATGTGCGGTCGAGGATCATCATGCGGCCGTGGAACGCGCCCGCGCCCAGCACGAACTCTTCCGCGACCTTCGGATCGAAGGTGAAGAGCGATAGCGCCAGGCTGCCCATGCCCCGGTTCGCCAGCGCGACCGCGTCGGCCAGATCGCGATAGGGCATGATCGTCGACACTGGGCCGAACGCCTCCACGTCATGCACGGCGTCGGATCCCCACGGATCGTCCGACCGCAGCAGGATCGGCTCGATGAAGGCGCCGTTGCCCTGAACCGGCGAGGCGGCGGGGTCGCCCGACACGATGCGCGCCGATTTGCTCAATTCCTCGACCGCCGACCGCACCGCCTCGAGCTGGGACCGGCTGGCGAGCGCGCCCATCGTCACGCCTTCCTCACGGGGGTCACCGATCTTCACCTTGGCGAGACGGGCGGAGAGCGCCTCCTGCACCGCATCGATATGTTCGGCAGGCGCCATGGCGCGGCGAATGGCAGTGCATTTTTGCCCCGCTTTCACCGTCATCTCGCGCGCCACTTCCTTGACGAACAGGTCGAATTCCGGCGTTCCGGGCCCAGCGTCGGGGCCGAGGATCGAGGCGTTCAAACTGTCCCGCTCGGCGATGAAGCGCACGCTTTCCCGCGCGATCACCGGATGGGATTGCAACTTCATCGCGGTCGCGGCGGAGCCGGTGAAGGATACCACGTCCTGGCAGGTCAGATGATCCATCAGGTCGCCGACCCCGCCCATGACGAGCTGCAGCGCGCCCTTCGGCAGCACATCTGCCTCCAGCATGATGCGCACGCACTGTTCGGCGAGATAGCCGGTCGACGATGCCGGCTTCACGATCGCCGGCACACCCGCGAGGAAGGTGGGCGCCAGCTTCTCCAGCATCCCCCATACCGGGAAGTTGAAGGCGTTGATGTGGACCGCGACGCCTTGGAGCGAGGTCCACACATGCTGCCCGACGAACGTACCGCCCTTCGACAGCGGCTCCATATTGCCGTCGATCAGCACCCGCTGATTGGGAAGCTCCCGCCGCCCTTTGGACGAGAAAGAATAAAGCGTGCCCGCGCCGCCTTCGATATCGATCCACCCGTCGGTGCGCGTCGCGCCGGTCTGGTAATTGAGGGCGTAGAGCTCCTCCTTGCGCGCCATGATCGCGTTGGCGAGATCCTTCAGCATCCAGGCACGTTCGTGGAAGGTCATCGCGCGCAAGGCAGGGCCGCCGACGGTCCGGGCATGATCCAGCATCGCCTTGAAATCGAGGCCCTGGCTGCCGGTCGTCGCGATCACCTCGCCGGTGACGGCGCTCTGCACCTCGGCGAGCCCGCCCGGCGCCTGGTACCAGCCGTCCTGCGCATAATTCAGAAGGTTCAGGGTTTTCATATCATTCCATCCCGTCATTCCAGCGAAAGCTGGAATCTCATTTGATATGTCCCGGAAGAAAGGAGATTCCAGCTTTCGCTGGAATGACGCTCATCTTCCGGTAAAATTCGGCGTCCGTTTCTCCATGAAGGCGGCAACGCCTTCCTTGTAATCTTGGCTGAATCCCAGCTCCCGCATCATGTCGCGCTGAAGGTCCAGTTCCTCGTCCAGCCGATGATCCCAGCTTTCGCGGATCATCTTCTTGATCGCCGCCAAGCCCCGCGTCGGGCCAGAAGCAAAGCGGGCGGCAAGCGCATCCACTTCCGCGTCCAGCGCTTCATCCTCCACCGCCTTCCAGATCAGCCCCCATTCGGCCGCTTTCTCCGCCGCCAAAGGCTCGCCGGTCAAAGCCAGCCCCAGCGCCCGCGCCTGGCCCACCAAGCGGGGCAACACCCACGTCCCGCCGCTGTCCGGAATAAGCCCGATGGCGGCGAAGGACTGGATGAACTTGGCCGATTTCGCGGCGATCACGATGTCGCAGGCGAGTGCGATATTCGCTCCCGCTCCCGCCGCCACGCCGTTCACCCGCGCGATCACCGGCACCGGCAGGGACGTCAGCCGCCGGATCAGCGGATTGTAGCGTCTCTCCACCGATTCCCCGAGGTCGACCGCCTCGCCCGGCGCCACCGCGCGGTCATTGAGATCCTGCCCCGCGCAAAAGCCGCGCCCCGCGCCGGTCAGCACCAGGGTCCGCGCGCCGCCCAGATTGTCCAGCGCGTCGGCCACTTCTTCATGCATCTGCACGGTGAAGCTGTTCAGTCGATCGGGGCGGTTGAGGGTGAGGCGCGCAACGCCGCCTTCCACCTTGAAGTCGATGGTTTCGTAAGCCATGGCCTTTGATAGACCGCCCGGTCGGGAAACCCAAGGAGAAGGTGCGCATGTCCCAAGCCTATATTTGCGATGCGATCCGCACGCCCATCGGCCGCTATGCGGGCGCGCTGTCTTCTGTCCGCGCCGACGATCTCGCCGCCATTCCGATCAAGGCTTTGATGGACCGCAATCCCGGCGTCGATTGGGACAGGGTCGATGACGTGATCCTCGGCTGCGCCAATCAGGCGGGCGAGGACAATCGCAACCTCGCGCGCATGGCGGGTCTCCTTGCAGGCCTTCCGCAATCCTCGGGCGGCGTCACCCTCAACCGCCTCTGCGGCTCCGGCATGGACGCCGTCGCCATGGCGGCGCGCGTCATTCGGGGCGGCGAGGCGGAGATGGTGATCGCGGGCGGTTCGGAAAGCATGAGCCGCGCGCCCTTCGTCATGGCCAAGGCAACCAGCGCCTTCGACCGCAATGCCGAAATCTACGACACGACGATCGGTTGGCGCTTCGTCAATCCGAAGATGAAATCGGTCTATGGCGACGACACCATGCCGTCGACCGGCGAGAATGTCGCCGACGCCTGGAAGGTCAGCCGCACTGATCAGGACGCTTTCGCGGTCCGCAGCCAGGACAAGGCTGCCCGCGCCCAGCAAAATGGCCGCCTCGCCGCCGAGATCGTGCCCGTCTCCATCCCGCAGCGAAAGGGCGACCCCCTCATCGTCGAACGCGACGAGCATCCCCGCCAGGCCAGTGTCGAAGCCCTCGCCAAATTGAAGCCCATCGTCCGCACCGACGGCACGGTGACGGCGGGCAACGCCTCGGGCGTCAATGACGGCGCGGCGGCGATGATCGTCGCGTCGGAAGCTGTCGCGCAGGCGAACGGCCTCACGCCCCGCGCCCGCATCCTTGGTGGCGCGGTGGTCGGCGTCGAGCCGCGCATCATGGGCATCGGCCCCGCGCCCGCCTCGCAGAAACTGCTCGCCCGTTTGGGCCTCACCATCGCCGACATGGACGTGATCGAGATCAACGAGGCGTTCGCCGCCCAGGCGCTCCCCGTCCTGCGCGAACTCGGCCTCCCCGACGATGCGCCGCACGTCAATCCGAACGGCGGCGCCATCGCGCTCGGCCATCCCCTTGGCATGTCCGGCGCGCGCCTGCTCCTCACCGCGACGGAGGAACTCCAACGCACCGGCGGCCGCTACGCCCTCTGCGCCATGTGCATCGGCGTTGGACAGGGAATTGCGACCGTCATCGAACGGGTCTAACCGCCTTCTCGCTCATCGCGCATGTGGAATTTTCCTACATGCACGCTTCTGGTTAGGCTCGCGCATGACCTATTTTATCTCCTTGTGCGACTGCTTCTTTCATTGGACAGGAAAGGCGTGTTGAAAACTTTCGCAGAGCATCAATTTCATCAACTTTGCCTCGTAGACATTCACAGAGAATTATTTGACCGATCGGTCGGCGAATGGTAATGTCACGGCATAGGAGAAGAAGCCATGTATACGACCGAATTGCAAAAATCGGCGTCCGTCGCTTCGACAGAGGATGCGGACAAACTCGCGGCCTTCGAGGCGCGCGTCGCCGCCGACGAATTTATCGAGCCCAAGGATTGGATGCCGGAGGCCTATCGCCGCACGCTCGTCCGCCAAATCTCGCAGCACGCGCATAGCGAAATCGTCGGCATGCTGCCCGAGGGCAACTGGATCACCCGCGCGCCTTCATTGCGCCGCAAGGCGATCCTGCTCGCCAAGGTGCAGGACGAGGCGGGGCACGGCCTCTATCTCTATTCGGCTGCCGAGACATTGGGCACCAGCCGCGAGGAAATGATCGAGGCGCTGCATTCGGGCAAGGCCAAGTACAGCACCATCTTCAATTACCCGACGCTCACCTGGGCGGACATCGGCGCGATCGGCTGGCTGGTCGACGGCGCCGCGATCATGAACCAGGTGCCGTTGCAGCGGACGTCCTACGGCCCTTATGCCCGCGCCATGGTGCGGGTGTGCAAGGAAGAGAGCTTCCATCAGCGGCAGGGCTATGAGATCATGATGCATCTCGCGGCCGGCACGGATGCGCAGAAGCGCATGGCGCAGGACGCACTCAATCGCTGGTGGTGGCCGTCGCTGATGATGTTCGGCCCGCCAGACGAGAACAGTCCCAACACCGCCCAGTCGATGCGCTGGCGGATCAAGCGCGAGACCAATGACGAGCTGCGCCAGAAGTTCGTCGACATCACCGTGCCGCAAGCGGACGCCATCGGCCTCACCGTTCCCGATCCAGCTGTGAAATGGAACGAGGCGAAGGGCGGCTACGATTTCGGCGAGGTCGACTGGTCGGAATTCTATGCCGTGGTGAAGGGCGAAGGCCCGGTCGCCAAGGAGCGCATGGCCGTCCGCCGCAAGGCCTGGGAAGACGGGGCCTGGATCCGCGAGGCGGCGGATGCTTATGCAGCCAAGCAGGCAGGGAAGAGGAAGGCGGCGTGAGTTTCGTCCTGAACCGTCATCCCGGTGAAAGCCGGGATCTCAGTTCTCCTTGTGCGCGTGGCCGACGCAAGATTCCGGCTTTCGCCGGAATGACGATTTTGGCCGATTGGGGATTTGAGCATGAGTAAGGATTGGCCCCTCTGGGAAGTATTCGTCCGGTCGAAAGGCGGTCTCTCCCACCGCCATGTCGGCAGCGTCCACGCACCCGATGCGGAGATCGCGCTGCGCCACGCCCGCGACACCTATACGCGGCGGATGGAAGGGGTGAGCCTGTGGGTCGTTCCCTCCGCCGCGATCGTCGCCTCCGATCCCGCCGATGACGGCGCGATGTTCGAACCGGCGGAAGACAAGATCTATCGCCACCCGACCTTCTACAATATTCCCGACGACGTGAAGCACATCTGATGGCGACCATCGCGCAGGACCAGGCTCTGTTCGACTATCTCCTGCGCCTCGGCGACGATGCCTTGGTGCTCGGCCAGCGTCTGTCCGAATGGACGGGGGCTTGTCCCACGGTCGAGGTGGATCTCAGCCTCGCCAACATGGCGCTCGACCTCATTGGGCAGGCGACCCATTTCCTTGACGCGGCCGGCAAGGTCGAAGGGCAGGGCAGGGACGGTGACAAACTCGCCTTCCACCGCGACGTGCTCGATTACCGCAATTGCCTGCTCGTCGAGCAACCGAATGGCGACTTCGCCCGCACCATGGCGCGGCAGTTCCTTTTCTCGACTTGGCAGAAGATGCTGTTCGACGCGCTCACCGCATCGAAGGACGAGCTGATTGCCGCCGTCGCCGCCAAAGCGGTCAAGGAAGTCACCTATCACCAGGAGCTCGCCCAGGAATGGGTGATCCGCCTTGGTGACGGCACGGACGACAGCCACGTCCGCATGCAGGACGGCTTCGAGTGGCTTTGGCGCTTTGTGCCGGAATTGTTCGAAATGGATGGGGTCGCCGTGGAAATGGCGGAGCGCGGAATTGGGGCGGACGTGATGGCCTTTCGCGAGGATTATGACCGGCAAGTCCGGGCCGTGATCGAGGAAGCGACCCTCACTGTGCCGCACGACCAGCGCCCGATCCTCGGCGGTCGTCAGGGCCACCACAGCGAACATCTCGGCCATCTCCTCGCCCAGATGCAGTTTTTGCCCCGCGCTTATCCCGACGCGACATGGTGATTGTAGACGATCATGACCGCTCAAAAGCCCTCCCCGTCGATGGGGGAGGGTTGGGTGGGGGTGATGCTTCCGGAAGCACTCCGCCCTATGTCGAAGATCACCCCCACCCAGCCTCCCCCATCGAGGGGGAGGGGCAGATTTGGGAAGTGTTGGCGAGCGTTCCTGACCCTGAGGTGCCCGCCGTCTCCATCGTCGACCTCGGCATCGTCCGCGACGTGAGGCCGGATCGCGTGGCCCTCACCCCGACCTATACCGGCTGCCCCGCCACCCAGGTCATCGAAACGATGGTCCGCATCGCCCTCGACAAAGCCGGGTTCGAAAACGTCCAAATCGAAACAACCCTCTCCCCGCCCTGGACGACCGACTGGATCACCCCGGAAGGCCGCGAAAAGCTTCGTGCCTACGGCATCTCCCCCCCGGTCCCCGCCGGAAGCCGCGCCGTGGAATGCCCGCAATGCGGATCGTCCCATACCCAGGAGGTGAGCCGCTTCGGTTCGACCCCTTGCAAAGCCTTGTGGCGCTGCCGCGACTGCCTCGAGCCCTTCGACCATTTCAAATGCCATTGAGACCCTGAATGAGCGTCAGTTTCCACACCCTCAAGATCGCGGAGATCGTCCCGGAAACGCCCGAAGCGCGCTCGATCCGTTTCGCGGTGCCCGACGCGCTGCGCGAAACCTTCCGTTTCAAGCCTGGTCAACATCTCACCCTCATCGCCGACATTGGCGGCGAGGAAGTGCGGCGTAACTATTCGCTCTGCACAGCGCCGAATGAAGACATGCTCGCGGTCACGGTAAAGCGGATTCCGGGCGGTCTTTTTTCGAATTGGGCTGCCGACAACCTGAAGCCTGGCGACAGCATCGCCGTCATGGCGCCGCACGGCAGCTTCACCTACGCCTTCGAACCTGGCCAGGCGCGCACTTACGCCGCCTTCGCCGCGGGCTCCGGCATCACGCCGATCCTCTCATTGCTCAAAACGGCGCTCGCCGTCGAGCCGGAGAGTCGCTTCACGCTCTTCTACGGCAACAGCCACAGCGGCTCGGTCATCTTCCTGGAGGAGCTGGCGCGCCTCAAGAACCGTTATATGGGCCGCCTCCAGGTCCATCATTTCCTCTCCCAGGAGGCGGAGGATGTCGACCTCTTCAACGGCCGCCTCGACCGCGCCAAATGCGACGAGATTCTGGAAACCCTGATCGATCCGGCGGAGGTCGACGCTTTCTTCATCTGCGGCCCCGGCCCGATGATGGACGCGGCGGAACAGGCGCTACAAGCTAGGAATGTGCCGCACGACCATATCCACATCGAACGTTTTACCGCCGGGCGCCCCTCCGCCGCGCTCCAGGCCGAAATCCACGCGCTTCAGGAAAAAGCGCAAGGCCTGCAAATGCGCGTTACTCTCGACGGCCGCACTCGTCAGGTGCCTTTCGACGCGGCGGCCGGCAACATCCTCGACAGCGCGCGCGAGGCTGGCCTCCCCGCGCCCTTCGCCTGCAAGGCGGGCGTTTGCGCGACCTGCCGGGCAAAAGTCATATCCGGTGAAGTCGAAATGGCCGCCCGCTACGGCCTGACCGACGAGGAAATCGTGGCTGGCTATGTCCTTACCTGCCAGTCCGTGCCGAAGGGCGAAGGGGTCGAGGTCGACTACGACGCTTAACTCCCTCTCCCTCGGTGGGGGAGGGCTGGGGTGGGGGTGATGCTGGGGAAGCATGCCGCTCTACGTCGAACATCACCCCCACCCAACCCTCCCCCATCAAGGGGGAGGGCTAAGTTGCGCTCATCCCCTCCAATCCGTGCAGCATGATCTCCATGGCTAGATCGGCCAGCCTTTCCGCCGACACCGGTCCTTCCGCCCTGAACCAAGTGTGGCTCCAGTTGATCATGCCGAAAAAGAGCATGGTGAGCGGCAGGGTCAGCGTCCCCGCGGCGCTGACGTCCGGCCGGATTTCCGCAATCTGCTCCTCGACGATGGCGATGATCCGCCGTTGCTTGGAGACGATCTCATTGCGCCGGTCGGGCGGCAAATTGTCGAGTTCGTTCAGAAGCACCTTGTGCTCGGCCTGGGCCGTCACGTAGAGCCGCATGAAGGCAAGCGCGATGTCGTGCAGCTTGTCGCGCGGCTTCGGCGCGCCGAGCATCGCGTCGTCTGCCGCGGTGACGAGCTGCTCGAGATGACTCGACATCACCTCGAAAAGGATGTCTTCCTTTGAGGGGAAGTAATGATAGACGAGCGACTTGGACGTGCTGCACGCCTCCGCCAAGTCAGCGACCGAAGCGCCCTGAAAGCCACGCCGCGCGAACAGCTTCGCCGCCGTCGCGACGATCGCCTCGCGCCTCTTGTCATAATCGGGGGATTGCGGCCGGGCCATGGCCGCATCTTAAGTGAGGGCGGCTGGGCGGGCCAGCTTATTCGCCTTCTTCCTCCAGGCCATTCACCGCCGCTGCAATGGCCTGTTGGCGGCTCAAGGGCGCTTTTGCCTTCGATGCTGGCGGTTGCTGCTGAACGGCGAACTGGGCCACGCCGTGATCGCCCTTCGAATAATCGATGACCGCGCGGACGACATTTTGCATCGTCTCCATCCGGTGGCCGAGCGGCGCGGACGTGCGGCGGATGAAAACGGCGACCGCATAGGAACGGCCGTCCGGCCCGGTGACGATGCCGATATCGTTATAGCCCGCCTGCTCGCCGCCGAGCACCTGGCCCGTGCCGGTCTTGTGCGCGAGCTTCCAGCCCGGCGCGAGCCCGCCTTTCAATCGCTGTGCGCCGGTCTTGGTGTTCGACATGATGCCGAGCAGTTTCTGGGTATAATAAGGCGAAAGCAGCTCGCCTTTCTTGAGCCTGGTCAGCGCATCCACTGTGCCGAGCGGCGTCGCGCCGTCCATTGGGTCGCGAATGTAGTTTTCAAAGGCGGCGCGGCGAACGGCCATCGGCAGGGCATTGCGCGCGGCGTAGAAGTTCTGGCCAACATAGGATGGTTTCCATTCCATGCCCGCAATCCGGCTTTGCAGCATGCGCTCGCCCGGGCCAAAGCGGATGCCGCTGATCCCGCTCTTCTTCAGAAACGCGCGCACCGCGTCGGGCCCGCCCGCTTTCCACAGCACGAAATCGTTGCATGTATTGTCGCTCTGCGTGATCGCGCGATGGATCAGGCTGTCGAGCGTGGTCGTGTAACCGGCGGGGCCAACCTGCGCGGCGATGGGCTGGTGGAAAAGCGTCAGGTCTTCCCGCCGCACGGTGACTGGCGATTCAAGGCTCAGAAGGCCCTGGTCGGCCTTGTCCATGGCGGTCAGTGCGACCCAGAATTTGCTGACGCTCTGTTGCGGAAAGAAGGTGCTGCCGTCGAACGATGCGGTGTAGCCGCTTTGAATATCCTTCACCGCAATGCCGACATCGCCGTTGAATGAAGCACCAAGTGCGTTGATCCGCTGCGCCAACGCCCGTTCGGCTGGAGATAGGGCCTGGGTCTGGACGAGCGGCTTCGCCGCCACCGGCCCGCGGCCTTGCGCTGTATCCGCGCTTCTGGCGGCGCTTTGCGAAACTGAAATGCCGATCAAGGAGGCGCAAGACAAAGCGATGACGCCGATCGTCCGTCCGATGCTCGCCGAATTACGCCGGTGTTCCGTCATATCAGGAAGGCCCTTCCAAATCGCATGGTGTTCAGAGCCTTGGCACCATAACCAATACGGTGTGACTGTCAGCTTAATCGAAATGCTGTCGGATGGACCGTTTTCCAGAAGCGATGAAACGAGTCCCATCGCAGCAATAAATGTTGTGACAGTGTAACATCTCTCGTACCAGCGGCGCCATATAAGGAGTCACCTGTGTCCCAAACTGCCCTGCTGCTTGCCACCACGATCTTTGCCGCTGCTCCGGCTGCCGCCCAGGACGCGGCTGTTCCCGAAGCCCAGAATGACGATTTTCACGAACAGGAGCCGCAGGACATCATCGTGACGGCCGATTACGTTCGCGACCTCAGCATTCTCGCCGGCACGCAGACGTTGAGCGGGGACGAATTGGTCCGCGACCTGCGTCCACAGATCGGCGATACGCTGACCCGCCTGCCCGGAGTTTCGGCGACCTCTTTCACCGCGGGCGCTTCCCGGCCGGTGCTTCGCGGTTTTCAGGGCGAACGCGTGCGCGTGCTGACCGACGGTATCGGCTCCATCGACGTGTCGAATACTTCGGCCGACCATGCCGTCACCATCGATCCGCTGACCGCCGAGCGGATCGAGGTGCTGCACGGTCCCGCCGTCCTGCTGTTCGGCAGCCAGGCGATCGGCGGCGCGGTCAACGTTCTCGACAAGCGCATTCCGCGCCGCGTTCCCGACGAGATCCTCCATACCGATATCATCGCCACTTATGGCTCGGCCGCGAACGAACGCAGCGTCGGCGGGGCGGTAGACACGCCGCTTGGCGGCGGCTTCGTCCTTCATTTCGACGGCAGCCACCGCAAGACGGGTGACGTGGAAGTTGGCGGCTATGTCTTGTCGCAAGCCCTGCGTGCCGAACAGCTGGACATCGCGGCCGAGGAAGAGGCCGAGGGTCATGTTGGGGAAGCGGAGGAAGCACGGGAATTGGCAAGCCTCAAAGGCCGCGTGCCGAACAGCGCGACCGAAACGACCACTTATGCGGGCGGCCTCTCCTTCATTCGCGACGGCGGCAATATCGGCTTTTCGGTCAGTCGCTACGAAAGCGATTATGGCGTGCCCGCCCGTCCCGGCGCCGAACATGCCCATGGCGAGGAGGAGCCGGAGGAAGAGCATGGCCATGGCGAAGAGGATGTGACCATCGGCCTTCGCCAGACCCGTGCCGACTTGCGCGCCGAAGTGGAGACCGGCGGCTTTATCGAAAAATTGCGCAGCCGCATCGGCTTCGCCGATTATTCCCATACGGAGTTCGAAGGCGGAGAAGTCGGCACCGTTTTTCGCACTCAGGGATTGGAGGGGCGGCTGGAGGCCGTTCAGGCCGATCGCGGCGGATGGCGGGGCGTTACCGGCGTCCAATTCTTCAACCGGGATTTTGCGGCCATCGGCGCGGAAGCCTTCGTGCCTGAAAACCTCACCAGCCATATCGGCTTGTTCACCTTGCAGGAAATAACGCTTGGGCGATGGGGCCTGGAGGGGGCCTTGCGATACGAACATAGCGACATCGTATCCCGGCCGGCCGGTTTCGATCGCGACTTCACGTCCTTCTCCGCTGCCGCGGGCCTGTCCTACGATATCGCGCCGCAGATGGTTGCGGGGATGAGCCTGTCACGCGCAGAGCGCTCCCCCTCGGCGGAGGAGCTGCTGTCCAACGGCCCGCACATCGCGACCCAGGCCTTCGAGGTCGGCAATCCGGACTTGAAAACCGAAAAGAGCTGGGGCGGCGAGCTTTATCTGCGCGGCCAATCGCGCGGCTACCGTTTCGGCGTCTCGGTCTTCGGCAACCGCTTTGACGATTACATCTTCGAAGCCGCGACGGGGGATGAAGAAGACGGCCTGCCGGTCTTCGCTTATGACCAGAAAGACGCGACTTATTATGGCGTGGAGGGCGAGCTTTCCGCGCCCGTCGCCGAAATGGGCGGCTTCCGTTTCGTCGCGGATGTCGTCGGCGATTATGTCCGCGCGACGATCAAGGATGGCGGCAACGTGCCCCGCATCCCGCCCCTCCGCCTGCTCGGCGGGATCGAGGCGCAATCGGAAAAGATCGACGGACGCGTCGAGGTTGAATGGACCGCCGATCAAGCCAAGGTCGCCGCCTACGAGACAATGACCGAGGGCTTCACCATGGTGAACGCCTCGCTCGCCTGGCGCCCCTGGGGCCGCGACCGCAATGTCAGCCTCGTCCTGTCGGCCAGCAATATCTTCGACGTCGAGGCACGCCGCCACGCCTCCTTCACGAAGGATTATGTGCCGCTGGCGGGGCGGGATTTGCGGGCGAGCGTCCGGCTGAGCTTCTAAATCCAGTCGTCACCCCGGATCAGGTCCGGGGTGAGGTTCTGCTAGAACTTGACGCCGAGGCCCAGCGAGACGGTAGTGCCGACATCGTAGCCATTGTTGACGATGCGGACTTCGTCCTGCTGATATTCGAGATAGTCGGTGCCGGTGATATTCCGCGCCTCGAACTTCAGCTCGATCTCCTTATCCCCGATCATGAATCCCTCGCGCGCCACGAAATCGAGGCGCAGACCGGGCCGTTCGACGATATCCGCCTGGCGGACGTCGCCCAGGACCGGACCGCGATTGGTGACGCGCTCGCTCGCATAGGTGAGCAAAAGGGTCTGCTGCGACAGGCGCTCGCTATTTTCGAGGCCGAGCTGCAGGTTCGCGAGATGCTTCGACTGGCCGGTCAGCGGGTCGCCGTCCCCGAACACTTCCGACGCGGGGCGGAGGCCGCGATTGTCGTTGATGATCGTCTCGTCATCCTCATCGACCTTCAGGCTCGATTGGCTGAAGGTGTAATTGGCGATCGCGACCGCGCGGCGATTGGCGAAAAAGCCGCCGAGGCCTTCGAGCGGAAAGTATTTCTGCACTTCCAGCTCGAAGCCATAGAGGTCCGCCGCCGGCGCGTTGGCGAAGGTCGTCTGCAGCGTGCCGCCGCCCGCGAACGAGGCGACCGCTTCGATCGGATTGTCGATCCGCTTGAAGAAGCCCGCGACGCTCAGGCGCTGTTCGCGGCCGAAATAATATTCGTAGCGCGCTTCGGCATTGTAGAGTTGGCTGTCGACCAGGAACGGGTTGCCGACGAACTGGCGATCCGAATCGATGTCGAGATAGATTTGCGGCGCCAGCTCGCGAAATTGCGGGCGGGCCAGTGTCTTGGACGCGTTGACGCGCAGCTGCATGTCGGGATTGATGTTCCAAGTCACCGTCGCGGCGGGGAGCAGATAGCTTTTCTCGATCGCGTCGGGCTGGACGATGCCGCCCTGGTTGAACAGGTCGATCTGCTCCACCGACTGCTTGCCATCCTCATAACGGACACCCGCGTTGAAGCTGAGCGTCGAGCCAAGGTCCGCCGCGGCCTGGGCATAGAGGCCGAAAACTTCGAGACCGGCCTTATAGGCGGCGGCACCGGCCAGCGCGGAGGTTTCGACGAGCAGGATGTCGTAAGTATAGATATTGTAATCCGAGACCAGATAATCGGGCCGCTCCTGCGACACGGCGAGACCGAGGCCGTCGGCCGGGCGATAGGCGAAGTCGCGGCGGACGGAGTCGCGCTGCGTGTTGAGATAGGACAGGCCCCCCGACAGGGTGAGACGGGTGTCCGGCAGGCGATGGCTGAAATCGAGCCCGGCATTGTAGACGTCTTCGTTCAAGTCGCTGAACGACACCGTCGCGCTCTGTCCGGTCGCGGTCAGGTTGTTGACATAGTCGCCCGCTTCTTCGCTGTAGAGATAGCTGAACCCGCGCTCATAGGGCGCCTCGCGCTGCGAATTGGCATAGCCGATGCGGACGTCCATGTTGACGTCCGCGATCTTGAATTCGCCGACCAGCTGCGAATTGATCAACTGCCGCTCGAACCAGCCGGTGTTCTGGCGGATGAGCTGCGGCGGCAGATCGGGGTCGGGGTCGCCCACCGACAGGCTGTAACCGGACGCCAGCCGCGCTTGCTTCAACGTGTCGCGGATATAAAGATTGGTCCAGCGCAGCTTATTGGCGCCGAATTCGGCGCCAAGGCCGATAAGGCCGTTCACGACGATGCGGTTGTCGGTGCGGACCGACCGGAAATCGCTGGCGATGGTATCGAGCCCTCCGGACTGCTGGACGGCGTCGCGCGTCTTCCAGCTGTTGGAGAAACCGGCGGTCGCAATGAGGCCGAGGCGGATGTCGCCATTGTCCCAGGCGGTCCCGCCATTGACGTCGAAGGCGAAATTGGCCGGGATATTGCGGTTGCGCTGGACGAGCGTCGTCGGCGCGTTGAGCAGGCTTGCGGCAATGGCCTGAATGTCCTCGCGGCTGAACACATTGCCCTCGTTGACGAGCGCACCGGCATCGAGCGCCGCCCGCAGCGGGGAGGGAATGTCGCGCGCGCCATCGTCGAAGCCGGTCCAGTCGGTGTCGCTGCCATAATAAGTATAGCCGAGTTGATTCGTGGTTTCGGTGTCGCCGCTGACGCTGCCCCCGATCGAAAAGAACGGTTCGCGCGGAATGGCGGAGGTGGTGAGGTTGATGACGCCGCCGCCGAATTCGCCGGGATAATTCACCGAATAGCTTTTCTGCACGACCGAGCTGGCGAGTATGCTGGTCGGAAAGATGTCGAGCGGCACGACGCGGCGCAGCGGCTCGGGCGAGGGGAGGGCGAGGCCGTTCAGAAGCGCGAGCGAATAGCGGTCGCCAAGCCCGCGCACATAGACATAGCCGTTGCCGACGACGCTGAGGCCAGTCACGCGCTGCAGCGCTCCGGCAATGTCGCCGTCGCCGGTCCGCGCGATGTCCGCCGCCGACAGGACGGAGACGACTTCGGGCGCGACGCGAATGACGTTCGGCACATTGCCGACGACTACAATCTCCTGCCCTTCATCCGCGTCCGCGCCGGGACCGGAAATGTCCAGCTGCTCTTCCTGCACCACGCCGGCTTCAGCGTCGGGCGGGCTGGTCCCGGCCGTTTCGTCTTGCGCCAAAGCGGGCGCGCTGAGCGCGGTGGTGAGGAGAAGGAGGCTCCCGAGCTTGAGCGCCTTCGTCATAACAATCCCCCGAAATTCTTGAATGAAGGAAAGGGGGCGGCGATCGCTGCCGCCGCCCCCGGTAGGTGCGTCGACTGGGTCAGCTGACCGGAATGGCCGTGCAGGCCGCGCCGCTGCCGAAGGGCGCATAAGCGGAATCGCAGGTCCAGCCGCGATACCAGGTGTCCTGCGCATCCCGCACCGCACCGATATAATTGGTGTTAGTGAAGAAGGCGCTGATCGTGGACAGGGTCGTGAAGGCGGGCACCGCCGTCTCGTTCGCGCCATTCACGAAAAGGTTCGTGAGGGTCGAGACGAGCGCCGAATTGTTGTTCGTGCCCGCGCTGAACGTCGGCGCCTCGAAATTGTCCGCGTCCGCGTCGAAAGCGGTGGGGCAGGAGAAGGCGACCGAGCGGAAGACGGGGATGCCCGCTTCGTCCGGGCCGGCGGTCTGCACCGTCTGCGCGGTGTCGATGTCGAGGCAGCCGGTCGGGCCGACCACGACGCCGTTGTAGAGCGCGTAATCGGTGCCGCCGCGCAGCAGGATGGCGTTGCGGCCCGTCCGGCGCTGGATGAAGGTGAAGTTGGCGAGGCGGGTATTCTGGCGCGGCGTCGCGTCAAACAGGCCGTCGTCGGTGGAGTCCGCCTCGATCATCGTGTCGCCGGTGGCGCCCGCCGCCTGGTCGCGCTGGATCGCGAGGACGAACTGGATAAAGCCCTTGTAGCCGACATCGGTATCGAGGCCGTCATCGTCGGCGCCGGTGATGACGATGTTCTTCATGTTCTGGCGGCCGCCGAAAATCTCGATGCCGTCGTCGCCGCTATTGTGGACCTGGATGAATTGCAGGTTCGTGCCCGAACCGACGCCGCCGGTGGTCAGGCCCTGAAGCTCGTTGCCCTCGATGAGGGAGAAGCCGGTGTAGCGGATCTGGACATAGCGCATCGAACCGCTGCTGTCGGCCGCGACATTGCCGCCATAAAAAGCGTTGGCGCCCGGGCCCTCGACCAGCTTCTGACAGCCCGCCGTGCCGCCTTCGGCACCGCCGTCGCAATTGCTGATCGGGGCGCGGCCAAGGAGAATGATGCCGCCCCACTGGTTCGAGCTGTTGTCGGTTGCAGTCCCGAGCAAATTCTGGCGCGAGGTGAAGATGATCGGGTTGGTCTGGGTGCCGTCCGCGAAAATCTGCGAGCCGCGATTGACGACCAGGAAGTCAGCGCCCGACGCGCCGAAGAGGACGGCGCCCGGCTCGATCGTCAGGCTGGCCGATTGGCCGCCGGCGGCAGCGCCGTCGCCGCCGACATCGACACCGACATTGACGCGGCCGGAGAGCGCATAGGCCACGCCTTGGACATTGCGGACGACCGTCTGGCCGCTGATCTGGTTCGGCAAGCGGCAGACCCGGCGATTGGCGAGAATCTCACCGCCATCGGTCGTGCCGGCTGGACAGGAAGAGGCGGGAGTGCCGGGTGGGGGCGGGGGCGGAGGCTGCGGCGTGCCGCCATTGCCGCCAGGGACAATCACGCCCTCTCCCGGTGAAGCGACATCGTCGGCGCCGCACGCCGCCAATGGAAGCGCGGCGAAGCCAAGAAGCAGGATGTGGCGAAGAGAAGACATAAAACCCCCTTGTTGAAACAAGTTGCAGTCCCGGCGTCGCGTCCTTGGCGATTCCGTTGCTGCGGGGATTAGGCGTCCTCTATGGCGGTAATATTACAGGACAGGAACAATATTGCTGTTAACTCAAATAGTTATGACACATAACTTTCAAAAGAGCTTAACAATATTGTCATATTAGCGAATGCGGATGTCCCGGCTGGCCCTTTGGCCGTCGCGCTCGAAAACGAGCCGCGCCATTGGCGCGCTCGTCAGTTGCTCTGCCAAGGCATGGAGCCTTTCCTCACTGTCCAACATCTCGCCGTTGACGGACAGCAGGATATCGCCCTGCTGCAGTCCGGCGGTGCCGAGCATCGGCAAGGCCGCCGCCGATTTGACGCGATAGCCGACGATGTTGGGTCCAACCTTTCGGGGTTCCAGGCCGAGACGATAGCGGGTCGTCGCCTCCTGCCGAGCGACGGGCATGACAGTCACGGGTGCGGAGGTTGAAGCCGTCCCCGCAGGCGCGGCTTGCGATTGCGTCACGGGTTGCGCGGGCTTGTTGAAGTCGAGGCGCATGTCGCCGGTGGGAGTGGCGAGAATCGCATGATCGGCACCCACCGCCTTCACCGTGATTCCGGGCGCCAATGTCCGTCCCGCGGTGAGGAGGCGCTGCCCGCCGCCCGGCAGACCGATGACCGCCGCGCGCCCTTTCGCGCCGCCGCCGCCGACACCGAACAGAATATATTGCGAGAGATCTGCCGGGGGGACGGCGGTGGGGACCGGCGGGGCAACCGCCAGTTGCGGAGGCGCGGGGGGTGTGATGGGAGCCTGGGCCGTGATCTCCACTGCCGGAACGGCCGCCTCCTCGGCATCGGGCCAGAACAGATAGGCGAGCAATCCAGCGATGACCGCGCCGCCCCCGGCGAGCACGGCGGCTTGGCGGCGTTTCTCGGCGGGTGTCGAAGCGGCGGCGAGTCTAACGTTCGTGATCGAGAGCATAGCCCGCCGACCTTACGGTGCGAACGAGATCCTTGCCACCGCCTTCGTTGAGGGCGAGGCGAAGGCGCCGGATGTGGACGTCCACGGTCCGCGCCTCGATATCGGCATCGCGGCCCCAGACGCTGTCGAGCAGCCGCTCGCGCGAGAAGACGCGGCCGGGATGCTCCATGAAATGCTTGAGCAACCGGAATTCGGTGGGGCCGAGCGGCACGACGCGTCCGTCGCGTCGCACCTTGTGCGTCGCGATGTCCATTTCGACATCGGCATAATTGAGCGTCGCGCCCGCCAAGGCGGGGCGGACGCGGCGCAGCACCGCCTTCACCCGTGCGACAAGCTCGCGCGGGCTGAACGGCTTCGTCACATAATCGTCGGCGCCGGTTTCGAGGCCTCGGACCCGGTCCGCTTCCTCCCCGCGCGCCGTCAGCATGACGATCGGGATGTTCGCCGTTTCCGGCATGCGGCGCAGGCGGCGGCACACTTCGATGCCCGACAATTCCTCCAGCATCCAGTCGAGCAGAATGACGTCGGGATTGAATTCCTGCGCGATGACCAGGCCTTCCTCGCCGCTTGGGCTGTGCTGGACGTCGAAATCCTCCCGCTCGAAATTATAGGTGAGGAGCTGCGCGAGCGGGGCGTCGTCCTCCAAAATCAGCATGCGGCTCTGGGGCATTATCGTTCGGTCCTGCGAGGGGCGAGATCGGGATCCTGGCTGGCGGCGCGCAGCCGCTCTCCGGTGACGGAAAAATGAACGACCTCCGCCACGATCGCGGCATGGTCGCCGATCCGCTCCAGGCTCTGCGCGATGAAGAGGAGGTGGGCGCAGGGCGTGATCGTCTGCGCATCTTCCATCATGTGGGTGAGGAGGGCGCGGAAGAGGCTGTCGTAGAAATCGTTCACGACGCGCCGCTGCTGGGTCATGGCGAGGGCTGGCAGCGGATCGCGCGCGGCGAAGGCGTCAAGCGCTGCCGTCACCACCCCCTTAACCGTCGCCAACATGGCGGGCAGGACGGAGATCGGTTCGATCCAGCGATGATCCTGCATGATCGCCACGCGGGTCGCGATATGCTTGGCGAAATCGCCCAAGCGCTCGATCAAGACCGCGATCTTCAGCGCTGAGACGATTTCGCGCAGATCGTCGGCCATGGGCGCGCGCAGGGCAATGATGCAGACGCCTTCGCGCTCGATCACCGCCGCCAGCGCATCGATGCGGCCATCCTCGGCGATCACGCGGGCCGCGAGCGCCGAGTCGCGACGCATCAGCGCCTGGGTCGCATGGTCGATCGCGGCTTCGGCGAGCCCGCCCATTTCGGCGACGAGGGCGCGCAACCGCTCCAGATCGTCGTCGAACGCCTTGACCGTATGTGCGGCCGGTGCAGTCACATCGCCTCCCTGTCGCGCCGCTTCGGGTATGGGCGGCGCATCATTCTCCGGCATGGCCTAGGAAATTTGCGCGTGACTTCGGTGACAGTCGTGTGAAGTTTTGATGAAAGGCGTCAGGCCCGGACGAGCCAGAGCAACCATCCCGACAAAGCGAGATATGTCCCGAAAGGAAGGCGCGTTTGCCGGTCCACGATTGTCCCGCGCAAGGGGGCAAGCGCGACGGCGATGAGGCCAAGCAGGGCGGCGATCAGGATGAGAAACGGGAGAGCCTGCCAGCCCAGCCACGCGCCAAGCGCGCCAAGCAGCTTGGGGTCGCCGCCGCCCAGGCCCTGCCGTCCCCGGAAGATCTGATAGGCCGCACCCAACAGAAACAGTCCGCCAAAGCCGATCGCCGATCCGGTCAGGCGGTCGCCGATCGGCGGGCCGATACCGGCCAAAGCGACGAGCAAGCCCGCCATCCATAAGGGAAGGGTAAGCCGGTCCGGCAACCATTGATGCTCGGCATCGAGCGCCGCGAGGATAAGCAGCCACCAGCCGAAAAAAGCGGTCGCGATGGCGAGGGGGAGGGGGTGGGCGATGGCGGCGGCGATGCCGATCAGCGCCGCCGCCGCTTCGATGCCGGGATGACGCGGATCGATCCGGCTGCCGCATGTCCGGCACTGTCCCCGTGCGCGCAGGTAGGACCAAAGGGGAATTAGGTCTCGCGCATCAAGCGTCCGGCCGCATCCGTCGCATTGCGATCGCCCTCCCGATACGCTGCGGCCGGCCGGCCATCGAATGAGGATGGTCGCGAGAAAACTTCCAGCGATGGCGCCTGCGACCGCAAGGCCGATCGCGGGCAGAAACGGAACTGGCGCGGCTATTCTTGCCTCCTGATATGTCGGTTACGTCTGGTCGACTAGCTTGAACTTCAACTCATCTAGAAACGGATATGGAGCGTTGTCGAGGAGCGTTTCGCCTTTCCGTCCATAGCTTCCTTACCGTCGAGTCGAGGCGGATTTGCGGTTAGCGTGCGGATCGAAACGACGATCCCCCTCGTTCCCCTTTTCCGAGAAGGGAGACGAACATGCCACTCAACGATTTCACCCGCGACCTGACGGGCAAGCAGAAGGCGGCCGCCGCGATCGGCGCCGGCGCCTTTCTGATCGGCGCGGCCGCCGCTGTCGTCGCCGCCAGCCGCGCCAATGAGGGCGAACGTTCCGACACCGCTCCCGGCAGCGCGGCGCGCAAGAACCGCTTCGGCAAATATGCGGTCGTGGCGCGGGCCATTACCATCGATCGCCCTCGCGCGGAGCTTTACGCCTTTTGGCGCGACTTTCAGAACCTGCCGCAATTCATGGAGGATGTCGAAAGTATCGAGCCGACGGGGCAGGACCGCGACATATGGACGATCCGCGGCCCGGCCGGAAAATCGTTCAGGGTCGAGACCGAGGTTTCCGAGGAACGCGAAGGCGAATTCATCGCCTGGCGGTCCGTCGAAGGTTCCGAAATCGACACGCAAGGCAAGGTGACCTTCACCGATGCCCCTTCCGGGCGCGGCACCGTCGTGGAGGCGATCATCGCCTACGATCCCCCGGGCGGCAATGCCGGGCGGGCCATCGCCAAGCTGTTCCAGCATGAGCCGGGCATCCAGGCGCGCCGCGAGCTGCGGCGGTTCAAGATGCTGATGGAAACCGGAGAGATCGCCACCGCTGCCAATCGCCGCGAAGACGCCTGAGGAGAATGATATGCGCGCCCTGACTTTTCATGGAAAGAATGACGTCCGCGTGGACACCGTGCCCGATCCGGAGATCGTCAATCCGCGCGATGCGATCATCAAGATCACATCGACGGCGATTTGCGGGTCCGACCTCCATCTCTACGACGGCGTCATCCCCGCCGTGATGCCTGGCGACATATTGGGTCACGAATTCATGGGCGAAGTCGTCGAAACGGGGCCGAAAAGCGCGCTTAGCAAGGGGCAGCGGGTCGTGGTTCCCTTTCCCATCGCCTGCGGCAATTGCTTCTTTTGCCAGCGGCAACAGCATGCCTGCTGCGACAACAGCAATCCTGCCGACAAGCAGGACATGTCGGAAAAGCTCTACGGCCATGCGATGAGCGGCATCTTCGGCTATTCGCACCTCACCGGCGGCTATCCGGGCGGCCAGGCGGAATATGTGCGCGTGCCCTTTTCCGATATCGGGCCCATCGTGGTGCCCGACCATCTGGAGGATGAGCAGGTGCTCTTCCTGTCCGACATTCTCCCCACCGGCTGGATGGCCGCGGAAAATGCGGAGATCGAAGAGGGCGACACGGTTGCGGTCTGGGGCTGCGGCCCGGTGGGCCTGTTCGCGGTTCAGAGCGCGCTCCTAATGGGGGCGGCGCAGGTCATCGCCATCGATCACTATCCGAACAGGCTTGAGCTCGCGCGCGGATTGGGTGCCGAAACGATCGACTTCCGCATCACCGACGTGCGCGAAGCCCTGATGGAAATGACAGGCGGCATTGGCCCGGATGCGGTGATCGACGCCGTCGGCATGGAAGCGCATGGTTTCGCGATCGACAATATGATGGACGTGGTGAAGCAAAAGGTCGGCATCGGCGCGGACCGGGCATCGGCGCTCAAACAGGCGATCCTCGCGGTGCGCAAGGGCGGGCGCGTCTCGATCCCCGGCGTCTATGGCGGCATGACCGACAAATTCCCGCTGGGGGCGCTGATGGAAAAGGGGCTGCAGGTCAAAACCGGGCAAACCCACGTCCATCGCTACAAGGATGAATTGTTAAGACGGATCGAGGCGGGCGAAATCGACACCACCTTCCTCATCAGCCACCGCCTGCCCTTGGAAGACGGGCCGACGGGATACAAGAATTTCAAGGAAAATCAGAATGAATGGACGAAGGTGGTGCTGAAACCAGGCGGCTGATCGCAAAGATGCCGCTGGTGACCCCTACGGGACTCGAACCCGTGTTTTCGCCGTGAGAGGGCGACGTCCTAGACCGCTAGACGAAGGGGCCATGCGGCTTGAGTGAGGGCGCATATGGGCCGGGGCGGGGCGCTGTCAAGGCGGAGGCCGTCATGCGATCGGTGACGGAAGGTTAGGCGGCCGCGTCGACGGTTCGGTCGCGGACCGCGCCGTTCAGGATTTCGGACAGCAGGAAGGCAAGCTCGATCGCCTGCCCGGCGTTGAGGCGCGGGTCGCAATGGGTGTGATAGCGGTCGCCGAGATTCTGTTCGCTCGCGCCCCACGCGCCGCCCGTGCATTCGGTGACGTTCTGCCCGGTCATCTCGATATGGATGCCGCCTCCGATCGTGCCCTCGGCGGCATGGACGGCGAAGAAGCGCCGGACCTCGTCCAGGATACGGTCGAAGGGGCGCGTCTTGTAGCCGTTGGTTTTGATCGTATTGCCGTGCATCGGATCGCACGACCATAGCACCGGATGTCCTGCTGTCTCGACCGCCCGGATCAAGGGCGGCAGCAGTGTCTCCACCCGGTCATGACCCATCCGGCTGATCAGCGTGATCCGGCCCGCTTCGCGGTGCGGATTGAGCGTATCGAGAAGGGGAAGAAGAGTGTCCGGCGCCAGCGTCGGCCCGCATTTGATGCCGATCGGATTGGCTAGGCCGCGCAGGAATTCGACGTGAGCCGATCCCGAAAAACGCGTCCGGTCGCCCACCCATAGGAAGTGCGCGGAGCTGCCATAATAGCCTCCTGCCCGAGCCGGCCGTGCCAGCGCCTCTTCATAGGGAAGCAGCAAAGCCTCGTGGCTGGTATAGAATTGCGTGGTTTGCAATTGGGGCGCGCTGGCCGGATCGAGCCCGCACGCGGCCAGGAAGTCCAATGCCTCGTCGACACGCGCGGCGAGGGCGCGGAAGCGGCTGGCCGATGGGCTGGCATCGATTATCCCGGTGCTGCTCGCCGCCTGATGCACGCGGCCCTGCGCCCCGCTCGCGCAGCCGCGCAGCAGGTTGAGGGTCGCCGCCGATTGCGCATAAGCCCGCAGCATCCTTTTTGGGTCCGCAATCCGCGCATCTGCATCGTAGGAGATGTCGTTGATGATATCGCCGCGATAAGCGGGGAGGGCGTCGTCCCCGCTGCGCTCGATCTCCGTGGAGCGGGGTTTGGCGAACTGGCCCGCCATCCGGCCGACCTTGATGACCCGCAGCTTGGAGGCGAAGGCCAGCACCATCGCCATTTGCATGATGAGCTGAAACGTTCCGCGGATCGTGTCCGGGGAAAATTCCGCGAAGCTCTCCGCGCAGTCGCCGCCCTGAAGCAGGAAGGCCCGGCCGGCGGCTGCATCGGCCAGATCGGCCTTCAGCGCATCGGCTTCGTCGGGGAAGACGAGCGGCGGATAACCGGCAAGCTCCCGCAATGTCGCATTGAGCAGCGCCGGATCGGGATAATCCGGCTGCTGCCGCGCCTCACACTGCTTCCAGCTGCCGGGAGACCATGGCGTCGTCATGATCCAGGTCATTCGCGGATATGGGCTGCGCTGGCAAGGGCAGGGCGCGGCTGTTTTCGCACCGCGCAAGCCATTCCGCGATGATGGAAGCAATACGTGGCGCCGCCCGTCCATCGCCGAAGGTGAGGGAGGGCATGGACATGGCCCGGTAGCGAGTGGGATTGGCGCAAAGGGCCCCCACCTCAGCGAATATCCGGTCCGGATCGGTGCCGACCAGGCGGATGTTGTCCGACGCGATCGCCTCGCCCCGCTCGGTCACGTCGCGAAGAACCAAAACTGGGCGGCCGAGCGCGGTTCCTTCCTCCTGCAGCCCGCCGCTGTCGGTCAGGATCGCCCAACTTTGCGTCATCAATCGCACCATTTCCCTATAAGTAAGCGGTTCGAGGAGGCGAATGCGCGGATGACCGCCGAGCATCTGCTCGATGGGCCTGCGGACGGCCGGGTTGGCATGAAGCGGGAAGGCGATGCTGACCGGCAACCGGTCGGCGATGGCGATCAAGGCCGTGCAAATGTCGCGCGTCCTCCGCCCCTGATTCTCCTTCCGGTGACACGTGACGACCAGAGTCCGTTCCGCAGATGGCGGCGGCTTGCGGGTGGAATCGCGCGCCGCGAAAAGGGCGTCGATGCCGGTATTGCCGGTGATGAAAATCCGTCCCTTCACCAGATGGTCGTCGAGAAGATTGTCGGCGGCATCCGATGTCGGCGCGAACAGGAGGTCGGCCATGCGGTCGATGACGATGCGATTGCCTTCTTCCGGCCAGGGCGCACGCGGATCGAAAGAGCGGAGGCCCGCTTCGACATGGCCGATGGGAACGCCGCGGTCCCATGCCGCAAGCGCGCCCGCGACCGCGCTGGTCGTATCGCCGTGGACGAGAAGAAGGTCTGGCCCGCTGCGCTTGATCTGTGCCGCGATCATCGCCCGGAGGCGCCATCGCGATTGGCCGACAGGCGCTTTGCCCGGAACATGCGGCAGGTGAATTGTCTCGGTATCCAGCTTCATCATGGAAGCAAGGCCGGGCTGTTGTCCGGTGAAGACAATCTTTTGCGCGATAGCCGGTATCGAAGCCAGCGCCCGGATAAGCGGCAGCATCTTGATCGCCTCCGGCCGGGTTCCGATCACCGAGGCAACGACGAACTGACGCATCGTCGAATGATTTGACTCCGAAATGGATCAGGTCAAGTCCATTCCGGAGCCGATGCTGGCGCTCTATCCTGCCTCGACAGGCAAGGGGCTGAATCAGCTATAAAAAATATGCGCGCCGATTTTGGTGACCCGGGTCAGGCGGCGACCCCACGACGGAGCCACGTAATCGGCGTGGTACCAAAGGACGTTCGACGACAGCCCGCTCGCGAAGCGGGCGCTCGCGACATGCGCGATGCCGACGGCGCGGGCCCATGCGGCATTGCGGGGCGCCGCGGGAATATGTCCCCGCCGGACGAACGAGAATTGGGCGGGCTGGCGAACCACCGCGCAAAGCGAGGCTGGATAGCGGCCGGAAGCGGCGCGGTTGAGCACGACATTGGCGACAGCGAGCTGGCCTTCCAACGGTTCGCCGCGCGCTTCGTAATAGACGGCTCGGGCGAGGCAGTCCTTCTCGGAGTCCATCGCTTCATAACCGGTATAGCTCAAGACGGCCTGATCAAGCGTTTGGGGAGCGGCCGGAAAGGGCGCGAGAAACTTGGCATCGGGATATTGCTCGCCAGGAAGCAAGGCCTTGATGGCGCGCCCCACGGCGCGGATCCCCTGGTTGGCCGGGGCGGTGGCAACCTGCGCCTGCGCGCCCGGCTGAGATATGGCGGTTGCGGCCGGATCGACGATCGTCGCGCTCGCATGGTCGGTGAAGACCGGCGCGGCAGCGGCAAGGTTGGCTTCATCCGCTTGCGAGGGCGCGGCGGAGGCGATGGCTGCGACAAAGCACAGCGAGGCCGCGGCAAAACCCGCGGTCGAAAAAAGTCGGTTCATCCACTATCGAAAATTGGCGGCCGGCACTGTCAGGCTGGCGCTTCATTTACTGATGAAGCCGCCTGCAAGGTCCATCCGTCTTGCTCTGTCGCCACCTCTTCGTGACGATCCCGCTCGTTCAATGAGGCCCCAATTGCCGACGCCGTGCGAGGAGTCAATCGGACGAAGCGGAATGCGGGACAAGGCGTTCCATACCGGGGGTAGGCAGAATAGAATTAAGGAACTTTTTGAAATGGCGCATTATTTTAGATGCGGGCCAATGTTATGCGTTCACACCTGCCGTTCCAACCAGGTTCTTCCACGCTCTAGAGAATGTGCCTGTTTTGCTGCCATGGCGGAGACATAAGCATCGCTTGACCGGGCCGCTTGTTCGAATAGCTCGATCCGAGCGTCCAAATCACCTGCAACGCCAGCTTGCGCGTTGATTGCGCTCATCCGAACGCGCGAACTTGGGTGCCGTGCCGCATAATGGTGGAGCAGATCTTTCCCCTTTTCTCCGCCGAAATGCGCAGACAAAGCCAGTAGGGGTTCGATCCTCAACCAATTCATGATGGTTGAAATACGGCCGGATTCAATATCAAAGCCATATTGGTCGATATAGTCTCCGCCCATCAATGGTTCCATGATATTAAGCGAAACCGACATGGCATCGGCAGGCAATTGACGGTGAACATCTTTATGCTTCCGGTAAAGCATCACTTTCCCTGGCTCAAGCCGCGCCTTTTCAATGAAGGTAAGATCAACTTTTTCCCCATCATAGCCGATAATTTGCTCGTAATTGCATTCGTAATAGTCACTCCAATAGCCCGGCCCAAGATAGCCCACAGTTAGAAAAGAGAAATTATGGTTGTGTGCAACATTGTAAAGGAAGGCGCGTGTTCCGCTATATTTAACAACTTGATCTGTTAAGGCGGGCCAAAAATTGGCTCTGATGGCAAAGCGATTAGACCGATTGTAAAGCATCATCACTTGACTATTATAGTCGCTAAATTCTTTCTGTTCAGAAAATCGGCCTTTCAGCTCCGAAATAATTAAATCGGATAAAAAACTCCGGTTGTTTGCAAGTTTTTTTAACATTTCTCCCCAAGAGGCGAAGCAATCTTCATCTCTTGGATCGAAATCGCTCATTTCCAATGCTTCGACCAACTCCGCTAGTTCAATAGTGTCGGCAGTGTCGGACTGAATGATGCGAGGCATTGTCAGATTTCCTTGCCTGAAAAGAACAGGTGGAGCGTTTGCGCTGCAGCATCGCGCACTTCGGGATGAGGATCATGGGACGCCATGGCTTTCAAATGCGGAAAAGCCGCATCCGCATTCATCGCCAGAAATTCCCGCATAAGGTGCCAACGCACGAAGAAATGTGGATTGGCGAGGAGGCTTTCAATGATTGGAACAGCATCGTCTCGTTCCATGAGACGAAGCAGAGTGACCATCATTTGTATTCGCGAGCTAAGGTCGTCAGTCGCGGAAGCGCCAGCGAAAACACCGGTTTTAATGTCATATTCCACGGCAAGCGGCGCGGCATCGATTTTCACGAGCGCTTGTAATTGAACGATGTCGGAATCAGCATGCTCGATAATGAAGCTTTGGTGCCGCCCATCCATGACCCAGCTGTCGCCATCCGCAACTCTTCGTCTTTCCTTGACTGTAAGAACCGCATTCTCAGGCGCGCTGAAGCTGTCGTTAATGGCTGGCGCGTTCCAAAGGGAAAGCGTTGCATCACCTGACTTAAGATAATGATAGAGAGTAACAAAACCTGTAAATGAGACGGTCCCTTCGCCTCTATGGAGTAGTTTTTTTGCAGCGACTGCATCTGCACTGATGATATTAATTAATATGCATAATTGGTGATTATCGTAAAGCACATAGCCTTTGCTGATTTCGCTTGCTTGCAATCCAAAAGGCGGCCGAAAGAATGGATCCTTGGCAGCTTCCACGATAAGATCGTCGATCATGTGAGAAATGTCGTTTGTGGACGCGACGAAGCGTTGGGCTATGGCCAATATGCCATCGACAGTTTGCCCTTCTTCGCCGTCCAATGACGATACCAAGTCTGTGAACAGAGGATGCTTTAGCCAGCGTTTCGCAAAGGTTGTGGAACGCTCAATTGAAGCATTTTGGTCTTCGGCGTTGTTCAACCATTCGGCAAGTGTTGCATCCATGAGCATAGCCACATCTTAAATGCTGGCTTAGCGATTATCTACGATCAAACGCAAAGCAGGGGCGGCTCGAAGGCCGCCCCTTAATTTTAATTACCCAAATATCAAAATAGCAACAGCGATTATTCCGCCGACACAAAATGCGCCAGCGACTTCGCGCTGCTGGCTGGAGCTGTGAATGCCGACGGGCGTGCGGATTTCCGGAACGGAAGAGATGTCGATCTTGGTCATAATATTCCCTCGTGTGACAATTGTCGTTTCCGGGGGGCGGGCTCGTCGCGGCTCGGCCAAAAGCCTGCAGTCGATTCCAACCTCACGCATTGGCGCGCAGGGTGGAAATCGTTCTGACAAATTCGATTTCACTCTTCCCCCAACATCGCCAGTCTCTCGCGGCGGGGAAATCTGTCGCTATGGTAAAAAAAAATTTTACCAATTTTGTGAATATGTCTGATATCAAGAACTTAAATGGGAATAAAATTGGGGGCAGTCCGGGACGCCGGAGGCGCAGCCCAAGGCCGATTGATCAGATCCGGTTTTCGAATTGCCGCTCTGCGCGATATTCGCGGTGCAGGGCGCGAAGACGCGCCAACTCGCTCCGCAGGCGCCCGTGATAACGGCCGAGATAGGCGAATAGGCCACCCATGAGGAGAGTCGCGGCAATCCCGCCCGGCGAAATCGGCAGCGTTCTTTGTGCGATAAAGGAGGGGAAGCCACTGAGGTTGCCGTTCATGATCGCATATTGGGCCATTCCGCCAAGTAGATATCCGGGAAGGGCAAGCGCCATGTTAATATGCGAGCGGCGTATGCGGGCTTCGGTACCCTTGATAAGGCTTTCGATCACCACTTCCCGATCGCCGGTATGGACGAGGATTGCGATCCGATTGAGGCGGTATCGGCGCCAAGCCGACCATGAAAGGATGCCGGCGAAGCCCGCGCCCACGACAAGGGCTGCGGTCGAGGGCGTTAGAAAAAGGCCGGCGGCGAGCAAAAGGAGCAGAAACAGGCCGAAACCGATTTCAAGATATTGGCCGATCCGTGCCCGTCGTCTGACCTTCGCGGCCAGGCCCTCGAAATTCTCCTGGTCCACCGGGGAGGGTTCTTCCTGCCACAATGCGGCCAGATCGTCGATTTCTTGTTCGCCGATCACGATTTCTTCTCGATCAGTAATTTCAGCGCCGCCTTGGCGCGCTGGCAGCGCAGCATCACGGCGTTGGCGGATATGCCGAGCATGACCGCCATCTCAGCATAGCTGAAACCCTCCAGCGACAGGACCATAGCTTCACGTTGTGGCAGGGGCAGTTGCTGAATGGAAGCGATGAGCTGTTTTCTCATGTCGTTTTGAAGGGCGATTTCGTCCGGCGCCAATGCCGGGGAAATGAGGTCGGGCGGAAGTTCCAACGGCTTTGGCTCCCGCGCCCTCTTTGTCACGTGCGAAATGCACCGTTTCTGAGCGATGCTGGCGGAAAAGGCCTTTAGGCTGGCCTCGCCGCGATAAGAAGGCAGGGCCAGCCAGATCGCGAGCATGATGTCCTGCACGAGTTCTCGGCGGAGCGCCGGATCGGCTTCATAGGACAAGGCGATACGGGAAATAAGGCCGCTGCAATTCTTGGTGACATCGCGAAACAGGTCGTCGGGAGAGGCCGCCACGTCCGTTACACGCCGGAGGGAAGGAAAGCCCGGCTTGCGCAGCGCATTGTTTCGCCGGATGTTCCTCTCTTTATGATCATGCCGCCGGAGAAATGAGGTGGAGAGATGAGTAGAAGCGCGGAGAATAGCGGCACAATCGAAGTTCGCAAAGCGCATCGGTTCGACACCGCGCGGTTGGAAGAGTGGATGCGGAACGAAGTGGCTGATTTTGAAGGCCCTTTGTCGATCGTTCAATTCAAGGGTGGCCAATCCAATCCCACTTACCGGCTCGACACGCCGCATCGGTCCTATGTCATGCGCCGCAAGCCGCCTGGAAAGCTGCTCCCGGGTGCCCACGCCGTCGACCGGGAATATCGAGTCATCTCAGCGCTCCATGCGCAGAATTTCCCCGTCGCCCGGCCGCTCGGGCTTTGCACCGATTCGGATGTGATCGGGACCGAATTCTATGTCATGGACATGGTCGAAGGGCGTATTTTCTGGGAGGCGAGCCTACCGGAGGTTCCGGCCGGAGCGCGGTGGTCCTATTTCGACGCGATGAACGCCACGATCGCGTCCCTCCACGCGTTCGATCCGTTTGCGATCGGCCTTGGCGAATATGGCAAGCCCGGCAATTATTTCGAGCGGCAGATCGGACGGTGGTCCAAACAATATCTCAATGATGCCGAGGCTGGACGCGTGGCGGCGATGGACCGCCTGGTCGAATGGCTTCCGGCGAACATCCCGCCGGGGGAGGATGAGGCGCGGATCATCCACGGCGATTATCGCTGCGACAACATGATCTTTCACCCGACGGAGCCCAGGATCATCGCGGTTCTGGATTGGGAATTGTCGACGCTCGGGCACCCGCTCGCCGATTTCGCCTATCACCTCATGATGTACCGCATGCCGACCGGGATCACAGCCGGACTGGCGGGGCTCGATCTGGCCGCCCAGGGCATTCCTTCCGAGCGGGACTATGTCGCCGCTTATTGCGCCCGAACCGGCCGTGCGGGCATTCCGCACCTTGATTTCTACATCGCGTTCAACATGTTCCGCCTCGCCGCCATCATTCACGGCATCAAGGGAAGGCTCGCGCGCGGCACGGCGTCTTCGGCCCATGCCGAAAAGACCGTCGCGGGGCTGGAAGGGCTCGCCGATCTCGCCTGGGCTCAGGCGGTAAAGGCGGGTGCCTGAACCCCGTTGCCCAGCGTTCAGCACCCCCCTTATAAGGCATTCGGCAATGCCCGCTCCTGATCGGGCGCCCATCATTTCGGGAGATAGGATTTGAAGAGTTTGTTCCTGGCGAGCGCAACTGTGCTCGCGCTCGGCGGTTCTGTAGCCGCCATGGCTCAAGACACAGCTTCTGCAAAGGTGGCTCCGGATGCCGCCCAGGCCTCGTTGAACAAGCAGAGCAATCCCTTGCTTGCCGATTGGACCGGCCCCTATGACGGCGTGCCGCCCTTCGACAAGGTTTCGCCGGAACTGTTCCCAGCCGCGCTCCAGGCGGCCATCGACGCGCAGCGCGCCGAAATCCTCGCCATCGCAGACAATCCTGCCCCCGCGACTTTCGCCAACACGGTCGAGGCGCTGGAGAAGAGCGGTGATCTTCTCAGCCGCGTCTTTGCGCCGTTCGGCGTCATGACGAGCAATATGTCGACCCCCGCTTACCAGGCGATTCAGCGCGAATGGGGACCGAAGCTCGCAGCGGCATCGGATGAGATCACGCTCAATCCCAAGCTCTTCCAGCGCGTAAAGGCTGTTTATGATGCGCGGGAAACGTCGGGCCTCAATGATACGCAAAAGCGGGTAGTGACGCGCCTGTACGACAGTTTCGTGCGTCGCGGGGCGAACCTTGATGCCGCGCAGAAGCAGCAATTGTCGGCCTATAACCAGCAGCTCGCCGCCGCCTTCGCCGAATTCAGCGAGAAGGTGCTGGCCGACGAAAGCACGTTCATCACCGCGACCGAAGCGGAGATGAAGGGCGTGCCGGAGGATGTGAAGGCCGCTGCCGCATCGGCGGCCAAGGAGCGCAAGCTCCCCGCCGGCACCTATGCCATCGTCAATACCCGCTCCGCCGTCGATCCGGTGCTGACCTTCGCCGACAATCGCGCGCTTCGCGAAAAGGCGTGGCGCGCCTTCGTCAGCCGCGGCGACAATGGCGACGCGAACGACACCAATGCGACCATCGCCAAGATCGTGAAGCTGCGCGCCGACCGCGCCAAGCTGCTCGGCTTCAACAGCCACGCGGAATGGCGGATGCAAGACACGATGGCGAAGACGCCGGAAAAGGCGACCGAGCTGATGATGAAGGTCTGGCCGGCCGCCGTCGCGCGTGTGAAGGAGGAAGTGCGCGACCAGCAGGCGATCGCCGACAAGGAGGGCGCGAAGATCAAAATCGCGCCCTGGGACTATCGCTATTATCAGGAGAAGGTCCGCAAGGATCGCTACAACCTCACCCAGGATGAGGTGAAGCCTTATTTCGAACTCAACAACATCATCGACGCCTCCTACTGGGCCGCGGGTGAGCTTTACGGGCTCGACTTCAAGGAAGTGACCGGCATTCCGGCCTGGAGCCCGGACATCCGCACCTGGAGCGTCACCGATCGCGCGACGGGCAAGCAGGTCGGCCTTTTCTACCGCGACGATTTCGCGCGCACAGGCAAACGATCCGGCGCCTGGGCGACCACCTATCGCAGCCGTTCGGGCCTATTGGGCGACGATATCGTGCTGGGATCGAACAACAATAATTTCGTGAAGCCGGGCGCGGGCGAGCCGGTGCTGATCAGCCTCGACGATGCCGAGACCCTGTTCCACGAATTCGGCCACGCCATCCACTTTTTCCTGTCGAACGTTTATTATCCGAGCCTCGGAGGCACGCCGCGCGACTTCGTGGAGTATCCGAGCCAGGTGAACGAGAATTGGCTGCTGACGCCGCAGGTGCTGTCGAAATTCGCCAAGCATTACAAGACCGGTGAGCCGATGCCGAAGGCCCTGCTCGACAAGATCGAGGCATCGTCCAAATTCAATCAGGGCTTCGCGACGGTGGAATATCTGTCCTCGGCCCTCGTCGACATGGCGCTTCATGTCGATCCGGATGGCGTGGTCGATCCCAAGGCGTTCGAGAAGGAAACGCTGGCGAAGCTCGGCATGCCGAGCGAGCTGGTGATGCGGCACCGTCTGCCGCAGTTCAACCACCTGTTCTCGTCCGACGCTTATTCGGCCGGCTATTATTCCTACCTCTGGTCGGAAACGATGGACGCCGACACCTGGGCGGCGTTCGAGGAAACCGGTAATCCGTTCGACAAGGCGACGGCGGAGAAGTTCAAGGCGACATTGCTGTCGACGGGGAACGAAACCGACCGCGCGGATGCGTACAAGGCATTCCGCGGCCGCGATCCGGACGTGAACGCCCTCCTCAAGAAGCGCGGTTTTCCGACGAATTGATAATATCCCTCTCCCCTCGCGGGAGAGGGTTGGGAGAGGGGTATGGCTGAGGCCGCTCGACGCGGCCGAGGACATCTTAGGGCTCGCAGCGCTGACTCCTCTCTTCAACCCCTGTCCCGCAAAGGGGAGAGAGGCTTTCTTGATTGGCGGGATTCAGCTAAAGCCTCGCCCGACATCACCATCACCCCTGAAAGCCTCATGCCAGATCGACCCACCGGCCGCCCCGACCGGCGCACCTTCGCGATCATTTCGCACCCCGACGCGGGCAAGACGACGCTCACCGAAAAGCTGCTGCTGTTCGGAGGCGCGATCCATCTCGCGGGCGAGGTGAAGGCGCGCGGTCAGAACAGGCGCGCGCGGTCGGACTGGATGAAGATCGAGCAGCAGCGCGGCATTTCCGTCACCAGCTCGGTCATGACGTTCGAGCATGAAGGGGTCACCTTCAACTTGCTCGACACGCCGGGCCACGAGGACTTTTCCGAGGATACCTACCGCACGCTGACGGCCGTCGACAGCGCGGTGATGGTGATCGACGCGGCCAAGGGCATCGAGCCGCAGACGCGCAAGCTGTTCGAGGTTTGCCGCATCCGCAACGTGCCGATCATCACTTTCGTCAACAAGGTCGACCGCGAGGGTAAGGAGCCCTTCGCGCTGCTGGACGAAATCGCCGACGTGCTGGCGCTCGACGTCGCCCCGATGAGCTGGCCGATCGGCATGGGCGGCACGTTCGAAGGCATTTACGATTTCACGCAAAACAAGCTGAACCTTCCTGCGAAGAATGACAGCGGCCATTATGAAGGCGATCAGCGCGGCTTTTCGGGCCTCGATGATAGCAAGCTCGACGAAGTCCTATCGGCGGACGGTCTTGCGAAATTCCGCGAGGAAGCGGGATTGGCGACCGCTGCTTATCCGGAATTCGACAGCGCGGCTTACCTAAGCGGCGATTTGACGCCGGTCTATTTCGGATCGGCGCTGAAGGAGTTCGGCGTCGCGGAGCTGATCGGTGCCCTTGCCGATCACGCGCCCTCGCCACAGCCACAGCCTTCGGCGGCCGGCTCGGTCGATCCCGATACGAAGGCGGTCAGCGGCTTCATCTTCAAGGTACAGGCCAATATGAACCCGCAGCATCGCGACCGCGTGGCGTTCATGCGGCTCTGCTCGGGCCGGTTCAAACGCGGCATGAAGCTGCTGCAGCCCTCCACCGGCAAGGCGATCGCGGTGCACAGCCCGATCCTGTTCTTCGCCCAGAATCGCGAATTGGCGGACGAGGCGTGGCCAGGCGACATCATCGGCATCCCGAACCATGGCACGCTTCGCGTCGGCGACACCCTGACCGAGGATGAGGCGATCCACTATACCGGTCTGCCGAATTTCGCGCCGGAAATCCTGCGCCGCGTGCTGCTCGTCGATCCGACGAAGACCAAGCAGCTGCGCAAGGCGCTGGACGACATGGCGGAGGAGGGCGTGACTCAGGTCTTCCATCCGGAAATCGGATCGCAATGGATTGTCGGCGTCGTCGGCCAGCTTCAGCTCGACGTGCTCATCTCGCGCCTCGACGCGGAATATAAGGTCGATGCCAAGTTCGAGGCGTCACCCTGGGATACGGCCCGCTGGATCGCGTCGGACAGCGAGGCGGATTTGAAGGCCTTCATCGGCACGCACCGCAATGCCGTCGCCAAGGACCGGGACGGCGCGCCCGTCTTCATGGCGAAGGATTTGTGGGAGCTGAATTATCACGAGGGCCGGAATCCCACGATCCGCTTCACCGCGACGAAAGAACGGGCGTAAGGGGCGTCATTCTTTCCCTTCATCACCGCCGTTCCGGCACGCCATTCTCGTCGAGCGAAATCGGCCTTTCGTCGAGTATCTGTGCCAATCCTTTGAAAAAGCATCATGCTTTCCTTAAGCTGCCACATAGCCTTACGCAGTGCAGCGTTTGATCAAAGGTGAAGTCATGCTGAAGTCCAAGAAAATTGCGGTTCTGATCTTGATGGCGTCATCCGGCGCGGCCCAAGCCTATCAAAGCTATACGATCACCGGTACGGTGACGGCCCCGCGCGGGGTTGCGGTTAAGGGAACCCAGGTCATCGCCTGTTCCGTCCCCTATCAGGAATGCAAGATCGAAGTTTCGACTGAGGTGGATGCAAACGGCCAATTCACCCTCAGGCTGCCCGGAAAAGGCCCCTATCAAGTTCTCGCTTCGCTGGACGAGGACGGCGACAGCAATGGCGAGTATCTCGCCGTGGCCCGGGACGCCGCCGCGATCAATGCGCCGACTTCTGGTCTTGCCATAGCGATGTGGAAAGTCGGCCAGCAGCAGCGTGCCGCCGCCGCCACGAACACCGATGTGCCCGCCTTGCAGGGCACCTGGACGCACTCGGCGACATCGAACGAGCTGGTTCTCGGTTCGACCATCAAGCAGATCGCGTCGTCCGCAGTCCCGGTCGGCTACGGCACGGACCTTGGCGGCACCTTCGGCGCAGGGTCGCAAACGAACAGCGTCATCGTCACGGAATCGAAGCCTGTCACAGTGTCGCGCAAGATGACCCTGAACGTCGCCGCCGACGGCACCTATCGCTGGAACATCACCAAGACGATGCCGGACGGCGGCTGCACCAAGACGATCAAGCAGGAAAAGATCGGGCGGCTGTTGACCGACAATGGCAAGATCACCTTCGCCACCGCCAATGGCACGGAAAGCTGGAGCAATACGTGTGGAAAGGGCGGTTCCGGCAAGATCGGCAAAAGCCATGAGACCTACGATTATTCGCGGTCCGGAAACACGCTTTTGGTCAACGGATCGGGCGGGGTGAGATGGAGGTTCCAAAAACCGTAACAGCTGGGATTTGGATCGGGTTGACGTTGCTAAAGGCGAAACGCCTGGCATCATTCACCCCATTGCTGCATTTCCGCTACGCTTGCACGTTCGACCAATCCCTCTCCCCGCCGTCATTCCGGCGAAAGCCGGAATCTCGTAAATGTGCAATTGCTGGCTTGAGACCCCGGCTTTCGCCGGGGTGACGAAGACAATTCGTTTCCTCCCGCTTGCAGGGGAGCCGCCACATCGAACACCGCCCTTGATGGCGGGTACGGCCTCACGCTATCGAGATGCGGAAGTAGGAGTATGAATATGCCGGACGAGAAGAAGTCAGCCCAGGAAGCGCCCGTCAAAGGCGAGAAGAAATGGGTGAAGACCGGCGTCGCCGTCGGTATCGGCTCGGCCGCGATCGTCGCCGCATTGCTCTATGCCAACCGTGCCAAAGACGGCAGGAAGAAGAGCTGACCGCTCGTCGACCCAACTTCCCTTGCTCGTCGATCCGGCCGCGACAAGTCTTTGATTTTAAGGCTTGCTGTTTTGGCGCCAGAGCGCGGGGCTGTTGGCACGACAGATCGGCCATCGATCAGGCCGGCGAGTTTCGGACGAACGCTGGGGGGCGGGGACCGTCCGGAAACCGGGGGAGGCATTTCCGCAGTGCCTCCCCCGCTTCTTATCCGCATGATCGCTAGAGCGCATCTGGCTTAGGCGTCGTTGGCGATCGCACCCGATCCTTCGCCTTGCACCTCGATCCGATCGCGCCCTGATTGCTTGGCCCGGTAGAGGAGGGCGTCCGCGCGCTGGATGAGGCTGTCGCCGCTTTCGCCGCTGGCGGCCTCGACCATTCCGGCTGAGAAGGTGAGGACGCCGATCGCGACATCGGTGTTGCGGACCTTGAAATGCCTTGCCGCGAGTTCGGCCTGCGCGGTCTCCACCATCGCGACGGCGTTGCGCATCTGAACGCCTGAAAACAGAATGGCGAATTCCTCGCCGCCATAGCGGGCGACGAGATGCTTGCCGCAGGCGTCGGTCAGGATCCGCCCGACCGCTTTCAGCACGCGGTCGCCTACCGCATGGCCGTGCGTATCGTTGATCGTCTTGAACCTGTCGACGTCGCACAAGGCAAGGCACATCGGCACCTTGCTTTCGGACAGCAGGGCGTGCCGTTCCTGAAAAGCGCGGCGATTGGCGAGTCCGGTCAAGGCGTCGCTATGCGCCTCTTCGGTCGCGCTCGCCAGTTTCCGCCGGAGCGTTTCCGCTTCGCCGACCGCTTGCTCCAATCGTTCCTCCGCCAGCCGCGCCCGATCGATCATTGCCGTGGTCAGGCGCAACAGCCCTTCGATCGATTCCGCGCCCGTCATACGCGACAGCCGATCGGCGGTGTGGTTGAGTTCCCGGCCGTAAGCGGCATTGCCCTCGCGCGTCGCCTGGACGACGCGCGCGAACCGCTCGATCTGGCTCCGCGCTTCCTCGACCAGCGCCGTTTCTTCGGCATAGGCCCTATCGTGATCGTCCGGCTGGGGACGTTGGAGCCCGAATTTCACGAACAGGCGATCGGCATCGTCCTGCGACAGGCGCACACCGTCGCGGGTGACGTCCTCGATCTCGCGAGCCAGAGGTTCGTCGGCGCTGACGATGGCACGATAGGCGAGCAGATAATTGCCGGGACTGGGATCCAGCCGATGTTTGGTCAGAAACGCCCCGACCGCGTCGAAAACGCGCCGGTCCGTCACACTTTTCGCAGGTGTCGCCATAATCTTACCCGGGCTGACCTCCTCAGCGTTGATTTCCTGCCGCGCCGGCGGCTGCGGATTTTGGCGGAAGTGAAGGGGCCGGATCGCCTTTGGTCCAGGCGAGGGTGATGGACAGGCGCCTGTTGCGCGGATCGTAGCGGTCGCCAGGCACATAAGGCTCGCGGTCGGCGACGCCTTCGATCCGGGCGAAGCGCACGATTCCGACGCCACTGTCATGAAGCGCGGCACGGGTGGCTTCCGCGCGGGCGCTCGATAGCAGCCAATTGTTCATGCCGCGCCCATTGGCATAGGGAAGGGCATCGGTATGGCCGCGGACGATGATGTCGTTCGGCAGGCCTTCGATCACCAGCGCCACTTCGCCAAGCAGGTTGCGCGCCTGGGGCAGCAGTCTGTCGGTGCCGACCGCGAACATTGAGAAGTCGGCCTCGTCGACCAGATCGATGCGCAGCCCTTCGCGCGTGTCGGTAAAACGGACATGCGCCTTCAGCTTCTTTAACGCCGCCGACGCTTCCATGCGCTGGACCAGCGTTTTTTTCAGGCGCTCGAATCGTTCCTTGTCCTTATCGCGCCCGCTGCCCTGGCTCGGCCCGCCTTCAGCGGATGTCGGAATGGTGATCGCCTGGTTGCCGGTCTGCGCGGCGCGATTGGGATAATTGTCTGCGGAAACAATGGAATCGCCGCCCATGACGCCATTCGAACCGGCGCTATTCTGCTTCAGCTCGACGAGCGTGGGCGTGAAATAGTCGGCCAAGCCCTTGCGCTTCTGCGCGTCGGTTTGCCCCAGGATCCACATCAGCAGGAAGAAGGCCATCATAGCCGTCACGAAGTCGGCATAGGCGACCTTCCATGCCCCGCCATGATGGCTGCCATGACCTTCCTCGACGATCTTCTTGACGATGATCGGCCGGACCGGCGGTTCGTTTTTCTTCTTGGCGGCGCTGGCCATTTACCGGCCCCTCATCCCGTCGAAGACGTCGGCGAAGGCGGGCTGGTTGGAATGATCGATGCTGGAGCGCGCCGCCTCGATCACCAGCGGCAGCGGATGGCCATGGAGCGAAGCGACGATGATCTGCTTCACGACATGATAGATGGCGGCGTCCGCCTCGATCACTTGCCGCGCGCGGTTCGCGAACGGGCCGACGATGCCGTAGGCGAGCAGCACGCCGAGAAAAGTGCCGACGAGCGCCGAGCCGATCATGCCGCCGAGGATCGCGGGCGGTTGGTCGATGGAGCCCATCGTCTTCACGACGCCCAGGACCGCGGCGACGATGCCGAGCGCCGGGAGGGCGTCCGCCATATTCTGCAGCGTGTCGGCGGGGCGGATGACATGGTGGTGATGGGTCTTGATCGAGCTGTCCATCACATCTTCGACGGCGTGCGGATCGAGCGTGCCGGAAGACACGACGACGAGGCGCAGGGTGTCGCAGATCAGGTGGATCAGCGTCTCGTCCTTCAGCAGCTTGGGGTAATCCTGGAAGATCGCGCTGTTCTGGGGATCCTCGATATGCGGCTCGACCGCGACGGGGCCGTCGGTGCGCAGCATCTTCATCAGCTTGGAGACGAGGAAGATGACGCCCAGGAAATCATCCTTGCCGTATTTGGGCCCCTTGAAGACCTTCATGAAGCCGCCGCCCAGCGCCTTCAATTCCTTCATGCTGTTGCCGGTGATGGTAGCGCCGACGGCAGCGCCGCCGATAATCAGCATTTCATGCGGCATGGCGTGCATCACGGCACCGAGATCGCCGCCCGTGATCGTGAAGCCGCCGAATACCATGGCGAGAACCACAATCACTCCGATCGCTGCGAACATTACCCGTCCCCGCCTGCCCAACACACGGAAGCTCGCTGCCTCCACAGATCATAACGGCATAGGGATGGGAAAATTTAGGTCACTATCGAACGAATATGAAGGCTTAGCGCAGTAGATCGAACAGGCTCTTCTGCGTCACTTGCGCGAACACCGCCTGAGCGGCGTCGAGGGTGACGTCCAAGGCCTTGAAATCGGCGATCGCCTTCAATGGATCGGTGCTCTCGAGACTGCTTCTCTGCTCTTCGAGGTCCAGACCATTGGTTTCTATCGCTTTCTCAAACCGCTCGATCCGTTCGCCGCGCAGATTCTGGTCGCCTTGGACTCGGACGACATGGTCGATTGCGGCATTGAGGGTGGTAAGCGCTTGGGCAAGCGCGGTTTCGCGCATAACCGGATCGGGCAATTCTGCAGCATTGGCTGCGGCAAGAGCGATCTGACCCAGCGTCATAGGATCGCTGTTTGGAACGTCGATCGGCCCAAATACGGTCTCTATGCTGGCGGCTGGAGCAATTCGCTGATTTGGACCGACCGGGATTTCGATCGGCGTTTGCCTGAAAAGCGGCTCGCCGCGATCGTCGCGGGTTTGGGACAAAGCGGTGATCTGCGCGGCGATGTCACGCAATGCCGCAGCCGATACCGCCCGCGCCTGATCGGACGATGAGCCAGTACGGGCCGACATGACGTGACCCATGGCATTGTCGACGGCCGTTTTCAGGGATGCGAGCGCTGTATAGCCGTTGGCTGCCAGATTGGCAGCAGTGTTGAGATTGCGGATCCAGACCGTGTGATCGGCCTGGGTGCGCCCAATCTCCGCAATCCGTGCGGAAGCGATGGGATCGTCGGACGGCGCCTGGATGCGCAGACCGGTGGAAATCTGCGCCTGGATATGGGCGATGCGCTTGGCGAGATTGCCCTGCCGGTTGATTTCGGCATCAAGGCGGTAGCGTGTGGCGTTGATCATCGGATGCGCCTTCAGAACAGATTGAGGATGGAATCGACGGTTTCGCGCGCGACCTGAATGATGCGCGCCGCGCCATTATAGGCCTGCTGGAAGCGGAGCAGCTCCGCCGCTTCGCGGTCGAGGTCGACGCCCGTCACCTCGTCCAATGCCGCATAGGCATTGTCCCGGCGGTTGGATGCCGTCGTATCTTCCGCCTTGGCTGCCGACAGGTGATGGGCTTGCTCGGCCACGAGCGCGTTCCAGCGTGCTTCAATGCCCTGCACGCCGCGCAGTGCGTCGAGATTGAGGAGATTGCCGTTTTCAATCCCCGGAAGGGCGGCGGCGATCTCCGCGGGATCGGTGACGAGCAGTTGAAGCGACTGCAGCCCCGCCGGCATCGACAGAAGCTGCCCGCCAGGAACGCCGTTCAGATCTTCGCCGTTCGCCGACCAGGTATTGAGTGCTGCAGCGAAGTCGGTGACCATGTCGGCCAGCACGCTGCGCCGGTCTGCGGTGCGAGCGGCGACATCGACGAGACCGGCGAGCGCACCTCCGGTGGCCGGGAGCGGAACGGTCGTCCCATTCGCTTCCAATTCCAGGGAAAGGCGCCCATCCAGGGCACGAGTCATTTTTACGACTCCGCGCTCCCCCCCTTCAATGAGGGTGATGCCTGTCGCGCGGGCAAGAGTCAGGATGGCAGACCCGTTTTCCTGCAGGCTGACGCTGACATCGATGCGCTTGGCGATGCCGTCGATCAGGCGGTCACGTTCGTCTTCAAGCGCCGCGCGGCCGTTGGTGCCAGGCTTGGACTGCCGTAGCGCGCTGTTGACGTTGGCCAGCGCTTCAAGCTCGCCGTTCAATCCATCGATCTCAAGGCCCGCAGCGGTGCCGATACTGTCGGAAATGCGGTCGATGCCATCGCCGGTCTGGCGCACGGCGCCCGCAAATTCGTCGAGCTTCGCCAGCATCGCGACGCGGCTCGGCATGTCGTCCGGTGTCGCGGCAAGAATTTCCGCGGCGTTGAAAAAGCCGGTAATGACCTTGCCGATCCCGCTTGGTCCGTCGTCAAGCGCGGTTTCGAGCGATGTCAGCCATTGCTTGCGGGTGGCCGAATGGCCCGCCGCGGACGAGGCAAGGCGCGCGTCGGCGGCACGGAAAGCGTCCCATGCCCGCTGTACCGAAGCCACCTCCACACCGGAAAACAGACTCTCCTCGCGAAAGATCGGACTGCGCGCGCTGAAGACGTTCAGCTGCTGCATATTGACGGAGCGGCGCGCATAACCGGGTGTATGCGCGTTGGCGACATTGTCGCCGATCGCGGTGAGCGCGGTCCGATAGGCGGAGAGGCCGGTCTGGCCGATATTGAAGAGATCGTTCATTTCGTCCCTCCGCTCGCGCCGAATTGCTTGAGCAGCATCTCGGCGATGCCGAAGCCTCCAGTTTCAGCCATGTTGTCGGCGAGCTTCGCGTCCGAAAGCTCGCGGAACTGGTCGGTGGCGCGGTTGCCGAGAATATCCTCACCAAGGTTCGCCTGGCGCATCGACCCGATCATCTGGCGCAGGAACACGGCCTCGAACGCCTTGGCGGCGGCCTTGATATCGGCCGCCTTGGCCAACGCTTGCGGCTGAACCGCGGTCGTGATCCCACCCGTCTTCATAGCACCACCAGTTCCGCTTTCAGGGCACCCGCCTGCTTCAGCGCTTCCAGAATCGCCACCAGATCGGACGGGGCCGCGCCAATGGCGTTCACCGCCTTCACGATATCCGATAACGACGCGCCGCCGGAAATTTCAAACATCGGGGCCTGTTGCTCGATCACCTCAATGTCGCTCGACTGTTCGAGCGCGGTTTGCCCGCGCGAGAAAGGCGCGGGCTGGATGACGCGCGGCTCTTCCTGCACGGCGACGGTGAGCTTGCCGTGACTGACGGCGGCCGGGCCGATGCGAACCGCGCCATTCACGACCACCGTGCCGGTGCGGGCATTGACGATGACGCGGGCCGGGGCATCGGCGGGGCTGACGGTGAGATTTTCGATCCGGCTCATCAGGGCGGTCCGCACTTCCGCGCCCACTGGCGCATCGATCGCGATCGTGACGGCATCCGTCGCCCGGGCAATGGCGCCGAGGTTCCGGTTGATTACCTCCGCCACCCGCTGGGCGGTCGTGAGATCGGCTTCGGAAAGGTTGAAGGCCAGGGTGGGGCTGGTGGCAAAACCGGCGTCGACCGCGCGTTCGACCGTGGCGCCGCCCGGAATGCGGCCCGCCGAAGGCACGTTGACCGACACTTTCGATCCGTCCGCCGCCTCGACACCGAGGCCGCCGACAGCAAGGCTGCCTTGGGCCATGGCATAAATTTCATTGTCGGCGCCGCGCAATGGCGCGAGGATCAATGTGCCCCCGCGCAACGACTTTGCCTTACCCAATGCGGAAACGGTGACGTCCATGCGCTGGCCGGGCTTGGCGAAAGCCGGAAGTTCGGCGGTGACCATGACGGCCGCCGCATTCTTGAGGGCGGGGTTGACGCCCGCGGGCAAGGTGAGGCCGAAGCGCGACGTGACGCCTTTCATGCCCTGCGTTGCATAATCCAGGCTGTCGTCACCTGTCCCGGCGAGGCCCACGACGATGCCGTAGCCGACCAGCTGGTTGGCGCGCAGGCCCTGGAAGGTGCCGAGATCCTTCACCCGCTCCGCCTGCGCAGGCGCGGCGAAAATCAGGAGGGCGGCGAAGAGGCGCTTCAGCATCGATAACTTCCTTAAAATGGGCTGACGCGTGAGAAGAAACGCTGGAGCCAGCCCTGCTGACTCGCCCGCGCCAGCTGTCCTTTGCCCGAATAAGTGATGCGGGCATCGGCGACGCGGGTCGACGCGATCCGGTTGTCCGGACCGATGTCGGATGGGCGGATGAGGCCGGAAATGCGAATATATTCGTCGCCCCGGTTGAGCGTGACCAGCTTTTCGCCGCGCACCAGCATGTTGCCGTTGGAATAGACGGCGGCGACGGTGACGCTGATTTCGCCGGTCAGACGATTGGATTGCGTGGCTTCGCCTTTGCCGCCGAACGTCTGGTCCCCGCCCATGGCAACGTCGCTCGGGCTGAAGACGGAAAGGGGGCCCGTGGATGGCGGCGTCAGGCCGATATCCCCGCTCCGGTCGAGCGAGGTGGCATTGGATTTCGCGGCCTGCGTGCGTTCGACCAGCACGATCGTGACGATGTCGCCCACCATGGCCGCGCGATAGCCGCTGGTGAGCGGAGCATAACCGTTCGCCGCCTGGAAGATCGCGCCATTGGCGGGCGCTTGCACGACGGGCGGCGGAGGAAGTGCCGCTTCGTAATTCGGCTTCGGCTCCTTCGAACCGAACAGGCTGCCGAAAATGCCGGCGGCGATGAGGAGGGCGTGAGCCGTCATGATCAAAGCTGCTGGTTCGCGGTGCGCAGCATTTCATCGGTCGCCGAGATCATTTTCGAATTGACCTCGTAAGCGCGCTGCGTTTCGATCATGTCGACCAATTCCTGGACGACGTTGACGTTTGAGCCCTCAAGCGCCCCTTGGCGGATCGAGCCCCGCCCGTCGAGGCCGGCCGCGCCGATTTGCGGCGCCCCGCTCGCGGCGGTTTCGACGAGGATATTGTTGCCTTTTGCCTGAAGGCCAGCGGGGTTGACGAAACGGGCGAGCTCGATCCGGCCAAGCTCGGTCGGGGCATTCTGGCCCGCGAGCTGGGCCGACACGGTGCCGTCCGCGCCGATCGTCACATTTTCGGCGCCTTCGGGCACCTGAATCTGCGGCTGGAGCGGCATGCCATCCGGCGTCACGATCGTGCCGTCGGCCGACAGGCTGAAATCGCCCGCGCGGGTATATCCTATCGAGCCGTCGGGCATCGTCAGCTGAAAATAACCGTCACCCTCGATCGCAAGATCATAGGGATTGTCGGTCGTGTTGACGGAGCCGGACGTGTTCATCCGCGCCGTGCCGGTCATCTGCACGCCGCCGCCCAGGGACAGGCCGGTGGCATAGCGGTTCTCGGCCGAGGAAGCGGAGCCCGGCGTCACCAGCGTCTGGTAGGCCAAAGTCTCGAACTGGGCACGTTCGCGCTTGAAGCCGGTCGTGTTCACGTTGGCGAGGTTGTTCGCGATCACGCGCATCTTGGCCGACTGCGCGTCGAGGCCGGTGCGGGCGACATGGAGAGCTGCGTTGGTCATGGCTTCATTCCTTCAGATCAGTCGAGGCGCATCAGGTCGGCGGACGCGGTATCGATTTCGCGCGCGGCGCTGATGAGCTTCATTTGGGTTTCCCAGGCGCGGCTCGCCTCGATCATTTCGACGAGCGCGCTGGTGGTTTCCACGTTCGAACCTTCGAGGCTTCCCGATGTCACGCGGGCTTGCGGGTCGGCGGGCAGGGCGCCGCCGCCTTCGACCCGGAACAGACCGTCGAGGCCCTTCACGATCGCCGATCCGGCCGGCGATGCAAGCTTCAAGCGGTCGATAAGCTGGGGCTGGTTCGGGTCGCCGCCTAGGGGAACGACCCAGATCGAACCGTCCCTGTCGATCTTCACGTTATCGGCGGGCGGCAATGCGATCGGGCCCTGATCCCCCTGAACGGGATTGCCGTCGCCAGTCGTCAGCAGACCGCTGTCGGACAGCTGCAGGTCGCCGCGGCGCGTATAGCCTTCGTCGCCATTGGGCGCTTGAACCGCCAGCAGGGCATCGCCGTCTATGGCGATATCGAGGGACCGGCCGGTTTCCGTCACCGCGCCTTCGCGCATGTCGGCGCCGAGCACCTGTTCGGACGCCAGAGCGCGCGGCTGAATTTCGCCGCCCGTGACCCAAAGCGCCTGGGCGGCGGCAATTTCGCCGCGAAAGCCTGCGGTGTTGACGTTGGCGAGATTGTTCGCCGTCGCCGCCTGCCGCGCCATCGCGCCGCGCATCGCCGAAAGGGAGGTGTAGATCAGCCGGTCCATTGGTCAGCCCCTCGTCAGGTCCGCATGTTCATGATGGATTGGGTCATGTTGCTGGCCGTCTCGATCGCCTTGGCGTTGGCCTGGAAGTTGCGCTGCGCGGAGATGAGCGCGACCAATTCCTCGGTAATGTCGACATTGGCGCGTTCGAGGCCGCCCGATTGGATGGCTCCGAAACCTTGGCTGCCCGCTTCGCCAAGCACCGCATCGCCACTCTCTCCCGTGACTGACCAGTGGGCGTCGCCGCGCTGTTTTAGCCCCACTGGATTGCCGAAATTCGCGATGGCGACCTTCCCAAGCCCGCGTGTGTCCCCGTTGGAATATGTGGCCGTAACCATGCCGTCATCGCCGATGGAAATATCGTCCAGCCGTCCTACCGCCACGCCATTTTGGGTCAGGCTTGCAAGATCGAATGCGGATGCGGCCTGCCGGGTTGTCGCCGCTGGATAGGATATGCCGATGTTCAATGGCGTCGACGAGCCGCCGGGCGTCACCGGCGCATAATTGACGCGTGTCAGCGGCGCGGTCAGCGCACCGGTTCCGGCGTCGAAGGTCAGGGTCAAGGGGGTGGGAGGTGTTGGAATCAGGGGGTTGGAACTGACCTCAGTGTTCCCAACGAACAAGCGGGTTTCCCAAGTTGTGGCCGACGTGCGGCGATAGTAAATGGTCGAGGGGATGGAGCGTCCCTCGCTGTCGTTCACCGTCGTCTGAACGCTGTGATTATAGCTGTTCGGATCCAGCCTGTCGAAGGGCGCAACCGGAATGCTCGCACTGCTCGGAAGCGTCAGTGAGATATTCATCTCGCTTGTGGCACGGGGAGTGCCCGATAATTCCGGAACCTGGAGATATGACACCGCCTCCAGCTCCATTGAGGTCACGTTGCCGTCATTGTCGACGGGCATTACCTGCACATACCCGCCCGCAGCATCCATCAAATAATTGTCTTCACTAAGGGAAAGATGCCCGTTGCGCGTGAACAAGGTGGGGCCGCCGGTCAGGCTGCTTCTAGTGACAAGGAAGCCATTGCCGGTGATCGCAATATCCAATTCCCGGGCCGTTGCTTCAAAGCCGCCTTGCATGAACTGTTGCTCGATTGCCTTGAGACGCGTGCCATAGCCTGGCGTGGTCCGTGAGCCGGATGCGATATCGCCGAACAGGGTCATGCTTTTCTTGAAGCCGTAACTGTTCACGTTGGCGACGTTGTTGGACACGGTCGCGAGGTCGGCCTGGGCGCCTTTGAGGCCGGAAAGGGAAGTGTAAAAGGACATGGGTCAGATCTCCGTGTCTTGAAAGTCAGGCGAGGCGGATCGCATCGTCGGGTGAAAGGGTGCCGAGGCCGGTCAACAGGCCTGCGGTGCCGCCGCTGGCGGGCGATTGGATGCTGTGGACGCGGGTCCAGCTGGCATTGGCGGTTTGGATGGGCTTGCCGTCCGCATCATTGGCGGTGACGACGACCTTCAAGGGGCCGGGAACGGCCTGGCCCGCTTCATTCTTGCCGTCCCATTGATAGGCGAAGGAGCCCTTGTCCTTCGCCCCCATCTGCTGGCTGTGGACGACCGCGCCGGTATCGTCGACGAAGTTCACCGTCACATCATCGGACGCTTCGGCGAGATGAACCTCGCCCGAATAGCTGCCATCGCCGAGCGGGGCGGCGTGATCGGACAGAACCAGCATCGACCGGCCGATCCAGCCCGCGGCGTCGGAAAGGCGGCCGCCCGTCAGCGTCTGCGCGAGATTTTGCAGCGCCTGGCTCATCGACGCGATGCCGGACACCTGCGAGAATTGCGCGAGCTGCGCGACCATCTGCGTATTGTCCATCGGATCGAAGGGATCCTGCGTGGTCAGCTGCGTGGTCATCAGGCGCAAAAAGGCATTCTGGTCGAGCGTCGCGCTGGCCCCGCCGGTTGCACCTGGCGCCGCAGCGGGTGCGGCGGTTCCCGTAATCGTCGTCATTGGCCGAGCCTCAAGGTATCGAGGGTAAGGGTCTTTGCGGTCTGCAAAACCTGCACATTGTTCTGATATTGGCGGGCGGCTTCGATCATTTCGACCAGCTCGGCGGCGCTGTCGACGCCGGCTTCCCACACATCGCCATTCTCGTCCGCCAAAGGATGGCCGGGGTCGTGGCGCTTGGTAGGCTCGGTGCCCGCCTGCACGACATCCTGCACGGAAACCGTCGCCATGCCGGGCGCGTCGCCGACACTTTGAAAAACCGGCTTCAACGCGCGGAAGGCGCCTTCCTTGGTGCCGGAAACCGATCCGGCATTGGCAAGATTGGACGCGGTCGTGTTCAACCGCACGAGTTGCGCCGACATGGCGCGCCCGGCGATATCGAAGACATTCATGGGACCGGCCATGACTTATTCTCCCCGCAACGCGCGCTTGACGGTGGAGATGCGGCCTTCGAGGAAGGCGAGCGTCGTCCGGTACTGGACCGCATTTTCCGCGAAGAGGGTCTGCTCCGTCGACAATTCGACGGTGTTCCCGTCGAGCGACTGCGTGACAGGCACGCGATAGGAAATGGCGCCATCCGCTGCGCCGTCGAGGCCCTGGCCTTGCGCGGCAAGGCCCATCGCCTTGTCGAAATCGATGTCCCGCGCCTTGTAGCCCGGCGTTGCCGCATTCGCGATATTGGATGCCAGCATCGACAACCGCTGCGAACGGAGCGCCAAGGCCGTGCCGTGTATTCCGAAAAGCGGGTTTGAGCCTGCCATTTCAAAAACCTTCTAAAGTCATTGTCCCGCCCGCCGTTATCGGAATGGAAGGACTGCCGGTCCGCTTGATGCAACAGCCGTGCCAAATTGCGAGGCCGGGTGAAATCAGGCGCCGCTGGAGCCAGGGCTGCATGGAAGCGGCAATTTCTTGCCGGGGTGCGGCAATTTTTTGCCGGGGTGCATGCCAAAAGCGGAGAGGGGGAAGGATGTTCGAGATTGTGGCACGCCTGATAGACCCAATATCCCTCCTTCTGGTGGGAGGCGGCACCATTGCGGTAACGGCGCTTCGATCGACGGCTGAAGGATTCAAATCGGCATTCCGGGCGCTGAAGCCTCTGGTGAAGGCCCGCCCGGCCGCCGACGCGATTATGGCAGAGCGCGCGGTGCGCCAGATCCAGCGGATCAGCGACATCAAAGGCATCGCGCTTGCCGACCGCGTGGACACCTCCAGCCTTTTCGTGCGCCGCGCCGCGGTGAAGCTGGCGGATTGCCATCGGGCGGACGAATTCGCAGCTTGGGCCCGTGCGGACATCGAAGAGCGTGGGCTGCGCCATGATGCGGCCATCAATGTCTGGAAATCGGCGGCGGACGCGGCGCCTTCCATGGGAATGATCGGCACGGTTCTCGGCCTCATCGGGATGTTCGCGGCGATGGACGATCCCGCGACGCTCGGCCCCGCCATGGCGATCGCCCTCCTGACCACGCTTTACGGTCTGATATTGTCGAGCGTTGTTGCCGTGCCGGTTGCCGGCAGATTGGAGCAATTGTCGCTCGCCGAACGGCGCTGGCAGGAAGCGGTGTTCGCCCGCCTTGAAGCTTTGGCGCGCGCGGAAGAAACCCCTCCGCTCGCAGCCTGGCCCAAGCGCTCCGGCGCAAGGGGATGAGTCAGGTCAGCATTCCCAGATGGGCGATGAGTCTCGCCGATCTCTGCCTTCTTCTCCTGGGTTTCTTCGTCATCCTCTATACCGGCAAGGCCGATATCCATGAGGTCGCGCGGGCGACGCGCGGAGCGTTCGGATCGGAGGAGACGGATGATGTTCTGGTCGTCGAGGCGCCCGCGGATCTCTTCTTCGAAGAGGGGGAGGCTCGTCTGACGCGGGACGGACGATCGCGCTTCGCGGCCATCGGCCGGCGCGCGGCCATTCTGGGGCGCAGAGTACAGATCGAAAGCGTCGGCAAATCCGCCGATGCGGTCCGCTTCGACGGCTGGGAGCTGTCCGCCGCGCGCGCCGCCGCCGTGGCACGGGTAGTGAAGGAGGGCGGGGTTCCGGCCGAACATATTGAAATCTCCATGCCGCCCGAAAGGCGCTCGCCGCCGCCGCCGCCGGGTCAGCAGATCACCGTCATCGCGCGTTAGAGAGCAGCTGGCATATATATTGCTTTACGAGTCCCGAACTTTTTCGAGAGGGGGCGCAGATGACGCTTTTCCGACGCACGATCCTGCTTGCCGCATGTCTGGCCGCTCCCGCCTGGGGGCAAGGTTTCGAGGATTTGGACGCGCTCGATGCGCGCGTGATCGCCGCTTTGGGGGCGGGCATTGGCGAGGCGGGCGGCCCGGCCCGCCCTCTCGACCGCAGGCTGAAACTCGCCGCCTGTCCGGCGCCGGTCACCGTCGACGCCCCCGCGCTCGGCGCGGCGACCCTGCGCTGCGAGCCGCTCGGCTGGCGTATCCGCGTTCCGGTAATCGTGAGCGCTGCTGCGTCGATGGGCACCGTCAAGGCCGATCCCATCGTTCGCAAGGGCGATCAGGTCGAGATCACTGTTCGGGGCGCCGCCTTCACGGTCAGCACGCTGGGCGTCGCCGAGCAAGACGGCGCCCCCGGCGATCGCATCCGCATTCGTTCGGAGCGCAAGGCAGGTCCGATCATCGGCGAAGTCACGGCCGACGGACGGGTCGCCCTCGCCGGATTTAAATAAATTTCAGCTTTCGCCGTTATAGAGGCCAGGAAGGCAGCATAGCCTCGAAAGGATAAGATGATGATCGACGGTGTGGGGAATAAAGGCGTCGGCCAGATCGGCCTTCAGCGGGGGCAGGTAAGCCGCAGCCAGTCCGCTTCGAATGACAGGTCGGGCCAGGGCATTGTTGCGGCACCGGGCAATCTGCTCGCGGATTTGGCTGCCGGACCGCCAGTCAATGCGGAAAAGATCGCGGCGTTGAAGGCTGCCATCGCCGAAGGGCGCTATCCGGTCGATCCGGACAAGATTGCCGAGCGGATGATCGCGCTCGACCTTCCGCTGCAGGCGGCGCAGTGAGCGCTTGCCCCCTCGTGAAGTTGGAGGAGTGCCAGGAGGCGCTTGTCCACGCTCTCGACGGCGATGACATCGACGCTCTGGAACAAAGCATCGAAGCCTTGCGCCATACGGTCGAAGCGGCGCGTGGCGTGGGCGGCTGGCATGACGAGCCAGATTTGCGCGATCGGGCCGTTCGCATTCAGTCGCTGGCCCAAGCCGCGATGATGCGCGTCAATTTTCTGACGGATCTGACCCGCCAGCGCCTGGAAACGCTCTCGGCGTTGCGCGGCCGGCCGGCCGTTCATCATTATAGCGGGAAACGATAGGGCGTAATCGCGCTATGCCCCGTTTGGCATAGTCTTTGCTTAAAGTCCTCTGGCATCATCAGAGGACGTCATGTTTCCGACGACGAATTTCAGGACCAGTGCAGAACGCCCATCCGGCGATCGGGTCGGCCAAGCGATCGCAGCGGCATCCGCGCGCACCGGCGTGGATTTCCGATATCTGATGAGCCAGGCCCGGATTGAAAGCGGCTTCAACCCAACCGCCAAAGCACGCACGTCGAGTGCCACCGGCCTTTATCAGTTCATCGACCAGACCTGGCTCGGCACGGTCAAGGATCATGGCGCCCAGCATGGCCTTGGTTGGGCGGCGGAAGCCATCGGTCAGCATTCCAACGGTCATTATTATGTCGCCGATAGCGCCGCTCGCGCGGCGATCCTCGACCTGCGCAATCAGCCCGAAGCGGCGTCGGCTATGGCCGCCGAATATGCCGCCGGCAATCGCGCGCATCTCGAATCCCGTCTCGGCCGTCCGGTCGAGAGCGTCGACCTCTATCTCGCGCACTTCCTGGGGCCGGCGGGCGCGGAGCAATTCCTGACCGCGTTCGATGCCGATCCATCCACGGCTGCTGCCGCGATCCTGCCCCAGGCCGCGAAGGCCAATCGCTCCATTTTCTATCGTGAAGATGGCAGCGCCCGCAGCGTTGCCGAAATCCGCGCTGATTTCGCCGCCAAGCTCGGCGACGGGACGGAAAGGCCGATGCCCGCTCAAGCGTTCGCGCAACGCACAGCGTTCCCGCCGTCCGATGCCGCGCCCCGCCGTTTCGGTGCGGCCCGCGAAGGCCAAGTCGACACCGGTATCCGGCCGATCGCCCGCCCTTCCGCCGAATTCGCCCGCATCTCCTATGAAATGCTCTCGAACATCGGACGTCAGGCATGAGCGCGGCGGGCGTGAAGAAAGCCGTGTGGCTGAGCGCGGGCCGCGGCGCGGTGCTGCCGGCCGCGACGTTGATGCTGGTCATGCTGATGGTCGTGCCGATCCCGGCTTTCCTGCTCGACATCGGCTTCGTCACGAACATCATGATCTCGCTCGCGGTTTTGATGGTGGCGCTGAACGTCGCCAAGCCGCTCGATTTTTCGTCTTTTCCAACCGTTCTTCTGTTCGCCACCCTGCTGCGCCTCGCGCTTAACGTGGCGTCTACCCGCGTCGTCCTCGTCCACGGCCATGAAGGCGGTGCGGCGGCGGGCCATGTCATCGAAGCCTTCGGTAGCTTCCTGATCGGCGGCGATTATGCCGTCGGCATCTTCGTCTTCGCGATCCTGATGATCATCAACATGGTCGTCATCACCAAGGGCGCAGGGCGCGTGTCCGAAGTATCCGCCCGCTTCACGCTCGACGCCCTGCCGGGCAAGCAGATGGCGATCGACGCCGATTTGAACGCCGGGCTGATGACGCCGGAAGAAGCCAAGGCACGCCGCCAGGAAGTGGCGACCGAGGCCGATTTCTACGGTTCGATGGACGGTGCGTCGAAATTCGTGAAGGGCGACGCAGTCGCGGGCGTCCTGATCCTCGTCATCAACATCGTCGGCGGCCTCATTCTCGGCACGGTCAGCCATGGCTTGTCGCTGGGCGAGGCGGCGGAAAATTATATCCTGCTCGCGATCGGCGACGCGCTCGTCGCGCAGGTGCCCGCGCTATTGCTTTCCGTCGCCGCCGCTTCGGTCGTGACGCGCGTGTCTTCGCCGCTCGACCTGTCCGGTCAGATTACCAGCCAGTTCGCTTCGACCCGAGCATGGACGCCGGTCGCCGCCATCCTCCTCTTCCTTGGCGTACTTCCCGGCATGCCGCATTTCATCATCCTGTCCGCCGCGGCGGTGTCCGGCTATATTGCCTGGCGCCTTCACAATGCGCCCAAGCCCGCAGAAAAGGCGGAGGTGGAGGCTGCGACGGCCCCGTCGCCGAGCGCCATCGGCTGGGACGAAGTCAGCGACGGCGCGGCTCTCGGTCTCGAACTCGGCTACGGCCTCATCGGATTGGTGGACGAGCGCAAGGGCGCGCCGCTGATGGCGCGCATCACCGGCATCCGCCGCCAGCTTTCGCGCGAACTCGGCTTCGTCGTGCCGCTGGTGCGGGTTCGCGACGAGCTTTCCCTTGGGCCCAACACTTATCGCATCACCGTCGCGGGCGTCATTTGCGGCGAAGACGAAATCTGGCCGGAAGACCTGCTGGCGCTCGATTCCGGCGATCTCCTCCATGATGTGGACGGCCGCAAGGTCAAGGATCCGACCTTCGGCCTCGACGCCGTGTGGATCGCGCCCGCCAGACGCGCCGATGCCGTCGTTGCCGGTTATACGGTTGTCGATCCGGCAACGGTGGTTGCGACCCATCTCAACCATGTCGTCCAAATGCAGGCGGCCGAACTCTTCGGCATGGATGAAGCACAGAACCTGCTCGATGCTTTGAAGGAGGTCGCGCCGCAGCTCGTCACCGGCCTCACTCCTCAGCCTCTGCCGCTCGCTTCCATCGCGACCTTGTGCCGTGCCTTGCTATCCGAAGGCGTGCCGCTGAAGGATTTCCGCCGCATCTCCGAAGCGATGGCGGATGCGGCGCGCGAGGAAGCCGATCCGGTTCAGCTCGTCGAAAAGGTCCGCCAGCGGATCGGCGCATTGATCGTGCAGACGATCGTGCCGATCAAGATGCCGCTGCCCGTCATTACCCTGGATGCCGAGCTTGAAACCCTGCTCGCCCAGGCGGTGCGCACCGGCCAGAACGCCCATCATCCGATCGAGCCAGGTCTTGCGCAGAAACTGGTCCAGGCGGTGGGCGAGGTGGCCGGGCCCTTGCTCGGCGAGGCGCGGCGCTTCGTCGTCGTCACATCGCCAGTCGCGCGCCGGGCGCTTTCACGTTTGCTGGCCCCGCATATTCCCGATGTGCGCGTCCTCTCCTTCCTCGAGATTCCGGACGGCAAATCCGTTGAAGTCGTCGCCGTCGTTGGCGGCGCAAAGGAGCCAATGATGCTGCCGGAAGCCGTTCAATGATGTGGAACAGCGTCAGAAAAGTCCGCATCGTCGCGGTCGCCAGCGGCAAGGGAGGGGTCGGCAAGACCAATTGCAGCGTCAATCTGGCGGTCGCCCTCGCGCGGCTTGGCAAGGCCACCATGCTGGTCGACGCCGATATCGGGCTTGCCAATGCGAACATCCTTCTCGGCCTCAACGCGCCGCTGACGGTCGGCGACGTTCTCGCGCGGCAATGCGGCCTTTCCGACATCATCATCGAAGGGCCCGCGGGGTTGAAGATCGTGCCCGGCCATAACGGCAGTGGCGTCACCGCCCATCTCGACCGGAGCGACCGGCGGCGGCTGGCCGACGTGTTCCGTCCTTATGCCTCGACGCTCGACTATCTGGTGCTCGACACCGGCACGGGCATCGCACCCGAAGCGCTGCGCCTCACCGCCATGTCCGATCTTGTGACGATCGTGCTGTCGGGTGAGCCGACCGCTTTCATGGATGCCTATACGCTGACCAAAGTGCTGGCGCTCGATCACGGCATTACGTCGCTCGCCGTCGTCACCAACATGGTGGACGACGAGGGCAGGGGGCGCGAGCTGTTCCGCCATTTCCGCGACGTGGTGAGCCGTTTTTTGCCGACCGACCTGCTCTATCTGGGCTCCGTGCCCAACGACGATCATGTCCGGAAAGCGGTGCTCAGGAAGCAATGCTGCATCGAAGCCTTTCCCCGCAGCCAGGCGGCGCAGGCCTTCGGCCTCATCGCTCATGCCTTGGCCGAACTCGATCCCAAGCCGCGCGAAAGCGGCGACCGCTTCTTTGGAATGGAGGCCCTTCATGGCGCTCGTTGATCCGGAAGAATTGGCGACCACGTATAAACGCGTGCCATCCCGCACCCAGCCCGAAGCGCTGGCGCGCGCCCATATGGGCCTTGTGCGCAAGATCGCCTGGCATGTCCACGGCCGCGTCTCGACCGCCATCGACGTGGAGGATCTCGTCCAGATCGGCATGGTCGCGCTCGTCGAGGCGGCCAATGCCTATGAGGATCGCGGCCATGCCTTCGCGACCTATGCGCAGATGCGTATCCGCGGTGCGATGATCGACCACCTCCGCCGGCACGCCACCATCTGCCGTTCCGCCATGGTGAAGCGCCGGGAAATGGCGGGCGCCCGGGAACGGCTTGAAAACCGGCTGGGCCGTGCGCCGAGCGATGGGGAAATGGCTGCCGAGCTTAGCATTACCGCCGCCGATTATCGTTCGATGGTCGACGAGACGATCACCGTTCGCCACGAAAGCCTGGACGACGTTTATTCCGACCAGTCTCTGTGGTTCGCCGACGTCGAAGATCGCGCTGATGACGCGCTTGAGCGCGAAGGGCTGAAGCAAGCCATCGCCGACGGCATTCGTGAACTCCCCGAACGTGAGGCGATGGTTCTCCAGCTCTATTTCGTCGAGGAGCTGAACCTTGAGGAAATCGGACAGACCCTCGGCATCGGTGCCGCCCGCGTCTGTCAGATCAAGAAGTCCGCGCTTGATCGCTTGCGGGGAACGCTCAGCGACTGGAGTTAAGATCCACGCCGCGCCGTCGCATCACAAGTCCTTTTATAAATGAGAAAAGCCCCGGCGCGGTCAGACCGCGCCGGGGCTTTCCCCCACAAGCCGGATAGCTTAGCGGAGGAGGCTCATCACGCCCTGGGCGCTCTGATTGGCCTGGGCAAGCATCGCCTGCGAAGCCTGGCTCAGGATCTGTGCCTTGGCGAGGTTGGTCGTCTCGGCCGAGAAGTCGGCGTCCTCGATGCGGCTGCGCGCTTCTTCGAGGTTCGTCGAGGTCGTGGTCAGATTATTGACGGTGACTTCAAGACGGTTCTGCACGGCGCCGAGGTTGCCACGGCCAGCACTGATCGTATCGAGCGCCGTATCGATCAGGGACATGGCAGCCGACGCAGATGCCTGCGAAGCGATGGAAATACCCGCATCATTGGCATCGTTGACGAAGCCCGCGTTGGCTTCGGCCGTACCGCCGACGACCACGTTCACGCCGGAGTCCGCGGTCAGGGTGATTTTGCCGCGAGCCGTGTCGGTGATATTGGCGAGCGCGGTGCCCGCAACATCCTTACCGGCGGTGAAAGAGGCCGATGCAGCGCCGCTCAAAGCCAGGTTGCTGCCGTCCTTCGACGTGATCTTCAAGCGGCCGTCATCCTCAACGCTGGCGACGATGTTGCCCGAAGGGCCGGAGGAAAGGTTGATCTTTCCAGCGATTGAGATCGCATTGTCGGCAGCCGTCAGCGTCACGCTGACGCCTCCGACGGTCAAAGTGCCGGCCGTGATCGACCCAACCGCTGCCGTCATGGAATTTTCGGCCTTGGCATGAACCATCGTCGTGCCAGCTACCGCTTCGACAGCTGCGGCGATCGCCTTCGCGTCGGCCGCAACAGCGCCTACGTCTACACCGTTCACCGTGAGAGCACCAGCGACCAGAGCCGTTGCCGTAACCACGCCGCCCTTGACCTGCGCTTGAAGGCCAAGCTCGCCGGTGGTCGCATCGACCAACGAAAGCGCGGTCTTTTCGCTCGCATTAAGGCCCGTCTGAAGGTTGAGGGATTTCGTTGACCCATCAAGCAACTTGACGCCGTTGAAAGTCGTCGTTTCCGCGATATTGGCGATTTCCTTGGTCAGCTGATTGACTTCGGACTGGAGAGCAGCGCGGTCGCTGTCCTTCAGCGTGCCGTTGGCCGATTGGGTCGCAAGCTCCTTCATGCGCTGCAGCATGTTGGTGACTTCGCCCATCGCGCCTTCCGCGGTTTGCGCAAGCGAAATGCCGTCATTGGCATTGCGCACGGCTACAGCGAAGCCACGAACCTGGCTGGTCATGCGGCTGGCAATCGCAAGGCCGGCGGCGTCGTCCTTCGCGCTGTTGATGCGCTTGCCGGTCGACAGGCGTTCCATCGCCGTCGACAGGCTCTGATTGGCCAGACGGCTGGCATTCTGGGCCCGAAGCGCAGAAGAATTGGTGTTGATTGCAGTCATTGGGGTATCCTTTCCCGCTCAAATTCGGCGGCCCGGGATCAAGCGAGGGTCGCCACGATTGGGATAACGGTGCTCTTCCAGGGAACTTTAATCGAAAAATTTCGGCGTCGACTTTCTGACGGATGATCTGTCGGCCTCCCGACGCGCACGTGGGCGCGTTTGCGGGCACCGGTAAAACGGGGCTTTTCGATAAACTGGCACACCCCTTGCTTAAACACAGTCCGGGAGACGCTGGAGACCTTCGCCGTTTCTCAAAACTCGGGGTTGTCGATGATCGGATTGAGCGAAAAGACCGTTGCCAAGCACCCACTCCTGCAAAGGTGGCTGGGTGGCGCCGGTATCGCCTGCACGGTGACGGAAGCCGCGACGCGGCAGGACGATATACCCTACGTCCTCGATGCATCGGAGCAAGCGCACGCACGGAGCGGCGATCTTCTCCTCGACTATGCCGATGCCGAACCGGCGCTGATCCTGGGCGACGGCACTCGTCCATCTTTGCTCCGTTTCGGCTTCGAGGACATGAGTTTCGGCCATGCGCTCGCCGCAGAGCTTATGCGCCAGCATTGGCGGCCGGCCTGCGGCGAACCAGAGAGCGCGCGGCTGCTGGCACTGGCCGAAAAGGTCGCGGCGAGCGATGCGACCGTTCTCGTGCTCGGCGAAACCGGCACCGGCAAGGAAGGGCTAGCCCGCTTCATCCATGCCAGCTCCAGACGGGCCAAGGGCCCATTCGTGGCGGTCAATTGCGCCGCTCTCCCGGAGACGATGATCGAAGCTATCCTGTTCGGCCATCGCAAAGGCAGCTTTACCGGCGCTAGCGCGGACGGGGAGGGGCTGTTCCGCGCGGCGGATAGCGGCACCCTGTTGCTCGACGAGATTTCGGAATTACCGCTGGCGCTTCAGGCGAAGCTGTTGCGCGCCCTTCAGGAAAAGGAAGTGCTCGCTGTCGGCGCCGTGCGTCCCGAAACGGTCGACGTCCGCGTTATTGCCTGTGCCAATCGCGACCTTGCAGCCGACGTTGCCGAAGGCCGCTTCCGCGCCGATCTCTACTGGCGGCTCAATGTCATGCCGCTTCACCTGCAGCCGCTCAGCCGCCGCCGGCTCGACGTGCGCGCGATCGCGGCTGCGATGATCCTGCGCCATATCCCGGCGACGGGGCTCCCTTGGCCGACCGCGGCCGCGCTCGACCGCCTGATGGCGCATAGCTGGCCGGGCAATGCCCGGGAGCTGGAAAATGTCCTGCAGCGCGCGATCCTGCTCCGCGAGGGCAACAGGATCGAAGCCGCCGATCTTCAGATCGAGGCGGCTCCGGTCCCCGGTTTTTCCTCGCCGCGCTTCGCCGAAGCCGGACGGGTGGCCCAGGAAGACGTCATTCGCGCCGCGCTCGCGGCCACGGGCGGACACCGCTCACGCGCCGCCGAGCGGCTGGGGATCAGCGAGCGGACGCTACGCTATCGGCTCGCCGACATGCGGGCGGCGGCGGCGTAAAGGGGGGAGATAGGCAATGCCGACCATCGACAGCAGCAGGGTTCTTTCGATGCGCGCCGCGTTCGTCGAACAAAGCAGCGCCCTCCAGAAGGCGGCCGGCATCGGTTCCGCCAACCCGCTGGGCGGCGCCGGGGAGAGCCAGAAAGCAGGCGCTTTCGGGGACGTTTTCCAAAGCGCGCTCGCCAAAGTCAACGAACTGCAGGAAAATTCAAGCGCGGTAACCGAATCTTACGAACGCGGTGAAACAACGGATATCGCCGCCGTAATGCTTGCCCGCCAGCAGGCATCGGTTGGTTTCGAAGCCACGCTTCAGGTGAGGAACAAGCTCCTCTCCGCCTACAAAGACATCATGAGCATGCCGGTCTGACATGAGCGAACTCGCCGCCACTTCGAACGACGTCGTCGCCGCTTCCGGCCGCTCCGTCGCATCCGCCGCCACGATGCGCCCCGGCGCACAGATGGGCTCGATCTTTGAACGCATGCAGAATTTCACTGCACAGCCGGCTGTCGCGAAGAGCTTGCCCGCGCTCGGCATCCTCGCCTTGCTCGGCCTCGCCGCCTTGCTCTGGATGACGTTCAGCGCGCCGCCGTCGCGCGATCTCTTCCAGGGCCTGCCCGATGCCGACAAAGCCGCCGTCGCCGAAGCGCTCGGAACCGCGGGCATAGAATATCGGATTGACAGCGGCACAGGCGCGCTGACCGTCTCGGAAAACGATTATCATCAGGCCAAGATGCTTCTTGCCCAGCAGGGGCTTCCGAAGAGCGCGCCCGGCGGCGACGAGCTGATCAGCAACATGCCGCTCGGCTCCAGCCGCGCGGTGGAGGGGGAGCGGTTGCGCTCAGCCCGCGAGATGGACCTCGCTCGCACTATAGAGGCAATCGACGCGGTCCAGTCGGCGCGCGTCCATCTGGCGGTCGCGCAGCAGAGCGTATTCCTGCGTGACCGCGCCGACCCCGCCGCTTCGGTGATGCTGACGCTCGCTGCGGGGCGCGCGCTCGGCGATGCGCAGGTTCAGGCGATCGTCCACCTCGTCGCTTCCTCGGTTCCTGGCCTAGCGCCCGAAGGCGTTTCAGTCGTCGATCAGAATGGACGCTTGCTGTCGGGCAGCGGAGGCAGCGATGCCCTTGCGGCCTCGGAACGGCAGGTCGCCGTGCAGGACAAGATCGAGGACCGTTATCGCCAGGCGTTGACCTCGCTCCTGACGCCGATCGTCGGCGCCAACAATTTCACCGCCGAAGTTCATGCCGAGGTCGACTTTTCCGAAAAGGAAGCGACCCGCGAAGGCTTTCCGGAAGAATCCCGTGCCTTGCGGTCCGAAGAAGGCAGCACGAGCAGCGACGGCACCACGTCAGCCGGCGGGCAGGCGGCGGCCGGCATTCCCGGCGCGCTCGCCAATCAGGCCCCGCCGGCCGCCGTCGCGGCGCCCGCCCCTGGCGTCAAGGATACTGCCGCGCAACAGGCGGCAACCGCCAATGAACGGCGTACCGAAAATTATTCCCGCAACTTTGCGGTCGGCCGCGAAGTTTCCCATACCAAGCAACAAAGCGGCCAGGTGAAGCGCCTTTCCGTCGCAGTCGCGCTCAAGCGGCCGGAAGGCGGCAAGCCGCTGTCTCAGCAGGAACTCGCCGCGATCGAAAATCTGGTGAAGGGTGCGATCGGCTTCGACCAGGGACGTGGCGACATGGTCGCGCTGACCTCGCGCGCCTTCGCGCCGGTCGAGGAGGCCAGCCAATCTTGGTGGGAAGCGAGCTGGGTTTCGCTGCTCGCCCGCAATCTGACCGCACTCGCTCTTGCCGCCCTTTTCATCTTCGGCGTCGGCAAACCGCTGCTCAAAAAAGGCAGCGCCGCGATGGCGAAGCGCGCGGCTCTGCCGGCGCGCGGATCTGCGACGCTCGGCAACGAGATTGCCGCCGCCCTTAATGCTGAAGCACGGGAAAATGCCGGAACCAAGGTAACGCTCGAAATGATCGAGGCCGCCAAGACTTATGAAGCGCGCGCGGAGCTGGTCCGGAATTTCGTGCGCCAGGATCCGACCCGCGCCGCGCTCGTCGTCCGCGATCTCATTCGCACGGACGGCAAAGGTGGAGTTGAAAAAAATGGCTAAGTTTGGCGCGATCGACGCGGCGGGTGCAGCAAGCGGGAGCGAGGCCGCCGCGATCCTGCTGATGCTCTTGGAAGAGACGGAGGCCGCCGAAGTTCTGACTCGTCTCAGCCCGGACGAGGTGCAGCAGGTCGGCAGCGCGATGTTCGAGCTTGCGGACATCACCGAAACGCAGGTCGACAGCGTCGTGGTGCAATTCATGACGATGGCGAAAGCCCGCACTACGCTCGGCTTCGACGCATCGACCCGTGTGCGTTCGGTCATGACGCATGCGCTTGGGCCCACGCGTGCGGATTCGATGCTCGCTCGCATCACGCCGCCGACCAGCAGCCGCGCCCTCGATGCGCTGCACTGGATGGATGCACGCACCATCGCCACTTTGGTGAAGGAGGAGCATCCGCAGATCGCGGCCCTCGTCCTCGCCCATCTCGAGCCGACCGCCGCGGGCGACGTGCTTCAGCTTCTGCCGCCCGAAATCCAGCCCGATGTCATCCACCGCGTCGCGACCCTCGAAATCGTGACCGCCGAAGCGCTTGAGGAGCTCGAGCGCATCCTCGTCGGCGAAGTGTCGCGTTCGGCAACGCCGGCGACGGCGCGCGGCGGCGCGGGTGAAGCCGCCAAGATCATGAACAACCTCCGTCCGGGTACGGGCCAGCGCATCATCCGGTCGCTGAACAAGGTGGACAAGCGCTTGGCTCAGACGATCGAGGAAGAGATGTTCGTCTTCGACGACCTGATCGCCATCGACGAGAAGAGCCTGTCCACGCTTTTCCGCAACATCGAGAATGATGCGTTGGTCCTGGCTCTCAAAGGCGCCACGCCCCGCCTTCGGGAAAAGATTCTCGGCTGCATGTCGAGCCGCGCCGCCGACGCGATCAAGGATGAAATGGAAGCCCGCGGACCGGTCCGCCTAGCAGAAGTACAGGATGCCCAGAAAGAAGTCCTCGCCACCGCCCGACGCCTCGCCGACGCCGGAACCATCATGCTCCTCGATAGCGGGAACGACTATGTCTAACGTTTGGCGTCACGGCATCGTGGCGGACGCCGCGAGCGTGGGCAGCTTCGCGATCGAGCACAAAGCACCGATGTTCACGCCGTGGACCTCCTTCCAGTCCGATGCCATCACAACAAATCTGTTCGGCGGTGGCGAAGACACTTTGGATGAAGGTGCCCGGCCCGACATGGAAGCGATTGAGGCCGATGCCTTCGCCCAGGGCTTCGAGGCTGGCCGCAGAACCGCGCAGATGGAGATGGCGGCCGAACGCGATGCCGTCGCGCGCCTTGCTGAGAACCTGCAAGTTCTCGAGCCGCAGCCGACCAATGCGCTCGCCGTGTTGATGGCCGAGGCCGTGGAGCGCTTGGTGCGGCAGGTCGTCGGCTCGGTCGAAATCGATCGCGACACCCTGATGCAGCGTGCGGAGCGGGTTGCCGCGATGATCGGCGAAGATACCGATCCCGCGCGTCTTCGCCTCCACCCAGCCGATCTCACGCTCCTCGAACCCGCCCGCCTTTCCGTGGCGATGGTGCCGGACCCGTCGTTGGAACGCGGAACGTTGCTCCTCGAAACCGGTGAAGGCTGGATCGAGGACGGCCCTGCCGTACGCCTCGAGCGCCTGCGCATCGCGCTCGATAAGATGGGAGCTGCGGAGTGACGCTCGCGCTCGCAGAGCAGGCCCAGGCCATGCTGGACCGCGTGCAGGTTCCGGACGGCCGCGCCCAGCGCATCGGCAAGCTCGCCGCTTATGATGGGTTGATGCTGGAGGCCACCGGTTTCAACCAGCCGATCGGCGCCGGCGCCCGCATCATCACGGCGGATGGAGCATCAGCGCGCGCCGAAGTGGTAGGCTTTCGCGGCAATCGCACGCTTCTCATGGCGCTCGATGGCGATGCGCCGCATGCGAGCGGGGCGCGGGTCGAGCCTTTTGCGGGCGGCAACATGGCCGATGTCGGGCCCGGACTGCTCGGCCGCGTGGTCGATGCGCTCGGCGCGCCTCTGGACGGCCTGGGCCCCATCGCGACGGTGGAACGCTGGCCGCTCGCCGGGCAGCAGAGCAATCCGCTCGACCGGGGCCGCGTGACCGAACCTTTCGACATCGGCGTTCGCGCGGTGAACGCTCTTTTGACCGCCGGCATAGGCCAGCGCATCGCGATCATCGCCGGATCGGGCGTCGGCAAATCCGTGCTGATGGGCCAAATGATCGCGGGCGCTGACGCCGATGTTGTAGTCGTCGGCCTGATCGGCGAGCGCAGCCGGGAAGTCAGCGATTTTCTCGCCACCAAATTGGCGGGCAAGATCCGTCAAAAATCGGTGGTCGTCGCGGTTCCCGCCGACCACGCGCCGCTGCTCCGTCTTCGTGCGGCGATGCGCGCGACGGCCATTGCCGAATATTTCCGCGCCCAGGGCAAGAAAGTCCTGCTCCTCATCGACAGCCTGACCCGCGTCGCCCATGCGCAGCGCGAAATCGGCCTGTCGTTGGGCGAGCCGCCGACCGCCAAGGGCTATCCGCCTTCAGCGCTCGGCCTTATCCCGCGTCTTTGCGAGCGGGCGGGCGCCGACACCCGTTCCGGCGGGTCGATCACGGCGCTTTACACGGTGCTGGCCGATGGCGACGACACCAACGATCCGATCGTTGACGCAGCCCGCGCCATTGTCGATGGGCACATCATCTTATCCCGCGCACTTGGAGAGCAAGGCGTCTATCCGGCCATCGATGTCGGCCGTTCGCTCTCGCGGGTCATGCCGGATTGCGTTACGCCAGATCATTTGGCGGCTGCCGCGATGCTGCGCCGCCTCTGGTCGGCTTATGAGGAAAATCGCGACCTCATCCTGATGGGCGCCTATCAGCCGGGCGGAGATGCGACGATCGATGATGCCATTGCGCGCCGGCAGGACATACTGGCTTTCCTCAAACAGGCTCCGGGCGAAAGGATTGCTTTCGCCGAATCGAAAGCCGCGCTGATCGAAGGGTTCGGACAATGAGCCCGGTTTCACGCCAGCGCGCGCGCATCGCCCGCGTTCGTCATGTTCAGCACGATCTCGCCGCCGCCGAAGCCGCGCAAGCGCAAAGGAAAGTGCAGGCGCTCGAACTCAATGCCGGGCAGATTGCGCGGCTGCGAGCGGGGCTCGCACCGCATCTGGGACTGACCTCCGGCGCGACGATGGCCAGCACTGGCGAACTCGCGATGCGGCTCGAAAAAGCGGGTGAAGGATTGGCGCGAACGATCAAGGCCGCTCGCATCGCCGTCGAAGCCAAGGACGCGGTGCGCCTCACCGCGCGTCTGCAGCAGGAAAGCGCGGACAAGCTGAAGACCAAAGCGGCCGCCGAAGACGAAGCGGCGGAGGAACGGCGGATCGCCGCATCCATCCGCCATCGCGGACGTGCCGCGAAAAAGGGAGATCGCATGTGATGACGCTCCATTCCACCATCAAGCTCGCGGGTGCGCCCGCCGACCGTCTCGTGGAGCCCTTATCCGCGGGCGGCGAGCCCGATCTGTTCACCCAGCTTCTTTCGACGGCTGTGCTTTCGCCCGAAATGGCTTTGGCCGACGCTTTCCGCCCGGTCGCCGCCATGCCGGAGCTTTCGGCGCCGGACCAGGACGAAGCGCTCCTTTCAGGCAACGAGAATGAGGAGAAAGAAGATAGCCCGGAGGAAGCCTTGGCGCTTGCGGGTCTGTTTGCGATCCCTTTGCCGCTGCCTGTTCCCGGCGTTGTTGCCACACCGGCAGCGGAAACCCTCGTATCAGTGTCCCCAGGCAGCCGATCTTCACAACCGGATGTAAGCTCCGATGCCCCAGTCGCGGCCTCTGTCTCGCCTGCGGAGACACGCTTGGCTGACCCGCGAGTTGTTGAAGTGGCGGTCGAGCTTGAGGGCCTGAAATGTGCCGCCGAAGACATGCCGGTGAACGTGAAAGCCGGAATCAGGCCGATGCTCGACAAAGTCGCGGTCGAAACGGCGCCGGCCTCAGCGCGGGTTGATATGCGCGGGCACGAGAAAGAGACGCCCTCACTGGAAACCGGAACCGGCAAGGCCCGGCAGCCGGTGGTCGTATTGCTATCCCAGGCGCCTAAGCCCGAGAACCTGGCCGCCCTTCCCCTGCCGCCGCTCGACGCTTTGCAAGGCCCCGCGCCCGCCGCTCTTCCTGACTTGAGGATTGGCTTTTCGGACATTGCGCCCGGACAAGACATCGAGATCGAGCAACATCTGGATCTCGCCAAGGACAGCGAATGGCTCGACCAATTGGCGAAGGACATTGCGCAGACAAGCGGCAAGGAAGGCATTTTACGCTTCCGCCTCAATCCTGAAACGCTCGGCACCCTGAAGGTGGAAGTGGCCAGCAGCCAAGCAGGCATGTCGGTCAGGATGACCGCCGACACCGAAACGGCCCGCGCGATCGTCGCGGACGCGCAGCCGCGCCTGGTGAGCGAAGCGCGTGCCCAAGGCGTGAGGATTATGGAAACGCATGTCGATCTCGGCACGGGCAGCCAGCATGGCTCCAGCGATGCCCGTCACCATCAGGAAGGCGAGGCCGCGCGCCGCGTCTTGGTGAGGACGGCTGGCCGCGATGCGCCCCCAGACGAAAATTCGGAGCGCGCCGGGGCGTCGGGCTCCGACCGCTACGCATGAGGATGATGAGATGAGCGAGAGCGAAAAGCCGGCCAAGAAGCCGGGTAAGATGAAGAAGATCCTGCTGCTGACGGTTCTCGTCCTAGGCATAGGCGGGGGCGGCGTCGGGGCGGGCCTCTATGCGGGCGGCATGCTGCCGGGCACGGGCGGTCACGCCAAGCCTAAGGTCGACCCCAACCTGCCGCATCTCGTCGCGCGCGAAGGAACTTCGGAAGCGGAGGCCGCGAAATATCAATCGGAACATGGCGACAAGTCGCCCGATCCAAAAAAATTCAAAGCCTCTTATTATCCGCTTGAGAACAACTTCACTGTGAATCTGCGCGATACAGACGGTTTCATCCAGATGGGGTTGGGGGTCTCGACCTATTACGACGAACGCGTTCTGGAAAATATCAAGGCGCATGAAATGGCGATCCGGTCCGCGATCCTGCTTCACCTGTCCGACCAAGACTCGCTCGCGCTCGCGACCCCGGCTGGCAAGGACCAGCTGCGCGCTGAACTCAAGAAATCGATCAACGGCGTGCTGAAGGCCAAGGAAGGTTTTGGCGGCGTCGACGACGTCTATTTCACAAGTCTGGTGATGCAATGAGCCAAACCGCACCTTCCTCTTCCGCCGCTTTGTCCGGCGACGAGGTGGCCGCCATGATCGACGGCCTCAACGAACATGCCGCGTCGGAAGGACAGGCGGCCGAACCTGGCGCACGCCCCTATCTGTTCGGCAACGAGACGATCCCGCCTATGCCGATGCTGCCGGCGGTGGACCGTTTGTCCGTCCGGATGGCGCGCCGCCTGCGCGACGTGATCGAACCCTTCGCCCGCGACAAGCCGGGTGTCGAGGCTGAACGCACCACCGTCCGCCGGTTCGAAAGCTGGCGCCTTGAACAGCCCGAATTTTCGAGCATCAGCCTCTACCGCTTCCGGCCGTTGAAGGGCGCGGTTCTCGTCTCTCTCGAACCCAGCTTCATCAGCCGCCTTGTCGACATGTTCTATGGCGGGTCCGGCGATTATGACGAACGGAAATTTAACGAGTTCACCGCTACGGAAGAACGGCTTCTGGTGCGGCTTTCGGAAGCGTTGATCAATACGCTTACGGAGGTCTGGTCCGAAGTCATGACGGTAACCCCCCAACTCATGTCGCGTGAGACGAACACGGCTTATGCCAGTCTCGTTCGCGGCGACGAGCCGGTGGCGGTGTCGCGCTTCACGGTGACGTTGGGTCAGGGCCGCCCGGCGAAGATCGACATTCTCTATCCGGTGTCCGCGCTGCGGTCGGTGGAGAACGAGCTTTCGTCGAAAGTGCATGACGACAACAGCAAGACGGCGCGCGAACGCATGGCCTCGGCTTTGAGCGAGGTCCGGCTTCAGGCGCGCAGCGTTCTGGCCCGTCCGTCTATTTCAATGTCCGAGTTGCTGGCGCTGGAACCTGGCGACGTGATCCCGATCAGTCTGCCGCCCCAGGTTCCCCTTCTCGTATCGGGCCGCCTTGTCGCCTTCGGGTCGATCGGCGACCAGGAAGGGCGGGCCGCGCTCCGGATCGAAAAAGTTGAGAGGAGTTACGCTCCATGAGCGATGTGGACGAAAGTGTTGAGGACGCTTCCCGGTCCGAAGACAAGGTGCTGAACGGCCGCAATTACGGCCTCCTCGCCGACATCCCGCTCCGCTTGTCGGTGGAGGTGGGCAGCAGCTCGTTGAAACTCTCGCAGCTCCTCGACCTTCAAGAAGGCAGCGTCGTCGAGCTCGACCGCCAGGCGCACGAACTGCTCGATATCATGGTCAACGGCCGCCTCATCGCCAAGGGCGAAGTGGTGACCGTCAATAACCGTTTCGGCATCCGCATCGTCGAGGTGATTGCGGCCGAAGCGCGTCTCGCCGGGCTCGAACGCCGCCGATGATGCTGTCCTATATCCTGAAACTGCTGTTCCTCGTTCCCTTGGTGGCGGGGATGGCCTTCGGCGCCCTCTGGCTGTGGCGGAAAGCGCAGCCCGGGCTCGCCATGGGCCAACGCGAACGCGCGGTGAAGCTGATCGACGCGATTCCGCTCGGCGCCACCGGCCGGCTGGCGGTGGTCGAATTCGCCGACAAGCAGCTGTTGATCGCCGTGTCGCGCGGCCAGGTTCAGCTTTTGTCCGAAACGGCCAATCCTGCAAAGGCCGACTGACGTGAGGGCAAGGGGGGCCATCCGCGCAGGCGCTATTTACGGTCTGATCCTCGCTATATTCGCCGTCGCGTCTCCAGCTTTGGCGCAAGCAGGCGGCCAACCGGGCGCCTTGGATCGCGCCGTCCAAACCATTTCCGGCGACGGCCGTCCGCTCTCGCTTTCCCTCCAGATCCTCGTTTTGATGAGCCTGTTGACGGTGCTGCCGTCGCTTATCCTCATGATGACGAGCTTCACCCGCATCATCATCGTCCTGTCGATCCTCAGGCAGGCGCTCGGCCTTCAGCAGACGCCGCCCAACCAGGTGCTTGTCGGGCTTGCCCTGTTCCTGTCCATCTTCGTGATGCGGCCGGTGATTTCGGAGATTAACGAGACCGCCTACACGCCCTACGGGCAAGGCAGCATCAGCGTGGAGGAGGCTGTTTCACGATCGGGCAACGCCCTTCACGGTTTCATGCTGACCCAGACACGCGAGACCGATTTGAAGCTGTTCATGGATCTCGCCGACGCGCAACCCTTCGCACGGCCGCAGGACATTCCCTTCTCGATCCTCCTGCCCTCCTTCGTAACGAGCGAACTGAAGACCGCATTCCAGATCGGCTTCCTGATCTTCCTGCCCTTCCTCATCATTGATCTGGTGGTCGCATCGACGCTGATGGCACTCGGCATGATGATGCTTTCGCCGACGATCATCTCGATGCCGTTCAAGCTGTTGCTGTTCGTGCTGGTCGACGGTTGGGCGCTCACCATGGGCTCGCTCGCCGCATCCTTCGCGGGGGGATAGGATGGTCGTCGACAGCCCGGACTATTTCATCGGCGTCGCGCAGCAGGCCTTATGGGTCGTCTCGCTGGCGGTCGCTCCCATCCTCATCCCGGCGCTGATCGCGGGCGTCGTCCTCGGCATGATCCAGGCGGCGACGTCGATCAACGAGGCGACCTTATCCTTCGTGCCGAAATTGATCGTCGTCGGCCTCTGCCTTATTCTCTTCGGCAGCGCGATCCTGATGCTCCTGATGGATTTCACCCAGGACATTTTCGCGCGCATCCCCGATCTGACGCGATGATGCCGGCGGGCTTCGCGGCCGTCGAGACGCAGCTGTGGCTGTGGATGGTCGCCATGATCCGCCCCGGCGCCGCCTTCATCGCCGCGCCGGTATTCAGCGCCCCGTCCGTGCCTGTTCAATTGCGCCTCGTCATCGCGTTGGCGATCGGCATTCCGTCGCTCTCGGCCGTCAATTTCGTGCTTCCGGACGGCGGTCTAGCGACCATTGAAGGCTTCATGCTCGTCCTTGGCGAGGTATTGGCGGGCCTTGCTTTAGGCTTCGCAGTCCAGATCGGCTTCGCGGCCGCCTTGGTTGCGGGGGAAACGATCAGCAACGCCATGGGCCTCGGCTTTTCGTCCATGATCGATCCGGCGAGCGGCCAGTCCAGCCCCGCGCTCGGCCAGTTCCTGTCGATCCTCGGCACCTTCCTGTTTCTCGCCGTCGGCGGCCATCTCGCGCTCGCGGCGATCATCGTCGAAAGCTACCGCGCGTTGCCGCCCGGCAATGCCTGGATGCCCGCCGAAAGCATCAACGGCCTCGTCCTGTTCGGCGGAACGGTGTTCGCGGCGGGTCTGTCCATCGCGCTTCCGGTGGGCTTCGCGATCATCCTCGTCCAAGTGGTGATGGGCATGCTGTCCCGCTCCGCGCCCGCGCTCAACCTGTTCGCGGTCGGCCTGCCCGCCGCCTTGCTTGCCGGTCTGGTTCTACTCGCCATAGCGGCACCGGTGATCGGGGAGGGGATTCTCGCCGCCATCCAGATGGGCCTTGAGGAAGCGCGCCGCCTCGCGCTTGGAGGCACCTGATGTCGGAGGAGGCCGATAAGGACCAAAAAACGGAAGCCCCGACGCCGAAGCGCAGGAAGGACGCGATTGAGAAAGGCGATGTCCTCCAGTCGCGGGAGCTTGGCACCGCGCTCGTGATCGTCGGGGGCGCGATCTGGATCGCCATGGCGGGCCCGATGATGCTCGGCGCGCTTCAGGACATGCTCGCCGACGCGCTGACCTTCGATGCCTCCGCCTTGCGCAATTTTCAGCCAGGGGAAATCGCGCTGCGTCTCGTCGGCATGGTTGCGGTTCCGCTCATTCTGCTTTTCGCCATTACCATTGCCGCGGCAATCGGCACGCCGGCCGCGCTCGGATCGCTGGGCTTCCGATCGAAAGCCTATGCCTTCAAGGCGAGCAAGCTCAATCCGATGAGCGGCCTCAAGCGCATGTTCGGCATGCATGGCGTGATCGAATTGGTAAAGTCGATCGCCAAGGTCATTCTCCTGGGTTCGGTCGCGGTTTGGCTGCTTCTCGATCAGTCGACCGCCTTGGTGGGCCTTGCGGCGCAGGATCTCAATGCCGCGCTTGGCGACGTTGGACGGACCTTTACCCTCGCCATCCTCATCATGGCCCTCGCGCTTGCGCTCATCGCATTGGTCGATGTGCCGGCCCAGATCATGCAGCGCATGGGCCGCCTGCGCATGAGCAAGCAGGAGATCAAGGACGAGCACAAACAGACCGAAGGCTCGCCCGAGCTGAAGGCCGCGCTGCGCCGCCGCCAGCATGAGATGGTGCGCAATTCCGCCCGTGCCGCCGTGCAGGACGCGACGGTCGTGCTTACCAATCCAACTCATTTCGCCGTCGCGCTTCGCTACCGCCCCGGGGTCGATCCCGCGCCCTTCATCGTCGCGAAAGGGAAGGGAGAGACGGCGCAAGCCATACGCGAGATGGCGGGTGAGGCGAACGTGCCGATGCTGAGCTACCCGCAGCTCACGCGTGCGCTTTATTTCACCGCGCGCACGGGCCAGGTGATCCGCGAAGACCTTTATATGGCGGTCGCCGCCATCCTCGCCTTCGTCTTCAATCTCGACGCGGCATTGGCGTCCGGCGCCGCGCAGCCGCGGGTCGACGTGCCGGAAAATGCGCGTTTCGATGAAAAAGGACGTCCGCAGCCTTAAAGTTTCTTTCCCCCCGGCCGTTCTTGGTTGCGGCGAGGTGGGTGAAAGCAGGCCACGGATGCGAGAGACGGAAGAGGAAAGGCCGGGCAGAACGGCGCACGATCGGGCGGTGGACCAGATCGAGGCGGTGCTGCAGCGTGCCTTTCAAGGCGAAGCGGGTACGCAGCGCCTCAGCCGGATCATCAAGGCACTGGATAAGCGCCAGTCTCCGACGATGGAGGAAGGAAGCCTGCGCGATCACCTTGCCGCCGCCATCGCCGAGATCGATCTTATTCGGGAACGGGCCCACCGGCGCGGCGTGCCGCTGGAGGGCTGGCTTTCCGGCGTGGCCGACGACATCAGCGCAACAGGCAGCGCCCCGGACAATGCCGCCTTGGAGACGGTTTTCTCCCTCGTCGGGCGGATGGCGGCGTACCCGGCCCGCACCCTGTGCGCCCAGGCCGGCGTCGCGCGCGCCAACGTCCACATTTTGACCGGATAAAGCCTAAAGCAATCTTCCTTGCTGCCGTTCTAAGGAAAGCAAGGGGGAATGCCCAATGGTTTCATCGATCGGATATGCGCTGGGCGCCGGGTCCGGCATCGACACTGCGAAGCTGGTCGACGATCTTTACAATGCCAGCCGCGCGCCCAAGGAAGCCGCCATCAAGAAGCGGGAAGAGGCGAATGCCGCGAAAATCTCCGCGCTCGGCGAAGCGTCCAACGCGCTCGCCTCTTTTTCCAGCGCCTTGTCCTCCCTGATTTCCGGAGGAACGCTTTTCACCCAGCCGACCGTTTCCGATCCCTCCATTCTCTCCGCCAAGGCGCTGGCCGGTTCCCGTATTGGCGATTATTCCGCGACGCTTGAGGTGAAACGCCTCGCCCAGGCGCAAACCCTGGTCGGCGCGCCTTTCGCCAATGCGTCCGATCCGGTAGGCGAAGGAACGCTCACGTTGAGGATTGGCGGCGTCGCGACCCAAGTCGCGATCGGACCAGCCAATAACAGCCTTGAAGGCCTTGCCAAGGCGATCAACGACAAGAAGGCCGGCGTCACCGCTTCGCTCGTCAAGGGATCGACCGGCGTGCAGTTGATGCTGAAAGGGCAGACCGGCGCCGCTCAAGCCTTCACGCTGGATGTGCCGGGCGGTACGACATCGGGTCTCGAACGCTTCGCTTACGATCCCAATGTGAGTGGCGGCCTGACGCGCGCGCAGGAAGCGCGAGATGCCGTTCTCATCCTCGATGGCGTGCAGGTTCTGCGCGACAGGAACAGCGTGTCGGATCTTATCCCGGGTATGCAACTGGACCTGGTCAAGGCCGTGGACGGAACGACCGTCACCATCGGTACCCAGCGCCCGGTCGCGGCTATTCGCCAGGCTGTCAGTGATTTCGTCACGGCTTTCAACGAATTGAATACTGTTCTTAAGGATATGGCGGGACCGGGCGTGCCCGGAAAGGGCGCCGGGCCGCTCCGCCAGGATGTCGGCATTCGCGACATGCAGCGTCAGCTCGCCCAATTGCCCACGACGATCCTCAGCAGCCAGAATGGCATCCGCACGCTTGGCGACATCGGCGTCCGCACCAACCGCGACGGAAGCGTCGCGATCGACGAAGCCTCCTTGGAACGGGCCTTGAAGGAGAGTCCCGACGCAGTCGAAGCATTGTTCAATCCGGGGCAGTTCAGCAGCAATCCAAATCTCGTCATCTCAAGCGCATTGGGCAAGGTGAAGCCCGGCACCTATACGATCACCGACGTCGTGCCCGGCGTGAACGGGGGCAATGCGAGCGGCAAGATCAACGGCGTCGCCGCCGGCGCCGTGGGCGATTACCTCGTTGCCCCTTCGGGTTCTCCCGCCGTGGGACTGACCCTTCAGGTCAAGGGCGCGGTCGTGGCAGCGACGATTACCATCGACGCCGGGCTTGGCGGCGCTCTCGCCGCTATCAAGGACAGGCTGTTCGCGCTCGGCGGGCCGCTGACCAACAGCAATGAGCGGTTGAGGAAAGAGGCCGACGATCTGGCCGATGCGCGCGAGACGATGGAGCGGCGCATGACGACCTTCAAGAACCGCCTCGTCAACGATTATGCGGCGATGGAGAAGCGGGTGTCGGCTTTCAAAGCGACCCAGAGCTACCTTGAGCAACAGGTCAAGATTTGGACCGGCAACAATGATTGACCGGCCATCAGTTTTCGGAAGGGAATGAGTATATGTTCATGTCGCAGGGGCAATTTGGCATGGCGCGGGCTCGTTATCAGAGCATCGATATCGCGAGCCGTGTCGAAGGCGCGTCGCCGCACATGCTCGTCCAGATCATGTACGAGGAGCTTTTGAAGGCGCTCGACACGATGGCGGCGGCGGTGCGTCAGCGGGACATCGTGAAACGGGGGCGGACGCAGGCGCGGGCGCTGTCGATCCTTCACGGCCTGGAAGGCAGTCTGGATTTCAACCGGGGCGCGGAAATCGCGGCGGGGCTTGCAACCGTCTACCGCGAGGCGCGGCGCCTGGTGGTGAACGGCGGACGGGAAAATGACGAGGAGCAGATCGTCCGCGCCCGCGACATGCTGGGCGAGATCGCAGGAGCCTGGAGCGCGATCGGGCAGTAAAGCGTCAGGAAGGATCGTCCTTGGCCAGGCCGTATTTCCGCATCTTCTCGATCAGCGTCGTGCGTTGCAGGGACAGCATGCGGGCCGCGTCGGCGACGACGCCTTTGGCCGACTTCAGGGCATCGGCGATGTGCTGACGCTCGAGATCGGCGACGACAGCGCGCAAATCGATCGGCTCGTCCTTCAATGACAATGGCGCCGGCTTTGCAGAGGCTGCGGGAATAAAGGCGGCATCGGCGATGGGCGACACCATTCCGCTTGCCTGCCAAATGGCGTCCCGCTCCGCCCTGTTCATACGCGGGCGGCGGCTGAAAAGAAGTTCGATCTGTTCGGCGCCGACCGTCTGGCCGGCATAAAGAATGACCGCGCGTTCGACGATGTTGCGCAATTCGCGGACATTGCCCGGCCAAGGATGCGCCGCCAGCTTTTCGATGGCATCGGGCGTGAAGCGGACAGTCTGTTTAGTGTCCGCAATCTGTCGAAGGAAGTGGCGGACGAGCAGGGGTACGTCCTCGCGCCGTTCGCACAGCGGCAGAACCTCAAGCGGGAAGACGGCCAGGCGGTAGTAGAGATCCTCGCGAAAATTCTGCTGTCCGATGGCGTCGTCGAGGTTGCGATGCGTAGCGGATACGATGCGCGAATCAATCGCGATCTCGCCGCGCCCGCCGACCCGCTGAATCGATTTTCCTTCCAGCACCCGAAGCAGTTTCACCTGCATGTCCGCAGGCATGTCGCCGATTTCATCCAGAAAAAGGGTGCCGCCGTCGGCCTCCTCGAAACGGCCGCGCCGTTGCGCCAGCGCCCCAGTGAAAGAGCCTTTTTCGTGACCGAACAGCTCGGATTCCAGCAGATCGCGGGGAATGGCGCCGCAATTCAGGGCGACATAGGATTTGGCGGCGCGGCGGCTTTCGGCATGAATGGCGCGCGCCACCATCTCCTTCCCGCAACCCGACGGTCCGGTGACGATAACGGATGCGGAAGTAGGAGCGACCTGACGGATCAGATATTTCAGCTCGGCAATACCCGGGCTGACGCCGACGATAAGGCTGTCGGCGCACGCTCCTTCGCCGACCGGTGGAGACCAAGCTACCGACATAGGCGCAATGCGCCGGATAAACGGCTGCGGTCACCTCGCATGTAACACCCCCCAATCTTTTGCTTTGAAGGTGCAATAGGCCCGGAGCGGTTAACGATCGGCAAACGCGATCGCTTTTTTGCGCCGAACGGTTTTTGCCTGAAATCTTTAGAAGCGTTTGGCTTTCTTTGGGCCCCGTTCAAATGCTGGCCGCGCCTTGTGCCGCTTGGGGGGCGGCCCGGCGCGGCGGTTTTGCCGGGCCGTTTCTCGAGGCGAACCAGCGACAAGTTCGATCGAAATGCCGTCCTCATCCTGCGCGCCCGCCTTGGCGGTTCTCTTTACCGCCGCCGAAAAGCGGCTGGCGACGGCACGCGGTATTTCAACCAAGGTTTCGTTGGCGGCGATCCGGATCGCGCCGATCTCGCTCTTCGTCAGATGGCCGCGTCGGCACAACAGCGGCAGGATCCAGCGCGGATCCGCATTGTGGCGCCGGCCGACATCCATGCGAAACCAGACCGTATCCTCAAAACCGGGGCGAGGCCCCGTGGACGCGGGAGCGGGGCCCTTGTCCAGCAGCTCCTCCGGCGCTGGCATGCGTGCGCGATGGGCTTTCACAAGCGCGGCTGCAATGTCTTCGGCAGGGAGTCTTTGCATCACCAGCGCCGCCAACGCGCGATCCTCCTCATCAAGCTCGACCGGCTTGGTCAGGGCTGCGACCAGGCGTTCGCGGTCGGCCTGATGAATGTCGGCAGGTGTCGGCGCTTCAATCCAGTCGGCGGCGATCTTCGCCCCGCGCAGCATCGATTCAACCCGTTTCCGGCGCGGATAGGGGACCAGCAGAACCGCGATGCCCTTCTTGCCTGCCCGCCCAGTGCGGCCGGAGCGGTGCTGCAAGGTCTCCGCGTCGCGTGGCAGCTCGACATGGATGACGAGCGAGAGGGTGGGAAGATCGATCCCGCGCGCAGCCACATCGGTTGCGACGCACACGCGCGCCCGCCGGTCGCGCAAGGCCTGCATCGCCTGGTTGCGCTCATTCTGGCTATGCTCGCCGGAAAGTGCGACGGCTGCGAAGCCACGCTCGATAAGGCTGGCGTGCAGTCGGCGAACGCTCTCCCGCGTCGCGCAGAACAGCATCGCCGATTCCGCTTCGTGCAGGCGGAGGATGTTGACCACCGCATTTTCAATGTCGGACGGGGCGATGGCGACGGCCTGATAGCTGATGTCGCCATGGCCGCGATTTTCACCCACCGTCGATATCCGCAAGGCATCCTTCTGGTACCGTTTGGCGAGTGCCACGATGGGCTTTGGCATCGTCGCCGAAAACAGGAGAGAGCGCCGTTCGTCCGGTGTCGCATCGAGGATTTCCTCGAGATCCTCGCGGAAGCCCATGTCGAGCATTTCGTCCGCTTCGTCGAGGACCGCGACGCGAAGCGCACCAAGATCGAGCGCGCCGCGTTCAAGGTGATCGCGCAGACGGCCGGGCGTGCCCACCACGATATGCGCTCCTTGCGCAAGCGTGCGCCGTTCGCGCGACGGATCCATGCCGCCGACGCAGGTCGCGATCCGTGCGCCCGCTTTCTCATACAGCCACGCGAGTTCACGGCTCACCTGAAGCGCTAGCTCGCGGGTCGGCGCGATCACGAGGGCAAGCGGCTCGCGGATGAAGGGCAAACTGCCATTCTCCCCAAGAAGTTGGGGCGCCATTGCAAGCCCGAAGGCGACCGTTTTTCCCGACCCCGTCTGCGCGGAAACGATCAAGTCGCGATTCTCTGCTTCTGCTTCGAGAACGGCATTCTGCACGGGCGTCAGGGAATCGTAGCCGCGCGCGGAAAGCGCCTCGGCGAGGAGGGGAGGGAGGGTGTCGATCATATTTTTCCGAAAGCTTGGCGCTACATCGCGTGGAAGCGGGTCTAACATGAATGGCCGGTCAAGTCCTGCTAAATCGCTGCGCAGTCATGGCCGAACCCTGGATCCAGGATCAGTGACCGTCCCAAAAGGCGATAAATCGCGCTTGATTCCCCGTTCATACCAAAACGGGGAGCGCATGGCTCCCCGTTCGAGTCTTGAAAGATGCGCGAAGCTTTATTGGCCGACCGTGACGTTCACTTTGCACTGATCGTCCTTGGCATCGCTACCCGGTGCGCAAACCAGCGGAACCATCGGTTCGGTCCACACCAGAGGCTCCATGTTCACCTGCAGCGTCTGTGCCCGTCCGCCCAGTTCGACGGATTTGTATGGGCTGGGCGTCAGGGGCACCGCCACTTCGGCATCGCTGCCTTCGATGGTGAACGTCCCCGGCTGATAGGTGATGTCGTAATTGGCCGATAAGGCGAGGGTGCCGCGATTGATGCCGTAAGTGCCGGGCGCTTCGCCCTGCTGTCGGCTGAGCGCCCCGGTAAAGGCGTCGCCCGCGACCAAGGAGCCATTCACCACCGCATAGGTGAGTGCCGGATCCGCGGCATTTTCCATCTTGCGGACATCGTTGGCGCGAACCGTGATCGCCCGGCGGAGGATATCGGCCAGAACGGTGGCGGGAATGATGACTTGATAATTGCCGCTGTCGGCACCGGCCACCGTGACCCCGCTTACATTCACCGTCTTGCTGGTACCGGCATTCGGGTCAGCGAAGGCATAAGTGCCGCCGGTGACGTTCAGCTGATCGCCTTGAACCACGCCATTGACGCCGGTAATCTGCCCCGTGGTCGCAGTCGTGCCGTCATAGGTCTTGCCGTTGGCGGCGACCGTTACCGTCACCAGCCTTCGGGCGATATCCGCAACGCTCGTGGCTGGACCAGCGATGCTGTAATTGCCCGCATCCGCGCCGCCGACACTAAAGCCGCTCGCCGTCACCGTCTTGCCGGTGCCCGCATTCTTGTCGGCGAAGGCATAAGTCCCACCCGTTACCTGAACGCTGTCCGTCCCGAGGACGCCCTGCACCCCGGTGATCGAGCCTGTGGCGGTGGTTGTGCCGTCATAAGTTTTATTGTCGGCCCTGACGGTTACGTTCAGCACCGCCCTCAAGATGTCGGCGAAGAGCTGATTGGCCTCAAGGGTGATCGTGTAGTTTCCGGCATCCGCGCCGGTCAGTTGAAGGTTGGTGACATTCACCGTCTTTTGTGTGCCGGCATTCTTGTCTGCAAAGGCGAAGGCAGCAGTCGCACCCAGCTGATCCCCTTGGATGACCCCTCCATTGGCATTGACGTTGATCGAGCCAGTGGCATTGGTCGTGGCGTCATACGTCTTGCCATTGACGCTCGCCCGCCCGACGATCGCCTTGGGCGTTATCTTTGGAGCCGCTCCGGAAGCGATTTGTGTGGTGACGACGTAATTGTCGGCTGTGGCGCCGCTCACCTGTATGCCGGTAGCAGACAGACCCTTATCTCCCACATCCTTATCCCGCTGACCGTTAAGGCCGGTAAAGGTGAAAGTGCCGCCGCTAAGCGTCAGGGACTCCGACCCGACAATGCCATCATAGCCTATGATTCGGCCCGTCGCATCGGCGGTGCCGTCATAAACCTTGTCCTGCGCGCCGATGGTGACGATCAGCTGCTTGCGCAGGATTTCGCCGATCACGGAGGTCGGAATCGTCACTTGGTAATTGCCGGCGTCGCGGCCGCCGATCGCCGCGTTTCCGCTGATCGTTACAGTCTTTGACAAGCCCCAATTCTGATTGTCATAGGTGAAGGTCAGGCCGGAGATGGTGAGTTCATCGGTGCCGATCACGCCGGTTCCGGTGCCGTCCGCATTGGTGAAGCGGGCGGACGCCGATCCGGTCCGGTTGCCGTCATACGTCTTGCTGACGGTGAAAGCGGCGTTCACGATTTTGGGGTCGATGGTAGCCGCCAGGCTGCTGGTATCGTCAAGAACGAAGGTGTAATTGTCTGCATCTCCGCCGGAATAAGTCGTGTTGCTGACGCTGACCCGCTTGTTGACTCCGGCATTTTTGTCGGCCTGGCCCGCGCCGTCGACGAACGTGAAGGTCGCGTTGCCCCTAACGTCATCACCGGAAAGGATGCCATTGGCCGCCCCGGCGCGGAAATCCAGTGCCCCCGATCCGGCTGCCGACCCGTCATAAGTCTTGCCGTTCGCGCTCACGCCGACATTGACGGTTTTGCGATCGACGAAGAGGCGGCCGCTATTGTCGGCGACCAAGGTGTAACCGTAATTCGGCTGCATCGGACTGGTATCGACGCTGATCGCATATCCGTCCGCGCCGCCGTTCAGAACGTCGGCATTGGCTACCGTGCCGGCGGATGCCAAGGTCGGGGCGATGCGGGTTGCTACAGGTCCAAGGATGTCATCCTCGCTCGCGCCCAAAAAGGCATTGGCAATGCCGCTGCGCGGCGTGCCGCTGATCGTATAAGCGGTTGGATTGAACGTTTGGCCATAAGTCTTGCGGACATCGTTAGCACGAACCGTCAGCGTCGCGGCTTCGGCGAAGATGTAGCGGTTGCCGGTAAGGCTGTTGATGTCGAGTTGCGCCGTGCCGTTGCGGCCGTCGACAGAGCTGCCCCAATAAGCGATGCTGCCGCTATCAAGGCCGCCATAAATATTGCCGGTGGGATTTGTAACCGGATCATATTCCGCGGCACGGCCGGCATAGATGGCCCAACGATTGCTCGCCGTCACGACGGTTGAGCCGATGGTATTCAAGAAGGCGCCATCGGTGGACAATGTGACCAATCCGCCGCTGACCATCGTTGTATTCGGGGAGCCTAAGAATGAAAGGTCGCCGCCCAAAGTACGGATTTCAACCGTGCCATTCGATGATGAAAGGACTGGCCGCACGATCTGCAATCCGCCGCTCACGTCGTTGACCCGAATGTCGTTCACTGCGGAAACCGCCAGCCGGCCAATATTGTTGGCACCCATGAAGTCGAGGGACAATGCCGGAAAATTCGTGCTGAGCTCACCGACGTTGAATCTGGATCCCGCCAACTGATTGAACGAACCGAAAGCTGTGTTGAAAGCATTGCTTTGAAGTTGGAACAGGCCAGGCGCGGTTACCGTGCCGGCAAATGTTCCGCCCCCCAGCGCATAGATTCCAATATCCGTGGACGCTGTCAGATCGCCCGTGAAATTGACCGCGCCTTGCACTGCGACAGATATGACGCCTCTCGTCGCTAGCATGTTTCCGAAGGTGAAACGGCTATTTTCTAGGCCTGCAGAGGCGCCGGATAGAACCACTATGTTGCCGTTGGTGGACTCGATGGAGTCGACGATCATGTCGCCTAGCGAGGCACCAAGGCGAATAGCGTTTCGGGCCGTGATCGAACCAATATCCAAAGCGAGATATCTTTGGGGCGTAGTGGACGGAATTGCCGGTCCGTTGCGGCCATATATTTCGACACTGCCATTGGTGCTGACAATGCTGGGGGAACTGATAAGGCCCGCGCTTTGTAGAATGATGTCGCCCCTGGCGGTGACATTGCCCAGGGTCATCGCCCGGGCACTGTCATTTTGCGCGACATTGTTGAGGTTGAGCCCGCCATTCGTAAGCGTTAAGTTGCCGATGCGAACGGCAGGCCTAACGTCGATAACACCACCATCGGTATCGACCATGCTGCCAGCAGTGATGTTGCCAAAATTGAAAATGCCGTTGAGGCCGGAAAAGTTAATGGCGAGGGTCAAGGCCTGATCGCTGTTCGTTCCTGCACGAATGGTGCTCGTATCCGCAAAGTCGAACCCTTGGTTCGCAGCCACCCAGTTGAGCCCAATTCCCCCCGATCCAGAAGCAAGAGTAAGATTCTCGCCGCCTCTGATCAGCCCGTTGGTGGCGGTGATGCTGACGGCGCCTAATGCTTGCTGAAGTTCAGAATCCGCATCGGCGCCGAGGGACACTGCGGCTCCAGTCACTCTATAATTGCCGCCTGAATTGACATTGCCGCTGATGCTGACATCGTCCAAAGCCTGGATGTTCACATGACCCGCCGAGGCGATATTACCTAGGGATGCCATAGTCGCGTCAACGTTAACTACGTTGTCCAGTGCGTCGGCTGAAACTGCGGTCGCTTCGATGTTTCCAACAGTCACATCCGCGCCAGTTATGCGGACTCGGCCTCCCCGCAAGATGTCATCGCCACCAAGATTGATAACGCTGCCAGCACGTCCAATTGCAAGAGTTTCATCACCGCCAGCATTGGCTGCTGCAATCGTGACGGCTGCATCGGCGGAATCTATATCGCTGGCGCTTATTACGATGGAACCGCCAGCCGTGAAACTCGTCGCATCGGTGTCGTTACCCAGCACAAGAGAGCTTAGAGCGTTTGAAAGCTGAATGTCGAGATCGCCTGCCGCAGATACGTTGCCCGAAAGTGTTGCCCCCCCGAACGGACCCCCTGCATCCCTGATAATGATATTGCCCGCAGTGCTCGTCAGATCCGCGTGCGCAGTGGTTACAAGCCCCCGAAGTTGAATTTCGCCGGCTGAGACGTTGTCGGCTAGATCAATGGTGTTATTCGCATCAGCTACGAATGCTCCACCCGCTGCGACCGCGCCAGATACGACGAGTTGGTTGCTGGCCGAAAGGTTAATCGATCCGCCGGCGTTCAAAGCGCCTACCTGCAAATCCGCAAGATAAGAGGTGATGCTAATGTTGCCGCTCGCGCTCGTCACGCCCTGCAAATCTATAGCTCTCTCGGCACCAACAGAGACAAGCCTCTGAAAGCTATAGTCTCCCAATGCAGTCAAGTCGCCATTAGCAGCGATGAAGCCCCGGCCGCCGGAAAGCGCGCCAGTTTGAACATTTACCACACCTGAGGGGCCGAACTGAGCCTTCCCCTGTATTTGGCTACCGCCAGCCAAATATACACCGTCAGTAGCATCGACGGATTCAGCTGTCACAACGCCACTGATGTTGAGCAATGCATCCTGCACGGCGGAACGGTTCGCTACGGCAAACAGGACTTCCTTGCCCTGTACAATCCCGCTCGATGTAATTGCCGACTGAATGGCGGTGCCGCGACCGATTACAACGCTCAAGCGGCTTGAAAAATTCACTTCGACATCTTCAGCAGCCACGAAAACGGCTTCACCAGCCGCGTCCAAGAGGCCGGCGTTCGTAATTTGTGGAGAAACCAGCACGATGTGGCCGCCGGTTCCTCCATTTCGTGACGCACGAATTTGGGCGCCATTTCGAACCTCAACCTGAGCGCCTGGGTTGCTCGTGCCGGTGAATGTCAATGCGCTATTACCATCGAGAAAATCGGCATTGTCCACGTCTAATGTGCTCGCGACCAGGCCGCCGACATTGATGCGCGCGTTGTTCCCGAAAATCACGCCGTTGGGATTGATGACGTAGACATCGACATTGGCACCAGACGTCAGGTTGCCGTTGATCGTGGTCTGCCCCGTGGAAACGCGATTGAGGATTCCAATTCGCGGCGCCCCGCCGCCGCCGCTGTGACGGAAATCGGCGGTGTGGCCATTCGTCGGGACATTGAAGTCGTTCCAGTTGATGATCGCATTCTGGTTGGCGCTGACGTTCAGTGTGTTGCCGCTGTTCGAAATAGCCGGCGTTCCAACCGTGCTGCTGACCGTGCCGAAATCGCCATAGGTCTGGGCTTGGGCGGGCGCGGCGATCGCCATGAATCCGCCGCACAGCGCAGTGGTGAGGGCAAGGCGGCGGCGGAGGTTTGCGGTGCGGGCTGGGGCGGTCATGACGGATACTCCTGAATGTCGATTAGCGGGCACGGGGGGCGAATTGCGCGGTGAGGGAGACGAGGAAGCGATCCGGCGCGCGTTTCGCGTCGGTGCTGAGCGCCCGATCCATCGGGTGGGCGTACATCGCCTCTAGGAAGAGGTTTCCGGGTAGGGAGACTCGTGTGCCGAAGCCGATCGAGCCGAGCTGGCGCTCCTTTTCCGTCGTGATCCGGTCCTTGTTCCAAATCCAGGCATTGTCGACGAAGCCGAACACTTCTGCGGCCACGTTCGTTGTCCGGTAGGCGGCGGCGCGAAGCTCGCTGCGCGTGCCGATGGCGCTGTCGCCGCCATTCGCGCCGGGATCGTAGCCGCGCCCGATGCTGAGCGAACCGACCGAGAATTCCTCGTAGTTTAGAAGCGGCTGCGACGCATATTGGGCACGAACGCTGTTCGAAACCGTGAAGATGCTGTTGAGTTTGACCTGGCTGTCGAGGTCCAGGCGAAGGACGGTCGCGGTTGGATCGCCGAAGATCCGCGACGGCGTCCACCCCTCCGGCGCCTCTTCATAGCGTTCGGTGGCATTGAAGATGTCGAGGCCGCGGCGGAGCTCGATGCCGCCTGAAAGGGCATAGCCGTACCCTTCATCCGGTTCCACCAAATTGCCGTCCAGGCGGAGGAAGGCGATCCGGAGCTTGTCGCGAGTCAAGGGAAGGCCGAAGAAACGCGTGCGTTGCTCGACGAAATCCAGGCCGCCCGAAAGGTTGAAATTGCGCAAGCCGGTGCGCACCAGCGGATGGGAGACGGCGAGCGTGCCGACGAGCGAGCGGGAGCGAACGTCGAGGATGCCGACATCCGGTTGCGACCAAGCGTAGGTGAAGCTGCCTTCGACCCGGGTGCCATCCGGATCGACGCCGAAGCTGTGGCCGAGCTGGAAGACTTGCTGCTCATCCGTATCGAGCGTGGTCGAGAGGCCGACATAGGTTGAATCGGCCATGCCGGTCAGACCATAGGCTTCGGCGCGGAGATAAGCGGTTTCGCGGCCGATCGAGCGGGAGCCGTAATTCTGGACATTGCCGATCAGCGCATAGGGGGAATAAGCGACGGTCAGCGTTCCCACTACCTCGCCCGGAACCGTTCCAGCCGGGCTTAAGGATAGTTGCACGTCGAGGCCCGGAACGTCGCCCGCGACGAGAAGGAGGCGTTCGGCCTCATGCTGGTTGAAGGGGTCGATGCCCTTCAGCCGTTCGGCGCGGGCCGCGACCAGATCGGCATAGCGGCCGGGCTTCCCGGCGACGCGGACGTCGACGAGCTTCGCCGTGATGACGACGAGGGCGAGTTCGTTGCCGGTGATTTCCTGCGGCGGAATTTGCACGGACGCGATATAGCCCGCGTCGCGCAACGCGGCGTTGGCACGATCGCGAATGTCGCAGACGGCGCTCAACGGCTGCTGCCCTCCGGTTCCCTCGATACCAGCCAGCAGGGAGAGGATTTCAGGCGGCAATACTGCGCCGCCATTGCCGGTGAAGCGAAGGCGATCGATCGTCACGGGATTGGTTGCGGTCTCGAAAGCGCAAGGAGTTTCGCGAAAGGCCTTTCGCCCGTCGACTCGCACTTGCAAAGGGGGAGGCGCGGTTTCCGGAACCTGCGGCTGCACTTGCTCCCGGCTCGGGAGCGTGCCCGGGGCGACCTGCGCGGAGGCCAGCGCGGGAAGCGCGGCACTCCCGAGGACAAGCATGGCCTTGATGGCGGCGGTGGAGCGAAGGGCAGCAGAGACGGAATTGAGCTTGTTCACTTAAAGACCCCTAAAGAGATACGACGCGACGCCAGCGCGTTTCGGAGGTAACCCATTAGGAAAAAATTTATCTTTTGCGACGGCTTATAGACGAAAGCCGCGATCTGCATCGACAAATGAGGCGTCAAGGCGGATGACGGCGCCAAATTCGCAGCCGTTTCTTCACGATACTGACGCTATCGGATCGCACCGATGAAGCCTGGTGCACAGGCCTTATCGTCACATCGATGCTTGGTATGCCGACGGTGGAGGCCCGAGCCGGAATCGAACCGGCGTGCAAGGATTTGCAGTCCTCTGCGTAACCACTCCGCCATCGGGCCGCTGGGCGGCATGTGTGCGGGTTTGCTGTCTCTGTCAACATGAACTTGGCACCAATGGCCAAGCCGCGGTCTTGGAACGAAACTCTCCTTGGCCTCGCCGGGGCGACGGGTTAGAAGCCGGAGACGATTTTGGTGTATTGCACTTGTAAAACAGTTGTGCGAATAGGGTTTTCGATGAGCGAGCAGAATTTCGACGAAATGCGGCGTATGATGGTGGCGAGTCAGCTTCGCACCACGGGCGTCAACAATCCGCGCGTCCTTGCCGCGATGGGCGCGGTGCCGCGCGAGCGGTTCGTGCCGGCCGATCGCGCCGAACTGGCTTATGCCGACACGCTGATCCCGCTCGGTAACGGACGCCAGCTCAACACGCCCATGTCGTTCGGACGCCTGCTGTCCGAAGCCGGTCCCCAGCCGGTGGATCGCGCGCTGCTGATCGGCGCGGCGACAGGCTATGCGGCCGCCGTTCTCGACCGGCTTGTGGCTTCGGTCGTGGCGGTCGAGGAGGATCCGGCGCTTGCCGCACTGGCGGGCCAGGCCCTGGCTGGAACCGGCGTAAAGCTGGTCGAAGGGCCGCTCGAAAGGGGTTATGAACGCGGCGGCCCCTATGATCTTATCCTGATCGACGGCGCCGTGGAATTCGTGCCGGATGCCATCGTCGAACAATTGGACGGCAATGGCCGCCTGGCGGCTGCGCTTATCGATGGCGGCGTGGCGCGCCTTTCGGTGGGCCGCAAGGCGGGCGGCGGTTTTGGAATGGTCTCGCTGTCCGACGCCGCTTCGGCCGTTCTTCCGGGCTTTGCAAAGCCGCGGGTCTTCAGTTTCTAAGTGCGGAGTTGACATGATGCGGGGTGGTTTCTTGATGGCGGCAAGCGCATTGGCGTTGGCGACCGGCGGCATTGCCAGTGCGGATACGCTTCGCGAGGCGCTGGTCCGGACCTACAATACCAATCCCACGCTGACCGGGCAGCGGGCGCAGCTCCGCACGCTGGACGAGGGGGTCGCCATCGCCCGCGCGGCGGGGCGCCCGCAAGTCACGGCAAATGCGGGCTTCAATCAGGACATCACCAAGACCGGCGGCGGCACCGGCCGCAATCTCAATGCCAGCGTCGAATTGGGCTACCCCTTGTTCAACGGCGGATCGGTCCGCAACCAGATCCGGGCGGCCGATGAGCGTGTGCTGGCCGGGCGCGCGACATTGCGGGCGACCGAAGGCGACATATTCACCGAGGCGGTCGGCGCCTATATGGACGTCATTCGCGACCGCTCCATCGTCGAATTGAACCAGAATCAGGTGCGCGTGCTGGAAACCAACCTCCAGGCATCGCGTGATCGCTTCGAAGTAGGCGACCTGACCCGGACCGACGTGGCGCAATCCGAAGCGCGCCTCGCTCTCGCCCGGAGCAACCTCGAGACGGCCGAGGGACAGTTGACGGCCAGCGAGGAAAATTACCGGCGGGTGATCGGCACAATGCCGGACGATCTTGCGCCGCCCCCGCCGCTACCGCCGCTGCCCATGACGGCCGACCAGGCGGTGGAAACCGCGCTCCAGAACAATTCCGATCTTGTCGCTGTCGCCGCGCAGATTCGCGCCGCTGGCCTTGACGTGCGCGTGGCGCAGGCCGGGCGCCTGCCCACCGTGTCGGCCGTGGCTTCGGGCCGGGCGACCAATTATCTGGGAACCGCCGACGATCAATTTGGCGGCGGCAGCTCGGTCGACAACACCCAGACCGCCACGGGTGCGGGCGTGCAGGCGCGCATCCCACTCTACCAAGGCGGCCTTGTCGGCGCGCGCGTGCGGCAGAGCCAGGCGGTGCAAAGCCGCCTTCTGGAGCAAGGAGTCGAGATCGAACGCGCCGTGGTCGCCCAGACCCGTGCCGCCTTCGCCCGCTACCGGGCCGCGCTCGATACGATCGAATCGAACGAAATCGCCGTGTCGGCCAACAGCCTCGCGCTGGAGGGCACACGCGCCGAACAGACGGTCGGCACGCGCAATGTGCTCGACGTGCTGAATGCGGAGCAGGAATTGCTGAACAGCCAAGTCGCGCTCGTGACGGCGCGCCGGGATGCCTATGTCGCGGGCTTCGCGCTTCTGAACGCAATGGGGCAGGCGGAAATCGAGGATCTCAACCTCGACGGCGGCACGGCGCTCTACGACCCAGTCGCCAATTACGATCGCGTGTCTCGCCGCTGGTCGGACTGGTCGCAGGATGAAACGCCCACGCCGGTCGCCACGCGCACCGTGGTCGGCCCGGTCGATCCCGACGCCTCCACAACGCCCGTGACTCCGCCCGCTCAATAAGCGATAGTCCGTCCATGGCAGACGTGAACAACGATCCATCCATGGAGGAGATTCTCGCCTCCATCAAAAAGGTGATCGCCGAGGAAGTACCGCCCCCTTCCTCAAGGGCGCGGGCGCGCCGCGTCGAGGCTGGGGAAGCGGAAGATGTGCTGGAACTCAACCAGCCTGCCGATATTGGCGAGCCGCTTATGTCGGACAACGCCGCCCAGTCGAGCCGCCATGCGCTCAGCACTTTAAGCGAGATTGCCCAGCAAAATCCCCTTGCAGCGGTGGGTGAAGGGCCGTTGGAAGCGGTCGTCCGCGACATGCTCCGTCCATTGCTGAAGCAGTGGCTCGACGAACGGCTGCCCGAAATGGTCGAGGATATGGTGAAGCGCGAGATCGCGCGGATCACCGGCCGCGACATCTAAGCGGCTTGGCCCATGCCGGGGCTTCGTCTAACGGCACTTCCATGACCGACCTTCCGAAAACGTTCGACCCGGCCGAGATCGAGGCCCGCTGGTATCCTTATTGGGAAGAGAAAGGGCTGTTTCGTCCCGAACGGCCTGGCGCTGAACCGTGGACCCTGGTCAACCCGCCGCCCAACGTGACGGGCAGCCTCCATATCGGCCACGCGCTCGACAATACTTTGCAGGACATCCTCGTTCGCCACGCCCGCCTCAAGGGCAAGGACGCGCGCTGGGTGGTCGGCACCGATCATGCCGGCATCGCGACGCAGATGGTGGTCGAGCGGCAGCTGAACGAACGTCAGCAGAAACGCACCGATTTCACGCGCGAGGAATTCGTCGCGAAGGTGTGGGAGTGGAAGGAAGAGAGCGGCGGGGAGATTACCCGCCAGCTCCGCCGCCTCGGCTGCTCGATGGATTGGGCGGAAGAGCGCTTCACGATGGACGAGGGCTTTTCCAAGGCTGTCCTCAAGGTGTTCGTGGAGCTTTACAATCAAGGTCTGCTCTATCGCGACAAGCGCCTGGTGAATTGGGATCCGGGCCTCGGCACCGCCATCAGCGACCTGGAAGTCGAAACGCGCGAAGTGGCGGGGAAATTCTACCGGCTGCGCTATCCGCTCGAGGATGGCAGCGGTTTCATCGAAGTCGCGACGACGCGTCCGGAAACGATGCTCGCCGATATGGCGGTCGCGGTCCATCCCGACGATGATCGCTACAAGGCGCTGATCGGCAAGCAGGTGCGGCTGCCGATCACCGGCCGCCTGATCCCGATCGTCGCCGACGAACATGCCGATCCGGAACTCGGGAGCGGCGCGGTGAAGATCACCCCGGGTCACGATTTCAACGATTTCGAAGTCGGCAAGCGGGCAGGGATCAAGCCCGCCGACATGCTCAACATGCTGGATGCCAAGGCGCGCGTGATCCAGACCAGCGCCGGAGGCATTCCCGACGAGTTGCGGGGTCTGCCCGCCAACGACCAGAAGGCCGAGCAGGACGCCCGCCGCCTGGTGGTCCTGCGCTTGAAGGAGGGCGGCTTCCTCGTCCCGCATGTCGACAAGGACGGGGTCGAGCACGACGCCGAACCCCGCACGATCCAGACCCCGTTCGGCGACCGTTCGGGGGTGGTGATCGAGCCGTGGCTGACCGACCAATGGTATGTCGATGCCGCAACGCTCGCCAAGCCGGCGATCGAGGCTGTCCGATCGGGCGCGACCAAGATTGTGCCGAAGAGCTGGGAAAAAACCTATTTCCACTGGATGGAAAATATCCAGCCCTGGTGCGTCTCTCGCCAGCTTTGGTGGGGGCATCAGATTCCGGCGTGGTATGACGACCAGGGCAAAGTCTATGTCGCCGAAACGGAAGCGGAAGCGCAAGCCGAGGCGGGCGAAGGCGTCACGCTCCGCCGCGATCCCGACGTCCTCGACACTTGGTTCTCCTCGGCGCTCTGGCCGTTCGCCACGCTCGGCTGGCCGGAGAACACCGATCCTACCCTTGGCGGACGCTATCCCAACGATGTGCTGATCTCCGGCTTCGACATTCTGTTCTTCTGGGATGCGCGGATGATGATGCAGGGTTTGCACTTCATGAAGGAAGTGCCGTTCAAGACCTTGTATCTCCACGGCCTTGTCCGCGCGGCGGACGGGCAGAAGATGTCCAAATCCAAGGGCAATACGGTCGATCCGCTGGGCCTGATCGACAAATATGGCGCCGATGCGCTGCGCTTCTTCATGGCTGCGATGGAAAGCCAGGGCCGCGACATCAAGATGGATGAGAAGCGCATCGAGGGCTATCGCAATTTCGCGACGAAGCTGTGGAATGCCGCGCGCTTCTGCCAGTCGAACGGCATCGGCGCGAGTGCGCATCTCGAGCCGCCCGCCGCGACCCTCGCCGTCAATCGCTGGATCATCGCGGAGACGGTGGCCACCGTTCAGGCTCTCGATATCGCGCTCGCCGAGCTGCGCTTCGACGAGGCGGCGAACACCATTTATCAGTTCGTCTGGAGCCGCTTCTGCGATTGGTATCTGGAACTCATCAAGCCGGTGCTGCAGGGCGAGGGAGCGGAAGGCGCCGATGAGACCCGCGCGGTTGCGGGTTGGGCGCTCGACCAGATCCTGGTCATGCTCCACCCCTTCATGCCCTTCATCACCGAAGAGCTTTGGTCGAAGATGGGGCCGCGCGACCATGACCTGATCGTCGCGCAATGGTCGATGGCCGACGCCCGCGCCATTGATCCGGAAGCGGCAAAGGAAATCGACTGGCTGATCCGGCTGGTGAGCGAAATTCGTGCCGCACGGACGGAGTTGAACGTGCCGCCGGGAAAGGAGATATTCCTGCAGATCTCTGACTTGAACAATGAAGCGACACGAGAGCGACTTGAGGGAAATCAGGCGGCCCTAAAGCGGCTGGCGCGAACGCAGTATACGCCGTTTATTCATGGTGATCTTGCTACAGGTGGATCAATTCAAGTGATCGTTGATCAAGACGTTTTTGTCATGCCCCTCCAGGGTGTCGTCGACCTCGAAGCCGAGCGTGCCCGCCTCGCTAAGGCCATTGCGGTGGCGGAGAAGGAGCGGGATAGCCTTGCTGGACGCCTGTCCAATCCGGCCTTCGTCGAAAAGGCGAAGCCGGAAGCGGTGGAAAAGGCCCGCGCCGATCATGCGGATAAGGCGGCAGAAGCGGAGCGCCTTGCCGCGGCGTTGGCGCGACTAGGTTGAGTTCAGGAGTACTGATCAGCCGCGCGGCACCACGACCTCGATGGCGCGGTGGGCAATTTCCGCCACCGCCGGCGTCTTTGCCAACACTTCGCCGTCGATCGAGATTTTTTGGCGGGGCTTTGTATCGATCTCGATCCGTTGCCCGTGAAATTCCTCGGTTACCGCCTGACGGTGGGGAAGCTTGAAATATTTGGCGAACCAGTCCCAGGCGAGGCGCAGGCTGCTGCGGCCGGTGACCGCCTGAACGACGATCTCGCCGCTTTCCACGTCCGCATCCTCGATCAATTCCACGCCACCATGATAGCGGCCGTTGGCGATCCGCACTTCGGTCGCCCAGAGCGTGCGCTTCTCCTTTCCGTCGTGAACGGTGAGGCGGAAAGGGCGAAAGCGGACAAAGCACCACATTGCCCAGAGGAAATATCCCACCCGACCGAGCGTGCGTTTCAGCTTGTGCGGAATGCCTTCGCCGATCATCGGCGACAGGCCCATGGCCGCGCAATTCGCGAAATAATCGCCGTTGATGATGCCGAGGTCGATCCGCCGCCGCGTGCCCGTCGCGATCGTCTCTATCGCGCCGTCCAGCGTCAGGGGAATACCGAGCGTGCGGGCGAAGCTGTTCGCCGTGCCCAATGGCAGGAGCGCGAACACGCAGTCGCGGCCGACCAGATCGTCCACCGTGGAGGAGAGGGAGCCATCGCCTCCGCCGACGATCACCATGGGCGCACCTGCCAGGACGGCTTCGCGCACCGTGATGTCGAGCTGGCTCGGATCCTTTATCGGATGCGCCGCGATGAGACGGATGCCCGCCGCTTCCAGCTTCGCCTTCGCTTCCTGGAAAAGGGCTTCGCCCCGACGGGAATGGGCATTGACGACGAGGACGGCTTCTTTGGGGACGGGGCGGGTCGCTTCCACACCGGCACAACTGCCCAATCGCGCTTTATGTCCATGGAACTTTGCAGAGCGCGAAGCGAACGCTACAGCCGCTGCCATGAACCCCGCATCCTTTCCCGCTCTCCGCATGCGCCGGTCCCGCTCGTCAGCCTGGAGCCGCGCGCTGGTCGCGGAGACGGTGCTGACCCCAGCCGACCTGATCTGGCCCTTGTTCGTCACGGACGGACAGGGGGTAGAGGAGCCGATCGCGACCCTGCCGGGCGTGTCGCGCTGGTCGGTCGACCGGCTGGTCGAACGGGCACGGGAAGCGCGCGATCTTGGCATCCCCTGCATCGCTTTATTCCCCAACACACCGCGCGAATTGCGGACCGAGCGGGGTGAAGAGGCACTCAATCCGGATAATCTCATGTGCCGCGCGATCAAGACGGTTAAAAACGCGGTTCCAGAGATCGGAATTCTAACCGACGTCGCGCTCGATCCTTATACCGCGAACGGCCATGACGGCCTCGTCGATGAGGCGGGTTATGTCCTCAATGACGAGACCAGCAAGGTTCTGGTCGAACAGGCGCTGGTCCAAGCGCGAGCTGGGGCGGATGTCGTCGCGCCATCCGACATGATGGACGGCCGCGTCGGCGCCATCCGTTCAGCGCTCGAACAGGAAGGCCATGTGAACGTCCGCATCATGGCCTATGCTGCCAAATATGCGAGCGCCTTCTATGGGCCGTTCCGCGACGCCGTCGGCTCGCGCGGCCTGCTGAAGGGCGACAAGAAAAACTACCAGATGGATCCCGCCAATGCCGAGGAGGCATTGCGCGAAGTGGCATTGGACCTCGCCGAGGGCGCAGACTGGGTCATGGTGAAGCCGGGGCTTCCCTATCTCGACATCGTAAGGCGCGTGAAGGATCGCTTCGAAGCGCCTGTTTTCGCTTATCAAGTGTCGGGCGAATATGCGATGATCGAGGCGGCTGCCGCCGCGGGCATGGGCGATCGCGACGCGCTCGTCCTCGAAACCCTGATCGCCTTCAAGCGCGCCGGGGCCTCCGGCATCCTTTCCTATCACGCACCGCTGGCGGCCCGGCTTCTCGCTGATGGATGAGGCGATTGCGCCGGGGCCGCTGGAACGGTTCGCCCGGCCCCTGTTCGTGGCGACGATCGTCACCGGATCGTTCCTGCTGTTCCTGACCCAGCCGATGATCGCGCGCATGGCCCTGCCGCGTCTCGGCGGCGCGCCGGCCGTTTGGAACAGCGCGATGCTGGTCTATCAGATGCTGCTCCTCGGCGGCTATGCCTGGGCGCATTGGCTGACCCGGTTCCAGCCGCCGCGGCAGGCAGGTCTCCATCTGACGGCCTTCGCCATCGCTGCCTTGTGGTTGCCGATCGGCCTCAACCATGCCGTTCCACCCGGCACGGTATCGCCCACGCTTTGGGTGCCGCTGTTTTTGGTAAGTTCCATGGGGCCACTTTTCTTCGTGGTATCGGCGCAAGCACCGCTCATGCAGCGCTGGTATGCGTTGGAAAGCGAGCGCGGCGACCCTTATGCTCTCTACGCCGCTTCGAATCTTGGCAGCTTCGCGGGGTTGCTCACCTATCCGCTGCTGGTCGAGCCAGTGATGAGCCTGCACGCTCAAAGCTGGCTCTGGAGCGGCGGTTATACCTTGCTGTCGTTGCTGTTGATCGCCTGTGCGATCACCGTGCGGCATGCGCATGCCCGCGCCGAACCCGCGCCGGAATCGCCGATGCCAACGCGTCGCCGGATCCTGCACTGGATGGCGCTTGCCGCCGTTCCGTCGGGCCTGATGCTGTCGACGACGACTCATCTCACCACCGACATCGTCGCCATGCCGCTTCTGTGGGTCGTGCCGCTCGGCCTCTATCTGCTGAGTTTCGTCATCGCCTTCGCGACCCGTCGCGGCATTGCGGATGCGGTCACGCGCCTTGCCCCGATCATCATCCTGATCTGCGGCGGCTTCGCCTTTCTCGACGGCAGCCGCCACGCCATGACGTCGGCCGGGCTTGGCATCGTCCTCCTCTTCACCATCGCCGTCGCCTTGCACGGGGAATTATACCGCTTGCGTCCGCCGTCCGACCGGCTGACCGTTTTCTATCTCACCATGTCGGTCGGGGGCATGCTCGGCGGCGTTTTCTGCGCGCTCGTGGCGCCCGCCATTTTCGACTGGGCCTATGAGCATCCGATCCTGATCCTTGCCGGGGCGGCGCTGGTGCCGCAAACGCCGTTTTGGCCCGGAGTCATGCGCTTGCGCCCGGCGATCGTCGCGGCCTTCCTGATCCTCGCCTTCGCCCTCTCCTTCGCTGCCGACGATATTCTATGGCAGGGCGTGTCGCCGCTCTGGGCGTTGCTCGCCACCACGGCCATCGCGCTGTTGGCGGTCGCGGCGGTCGGGCGCCGCTGGCTCTTCACGGCCCTGCTCGCGGCATTGATGCTGAGCCATGGCGGCTGGTCGATCCTCAACATCTCCCGCTTCGACACCCGGATCCGGAGCTATTTCGGTATCTATTCGGTGGGGGATCGGGACGGAGCGCGCGTCTTGACCCATGGCACCACCTTGCACGGCATTCAGGACATGCGGCCCGGCCGCCTGACCCAGCCGACGACTTATTATGCGCCGCGGTCCGGGGTGGGACAGGTGTTATCGAATGCGGACTCCCTATTCGGGCAAGGTGCGCGGGTCGGCGTCGTCGGCCTCGGGACCGGAACCCTGTCCTGCTATGCCCGGCCCGGTCAGCAATGGACTTTCTTCGAAATCGATCCGAAGATGGTGCGGCTGGCGCGGGAAAGCGGCTATTTCACCTTCCTCGGCAATTGCGCGCCGGACGCTCGCATGGTGATCGGCGATGCGCGGATCAGCCTGGGGCAGGAACCCGGGAACAGGCTCGATATTCTCGCCATCGACGCCTTTTCGTCCGACGCGGTGCCCATGCACTTGCTGACCCGGGAAGCGGTGCGGGTGTATGGACGCGCGCTCCGGCAGGACGGCGTCCTGCTCTTCCACGTGTCCAACCGCTATATCGATCTCGAACCGGTCGTCGCGGCTGCAGCGCTGGCGGAGGGTTGGCACAGCGCGCTCCATTTCTACGCGCCGACCAAGAAGGAAAAGGCGGATTTCGCGACCGTTTCCGTCTGGATCGCCTTGTCCCGCGATCCGGCCAAGCTCCGCACGGTCACCAGCCTGGCCGAAGCCGGCAACGAATGGGAAAAGCTCCCGGCGCGTCCGGGCTTCGCCGGCTGGACGGACGATTATGCCTCCATCCTGCCGCTCCTCAAGCTGTGGGACGATTGATGCGAACCGCGCCTGGCGAGACCGTGATCGAAACCGATCGGCTGATCCTGCGGAATTGGCGGGACGGCGATGCCGAATCGTTCGACCGCCATTGCAATAATGCGAATGTGATGCGTTGGCTGGGGGGCGTGCAAAGCCGGACAGTCTATGATGAGGTGGCGGCGCGCCTGACCCGCTGGCAAGAGGAGCGCGGCTTCACCTTCTGGGTCGTGGAACGCAAGGCCGACGCCGCCTTTCTCGGCTTTTGCGGCATCAAGATTGCCGACGGCATGGACAGCAGCGTCACGGGTTGCCCCGAAATCGGCTGGCGCCTGAGGGAGGATGCCTGGGGGCAGGGTTACGCCCGGGAAGCGGCCAGCGCGGCACTTGCCTTCGCCTTCGGACCGCTGGGCGCCCAAAAGGTCGTGGCATTGACCGTCAATGGCAATGAAGCGAGCTGGGGCCTCATGCTTCGCCTCGGCATGACACGGCGCGCCGACCTTGATTATATCGATCCGCGCTGGCCCGAAAGCATGAACCCCGTCATCGTCTACGAAATGGAGAGAGATGGATGGAAGGGGTGAGTATCATACCATTCGGCGGAAAGGCGCCGCGCATCCACCCCACGGCCTTCGTCGCGCCGGGCGTCAGGTTGATCGGCGATGTCGAAATTGGGCCGGAAGCATCCATCTGGTATAATTGCGTGATCCGCGCCGATGTGAACCGCATTCGCATCGGCGCCCGCACCAATGTTCAGGACGGCACGGTCATCCATTGCGATTCTCCCAAGCCCGGGCAGCCGGACGGACATCCGACAATCATCGGCGATGATGTGCTGATCGGTCACATGGCGATGGTGCATGGCTGTATCCTGCACGACCGCGCCTTCGTCGGCCTTGGCGCCATCGTCATGGACGGCTGCACGATCGAAAGCAGTGGCATGCTGGCGGCGGGCGGGATGCTGACGCCGGGCCGGACGATACCGGCAAGGCAGCTTTGGGCGGGACGGCCGGCCCGGCACCTCCGCGATATTCCAGAAGATGGGCTGCAGGCCCAGCAAGCGGGCGTCGCCCATTATGTCGCACTGGCCCGGAGGCATGCCGAAGCGGTCGCAGCGTCCGTCTAAACGCTCTTATCAGGGTGCGATGCGGGCGCGCAGACGATCGATGGCATCCTGTTGTGCCGTCGCCAGGGCTCCGGCCTTCTCCGCAGCATCGACGATCGTCCGGAAATCGTCCGGATTGGTCGGCAGCGCGGATCGCTGGACAGCCAGCCGGTCGAGCAAGGCAAGTGCTTCCACCGTCTGCGCGCGCGCGGCTTCCAGGCGGGATATCGCTTGTTGCGCCGCGATCCAGCTTTCGCTGCCCGATGCACCCGCTTGCGCCGCCGCGCGCTCTGCCGCGGGCATTGCATTATCGAAGGCGCGCTGCCCAGCTCCGGCGCGGGCAACCAGCGCGCCCGCCTCCTGCCGCAGGGCAGGATCGCTCATGACCGTTGGGGCAGGTTTTTCCGGTGGATTGTCCCCCAGGCTTTCGACGGGACGGGGCGCAAGGGAGGGGAAATTTCCCTGCGATGCGCAAGCGGACGTGAAAAGAGCCAAAGCGAGGGGGGTGAAGCGGCGGGGAAAGTGCATTGTTTTTCCGTAGAGCGCGCGGCTTTTCACAGCAACAGGGTTGCGCCCCGGAAATCTTCCCCCTATGTGCCCGTCCTACCGCGCGCCCGTAGCTCAGCTGGATAGAGCATCAGACTACGAATCTGAGGGTCGGACGTTCGAATCGTTCCGGGCGCGCCATTTTCCTCCATCGCTGGCAAAGATCGTCTTTTTGTGACGACAAGGCCTATCGGCCTCTGCCATAGGGCGCGCGAAATCGAATGGAGAAGGCACGATGACCGAGATCGAGTGGTGGGATTTCGACGGCGCGAAGGATCTGGCCGAGCAGGTGGCGGGTGACATCGCTTTCGTGATCGAAAGCGCCATCGAGGCGCATGGCGGCGCGCGGATCGCGGTGCCGGGGGGCTCCACTCCAGACCTGATCTACAAGGCTTTGCTCGCCAAAGATATCGATTGGGAAAAGGTCACGCTCATCCCCACGGACGACCGGCTGGTGAGCCTCGACGATCCCTCCAGCAATTATGCCAAGCTTAGCCGGTTTTTCGGCGCCAAGGGTGCGGAAATCATCTCCCTGGTCGATGAATCGGCAATCGGCGATTACAAGCAGGCTGGGCGCCTTGGCGATGCGCGCCTCGCGTTGATCGACTGGCCGCTCGACCTCGTCTGTCTCGGCATGGGCGCGGACGGGCATACCGCCTCCATCTTCCCGGGCCCCGATTTCGACAATGCCCTGACCGGCCCGCGCGAACGTCGTGCCGTCGGCGTGCGGCCCGATCCGATGCCGGCTAATGCGCCCTACGATCGGGTGACATTGACCGCCGCCGCTTTGTCTTCCGCCCGTACGATCATGATCGTCATCACTGGCGATGAGAAGAAGCGGGTTCTCGAAACGGCGATCGAGGATGGACCCCTGTCGTCCAAGCCCATCGGCCGCCTGCTCGCCGACATCGAGACGCCGGTCGATATCTTCTGGTGCGCTGACTGACTTTCACTTGAGACGTCAGGCCGGACTTAAAGAAGCTCGGTTAGTTCCATTTCCTCGAGCAGCGCCCCGCGCGCGGCTTCGACCGCTTCGCGCAGATCGCGGGTTTTGAGGTCGGCGGGAACGATCCTTTCCGGCCAGGCGCGCGTGATTACGTCCGAAATCCGGTCGAGCTTGGCTTCATTCATGATGAAGCGCGGATCGACGGCAAGCGGATCGGCGGCGACGCGCAGGCGCAGGCATGCGGGGCCCCCGCCGTTGGCCATCGATTGCCGCACGTCGACGACAAGGAGCTTGCGGATCGGCCCATTGCCCGCCGCCATTGTCTGCAGCCAAGACCAGACGGACGGCGTTTCGCGCGCTTCTTCCGGCAGGATCAGCGCCATGCCCCCTTCAGGCAAGGTCACCAGCTGCGCGTTGAAGAGATAGCTCTTGACGGCATCGGCGAGGCTGACCGCGCTTGCCGGAACCTCGACGATCTCCACTTCCGGCATAAGGCGGCAGAGGTCGGCATAAAAGACGTCGCGCTCTTCGAACGCCCTCTCATGCGCGAACAGCACATGCTCGTTCGCCACCGCGACGACATCGTTGTGAAACGCGCCCGCTGCAATCGCCTCTTCTGACTGCGCTACGAAGAGAGTCCGCTGGGGATCAAGGCCGTGGAGCCGCGCGACAGCCCGGCTCGCCTCGACATGCTGGCGCGCGGGAAAGGCGCCGCCACGCTTGCCGTAGACGAAGACCTCGACGCCTGGCTGGGGATGGCCGGTGCACAGGCGCATGTGATTGGCCGCGCCCTCGTCGCCGAAAGTCGGCGGCACCGGCGCATGGACGCGGAAATGGGCGCCGTCGGCGAAAGCGAGGCGGAGCTGGGCGAGCGTGTCGGGCCATTCATGGCTGCGATGCGCCATCGTGCGCAGGTTGGCGACGGTCAGGTGGCAGCGCCCATCCGCCGTATCCGGCGCGGGGGAGACGGTCGCCGCATTGGCGGCCCACATGGCCGACGCCGAATAAGCGGCGGCGCGGACCGTGTCCGGCGCCTCGTCCGCTGTCGTTCCCAAGTCGCTCAGCCATTCGTGATTGGGGCGGGGGAGGGGCACGAAGGCCCCTTGCGCGAGGCCCAGGCGGAGATTGTGGCGCATCTTCTCAACCCCCTGCAGCGCCGCCGCGCGCGGGTGCGAGACCAGCCCCGCATTGCGCGACGAGGCAAGATTGCCGAGACTAAGCCCGGCATAATTGTGGCTGGGGCCAATGATGCCGTCGAAATTGATCTCCTGCAGGGGCATCGTCAGCGTCCAATCGCGAAGAGAGTGTCGCCCTCGCGGATTTCCAGCAGTTCCGCGCTTTGCGGATCGAGCCGCACCCTGTCGCCTTCCTCGAAACTCAGATAGCCGTAACAGGCGCGGAAATTATTGAGGTGTCCCGTGGAGAGCATCAATTGCTCCCCATCCCAATCCTCGAGCGTCCCTACGAAGCGATATTGCTTGGCATCCCGAATGGTGCGGACTTGATCCGTCTGCGCGATCATCGTGGGGCCGCCATCGAAGATATCGATATAGGATTCGAAGGCGAAGCCCTCCCGCTCCAACATCTTCATCGCGGCGCGCCCGGACGGGTGAGGAATGCCCATGACGGATCGTGCGGTTTCCGGAAGCATGGCCGTGTAGATCGGAGTCTTTGGCATCAGGTCGGCGATGAATTGGGTTCCGTGCATGGCGTTGAATTCATCGGCTTCCTGAAAATTCATGCCGAAAAATTTTCCGGCGATCGCATCCCAAAAGGCGGAGCCGCCCGCTTCGTCGATCACCCCGCGCAATTCAGCGATGAGACGGGGCCCGAAGCGGGCCCGGTGCTGGCGAATGAAGAGGTAGCGGCTGCGCGCCAGAAGAAGGCCGAGGCCGCCGGCCCGCTCACCCGGATGAAGGAACAATCCGCCGACTTCCGAAGAACTTTCAAGATCGGTAACGAGGTTCAGCATTTCGGCGCGGAAAGTCCGTCCAAGCTCCTTGGACGTTTGCGTCAGCGTGGTGATGCGGTAGCTGTAAAAGGGTTGCTTGGTACCCACCTGGCCGAAAATCTGGCACGTGCCCCGGATCTGACCGGTATCTTTATTCTCCAATACCATCATGAAGCAGTCATCGCTCTGCGTATCGGCTTCGCGCGCGAAAGCCTCTTCCGATCGGACCAGTTTTTCGACCAGCGCCCCGCGGTCCGGGGGCAAATTCGTAAATCCTCCTCCGGTCAGCTTCGCCATCTCGTAGACGGCCTGGAAATCGTCATTGGTGACGGGACGGATTCGAAAGCTCACGCAAAGGCTCCGGTGACGAGGCGCAGGATGGACAAAGCAGACAGCCGGGCGCGTTCGGCGAGGCTGTCGACGATCAGATATTCCTGATCGGAATGAATGGCACCACCCCGTACGCCCATCGTGTCCACGACCGGGACACCGCAGGCGGCGATATTGTTGCCGTCGCACACGCCGCCCGACGCGCGCCAGCTTATGTCCTGCCCCAGATCGAGGCCGCAGCGGCGGACAAGGCCAAACAATTTTTCCGCCTCTGCATCCATGGGCTTTGGCGGACGCGCGAAGCCGCCATGGACATGGATGCGGACGTCATGTTCCGCCCCAACCATGGCGATAGCGGCTTCCAGCGCGGATTGGGCGCGCTTTTGATCTTCGAGAGTCTGGGGGCGCATGTTCACCCGTAGCACCGCATGATCGGGCACGACATTGTTCGGGCTGCCGCCCTCGATCTTCGCTGGATTGACGGACAGGCCCACTGCTTTTGTTTTGGCGAGCCGCAAGGTGAGGTCCGCCGCCGCGACGATGGCGTTGCGGCCGTCCTCGGGATTGCGGCCGGCATGGGCGCTTTTGCCCTGAATATGGATGGAGAAATTGCCGCTACCCGGGCGCGCTCCCGCCAGCGTCCCGTCCGGCAAGGCGGCGGGCTCGTAGGTGAAGGCGGCGCGCTTGCCCCGCGCGGCCGCGGCGATGAGGGCGGCTGAGCCTGGAGACCCCACCTCCTCGTCGCTGTTGATGACGACTTCATAGCCGAAGGCACGCGCTTCCGGCGCCGCTTCGACGGCTTTGAGAGCGGCGAGCAGAACGGCGATACCGCCCTTCATATCGGCCACGCCCGGGCCGCCAAGCACGCCTTCCTCGCGCCACGTCAGCTCCTGAAATGGATGGTCGATGCCGAACACCGTGTCCATGTGGCCAGTGAAGAGCAACTGGCAGGGCGCGTCGGGACGGACGATCAGATGGAGGTTCTGCCCGTGCTGGACCGCCCGGAGCGCGCCTGTCCCATCCATCGTATCGACAGGCGCCGCATCGCGCAGGTGCAACTCGCCGGGAAGGTCCGAAAACTCGTCGGCCAATACTGCCGCCAGCGTCGCGAGGCCGAGCAGGTTCGACGATCCGCTATTGATCGCCGCCCACCGTTCGACCTTGTCGAGCAACGGCCCGGCGGCGGCGCGCTCGACGGCTGCCGTCTCATGCTTCGATAGCCTCTCCATGAGCGGTGTGTAGCGGGGGAATGGCGCTGCTGCAAAGCCCATCCCCTCGATGGGGAGGGGTTGGGGAGGGGTGATGCTGGGGAAGTAAGCCGCTCTACGCCGAATATCACCCCCACCCAACCCTCCCCCATCAAGGGGGAGGGCTATTTCAAAGCCACTCTCGAAACGCCGCCAGCACATCCTCATACAGCTTCCGCTTGAACGGAACGATCATCGCCGGAAGCTCCTCCGGGTCCGCCCATTTCCAGGCGCGGAATTCCGGCTCGGCGGTTTCCAAATTCACGTCGCCATCCTCGCCCAGAAACCGGCACAAAAACCAGGTCTGCCGTTGCCCCCGACAGCGCCCGCCCCACAATTTGCCGATCAGGTCGTCGGGCAGATCGTAAAGCAGCTCCGCCGGCGCGCGTGCGATGATCTCGACAAGATGCGGGGCAATCCCCGTTTCCTCCTCCAGCTCGCGCAGCGCTCCGGCTTCGGCGTCTTCGCCGTCATCCAGCCCGCCCTGCGGCATTTGCCAGGCTTCCAGCGTGCTATCCAGGCGCTGCGCGACGAACACCTGGCTCTCCCGATTGAGGAGCATCACGCCGGCGGCGGGGCGATAGGGGAGGTCGGTCATGCGTGCGGCTTCCGTGGCGGTTTCAGACGGTTCCGCTTATCGCCCTCGGCGCCTGAATCAAGCGGCGCGATAAAAGCATCTTGAGCGTTGAAGCATCGTCCCTTGAGGCGTAGGGGACGCTTCAAAGACTATTCGAAGGATCGTAGATGGCGACCGCCACCCATATCGTGACCCCCGAGGAAGCCGAACCGCACGGTCCGCTGGAGGCGGTCGTCGTCCGCTTCGCGGGCGACAGCGGCGACGGCATGCAGCTGACCGGCGGGCAATTCACGTTGTCCACCGCGCTTGCGGGCAATGACTTGGCGACGTTCCCAGATTTCCCGGCCGAAATTCGCGCGCCGCAGGGGACGACCTTTGGCGTGTCTGCATTCCAGATCAATTTCGGATCTTCGGCCATCGAAACCGCGGGCGATGCGCCCGACGTGCTGGTGGCGATGAATCCGGCGGCGCTGAAGGTGAATGTGAATGCGTTGAAGCCCGGCGGCCTCATCATCGCCGACGAGGGTGAGTTCGGCACACGCAACCTCGCCAAGGCGGGTTACGACACCAATCCGCTGGAAGACGGTAGCCTCGTCAGGTGGCAGCTCATCAAGTTCAACATCTCGCAGCTCACCCTCGATGCCGTGAAGCCGTTCGGCCTCGGCAACAAGGAGGCGCTCCGCTGCAAGAATATGTGGACGCTCGGCCTCGCGCTCTGGATGTTCGACCGCGACCGGCAACCCATCGAGGATTGGCTCAAGTCCAAATTCGCCAAGGCGCCGGAATTGGCGGAAGCGAACATCGCGGCGCTGAACGCGGGCCATGCTTTCGGCGAGACGGCGGAAATCGGCGGCCCGCTGAAGCAGCATCATATCGATCCCGCGCCCGCCGAGCCGGGCCTTTACCGTACGATTACCGGTGCCGAGAGCATTTCCCTCGGCCTCGTCGCGGGCGCGCAACTTGCGGGCCTCAAGATGTTCTTCGGCGGCTATCCGATCACGCCAGCTTCCGCGATCCTGCACCATTTGTCGCGGCTCAAGGAATATGACGTCACGACCTTCCAGGCAGAGGACGAGATAGCGGCCATTGCCAGCGCGATCGGGGCGAGCTTCGCGGGTTCGCTCGGCGTCACCTCCTCGTCCGGCCCGGGCATCGCGCTCAAAACCGAGGCGATGGGCCTTGCGATCATCACCGAGCTTCCGCTCGTCATCGTCAACTCGCAGCGCGGGGGCCCCTCCACCGGCCTGCCCACCAAGACCGAGCAGTCGGACCTTTATCAGGCCGTCTACGGCCGCAATGGCGACGCGCCGATGCCGGTCATCGCCGCCCGCTCGCCCGCCGACGCGTTCGATTGCGCGATCGAGGCGGTGCGGATCGCCACGCAATATATGACGCCGGTCATGCTGCTGACCGACGGCTATATCGCCAATGCCGCCGAGCCTTGGAAGGTGCCGGACATGACCGGCTATTCTCCCTTCCCGGTGACTTTCCACGAAGATCCTCCCGCCGAGCTCAAGAATGTCCGTGCCTATGCCCGGGATCACAAACTGGCGCGCGTCTGGATCAAACCGGGTACGCCGGACCTCATGCACCGCATCGGCGGCATCGAGAAGAACCAGGTGACCGGCCATATCGACTATGCGCCCGCCAACCACCAGGAGATGACGGACCTTCGCGCCGCCAAGGTCCTGGGCGTCGCCGACAGCATTCCGGAGCAGGGCGTGACGTTGGGTGAAGCGGGCAGCAAGCTTGCCGTTGTCGGCTGGGGCTCGACCTTCGGCCCGATCCACCAGGCCGTCCGCAGGGCGCGCAAGAAGGGTCTGGATGTATCTCACGTTCACATCCGTCACATCTGGCCATTGCCGAAGAATCTCGGCGACCTTCTCGCCACTTACGACCGGATCATCATTCCGGAAATGAACAATGGGCAATTGAAGACCCTGCTCCGCGATCAATATCTGGTCGATGCGAAGCCGGTGCTGAAAGTGTCCGGCCAACCCTTCATGATCGCCGAGATCGAAGCGGCAATCGACGAGGCTTTGGCGTAATAATGTGCTCCGGCGAAGGCCGGAGCCCAGTCTGGACACCGGCCTTCGCCGGTGAACGAGGTTAGAATGAACGAACTGACGAAACTCACGGCGAAGGATTTCGCGACCGATCAGGAAGTGCGCTGGTGTCCAGGCTGCGGCGATTATGCGGTATTGAAAGCCGTGCAGCGCACTATGCCCGAGCTTGGCGCGCGGCCAGAAAACACCGTGTTCATCTCCGGCATCGGCTGCTCGTCGCGCTTTCCTTACTATATGGAAACCTATGGCTTCCACACGATCCACGGCCGCGCGCCGGCGATCGCGACGGGGGTTAAGCTCGCCAATCCCGAGCTCGACGTGTGGATCATCACCGGCGACGGCGACGCGCTGTCGATCGGCGGCAACCACACGATGCACGTGCTGCGCCGCAATCTCGATTGCCAGATCCTCTTGTTCAACAACGAGATTTACGGCCTCACCAAGGGGCAATATTCGCCGACCAGCCGCGCGGGCACCCGCTCTCCCTCGACGCCTTATGGTTCGGTCGATCGCCCGGCCAACCCCTGTGCCTTTGCCTTGGGTTCCGGCGCCCGCTTCGTCGCGCGCGGCATCGACGTCAGCAAATATCTCCCGGACGTGCTGAAGGCGGCCTATGCCCACAAGGGCGCGGCCTTCGTCGAAATCTATCAGAATTGCATCGTCTATAATGACGACGTGTTCGCGCCCTTTACCGCGAAGGAAAATGCCGGAAAGCAGCTTTGGCTGAAGGCGGGCGAGCCGATGCTGTTCGATGGCGGCGCCAAGGGTATCGCGCTCGACATGGCGACCCTGAGCCTTAGAGTCGTCGAGATAGCGGACGGCGATTGGCAGGGTGCGGGCGTCCTCGTCCATAATCCGCAAAACAAGGCTCTCGCCCAGATGCTCGTCGACATGCCGTCCGATATTTTCCCGGTTGCACTCGGTGTCATCTTCGACAGCCCGGCGCCGACCTTCGAAAGCGCGGTGATCGACCAGAATAAGGCGGTTTCGACCGGCAAGACGCCGAACCTCCAGGCGCTCGTGTCGAAAGGGCAGAGCTGGATGGTCGAGAAAGAACCCCGGGCGGAATAAGCGCGCTTGTGACTGCCCCGGTCATCCTCTGGTTCCGCCAGGATTTGCGCCTGGCCGATCAACCCGCGCTCGTGGCGGCGGCGTCGGAAGGCCCGGTCATTCCGGTCTATATTCTCGACGACCAAGCGCCCCGCCATTGGCGGATGGGCGCGGCGCAGCGCTGGTGGCTGCATCATAGCCTTGCATCGCTGGACAAGGATCTGCGCCGCCATGGCAGCCATTTAGTCCTGCGCAAAGGTCTGGCGGCTGAGGAAATCGTCCGGATCGCGCGGGAGACCGGCGCTACGCGTATCCATGCCGTCCGCCATTACGAACCCTGGTGGCAGAAGGCGGAAGAGGGTGTCTCAAAAGCCTTTGACCTTTGTCTCCACGATGGCAATTGCCTGGCGCCGCCCGATACCATCCGCACGGGATCGGGCGGACCCTACAAGATCTACACGCCCTTTTGGCGCGCACTTGCCGGGCGGATGCCGCCGCCGTCGCCACTGTTGGAGCCGCGCATCACCACGCCGGACAAGTGGCCGGAAAGCGAAGAACTGGAAGATTGGGGATTGCTGCCCGTCCGGCCCAATTGGGCGAAAGGCTTCGACGCGGAATGGACCCCGGGTGAGGCGGGCGCAAAGGCCCGGCTCGACGCCTTCCTGTCTGGCGTGGACGATTATTCCGTAAGACGCGACCTGCCTTCGGTTGAAGGCACCAGCCGCCTTTCGCCGCATCTCCACTTCGGCGAAGTCTCTCCGGCTATCGTCTGGCACGCGCTCTCCCGCAAGGCGGATGCAGCCAAGTTCGTGAAGGAGCTTGCATGGCGCGATTTCGCGCAAAACATGATGCTGGTCCTGCCGGGCATGGGCGACCGCAACGGACGGGAGGCGTTCGATCATTTCCCTTGGCGCACCGGTTCAGAAGCCGATGCCGATTTCGCCGCCTGGACGAAAGGCATGACGGGATATCCCATCGTCGACGCCGGAATGCGGCAGCTATGGGCGACGGGATGGATGCACAATCGCGTTCGGATGATCGCGGCGAGTTTCCTCGTGAAGCATCTTCTGATCGATTGGCGGCGCGGTGCGCGTTGGTTCTGGGACACGCTGGTCGATGCCGATTACGGCAATAACAGCCTCAATTGGCAATGGATCGCCGGGAGCGGTCTCGATTCCAATCCGTTCGGACGGATCATGGCGCCGCTCACCCAGTCGCCCAAATTCGACGCAGGCGGCTATATCCGCCGTTGGGTTCCCGAATTGGCCGATGTGCCAGATGCGGCCATTCACGACCCTGAAGAATCGGGCCTCCTGTGCCCGGCTTATCCCGCCAAGCTGATCGGCCATCGCGAGGCGCGGGAGCGGGCGCTGGCGGCGCTTGGCAGGGCGCGGAACACGGCCTAGGAAGTGCGGCCCATGGCCAGCCGCGGCAAGCATCTCACCCGGGCCGATCGTGCCTTTGCGACCGGCGGCGGGCTTTTCGCCCGTCTTTCCGGACGTGGTTTCGCGCGGATACTCGATCGCATAGACGCGGGGCTGGAGGAGGGCGGCATCGATGCCACGCTTCCCGACGGCAGCAAGCGCGTACTTGGCGGTCGGAAGCCGGGGCCGATGCCGGTCGTCCGCCTTCATAGCTGGAACGCGCTCGTCCGCCTTGTCACATCAGGGTCGGTGGGCTGGTACAAGGCCTGGGAATATGGCGAATGGTCCAGCCCCGATCCGGTGCCGCTCTTCGACCTTTTCATGCGCAATGGGGAAAGCCTGGGCGACGCCGCGCGTGCCAAGGGGTTTTGGCGCAGGGTGAACAAGGCGGCGCATCTTCTCCGCCGCAACAGCAAGGATCAGGCGCGGCGCAACATCGCGTTCCATTATGATCTCGGCAACGATTTCTACGCGGCCTGGCTGGACGAAACGATGACTTATTCCAGCGCCCTGTTCGACGACTTCGCCGAACCGCTGGAAGCGGCGCAGGAGCGGAAGGTGCGCGCTTTGCTCGACCGGCTCGACTTGAAGCCGGGCCAGCGCCTGCTGGAAATCGGCTGCGGGTGGGGCGGGTTGATGGAGATCGCGGCGCAGGATTATGGCGTGGCGGTGGTTGGCATCACGCTTTCAGCGGAACAGAAAGCCTATGCCGATCACAGGCTTGCCACGGCGGGATTGGCGAACCTGGCGCGGGTGGAACTGACCGATTATCGTGATGTGGCAGGACAATTCGATGCCGTTGCCAGCGTCGAAATGGTGGAGGCGGTGGGGCAGGATTATTGGCCCGCTTACCTTCACGCCATCGCCAGGGCGCTGAAGCCCGGCGGCAAGGCGGCATTGCAGTTCATCTCGATCCGCCATGCACTGTTCGACAATTATGCTGCGAGCGCCGATTTCATCCAGACCTACATCTTCCCCGGCGGCCTCCTCATCGACGAGCCGCGTTTTCAAGCCTTGGCGGCGAAAGAAGGGCTGGTTTGGCAGGGCCGCACGGGTTTCGGCCTTCATTATGCCGAGACGTTGAAACGCTGGCACGCGCGCTACGGTGCCGCAGTGGCCGGAAAGCGGTTGCCGTCCGGCTTCGACGATCATTTCCACAATCTTTGGCGTTATTATCTCATGTATTGCGAAGGCGGTTTTCGCGGCGGCGGCATCGATGTGGCGCAGGTGACCTTGATAAAAAATGACGTGTAAAGGCGAGGCGACCATTTTCGATCCGCAATGTGATACGATTTTCTTTTTGCAGCCGCATTCCGACGACATCGCCTTGTCGTGCGGCGCGACGGCGGCCGGATTCGCTGCGGCGGGACGGGACACCCGCATCATCACCGTCTTCGTTGGGGAAACGGTACCCGAAATGGTCGGGCCTTTCGCCGAGTGGAAGCATTCGCGCTGGAGCCTCCACGATGTCGATGCCGTGCGCGAAACGCGTCGGCAGGAGGATATCGAAGCGGCGGCCGTGCTCGGTTGTGCGCTCCGCTGGCTGGGCTTGCCGGACGCCATTTATCGCGGCGATCGGTATAAGCGGGATGAGGAGCTTTTCGGCGAGCTGAGCGATGAGGAATTGGCGCTCGCCGATCATTTGGTGGAGGAACTGGAGGGACTGCCCGAATGGCGGCGGGACAGCATGGTCTTCGTGCCCTTGGGTATCGGCGCGCATGTCGACCATCAGATTCTGTTCGAAACCGGCGCGCTGCTGGCGGCCCGAGGTTATGCCGTGTTCGCCTATGAAGACACGCCCTACATCATTCATAGCCCGGAAGGGCGCGCCGCCCGCTTGGCGCAGGTTGGCGACGCGGTCGGGGAGCCTTTCTCCCATGGCGTTGCGGGCACGATGGACGCAAAACTTGACGCGATTTCCCGTTACCGCTCGCAATTGCCGGTTATCTTTCGCTTTACGGATGATTATCGGGCAGCGGTGCAGCGTTATGCTTGCGAAGTGGGTAACGGCACGCCCGCCGAGCGCTTTTGGCCAGTGAGAAGCACATGACCCCCGCTTACGTGACGTTGCGCGCCATTCCTGCAGGTGCAAAAGAACAGACATGGCGATCCCGAACAACTCTCCGGCAGATGAGGCATTCATAAGCTCATTCGACGCCGATTTTCCCTATGAGGATCCTGCCGCCGCAACGAAGCTCATCCTGAAAGGCTGGCAGATATCGCTCAACGCGGCCTTTTTTGCGCTGCATGAAATATGCCGTCCGCCGCGCGGGGTTTCGGTTAGCAGGGAGAGGCAGCAGCATCTTTTGGATGAATGGGCTCGCCATTCCGACCACCCTTTGAAGGATTTATGCTCGCCTTGCGCGCAGGCCCTGATTGCTGGTCCACTTCTATCCTTCCAAGAAGGCGTCAGACTTATGCGGGGTATCGGCCAGTATGAGGGCCAGTATAATGCCTTGGCCGTCGTCTATTTCGCGTCCGATTGCTCGACGCCGGAGGGGGAGGGTCAACTGGAACAAACCCGCCAAGCTATTTATCGAAAATGGAATTCAAGCGGGGCGGTATAGCGGCGAAGGTTAACCAAGTGCGAGACGATAGCCCGTCTCGAATCCCTTCCTCAGCATCGCGGCAACTGCTTCGCTCACCTCATTTGGCTGTTTAAGAGTCGAAGGATCTTCGCCGGGATAGGCCCTGGCGCGCATCTGCGTGGCCGTCGCGCCCGGATCGAGAATGGCGACCTTCACTGGCGACAGGTTCTTCACTTCCTCGCCATAAGCCGAAACCAAGGTTTCCAGCGCGGCCTTGGACGCGCCATAAGCGCCCCAATAAGCGCGCGGATTTTGGCCGACGCTGGATGTGACGGCGATCAGGCGGCCCGCTTCGCTCCTGCGGAGCAGCGGATCGAAGGACGCGATCAACGCCTGTTGTGCAATCAGGTTGAGGGTGAGAACCTTGTTCCATTCCTTGCCGTCGATGCTCGATACCGGCGTCAGCGTGCCGAGCATGGCGGCGTTCAGCATCAGAATGTCGAGCTTGCCCCAACGTTCGGCGACCGCCGCCGCGAGGCGGGCAATGCCATCTTTCTCCGTAAGGTCCATCGGCGCGATCGTCGCGCTGCCCCCGGCGGCGTGGATTCGCTCCTCCACCTCTTCCAGGTCCGCTGCCGTGCGGGCGGTCAGGAGGATATGGGCGCCCGCACGGGCAAGAGCTTCGGCCGTCGCCGCGCCGATCCCGCGGCTTGCGCCGGTGACGAGCGCGACCTGCCCTTCAAGAAACTGGGTGCTCATTCGATATCTCCGGGGGCGAACGCGGATCAGGCGTAGCTTGGGGTGAGGGCGGGCTGACCCGCTTCGGCCTCACCCTGATCGGTCAGGGTGGTGGGATAATCGCCGGTGAAGCAGGCGTCGCAATATTGCGGCTGCGCCGCCGCACGGCCATTCTCTCCAAGCGCCCGATAAAGGCCGTCCACGGATATGAAGGCAAGGCTGTCCGCATCGATGTAGCGGGCCATTTCCCCCAAATCCATGCGCGCGGCGAGGAGCTTGCCGCGTTCGGGCGTGTCGACGCCGTAGAAGCAGCTGTGCGCGGTGGGCGGAGAAGCGATCCGCATGTGAACCTCCGCCGCGCCCGCGTCGCGGAGCATCTGCACGATCTTGAGGCTGGTCGTCCCCCGCACGATCGAATCGTCGATGAGGACGATGCGCTTTCCCTTGATGAGCGCGCTGTTGGCATTGTGCTTCAGCTTCACGCCCAGGTGGCGGACCTGGTCGCCCGGCTGGATGAAGGTGCGGCCGACATAGTGGGAGCGAATGATGCCGAGCTCGAACGGAATGCCCGATTCCTGGGCATAACCGATGGCAGCCGGCACGCCTGAATCCGGCACCGGCACGACATAGTCGGCGTCCACCGGCATTTCACGGGCGAGCTCCGCGCCGATTTCCTTTCGCACCGAATAGACCGAGGTTCCGTCCATGATGGAATCGGGCCGCGCGAAATAGATATGCTCGAAGATGCAGGGCCGGGGTGACCGCGCCTCGAACGGGCGCAGCGATTTGACGCCCGCTTCCGTGACCAGAACCAGCTCGCCCGGATCGACCGAGCGGATGAAGGTCGCGCCGACCACGTCGAGCGCCACGGTTTCCGAAGCGAAGATGATCGCATCCCCGAGCCGGCCCATGACAAGCGGCCGGATACCGAGCGGATCGCGGCAGGCGATCATGCCTTCGGCGGTGAGGCAGATGAGCGAATAGGCGCCTTCGACCTGCTTCAAGGCGTCGACGAAGCGGTCGACGAGCGCCGTATAGCCGGACGTGGCGACGAGGTGGATGATGACTTCGGTATCGGACGTCGACTGGAAGATCGAGCCGCGCGCATTGAGTTCGCGCCGCAGCTTCATCGCGTTGGAGATATTGCCGTTATGGGCGACCGCGAAGCCGCCGGACGACAATTCGGCGAAGAGCGGCTGGACGTTGCGCAGCGCGGTCTCGCCGGTTGTCGAATAGCGGACATGGCCGATCGCGGACGGACCGGCGAGATTGCGGATGATCTCGTCCTTGTCGAAATTGCCCGCGACATGGCCTTGTGCGCGATGGCTGTGGAACAATCGCCCGTCATAGCTGGTGATGCCCGCCGCTTCCTGGCCGCGATGCTGAAGCGCGTGAAGGCCGAGCGCCACCACTGCCGAAGCGGTTTCCGCGCCCCAAATGCCGAAAATGCCGCATTCTTCACGCAATTTGTCGTCGTCGAAGGGATTGGTGGTCAGCATGAAGCCCGTCCGTTGCCCGTTTCCGCCCGCCATATAGGAAGCCCGGACGGCTTTGTCGCCCTATTGTCATAAAAGATGTGGAACCGAACCGCCATTCGCACCGCTTGGGCAGACATGCGATGGATAGAGTCCCGGAAAACCCTGCTCCTCTGTCTTTTCCTGCCACTTTTCGCCAGCGGCTGCCGCGAAGCGCCGGCTGGTTCGGAAAGCGAGCGCGAGGGTCGGCAAATGACGAGGCCACCGAAAACCAAGCCAGTACTCGGCGCCGACGGGGCACTCGCCGATCTGACCGGCTTATGGGAAGCTGGAACGGAAAGGGCGAAAAGCCAGATGTGCATCATTGAGGATGCAAAGGTCGGCGCCAGTTTCGCCGTCGTACTGCGCGGGCAGGGGGAGCGGAGCTGCAGCGGCGGCGGCACGTTGCGACGCGATGGCGCCACCGTCCATATCGTCATGGCGGGAGAATCGGACTGCGCTTTCGATGCCGCGGTCGCGGGCATGGATATCGTCTTCCCGCGCTCCGTCCCGGCGGGTTGCGCTTATTATTGCACCGCCGGAACCAGTTTCTCCGGCGCGCGCCTGTCTTTGGTCGCGCCGTCCATCGAGGACGCCCGCCGGGCCCGCGATCTCGTCGGGGAGCCTCTGTGCGGCACGCGTTGAGGCAGTTGACGTTGACGTGAACGTAAAGTAGCAAGGCTTCATGCCACAAACCGCGCTCCACTCCGACTTTCAATCGGCCGATGCCGCCAATCGCACTTATTCCATCACCGATCTTTGCGAGGAATTCGCCGTGACCGCGCGCGCGCTTCGCTTCTATGAGGATGAAGGGCTGATCGCGCCGGAACGGCAGGGGCTGTCCCGCGTCTACAGCTGGCGGGACCGTGCGCGCCTTGCCTGGATCCTGCGCGGCAAGCGCGTCGGCTTCAGCCTCGCCGACATTCGCGAGATGATCGACCTCTACGATCGGGGCGACAACCGGCAGGAGCAGCGCCGGGTGACGATCGACAAGTGCAAGGCGCGCGTCGACCTCTTGAAGAAGCAGAAGGTCGATATCGATGCGACCATCCACGAGCTGGAAGGTTTCATCGATCTTGTCGAAGGCGCCGATCACCAAGCGAAATAACAAGCATCAGGAGCCGACATGCCAATCTATTCCGCCCCCGTCCGCGACACGCGCTATGTTCTGGAGCATGTCGTGGGGCTCGACCGCTATTCGAATGTCCCTGGTTTCGAGAATGCCACGCCGGATATGGTGGAGGCGGTACTGACCGAGGGTGCTCGCTTTTGCGAGGAAGTGGTCTTTCCGCTGAATCGCACCGGCGACGAAGAAGGCTGCACCCGGCATGAGGACGGCTCGGTCACGACGCCGAAGGGCTTCAAGGAAGCCTATAAGCAATTCGAGGAAGCGGGCTGGGGCACCTTGTCGGCACCGGTCGAATATGGCGGGCAGGGCCTGCCGCAGGTGATCGCGACCGCGTTCAGCGAATATCTGCTCTCCGCCAACCAGTCGTTCGAAATGTATCATGGCCTGACCGCCGGCGCGATCGCATCGATTCTCGTCAAGGGCTCGGACGAGCAGAAGGCCAAATATCTCCCGAAAATGATCGCCGGTGAATGGACGGGCACGATGAACCTCACCGAGCCGCATTGCGGCACCGATCTCGGCCTGCTCCGCACCAAGGCGGAGCCCCAGGACGACGGCAGCTACAAGATTACCGGCACGAAGATTTTCATTTCGTCGGGCGAGCATGACCTTTCCGACAACATCATCCATCTGGTCCTCGCCAAACGCGCCGGCGCGCCGGACAATGTGAAGGGCATTTCTCTCTTCATCGTCCCGAAATTCTTGGTGAACGACGATGGATCGCTTGGACCGCGCAACGGCGTCACCTGCGGGTCGATCGAACATAAGATGGGCATTCACGGCAACTCGACCTGCGTCATGAATTATGACGGTGCGACCGGCTATCTGATCGGCGAGCCTGAAAAGGGCCTGGCGGCGATGTTCATCATGATGAACGCGGCGCGCCTGGGCGTCGGCCTGCAAGGCCTGGCGCAGGGCGAGGTCGCCTATCAGAATGCCGTCCAATATGCGAAGGACCGCCGTCAAGGGCGCGCGCTGGTGCCGGAATTGAGGGATGAAAGCGCCAGGGCGGACACCTTGCTCGTCCACCCGGATGTGCGCCGCATGCTGATGGAAATCCGGGCCTATAATGAGGGCGCCCGCGCGCTGATCCTGTGGGGCGCGTTGCAGGTCGATCTCGCGCGCAAGGCGGCGACCGAAGAGGAGCGTCTTGCCGCCGACGACCTCATTTCCCTGATGACCCCGGTCATAAAAGGCTATGTGACCGACATCGGCTTCACGTCCACCGTGAACGCACAGCAGGTGTTCGGCGGCCATGGCTATATCCGCGAATGGGGCATGGAGCAGTTCGTCCGCGACGCCCGCATCGCCCAGATTTACGAAGGCACGAACGGCATTCAGGCAATGGATCTTGTCGGCCGCAAGCTCGGCAAGGATGGCGGCCGCGCGATCCAGCAATTCTTCAAGATTGTCGCGACTGAGGTGGCGGATGCAAAGGCCAGCGACGCGACGAAGGATTTCGCCGCCGCGCTCGAAAAGGCCAATGGCGATCTCCAGACTGCGACGATGTGGCTGATGCAGAACGGCATGGCGAACCCCAACAATGCGGGCGCCGCCGCTTATCCCTACATGACCCTGATGGGCATCGTGTCGCTGGGCCTCATGTGGCTCCGCATGCTGAAGGCGTCGAGTGAAATCCTCGCTTCCGGCACCGAGGACAGGGCTTTTCACGAAGCAAAGCAGGTCACCGCGCGTTTCTTCGCCGAGCGGATCATGCCGGATACCGGCGCCCTTCGCCGCAAGATCGAGGGCGGAGCGGAGAGCATCATGGCCCTGCCGGCCGAAGCGTTCTGAAAACCGGGAGCGGCCTTCGCGCCGCTCCCTTCATCATTCCGGGCTCAACGCCTCGTGAAGGTCCAGTTGACGCCATTGTCGCCGGACAGGGTGAAGCCATCGCCATTGCGGGCGAGGGTGTAGCGTTCATCCTCCTGCTTCACCTTTTCCAGGGCACCCTTGCCGCAGCGCTGGCGGGTATCGGCGACCGCGAAGATCACCTTGTCGCCTTCCATCCGGACGTGCCCGAATTTTTCCTGATGGACCGGCGTGCATTTGCCCTGGCGCCGTTCCATGTCGGCGATCATGTGGAAAGTGCCGTCGGGCGCGACGTTGAGGGACATGGTCCGCTTCACCTGCACCGGCTTATAGGAATAGACGATGGTCGTGTTCGTCGCCGAGCCCGGGCCGAACGTGCCGCCAAGGTCGCTGCCGAAACCGGCCGTCGCGGCCGCCGCCTGGAATTTGATTTCCGGTCCCCAGACAAGTTCGCTCCCAAAGGATTGCTGCGACCAATTGCCACCGATCCCGGCATTCGCCACCGCTTGCGCGGCGTTCTGCGCATTGCCCATGCGGTAAGGCAGTCCGCCAAGATTGGTCGTCATCGTGGCATCGGCGGTTCTAACGAAAGCCGCCATTGGCGTGAGCCGTTCGCCGGATGCCACCGCTTCCATATTGTTGGCGAAGGCCAGAAGGTCGCCGCCGTCCGGGGTGTCGTTGGCGTTGACGTCCTTCCAGACCATAACGTGATAATCGCCTTTTTGCGGCACGACGATTTCATAGCGGCCGACGCCGTTTTCGATTGTCACCGGAACCGTCGCGTCCTTGGCGCACGTTTCCTGCGGCGTCAGGCACGCGATCGCTTTCGCGCCGTCGAGCGAGTGCCCATCAGGCGCCGTCACGGTGCCGGCGATCAGCAAAGCAGGGTCGACGTTGGGCGCCTCGGCCGTCGCTTCGCCTTCGGCCGCCGCATTCTGCGTATCCGCCCCGCCGCACCCGGACACGGCCATGAGCGCGGCGAGAGAATAAAGAGCGCCGAGCGGCCTTCCATTTGTCATCATGATTCCCCTTCGTCAGCCAATCTGCCGAATCCCGCCACGGCGTTAACATGACCGGCTGGGCGCCAACAAGGCGAGGCTTGAAGCAGGATGGGTTAAGCCCTTCGTTCGTGAAGTCCTTCCGGACAGTGATATATTGGCGGCCGATCCCGCCTGTTCTAGAGTGAAGCGACGGGAGGGCCGGCATGTCGAATGAAAAGATGGAAGCCAATAAAGACGGGCGGCGGATCGGCAATCGCATCCTCATCGGTTTGATCGCCATCGTCGTCCTTGGCGTGGCGGCGCTTTTCGCTTGGCCCAAGGACGGAGTACGTCCGGCCAGCCCCTCATCCATCGCCGCTCCCGAAGCCAGCATGGTCAATGATATGCAGGCCGCCGACGATGCGCAGGCGATCGCGCCCGGCACGTTCGCCGAGTGGAGTGCCGAACGATATCCCGAAGCCGTCACGTTCAAAGCCGGCGAGTTGCGCGTCACCGTTACGGCCGTCTTGGACGAAGGCATGGCTGCCCCCGAAGTACGGGTGACCGCTCCGGGCATGAAAGACCATGTCATGAAAGGCGAATTGGCACAGCCGACGGCAACGCACCGCATTGGGGTCGGACGGCTCAATCCGCAAGCCCGGATCGATCATATCATCCTCGCCAGTTATTCGGGCGGCGCGCATTGCTGCACCAGGATCCAGGTCGCGGCCCCACTGGGCGAGGGGTTCACGACCGTCGACCTCGGCGAATGGGACGGGGCGGGGCTGAACGAATTCCCCAAGGATATATCGGGCGACGGCGTCGCCGACTTCGTTCTCTACGACAATGCCTTCCTCTACGCCTTCGCGCCTTATGCGTTCAGCGACGCGCCTCCGCTCGTCTACAATCTCGTCGGGACGAAATTCAGGGACGTGTCCAAGGCGCCCGCCTTTCGTCCCTTATTCGCCAAAAGCATGGCCAATAGCCGCGCGGACTGCATCACGCCGCAGGACGATAATCCCCGCAATGGCGCCTGTGCCGCTTATGTCGCCAGCGCCGCCCGCGCCGGGCGCCTTGATCAGGCGTGGGGGGAAATGCTCACATCGTACGGCCAGAGTGAAGAATGGGATCTGCCGCCGAGCTGCAAGGTGAAGGCGGAGCCGTGCCCGGACGATCAGCAATTCGTCCAACCCAATTATCCGGATGCCCTTTCTGATTTCCTTGTGAGCACCGGATACATCCCGGCGGGCACCCAGCTGCCGAACGTGCCACAGGAGGATAGCGAGACCGGCGGCGAATGATGGGGGCCGGGACGAAAGCCCACCCCAATCATCGTTCAGACCAAGGCGGCGGACGGAAGGGCGCTACCGGGGTTGTCACCCTTCGCTAAGCGATAGATGGCAATATAGGCCGCGCTGGACGCCAGCATCAGGAAAGCCATGACCGCGCCGTCGAACAGCAGCACGGCCCCCCTGGCTACGCTCGATTGCGGCAGCCAGTACAGGCTGATGCCGTAATGGATGGCGAAGAGCGGCAGCATCATGCCGACAATGGCGGCGATCGCCGCTCCTACTTTCCCTTTCATCGCGCGCCACGACCAGCGGAGGCTTGCCTCCCCGTCGCCCAGAAGGACACCGATCAGTGCCGGTGCGAACCGCATCTGAAAATACATGATCGTCATGAGGTAGAGTGCGATCCCCCCCAAGGAAATGATGCGCGGGTCGGGACCGAGCGGAGCCATCAGGATCGCGGCGATTTTCGTCAGGGCGACGCGGAAGGCCAAAGCAACCGGCATGAACAGGAACAGCCCGCCGATCCAGAGCCCCTGTTTTTTGTCGAGGCGCAGCACGGAGCCGGCCCAAGAATCCGCGGCGAGCCTGAAGGAGGCCAGCAACCAGATGAGGATGATGAGGAGCTTCCCGATCAGGAAAGTGGCGAGCAGGGCGCGATCCGCGTCTCGTCCCTTGATCCCGTCGAACACACCCATTTGCCAGAGAAGGAAGTCCGTGCCCGCCAGCGCCAAGGTGGCGGCGAGGAAGGGCAGAGGCCTCGCTGCCGCCACCTGCGCGGCCCGTCCCCAGGCCGCCCCGATCGTTGAAATAACCCCGCTCATTCTATCCCTCCCGTCGTGAAGTGGTGGCGCCGAGCCACAAGGCGTGGCCGGTCGCGAGAAAAAGTTCGATCAGCATGAGGCCCATGACGATGGCCATGGGCTTGCTGTCCTTGGGCGCAAATGCGGCAAGCAGCAGCGCCAGGAGGCCAGTCGCGAACAGCCGGATGGCCGAAGCCCGATGCACGCGTCTCCACACATCGTTGCGGCTCGCGAAAATGGGCAGGGCGATGCCGTTGAACCATGCGGGGCGGCTTTTCGGCAGCTGGTCCGCCCTTAGGATCAGCAGCGCGCCGACCACGACAGCATAGATATGGTCGCGGTTGAGGTCGAAACCCGCCGCGCTTGCCAGACCGACAATCTGAAGCGTGAGGGCGAGGAGCAGCCCGCCGATCCAGCTGGTCGCGAAGACACCGCCCGCTCGAATGAGGTTGCGCCGCCATTTCCTGACACGTGCCGCCTGTTCATAAGCGATCATCAGGACGAAGGTGACAAGGCTGGACCGCAGCGCCGCCTCCGTCATCGGCACGTCGATAGGAACACCGCGCCGCATCGCCGGAAATGGGTGGTCAGGCCCGAAATAAAGAATGGATATCGCCGCGAGCGCCAGGATGCATCCGAATAGGACGCGCGCGATCAGCCGCGTTTGTCGAAGGACCATGTGCCCCCCCGAGCATCTTTCGGCTCGCGAGACACGCGCTGCATCAGGCCGAACAGCGCTTCTTCCAAAAGCGATAGATTGAGGCTGTAGACGATCTGGGTGCCGCGCCGCTCGGCAAGGATCAGGCCGGCGTCCTTGAGCGCGGCGAAGTGGCCCGACATGGTCGGTTTGGTCAGCTGGAAATGATCGGCAAGCTCACCCGCTGTCTTGTCGCCGTCCTTCAGGAGGGCGAGGATGTCGCGGCGCACCGGATTAGAAAGAGCGGAAAAAACGTCCATCGATCACCTTCGAATGATTCCTAATTAGGAAATAATCGAATTACGATGGCGGTCAACGTTAAATTTGGAAGAGAGCGTAAGGCTTTCCGGTTTCCGCCTGCACCACGAATTGCGCGCAATTGTAGACTGGGACGCCGCGCGGCGTCGCCCCCTTGAAGCTGCCACGATGGGCATGGCCGTGAATCGCCATTTTCACATTGTCGAAGCGGTCGATGGCGTTGGCGAGGCGGGAGGAGCCGAGGAAGGGAAAGATTTCCGGCGGCTCGCCTTCGATGGTCTCGGGGATCGGAGAATAATGAAGGATGGCGACGCAGCGCTCCGTCCTGAGCGACCGCAGGGCATTTTCCAATTTCCGCGCCTCGTTGCGTGATTCATCGACGAAAACCTTGATCGCTTCCTCGCCAAATGCGCCGAGTTCTCCGCGCCCGAAGCCCCCGATGAACCCCTTGACGCCCGCGAAGCCGACATCTGCGATCACTGCCGCCTGCTCATCCAATATCTTCATGCCGGCTTGGTGGAGGATTTCGGCGACCTTTCCCGGCTGGCCGCATTCATAGTCGTGATTGCCGAGCACGCCGACGATCGGGACGCCGCAATGACGCATGTCTTCGGCCAGGATTTCAGCCTCGCTCGTTTTGCCGAAATTCGTGAGATCGCCGCACAAGGCCACCACGTCGGCCTTTCCCGCCATCTCTTCGAACAGGGCGCGGTAGCGGTTGTGGCTCTCCTCGTTGACATGAAGGTCGCCGATCGCGGCGAGGGTGATCGCTTTAGTGGTGCTTTGGTCGTTCATGCTTCTCGTCGATCCCCTTACCCACAACGTCGGCGAAGCCCCACTCGCTGATGTCGATCACGAAATCGCGAGGAGAAAGAAGACGGCCCCGGCATATCTTGACCCCCGCCGCAGGGAGTTCAGCCTGCGCCTTCACCCGATCGATTAATTCGTCGAACAACCAGCGTGGAATAAGATCGCGCTCCGTGGGGTAGATGAAACGGAAGTTCAGCACCTGGATGAGAAGGACTTCCCAATAGAGTTCCATAGCGGACAGCAGCCAGCGCCAATCGATTTCCGAATGCTGCTTCAATATGGTGTGCGCTACGTCAGCGCCGTCATAGCGATAACGGGTCTGCAGAAAGATTTTCGACAGCACGAATTCGGTCGGCGGCGTGATGCGGACCGTGGTGCCATAGACCTGTGCCTCGTGGACCCGGGCGAACCATTCGTCGGTGATCGGGATGCTGGCGGACGAGATGTTGAAGATGACGTCGAAGAAATTGTCGCCTTTCCAGACCTTGCCGATCCAGCGTTCGTCCTCGACCTCGATTTCATAACCCCGCGCCTTGAAGAAGGCGAGGATCTTGGGCGCGTCGGACGGTTTGCAGAAGACGTCGAGATCCTTGGTCGGCCGCACGATGCCGGTGAAGCAGCTCAGCGCATATGTGCCTGACAGCAGGAAAGGAATGCCCGATTCCTTCAACAGCGCCAGGCTGTCGCGATAGAAATCCACGGCTTCGGGCGGAGGCTCGAAATGCGCCGTGTCGAGGATTTGCAGGGTGTCGCTCATTGGACAGCCGTAACGGCGGGCAGGGCGATTGCGTTCCCCGCGCTCATCCCTATCTCGCAGGGAGAGAATGAGGAGAGACAGGATGACCCAATCCGCATCGGGATATGACGTGACGCCCCTGACGCCAGGCGTGCGCGACCGGCTGGCAGCGGATTTGAGCCCCGATGAACGGCAGGTCATCCTGGAGCATGGGACCGAGCGTCCTTTTTGCGGGACGCTGCTCAACAACAAGTCGGGCGGCGTTTATGCCTGCCGCCTGTGCGGGCTGCCGCTGTTCAAATCCGGCACCAAGTTCGAATCCGGCACAGGGTGGCCGAGCTTCACCGAGCCTTTCGATGCCGATCACATCCGCGAGATCGAAGATCGCGGCTACGGCATGGTGCGGGTCGAGATACGTTGCGCCCGCTGCGACGGGCATCTCGGCCACGTCTTCCCGGATGGTCCGCCACCCACCGGCCTGCGCTATTGCCTCAATTCCATCGCCATGGAATTTTACGAGGATGAGGCGGACATTCCGGACCGGCTGGGATCAGAGTAAGCTCTTCACCGCCGCCGCGAACCGGGCGGGAGCATCAGGATCGTAGCCCAGATAGAGGTCCGGCTCGATCAGTTCGAGTTCGATGAGGGCAGGCTTGCCGTCTAGCCCGCGCACCAAATCGACCCGGGCGTAGAGCAAATCCTCCTCGACGGCGGCGAGAATTTGCTCGGCGGCCTCCATTTCATCGCCATCCGGCTGGTGCGCGGTAATGATCCCGTCATATTCCGGCTGGACGCGGAAGTCGCCGGGCTGCGGGCGCTTACGGATGGCGTGGCTGAACCGCCCGCCGAAATAGAGGAGGGAGACTTCCCCCTCCGTTTCGATGGAGGGAAGATAGGGCTGGATCATCGCGCGGCCGCTGGGCCCCGCATCGAACGGCTGTCCCGGCGACCAGCGGATGGTGCGCCATGCCCCGCCGGATATTTGCGGCTTCAGAACCAACTTGTCCGAACCGAAAGCGGCAGTTGCGTTCAAGAGTGAAGCTTCATCCAAGCGGTCCTCGAAATGCGTCGGCACGACTGGGGCGCCATGCCGAGCAAGGCGATCGAGATACAGCTTGTCGGTATTCCAACGCAGAACGGAGGCGGGATTACCCAGACGGACGCCCGCTTCTACCCAGGTATCGACCTGATCGAGCCAGGCTTCGTCCGTTTGATGATATCCCCAGACGAGCAGCGGGAGAACGAGGGATGCGCCCGTCAAGCTGCCGGTTTCGGTCCAACTCCGCGCTTCTACCGTTGCGCCTGCCGCTTCAAGCGGCGCCTGCATCCGCGCCATCACCTCTTGCCAGCGCCCGCTGGCCCAGGTGTCGCCTATGGCCGGCGTAAGAATCACAATCTTCATTCAAAGCCCCCGGACATCAGTGATGGGGCTAGATATGTAGATGTCCCCACGATCTGGAAAGCGGCGCGAATGCCATTTGGCGTAAAGATCATGTCAAATGGCCAGATGGGGGTATGGCACCTCTCTAGCCTTATCTATTCCGGCAGAAATTCGGGCACCGAGAGATAACGCTCGCCGGTGTCGTAGTTGAAGCCCAGCACGCGCTTGCCTTCGCCGATTTCGGCGAGCTTCTGGCGAATGGCGGCGAGGGTGGCGCCTGACGAGATGCCGACCAGCATCCCTTCCTCGCGCGCGGCGCGGCGGGCCATGTCCTTGGCGTCATTGGGATCGACTTGGATCGTACCGTTCAGAAGATCGGTGTGGAGGTTCGCGGGAATGAACCCCGCGCCAATTCCTTGAATCGGGTGCGGACCGGGCTGGCCGCCGGAAATGACCGGGGACAAGGTCGGCTCGACCGCGAACACCTGAAGGCTTGGCCATTCCTTTTTCAGCACGGAAGCGCAGGCGGTGATGTGGCCGCCCGTGCCGACACCGGTGATCAGCAGGTCGATCGGAGTATCGCGAAAGTCGTTCAGGATTTCCTGGGCGGTCGTGCGGACGTGGACATCGATGTTGGCGGGATTTTCGAACTGCTGCGGCATCCACGATCCTTCGATTTCCGCCAGCAATTCATGCGCGCGCTCGATGGCGCCCTTCATGCCCTTTTCCCTGGGCGTAAGATCGAAGGTGGCGCCATAAGCCAGCATCAGGCGCCGCCGTTCGATGCTCATGCTCTCGGGCATGACGAGGATCAGTGTGTACCCCTTTACCGCCGCGACCATGGCGAGGCCGATGCCGGTATTGCCGCTGGTGGGCTCGACGATCGTGCCGCCAGGCTTCAAAGCGCCCGATCTCTCGGCCTCTTCGATCATCGACAAAGCGATGCGGTCCTTGATCGATCCGCCCGGATTGGCACGTTCCGATTTCACCCAGACCTCTGCGGGGCCGAATAGGCGGTTGATGCGAATATGCGGCGTATTGCCGACGGTTTCGAGAATGCTGGCGGCTTTCATGGCTGTCCTTTCTCGGCTTTCGGGTCGAGGCCCGCGACCATCGCTGGAATTGGGAAGTCCGGACGGTCCTTTCCAGAGGCTTCGGCAAGAATGTCTTCATCCGGGGCGACGAAGCGATCGGCCTTGCGCAAGCTGGGAAAGGCCCAGGCGAAGAGACCGGTCACGAGCACGGACAAGGCGCCGCCGCCGACCACGGCGAGCACCGGTCCGAAGGCGGCGCCTGCGAGTCCTGCGCGAAACTCGCCAAGCTCGTTGGAAGCGGAAATGAAGAGACCCGACACCGCCGACACGCGCCCGCGCATCGCATCCGGCGTGTGAAGCTGGATGAGCGAGGAGCGGACGTAGACGCTCACCATATCGGCAGCGCCCAGCACGACAAGGCTGGCGAGCGACAGCCACATGATGCGGCTTTCCCCGAATACCATCGTCGCGATGCCGAACAGGCCGACGCACAGAAACATCTTAGCGCCGACATGACGCTTCAAGGGACGGCGTGCCAGGACGGCAGCAGTAAGCGCTGCGCCGACCGCCGGTGCCGCACGAAGCGCGCCCAGCCCTTCCGATCCGACGTGCAGGATGTCGCGGGCATAGACCGGCAGCATCGCCGTCGCGCCGCCCAGCAGGACGGCGAACAGGTCGAGCGTAATGGCGCCCAGCACGATTTTGTTATCGCGGACATAGGCGATGCCTTCGATCACCGCGCGCAAAGGATGCGATTGCCCGGCATTGCCGCGTGGAATGGGCCGGATGACGAGCATCGCGCCGACCGCGATGGCGAAGAGGGCCGCCGAAGACTCGTAAGGCAGGGCGCGGGAGAGTGCATAGGCTCCGCCGCCTAGCAGCGGCCCCGCCACCGCGCCCGCTTGCCAGGCGATGGAATTGAGCGCGATGGCGCTCGGCAGCAATTCCTTCGGCACCAGATTGGGCGCGAACGAGGAAAGGGCTGGTCCCGCAAATGCACGCCCGACTCCAAGCGCGATGGCTACGGCGAACAAGGGCATGAGCGACATGGAATCGGTCCACACCATGGCGGCGAGAAGGATAGAGCAGACGAATTCCAGCGTCAGGCTGGCCCGCACGATCCAGCGCCGGTCCACCCTGTCTGCGACATATCCCGCGACGAGCGTCAGCAGGAACAGAGGCAGAAATTGCGCCAGACCGACCATGCCGAGCCAGAATGAGGCTTCGGCGATGCTCATCGTTTCCCGCGCGATGTCGTAGACATGGATGCCGATGACGACGACGAGCATCGTGCTGGCGATGGTGGAGGCGAGCCGCGCCGCCCAGAAGGCCCGATAATCGCGATATTGGAAAGGGGAATTGGCGGCAGGCATGCTTCGGCACGTAAGGCCAACGATGGCTGATCGCAACCAACCCGCACTGGACGGGCCAGTAGAAAAATCCGGGTTATAGACCCGCTCTTTCTGGCAAATCGCAATCAGATTGTGGCGGCTTTGCCATTGCTCGCTCGCATGTCCCGTATGGGAACGAAATAGTTAATATTTGCATTGAGTTATGGGATCAAACGATGCTCTGTGGCATAAGGGATGCTGCATTGGGAAAGGACAGGGCGCATGCGCAACGGGACATATGCTCCAGCGACGCTGACCCATCGGGAAATTGAGATTCTCGCGATGATCGCCAATGGTCTCTCGGCGAAAGAAGCCGCGCAGTCGATCGGCATCGCGCCGCGGACCGTGGAGCGGCATGTCGAAAATGTGCGCATGAAAATGCGCGCGCGCAACCGCGTTCACATGGTGACCTGCGCCGTCGGTCAAGGGATGCTCACCGTGGAGCCGGCAGGGCATGCGATCGCGATCGAGCAGATGCAACAGGAACTGGATTTTCATTGAACGGGCGCAAAGCAGCCTTGCGGCACTCCATAGCCGGGCAGTGATGGCATAATTCAAAAAGCGCATTCGGCTGCCGTCATCGGCAGGATCTCGACGATCATGCCGCTAGCCTGAAGGTCTTTCGTTTCAACTTCCCTCGCGTACAACTCATGAGCGGCGATGGCCAGGCCAGCAGGCTCATGACGGACAGGCCGCGTTTCGCGGCCGCGGCACCATCAAGGATAGAGACTCGCGAGGCGTCCAAGGGATGGTGAATGAGTGAGGTCGAGGTGCAGGGGGGTCACCGAGACATAACCGTCGGCCACCGCCTCCAGGTCCGTCGAATGGCCGGGCGTTTCCACCATTGGCCCCAATCCGAACCAGAAATAATCGTAGCCGCGCGGATCGGTGCGCTGAACGAGGCGCAGGCGGCCGTAATCGCGCAGCCCTTGCCGAACCACCCGCACCCCCCGGACCTGGCCGGGCGGCAATGCGGGGAAATTGACGTTGATAAGCGTGCGCGGCGCCATGGGCTCGGCGAGCAAAGGGCGGAGAACGCCTTCGCACCATTCCTCCGCGGCGGCGAAAGGAACGGTATCGCCCATGCCTTCGCGGGCATAGACCTGGCTAAGGGCAATAGAGGGAATGCCAGCCAAGGCGCCTTCCATGGCCGCGGACACCGTGCCGGAATAGGTAACATCCTCGCCCAGATTGGCACCGCGATTGACGCCGGAAAGAATGAGACTGGGCGGATCGTCCTTCATGACGTGGGCGATGGCCATCATCACGCTATCCGTCGGAGTGCCGGTGACGCAGAAACGCCGCTCGCCCAGCTTGCGCAAGCGGACGGGCGTGGTGAGGGTCAGGCTATGCCCTGCGCCCGATTGCTCCTCCGCCGGAGCGACGATCCAGATGTCGTCGGAAAATCGCCGCGCGATCCGTTCCAGCACCTTCAATCCGCTCGCATTCACGCCGTCGTCGTTGGTGAGGAGTATCCGCATGGATAAAGCTATGGCCCTGGCTCCAAGTCTTAGCAACCGGCAACCATCCCCGATCCAACCGCGTTCAAGAACCGGCAGAACAAGGAGAATGCGATGCAAGTCCCGCACAACAGTTTCGTGCTGGTTGCCGATGGGCAGAAGATGCTTTTTTTCCGGAATGAGGGGGACAGCGATTATCCCAACCTGACCGTTGAAACGAAAACGGTGCAGGACAATCCTCCCGATCGCGAGCAATCGACCGATGCCCCTGGACGCTCCTCGAGCGCCGTCGGCTTTGCCCGCAGTGCGATGGAGGAAACCGACTTTCACCAGCTTGAGGAAGACCGGTTCGCGGCTGAAGCGGCCGCAATGCTGAAGCAGCGGGCGCTTCAGAACGAATATGAATCGCTGATCATTGTCGCTCCGCCGCGAACGCTCGGCGAAATGCGCAAACATTATCATAAGGAGGTCGAGAAACGGCTGATCGGGGAGATCCCCAAGGATCTGACCGGCCACCCAGTCTCCGATATTGAACGAATCATTTCTGAAAGCTGATCGGATTATTCGATGGGCAGGGGCCGGCCCCTTCGCGGCGATAGGGGCCGGCCTTAATCTCTTCAAACAAATTCAGCAGCTTATGTTCACCTTGTGCTGGCTATATCGCGACGGTATAGGCCCGCGAGGCGAGCGCCAACAGGCTCGGTTCACCGGGGGTGGCGCAAGCGCTGACGGACTGCGGCCATTTTGGCCGCGAGGTGAGTGGAGGGGTTGATGGCTACGGCTTTGAACGAATCGTTCGACCCGGAATTCAGTGCGGACATGCCCGCAGGCTACCGGCCGGAACCGGGCGAAGAATTCATGAATCCCCGGCAGCTTGCATATTTCCGCGCGAAATTGCTCGACTGGAAGGAAGCGATCGTCCGGGAATCGCGCGACACGATGGCTTCGCTGAAGAGCGGGCCGATCCAGGAAGCCGACATGACGGACCGCGCGTCGAGCGAGACCGATTGGTCGATCGAGCTTCGCACCCGCGATCGCCAGCGCAAGCTCATTTCCAAGATCGACGCGGCCCTGCGCCGGATCGAGCAAGGCGAATATGGCTATTGCGAAGTCACCGGCGAGCCGATTTCTCTTGCCCGTCTGGAAGCCCGCCCGATCGCGACCATGACGGTCGAGGCGCAGGAACGCCACGAAAAGAACGAACGCGTTTCCCGCGACGATTGATCGCCGGGTTCGGCTGCGCCTTCATCATGTTCCGGCGCAGGCCGGAACATGATGAATCTTGCTTTTAGTGCAAGCCGTTAATCTCTTCCTTCACCTTCAATTTCTGCTTCTTCAATTGCGAGACCAGGGTCATGTCGGGGAGGGGGCGATGCTCCTCCGTTTCGATGCGGGCATCAAGGTCGGCATGCTTCGCCTGAAGTGCCGAGATATGCGCATTGGCCATTCCCATGATCTCCTCTTCTTGGTGACGGATTTGACGCTAGACTCGCTTTCTTGCTTTTGTCTTTCCCCTTTAGACGATTGCCCGATAATCTGCGACGTGCCGTTGATCGGAGCACCATCATGTGCGCGCATGGCGAAGTGTGTTTGAAGGGGGCCAGGATGACCAACCAGGATCAGCAGCCGGATCTCGCCGCAAAGGTTGCCCGGCTGCAGATCGAGCATCGCGACCTCGACGCGGCGATCGTCGCGCTGGCCGCGACAGCGACGCCGGACCTTCTTCAAATCGCGCGCCTCAAGAAGCGTAAGCTGCGTTTGAAGGATGAGATCAAAACGGTTCAGGACATGATGATTCCCGACATCATCGCCTGATCGTCATGGTTCATGCCCCTTTAAAGGCCAGCCCTTTCCCGCGCGCAATTACCGTTCCCGCCGGGTCCGCTTTATGGCAAAAGGCCCGCCATGTTCGATGCCGCCCATAGTCGGATCACGCCCAAGCTGGTCGACTCGCTTTATGCGGACGCAATGCGCTTGGCGGACGAGGCGCGTACCTATTTCGATCGGGAGGGGCGCGAGGACCGGATGGCGCTCGATCCGCTAATCCGCGTCGGATTTTCCTGCGAGTCGCTGAAGGTCACGACGCGGCTGATGCACGTTATCGCCTGGCTGTTGAATCAGCGCGCGGTGGAGGCGGGAGAGATGAGCGCCGACGATGCGGCCCGGCCCGAGCGGCGGCTTGGCGAGGCGCCGGAAAGCGAAACGGAACTGCTGCCCCTGCTGCCCGCCGCGGCGCGCCGCATCGTCGATGCGAGCATCGATCTTCACGCGCGCGTTCAGCGTCTCGATGAAGGGACGGGCGGTGACGAGCCGCAGCCGAGCCCCGCTCGCAGCCTTTTGAGCCGGCTCCAGCGCTCTCTCTGACTTCGGTGTCCGGACGTCTGGACAGATGTCTATCTCCGATTAGCATTGCGGCCATGAAGGCGTTCGATTTCCATTATGGCCCGCGCCTGATCGCGGGAGCGGGCGCGACGGAGCGGATTGGCGCTTTGCTACCCCAAGGCCGCTGTCTTTTCGTGACGGACGCGCAGGTTCTTAATCTGGGCCTTGCTGACGCGGCTCTCGCCAGCCTCGCCGCGCAGGGGATGGAAGCCGTGATCTTCGATGCGGTAGAGGCCGATCCCTCGCTCGGCACTCTGGAAGCAGCCGTGGCACTGGGGCAGGAAATGGGCTGCACATCCGTTGTCGGCCTTGGCGGCGGCAGTCCGATGGATGTGGCGAAGCTCGCCGCCTATCTGCTGGCCACGGGCGAGGATCTCGACACGCTATGGGGTGTCGGCAGGGCGCTTGGAAAAAGGCTGCCGCTGATCCTGGTGCCGACTACCGCGGGCACCGGCTCGGAGGCCACGCCCGTCACCATCATCACCGTGGGCGATAACGAGAAGAGAGGCGTCAGCAGCGCTGCCCTGATCGCCGACCATGCGATCCTCGATGCGCAATTGACACTCGGCTTGCCGCGCCACGTCACCGCCGCCACTGGCATCGACGCCATGGTTCATGCGATCGAGGCCTTCACCTCGGCCCGGCTCAAGAATCCCTTGTCCGACCTGCTCGCCAAGGACGCGCTGCGCCTGCTGTCCGCCAATCTGCTGATTGCTTGCGATGATCCCGCCAATATGGAGGCGCGGAGCGCGATGCTGGTTGGCGCCCATCTTGCCGGTGTCGCTTTCGCCAACGCGCCGGTCGCAGCGGTCCATGCGCTCGCCTATCCGCTCGGCGGGCATTTCCATGTCCCGCACGGCCTGTCGAACGCGCTGATGCTGCCCCACGTCCTCCGCCACAACATGGCGCATGCCTTGCCCCTGTACGCGGAGCTTGGCTGCCTGTTGGTCCCGGATGTGAGAGGGGAAGGGATGCAGGCCCAGGCGAGCGCGCTGATCGAAAGGATGGGCGCGCTCTCGGCGGCAAGCGGCCTTCCCCAACGCCTGTCCGAAGTCGGCGTCGGCGCCGATCACCTCGATATGCTGGCCCGGGAAGCGATGAAGCAGGAACGGCTGCTCATCAACAATCCCTGCCCGGTCGGCGAGGCCGATGCCCGCCGCCTTTACGAGGCGGCATTGTGAGCCGGGAACCACTGAAGGGACGAGACGCTTACCGGGTATGGCGGGAAATCGGCACGCGTTGGGCGGATAATGACGCCTACGGCCACGTCAACAATGTCGTCTATTATGCCTGGTTCGACACGACGGTGAATGCCTGGCTGATCGAATCGGGCCTGCTCGATGTGGAGAAGGGCGATCCCATCGGTCTCGTGGTCGAAACCGGCTGCCGCTATGCCAAGCCGCTCGCCTATCCAGAGCCGGTCGATATCGGGCTGGCAATAGAGCATATCGGCCGCTCGAGCGTCCGTTACCGGCTCGGCGTTTTCCGCAAGGGCGATGACGAGGCGGCGGCCGAGGGGCATTTCGTGCATGTCTATGTCGAGCGCGACAGCCGCAAGCCCGCGCCTTTGCCGGATGCTTGGCGGCGGCAATTCGAAACTCTCGCCTGATCGTCAGCTTTGGCGGGGCTTATCTGGCCTTCGCCGCCAATTCCCGCTTCGCCTCTTCATATTCGGCGCTGAGCTTGGCCACATAGCCGGCCGCGGGCATGATTTCCCGAATGGCGCCGATGCCCTGGCCCGACCCCCAAATATCCTTCCACGCCTTGGCACCGTCGGCCGCGCCGAAATCCATCGTCTTGAGATCGCCTTCCGGAAGAGCGTCCGGGTCGAGGCCCGCCGCGACGACTGATTGACGCAGGTAATTGCCGTGCACGCCCGTAAAGAGGCTGGAATAGACGATATCGTCCGCCCGGCCCTCCACAATCCCTTGCTTATAGGCGGGGACGGCGTTCGCTTCCTCCGTCGCGATGAAAGGCGAGCCGATATAGGCGAGGTCCGCGCCCATCGCCTGGGCTGCCAGGATGGCGCGGCCGTTGGCGATGGCGCCGGACAGGATCAGCGGCCCGTCGAACCAATCGCGTATCTCTTGGACCAGCGCAAAGGGCGACAGGCGTCCGGCATGCCCGCCCGCGCCCGCCGCGACCGCGATCAGGCCGTCCGCGCCCTTGTCCACCGCCTTGCGCGCGAAGCGGTCGTTGATGATGTCGTGCAGGGTGATGCCCCCCCAGCCGTGCACACCTTGGTTGACTTCTTCTACCGCGCCCAATGACGTGATGACGATCGGCACCTTCCATTTGGCGCAGGTCGCCATGTCCTGTTCCAGCCGGGCGTTGGAACGGTGGACGATCTGGTTGACCGCGAAAGGGGCGGACGGCGCCTCCGGGTGATCCCGGTCCCAAGCCGCCAGCTCTTCGGTGATCCGGTGCAGCCATTCGTCGAGCAGGGATTGCGGACGGGCATTCAACGCCGGAAAAGACCCGACGATACCCGCCTTGCACTGCGCGATCACCAGATCGGGGTTGGAAATGATGAAGAGCGGCGATCCGATGACGGGCAGCCGGAGGCGATCGAATAACGCGGGCAAGGTCATGCCCTTCCCTTAACGTAAACTGTGCGAGCCGCAAGTTCCCGGCGGCGCCCCCACATGGGAACCCGCCGGAAGGCCAAACGTAGGAGGGCGATCATGAGACGGCATATGACGATCGAGATGGGGAGCCCGAAAGCAAGAGCCGCGCGGTGACGTCGCTCGTTCTCATCGGTTTCCTCGCCAGCCTGGCGGCGGGCCTTGCCACGTTTCTCGGTGCCTTGCCGATCCTGGGCATGGGGCCCTCGGACGAGAAGCGGCAAAGCCTGCTGCTTGGCTTTGCCGCAGGCGTGATGCTGGCTGCGTCCTTTTTCTCCCTAATCATCCCGGGGATCGGCCAGGCGCAGGCGATGGGTTTCGATCTGGGCGCGGCCGTCGGCGTCGTCATGGCGGCGGTCCTGCTGGGCGGCGTATCGCTCGCCCTTCTCAACGCCTACATGCCCTCGCTCGATCAGTTCGGGCTCGGCCCGCGCGGCATGGCCGAAACGCGCTTCCGGCGGGTCTGGCTGTTCGTCGCTGCGATCACGCTTCACAATTTTCCGGAAGGCATGGCGGTCGGCGTCAGCTTCGGCGGCGGCGACATGGCGGCGGGCATGGCGACGACGATCGGTATCGGCCTGCAAAACATGCCGGAGGGGCTGGCCGTGGCGGGCGCGGTCTCCAGCCTCGGCTATTCGCGCCGCCGGGCGCTCGCGACAGCCTTGTTCTCCGGCCTTGTCGAGCCGGTCGCGGGCTTGATCGGCGCTGCCGCCGTGTCGCTCGCCTCCGCGCTCCTTCCCTGGGGCCTTGGCTTTGCCGCGGGAGCGATGATCTACATCGTCGCCCTGGAGATCATCCCTGACGTCCGCCGCCAGGTCAGCAGCCGCAAGCCCGCCATGATCAGCCTGGCGATCGGGCTGGTCACGATGATGACCCTGGACATCGGACTTGGCTGACCCTTATTCGACGGCGTTTCCGGCCATGTTCGACGCTACCGCTTCATTCCCGGCCTCAACCATTCCGGTTTCGCCGTCCATCAACAGGGTGGTCGTGATGATCTGTCCGCGGCTGCTGGTCGATTGCACCTTTTCGCCCGGTGTCAGCGGCCCCCCATAGGGCCAGCATTCGCGGGGCTGCCCGGTCCAGTCGAAACAAAGCTGGCCGTTGGACACCGACCAGCGCCCGGTCATATCGAGCCCGCCGTCGCCCGTCATATGCGCCGTGCCGTCGCGGTGGTGAGTCACCAGCAGGGTACGGCCATCGGCCAGCTGCACCCGTGCCGTGCGGCCCGAAAGCCCTTCCACGATCTCCGGATCGGAGCGTGCCGGCGCTTGGGAAGCCATGTTAGCTTGAATGTTGTTCGTCGCCGCAGCTTGGGGGTTGCGATTGCAGCTTGCCAGCAGGACGAATGCTAGTGCCGCTCCATGATATGCCGTCCGCATTGCGTTCCTCCATATCTTGTTGACCTGTAACCTTATTATGCACCTAGATGGTTCGCATCGCCATCGGGCCTGAAAGAGCGTTCCGAAACGGGACGCGAACCATCGGCCTTTGCTTCACCGCAAAAAGAAGTGTCATGGTTTGCGAAATCGCAAGGCGCGGCCTCCTGTCATCATCGAAACTGATTTTCTATTTGAAAACAGGGAGGAAGGGATGTTCGAGCTTCGCGCCCCCAGTCTGATTCTCGGCGGCATCGGTCGGACTGCGCAGGGCCGGACTCGAACGATCTGCGTGACAGGGGGCGCGGGGTTCCTGGGCTCCCATCTTTGCACTTTCCTTGTCGAAAGCGGCCACCGCGTCTTCGCGCTCGACAATTTTCACACCGGCAGACGCGCCAATGTGGAACATCTGTTATGTTCCGGACAATTTTCTTTGGTGCAGCATGACATCGTCGCTCCGCTGCCCGACGATCTTCCGGCCTTCGATGAAATCTACAATCTCGCCTGCCCGGCCTCGCCCGTTCATTATCAGTCCGATCCGCTCGCGACGCTCGACATATGTTCGCGCGGGACGCGGAACTGCCTGGAACGGGCGGTGCGGGATCGTGCCCGCATCTTCCATGCCTCGACTTCCGAAATTTACGGCGATCCGGACATTCATCCGCAACCCGAAAGCTATTGGGGAAACGTCAATACGCTCGGCCCGCGCGCCTGTTACGATGAAGGCAAGCGCTTCTCCGAAACGTTGATGTACGAATATGCCCGCCGCCACGGCATCGCGACGCGGATGGCGCGGATCTTCAACACCTACGGCCCGCGCATGCAGCCGGACGACGGCCGCGTGGTTTCGAACTTCGTCATTCAGGCCCTGAAAGGCGAGGATATCACCGTTTATGGCGACGGATCGCAAACCCGATCCTTCTGCTATGTCGACGACCTGATCGAAGGAATAATCGGCCTCATGGCGTCGGACGAGCCGATCGAAGGCGCCGTGAATATCGGCAATCCGGTCGAGATCAGCGTCCGGACGCTGGCGGAAATCATCATAGAAATGACCGGTTCCGCATCGCGCATCGTCTATCGGGATTTGCCGCAGGACGATCCCCGCCGCCGCAGGCCCGATATCGGCCGGGCTGGAACGGTCCTTGGGTGGGCGCCGAAAATCGCGCTTTGCGCGGGCCTTGAATGCACGATCGACTATTTCGCCGAGCAGATCGAAAGCGGCGGTCTGGAGCGTGGGATGGCCGAACGCGGTTTCGCTGCAGCCTGATGGGAAAGAGGCGATGAGCTTTCCCTTCAGCCTGACGGACGGGCTTATCGCCGCCTTCGTGGCGATTCAGCTTCTCTATTTCGGCAGCTTCATCGTCGACTTCTACCTGTTCAGCCGCCCGATCAATTGGGTGGATGTCCGCGAGGCCGATCACCTTGGCCATGACGAGCTTCCCTACATCGTCCTCTTCTACCCCGTCCTGCGCGAACTTGAGGAAACCATGCGCACGACCTTCACGTCGCTGACGGATCTCGATTATCCCGTCGACCGATACCGTGTCATCGCGATCCCCAATGCCGACGATATCCAAACGGTCGCCAGCCTTAGGCGCCTGACGCGAGAATTCTCCTTCCTGGAAGTGATAGAGGTTCCGCCCACCGGCGATCCGGGCTGGGCGCCGGTCTGGCGATCCTGGGATGCCAACCCCCACGCTTATTGGTGGCATCACGGACCGCGCGCTTATGACCGGGCGCTGCCGCCCAAGAAGACCCGCCAGCTTATCTACGCTTTCTACCGCACAGCCGAGGAGAGAGCAGGGAAGGGGGACTTCCTCGTCAACTACATCGACGCGGACAGCGCCCCCCCGCGCGATCATTTCAAGGCGGCGGCGGCCGGCATGCTCCATTACGACGTCCTGCAAGCCACCAACATCGCGGGTAACCTCAACGACACGATGGCGGCCACCTGGCACAGTTTCGACCATATGGTCTGGGACGGCTGCAAATACCCGCATTTGTCGGCCAATGGCACCCATCCTTATTGGGTGCTGGGCAAGGGCTTGTTCTTCAAGGCTTCGGACCTGATCGAGCTGGGCGGTTTCCATCCCTGGATCACCATCGAGGATCCGGAGGTCGGCATGCGGATGTGGAAGAACGGCCGCACCCTCGGCATCATCGCCAATCCGCTGATCGAGGAAGTGCCCTATACGATCGGTCATGGCATCACCCAGCGCAAAAGATGGGTATGCGGCTTCTTCCAAAGCCTTGCCGTTCCGCTCGACCATATGGGCTTTACCTTTCAGGAGCGGGTGAAAGCCTGGATGAATTTCCTACCCTGCATGTCGCTGTGGCTCAACGCCGTGGGTCTTCCCGCCGGCATATGGGCAGTCGCCGAATATGCGGCGGGCACGCCGGCTTTGCCCATTTGGGCGACCGGGCTCGCCTTGCTCAACCTTGCCCTGTTCTTCGGCTCATTGATGTTAATCTATTGGAACACCTGGAAACGCACCGCTTTCGTCCTGAAGCGCCGCCGCGACCGCATCCAGTACATGATCCGGGTCAACCCGCTGTCGATCATGATCTTCTGGCTGATCTGGCTGATCCCCCTTTGGATCGGCTGGCGCATGTATCGGCGCGATGAGGGACTCGTCTGGGAACGCACGGTCAAGATCAATGCCAATGAAGAATTGGTGCGCGAAGTCCATGGCGCGGGCCCAGCGGATAATGCTCCGTTTCGCCGCGCGATCTTGTCTGTCAACTGAAAGGAAGAGATGCGATGATGGGTCATGTGCTGATCACGGGCGGCGCCGGCTTTATCGGATCCCACCTTGCCGACACCCTGCTGGACCGCGGCTTCGAAGTCACCATACTCGACTGCCTGCTGCCTCAGGTCCATGGCGATGCGGAAGTCGATGCGGATGGATGGCCCACCTATCTCAATCCGGCGGTGCGGCGCATCCGGGGCGACATATTGGACGATGGCGTGTTCGAAGCCGCGCTTGGTGGCGTCACCCATCTCTGCCATCTGGCCGCGTCGGTCGGCGTCGGCCAAAGCATGACCAACATCGTCGATTATACCCGCAACAACGCCTTGGGCGCGGCGGTGATCCTGGAAACCCTCTCCCGCGTGTCTCACACGGTGCGGCGCATCGCGGTCGCTTCCTCCATGTCCATTTACGGCGAGGGAGCCTATCGCGGGGCGAACGGCGTCCTCACATCTCCTCCTGCCCGCACCCACGAGCAATTGGCGCGGCGGGAATGGGAGCTGTCGCTGAACGGCGAAATGCTTGCACCCGTTGCGACCGGCGAGGACAAGCCCCTCCACCCGACCTCGATCTATGCGATCAACAAGCGCGATCATGAAGAAATGTTTCTGTCCGTGGGCCGCGCGCTGGGCATCCCCACGGTCGCTTTGCGCCTGTTCAACGTCTATGGATCCCGGCAGGCGCTCAGCAATCCTTATACCGGGGTCGCGGCCATCTTCATCTCCCGCCTGCTCAACGACCAGCCGCCGCTCATTTTCGAGGACGGGGAGCAGAGGCGCGATTTCGTCCATGTCCATGATGTCGCCAATGCCTTCGCGGCCGCGCTGGCCAGCGACCTCGCGCTGTGGGACGTGTTCAACGTCGGCAGCGGCCGGTCCATTTCCGTGAACGGCATCGCCTTCACGCTGTCGCGGCTCCTGCGCAAGAATATCGCGCCGGAGATATTGGGCAAATATCGCGTCGGCGACATCCGGCATTGCTTCGCCGATATCGGGAAGCTCGAACAGGCATTCGGCGTCCGGCCTCAGCGCAGCTTCGATGAAGGGATGGATGAGCTGATCGAATGGGTTCGCATGGCCAAACCGCCGGAGGACCGGGGCGAAGCCTGCCTGCGCGAACTGACCGGCAGCCGTCTTGTCATCTAAGCGACTTCACGCCTGCAGGAAGGCATCCCGCAAGGCATAATACATGTCCTTGCGCTCCAGCCGCGCATCGTAGGGAAGGCCGCGATTGATCTTGTGCGCACGGTCGGGCGAGGGGAGGCCCTTCGATTGGTCTTCCAGCCAGCTGTGCCGGTCGCTGAGGCCCCAGGTGACGATGCCGGTGACGGCCGGTTCGTCCAATGCCACTTCCACGAACGACCGCGCCTCTGCGGCGACCCTTTTGTCGCGCAGGGGGAGGGGGGCGCCCTTGTCATGCTCCTTCACGTCGAGTTCGGTGATGACGATATCGACTCCGAAACCGCGCAATTCTTTCAGGAAATTCCGCACAACATGCGGCTTGAACGGCCCCTTCGACAGATCGAGATGGGCCTGCACGCCGACGCCATCCAGCGGGACGCCGTCTCTTTTCAATCGCTCCACCAGCTTCAGGAACAAAGTCCGCCGATCCTCCTCGACGGGATTGTCGTAGTCGAAGCCATATTCGTTGATGAACAGCTTGGATTTCCGGTCCCAGCGTCGCGCCTCGCGCATCGCGCGCTCGATATAGCTTGGTCCGAACGCCTTGTAGAAAATCGTGGTGCGCAGGCCATCGATACCGCGCTCGCTGTCGATCGGCTCGTTCACCACGTCCCATTCGTGGATCTTGCCTTCATAGCGCGGCAGCACTTCCTTGAAGAACGTCTGAACAAGGCCCCAATCCTTGGTCCTGGCGAGCTGCCTCAGCGCCCATTTCGGCGTTGTCTGCTCCCATAGCAGCGAATGGCCGCGCACGTGGAGATCGTGCTTTTGCGCCAGCGCGACCAGGCTGTCGGCATGCTCGAACCACCAGCTGTCCTTGTGATAGCGGAAGCTGTTCCAGTTGAAATGAATCTCCGGCGTCAGCGACGAACATTCGTGCAGCACCGCATCGCGCAACTCGGGATCCGCGTCGAGCTGGTCCATCCGGATCGCCGCGCCGAAGAAACGGCCCTTGCGGCGCGCGGCCTGCGCCAGCGAGGGCGCCGGATCGGTCTTGAACGAAGCCGCCATGGCTTCTTGAAACGCCTGGCCGCCCGCGATGGGCGCAGCCGCCATCGCACTAAGAAAATGTCTGCGCGAAACGTGAAAAGACACGTGCCACCCCGCTATTGCCCTGCGCGGTGGATGCCGGATCGAGGTTAACGAATGCTCACCCCGCAGCGCCCCACCGCGCTCCTTCTGCCCAAGGCGGTTTCTACAGAGGGAAAAGCCGACATTTCAACATCTTGTACGGGGCGAGCCGGCAAAAGTTGGGGATAATGCCTGGTTTCTGGCTAAAATCGGCGCCCGCACTGTGCCGCATGCTATCGATCCCCACGCTTATGCCATTGGCGGAGGATGGAATGGAGGAACGTCCTACGGGTTTTTCGCCATAGTCCAGGCTGCGGTGATGGAGGATAATCAGCCCCTAAAACAACGCCTTTCAAGGGGGAGGAAAGGGCCGAACGAATAAGGGTCGAACCATGCTGAACCGCATCGCGCGCAACGTCCTCCTCCTTGCTTCCGTTGCGCTTCCGTCCGGCGCTTGGGCGCAAGGTTTCGTTATGGAACGAGGTGAGGGCCGCGTGATCGTCACCGGCATCTATTCACACAGCAGCAAGCAGTTCGATGATGACGGTGACGTCATCGACATCATGGATTACCGCCAGGCGCAAATCTACCTGAACGGCGAATATGGCCTGACCGACGATCTCACCCTGCTCCTCACCCCCAGCTTTCGCGACATCAGCATTGACGACCGGCCGGAGCGCGACGAAACCGGGTTTCAATTCGTCGACATCGGCGCCCGCTACCGCGTCGCGCATATCGGCAACACGCATTTCTCGGTGCAGGCAAAGGTCCGCATTCCCGCCGACACCTTCCGCGACGAACTGGCGCAGGTCAGCATCGAAGGCACGGCTTACGATTTCCGCGGCCAAATCGGCCACGGATTCCAGATGGGCGGAAAAGATGCCTTCATCATCGGCGACGCCGGCTACACCGTCCGCGAAGACGATCCGCCCAACGAAATCCACGCCGACGTCATCTTCGGCTACCGCCCCGCTCCCCGCGTTCTGCTCCTCGCCAACCTCTATAACACCTTCTCGGACGGCGAAGGGCGCAACGGCTTCCCCGATTACCGCTACCACAACCTGTTCCTGAGCGGCGTCTACGACATCAACGACACAGTGTCCCTGCATCTCGGCGGTCTGATGACCGTCGATGGCGAAAATGCCCTGCGCGAGCGAGGGTTGCTGCTAGGCGCTTGGCTGCATTTTTGATCGGATGCCATGATGCTGCCGATCCTCAATTTATAAATATGGGAAGGTGGTGGACGCACTAGGGCTCGAACATAGGACCCGCTGATTAAGAGCTGGCCATAAGCTCTTGTTATTACTAGTTATTCTGCGTCATTTCGCATCTTGGGGAACGCGAAAACGTATCTTCGACCCGCTGATTCCGAGGCGTATTACTTCAGGCCTATTCATGCAAGTTTGGGCGCCCGGGACCCCCGTGATACCCACACGGAAGATCGTCAAATTTCTGGGTATCAGAGCGTAGAGGGTAATGGCGGTGTGATCTGTCTACCGGCCGAGCCACAGCTTCATATCGATCGCAATTGCGTGCGTCAGGAAAATTCCTGATCGGTAACATCTTTGGTTTAGCATCACCTGATTGAATGAAATTTACCGATCGGGAATATTGGCCTTGCATCGGCATGAAAATGTTGATAATGTCCCGTTCGGGAAAATTATCATGCTTGATACGACTACCGTAGGGAAAATCGTCCGCGAGGAACGTAAGGCACTGGGACTGCGTCAGGCAGAGCTTGCCGCTGCCAGCGGTGTTGGCGTGCGCTTCCTTGTGGACTTGGAACGAGGCAAGCCGACTGTCCAGCTTGGTCGTGTTCTCGCAGTGCTGGCGGCGCTGGGGTGCTCGCTCGATATTCGGCGGCCGCAATGAGCGGGCCGATCCTCGACAATCTTGTCGTTTGGTGGGGACAGCGCATTACGGGGACGCTTTCGATCGATCGGGGCGGCGCGATGCATTTCACCTATGTTGCCGATTGGCTGGCTGATCCCGACGCGCCTTCATTGTCGCGCGCGATGCCCAAACGCGAAGCCGAATATGACGATGCGATCTGCAAGGCGGTCTTTGGCGGTCTGCTCCCCGAAGAAGCGCAGCGCACCGCGATTGCCCGCGCGCTCGGTGTTTCGCCCGACAACCCCTTTCGCTTGCTGGCGGCGCTGGGTGGCGATGTCGCGGGTGCGCTCGCGTTTCTTCCCACAGGTGAGATTCCACCAGAGGCGACGACTGGCGACCCGGAACCCTTGGACGATGCAGCGCTTGCCGGTTTGATCGCCCGGTTGCCGCGCGTGCCGATGCTTGCCGGGGAAGGGGGTGCACGTCTCAGCCTCGCCGGAGCGCAATCCAAGCTCCCGGTTGTGCTTGTCGGCGGCAAGATCGCCGTTCCCTTACCCGGTCAGCCTTCAACCCATCTGATCAAGCCTGAGCCTGACCGGTTTTCCGGTCTTGCCGCGAATGAGGCTCTCTGCCTCGCCCTTGCGCGCGCCGTCGGCCTTGATGCCGTTGATGCCGAATGGAGGCAGGTCAACGGGCGGCCCTATCTGCTTGTGACCCGCTACGATCGTGTGGCAGCGGATGGCGAAGTCCGGCGGTTGCATCAAGAGGATTTTGCGCAGGCGCTTGGTGTTCCATCGAACCGCAAATATGCGGCTGAAGGCGGGCCGGTGTTTCGCGACTGCTTCGCCCTGCTGCGTGAGGCGGCGGCACGTCCGGCGCTTGAGGTGCTGAAGCTGGTCGATGCCGCCATCTTCAATGTTATCATCGGCAATGCCGACGCCCATGCGAAGAACTTCAGCCTGCTGCGGCAGGAGGACCGGGGCGGTCCTATTGTCCTCGCTCCGCTCTATGACTTGGTCGGCACGGTGATCTGGCCCGAGCTGTCTTCACGCTTCGCGATGACGTTCGGCGGAGCCGCGACGTTGGAGCAGTTGGAGGCCAAGCATTTCGATCGGTTCGCAGCCGATGCGGGCGTCGCAGCGCCCTTCGTGCGGCGTCGGGCATCGCAACTGGCGGAAGCCGTGGCCGATACAATCGGGCGTGACTTGAACGTTCCGGGGCTTGATGATCCCGAACTCATAGCGGCACAGGCGAACGTTATTCAGGATCGTGCTCAGCGTTTCACGCTCAAGGCAAGTGTGCGCGATCGATAGACGACGCGCAATCGCGTGAGACTGAAAAACCCAGAATCAGTGTCGCGCCGTCTGGTCCGCGTATCGACGTAGAGCCTCGATCTAAAGCACCCCCCGGGTTGCGGGTGGCATAGTCAAATCGCATCGTGCTGAACTTTCCCGATGCAGGCCCTTCGGACACTGGGAATTTCTTTGAGATTGGCCGATTTCCGTGATTATTGAAGTGTCATCGAAAGGATGACACATGCCGGTAAAGGCCCTGACCAACAAGACGCTCGAAGCTCTGAAACCGAATGCGAAGCGCTATGAGGTCCATGACCTCTTGTGCCCCGGCATGAGCGTCCGAGTTTCAGCGCAGGGGCAAAAGGTCTTCTCGGTCAAGTTTCGATATGGCCTCAATCAGAAGCGCATGAAGCTCGGCGTCTATCCCCGCATTACATTGGCCACGGCCCGTGAGAAAGCGATGGATATCTTGCGGCAGGTTGATGAAGGCATCGATCCGACCAAGCGTCGCCGCACGCCTAATATGAAGGTCGAAGCCGTTTGCGGGGAATTCATCCGTCTTCACGCGCAGGCCCGCAACAAAAGCTGGCGCGAGGCCGAGCGCATCTTGGTACGGGAATTCGTCGGCACCTTCGGGCAGCGTGATATCCGCGAGATCAAGCGGTTCGACGTTTTGGAAATCATGGATGCCGCCGTCGCGCGCGGATCGACCTATCAGGCTAACCGCATCCTCTCGAACATCCGCAAACTCTTCAATTGGTGTGTTGAACGCGGCATCGTCGAGATCAGCCCCATCAACGGCCTCAAAGCCCCGACCAAGGAGGAGTCGCGTGATAGGGTGTTGGAAGATGACGAAATCGTACGCCTGCTGCGCGCGTGCCGCAATGACGTCTACCCCTTCCGCCAGTTCGTACCGATCCTGCTGGCGACCGCGCAACGCCGGGGAGAGTTGGCTGAAATGCGCTGGAGCGAGGTTGATCTTACCGCCAAGCAGTGGGTCATTCCGGCCGATCGATCCAAGAACGGCAAGCCGCATGTCGTGCCGCTCAGTCCCTATGCACTCGACGTCTTGAACGAGGTGCCGCGCTTTCTCGACTGCGATTATGTGTTCACCACGACCCGGAATTCGCCGGTCAGCGGCTTTTCGAAGATGCTACGCCGCCTGTCCGAAGGTTCGCAGACATCAGACTGGCGATTGCACGATTTGAGGCGGACCGCCGCATCAGGCATGGCGAGGGCGGGCGTTGCCCCGCATGTCGTCGAAAAGGTGCTGAACCACATCAGCGGCACAATTTCCGGTGTGGCCGCCGTCTACAATCGCTATGCCTATGATGCCGAGAAGCGGGAGGCATTGGACGATTGGGGGCGGGTTCTTGAGCAACTCGGAAAGCATGAATGAATTTGACGACGCCTTCATGGCGAAATTACGCGGGACGTTGCGAATTGCGGGCCGCGCACATGACGAACGAATAAAGCGGCTCCAAACGCGATTGCAGGAGGTCGGCCGTCATTATCGGCACGTCATAGCAACCACACCGTCCGATCTTCCAAATGCGCCGATGAACAAGAGCCTGACGCAACGGGCCAGCTGGCTTGAAACGCAGGTCATCAATCCCTTGAAACGCCTTGCCGAAGCGCTCGAACCAGCACAGCGGTCAATGTTCTCGACATGGCCGGAGGATTCGAAGCCGCCGCTCATCCCTGACTTCGACACGCTACATGCCCAACTGGAAGAGTTGGCCGTTTTTGCTGATTATCTACATGGTTGCCTTCGCTATCAGCAGTCAGAGGATGCAGGGCACAGTCAGGAAATCCGGGCGATGCTGGTCTATGATATCGTCCGCGCTCTGGTAGAGTTTGTACCTGAAGTGCCGCCAAGTCGGGGCACATACGATGCCGTGGACAAACGCTATATCGGCAGTTTCCCCGAAGCCGTGATCGCCATCTATCACGAAATCACCGACGCCTATGACGAGCGTCTCGACCGGCTCTTAGCCCAATTTTCCTCAGGCCCAATCTAGCCGCTGCACATTGCAGCAGAAATCCGCGCGCAGCGCACATCGAGCCCTGTAGTATCTCTTCGCCGTCTGGGAATATTTCGTTGCCGTCAATCACGACAACGAAAGGAAATTCACATGACGGCACCACCATCAAACAAGATATTGTTAACGCGGAGCGACCTGCCGCGTCTCGGACTCAACCTCTCGCCATCGACTTTGCTGCGGCTCGAAGCCGCCGGACAGTTCCCCAAGCGGGTTCGCATCGGCGCACACTCGGTCGCGTGGCTGGCGTCGGAAATTCATGCGCACATAGAAGCGCTCGCCGCCGATCGGGAGGCAGGGTGATGGGCAAGCGAAGCAAGAAGCGCGAAGCGGTGCAAGCTCCTCAGGCAACCGAGCTCGATATTGAATTCAAGGTCACGATACAGGAGGTCCATTGCCGAACCGGCACCTTGTGCGACAAGCGCTCGCAAACCTTTTCATTTTCGCTGGACCATGACTTCGAGAAGGCGGCCGACTGGTTGAAATCCGAGGCCGCTTACACCGTGTTCGACGACCTGAGCGGTGAAATCGCAGCATTCCTCGACGCGGCATTGGAGGATACGCAATGAGCGCGTTCTCGGCGAATGCCAGTGAAAAGGCGATCATTCGATGTCGATTTGATCGCCGCGCCAGCTTTCGGGGGCTGATGAAATGGTTCGCCGGGCAGGGCATACCTGTCCTGCCGATCCACGGCGTCATCGATGGTCGCTGCACCTGTGGCGACAATCAATGTTCAAGCCCCGGTAAGCATCCGATCAGTTCTCTGGTGCCGCACGGTGTAAAGGACGCAACGACCGATCAGAAAACGATCCGGCGCTGGCATCGCAAGCACCCGGACATGAACTATGCGGTGGCCACCGATGGGCTGACCGTGATCGATTGCGACAGCAGGGAGGCGTGGCAAGCCTTTCGCGCTGAATGCGATCCGCCGCCAACATTGCTCGTGAAAACGGCCAGAGGGTTCCATTGCTATCTCCGGGGGGAAATGTCTCCCCGGATCGGCATTCGGACCAAACTGGACATCAAGAGCAAGGCAAACAGCTATGTCGTCGGGCCGGGTTCACGGCACCTATCCGGTGCGATCTATGCGGTGTGGGAGGATGAGCCCATCGCGGATTTGCCGGATAACATCTCCAGCATTACGGCTGAACGTTCTCAAGAGGAAACCGTCAGTGACAACGCCCTGATCCCAAAAGGTCAGCGCAACACCATACTGACAGGCTGGGCGGGATATTTGCGGCGTCTGGGCGCGCCACGAAAGGCCATATTGGCGACCTTGCGAGCGGCAAATGACGTTCTTTCCGACGACCCGTTGCCGGACAGCGAACTGCGATCCATCGCGCGCAGCATCTCCAAGAAGCCCGGCAAGGAATGGCCAACCGTCATTCCCTTCTCGGACATACCAGAGGAGGAACTAGATTGGATATGGTATCCCTATATCTGCGCCGGGACCGTGGGGCTGCTCGACGGCGATCCGGGTGAAGGCAAGAGCCAGCTGTGCGTCTGGGTTTGTGCCCGCGTCAGTAGGGGCGATCTGCTGCCCAACGGCGATCCCATTCCGCCTGCCAACTGTTTCCTGTTCAATTTCGAAGACCTGCCCGGTGCGGTGATCCGAAAACGGCTGGAGGCAAACGGAGCGGACCTGTCGCGGGTGTTCATACAGTCGCGCCGCTTTCAGTTGACGCAGGAGATGGTCGATTGGCTGGAAGCCCAGATTGCGAAGCATCAACCTCGGCTGGTGTTCTTGGACCCGATACAGGCTTTCATGTCGGGTGTGGACGCCAGCAACAACATTGAGGTCCGAGGCTTCATGGAAAAGCTGGTCGAGATCGCCGAACGGCAGCGGTGCGCGATCATCACCGTCCGACATTTCGGCAAAGGCCCGCAAGACAGGGCAATGAAGAAGGGTATCGGTGCGACGGACTTTGTAGGCATTGCCCGCAGTCAATGGGGCCTTGCGAGGCGCAGAGACGGCGTGCGCGGCTTTGTCGTTTTCCACTTCAAGGCAAACTCGGAGAAGGGGCAGGCCATGCTCTTTACCATGGGCGATGCCGATGGACGCAAAGGCGAGCAGCCGAAAATTGCCTTTGACCGCTTCGAGGACATCGATGCCGACACGTTCTTTTCCGAACCTACAGCAAAACGTGGGCCGGTCCAGAACGAGCAGGAAGACGCCAAGGGCTATTTGTCCGAACGCCTCGCAGACGGTCCTAAGCCGGTTAAGGCGCTCAAAACGGACGCTGAGGCACGAGGGATAGGGTCTTCGACGCTGAACCGGGCTGCCGACGCTTTGGACGTCATCAAGGCCAAGGGAGAAGATGGCCGGTGGTACTGGTCACTGCCGTCTAAGGATTGATCTACTTTCCAAGATTCCAAGTTTTCATGCCGGGGTGCGCGCAAATCGATTTCACGCGATTACGTGCGGCCCCGGCATTGTTTTTTGCGTCATTGTCGGCGGTGAAAACATGGAAACTTGGAAAGTGGGTGTCACACTGCGGGGGTGGATGATAGGGCCTTGCGGGCTTCCTCCAGCGCCTTCGATCCCGGCGTCCACTGCCACGGCTGCCGGGCGACGTGATCCTTGCCCAATGTCGGATAGAGCTTGGTCTGCTTCGCAGCGAGGCGCAGCAGCATCCGCGCATCTCGCGGGGACATCTTCATTTCGCGGGAAAGCTGATCGAGCGTGACCATGTTCGGATTGTCCTTGTCGCTGGTCGCCTTCTTGCTTGTATCAAGTTGCGGCTTTGCAGCCGGGGCGGGGGCGTTCGTCGTAGTGGTCATTGTCGTTCACTCCTTGGTTGTTGAACGACATTTCCATTAAGATGGGTTCGGAAGGCGTGTCAGGAGAAATCCTAGAAATTCCAGTCGATTTCCATGAGCGGGATCGAGAACGACGCTTTCCCATCGGTGAAGAAATATTCGTCGTCATCGCTGCCGATCTCGAATGTGTATCGGTGCCCGTCCACGTCGATATGAATGATCTCGTCGGGCGTGTGGATCACGTCGATCATCGCGCCGGGGAATAACGCCTGCGCGTGGGATAATAGATGCGACCAGTCGAGCCGCTCGTCGTTGGACATGATGGCCTCCTTTCGTTGACCATCTTCCCAATAAGATCATGGGTGCTTCGAAGTCAGGAAAAATCCCGCGCAAGGCCCGCTGATTTCCCCGCGACTGCCGGTGCGCAAATTCGCGCCATGCGGTCAGGACCCGCTGATTCCAAAACAGGCTATCGGCGTTTCGAGATGCGCAGAAATCGGAGTCTCAGGTGGGTTACCGGCTTTCGCCGGGCATCCACCGGAAACCAGAAGGATCAGCAAGGACGCGCAGCTGGTCGAGATATAGCGTCTTCGCCGCATATTCTGCTTCCCGCAGGCGTCTCACCGTATCGATGCGATTGCCTCCACGCGGGCGCGGATGACCACCCGACCCGCACAGGCGGCTCCGCAGCTTGGCGGCCTTGCGGCGGGCGCGGGAGAGTTCATTCATGCCCTGCACCGTATAGCTGAGGCGTTGCGCCTCTCGAGAACCGAACCGGCCTCCGGCATAGTAGATCACTTCGCAGCGTCGTGCCGTGACCGGGCAGATGAAGTAGCAACGGTGGCCCCCGAACGGTGATGCCACCATTTCGACGGCGACATGCTGATTGATGGCACCATTTGGCATATCACCGCTGATCGTCATGACGCCGCCCCGTTCGATGTCGCTCAAATCGATGCGCAGGCGCGCACTGGCAGTGCTGAGGCGCCGATTGAGCAGTGTACCGTGTCGCACATGCATTCGCCGGGGCGAACAACGCCCAGCCGCCGCAATATGCGAATGTCGAGTGCCAGCGTTTGCTCGACGTTGCCGATATGCGTTGAACGCCGCGCGCCTGATCCGATGCCGCCCATGAAAATCTCCTGCGTCTTGGACAGCATCATACATCGAGACCAGCGCCGTCTCAGGCCCAACCTCCGGCTCTCCGGACGGCGGCTCTGTGCCTCTCAAGCTGGCTTTTCAACGAAATACTGTGGCTTGGGGTAGGTCCGGCCTCAGTCCAGTAGCCGCCCCGGCGTCACGCCCAAGGCAGTGGCGAGCTTGTCTACCACGGTAATCGTCGGGTTGCGCGCGCCACGCTCAAGGTCGCTGATATAGGTCCGGTGCAAGCCAGCCTCGTCCGCGAACGCTTCCTGCGACCAACCCTTTTCCTGCCGCAGCAGACGCAGATTTCTCGCAAGACGTTCCCTAATATCCATCGCTGCGACATGGACCGCCATGTAGCCAATCAGTCTACAGACAATCGGTGACAATTCACTTTGCCAGACCGCCGCCACTTTCTTATCGATGTCACTGATCGACTACATAGAGAGGTGGCTATGCATCGCCAAACAGACCAATGCCGCTAGGTACGCTTCATACCGTTGAGGGTATTGTGCGCCGGGAACCGCGCCGGTTCATCCTTGCAGTTCATGGCGGCGGAGAATGGGAGCTTGAGCCGGACCGTCACGTCGTGCGCCACGTCGATTGCGCGGTCGTGATAGAAGGGGTCCGAACCGGCTTCAACCGCCTAGAGGTTGTGCGGATCAAGCGCGAGGGGGATGAGTGGCCGCCGAGCCAGAGCTGGACGGCTTGGTTCAACCGCTGGAGAAAACGGCGGGACGGCTAGCGTTCTAGGCGCCGTTTGCCACTAACTTGCATAGATAGGCGTCGCGCCCGCTGTCCATGAACAGCACGTTGCGCGCCTCCAAATCGGCCTTGGTCACGCCCGATCCGAGATTCAGTAAATTCCCGAACGCGGTTTCCGACAGGATGAACGCGCTCAGCTCGAGCTGATCATCGCCGAGTTGCGCCTCGATGTCCTTAATCGTCGTATGAAGCGCAAATTTGGGATCACCGAGGTCGAGATTACGAATGCCCTTGGGATCAACGAAGCTGAGCCATTGCCGCCCGGTCGCATCATCCACCAGCCACAACAGAAAATCAGGATAGAAATTGCCTGCGAGCGCGAACCCGAGGCCTTTCGACTTCGTGTCGGCATTGCGCAGCAGATAGAGACTGCGATTACCTATTGCCTGCTTTCCCGCCGCCGATTCATAGAACGCCTGGAGGTCCTCAACGAATTTCACCTCGCTAGGCGCGTCGAAGGCGATCGGCCTCATTTTCAGCGGCAGCTCTTTGCCATGTTCGGGCGAGAGCAGGGGATAATAGAGATGCCTGCCAAAGCTAATCGCTACCATGTTCGCAGCGTGCCATTTGCTCGCTTTGCCAATGTCGCCGGCGGCCACGATGGCCTTCAGCTCCTCCAGCCGCTTGCGATAGGCTTCGCCGTCATCGCTATCGTCAACGTCGATCTGGTAAAGCTTGAGCATCGAACCGTGATCGGCGGTAATTTCCGCCACATCATAGAATTGCCCTTCATATCCGGCCTTCAGGCTCTGATAAAAGCGATTGGTGTAGTCCGTCAGCAATCGGATCAGGATCGACTGCTGTTTCAACACATCGCCAAAACCGCTGACCGCCAGCTCGGCTTTCGGGGCAAAGAGCGTATACCAATCATCCTGCCCGGTGCAGAAATCGATCAGCCGCTTCCGGTCAAGACGCAGATTACTCCAGCTCTTGAGGAGTTTGTATTCCTGCACCGCCAGAAAGATCTGGTCCCAGTCGAATATCGCTATCGCTTGGCGGTCGAGCTTGCCGGAGTGGCGCGCCTCGCCCTTCTCGACAATCTTGCCTTTATCCTGTGAGTTAAGTGCCTCGACACGGGGATACAGATCGAGCGTGATATGCGGCGTCTTGATCTTTCCCGCGAAGTCGGCGGGCACTTCATACAGCCAAGGATAATGGGTCCGCTTGAAACCCTTCGCCTGATTGTCCTTATAGCCGTCGCGGAGTTTGAGCGTCTTGAGGTTTTTGTCCGTGGGCAAGTTCGCCTTGGTCGGAAAGTCGATCTGGATCATTTCGTCGCTGGGCGTAATGCCTTCTTCGATCAGATAATCCTTGAAGGTCGCCATATAATCAGCGCGGACACCGAAGATGTTCAGCGTTTCCAGCTTGTCGAGATAAGCTCCCTTGGGCCATTCATGGGGCACGGAACGCTTGAGCGACATATTGCGGCCTTTGAGGCGCACCCCGCGCCCGAAGAGCTGGATGATCTGAGACCCTTCGCCTCGCCCCATGTTGAGCAAGCCCATTGTCGCAACCCGCCAGCTTGACCAGCCTTCGGTGAATTTGCGCGAGCCGATCAGGACGGTCATCTTGCTGTCCGGCCGGTTGATCGTCTGAAACAAGCCTGCGCCGAAATCGTCGGTTTCGCTGTCAAAAGGCTCTTCGCCCTCATCAGCGGTTTTGAAGAAACCGCTATCGTCGCCGATGCTGATCAGGCCGAAGGGTTCGGACGTGCCCACCCGCAGCGCCAGCTCGCCCTTGCTGCCCTTCAGGTTGACGAGCTTCAGGCGCTGGCGAGAACCGGCGTTGAACATCCTCCGCAGTATGTCGCCGTAGACCGAATCCGCGTCCTGCCCAAGTAGCGGCGTGAACCGACCTTCGAAGATGCTCCGGCCCTTGGTGTCGAGCAGTTGGGCGTGATCGGCGATCAGTTCGGTGATCCATACTTTCATCTGCGCGTCGTCGTTCAGGAAACGGCCAAGGAATCGCAGCACCGTTAGGATGTCGCTATCCTCGCCCGCGACCGTGTTGCCAACGAACACCCACAGGGGCCTTTCGATATTGAAATCGGCGATCGCGTCGCCTTTGGTCTCCCATAGCAGGAGCTGCTGATAGAAACTCAAAAGGCAGGCCGTGAAGTAAAGCGCGCGGACTTGCTCGTCCGCATCGTCGGCAAGGTTCAGGATCAGGGATTCCTTGCCGTAACCATCAGCATAGAAGAACTTGTAGCTGTAATCGAACAGGATCGCCTTGGCGTAGGTTTCTCGGACGGCATCCAGCTTGGCCCGGCGCTGCTCGGCGGTCGTGAGTGCGATCGAATCCCGCTGGGGCTGTGTCAGCGACCTGAGGCTTGTCGTTTCAAACTTCAGCCGGGCTTTGCGCTTAAGGATATCCTCTTCGGCCTTTTCGACGGTAAAGCCCTTGGCCACGGCCTGCGAGAAGGTTGCTGAATATTCGAAGGCAAAGCCCTTGCTCACCAGCGCTTCGCGCCGCGCCATCCATGCGCCGCCCGCGCTGCCGGTGCCGCGATGCCCTTCATCGACGAGCACCAGATTGTCGCCTTCGAACGCATCGACCGCGACGGTTTTGTCCCCCATCTCGTCGCCGAGCTTGTTGATGTCGATCACTTCGATCGTGCCAGGGAAGTCGGGTGCTCGGTTCTTGTCGAACAGGCGATGGAAGGAAAAGCCCGACAGTGACAACTCGTCGAGATGTTGGCGCGATAGCCCTTCATTGGGGGTCAGCAGGATGATCTTGTCAGGGAAGGCCTTGCCGCCCTTGGCCCGAAAATAATACAGGTATTGCTTGATGTTGACGTGCAGGAGCAGGGTCTTGCCGCTGCCGGTCGCACTCCAAAATGCGATCTTGGAAAGGTCGGCCTCCACATAGTCACGGAAGGGTTCGGCGCCATTTTCGGCGCGATAGCGCTCCAGCTCGTCGTTCAGTCCGGTGAGCAGCTCGTCGCGACGGTTGAAATACCAGTCGAGATAGATTTCGCTGAAAAGCAGGCTCAAATATTGGAAATATTTCATCGTCAGCACGCTGCCCTCGACGGCATTGCGCTTGTGGGTGATAGCCTGCCAGTGGCTGACGATGTTCAGGTCATAGCGGCGTAGCTCGGCCGCATCGATCCGATCGACATCGAACAAGTTTCGAGTCAGTTCGTGGAAGAAACCCGTCTGGCCGTCATCGTCCACGCCTTCATGGCGCGGGTCAGCCAGCCGGCCCTTGAGCGCGGCAAGCCCGTCTCCCTTGAAGAAGCCAAGCATCCAGCGATTGAGCACCAGCTCCTGATGAAAGGTGCGGCGAGGACGTGGGGCGCGAGCCATCAGGCGTCACCCGTCTCAAACATCGCTTCCAAAAATGCCGGTTCGATCTGACGGAGCTTGAGCGTCTTGGTGACCTCACCATCCTCTGCGCTGCTGGTCAGCACGGACGGGATGTTATGATCGCCGTTGATGTAGACCACTTCATATTCGCTATCGGCGGGGTTGATCGCCAGCTTGTCGCACAGCTTGGCGAGGCCCTCATAATCGAGCGTGTCGCAATCGCGCCAAAGAACGAGCGTGCGTTCGCCGGTCGGCAGCGTGCCCTCTACCGCGACGAAGCCCTGCTTGAGTTGGATATCGATATGCCGGACGGTGAGGCCGATCAGATAGTTGAACGTCTCGACAAGATCGATCTTGGTCGGGGCATAGGCACCCGCGCTGTCCACAGCGATATTGAGCGTATAATCGAATGGTTTGCGCAAATCCTCGACCGACAGGATAGAACCACGCGCCTCGACATCCAGCATATAGCGAATGAGATAGTCATCGCGGGCACCAGACGTAACCGCGTCGAGCAATCCGGTCTGAGCGTCGTCGCGCTTCAGGTTCAGATTGTTGAGCGTGTCCTCATAGCTTTCAATCTTCAGCACCTTGAAGGCGTGGCTGATACCGGTTTCGGGTGCAGTAGGTCTGCCATCGCTCCAAGTGTCGGAATAAACGATCTTCTGCGCGCGTCGCCGCAACACAGGATCAAAGTAATCCCCCTGCTCGACCAATATATATCGACGCTCACCTTTATCGTCTCTGTTGAGAGACATCACGGCGTGGGCCGTTGTGCCGCTTCCGCCAAAATAGTCTAAAACTATCGCTTCTTTATCTTTTCGCACTACAGCGGAAATCGAGGCTTTTGTTGCGTAGAGCGCCTTGGGATAGCCAAAGGCTTTCCGCCCACCGATTATGTTTTTTAGTAGGTTGGTTCCATGGCTCGACGCATCCAAACTGGGGTCGATCCATATCGTCTTTGGCTTGCGACCTTCTTTGATCCGGTCCTTGAGCTGGACAGAATATTCGCCTTCACCCTGCCGTTTCGCGATAAAATCGCCTATCAGCACATGCTCAAGGATTTTCTGTCGATCTGACCACCGCCAGACTCGACGCTCTCCATTCGAGTCTATTGGCATGACGCGAGCAAGCGCGACATCTGATGTAAGGCTTTCGAACGTGACCTCTTTTATTTCGCCATCAATGATACGAAACGCGGAAATTGCTTCATATTCAGAAGGGTAATCGGCGGTTCTTTTACCACCGATGCCCACAATCCTATTGGACTCTCGATCAACAAAAAGAGGGTATTCGGAATTTGGGCGATCGTCAGGTGTTGAAAGGCCGCCGCTGCGCCTAAATGGGAGCAGTCGATACTCCGAAATTTCGTCCTCGTACTTATATCCCTCGCCCTGCTCATCGCTCAATACTTCATCGCATATTATAGCGACTTCGGGGTTATTGGCATACGCAACCGCATAATCGTGACTCGTCGCGAAGAAGCTATTTATACCTCTACCACGAGGGTTGCTCTGAATTGCAATCGTGCCAATATATTTTTCTTCTGAGAAAATCTCGTCAAGAGAAGATTTGAGACGATAAAGCTCCATGTCATCAATGGTGATTTGAAATATGCAGTCACGGGTCATAAATTTCTTAGAGGCCCCGACGCGACCTTCTATCATCGTAAGCCAAGACGAATGCTTGTATTGGTTTTTGTAGAAGAATGTAGCTTCTGACGTATTGTAGGGCGGATCGATGTAAACGCACTTCACCTTTTCCCGATACCGCTCGGAGAGCAGCGTCAGCGCCTGGAAATTGTCCCCATGCACCAACAGCCCGTCCATGCTGCCGTCCAAATCGGGAATAGCCTTGAGCAAGTCCGCCCGAAACGCCGCATCGAACAGCGCGGTATCTACCATCAGATAGGGCGATGCCTTCAGGTCATCGACACTGCCGGCATCGGCGCTGTCGCGCATTCCCAGATCGTGCCACTGCGCCCATTGCGCCTGATTGCCGGCGATGGCCGGGTAAAGCGTCTCGGGCACACGATCAAGGGTCACGCAGTAATGCGCCGCGACGACGAACTTCTTCTTTAGCCACAGTTTCTTCTGAAAATCCTCGATACTCGCGAGGAAGGTGATCAGATCCAGCGCGATGGCGCGCAGGCATTGGATCATCCGCAAATTCTTCTCGATCGCGGCGAACGCCTGCGCGTTCTGCACATCGTCGAGATTCATCACCTCGTTTTTGACGTAGAAATCCAGCTCGCGACGTAGGAACCCGCCCAGATCCTTGTGGATGAAATAGTCGGCGGTGTTCTTTTGCGTGTAGGTGCTCAGGTGCTTTTCGAGCAGCGTGCGCTGCGGGTTCTTCTCCGTCGGCGCGCGCTCGGTCAGGCCCTGCCAACCGGCTTTGACGGTCTCATCGCCCAGAACCGCCGCAACCGCCTGATCGACCAAGACATCCTGTTTGCTGCCCTTGGGCATCGCGCGATATTCAAAGCGGATGACCAGATCGCCGCCTTCCTCGGTGATAGGGACGATCTCGTCCTCGTAAGGCTCGCCGTCCTCGTCGATCAGCTCTACCGTCCGCGCTTCGGCCAGCACGAACCGACGTTCCTTGTCATTGTCCTTGCGATTGTCCTTGGCGGTATCCGCCGCGACCAGCCGGAAATGCACGGTCCGCCCATCGTCAAGCCTGAAGGCGTAGTTGGAAAAGGCTTCGCCCGACTTGGTGTAATATTGATCCTTGTTGGCCCAATGGAGCACCACCTCTTCCCCGGCGTAGGGGATGGCGTAGGTGTCGCCCTTGTACCGCCGCTGACTGATGAAATCGCCCTTGTCGTAATAGCGGCTGAAAAAGGCGAGCAGGTGGGTGAAGACGGCGTTCTCGTGTTCCGATGCGCCGGATGCCGCATCCTTCAGCGCGGCGCGCAGGTCCTTCACCTTGACGGTGGTTTCGGGATCGAAGCCAAGCCCCTGCGCTGCCTTGATGGCGTCGTCCAGATCGCGCTGGAGATGCTCGCTGCTCGCTTGATTGCCGCTTGCCAGCGCCTCCGCGACGCGCTCTTTCAGCCGAGTCGAGAGATAGGCATTGATCTCGTCGGCGCGGGCATTGAGGATTCGATAGACACCGAAATCCAGCTCGGGCCGGTCGATCTGGAAAATCTCACGCAGCTTGGTGACGAGCGCGTCGTAGTTACTCATTGAGAATCAAACTCCCCCTAGGCGGCCATCCCTATACGACCGACCAGCGGATGGTGAACAAGGTTTCGCTGGTTTGCCCGCGCTGCATCCGCTTTTGAAGCGCAGCTATCAGGGAGTCTCGCCTTTCGGCGATATCATCCTCAACTGCAAAGATTTCTTGCCGCTGTTTGCGCTGCTTGCGCTCCAGTTCAGCGAGGCGGCGTTGGGCTTCGTGCTCCTCTTCCAACGTGGCCGCGCTCCGCGACTGGCGGCGCATAGCCTTAATCTGCTCCTTGGTGTCCTTGAGCGCCCGCTCGGCGGCGTAAATCTTGTCCTCGGCCCAATGCTCCAGCTTTTCCCGCGCGGCGGCGAAGTGCTGGCTGTTGGCTTCAAGCGAACGGTTGAGCGCGGCTTTTTCTGCCTGCTGGGCACCCGCCTCAATCCGGGTCGCGATGATCGACGATGGAGCATCGGCGTGCCGGGTAATCGCGCCGACCGAGAACAGCCGTTCGCATACTTCCTGATCAAGCGACGCGCCGCGATCGTCGACCCCGGAGAGCAACAGATATTCCTCGGTGTCAAAAGAGGTAACGATCAGGCGGCGCAACGTCAGCCATCCGCTTCGACCCTTCAGCCCTTCGACGACAGCGTTGCGGACGGGGTGAGTGCCCACATCGAAGACCAGTTCGGCTAGCGGGGTAGGCCGCCCCTTGGCATCATCGAGCACCGTTTCGCCGAGGGGATGCGACAGGCGGTAAAGGAAATAGCCATGTGGGTTGGGGCTGGCATCATCGCTGCCCGCACGCGAGATCAGATGGTAACGACCTTTCGGGATGTGGTCGGCGGGCGGTTCGCTGAGATCGAAGGTTAGCGCGTTTTCATCGAAATCGGCCGCATCGTTCAGTATGAACCGCGTAACATCCCAGAATTTGCGGCCCACCTGATCAAGCTGCGCCCGGGTGGTCTCAAGTCGCAATTTCAGCCTAGCATGCACGTCCTCGTCGAAGTGCTCCAGCAGGGCGCGGCGGGTATCGTCCATCCGGGCACGGATTTGCTCGTCCAGCTCGTCCCTCAACGCTTTGAAAGCGGCGTCGATGGCATCAGGCGTGCGGCAATCCTGATAGATGGCAAGAATGCGCTTCTCGAAATCGACGCCGGACTCGATCGTGCCGAGCACTTCGTCCGACGCCCCGAAAACACCACTGAACAGGCTGAACTTGTCACGGAGCAGCTCATGCACCCGCTGATCGGCCTGATTGCGCTCATTCAGGAAATTGATGACTATAACGTCGTGTGTTTGGCCGTACCGGTGACAGCGGCCTATGCGCTGTTCGATGCGCTGCGGATTCCACGGCAGGTCATAGTTGATGACCATCGAGCAGAATTGCAGGTTCACGCCTTCTGACGCCGCTTCGGTCGCAATCATGATCTGGGCGTGGTCGCGGAAATGGTCGATCAGCGCGCTGCGTATATCGATGGCCTTGGAGCCAGATATGCGGCCAGTCTCCGCGTTCGCCTTTAGCCATCGTTCATAGATGGCCTGCGTCTGTGCACTGCTGTTAGTGCCGCTAAAAGAAACAACCTGATTGGCGTAGCCGTTGGCTTCCAGATAGGCGCGCAGATAATTCTGCGTGCGGCGGGACTCGGTGAAGATGAGCGCCTTTTGCAGCGCTCCCATGCGGTCTTGCTCGGCAAAGCCAATGTCGAGCGCTTTCAGGAGTGCATAGGTCTTTGTATCGGTTCCGATCCCGCGCGCCTGTTCGGCAAGCGCCGTGACCTGCTCGATTTCCGCCCTGAGCTTGGCCGGATTGAATGGCTCAACCGCATCATCGTCTTCGTCGTCTTCGTCGAGCCACTCATCAAGGAGTTCCTCTTCGATTTCCTCGGCAGTGATGATTTCCTCTGTCCAATCGGTTTCGGGTTCATTGCCATCCCGAATTGTTCCTAGCCGCGTTCCCAACGTGTCCAACGTTCCAGCAATTGCATGGGACGAAGACGCCAACAGCTTGCGCAGGATCAGGGCCGTGAGGTGCCGCTGGCGCGAGGGGATTGCGTAGCTGTTTTCGGCTTGCAGGAATTTCGATATACCGTCGTATAGCGCCTGTTCTGGGTCAGTTGGCCGAAACGGCTGCGTAATCGCTTTTCGCTCCGTGTAGCGGACATATTCCAGCACCTGCTTGCGGAGCGTCCGCTTGCAGAAATCGGCCAACCTGAACCGCAATTCGTCAAGGTTGCCGCCCGCGTTTACATACTTTGACCGGAACGCATTTGCGTCCCCGAAAAGGTTTTCATCAATGAACGTGGAAAGGCCAAACAGCTCCATAAGGCTGTTTTGCAGGGGGGTAGCCGTGAGCAGCAGCTTCTTTCTGCCCTCCGTGGCCCACCGTAGGGCCTGCCCGATGCGGTTGCTGGGGCGATAAGCGTTCCGCAGTTTGTGAGCTTCATCGACGACCACGAGGTCCCATGCGATAGGACGCAATTCGTCCTGAAGGCGTGCCGCATAATGATACGACAGGATCACGATCGCCTTCTGTTCGAGCGGCCATGCGTGTCCGTCACGTTTAAGGGCGCGATAGGTCTTCGCGTCCAGCACCATCGCGGGCAGATTAAACTTCTCTGTCAGCTCCGCCGCCCACTGCTGGCGGATCGAAGCCGGACAGATGATCAAGAGTTTCCGTTTCCGTTCCGCCCATTTTTGGCAAAGAACGATCCCGGCTTCTATGGTCTTGCCCAAACCAACCTCGTCCGCGAGGATCACACCTTCCGCCAGCGGCGATTGCAGGGCGAACATGGCCGCCTCAATCTGGTGAGGGTTCAGGTCCACCGACGCGTCGAACAGCGCCATCGAGAGCTGATCAGCCGCCCCGGGAGGAGCGTGCTTGGTCAGGTCATGGGCGAAGTACTTGGCATGGTATGCAGTTGGCATGCTGCACTTTAAGTGCATAAATCGCTGAATGTCGACGCAGTTGCCCATTCAACCGCCGTTGATACGATTCGCTTGGCGATTGGGGGGAAACTTTGCGTCCAACAATAATCGATGTGCGAAAAGCGATCGTCGACCGCCTGAGGCGTTCAATGGGCGGCGACTTCGTGGTGGTGGGCGCGCCCGATCATCCGTTGGTCATGCGTTCGGTTGATATCATTGTGGGCGGTCGGGCTGGGTTAACCGCTATCATGGCGATGACAGCTCAAGAGCTCCGCAGCCAAGAACATTTCACCGCGCGATTAACGTTGAACAAGATGGCTCTGCCGCCGCATACAAACTTTGTTTTTGTATCAATTGATGGTGAGCGCCCGTACTCGCTTCCAACCAACGCATTTGTAACGGAGATATCTATTAAGGATCAGAGGGTCTGGGATGATCTGACGTCAATCTCATCCCGCCCGCAAGGCTTCCCAGATGGTAAGTCTTCCGAAAAAATACATCGGCTTGCGAGTGCGCGTTTTGGCGACACCTACAAACTCGCGCGCGTGTTGCAACGCGGTCGCTCGAAGGCCACCGCTGCACATGGCAACCGCTCAACGCGGAAGCCGCGACGCGACCGCCTCTCCCACAACATCGAGGCGGCATTCTTCGCTAATCCACCAACTTTACAAGCCATCGCCAATCTGTCCGTCGAAGGAGCTGATCGGTGGTACGATATGGATGGGGCAGAACCGTTTCCTACCCAAGCTCCAGCAGGAGCCGCTTTCGCGGAGTTATTCCCATCAAGTCCTGGTGACCCAGATAAAGCCATCCGTGCGGCTGCGTTTGCCGGTTGGGTTCTAACGCCAGCAGGAACAGGCAAGTCCCCCGACGAAATTTCGGAACTGGTCTCTCGCTATACGAGGGTCGGATGAGCGCTCGAAAATCAAGGCATCTGCTGATGCAAGCGCTAGTGCGAGGGTCGCATCACTATGGTTCGAGCGTAGCGTTTAACTACGTTGATGACGAACTTTCCGAACTAGGCCGCTGCCAGAAACTGCAACCGTTGCGCCGTCAGCGGCTTTTACAAATCATCCACTCGACGCGGTCGCTCGACACGTGCCTCGCTACTATCCTGAGCAACAATGGCAGAGTTCCAGCGAATGGAATTGGTGGCATGCTTCACCAGCTCAAAGGACTTCCGCCTCATGTCAGAGGCTATCTTGACCATGCAGCTGCTACCGCGTTTTCATCAGCAATTGCACCTAGGCGTAATCGATATGCGCATAAGGCCGGAAGCTTTCCGACATCTACTCAGGAAGTAGATCAGCTTGTCTCCGATGTGCATGCTTGCATGACCATGATCCTGTGACCCAAATGGGACCCCGCGAATGGGCGGTTGCTCAATCTCGCCTCTAAGTCATTGGAAAATGGTGGACGCACTAGGGCTCGAACCTAGGACCCGCTGATTAAGAGTCAGCTGCTCTACCAACTGAGCTATGCGTCCATGCCTGCAAGGCAAAGCCCGAAGAAAACGAGGTTCCGTTCCGGCGAGGCGTGCCCGCTAGCATGGGGCGATGCGGGATGCAACGGCTAAACGAGGCCTTTTCGCTTCAGGCGGTTGTTCCGATCGATGGACATCAGGATACCGAGAGAGATCATTACCGTCAGCATCGCCGATCCGCCGTGGGAGAAGAGGGGGAGGGGGATGCCGACGACGGGGGCCAAACCCATCACCATCATCAAATTGATCGCGATATAGAAGAAAATGGTGGTCGTCAGACCCGCCGCCACAAGCCGGTCGAAGCGCGGCTTGGTATCGAGCGCCACCTTCATCCCCCATCGCAGCAGCAGGAAGAAGCAGAGGATCAGGAACAGGGCGCCCACCAGACCCCATTCCTCCACCATCGCCGGGAAAATGAAGTCGGTATGGACTTCGGGCAGATATTTGAGATGACTCTGCGTACCGTTCAGATAGCCCTTCCCGAAAATGCCGCCCGACCCGATCGCGATCTGCGACTGGCTGATATGATAGCCCGCGCCGAGCGGATCGAGCTCCGGATCGAGGAAGATGGTGAGGCGCCTTTGCTGGTGCGGCAGCAGCAGGAAATTATAGGCGATCGGTACGACCATGGCGATCGCGGCGATCCCGCCCACGAACAGGCGCAGCGGCACTCCTGCGAGGAACATGATGGTCAAACCGGAAAAAACGACGAGCGAGGCGGTGCCGAGATCCGGCTGCGCGGCGATCATCAGGAACGGGATGCCGATAAGGAGCCCGGCCGGCCAGATAGCGGACCATGAGCGTATCTGCCCGGCTGGCAGCAGATCGTAAAATCGCGCCAGCACCAGCACGATCACCGGCTTCATCAGCTCGGAAGGCTGGAGGACGATAAAACCCAGGTTCAGCCAGCTCCGCGCGCCGCCGCCAATAAAGCCGAGCGCCTGGACGAGGATGAGCAGGAAGAGAACGCCGCCATAAGCGACGAACACGAATGGCTTCATCCGCTTTGGGCTGATGAAGGAAATGCCGATCGCCATCGTGAGGAAAAGAGAGAAGCGAATGACATGGCTCAACGCCCAAGGAGAGGGCGATCCTCCCCCAACCGAGTAGAGGACGACGCCCCCGAACAGGGCGATCACGGCCGCCAGAATGATGGCCGGCCACGACAGGCGCGCGACGGCGGCGGGAATGAAGCTCATGCCGCGCCTCCGGGCGGGGGCGTCTTGCCCTTGCTCGCGAGCCAGGCCGCCGCCTGACGCTCCATCCGCGTCTTGATGTCGCCGCCCCACCCTTCTTCGAACGTGGCGAGCGCGGCCATCGCTTTCTCTTTATCGAAGAGATAAGTCAGCACGTCCTTCGCCACCGGGGCGGCGGCGCGGGCGCCGCCCAGCCCGTGTTCGATGACGACCGAGGCCGCATAGCGGGGATTGCTGGTCGGCGCGAAGCAGACGAACAGGCCGTGGTCGCGATATTTCCAGTCCCCGCTCTGGCCGCGCTGGGCGCCCGCGATACGGCGCACCTGCGCGGTTCCCGTCTTGCCGCCCATCTCGATGCCGGGGAGCTCCAGGCGGCTGCGGCCGGCCGTGCCATCGCCGTTCACCACTTCCCACATGCCGCCGCGCACCGCCTCGAAATGCTCTTTGGGGAAGGGCAGAGGCTTGGCTGGAGCGTGGCGCCCCCTCAGCAGCCTTGGCTGGATGTTGAGGCCCGACGCGACCCTGCCGGCCATGACGGCGAGCTGGAGCGGGTTCACAATGACATAGCCTTGGCCGATGGCGGCATTGAGCGTATCGGACGCCGTCCATTGCTGCTTATAGCGGCGCATCTTCCATGCGGTGTCCGGCATGGTGCCGAAACTCTGCGACACGACGGGCAGGTCGAATTTTTCGCCGAAGCTCAAGGCATGGCCCATCTTTGCAATGGCGTCGATCCCGACCCGGTTCCCCATCGAATAAAAATAGGTGTTGCAGCTCTTCGCGATCGCCCGGCGCATATTGACGGTACCGTGACGCCCCAGGCAGCGGAAGAAGCGATTTCCGAGCCGGTAGCCGCCCGGGCAATGCACAGTCTCGTCCGGATCGACGCCAGCGCCTTGCAGTGCCATCGCGACCATCGGCTTGAACGTGGATCCAGGGGGGTAAAGAGCGTTCAGCGACTTGTTGATCAGCGGATGGCGCTCATCCGCCGACAACATCCCCCATTCGTCATGGCTGATGCCATCGGAAAAATTATTGGGGTCATAAGCCGGCATGGATGCCATGCAGAGGATCTCCCCCGTATGGCAATCGAGCACGATGCAGGAACCGGATTCATTGCCGAGCCGGCGCGCCGCATAGGCTTGCAAACCCGCGTCGATGGTGAGCGGCAGGCTGCCGCCGCTTTTGTCGGGCAGGGACGCCAGCTCCCGGATCAGGCGGCCACCCGCCGTCACCTCCAGCCGCTTCGCGCCGGGCGTTCCCCGAAGACGGCTCTCCATCGTCTTTTCAAGACCTTCCTTGCCGATCTTGAAACCCGGCGTGATGTATAGCGGATCCTTGCCTGCGGCTTGATACTCTTCCTTGTTCGCCGCTCCGACATAACCGACAAGGTGGCCAACGGCAGCACCATCCGGATAGAAGCGGCTGAACCCTCTTAGAGGAGCAACACCCGGCATCTCGGGCTGGCGGACGGTGACGGCGGCATATTGCTCGAAGGGCAGGTTTTCGGCGACCGGGACCGGTTGGTATCCCGCGGCATTCGCCAATTCCTTGCGGATGCGCGTCACTTCCTCAGGCGGCAGTTGCAAGATTTGAGAAAGCTCGCGAATGATCCGTTCGGCATCCTGGATTTGATCGGGGATCAGATCGACGCGATAGTCGCTGCGGTTGACCGCGATCGGCTTGCCATAACGGTCGACGATCCAGCCACGCCGGGGAGGGACCAGCACCATCTGGAACCGGTTTTCTTCCGACATCAATTTGTAGCGGTCATTTTCAGCGATGGCGAGCCAGCTGACCCGCCCCGCGAGCAAGGCCGCGACCCCGGCTTGGAGCCCACCCAGCACCATCGCGCGCCGCGTGAAGGTGAAGCTCTGCGAGTTTTCGGTAACGAGCGGCTTGGCGCGGCGTCTCATCGGGCGAGCCGCCATCGGTCAAGCATCAGAATGATGCGGGCGACCACCGGATAGAGGAAGACCGACAAGACGATCTGGGGTAAAAGGACGGTGAAGCTGGCCATATTGCCCATCAGTCGTCCGATCGCCCAGCCTGCAAGACTATAGGTCAGGATGGCCAGCGCCGCGAAAAACCAGTCCATCCAGTAGTCGCGCCAATTAAGCCGCGCATCGAGAATGTCGAAGGCGAGAAAGGTCAGCGTCCACAAAGCCATGGACTGCCCGAGCGGAAGCCCGTCGACGAGATCGTTGAGCAGGCCAAGGGGAAGCGCCATTTGCGCCGTCCACATTTCCGGCCGCAACAGCCGCCAAGCGATCAGGACCAGAAAGGCGAAATCCGGAACAATGGGCGTCGTAACGACGATCGGCAGGATTGCGAAGAGGATGGCCGCGATGGTCGAGACCAGGGGGACATAGCGCCTGCGGGCATCACGGCGGGCCACATCGCGGTTCGACGACGCGATCCAGCTCATTGCGCGGCCTCGCTTCCCGGGGGCGGCTCGGCTTCGTTGAGCGGCAAGTTCGCGGCGGGCTGGTAGATATGCTGGACGATCGCAAAGTCGATGCGGGCCGGATCCGCGAGCGGCCGGGCGATGGTGGCGTCACGGTCGGCGCGGGTCACTTGCGCAACGGGGATATTCGGCGGAAAGATGCCGCCAGTGCCCGATGTGACGAGGATGTCACCCTTGCGGAAAGGGTTTTCACCGACTTCCAGCGGTTTGATCTCGATGAAGCCGTCACCCTTGCCGGTCGCGATGGCGGGGATGCCGGATCTCGTCAGCTGGACCGGAACGTTGCTGGATCCATCCGTAATCAGCAAGACGCGCGCGGCATGGCGGCCGGTTTCGATCACGCGGCCGATCAATCCCTCGGGCCCACGTACCGGCTGGCCTATTTGTATGCCCGAGGCGCTTCCTGCGGAAAGGGTTGCAAGGCGGCGGCTGGAATCGAAGCTTGATCCGACGATGCGCGCCGTGGCGACACGGTCTCCGGTCGCTTGACTGACCTTCAGCAATGCCTTCAAACGCCGATTCTCGAAATTGATCGCGCGCGCTTCGATCAGCTTCTGGCGGCTTGCCTCAAGCTCTGCGCGCATCGCCCGGTTCTGCGAAGCCGCATTGAAATAAGCCCCGATTTCGTCGCCAGCGTTGCCGAAGAAACGAACCACGCTCCGTCCCGCGCCCGTAATTGGGGCAGTGACGTCAAGCGCCGCGCCGCGCAAGGCGGCAAAGCCACGCGGATCGACGGCGGCGATGATGAGCAGCAGCACTGCGAGCAACACGCCGCCCACAGCTACGATATAGCCGATGAACAGTCCGTATTGCGCCCTGCGGGAAAAACCGGGACGCCGGGTGGAGGGCGGCGCCATGAGACCGGTCTTTTACGCGGTCTGAAGGACGCCGCGGAAGATTTCCTCTTCCAGGGCGCGGCCGGTTCCAAGGGCGACGCAGGTCAGCGGATCGTCCGCGATGGTGACCGGAAGACCGGTTTCGTCGCGAAGAACCTCGTCCAGGCCCTGGAGCAGCGCACCGCCGCCGGTCAGGACGATGCCCTGGTCGACAATATCGGCTGCCAGCTCCGGCGCGGTATTCTCAAGTGCGATGCGAACGCCCTCGACGATGGTCCCCACAGGTTCCGACAACGCCTCCGCGATCTGCCGCTGGTTGATGGTAATTTCCTTCGGCACGCCATTCACGAGGTCGCGGCCCTTGATGTGAACGGTAAGGCCGTCGCTGCCATCGGCGGGGGGCTTGGCGATGCCGACCTGCTGCTTGATGCGCTCTGCCGTCGCTTCTCCGATCAGGAGATTGTGGTTACGGCGGACGTAGGAAGAAATCGCTTCGTCCATCTTGTCGCCGCCGACACGGACCGACGTGGTATAGGCAAGGCCGCGCAGCGAAAGCACCGCGACTTCCGTCGTGCCGCCGCCGATGTCGACGACCATCGAACCGATCGGTTCGGTCACCGGCATGTCGGCGCCGATCGCAGCCGCCATCGGCTCCTCGATCAGCCAGACCTGGCTCGCGCCGGCGTTGGAGGCGGCGTCGCGGATCGCGCGGCGCTCGACCGAGGTGGAGCCCGACGGCACGCAGATCACGATTTCCGGCCAGCGCGGGAAGCGGCGCGTGCCATGCACTTTCTGGATGAAATATTTGATCATCTGCTCGGCGACGTCGATGTCCGCGATCACACCGTCGCGAAGCGGGCGAATCGCCTCGATCTGGTCGGGCGTCTTGCCCATCATCAATTTGGCGTCGTCGCCGACCGCCTTCACGCGCTTGACGCCGTTGATCGTCTCGATGGCGACCACCGACGGCTCATTGAGAACGATCCCGCGTCCACGCACGTAAACAACGGTGTTCGCGGTGCCGAGGTCGATCGCCATATCGTGCGACGGAAACTTCAAAAAACGCATGAAGGACATAGGATCAGGTCTCGCTTCCTTGACGGGCGCCGCTCTTCGGAAAATTCCCCGCTTGCCCGGATTCTCGCTGTATAGGATGCCCCCGCGCTTCCCGTCCACAAAACAGTTAACGTTGTCGCAGGAAGCCGTCGCATCGTTTACAGGCTGATTCATGTCAATACGCCGCCTTCCCGAACATCTGGTTAACCGCATCGCAGCCGGTGAAGTGGTGGAAAGACCGGCCAGTGCGTTGAAAGAATTGGTTGAAAATGCGATTGACGCCGGAGCGACGCGGATCGCGGCGACACTGATGGGCGGGGGAATCGACCTGCTGGAAGTCTCCGACGATGGCTGCGGCATGGACAGGGAAAGCATGCGGCTGGCCCTGGAGCGTCACGCCACTTCAAAACTGCCCGGCGATGCCATCGACGCTGTGACGACTTTGGGGTTTAGAGGCGAGGCGCTACCGTCCATTGCCAGCGTGTCCCTCCTCCATATGGAAAGCCGCGTGCGGGGCGCCGACGGCTGGTCGTTGACTGTCGACAACGGCCAGGTGGTGGGGGAGGGGCCCGCCGCCCTGCCGCCTGGCACTCGTATCCGCGTATCCGATCTCTTCGGGAAAGTTCCCGCCCGCCGCAAGTTCCTGCGTTCCCCCCGCTCCGAATATGCCGCCTGCGTCGATGTCGTGAAGCGGCTTGCCATGGCGCGGCCGGATATCGGCTTCACCCTGGAGCATGAAGGCCGCCGCGCTCTCCACGTTCAGCCTGGCGAGGATCGCCCGGCGCGCGTTGCCGCGCTCACCGACCGTGGCCTTGCCGACAACAGTGTCCCGGTGGACTACGACCGGCACGGCGTCCGGCTTGGCGGGGTGGCGGGTCTGCCGACCTTCAACCGGGGCGTCGCCGACCATCAATATCTGTTCGTGAACGGCCGTCCGGTGAAGGACCGCCTCCTCATAGGCGCGGTGCGGGGCGCCTATCAGGACCTGCTCGCCCGCGACCGGCACCCGATCCTCGCCCTGTTCATCGACCTCCCGGGCACCGAAGTCGACGTCAACGTCCATCCCGCCAAGACCGAAGTCCGCTTCCGCGATCCAGGCGGCATACGTGGATTAATTGTCGGCGGCCTACGCCATGCATTGGATGCGGCTGGTCACCGTAGCGCCCAGCGCCCCTCAGTCGCGGCTCTAGGCAACTGGCAAACCGGAAGCCCCTCCCCTTTAGGAGTGGGGCCGACCTCAGCCTTGTCCGGGGGACAAGGCTACGGCCCCACTGGGTTGGGGTGGGGAAGTCGTGCGTCGACAAACTCCTCATTCTTCACCCGCACCGGTCTCTACCCTGAAGGGGAGGGGAGACAAGGCAGCGTGTGGGATGCCCACCAGGCCTATGCGCCACCGCCCCAGGCCCGCGCCGAACCGGCTCATGCGCCGCCGCCGGAAGCCAATCGCTACCCGCTGGGCGTTGCACGCGGTCAAGTGGCAGCCACCTACATTGTCGCGGAAGCCGATGACGGCCTCGTCCTCGTCGACCAGCACGCCGCCCACGAACGGCTCGTTCTCGAACGGATGCGCAAAGCGATGTCGAACGGCGGCGTCGCCCGCCAGGCTCTGCTCCTTCCTGAAGTGGTGGAGATGGACGAGCCGGCCGCCGACCGCCTGGAAGCGCGGGCCGAAGAGCTGGCCGAAATGGGCTTGGAACTCGAACGTTTCGGCCCCCGCGCTGTCCTTGTCCGCGCGACTCCGGCTTTATTGGGTCAAGGAAACATTCAGGGCCTCGTCACCGATCTCGTCGACGAGATCGCCGCTTTCGACGAAGCCTTGTCGCTCAAGGAAAAGCTCGACCATGTCGCGGCAACCATGGCCTGCCACGGCTCCGTCCGCGCGGGCCGCATCCTCTCGGTCGCCGAGATGAACGCGCTTCTCCGCGAAATGGAAGTCACGCCTCATAGCGGGCAGTGCAACCATGGCCGGCCAACCTGGGTGAAACTCGGCCATAACGACATCGAGAAATTGTTCGGCCGGAAGTAGGCTCAGATATCCTGCGCCAGCCGCGTGTAAAGTTCCGGGCGCCGGTCGCGAAAGAAACCGAAGGCGGCGCGGTGCTTCTTTGCCTGAACGATATCCACGGTGGCGACCAGCACGCCGGTTTCCTGCGCGCCATACTCGGCAAGCATGTCGCCTCTCTCGTCGCAGATGAAGCTGTGCCCATAGAAGCGTTGATCCCCTTCCATGCCGATCCGGTTGGCGGCGACGACGGGGACGACATTCGACACCGCATGGCCGATCATCGCCCGCCGCCATAGGCGGCTGGTGTCGAGATCGGGGTCATGCGGCTCGGTGCCGATGGCGGTGGGATAAAGGAGGATATCCGCGCCCATCAGCATCATCGCGCGGGCGGCTTCCGGATACCATTGGTCCCAGCAAATGCCGGCGCCGATCGTGCCGTATTTCGTCTTCCAGACCTTGAAGCCGGTATTGCCGGGACGGAAATAGAATTTCTCCGAATAGCCGGGACCGTCCGGAATGTGGCTCTTGCGATAGACACCCATGACCTCGCCTTCGTCGTCGATCATGGCGAGACTGTTATAATGGTGGTGCCCGTCCGCCTCGAAGAAGCTGGTCGGGATATAGACGCTGAGTTCCTTGGCGAGCTTCCGCATCGCCAGGACGACCGGATGCTCGTCCGTCGAGAGGGCCCGCGCGAAATGACCCTCATCCTGCGTGCGGCAGAAATAATGGCCCTCGAACAATTCGGGTGGCAGGATGATTTTGGCGCCTTTGGCAGCCGCTTCGCGCACCAGCCTTTCGACGGCGGCGATATTCTCCTCCACGCAATCGGAGAAGGGAAGTTGGAGGGCGGCGAGGGTAACCTGGGTCATTCTGTTCTCCAAAGGCGCCTTACTCCGGCACCTGCTGGCTGATGCAGTGGAAGCTGCCGCCGCCGGTCAGGATATGATCGGCGCGGAAACCCACGGCTTTGCGGCCGGGGAAGAGGGCGCCAATCGCCTCGACAGCGGCAGCGTCGTTCGGCTGGCCGTAAATCGGCACCACCACCGCCGCATTGCCGATGTAGAAGTTCATATAGGAAGCCGGAATGATCTCGCCATCCATCACGACTTTGCCGGGGGAGGGAACGGGCACGACCTCCAGGCCAAAGGCTTCGGCGCGGGCCCAAGCATCCGCATAGACGGCAATGTTGGGATCATCCTCTTCCGCCACGGGAATGGCAATCCGCCCTTCGCCGACGAAGCGGGCAAGATTGTCGACATGGCCGTCGGTATGGTCGTTGAGAAGGCCATCGCCCAGCCACAGGATGCGATCGAGGCCGAGATCGGCCTTCAAACGCATTTCGATTTCCTCCTTGGAGAGACCCGGATTGCGGTTCGGGTTCAAGAGGCATTGCTCGGTCGTGACGGCAAGTCCCGCACCGTCCACGTCGATCGCGCCGCCCTCCAGGATCCAGTCATGGCGCCGGGCCTCCATGTCCATCGTGTCGGCAAGCCGCAAGCCAATCGTATCGTCGCCTTCCAGGTCGTACTTGCCGCCCCACCCGTTGAAGCGGAAGCTGGCAGGAAGGCGGTTTTCTCCGGACTTGAGGATGATCGGCCCGGTGTCACGCAGCCAGATGTCGCCGAAAATCTCCTCGATTATCGTGATGTCGGGACCGGCAAGCTCCTGCGCCCGCGCCACCGCCTTTGGGTCGGCGGCGACGAGGCGCACTTCCTCGCCATTGCCATTCGCATGAACGGCACGGGCGAAAGCGGCGACCTCCTCCTGCGCGGCCTCCAGATCTTCTAGCCACAAGTCGCCATGGCTCGGGAAGCCGATCCATACCCATTCATGATGCGCCCATTCGGGCGGCTGGCGATAGGTCATGCGCAAATCCGTTCGTGCTGTCCGGGTCAGCCCCTTACCAGCACGAACGGAAAAGTCATGTTCAGTTTCCCTCTGATCCATGCCCTCATTACGGGGCACCAGACCAACAGGTCGCGGCATCTATTGATTTTAACTAAGCCAGCGCTAGGCTTTACTTTGGGGAGGATTGTATCATGCACATGCTTTTGGCTGCGGTCGCCGGTTCCGCTCTTACTGCGGCTGTTCCGCCTGTACCGGTTGCAGAGCCCTTCGAGGAGCAGAGGTTCGGAATAACTATCCAAGACCCCTACCGCTGGATGGAGAAGCCTGAACGCGCGGGTGAGGTACGGGATTGGCTTGTAAATGCTGGCCAGCATGCGCGCGAAGAGTTGAGCAAATTGCCGGAGCGAGAGAAATTTGAAGAACTGCTCAATCTCGCGAACCGGGCAGGGGTCAGTTACACGAGTGCCCAGATATCTAATCAGCGCCTGTTCTATCTAAGGTTGGATCCGGAAGCGCGCGTGTCGAAGCTCGTCGTGCGTAAGGATGGCGTCGAACGGGTGGTATTGGATCCTGCGACATCAAGCGCAGCCTTAGCCGCTATCAACAACTACACTGTCTCACCCGATGGCGGGACAGTCGCCGTGCATGTCGCAGAAGGCGGCGGAGAGGCGGGCGAAGTTCGCTTTTTGGACGTTGAGAGCGGACGCGAGATAGCGCCACGCATAGGGCCGGTTTGGGGAGAATTCCCTGTGAACTGGCTGTCCTCAAGGAAGGTTGTTTACACACGAATGGCGGACCCGCAGCCTGGCGTGGATCCAATCCTGAACATGAGGATGTATACGATCGGGTTTGGTGAGAAAGGCCCGGGTATTCCCTTGCTCGGAGCCGGTGTCCCCAATGCTCCGGCGTTCGAGCCGCGCGAATTTCCTACTTTTTACAATCCAGCCTCAACACGCTGGGCGATGGGTTTTGGCACTGGCGCTAGGGCTGACAGCAGAATTCTCGTTACGCGCATTGATGAGGTTCTAGCTGGTACGCCGAAGTGGCGTTCGATCGCCGAATATGCGGACCAGGTACGCAGCGCGACAATTGTTGGCGACAACATCTATCTTCTCTCTTCCAAAACAAATTCATCGAGAACGTTATTAAAGGGTTCCCTGAACGATCCGGAGCTGAAGCTGCGCCCTATCATGGAAGGCGGCGAAGTGATCCTGAGGAGCATTTCCGAGGCTGCGGACGGATTGTATCTATTCGCCAGCAAAGGGGGTGCCGAAAAGCTCTTTTTCCAGCCGAACGGTTCTGAAGAGTTCCGGGAAGTTGTTCTTCCATTCGATGGAGCTATCTCCAGTTGGGATGTCGGTGATCAAGGCCGATCCTTGCTGATGGGGCTTACGGGATGGTTGCGGAATAGAACTCACTACCGCGTTTCAGGAGGAATCATCCAGCCCGTCAATTTGAAATCGGCTAGTTGGGAAGCTGGATCAAAGCATTCAGTTATCACCGATGAGGCGATCAGTTCCGATGGTACACGGGTGCCGATGGCAATATTAATGCCAGCGGAAGGGAAATTGCCGGCAGGGCGCCCGACCATTCTTCATGGATATGGGTCTTATGGTCTCCTCAACACCGAGCCTACTTACAGTGGGAACAACCTTGCTTGGCTGGAGCAAGGCGGAGTTTTTGCCTATTGCGGGACGCGCGGCGGCGGCGAGAATGGGCGTGCCTGGCATGAAGCTGGACGTGCTGCCAACAAGCCCAATGCACATGCTGACTTTATTGCTTGTGCCGAACGCCTGATTCAGCTCGGTTATGCTAAGCCCTCTCAAATTACAGCTATAGGCGTTAGCGCTGGCGGACAACTCGTCTCGCCAGCGGTAATGAAACGGCCCGATCTTTTCGCAGGTATGATATTAAGGGTGGCGATGTTGAATCCGGCCCGCCTCGAAACGGCTGAAAACGGCGCCAATCAGTTCGCCGAAGCGGGGGATCCCCGCACTGAGGACGGGTTTAAGGGACTTGTAATGCAGGATTCCTACCTCATGCTCGAGGGGGCTAAAGACATTCCTGACACACTATTGACGATCGGTTTGAATGATAGGCGCGTCTCGCCGTGGATGAGCGGCAAGTTCGCAGCGCGAGCTGTAGCGAAATTTGGAGGTCAACGGCGCGTTTTAGTCCGTACTGAGGCTGAAGATGGGCATGGTGTAGGTTCGGCCCGTGATCTCAAGATTCAGGAAATGGCGGACATTTACGCCTTCGCTTGGAACCAGGCCACAAAAGCAGATTAATCGAGCTGATAGTGGCTCCTCGGAGGTAAGCCAAGGAGCCACTTTTTAAATGTTCGCCAGCCTTACTGGCCTGCCCGCGACTTGTCGCGGGCAGCACGGAATTCGGCGGTCGGGTACCAGTTCGGCCAATTGTCGCTGTCGGCGAGCTCGCGGCCGATGCGGTAGAAGAGGGCGATATCCTGCAGGCCGCCGGACCAATCCCAGTCGGAACGATATTCGTCTTTCGGGCCATGATAACGGTTGGCGGTATAATCGTCGGCCGCGGCGCGGCCTGCCGCTACGCCGCCGTTCACCAGATCGTCGCCGCTTTCGAAATAGATCATCGGGACGCCGAACTTGGCGAAGCTGAAATGATCCGAGCGGTAGAAGAAGCCTTTTTCGGGCGTCGGTTCGGGAACGATGACGCGGCCCTGATCCGCGACCGCGCGCTGGAGATAGGGTTCAAGCTCGGATTTGCCCGGCCCGATCACCACCACGTCCCGGGTTCGGCCGATGATGTTGACGCCGTCCATGTTGACGCCGCCTACCGTCTGAGAAAGCGGAAAGATCGGGTTCTCGGCATAATATTTGGATCCGAGCAGCCCCGATTCTTCGGCGGTGACGGCGAGGAAGATGATCGAGCGGTCCGGCTGGCCCGCTTTCTTGTGCGCTTCTGCCAGAGCGATCAGTGCCGCAGTTCCCGTCGCATTGTCGAGCGCCCCGTTGCAGATGTCGTCCCCATCCGGCGCCGCATCGCAGCGGCCGAGATGGTCCCAATGTGCAGAGTAGAGAACATATTCTCCAGGGCGCTTCTTTCCTGGAAGGACGCCGATCACGTTGCGCGATTTCTGCCGCTTGATCTGGTTTTCAAGCGAAATGTTCGCTTTGAGGCCCAATGGCACGGCCTTGAAACCCTTTTGCTTCGCGGCGGCGGTGAGCGCGGCCAGATCCTGACCTGCCGATGCCATCAGCCGTCGCGCGGCATCGTTGGTGAGCCAGCCGATCACCTTCGACTGATCCATATGGTTGTTCGCGGCGTCCATATTATATTGCGCGCCGGTCCAAGAGGATTGGACGACGTTCCAGCCATAAGCGGCAGGTTCGGTATCGTGAACGATGATGGCGGCTGCCGCGCCCTGGCGGGCCGCTTCCTCATATTTGTAGGTCCAACGGCCGTAATAGGTCATCGCCCGGCCTTCGAACGGACCTTCCAGCCCCTTCGTCTCATAATCGGGATCGTTGATCAGGATGACGACCGTCTTCCCCTTCACATCGACGCCCGCATAATCGTTCCAGCCGCGTTCGGGCGCATTGATGCCATAGCCGACGAAGACGACATCGCTGTCCTTCAAATCGATCTTCGGCTGCACCTGGTAGCTGTTGGCAACCATGTCGGTGCGATAGTTGAAGGTCAGCGGCTGAGCACCGCCGGTAATGGTGAGCGACGTCGGCGTGGCGAGCGTTTCCACCAGCGGCACGTCCTGGAACCAGCTGCCATCATTGCCCGGCTGAAGCCCCGCCGCGCGAAACCGTTCGGCGATGAGGTTGACCGTCTTGTCCTCGCCCGGGGTCGTCGGCGCGCGGCCTTCGAATGCATCGGAAGACAATTGCTGGGTCACGGTTTTCAAAGTGTCGAGCGAAATTTGCGGCGCAACGGCGCTGGCGGACGGAGTGTCTGTGGTCGCGCAGGCGGTCAGCGCACAGGCGAGAGAGAGCAGTGAAACGGAGCGCAGGAACATGGTTTCTCCCTTAAGATGCGGACGTCAGGTTTGGCATCTCTGTCTCAAGCGGACAAGGGAAGAGACTCGATAAGAAAAGGCGGCCCGGAAGGGCCGCCTCATTTTTAACGGAAAAGATTTTAAACCTTAGCGCGAATAGAATTCGACGACGAGGTTCGGTTCCATCTTCACCGGATAGGGCACTTCGTCGAGCGTCGGAACGCGGACGAAAGTGGCCTTCGCCGTGCCGTCCGGAGCGACATAGTCGGGGATGTCGCGCTCGGCGAGGGCCTGCGCTTCCATGACCAGCGCCATTTCCTGCGCTTTCGGGCCCAGTTCGATCACGTCGCCGACGTTCACGCGGCGGGACGCGATGTTGCACTTCACGCCGTTGACGCGGATGTGACCGTGGCTGACGATCTGACGCGCAGCCCAGATGGTCGGCGCGAACTTGGCGCGATAGACGATCATGTCGAGGCGGCGCTCGAGCAGGCCAATCAGGTTCTGCGACGCGTCGCCTTTCATCTTGCTGGCTTCGGTGAAGGTCCGCTTGAACTGCTTTTCGGTGACGTCGCCGTAATAGCCCTTCAGCTTCTGCTTGGCGCGGAGCTGGATGCCGAAGTCGGACATCTTGCCCTTGCGGCGCTGGCCGTGCTGGCCGGGGCCATATTCGCGCTTGTTGACCGGGCTCTTGGGGCGTCCGAAGACGTTTTCGCCCATGCGGCGGTCGAGCTTATACTTGGCGCTGGTGCGCTTCGACATGTGTCATACTCCAATTTGCTAACATTTCTGTTTCAGCCCTCCTGATCCGAAAACCGGTTCCCACTTTTCGGGGAGAGCTGCTGTCCCTGGAACCGCACCGCCGGACATTGCATCCGACGCGGCCGCCGCTTCACCAGGGGTGCGGAGCCAATTGCGAAGGCGCGCCTATGACGGGAGAGGCCAGCAAAGTCAACCTCGACAGGAAGGGCCAAGGCGCTAAAGAGCGACCATGATCAGGAACCGAGTGAAGCCAGACGATTGTCAGACCATGACGGAAGTCCGTTATGGTGTCGATCGGCTGGACGAGCAGATTGTCGCCTTGCTGGGGGAGCGGTTCGGCTATATGCGCGCTGCTGCGCGGATCAAATCCGATCGCGGCGCAGTGCGCGATGAGAAGCGCAAGGCCGAGGTCATTGCCAATGTAAGGCGCCATGCGAAGGATGAAGGCGTACCGGATAAAGTAATCGCCGATCTTTATGAGCGGCTGGTGGAAGCCTCGATCGCATACGAATTCGACCGCTATGATGCCATGCGCGGCTAACGCTTGCGCGGATTGACGAGCGTGCGGAGCATACCGCGGAGCGCCTGAATTTCGCGATTTGACCAGCCAGCCTTCGAGAGGATCGTGCGCATCGTCTTGCGCGTGGCAGGGACGCGGTCGGGCGGGAAATAATAGCCTGCTTGGTCGAGCGCCTCGTCCATCTGCACAATTAGGCCTTCGAGTTGCGCTTGAGTGGCGCGAGGTTCTGCCGGTTCGCCTTCAGTGGGAACCGCCAGATCCTGGTGCTTGGACCATTCGTAAGCGACGAGAATCACGGCCTGCGCCAAATTCAAAGAGCGAAAATCCGGATTGATGGGAACAGTGAGGATTTTCTGTGCGATAGCGACCTCTTCGGTTTCAAGTCCTGAGCGTTCCGCACCGAAGAGGATGGCGCTCCCTTCGGCGTGACCACAAATCTCCTGCGCGGCAACTTCAGGCGTCACAACAGGAATGACGAGGCCGCGCTTGCGAACCGTGGTAGCATAAACATGCGGACAATCGGCCACCGCTTCGGGGACGCTGTCGAAAACCTTTGCCTTTTCAAGGACGATATCCGCACCCGAGGCTGCGGGCCCCGCTGCTGGGTTGGGCCAGCCGTCCCTCGGACGGACAAGGCGCATGTCGGTGAGACCGAAATTCAGCATGGCGCGCGCGGCCTTGCCGATATTTTCGCCGAGCTGCGGCCTGACCAGGACGATGGCGGGCGCGGTCATTCGCGGACCGCCTCCGCGACGGTGACGGCGAAATCCTCGAAATCCTTGGCTTCGCGGAAATCCTTATAGACGCTGGCGAAGCGGATATAGGCGACGGTGTCGAGCGCCTGGAGGCCGTTCATCACCATCTCGCCGATCGCGCTGGACCCGATCTCGCTTTCGCCATTCGTCTCGACCTGGCGCTGGATCGAGGAGACGAGCTTATCGATCCGCTCTTGGCTCACCGGGCGCTTTCGGCAGGCGATGGCGACGGAGCGCTCCAGCTTCGTGCGATCGAATATTTCCCGCCGGTCTTCCGATTTTACGACGATGATGTCGCGAAGCTGGATGCGTTCGAATGTGGTGAAGCGGGCGCCGCAGTCCTCGCATTGACGGCGGCGGCGGATGGACGAGCCGTCCTCGCTCGGACGGCTGTCCTTCACCTGGCTGTTGTCATGGGCGCAGAAGGGACAGCGCAATTACAGCCCCTGATAGATGGGGAAACGAGAGCACAGCGCGCGGACGCGGGCTTTGACGTCGGCTTCGACGGCGGGATCGCCATCCTCGCCCTTGGCGGCGAGGCCGTCGAGCACGTCGGCGATCATGTCTCCGATGTCCTCGAACTCCGCGACCCCGAAGCCGCGCGTGGTCCCTGCGGGCGAGCCGACGCGGATGCCGCTGGTCTTCAAGGGGGGCAGCGGATCGAAGGGCACGCCGTTCTTGTTGCAGGTGATGGCCGAGCGTTCGAGCGCCTCGTCCGCATCCTTGCCGGTGATGCCAAGCGGACGAAGATCGACGAGGGCGAGGTGGGTGTCGGTGCCGCCTGCGACGAGGTCGGCGCCGCGCGCCTTGAGACGGCCAGCGAGGGCCTGGGCGTTGGCGATCACCGCCTTCGCATAGGCCTTGAACTCCGGTTGCAGCGCTTCGCCGAACGCTACTGCTTTGGCCGCTATGACGTGGACGAGCGGACCGCCTTGAAGGCCAGGGAAAACGGCCGAATTGATCTTCTTGGCGATGTCCTCATTGTCGGTGAGGACCATGCCGCCGCGCGGGCCGCGCAATGTCTTGTGCGTGGTGGTGGTGACGACGTCGGCATGGCCGAACGGGGTCGGATGTTCCCCGGCCGCGACAAGGCCTGCGAAATGCGCCATGTCGACCATGAGCAGCGCGCCCACTTCATCGGCGATGGCGCGGAAGCGGGCGAAATCGATGTGGCGCGGATAGGCCGACCCCCCCGCGATGATCAGGGTGGGCTTATGCTCCTTGGCGAGGCGCTCGACCTGATCGTAATCAATCAGATGGTCGTCAGGGCGGACGCCATATTGGACGGCATTGTACCATTTGCCGGAAAGCGCGGGCTTCGCGCCATGCGTGAGGTGGCCGCCGGCATCGAGGCTCAGGCCCATGATCGTATCGCCGGGCTTGGTCAGGGCCAGCATCACCGCGCCGTTCGCCTGAGCCCCCGAATGCGGCTGGACGTTGGCGAAGCCGCAGTTGAAGAGTTTCTTCGCGCGTTCGATGGCGAGGCTTTCCACCGCGTCCGAGGGTGCGCAGCCCTGATAATAGCGGCGGCCCGGATAACCTTCCGCATATTTGTTGGTGAAGACCGAGCCCTGCGCCTCCAGCACCGCCTTCGACACGATATTTTCGGATGCGATCAGTTCGATCTGGTTCTGCTGGCGGTCGAGTTCCGCCGCGATCGCATCGGCGACGGCGCTGTCGGCATTCGCCAGAGTGTCCGTGAAGAAACCGGCGTCGCGGATATCGGTCATGCTTGGTCCTTGGTGAGGATGGGGTTGGAAAGCTGGTCGACGCGGCGCTGATGCCGGTCGCCCGCGAAATCGGTGGAGAAAAAGGCGTCGAGGCAGGCCTTCGCCATTTCCGGCCCGATCAGGCGCGCGCCCATGGCGATGACGTTGGCATCGTTATGGGAGCGCGCGAAGGTGGCGGAGAGGGGCTCCGAAACGAGCGCGCAGCGGCAGGCCGGGTTGCGGTTGATCGCAATGGAAATGCCGATGCCGGAGCCACAGAGGGCGACGCCATAATCGGCCTGCCCAGAAGCGATCACGTCCGCGAGCTTATAGCCGTAAAGCGGATAGTCGACGCTGTCCGTGGACGGCGGGCCGAGGTCGGAGACATCATAACCGTTTTGACGCAAATAGTCCGTCAGCACGGCCTTCAGATCCACGGCGGCGTGATCGGAAGCAATGGCGATGCGAAGGGCCATGGCATGCGTCTCCGGTAAGGTGAGCCACAGCCTCTAGTGGAGAGAAGCAGGATTCGCTACTGGATATATAGGCTCCGTGCGATCAATGGGGCATGGGGAGAGGGCATGAGAGCTATATCCGGCATTTTCTACGTTTTCGTCCTAACCGCATGCGCGCATGTCGTGAGCGACAGCCCCACGGCAGACGACCTCCACTCCGCCATGATAAACCGCGTCCATACCGACATTGGAACCGAACAATCCGCTTATCTAGTCTGTGCCAAGCCGGTCGAGGTGAAATGCCGCGAGGTGGAAGAGGAACCTGGCGAGTTCGTCTGCAAATATCGTGACGCTGCGAATAGGCGGGAGGAGCGGACCGCCGTGGTGGCACAAGACGCCGGGAAATGGGTATGGCTTGATGGCGCCCCTTATTGTTCCATGCCGGACTAAGTTTGGGGCCGGATCAATCCGGAGCGACCATTCATGGCGGGTTAGGCGGCCAGCCGCATCTCCAGCCGATCCCAGATTTCGACCAGCGCGTCCGCCAGTTCCCGCATCATCTCTTCGGTATGGGCGGGACCGGGCGTGAAACGCAGGCGCTCGGTGCCGCGGGGGACGGTCGGGAAATTGATGGGTTGAACATAGGCGCCATATTCGGCGAGCAGAATGTCGCTAATCCGCTTCGCCTTGACCGGATCGCCGATCATCAAGGGCACGATGTGCGTCGTCGAAGGGAGGGTCGGGAGATTGGCTTCGGCGAAGATGCCCTTCAGCTTCGCGGCGGCGGCCTGCTGGGCTTCCCGTTCCTCGCTCGACGCCTTCAGGTGCTTCACGCTGGCGAGTGCCCCGGCGACGAGGACCGGCGACAATGAGGTCGTGAAGATGAAGCCGGGCGCATAGCTGCGGATCACGTCGACGATGTTGCGGTCCGCCGCGATATAGCCGCCCATCACGCCGACCGCCTTGCCGAGCGTACCTTCGATGATGGTGAGGCGATGCGCGACAGCGTCCCGCTCCGAAATGCCGCCGCCGCGCGCACCGTACATGCCGACCGCGTGCACCTCGTCGAGATAGGTGAGGGCATTGTAGCGATCTGCGAGATCGCAGATTTCCGCGATGGGGGCGACGTCCCCGTCCATCGAATAGACGCTTTCAAAGGCGATGAGCTTCGGCGCGTCGGCGGGTGCCGCGGCGAGCAACTCCTCCAGATGCGCCACGTCGTTGTGGCGGAAGACGTGCTTCTCGCAGCCCGAATTGCGGATGCCCGCGATCATCGAAGCGTGATTGAGCGCGTCCGAGAAAATGATGCAGCCGGGCAGGATCTTGGCGATTGTGGATAGCGTGGCTTCGTTCGACACATAGCCGGAGGTGAAGAGCAGGGCCGCCTCCTTGCCGTGGAGGTCGGCGAGCTCGCCCTCCAGCTCGACGTGATAATGGGTGTTGCCGCCGATATTGCGCGTGCCGCCGGAGCCTGCGCCGACATCGTGCAGGGCTTCTTCCATCGCCGCGATGACGGCGGGATGCTGGCCCATCGCGAGATAGTCGTTGGAGCACCAGACGGTGATCGGCTTCGGCCCGTTATGGCCGGCGAAGCAGCGGGCGTTGGGGAAGGCGCCCTTGTTGCGCAGGATATCGATGAACACGCGGTAGCGCCCCTCGGCATGAAGCCGCTCGATCGCCTGTGCGAAAACCCGCTGATAATCCAAGATGCTGTCCTCGGGAACTTGCTTGCGCGCCCCTTACCCTAAAGCGGTTCGAAAAGGCCAGTGCGAATGGATCGCAATTCTAAAGCGAAAGGATGCGATCCAGACCGAAGCCTTTCAGCGCCGGAACATAAGCGTCTATATTGGGTGTGCGACGGGTGAATATGGCGGTGCCTTGGGAGGGTGTCTCTGGCCAGATGTGATTGCGCGTGAGCCAGGCGGTGCGGCGGGCGATGCCTTCGCTGCCGTCGACGAAACGGACTGGGTGCGGCGCGGCGGTCGCGAGTTCTTCCTCGACCAACGGGAAATGGGTGCAGGAGAGGACGATCGTGTCGATGCGTTCGCCGCCGCTTTGGGAGAAGAGGCCCTCTAGGGCGCGCGTGAAGATGGCGGGATCGACCCGCTCGCCCCGCAGCTTGGCTTCGGCGGCGTCGACGAGTTCGGCGCTGCCGTGGCGGATCACGGTGCAGTCGCTCGCGAATTCGGCGGAGAGGCGGTCGACATAAGGCTGGCGGACGGTCGCTTCGGTGCCGAGCACGCCGATGACGCGGGTTTGCGACAGCGCGGCGGCGGGCTTGATGGCGGGCACGGTGCCGACGATCGGCAGATCGAGCGCCGCGCGCACGGCATCGAGCGCGATCGTTGAGGCGGTGTTGCAGGCGATGACGATCAGCTCGGGATCGAATCGTTCGGCAAGGCGCCCGAGCAAGGCGGGAACGCGCGCGGCGATCTCCGCCTCCGTCTTCGTCCCGTAGGGATAGCCCGCGCTGTCGGCCGTATAGACGATGGGGGCGGTGGGAAGCAGGGACCGGATCGGCTTCAGCACGGACAGGCCGCCGACGCCGGAATCGAAGATGAGAAGCGGTTTCGCCATCGGCGCCCTTGTACCCCGGCGAAGGCCGGGGTCCAGCCCTTCCATCGGCGCCGCTGGGCTCCGGCCTTCGCCGGAACACTCAGTGGTTGCGTGCCCAAAGCGATGCGCTAAACCGGCGTCCATGCTGACGCCTGATATTGCCGTACTGCCGATCCTGTCCTTCCTGATCGGCTATGCATTGGGCTCGATTCCATTCGGGATCATCCTCACCAAGGCGACCGGCGCGGGCGATCTGCGCAGCATCGGCTCCGGCAATATCGGGGCGACCAACGTGCTGCGGACGGGCCGCAAGGGGCTGGCCGCCGCGACCCTGATCCTCGACATGCTGAAGGCGACGGCGGCGATCCTCATCGTGCATTACCTGCTGCCCGGCCACGAAGGGGTCGCGGCGATCGGCGCGCTGATCGGGCATCTCTACCCCGTCTGGCTGAAATTCCGGGGCGGGAAGGGGGTGGCGACCTTCCTCGGCATCTTGATCGCCATGGCGCCGCTCGCGGCCCTGATCTTCGCTGGCGTTTGGATCGGCGCCCTGCTGCTCACCCGCTATTCGTCCGTGGGAGGCATGAGCGCATCGCTCTCAGCGCCCATCGCGGTTCTTTTCCTAGACGGGAATGTGCCGCTCGCGATGCTCTTCCTCGGGTTCGCCTTGCTCGTCGTCTGGAAGCATCGCGACAATATCGTCCGGCTGCTTCAAGGCACGGAGTCCAAGGTGGGCCGAAAAACGAATGGTTGAGACTTTTTCCGAAGACCAGATCGCGCGATTGCGGCTTATCCGGTCCGACAATATCGGGCCGGTCACCTATTTCCAGTTGCTGGCCCGCTTTGGCAATGCGCAAGCGGCGTTGGCGGCCATTCCCGACATGGCTGCCCGTGGCGGAGGCAAGGCGCCGCGCATTGCGCCGCGCGCGCTCGTCGAGCGTGAAATGGCGCGGGTCGCTGAACTTGGCGCACGTTATCTGTTCTTGGGACAGGGGCTCTATCCTCCTTTGCTGGCGGAGTTGGATACGGCGCCGCCCGCTCTCATCGCCAAGGGACAATTCTCGCTTCTGGACAAGCCCGCTATCGCGATGGTTGGCGCGCGAAACGCATCCGCAGCCGCCTGCCGCTTTGCCCGAAAGCTCGCGCAGGACGTTTCGCAAGGCGGCGCGGCCGTCGTGTCCGGTCTTGCGCGGGGAATCGATACGGCCGTGCACGACGGCGCGTTGGAAGGCGGCACCATCGCCGTGATCGCGGGCGGCATCGACGTTTTTTATCCGCCCGAAAATGAAGAACGGCAAAAGACGATTGCCGAGCGCGGCTTGCTGATCGCCGAACAGCCGCCAGGCGTCGAGCCGCATGCCCGGCACTTCCCCTATCGCAACCGCATCATCGCCGGCCTTTCCCATGGGACAGTCGTGGTTGAAGCCGCGCCCAAATCCGGTTCTCTCATCACCGCGCGCTATGCGTTGGAATTCGGCCGCGACGTCATGGCCGTTCCGGGTTCTCCGCTCGACCCGCGCGCGCAAGGCTGCAACAGCCTGATTCGCGACGGCGCGATCCTGATCCAGAATGCCGAGGATGTGCTGGAAACCATTCGGCCTTTCCACTTGCGCCCATTCGCCCAAGGGAAACTCGATTACACGCCTCCCACGGCCGCGCCGGACGCGAGCGAGACGGAACGGCGCACCGTGCTCGACCTGCTCAGCCCCACCGCTGTGCCGGTGGACGAAGTGATCCGGCAGGCCGAATTGGCGCCCGCCATCGTGCAGACGGTGCTGCTCGAGTTGGAACTCGCCGGGCGGCTGGAGCGGCACGCCGGCGGCAAAGTCAGCCTGGCCTGAGTCTTTTCGGAAACAGGCGCCGCCGCCCGATCGGGATGATGGGCCAGCCGAGGCCCTTGACGAACCGCATGGCCGATCACCACCCTCGCGCGTACGTGTGAGAAGAAAGCGATCATGAAACTTGTTGTCGTCGAATCCCCGGCCAAGGCCAAGACCATCGAGAAATATCTGGGCAAGGAATATCGCGTCCTCGCCTCCTATGGCCATGTCCGCGACCTGCCGCCGAAGGACGGGTCGGTCGATCCCGACAACGGCTTCGCGATGGAGTGGGAGGCCTATGCCGACAAGGCGAAGCAGCTGAAGGCCATTACCGACGAGGCGAAGAAGGCCGACGCGCTGATCCTTGCGACCGACCCCGACCGCGAGGGCGAGGCGATTTCTTGGCACGTGCAGGAGGTGCTGGAGAAGCGCCGCGCATTGCCTAAACATGTCGAGCGAGTGACGTTCAATGCGATCACCAAATCGGCTGTAACCGAGGCGATGGGGAAACCGCGCGGGTTGGATGTGGACCTGATCGACGCCTATCGGGCCCGGCGGGCGCTCGATTATCTGGTCGGTTTCACGCTTTCGCCCGTGCTGTGGCGTAAGCTCCCCGGCGCAAAGTCGGCGGGGCGCGTCCAGTCGGTGGCGCTGCGCCTCATTGTCGATCGCGAGCGCGAGATCGAGGCGTTCAAGCCGCAGGAATATTGGAGCGTTTCCGCCACAATGGAGGCGGACGGCACGGAGTTCCTCGCGCGCCTTGTTCGCTTCCGGGGGGATAAGGTCGAACGCCTGTCCATCGGCGACGAGGCCACCGCCCAAGCCGCGAAGAAAGCGGTCGAGGATGGCCGCTTCACCGTGGCGAGCGTCGAGACCAAGCCGCTCACCCGCAACCCGCCGCCGCCCTTCACCACCTCGACATTGCAGCAGGAAGCGGCGCGCAAATTGGGCTTCGCTGCGAGCCACACGATGCGCATCGCCCAGACGCTCTACGAGGATGGCGCGATCACCTATATGCGGACCGACGGCGTGCAGATGGCGGAAGAGGCGATCTCCGCCGCCCGCCGCGCCATCGCTAACCGCTATGATGCGGGCTATGTACCAGACAAACCGCGCATCTATCAGACCAAGGCGAAGAACGCCCAGGAAGCCCACGAGGCGATCCGTCCGACCGATTTCTCGAAGGACAAGGCCGGAAGCGGCGATCATGCGCGCCTCTACGACCTCATATGGAAGCGCGCGATGGCGAGCCAGATGCAGTCGGCTCGGCTCGAACGCACGACGGTCGAGATGGAAGACGGCACCGGCCAGACGGCGCTGCGGGCGACGGGCCAGGTGGTGCTCTTCCCCGGCTTCATGGCGCTGTACGAGGAGGGCCGCGACGACGAGGCGGACGAGGAAAGCCGCCGCCTGCCGCGCATAAGCGAGGGGGACCAGCCGCACAAGAAATCGGTTCATGCCGAACAGCATTTCACCCAGCCGCCGCCCCGTTATTCCGAAGCCAGCCTCGTCAAGAAGATGGAGGAATTGGGGATCGGCCGCCCGTCCACTTATGCGGCGATCCTGCAGACGCTGAAGGACCGCGACTATGTGGCGCTGGAGAAGAATCGCTTCTCCCCGCAAGAGAGCGGGCGTCTCCTGACGGCGTTCCTGGAGCGTTTCTTCGAGCGCTATGTCTCTTACGATTTCACGGCAGGGCTTGAAGAGGAACTGGACGACATTTCCGGCGGCCGCGCGGAATGGCAGAAGGTGCTCGAAGCCTTCTGGCGCGATTTCAAGCCGAAGACGGCGGAGATCATGGAGCAGAAACCGTCCGACATCACGGCGGCGCTCGACCAGTTTCTTGCCCCCTATCTCTTTCCGGACAAAGGCGACGGCACCGATCCCCGCGTCTGCCCGGCTTGCGGCGAGGGGCGGCTTGCCCTGCGCGGCGGCAAATTCGGGGCGTTCATCGCCTGCTCCAACTATCCGGAATGCAAATTCACCCGCCGCTTCGGCCAGGGTGGCGAGGAAGCGGGGCAGGATGCGGGGCCGCAGGTGCTCGGCAGCGATCCCGCGACCGGCGAGGAAATCTCGCTCCGCACCGGCCGCTTCGGCCCCTATGTCCAGCAAGGCGACGGGAAGGACGCCAAGCGCGCCTCCATCCCGCGCGATGTGCCGCAAACGGATGTCGATCTCGACTGGGCGGTGAAGTTGCTGTCGCTGCCGCGCACGATCGGCGACCATCCGGAAAGCGGCAAGCCGATCACCGCCAGCATCGGACGCTACGGGCCTTATCTCGCCCATGACGGCAAATATGCGAAGCTGGGCTCGACCGCCGAAGTGTTCGAAACCGGCATGAACGCGGCGGTCGTGAAGCTCGCCGAAGCTGCGGCAGGCGGCGCGCGAGCGCGCGGCGGGTCGCGGGAGCCGCTGAAGGTGCTCGGTGCACATCCGCGCACCGAGGCGGAGATCAAACTGATGGAGGGCCGCTTCGGCCCTTACGTGACGGACGGCACGACCAACGCGACTTTGCCTCGCAGCATCGACCCGCAGGCGCTGACGCTCGAGGAAGCCGCGCAGTTGATCGACGACCGTGCCGCCAAGGGACCGGCGAAGAAAAAGGGACCCAAGGCGCCGGCCAAAAAAGCGCCCGCCAAGAAAGCGAAAAAGGGGGAATGACGATGTTCGCAACTGCACTGGCGCTGATGGCCGCGCTCCAGGCTCCTGTGGAGGCCCCGGCCGAGCGGACGGCGGAGTATCACAACCGGCAGGTGCTTTACCTCTATGCGCTGAAACCCGCGGAGGGCTGGATGCAGACGGCGAGCGGGTTGCGCTATCGCCGGGTGAAGGGCGACGGGACGGGCGCGCGGCCGGCGCCGACGGATACCGTCACCATCCATTATGCGGGCCGCTTCATCGACGGGGCGGAGTTCGACAGCTCGATCGCTCGGGGCGAGCCCGCCACTTTCCCGCTGCCGCGCCTGATCAAAGGATGGCAGGAAGGCGTGCCGCTGATGAGCGTCGGCGACACCTTCGAATTCGCCATCCCTGCCCACATCGCCTACGGGCTGGCAGGGAAGGGGCCGATCCCCGGCGGGGCGACGTTGCTCTTCACCATCGAGCTGATCGCCATTCCGGGGCAATCCTGACCTCCCGATGCTGAGCTTCTGGACGATCCAGCGGGCGGCGGGGACCGGCACCTTGTCGGGCATCGCGGCCCTGTTCCTCTGGCCCGCTTATGCGGCGTGGGAGCAGGTCGAGCCCGTCTTTGTCGCGGCCCTCGCCTTGACCGCCTTTTGCGGGCTGTCGATGCTGGCGATCAGCATCCACGATCTGGCGACCCGGAAGCGCGGCACGATCATGCGGCGGGTGCGGGCCTTCGATATCGTCTGGGGCTGCCTCCTCGCCGGCCCGACCCTCGCGGTGCTGACCGACTTCTTCTAGCGGACCGGCACGCCGAACAGATCGTGTTCGTCGGCATCCTCGACCAGCACCTTGACGATATCGCCCTGGGCGAAACCCCCCGCATCGCGGAGGTGGACTTCGCCGTCGATTTCCGGAGCATCGGCCTTGGAACGGCCCGTGGCGCCGCCTTCCTCGTCGACCACGTCGAGGATCACGTCGATGGTGCGGCCGATCTTCGCCTGCAGCTTGGCGGCGGAGATGAGGGCGGTCTTCTCCATGATGCGGGCGTAGCGTTCCTCCTTCACCTCTTCCGGAACGGTGCCGGGCAGGTCGTTGGCGGTCGCGCCCTGCACGGGTTCGAAGCGAAAGGCGCCGACGCGGTCCAATTGCGCTTCATCCAGCCAGTCGAGCAGATATTGGAAATCCTCCTCCGTTTCGCCGGGGAAGCCGACGACGAAAGACGAGCGGACATTGATGTCCGGGCAAATTTCGCGCCACTTTTTGAGGCGTTCCAGCACCTTGGCTTCGTTGGCCGGGCGCTTCATCGCCTTCAGCACCTTCGGGGACGCGTGCTGGAAGGGGATGTCGAGATAGGGGAGGATCAGTCCCTCGGCCATCAGCGGGATGACCTGGTCGACATAGGGGTAGGGGTAGACATAGTGGAGGCGGACCCAGGCGCCGAGCTTGCCGAGCTCGCGGGCGAGGTCGGTCATGTGGGCGCGCACCTCGCCGCCTTTCCACGGCCAGGAGGCGTGCTTCAGATCGAGGCCGTAGGCGGAGGTATCCTGGCTGATGACCAGCAATTCCTTCGTGCCCGCGGCGATCAGCTTTTCCGCCTCGCGCAGGATCGCGTCGGGGCGGCGGCTGACGAGATCGCCGCGTAGCGAGGGGATGATGCAGAAGGCGCAGCGGTGGTTGCAGCCCTCGGAAATCTTCAGATAGCTGTAATGGCGCGGCGTGAGCTTCAGGCCGCCTTCCGGAACGAGATTGAGGAAGGCGTTGGGCGGCATCGGCGCGGCGTCGTGGACGGCGCCGACCACCTGTTCGTACTGATGCGGACCGGTGACGGCGAGCACGTCCGGAAAGCGTTCGCGGATCACTTCGGCTTCTTTGCCCATGCAACCCGTGACGATGACGCGGCCATTCTCGGCGATCGCCTCGCCGATCGCGGCCAGACTCTCCTCCTTGGCGCTGTCGAGAAAGCCGCAGGTGTTGACCAGCACGACGTCCGCAGAATCGTAATCGGGCGACATCTGATAGCCGTCGGAGCGCAGCTTGGTCAGAATGCGCTCGCTATCCACGAGCGCCTTCGGACAGCCGAGCGAAACCATGCCGACTTTCGGCGGAGAGGGGAGCTGAATTGCCATGAGTGGCGCCCACATAGTGGATACGGCGCCATTTTCCTAGAGCGCGGTGAAGCGGCCTAATCGTCCTTCGAGGGCGCGTTGAGATTCTCCGCGTCCGGCACGTCCTTTTGCCCAAGCTGACCATGGCCATGATAGGCCTGGCCGCTCTGCCCGCCGTGGAAGTCCTTGTCCTTGTCCGCCTTTCCGGAATGGGGATTGGGATAGGCGCCGCCCTGCGATTCACCGCCCGTCTGATCGCGGGTGCCGGACGGCGGGGCCGATTTGTCGTCGCTCATGTTGTTGTCCTTGCAATGATTCTTCCCTCAACGCGGGGCGGGGGAGGGCCGTTCCGCCCCGTTGCCGAAGGTAACGAACATGATGAAATTGATACCCTGACGCTGTTTTCACCGCCTCCCGGCGCCGGGCCCGCCCCAGCGCCAAGGCCGCGTCGAAGATGCGCATGAAGCTGCTTCCCGCTCCCGCGCGCTTCAACAAGGCATAAACGGATTTCGGGCTCATCCCCACCGCCCGCGCCGATGCGGATTGGATGCCGGTGCGGGCAAGCGCGCGAATGAAGGCGCGCTGCTTGTCCGGCGTCCAGCCGTCGTGCCGGGTGGAGGCGGAAGGAACCGGGTCGAAGGCGGGGATTTGGGAGGTGTCGTGCATCGACAAGTCTATGACTCAAACATGCCCCTGTAGGAAAGTTTCTATTTGCGCGGCAGAATGGCCGCCGAATCCATGGAGGATCCCATGCGCAAGGTGATCGGCGCCGCGTTCATTTCCCTTGACGGCGTCATGCAGGCTCCGGGCGGGCCGGACGAAGATACGACCGGCGGCTTCGCGCTGGGCGGATGGCTGTTCAACTCTTTCGATGAAGAGGTGGGGCAGCAGATCGATAGGTTGTTCTCCGGCGATTTCGACCTGCTGCTCGGGCGGCGCACCTACGATATCTTTGCCGCTTACTGGCCGTTCGTCGAAGGCGAGGACAAGGCGCTGGGCGCGCGTTTCGACCGTGCCGCCAAATATGTCGTCACGCGCGGCGATCAGCCCCTGCCCTGGCAGAACAGCCACCGCGTGCCGGACATGAGTGCGCTGGCCGAATTGAAGCGGGGCGACGGGCCGGACCTCATCATCCAGGGCAGCAGCACGCTTTACCCGCAACTGTTGAAGGCGGGCCTGATCGACCGGCTGACCGTCATGACGTTTCCGGTGGTTCTGGGGTCCGGGAAGCGACTGTTCGGCGATGGAACGCCGCCTTTGTCGATGCGGATGATCGACCATGAAGTGACAGGCGGCGGCACCGTCATCGCCACTTACGAGCCGGATGGCGGCGTCAAACCGGGCAGCTTTCAGGCGATCCCACCGACCGCAGCCGAGCTTGAACGGCGCCACCGAATGAAGGAGGGACTCTGGTGAATGCGGGTTGCCTCACCTCGGTCCGTTGAGCGCGGCCAATCGCTCGCTCTTAAGCCCGAATGCCCGTGCGCCAGCCCTCGCTGTCATGTTCGAGCCAGGCCGCGAGGCCAGCCGCTTCCGACTCATTGAAATATCGCGCGACCACATGGAGGGCGAGGTCGATGCCCGATGTCAGGCCGCCGGCGCTCATGATCTTTCCGGAGTCGACGAAGCGGCGGCCCTTGCGAAGGTCGACATTCGGGAATTGCCGCGAAAAGCTATCGTAAAATTCGTGATGAGTCGTAGCGGCGAGGCCGTCGAACAATCCGGCGCGGGCAAGATGGAATGCGCCGGTGCAAATCGAAGCAGTGATGTCCGCCTTCGCGCTTGCTTGCTTGAGCCAGCGGTCTCCGGATTCAGTTGGCCTCATGGCCGGGACGATAATGACGTTGGGTTGCGGCGCATCGGCATGGCTATAATGCGGCACCACCACCAAACCGCCCGTCATTGTCACCGGATCGTGCGACGGCCCGACCGTATAAATTTCAAAAGGCGAGGCGGGCATTCCAAGCGATCCCGCCGTCGATGGCGCATAATCCTGAAACACCTCCCATGGACCCGCCGTGTCGATCACATTCGCATTGGGCCCGATCATGAAGGCCACTTTGATGGACTTGCTGGACGCCAGCACTTTTCCCCCGGCCAGAATGGCAATCGCCGTTCCAGCCGCCCCGAACTTCATGATTTCGCGTCTGTTCATTCCCACACTCCCCAAAAATCCGCTTTGCCCTAGAGCTTGCAAAAAAGGAGGGCGACAGATTTGGGATGAAGGGACGAAAAAGGGGGCGGAGGGACGTCCGTCCTAGACGAGGCTGGCGGCATCGGCCCGGTAGGCATTGCCAACCTTGTGCAAGCTGCCGTCCGTTAGGCGGATATGTTCGCCCTTTGCGAGGGTGTTGGAGGCCACCGCGTTGCGATTGACCACGACCGACCGGCTGATGCGCACGAATTGGCCGGAGGGAAGAAGTGCCTGTGCCCCTTGCAAGGTCATGCGATGGATATGGCAGCGTGCATCCGTCCGAAACTCGACGTAATTGCCGGCGGCCTTCACCCAGAGGATATCGGCCGGATTGGCAGGAAGCGCCCCGATCGCCGTGGAGCTTTCCTCGGTACGCCCGAAGCTCAGAAAGGCTGTAATCACCGTCAGCAAAGTCACGATGATGACTTTGGGCAGGTCTGAAATCATATGAAGGGGTAGAACGGACCAAATGGACGAACCCGGCGGCATGAGGAAAAGCCATTGGACGAAGCCCGAAAGGATCAGCGTCGTCAGCATGATTGCCGCGATGCCGGCGGCACGCCCGAATGCCGTTCCGGCGCGGTACAAAACCAGCTTGTTGGCTTCGAATGCGGACAGCCAGGGTAAGATGGTAACGGCCGCCCAAAGGACCGCTTTTGCCCCGGATGAGCGCTGGTGGAGAAGAAGGTCGTACAGCACGTAATAAAGAGCGCCCATCAACACGAGAAAGAGCGCGACAAGCACTGAGGGGCCGGGTGGAAGAGGGCGAATGAGGGAGCGCGCAGCGGCCGTCATGATCCGCGTCGATGTTCGCGAGATGACCGGAAGTCAATCGCTTTCATAACGGCCTAGCCCCGAAGTCCCATCAGCGATTTTCCCGATTTGGAGCGGCTCCGCCCTTGTTGTCATTGATCTGACGCCCTGTATGAATGGGCCCTGACCTGCGAACAAGCGACAGGTTGATGAGCGGGAAAGGTCTCAAGGAAAATGACGCCGGGTCGCTTTCGCTTCGAAGGCTTTTCCATCGATGTGAGCGAGCGGCGATTGCGGCACGGCGCGATGCCGGTCGAACTGAACGGACGCTATTTCGACGCCCTCGCGCTTCTGGTTCGGGAGGGCGGGGCGCTGGTGACCAAGGACCGTTTCATGGAGGAGGTCTGGCGCGGGGTGCCGGTGACGGACGAGGCGCTGACGCAATGCGTCCGGACGCTGCGGCGGGCACTGGGCGACGAGGCGGGGCGGCCGCGTTTCATCGAGACGGTGCCGAAGCATGGCTATCGCTTCATCGCGCCCGTCACGTGGATAGAGGATGAGAATCGCGTGGCCGCGGGCAGGATGCCGGTGACGACGCCTTCCCTTTCCCGGCACGCGCTTTCGCGAACCGGGGTGGCGGGAACGATCGGCGGCGGTACGGCGGGGGTGCTTGGCGGGCTGTTTTACGGTCTTGCCGGGACGGCGCCGCCGGTCCAGCCGGGGATGGGGGCATTGTCGGTCTTGCTGGTGCTGCTGGTCGTCACCACCCTTCTCGCCCTGATCGGCGGGGCGGGCGTGAGCTTCGGAATCGCGGCGGCGCTTCACCTTTTCGGGCGCGGGAGCGGATGGGCGATCGTTGGCGGCGCGTTGGGCGGAGCCATCGTCGGTGCGGCTGTCAAGCTGATCGGGCTCGATGCCTTCGAATTGCTGGTTGGCCGTTCGCCGGGCGGCATGACCGGAGCGGGCGAGGGGGCATTGCTCGGCGGTGCCGTCGGGCTTGGTGCCTGGCTTTGGGGCCGGACCGGGGCGCTATCGGTGCGGCAGGGGGCCGGAATGGCCGCTCTGGCGGGCGGCGTCGCAGGGATCCTCATCGCTTTTCTCGGCGGGCGGCTGATGGGCGGAAGCCTCGACCTGCTCGCCCGCGATTTTCCCGCGTCCCGTTTCCGGCTCGACGCCATTGGCGGGTTGCTGCGCGAAGAGGGGTTCGGGCCGCTCAGCCAGATGGCGACGGGGGCATTGGAAGGGGCGCTCTTCGCGGGCTGCGTGGTGGGCGCGATGATCCTTGCGGAACGGCGTTTCGGCGCGGATCAGGGCGTGGCGAGCGCGATGTCCGATGCATCGCCGCCATCCGCGCCGAAATAGCGAGCGATCAGGGCCGGATCGCGGCCATAGGGATCGGCCCTGAACAGCACGCCGCCGTCCGCCGTGGGCGCGGCGGTCATATAGGTGATGTAGACCGGCACCGGGTCTTCCAGATCGACCTGCTCCTCGACCTTCGGATCACTCCCCTCCGGCATGCGGCCGAAGAGCCAGGTGGCAAGGCGCTCGGCATCCTCCACCCGGACGCAGCCATTGCTGATCCAGCGATCCTCGGCCGCGAAAAGCGATTTGTCCGGCGTGTCGTGGAGATAGATGCCGTAATCGTTGGGCATCATGAACTTGATCCGGCCCATCGAATTCCACGGGCCGGGGCGGCGGCGGAAGCGCATGCTCGTGCCCTCGGCGGCGATGGCGGGCCAATCGAGGCTTGCGGGATCGACCGGCTCGGCATCGTCCGACCAGTCGGAGAGAATGTCATATTCCCGCTCTTCCAGATAGGGGAGGCCATTGGCGACGACTTTCGGCGCGATGAGGGTCTTCACGAGATCGGGCGGCACGTTCCAATATGGATTGACGCTGGCGAAGCGCATCAGGGCGGCCATCATCGGCGTCGGCGTTTTGGCGCTGCCGACGATCGCGCGCATGCTGTCGACCGCCTTGCCATTTTCGTAAAGACTGATTTGCGCGGCGCCCGCATCGACCAGGATGTAGCGGCCCGCATCGCTCTCCGCCGGGAGACGGCGGGCGCGTTCGAGATTGACGAGCAGGAGCCGTTCGAAATGGTCCGGGCCCAGGTTGAGGGCGGCGATCGTGCCCGGCCCCGCGACGCCGTCCGCCTTCAGGGCATGAACCCCCTGAAAATCGCGCACGGCATTGGCGAGAACAGCGTCGTAGCGCGTGCCCGGTGAGAGGCCGAGGCGCTCGCGCAACAGGGCGACGCGTTCTCCGGCCGCGCCGGGCTTGAGCGGGGGGCCTTCGGGGATGACGACATCGGGCAAGGCCCCCCAGGTCATGCGGTAGCGCACCAGGCCGCGGCGCAGATCGGTGTAGAGCGGATGGACCGGGAGGAAGAGGTCGACCGGGGCGCCGGGATCATCGGCCTTGAGCGCCAGATCCTTCAGCAGCGCATCCCGCTCCCCCACTTCGGGGGCGATTTCGGGATCGACATAGATCATGTCGACGCCCTGTTCGACGCTCGGCGGAATATCGACCGGCTCGATCGGCTGCCGCGTCTGCGCGGCGCCCTGCGCCGAAAGGCCGAGCGCGAGGAGGAGAGGAAGGGCAAAGCGGGCGATCATCATTCGACAGGTCTAACCGGTTAAAAGTGAACGGGAATCGAACCCGCCGGGACGCAAAACGATCCGTCCTCATGCCCCCCGCGAATAATCCGCCGGCCGCGCAACCCTTCAGGGCTTCTGTGCCGTGCGGGATCGGCATCCGTCTATGTAAGTAGCGGTTTCGTCGATAAATATTGGCTGAAAACATTCTCCGGGAATCATTCTGGAAATTCAGGGAATGGAGTCGACATGACGAAAGCGGATCTTGTGCAAAAAGTGGCGGATTCAATCGGGCCGGCCGTGGCGCCGACTTATGACAGCTGGTCGTGGCTGTCCTTCTTCTCAGGTTGGCTCGCTTAATCCGCGAAAGCGGCTCAGGGCGATTGTCCTGGGCACTGGACAGGGACATTCCCGGCCCTATTGGCGTTGGACGATGATGAACAAGTCCGCGACCGATGTGATGCAGGAGATCATTTTCTCCGCCGTGATCGATTCCCTTGCCGCGCTGAAGGCGGGTTCGGGAGGGATGCAGAACGCGCTGCTGCGCGACATCAACAGCGTGCATGCCAACACGACCTTCGCGGACCTGCCCAAGCCGTTGCAGGACGCAATCGCGGCCAGTGTCCGATCCGCCTTCACCCGGTTGTTGAAGGAGGGCTATGCGGTATCGGACCGCAAGCTCGCAGGGAGCGAGCCACGGCATCCGCCGCGTCCGCCCCGGCCCGATGGGCCGCGCCCAGGGCCGCGCGGCCAGCGCCGGCCGGGCGGCGGCGGCGGGCCCCGGCGCGGGCCGGGAACGCCGCGATCCTCAGGGTGATTAGGTAATCCAGGGCGAGTCAAGGCGAGCGAAGGCTCGCGGGCCTGGGTCAGCCAAGAATTTCCAGGGCGGCGAGCCAGGCGACCGGGTCGTGCCGGCTGAGAAGCGCGGCCTTGGATGAGGCCGGAGGGGCGCGGCGATCCTCGCGTGGAGGGGCCGGGCGGAATTTTACACTATTCATAGGGTGTCTTTTCAAATTCAAACGGGTGGAGAAAATGCTCTGTCCTCCTGTTCGGTGATGAGCGCTGCGGACTTTTCAGCCTCCAGTCGCGCCCGCATCTTGGCCCCGCGTTCCGCGCGGGACGCCATGTCGAGAAAGGCCGCTTCGGACCGCAGGCAGCGTTCCCGCACATTGGCGAGGCTGGCGGCATCTGCATCGCGCCGCGCTTCGGCGGCACGATCGAAATAATATTGCGCTGTCATTTCAAATGCCTTGATCGAGGAGGGGAGTGCCCCGGCGATTGCCGGGGCACCGACCGGATCAGGCGCTCTGAAGATTCACAGCGGACGTCTTGCCGCGGCGATCCTGCTCCAGCTCATATTGGACGCGCTGGTCCTTATCGAGCGTACGCATGCCGGCAGCTTCGACGGCGCTGATGTGAACGAAAGCGTCATTGCCGCCTTCTTCCGGCGCGATAAAGCCATAGCCCTTGTCGGCGTTAAAGAATTTTACGGTGCCGGTAGGCATATCTATTTCCTTCTTGGATAATGGCGGGCCGCCACTCGGCCCTCCGGTGCTAGAAGAGGCGAGAAGAAGGAAAGAGGTGCCGCAAAGCGCCAAAGACCGTCAGTTTGCGACTGGTAGCAAAATTCATATAGCAGCTTTGAGCGGGATTGTAAGAGCACCGGCAATTATTTGTCGGAACGGCCTCCCGTCATCGCCTTAACGAAGTTGGGGAGAAGAGATCGCGGCGCTCGACAATGAGCCGGTTATAGCCGTCAGCCAAGCCTTGGTGCGCTTGGCGGGCCTCGGGACACGAGGCGTCGGCCGCGCGCATCAGTTCGATCTGTTGACGGCAATAGAGATAATTGAGGTCCATAAACGCTCCATGGCTGATAAGCGGGAGCACGTGCCAAGTCTCTCAGTCGCGCAAATGCTAAAGCGATACAGGATGTTGCGCGATATGCGGATGATAACACGGGTGGCGGAAATTACCTAATCCCGGTTTTCGCCCAGGCTGACGAAGCTGTCGAGGACGCGCTTTCTTCCCGCATGTTCGAAGTCGATTTCGAGCTTGTTGCCTTCGATCTCCGCGACGATGCCGTAGCCGAATTTCGAATGGAAGACGCGCTGGCCGAGTGAAATGTCGGTGCGGCCGGGATTGCCGAGGCTGATAGCGCTCGCGCGGGCTTCGATGACGCGCGCGGGATTGCGGTCGAAGCCGCCGGTGCTGGCGGCCCGTTGCCAGCCCGGGCCGCGTCCGGTGCCGCGCGCGACGTCGGCGAAGGGATCGGCGCGTTCGGACCAGTTGGCGCGCCAGAGGCTCTCGCCGCCGGTCATCGTGGTTTCGCTCGTCACATGCTCGTCCGGCAATTCGGCGACGAAGCGGGAGGGGATCGAGCTGGTCCATTGGCCGTAGATGCGGCGGTTGGCGGCGTGGATGATGAAGCACTTACGCCGTGCTCTTGTGATCGCGACATAAGCAAGGCGGCGTTCTTCCTCGAGGCTGGCGAGGCCGCCTTCGTCCAGCGACCGCTGCGAAGGGAAGACGCCTTCTTCCCAGCCGGGGAGGAAGACGGTGCCATATTCCAGGCCCTTGGCGGCGTGGATGGTCATGATCGTCACCTTCTCCTGATCGCCCGCCGCGTCATTTTCCATGACAAGGCTGACATGTTCCAGGAACGCGCCCAAATTCTCATATTCCTCCATGGCGCGCGTGAGTTCGGTGAGGTTTTCGAGGCGTCCGGCGCTTTCGGCCGAGCGTTCGGCCTGGAGCATGGCGGTATAGCCGCTCTCATCGAGGATGAGGCGGGCGAGCTCCGGATGCGGCAATTCCGCGAGGCGGGAGCGCCAGCGGGCGAAATCGCCGACGAGATTGCCGAGCGCGCGGCGCGCCTGCGGCGTCAGCTCGTCCGTGTCGAGCATCTGCGCGGCGGCGGAGAGGAGGGGCGTTCCGGCGGCACGGGCGAAGCTGTGGATCTTCGCGACCGCCTTGTCGCCGAGACCGCGCTTGGGCACATTGACGATGCGCTCGAAGGCAAGATCGTCGGCGGGCTGGGCGATGACGCGGAGATAGGCGAGGGCATCGCGGATTTCGGCGCGTTCGTAGAAGCGGAAACCGCCGACGATGCGATAGGGCAGGCCGATGGCGATGAAGCGGTCTTCGAACTCGCGGGTCTGGAACTGGGCGCGGACGAGGATGGCGACGTCGTCGAGGCGCTCGCCCTTGCGCTGGAGGGTTTCGATCTCCTCGCCGATACGGCGGGCTTCCTCCGGGCCGTCCCAGACGCCGATCACCTCGACCTTTTCGCCCGCGTCATATTCGGTCCAGAGGGTCTTGCCGAGGCGGGATGAATTCTGCGCGATCACGCCGGATGCGGCGCCGAGGATGTGGGGGGTCGAGCGGTAATTCTGCTCAAGGCGGATCACCTTGGCGCCGGGGAAGTCGCGCTCGAAGCGGAGGATGTTCGCGACCTCCGCGCCGCGCCAGCTATAGATGGACTGATCGTCGTCGCCGACGCAGCAGATATTCTTGCGCTCCTGCGCGAGGAGGCGGAGCCAGAGATATTGGGACTGGTTCGTGTCCTGATATTCGTCGACGAGGATATACTTGAAACGTTGCTGATAGTTTTCAAGCACATCGCGATGCTTCTTGAAAATGGTCAGCATGTGGAGGAGCAGGTCGCCGAAGTCGCAGGCGTTCAAGGTGCGCAGCCGCGCCTGATATTGGGCGTAGAGTTCCGCGCCCCGGCCATTGGCATAGGCTTCGCTTTCCCCGGCATCGATTTCCTCCGGCGTCCACCCGCGATTCTTCCAGCGGTCTATGAGGCCCGCGAGCTGGCGCGCGGGCCAGCGTTTCTCGTCGAGATCGGCGGCAGTGATGAGCTGCTTCAGGAGCCGGAGCTGATCGTCCGTGTCGAGGATGGTGAAGCTGGATTGCAGGCCGACAAGCTCGGCATGGCGGCGGAGCATTTTGGCGGCGACGGAATGGAAGGTGCCGAGCCAGGGCATGCCTTCCACGGCTTCGCCGACAATGCGGCCGACGCGCTCCCGCATCTCGCGCGCCGCCTTGTTGGTGAAGGTGACGGCGAGGATTTCCGACGGCCAGGCGCGGCGCGTGGCGATGAGGTGGGCGAGGCGCGCGGTCAGCGCCGCCGTCTTCCCCGTGCCCGCGCCCGCGAGGACCAGCACCGGACCTTCCGTGGTCAGCACAGCCTCGCGCTGCGGTTCGTTAAGGCCCTGGATATAGCCGGGTTCGCGGGTCTGGAGATCGGTCACTGTCTTGCTTTTCTTGTTCCCCGGCGAAGGCCGGGGTCCAGCCGCTCTACCGGCGCCACTGGGCTCCGGCCTTCGCCGGAGCACAACGAGCATCATGAACAGTTAGGGAACGAGAGCCGCCGACTCAACCGCTCAGTTGCGGCGGAGAAGGTGGATATGCGCTTTTCCGAAGCGGCGTTCGGTTTCGAGCGTGAAGGCTCCGGGGATGGCGATCTCCTCGCCAGCGGTTTCCACGCTGATCCAGCCGCCGGGCGCTACCCAGGCGGGATCGGCGATGCGAACGAGGGCCATGTCGGCGAGGCCCTTGCCATAAGGCGGGTCGAGAAAGACGAGGTCGCGCGGCTGCGAGGGTGGCGCGACATGCTCGACCCCTTGCTGACGAATGTCGGCGCGCTCACGGGCGCCAAAGCGATCGACGTTCGAACGGAGCGTGTCGAGCGCGCTTCGGTCGTTTTCGACGAACAGGCAATTTCTGGCGCCACGCGACAGGGCTTCCAAGCCTAACGCACCCGTGCCCGCGAAGAGATCGGCGACGGCAAGGCCCTCGAAGCTGCCGATGCGGCTGGCGAGCATGGAGAAGAGACCTTCGCGGGCGCGATCGCTGGTCGGGCGGGTGCCGCGGCCTTCCAGGTCGGCCAGCGGACGGCCCCGCCAGGCGCCGGAGATGATTCTCACTTCTTTTTGCCCCTCCCTTGTCTGGCAGGGGTTGGGGTGGGTCGCGAGCTGCGCGAGCGCGGGCGCCATAAGGCGTCCGATCCGGCGTCGAGCCGGACCGGACGCGATCCCACCCTCGGTCCCTCCCTTGAAAGGGGGGGAGGAGTTTTTTTGCTCTCACCCATGCTCTTCTTAAACGCGACAAGGTCGTGCTGGCGGATTTCGTCGACCATTCCGGCGGGCAGGTCGCCCAGATGGAACGGCCCGTAAGAGGTTCGGATCAAGCGCGAGACTTGCAGACCGAGATATTCCAGCACGCGACGCACTTCACGATTCTTGCCTTCGGTCAGCTTCATTTCGACCCAGCCGTTGCGGCCGGTACGGCGTTCGAGATTGGCGTCGATCGCGCCGTAGCGGACCCCCTCGATCTCGACGCCGTGGATCAGCTCTTCCAATTGTTCCTGGCTGACGTCGCCGAACACGCGGGCGCGGTAGGTGCGCTCGACGCCCGTGGAGGGCAGTTCAAGCTGGCGCTTCAGCTCGCCATCGGTGGTGAGGAGCAAGAGGCCTTCGGTGTTCATGTCCAGGCGGCCGACCGGCATCAGGCGCGGCAGGCTCTTGGGCAGGCGATCGTAGATGGTCGGGCGGCCCTTCGGATCGCGGGCGGCGGTGAGGACTCCGGTCGGCTTGTGGAAGCGGAACAGGCGGGCGGGCGCGGGCGCCTGCACGGGCTGGCCGTCGACGGTGACGCCGTGAAGCGAGGTGAGCAGGGTCGCTGGCTTCTCGACCGCGACGCCGTTGATGGCAATCCGGCGCTCCTCGATCATCCGCTCGATATCGCGGCGGGATGCGACGCCCGCGCGGGCGAGCAATTTGGCGATGCGCTGCGGCTCCTTGGGAGAACGCGGGTTGGACAAGGCTGCCTCCGTGGCCGCCATCCGGGCAGCCGAAATGTATTCGCGCCCAGACGATTGGCCGTCATGGACACCGGCCGCCCCTTCGCTCGTTACGCGAACAGATCGAATGCCGGAAAGTTGGTGTCCATATAATGCTGTTCGGAAAACGCGAAAGGGCAATATGCCGGATCCTCGTGGTGGAGGACGAGCCGTTGGTGGCGTTCGACAACGAATATCGTCTGGCGGACGCCGGCTATGAAGTGGTCGCGACGGTCGACAATCTCGTCGACGCCCTGCGCGTGATCGAAACGGAAGCGCTCGACCTGGTGCTGAGCGATGTCCGCCTGTCGGGCGAAGGCGACGGCATCGACGTTGCCCGGGCGGCGGCGGCGAAGGGCGTACCGGTGCTGTTCGTGACCGGCAATTGCCCGGAGGAAGCGCAAAGCCTGGCCGTCGGCTGCCTCGCTAAGCCCTATACCGACAAGGAGCTGAAGGCGGCGTTGGACGTGCTGGACCGGAAGCTGTCGGGCGAGGAGGTGAAGAAGGTTCCGGGGGGATTGAGCCTTTATGCCAAAGCGGGGGCAAAGCCGGACTAGGCAAGGGGCCAGAGATCGCTAATCTGGCGCGTGAATAGAAGCGGAGGGACTTGCTTGGACAGGAAACCGACCGGCCTCAGGTTGCTGAGGACCGCGCTCCAGAACCGCAAGACGGGCATCATGCTGATCTTCGGCTTTTCGGCCGGGCTGCCCTTCTCGCTGCTGGTCGGCACGCTCAACGCCTGGCTTGGGGAGGCAAAGGTCGATCTGGCGACGATCGGCATTATCTCCTGGATCGGCCTTGCCTACGCCTTCAAATTCCTGTGGTCGCCCTTGGTCGACCGGACGCGCCTGCCTGTTGTGGGCCGCCTCGGCCGCCGCAGGGGATGGTTGATCGTCTGCCAACTGCTGCTCGCCGCCACGTTCGTTACCTTGTCCTTCACCGATCCGGTGCTGGCCATAGGCACTTTCGCATTGGTCGCAGTGGTCGGGGCCTTTGCCTCGGCTACGCAGGACGTGGTGATCGACGCCTGGCGCATCGATGTCGCGGACGAGGTCGCGACGGTCGAGATTTTGTCCTCCATCTATCAGATGGGTTTCCGCATCGCGGCTTTGGTCGGCGGCGCGCTCGCGCTGGTGCTATCGGAAAGGATCAGCTGGCCGGGCGTCTACGCCGTGATGGGGGGTGTGATGGCGCTGACTGTCATCGCCACCTTGCTCGCGCCTGACACCGCGCGGCCTCCGGCTGAATTGGGCGAGCGCGAGCTTCGCGAGCCCGGCGCGATCGACCCCAGGGTGCGCGCGGCGGGCCTTGCCGTCGTCGCAGCGGGCTGGATCTGGGCGATTCTCACCGTCGCCTTCTTCATGGTGCGGATGCTGAACCCGATTCCGAACGACCCCAACCCACCCAAGGCAAGCGACTTCACCGCCGAGACAGGGCCGTGGATCATCGCCGCTACCGTGCTGCTTCCGGCCCTTGTCGCCACTCTCTTCAATTGGCTGCAGAAAAAGGGACGGCACGTTCTGACCGAGGCGCGTCCTGCGGATAGCGCCGCCGCGCGGGGAGCCGATCATGCTTATGGCGCGCTGCTGCTGCCGTTGGCCGACCTGATCGGGCGGCTGCGCTGGGGCGTGGTCATCGCGCTTGGCATTGTGCTCACCTATCGCCTGACCGACAGCATCTGGGGGCCATTCGCCTTCCCATTCTACCTGACGGAGCTTCAGTATAGTGCGGACGAGGTGGCGTTCGCCTCCAAGATATTCGGCGTCTTCATGACGATCGCGGGCATTGCGATCGGCGGCGTGCTGTTCGTGACGCTCGGGCGGATGCCGACCCTCATCCTCGGCGCCATCGTCGCCGCCGCCACGAATTTGCTTTACGCGGACCTCGCGGCCGGAGCGCCCTTCATCGATGCCTTCGCCAACACCTTTGGCCTTAACAGTCTCGGCATCGATCCGCGTATGGTGCGGCTGATGATCGCCATTTCGGGCGAGAATATCGCGGGCGGGCTCGCGGGCGCGGCCTATGTCGCCTACCTCTCGTCCATAGCGAGCAAGAGCTATAGCGCGGTCCAATATGCGTTGCTGTCCTCGCTAACCCTGCTGGTCGGATCGTTGGGCCGGGGCGCGCTGGGCGAGATGATCGAGACCCAGGGTTATGTCGCCGTCTTCTATCTCACTGCCGCGCTCGGTGGTATCGCGGTGGTCTTCTGCATTCTCGAATGGATTCGTTCAGCGCACCAGCGGCGGCAGGAGGTAGCGGCGCCGGGGCTCGTTCCCGCAAGCGATGCGGCGCGGGTACAGGAAGGCGATACAGCGGCTTAAACGGGCGCCTCACTGTTCGCCTTCAGCACGGTGCCCGCGAGATAGAGCGAGCCCATGATGAGGACTGGGTCAGTGTCCCCCTCGGCTGCGATGCGGCCAAGGGCCTCGGCAACGTCCTTTGCAGGTTCCGCCCTGAAGCCTGCTTGGGCAGCCAGCCCGGCGAGCGTTTCCGGAGCATGATGCTCGTGTCCCGGCACGGGCACCGTATAAAAGATCGCTTCCTTCCCTTGGAACGCCGTCAGCACGCCTGACGCGTCCTTGTTGGCGAGAAGGCCGAGGACGATGTGGAGCGGGCGGCTCGCGAAATGATCGGCGATGGCCCGCGCGGCGGCGGGATTGTGGCCGCCGTCGAGCCAGAGCTCGGTCCCGATTGGCAGGAGATCGTGCAGCGGGCCGGGGCCAAGGCGCTGGAGACGGGCGGGCCATTGCGCCCCGTGCATGGCCGCTTCGAGGGCTTGGAACGGTACAGCGACACGATCCTGATGCCGGATCATCGCGACGGCGAGGGCGGCGTTCATCGCCTGATGCGCCCCTGCAAGGCGGGGGAGCGGAAGGCCGAACTCGCCGCCTTCGTCACGATAAAAGAGGTGGCCGCCACGGACTTCCGCATCCCAGGTTTCGCCACGGGGGAGCCAGAGAGCATCGGCCCGGGCGGCCGCCTGGCGGATGGGTTCGGCGACATTGGGTGGGTAGGGTTGAGTGACCAGCGGCACACCCGCTTTGGCGATGCCTGCCTTTTCAGCCGCTACTTGTTCGATGCGGTCGCCGAGGAAGGCCTGGTGGTCGAGCCCGAGCTGGGCGATGCCGCAGACGGCGGGGGAGGGGAGGACATTGGTGGCGTCGAGGCGGCCGCCAAGGCCGACTTCCACGATGCAGGCGTCCGCGGGCGTCCGCGCGAAGGCGAGGAAGGCCGCGGCGGTCGTTACTTCGAAGAAACTGGGAGAAATGCCGCTCGCGACGGCGAGGACTTCGTCGAGCAGGCCGGCGAGGTGCGCATCTTCGATCAATGTCCCGGCGAGGCGGATGCGTTCGTTGAAGCGGACAAGGTGGGGACTGGTGAAGACGTGGACTTTCAGCCCCGACGCTTCCATCGCGGCGCGGAGGAAGGCGCAGGTCGAGCCTTTGCCGTTGGTGCCCGCGACGTGGAAGACGGGGGGGAGGCTGCGCTCGGGATTGTCGAGGCGGGCGAGGAGGGCGGAGATACGCTCGAGGCCCAGCACGTCCGCGCCGGGGGAGAGGAGGGCGAGGCGATCGAGCTGCGCCTGAACGCGGGGATCGTCGGAGGTGGCGAAATCGGGCATTAGAAGAATGGAATAGGAAAATGCACGGATGTGCTCCTGCGAAAGCAGGAGCCTAGCGGCGCCGGACCTTCAATCTGGGCTCCTGCTTTCGCAGGAGCCCAAACTGCCTTTAATGACGGCATGGTGCGTTATGCCGCCTTCCGCTCCGGCGCCAGGTAGGACACCAGCTTCGCCAGACGTTCGCGCAGATCCTTGCGGTGCACGACCATGTCGACCATGCCGTGATCGAGGAGATATTCGGCGCGCTGGAAGCCTTCGGGGAGCTTTTCGCGGATCGTCGATTCGATGACGCGCTGGCCCGCGAAGCCGATCAGGGCGCCGGGTTCCGAAAGCTGGACGTCGCCGAGCATGGCGTAGGAGGCGGTGACGCCGCCGGTCGTCGGGTCGGTCAGGACGACGATATAGGGGAGGCCCGCTTCCTTGAGCTCGGCGATGGCGACGGTGGTCTTGGGCATCTGCATGAGGGAGAGAATGCCCTCCTGCATGCGCGCGCCGCCGGCCGCGGTGAAGATGATATAGGGGCAGCGCGCCTCGATCGCCGCGCGGGCGCCCGCGACGAAGGCGGCGCCGACGCCCATGCCCATCGATCCGCCCATGAAGGCGAAGTCCTGGACGCCGATCACGGCCTGTTCGCCCTCGATCGTGCCGCGCGCGTTGATCAGCGCGTCCTGCTCGCCCGTGCTCTGGCGGGCGGCCTTGATGCGGTCCGTATATTTCTTGCTGTCGCGGAATTTCAGCGGATCTTCGCGCACCTGCGGCTGGGGAAGGATCGTGTATCCGGGATCGAAGATCTGTTCGAAGCGGGCGCGCGGCCCGATGCGGCCGTGATGATCGCATTTCGGGCAGACGGAGAGATTCTCCTCATACTCCTTGGTGAACACCATCGTCCCGCATTCGCGGCATTTGTGCCAGAGATTGTCCGGCGTCTCGCGCTTGGGCAGGAAGGGTATGGATTGGCGGACGCGAGTGAGCCAGCTCATGCGGGAAATCTCCTTGTCAGCGCCCGATATGCGGATGCGGGCGGCTTTGTCCACACTTTCGGGCGCGGTCAGCCGAGCGCGGCGCGGATGATCCGTTCGTAAATGGCGGCGAGGATAGCGAGGTCTTCCACCGCCACCGCCTCGTCCAATTTGTGCATCGTCGCGTTGGGCAGGCCGAATTCGACGACCGGGCAGAGTTTCGAAAGGAAGCGCGCGTCGGACGTGCCGCCGCTGGTGGACAAGGTTGCGTCGAGGCCGGTTTCAGAACGGATCGCATCGGTCACGATGCCGGAGAGCGCGCCGGGAGCGGTCAGGAAGGCCTCGCCCGAAATCTTCGCCTCGACCTTGGCGCCGGGCGCGATGTCTTCCGCGATCGCGCGCACGCGGGCGACCAGGCCGGCGCCTTTCTGCATGTCGTTGAAGCGGATGTTGAGCCGGGCATGGGCGACGCCGGGAATGACGTTGCAGGCCGACGAGCCGCCGGACACTTCGGTCACTTCGAGATTGGAGGGCTGAAACCAGTCGTTGCCCTCGTCGAGCGGCATGGCCTTCAGCGCCTGGATCAGTGCCCCAAGCTTCGTGATCGGATTGTCGGCGAGGTGGGGATAGGCGACATGGCCCTGCGTGCCGGGGAGGTCGATCCAGATGTTGACCGACCCGCGCCGCCCGATCTTCACCGTGTCGCCGAGGCGGTGTTCGGAGGTGGGTTCGCCGACGAGGATCATGTCCGGGCGGATGCCGCGCGCCGCCATCCAGTCCATGAGCGCGACGGTGCCATGGACGGCAGGGCCTTCTTCGTCGCCGGTGATGATGAGGCTCAATGTGCCCTTATGCTCCGCCGTCCGCTCGCATGCGGCCAGGAAAGCGGCGATGGCGCCCTTCATGTCCACCGCGCCGCGTCCGTAGAGGAGGTCGCCCCTGATTTCCGGCTCGAACGGGTTGGAGGACCAGCCCGCACCGGCTGGAACGACATCGACATGGCCCGCGAAGGCGAAATGCGGGGCGCCTGATCCGCGCGTGGCGAAGAGGTTTTCGACCGGGCCGTCGGGCGCCTCGCCCGCGGTGAAGCGATGGACTTCGAAGCCGATGGTGCGGAGTTCCGCCTCCAGCACATTCAGCACGCCCGCCTCCAGCGGCGTCACGCTGGGGCACGCGATCAGGCGGCGGGTCAGGTCGACGGGATCGATTGCGGTCATTCGAAGCTCTCTCAAGAATGCTCCTGCGGAAGCAGGAGCCCAGTTTCGCCGTTCCGCGCCGCTGGGCTCCTGCTTCCGCAAGAGCACATAGGGGTTTATGCCTAGCAATCGTTACGCCTCAAGCCCAGCGGAGACTGACATGCCGAAGATCGACCTCGACGCCATCGAAGCGACCAATCGCACCGGCTATCCCATGCCCTTTGCGGCGGACATGGGCGGGCGATGGTTCCGGCGGCTCGCGCCGGCAGGCGGGCTCAGCGATTTCGGCGTCAGCCACGTCACGTTGAAGCCCGGCGGCATTTCCAGCCAGCGGCATTGGCATGACACGGTGGACGAATTCCTGGTCATGCTCGACGGCGAGGCGGTGCTGGTGGAGGAGGGGAGCGAGACGGTGCTGCGGCCCGGCGACTGCGCCGCTTTTCCAAAAGGGGCGCCGAACGGCCATCATCTCGTCAACCGGACGGAGGCGGACTGCACCTTCGTCGTGGCGGGGAGTCCCGACAGCGGCCAATGCCATTATCCCGATATCGATCTCTTATGGGATTCGGCGGCCGGCATATATCGGCACAAGGACGGCGAGCCTTATTGATCCCGTTCCCCGGCGAAGGCCGGGGTCCAGCCGCACGGATGGCGCCACTGGGCTCCGGCCTTCGCCGGAGCACTGATGAGGCTATCTCAAACCGTCTGCTCGTAATGTTCGATCACCCAGGGTTCTTCCTGCGCCGCTGAAATCCATTCCTGCATCCAGGGGTGGCTGAGGATCGTTTCCATATAATTGGCGGCGAAGGGCGGCACCTGGATCGAATAGGTGACGAAGCGGGTGACGACCGGCGCGAACATGATGTCGACCGCGCCGAAATCGCCGAACAGGTAGGGGCCTCCCGTGCCCCAGCGGGCGCGGGCCTGGGCCCAGAGCTGGAGGATGCGTGTCACTTCCTGACGCACCGGTTCGGATAGTTGCTTGGCGGGAAATTGCTTGCGGACGTTCATGCTGCATTCGTTGCGGAGATGCTGGTAGCTCGAATGCATTTCCGCCGCCATGGAGCGCGCCATGCCGCGCGCGGCGTCGTCGGCCGGCCAATAACGATCCTTGCCGGTCTTGTCCGCCAGCCATTCGATGATGGCGAGCGAATCCCAGATTACGGCCTTGTCGTCCCACAGGATCGGCACCTTGCCGCCCGAGGGGGCGAATTCGTTGCCTTTCGTCCTCTTGTCCCATTCGTCGTCGAACATGGGGACGGTGATTTCCTCGAATGGCAGGCCGGATTGCTTGACGGCCAGCCAGCCGCGCAGGGACCAGGAGGAATAGGCCTTGTTGCCGATGATGAGCTTGAGCAATCTTCTTCCTCCTTCGCGCGGTTCAGCCGATGGCGTCGATCACTGCTTTCCGTAACTGGTCGATGCCCAATCCGGTTTCGCTGGACGTGGGAATAATGTCCGGATGAGCGGCGGGACGCTTGCGCGCTTCCTCCTCGGTCGCGGCGGTGACGGCGGCGAGTTCGGACGCCTTGATCTTGTCCGCCTTGGTGAGGACAAGGTGATAGCTGACCGCAGCTTCGTCCAGCATCTTCATGATTTCGCGGTCGATATCCTTGATGCCGTGACGCGCGTCGATCAGCACCAGGGCGCGCTTCAGGACAGGGCGGCCGCGCAGATAGTCGTTGACCAGATAGCGCCACTTGCGGACGATGTCCTTGGGCGCCTTGGCGAAGCCGTAGCCGGGCATGTCGACGAGGCGAAAGCGCAACGGCTCGCCCACATCGAAGAAATTGAGTTCCTGCGTCCGGCCCGGTGTATTGGAGGTGCGGGCGAGGCCGTTGCGATTGGTGAGCTTGTTGATGAGCGAGGACTTGCCGACGTTGGAGCGGCCCGCGAAGGCCACTTCCAGCACGTCGGCGTCGGGCAGGAATTGCAGACCCGGCGCCGATTTCAGGAAGGAGATCGGCCCGGAAAAGAGCTTCCGGGCGGTTTCGTCGGGATCGGGGGCCTGTTCCTCGCTCACCTCTTCACCGTCATTCCAGCGAAAGCTGGAATCCAGACGATCTTGTCCGCAGCACGCCAGTCTCCAGCATTGTTTAGATTCCAGCTTTCGCTGGAATGACGGGAGGGGGCAAAATGACGGGAAGGGGCAATAAGCATCACTGCGCGTCCGCCGCGGCTTTCATGCCGGGATGGCGGCTGTAGAGCCACTTTTGCTGCAAGATGGTGAGGACGTTGTTCGTCACCCAGTAAAGCTGCAGGCCCGCCGCGAACGGCGCCATGATGAACACGAAGGCCCAGGGCATGATGGAGAAGACCTGTTTCTGCACCGGATCGCTGGGCGCCGGATTGAGTTTGAACTGCAGCCAGCTGGTGAAGCCGACCAGGATCGGCAGGATGCCGATGGCTATGACGGCGGGCGGCGTGAAGGGGAGCAGCCCGAATAGGTTGACCGGGGTCAGGGGGTCGGGCGCGGACAGATCCTTGATCCACAGCGCGAAGGGCTGGTGGCGCATTTCGACCGACAGCAGCAGCACCTTGTAGAGGGCGTAGAAGATCGGGATCTGGATCAGGATCGGCAGGCAGCCCGCCATCGGGTTCACCTTTTCCGCCTGATAGAGCTTCAGGATTTCCTGCTGCTGCTTCTGCTTGTCGTCCTTGTAACGCTCCTGGATCGCCTTCATCTTCGGCTGGACGACGCGCATCGCGGCCATGGAGGCGAATTGCTTCTGCGCGATCGGGAACATGATGAGGCGGACGAGCAAGGTCAGGCCCATGATCGCCACGCCGAAATTGCCGATCATCCGAAACAGCCAGTGGAGCACCGAATAGATCGGCCGCTCGAACCAGTAGAACCAGCCCCAGTCGATCGCCTTGTCGAAGTGACGGATGCCGAGATCTTTTTCGTAACGGTCGAGAAGGGCGACTTCCTTGGCGCCCGCGAATAGACGGCTTTCGTAGGATACGGCCTTTCCGGGCGCGACGATGCCGGGAGCGGTGGCGATATCCGCCTGGTAGCTATTGTTGCTGCCCGCACGGAACGCTGCCTCCACGCCCGCATCCTGCGGCGGCACGAGCGCGGTCAGCCAATATTTGTCGGTGAAGCCGAGCCAGCCGCCGTTCGAGGTGAAGCGCTGATCGCCTTCCTCGCGCAGGGTGCTGAAGTCGACGTCGTAATTGGCCTTGCCGCCGAACACGCCGATCGGGCCGGTGTGGATGGTCCAGCTGTCCGCATCCTTCGATTCCCCGACGCGGCTGATGAGGCCGTAGGGCTTCACCGCGACAGCGCCGCCGCTCCGGTTGGCGACATTCTGCTGCACGTCGAACAGATAGCCATCGTCGACAGACAGGCGGATTTGGAAGGTCTGGCCCTGCGTGTTTGACCAGCTGAGCGTGACAGGCGCGCCGGGCGCGAGGCGGTCGGCGCTCGCCGTCCAAAGGGTGTCGGGGCCGGGGAGGGCAAGGCCTTCGCCGGTCCAGCCGAAGCTCGCGAAATTCGCGTCGGGCGTTCCGGCGGGCGACAGGATCCGGATCGGCGCCGAATCGGACGCGAGCCGTTCGCCGTGCGTGACGAGAACCAGATCGTCGATCCGCGCGCCCTTCAAGTTGATCGAGCCTTGGAGGCGCGGCGTTTCGATGCGGATGCGCGGGGTTTCGCGGATCACGACATCCCGGTTGCGGATCGCGGCGGCGCCACCGGCAGTAGGCGCGGCGGTCTTGGCGGGGGCCTGTTTCCCGTCCGCGGCCTTCGTCGACGGTTCGTTGGCGGTCGGAAAATAATGCTCGGCGACGAAGCTCCAGCCGAACAGGATCAGGGCCGACAGGATGACGGCGAAAATCAGGTTGCGTTGCTCGTTCACTTAAAGTCCTTCGTCGGTACCGGATCGTGGCCCGAGCCCCCCCAGGGATGGCAGCGGGATATGCGCTTGACGGCCAGCCAGCCGCCCTTGAGCGCCCCATAGCGCTCAAAGGCGGTGATTGCATAGGCCGAGCAGCTTGGGGAATAGCGGCAGGTGGGCGGCAGGATAAGGGACGGGCCCTTTTGCCAGCCCTTCGCCATGAGGATGAAGAGGCGGGCGATCATCCTTCCGCTCTCTTCAATTTGAGAAGCGCTTTGACGAGTTCGCTTTTAAGCGCCCCGAAATCCCGCTCGATCCCGCCCGCGCGGCCGATCAGGACATGATCGGCGCCCGCGAATCCCTCATTGGGAATGATTTCCCGGGCAAGCGCGCGAAAGCGCCGCTTCATCCGATTGCGGACGACGGCGTTGCCGATCTTCTTGGTGACGGTGATTCCAAGGCGCATGGCGGGGTCGCCATCATCTCTTGGCCGGACGAGCAGAACGAATCCTGGCATGGGGGCACGCAGGCCCCGATTGGCGGCAAGGAAATCGGAACGGCGCGAGAGCGCCGTCAGCGTGCCTAGGCTCAGGCCGACAGCGTCTTGCGGCCGCGGGCGCGGCGGGCGGCCAGAACCTTGCGGCCGCCGACAGTCGCCTTGCGGGCGCGGAAGCCGTGACGCCGCTTGCGGACCAATTTGCTCGGCTGGAAGGTGCGCTTCATCGCTCATCCTCGAAAATAATCTAATGAAAAAGGGCCGCGCAGGGCGGCCTTGTTGCGGTGCCCGATAGGCAAAGCCCGCCTGCAAGTCAATCGCCCTGAGCAGAATTGGCCTCACGATGTTTCCGGAGCGCCTCGCGGCGGCGCGCGCTGGAGCGGCGGAGGCCCCAATCCGCCCAGCGGCCCTTATTGGGATGTGCCCGTTTGAACCGGACATATTGGCGCTTCGCCCATTCACTATATTTGAGCGTCAGGGCGAGTCCGGCCGCGAACACGATGATGCCGCCTGGGCCGGGCAACACGCCGACGAGGGGGGAGGCGGCCATAATGACGAGCCCGAGCGCGAATAAGCCCGTTCTCACCGCTGGTATCCGCCCTAAGGCCAGCCATTTGCCGCGCAAGTCCATGGACAATGATCTGGGAGCGCTGTGTTAGGGTTGCAAGACGGATGGTCGCGGAAACGGCTCGACTTCGCTCCATGCTCTCTCCAGAATGGCGCCGAAACGGAGAGGGGGGTTCATGGTCGCGCACGTCGCCACCGTCGCATATCTCGGATTGGAGGCGCGCGCGGTCGAAGTTCAGGTGCAGGTCGCGGCAGGGCTTCCCGCTTTCGTCGTAGTCGGGCTGCCCGACAAGGCGGTTGCCGAAAGCCGCGAGCGCGTGCGTGCCGCCATGGCCGCGATCGGCCTGTCGCTGCCGCCCAAGCGGATTACCGTCAACCTTTCGCCCGCCGACCTGCCCAAGGAAGGATCGCATTACGACCTGCCGATCGCGCTCGGCCTCCTCGCCGCGATGGGCGCGATCGATGCGGAGACGCTCGCCAATTATGCGGTGGTGGGCGAACTCGGCCTCGACGGGCGGCTGACGCCGTCCCCGGGCGTCCTGCTCGCCGCATTGCACGCATCCAGCCGGGGCCTCGGGCTCATTTGTCCGGCGGCGCAAGGGCCGGAAGCGGCGTGGGCGGGGGATATCGAAGTCATCGCTCCCGCCGATCTGCTTTCCCTGCTCAATCATTTCAGCGGACGATCAATCCTGTCGTCCCCCGTGGCGGGCGAAATGGAAGGGCAGGGCGGCGGCCCCGATCTGGCGCAAGTGAAGGGACAGGAAACCGCCAAGCGCGCTCTGGAGATCGCGGCGGCGGGCGGGCATAATCTGCTGATGAGCGGGCCGCCGGGCGCCGGAAAGTCGCTGCTCGCCGCCTGCCTTCCGGGCATCCTTCCCGACCTCACGCCATCCGAAGCCCTGGAAGTTTCCATGGTCGCCAGTGTCGCCGGCGCGCTCGTCGACGGGCGATTGACGCGCAGCCGCCCTTTCCGCGCGCCGCATCACAGCGCCTCCATGGCGGCCCTCGTCGGCGGCGGATTGAAAGTGAAGCCCGGCGAGGTGAGCCTCGCGCATCTCGGCGTCCTGTTCCTTGACGAACTGCCGGAATTCCAGCGCGCTGTGCTCGATTCGCTGCGCCAGCCGCTTGAAACGGGAACGGTCAGCGTGGCGCGCGCCAACGCCCATGTCACCTTCCCGGCGCGCGTCCAGCTTGTCGCGGCGATGAACCCCTGCCGCTGCGGACATCTTGGCGATCCCGCGCTCGCTTGTTCCCGCGCGCCTAAATGCGCGCTCGACTATCAGGCGAAGGTGTCGGGGCCGCTGCTCGACCGCATCGATCTCCATGTCGAGGTGCAAGCGGTGACCGCCGCCGACCTCGTCCTGCCGCCGCCGGCCGAAGGTTCGGCCGAGGTCGCCGCCCGCGTGGCCGCGGCGCGCGACATCCAGACCGCCCGTTATGAGGGCCAGGGGATCCGAACCAATGCCGAAGCCGATGGCGCCCTGCTCGACGCGGCCGCGACCCCGGATGAACCAGGCCGCAAGCTGCTGGCGCAAGCGGCGGAGGCGATGCGCCTGTCCGCGCGGGGCTATCATCGCGTGCTGCGCGTCGCCCGCACCATCGCCGACCTTGCGGGAGCGGAGGAAGTGGGGCGGATTCATGTCGCCGAAGCCCTGAGCTATCGCCGCGCGGTGCCGCGCAACTGAAAAGATTTGCGTTCGATGCCGATCTGCGAAATGAAACAGGAAGGCGCGGGACGCGCCATGAAGCCTAAGGGGGAGTTCTCGATGGAATGGATGCTGTTGCCGCTGAAGCGCTATGCCGAATTTTCGGGACGTTCGCGCCGCAAGGAATATTGGATGTTCACATTGTTCCTGTTCCTGGTGAACATCGCGGCAGGCCTGGTCCTCAGCCTCGTCATGGGCGGCGCCGCCATGAGCGACGGCGACGGCGGGATCATGGCAGCGCTTGGCGGTTCGCTGTTGTTGCTCGCGATCCTGGGCCTGGTCTTCCTGATCCCATCCATCGCAGTTGGGGTGCGCCGTCTGCACGATCAGGATAAATCGGGCTGGTTCCTTCTCCTTGGCCTGATCCCGTACCTCGGCGCAATCGTCCTGATCGTGATGATGTGCCTCTCCGGGACGCCGGGCCCGAACCGTTACGGCCCCGACCCCAAGGCCGGCGAATACTGACCTGATCGCCATTCAATTCGTCAATGCGGGCCGTTCGATCCAGTCGGGCGGCCCGCATCTCATTTGTCGCGCGGTTGCGGCAGGCTGCCGCCGGCGGTGACCAGGTGGCCTGATCGGCGGGCCTGCACCGCGTCGAGAAGGGTGCGAGCGGCATTTCGCACCTCCTCCTGGATCGCCTGATCCTTGTCGAGCGCCTCGTGGCTGGTCGCGTAGGGCTCCCAATAGCCGATATAGCGGTCGAGCTCCGCTGGCACTCCGGCGGGAACGAGATGCATGAAGCGCAACCAGTCGGCGAGGCTGCGGCGGACATTTTCGGCCCCTTCGACGTCGCCATGAACGACGACCGAGAAGAGGCGGCCTTCCAGATGGCGGGGATAGGGCCAGCCCGCAAGCTCCAGTTCCTTCGCCTTCTTCGCGTCCTTGCCATGGGTGGAAGAGGGATCGGGATTGCCGCCATCGGCGCAAACGAGGCGGTCGATCATCAGCTTCATCGGCGATGAGGTGTGATACCAGTTGACCGGCGTGATCAGCATGATGCCGTGCGCACGCACCCAGAGCGGGTAGATGTCGTTCATCATGTCCTGCGTCTGGCCGAGCGCATAATTGGGATAGCAGGAACAGGGCCAATGGCAGAGCGCGGCGGCGGTCGAGAAGCAGGCCTTGCAAGGGTGAATGCGGCGGCCATATTCCGAAGCGAGGCGGGAGAGGTTCAGCGTTTCGACCTTCACGCCGTCGACGCCGCAAATTTCGGACGCAATCTCCAGCAGCCGCCAGCTTTTCGACATTTCGCCCGGGCAGGTATGTTCGGAGCGGGATGAGCCGTTGACGATAAGGATGCAGGGCGGCTCGTTCGGGTCTTCATATTCGCGCTGGGCCCGCACGATGGCGGCTTCGGCAGCGATCCAATCGGTCGCGAGATCATAATCCGGATCGGGGCGGCCCTGACCCGCTTTGGCGGTATGTGGGGACTTGCGATGATGGGAATAGCCTTGCCACGCCGCTTCGGTCACCGCGTCGAGAGCATCCTGGATCCCGTCGAAGGCCGGATCGACATATTGAGAGCGGAAACGCGCCTTGAAGGCGGCTTCATCCAATTGGACGCCGGGCATGCCCTTGCGCGGTTCGGGTGCTTCGCCGGCCATGCTCGTCTCCGCTGTCGTTGTGGAGAGGCAACGGACGGAGAAATGCTCCGTTCCGCGCTTGCGGCGGAACAGGTTCGCGGCTAGGCACGGCACAGCGTTGCCCCTGTGGCGGAATTGGTAGACGCGCTCGACTCAAAATCGAGTTCCGCAAGGAGTGCCCGTTCGACTCGGGCCAGGGGCACCATTCCTTATTGCAGGATGTAGCCGAATTCGACCGCGAAGGTCGAATTCGGGGCCATATTCCCCCTTGGCGTCAATCGGATGTGTGTGACTGCGGGATCGGTGCCGTCGGCCCCGGGAGCGGGCACATAGGTCCATGTCGCGCCGCCGTCGTTGGAAAAGGCGACATCGTCGCCGGTGCTGTCGAGGCCAGCATAAGACAGAACCAGGGTGGAGGGGGTCGAGCCTTCGACCAGCCGGAAGGGCGTCGTGCTGTCCGGCAAGTCGCCGAGATGCAGGCGCAAGCCCTGCGGCGTCTGGTCGACGACGATGATGCTGTCCTGGCTGACCGTTCCGCCGAAATTCACCACGTTGACGGTGTAGACCATCAGCGCCCCCGGTATCGCCTTCGGGTCCGTCGCTCCGTTGACCGGATCGCGCGCAACCTGGCTGGTTTTCATCATGGCGAGCGGCGGAAAGACCTGAAGCGTCGCCGATGCCGGATCGAGGTTCGAGACCGTTTCGGGAGGGGCGAAGCTACCGGTGAGGGCGCCGGCTTCGACTATATTTTCCTTGGGACCATCGGTTTGCGGCACGACATTGACGGAATAGCTGCAGCTTGCGCCCGCTGGTACGCTCGCATTGCTCACCCCGAAAGCCGCCGCGCCAGCCTGTGCGGCCAGCGTGCCTATCGGACAGCTGTTCGCGGCCGCTGGATCGGCGGCATTGAGGAGATCGTCGGGATAAGCATCGTTAAAAGCGACGTCGCCAAGCGGAAGGGTCGGATTGTTGTTGAAGACGTCGATCCGCATCCGGACGGTCATTCCCGGCGCGGTTTCCGAGGGGGTGAAGCTCTTCGCGATGGTCGGCGTGCATTCCCCGCCGCTTGAAAGGCCCGTAATCTCGGCCCCGGCGATCGTGATCGCCCGGCCGGTATCGCCATTCGTCGCGCCGTATGTGGGACCGAAACGGGCAGGCGAGCCGTAAGTCGTGCCCGCGCTGCCGCCGGAGAGGTCGGCCGACAGAGGGACGGAACTCGCCACGAAGCCGCCGCCGCCGCCGCCGCCGGGCCCATAGGCCAAATGCTCCGGAAAGCCATTGGGGCCCATCCGGACGACACCGTCGCCTGCGGAACCGCCGTTTCCGCCCCTGGCGCTCACGGACAGGGATGCATCCATCGGCGCGCGAACTGTGGCGATCAGCACCGATCCGCCCGCCCCGCCGCCGCCTGCGGCGTCGGTTTCCGCGGTCGAACCGGCATCCGCGCCGTTGGCGTTCAGGGATCCGGTTCCGGCGATCTCACCGGCGCGGATGAAGATGATGCCGCCGCCCGCAGCGCCGCTGGAGGAAAGCCCGTTAGGCGGCGTCCCGGAGGCGTCATTGTTGACGCCCGCGCCGCCGCCGCCGCCCATGACGAGCCGCTCCGCGCCCGCCTCGGGGATATCCGCTCCGGGCTGGCCGCCCGATTCAACGGGGTTTTCGATATCGAAATTGCAGCTTTGGGGGAGCGCACTGCACCAGGCATGGCCGCCCAAGCCGCCTTGGCCGCCATTGCCGCCGCCGCCGCCGCCGCTATTTTCGATGTTGATGCCGGGGTGGCCGTCCGTGCCGCCGCCGCCCGCATTGCCCGGTGCGCCGCGCGCCGATCCGCCGCCCGGATAGGCTTCCGCCCGGGTTTCGGCGATCCCGCCATTCATGAACACGAACCACGGGGCGCCCGCTATGCCTTCGCCTTTCTGGCCATTGGCGCCGTTCCAGGTCGGAGTGGCATAATCGGTCGCCGTTCCGTTGCCGCTGCCGAGATTCCGGCCCGCGCCGCCCCGGAAGCCCTGCCCGGCGACGCTGATGCCGCCGCCCGAAAAGGTGAGCCGCCGCGCGACGTCCAGCACGACGATGCCGCCCGCGTCGCCATCCCATGGGGACGCCGTCACGGTTCCGCTGATCGTCGCTTCGTCATATTGGGGCACGCGCACGACCTGGAAGCTCCGGCGGTAATCGGTATCGCTGTAAGGGGCGGTGAAGTAGCTGTTGACGAGGCCGTCGCCGGTGGCGCCCTGAATCGTCACCGTGCCGCCGAATTGGCCCATGGCGCTCGTCGCGCGGACGAATTCGTAGCGGCCCGCCTGCCGGATATCGGTATAGCCATTGCCATAGCCGCCAGGCGTGCCGTCGCCATAGCTGTCGTCGTTGCTGGGCGAGAACAATGCATCCTGCATCTGGATGACGAGCAGCAAGTCGCCGGGCTGAATATCCTGCGGCGCGCCGCGCGCGTAGCTCAGCTGAATGGATGTTGCGCCGGCCGAAACCGAAGTGGCGCCCGCGAAATAGGTGTTGACGACGCCGGTGAGCGCGGCCGAGCCTTCCCGGCCCGGAATGGCGCACCAATTCGCAAGGGCGGGCTGAAGGGTGAGGCAGGCGAGCGCGAGGGAGGCAACCGCCCGCCTTATCCAGACCGGCCATGGGCATGAGGCGTGCCGGCCCCGCCCATCCGTTTCATCCCCAGCCCTTTTTTCCGCCATGGCCATGGCGTTAATCCGCGAGCGTGGAAGATCGCTTAACGGCGGCGGGGATTGCCCTTTGGTTTCATGCCGGATCATTGGCCGAGCCCCAGGCCTTGCAGCGTCTGCTGGTCGAATTTCAAGCGCATCGTCACATAGGGTCCGGCGCGGGTATAGCGTTCGTCGCTGAAATCGCGGTCCCAGAAGCCGATGACGTTCCAGCCGACCGACAGCCAGCCGTTTTCGAACGGGCTGAGGCCGATATTGGGGCCCAGGGCATAGCTGTAGGAATCGCCGCTTAGGCCCTGGCGGATGCTGGCGGAAAGGCCGAGATCCACCCTTCCGGTAAGATCGTAGCGGATGTCGCCGCCCAGCACGTTGCTCCAGCCGCCGATATCATCTTCGCCAAAGCTGTCGGAGACGTAACGCGAGCCCCAATAGAGGGAGACTTCGGTGCGATTGAGCCACGAGCCGTCATACTGGCCGTTCGGCGACCAGTTGAGCGAGAGATGGTTGATGACGCGCTGCGAACGGGCGTCGCCCGTCACCGCCAGGCCGCCGCCGAGGGGCCCCGGAATGCCCGCCACGGTGCCCGTCACCTTGTCGTCGCGCAATTCGAGCTTGTCGAGGAACGACCATTCGCTGTCCGCCGGGCGATGCGCCCAGGACATTTGCAGGTTGGCGGTGCTGGTTTCCGCGCCGCCGTCGACCTTCGCGGTGAACCAGTTGAAGGCCGCGCCGACCGCCCGCCCTTCGCCGATCTGGCGGAGGGCGGCGGCGGTGAAGCCGTAGCGGTTTTCGTCCTCGCCGTCGCGATATTCGGCGCGGCCGGTGATGCTCCACAGGGCGGCACGGTAGGTCGCGCCCGCGGTGAGAGCGGTGAAGTCCTCGGTGAGGCCACCCGATCCGATGAAGCCGCCGCTCGCCACCGGTTGCCGCGGGTTCAGCACGTCGGACGGGTCGATGCCAGTGAGCGTCCGGTTGCCGTCGACCGAGAAGTCGACCGACCAATGCTTGTCGAGCACGAAGGATTGCGAGAGGCCGTAGGCGGCGAAGCTGCGCGCGCCATATTCGGCGATGTCCTGGAAATTGCCGGTGACGGCGAAGCGGGCGCCCGCCCATGGCTTCACGTCGAAACCGGCGCGGAAGGTGCGGGCGTCGATCGTCTCGCCGTCGGCGATTTCGTAAGCGCCGACCAGCTGGACCGCCGGCGACAGCGCGTAGCGGGCGCCGAAACGGTGCTGAGCGGGGAAGTCGATGCTGTCATTCTTGCCGCCGATCGGCAGCTCGGTCTGGGCGTCGAGTTCGAGCTTGTTGTCGAGGAACCGTTTCGTCGCGCCGAGCTGGAGCAGCTGCGAGGTGGCGGTGCGGCCATCGGCGAGGCGGTCGTCGGCGAAGACGATGCCTGCGCGGCCCGCCAGGTCGTTGCGGCGATATTCGAGGAGGGCGCGGCCCGCGATGCGGCGCGCGTTGCTGCTGAGGTAATCCTCGTGCCAGCCGCTCGCCGTCAGCGACAGGCCATCGGCGATCTTGATGCGCGCATCGGCGCCGATCTTGCGGGTGCCGTTTTCCGAAGCATTGAGCTGGCCCACGCCAAAGCCGCCTTCCTGCTCGCGCGCATAAGCGAGAAGGTCGATATTGGCGCCGTGATGTTCCGCCTCGACCAGCCAGGCCGTCGCGGTGCCGCCATCGCCCGCATTGTTCTTGCCTTTCGTGTCCGACACGGCGACTTCGGCGCGGATTTCGGTTGCCAAATTGGGACGGTAGCGGATGTCGGCGCCCGCGAGGGTGGTTTCGGCTCGATCGTCCTCGTCGCGGATCGCGGTCGCGGAGACCTGCAATTTCTGGTCGGCGGTGCGGATGCTGACGCGGCCGCCGGCATTGATCTCGCGCTTCGCAACGCCGTCCACTTCGTAATCGGCGACGATGAATTGCGGGTCGAGATCCGACGTGCGGCTGAGGATCGGCTCGCGGAAACGGAGCGTTCCCGCTGCATAATCGATGTCGTAATCGATATGGCGGGTGAGGAGCCGGGTCGACACGATGCGGTCGGAGCGGAGCCGGTCGCGCACTTCCAGGATGATCCGTTCGCTGTTCGGCAGGATGTCCCGTGCGCCGAGCGCATAAGGACCGGACAGGCCGTTGCCCTGGATTTCGTCGCGGCGGTGGCGTGTCGGCGTGTCGGCGGCGAAGGCGGTCGCCGAGACCCTTTCGGAGCGATATTCCGTCTTCACGCCGTTCAGCGAACGGACGTAGCGGGCGAGTTCGGGCTCGTCGATGCCGGTCTCGTAATCGCCGAACAGGGCGTAGAATTGCGGGCGCTCCAGCTTCAGATAGAGTTTGCGGACCGACGCGGCGTCGTAGCGGCGCTCGGAACGGTCGGCGTAGACGGTGTAATAGGCCGTGGGATCAATGATCCCGCCGAAACGCGTCTCGTCTTCCTTCTTGTCGCTGTCATAGGCCAGCGTCATCAACCATTTGCCGCTGATCTTGCCCTTGGCGTAGAGCGCCAGGCGGCCATCGGTCAGGACGTCATTGTCCTCGCCGTCGCCTAGATCCTCCATGCGGCCCTGCAATTTATTGAAGCCGACCGTTCCGGCGGCGAGGCCGACGACGGTCCAGGGACGGTCGCCGGGTGACAGCCAGATTTCCAGCCGCTGTTCGCGAACCGCGTCGTCGTCGCGGAAGTTGAGGCGGAGGCCGAAGCTGCCGGACGCGGTGGTCGGTTCCAACTCGATATAGGCGATGCCTTCGTCGCCGACGACGCGCCACACCGGCTGGCCGCGTTCCAGGCCCGCGAGCTGGCGCGCCTGCTGGGCGTCGGCCTCGACGGCGGGATAATAAGGCGCCGGAACCTCGAAATCGCCGACCAAGCCGTTATGGACCGGGCGGCCGTCACGATCGGTGAGGCGCAGGGCGATGACCGGCCGTGTGACGCCGTCCGCGACCAGCACGGACTTTTCGCGAACGAGCTCCGCATTCATCGGGCTCGCCGCGAAATGCACCTTGCGTTCGAGCGTTTCGACCAGCGTGCCGCCCGCATCGCGCACTTCGGCGGTCAGCGTGGTGGTGAAGCCCTTGGTCTCGATTGGAATGCCGCGCCACAGGCTGACGGCGACGCTGCCATCGGCGCTGGTGCGCGTGCCGTCGAAGGCGATCTTGTCCACCGGCTTGCCGTTGTTGAAGAGGGCGACGGTATGACCCGCACCGTGCTTGATCGCCACGCGGACGACGGGCGCGCGGGGATTGTGCTCGGGCTCCGGGAAGAGCCATTCAACGCCTGGCTTCTGCCCTGTCAGCCAGTCGCGCTCGGCGCCTGCATAAGCGGCGTCGGTCAGCGGAACAGGACGGGCCGGTGCGGCCTTCGCCGCAGCTGCCCGCGCATCGCTCTTTATGGCGCGGAAGTCGACGCGCTTCAGGCTGCCGCCCTGGCCCTCCACGAAACGGGAGAAAGCGCGGCCCGCCGAACGGCTGTTCACGGCGCAATCCACCGCGGCGCGGTCGGCGGGAAGGGTGAGGTCGTCCATCTGGACGACGTGCAGGCCGGGTTCCACGCCCTCGAAATGATAGCGGCCGTCCTCGTCGGTCACGGCATAGCTGCCGTCTTCCAGCATGACGCGGACGCCGGGGATGCCGGGTGCCTTTTCCGGATCGGCCGAGCAATCGGCGTCGATCACCCGGCCGATGATCGACATCCGGTCGGCGATCGTCTCGCGCGTGATGCGAACAATTGCATCGGCCACGTTGCTGGCGGCGCCGAGCGCATCCACGGCGCTGGCGCGGTTCACGGCCTGGCCCGGCCGCGCGTCGGGCCGGACTTCCAGGGCGTAGGTGATGTGGGCGGAGGCGCCACCCGGGATCGGCGGAACCTTGACGGTAAGGGTTCGGCCGTCCGCAGACACGCCAGCATCGGCCTTTTGCCCGTCCAGCCGCAAAGTATTCAACCGCAACCGCATCTCAGGTGGGATGAGATCGGTTACGGTGATTTCGGCTGTCCGACGGGTCTGATCCGGGTTGCGGATCGTGACCTGATACTGAACGAGATCGCCCGCCTCCGCCACGGCTTTCGACGCGACTTTGGTAAGGGCCATCTGCGCCCCCGGCCGATCGAGCGGAATATCCACTCGAACGGGTGCGGGATTGTCGAGAATGATGATGCCGCCATAGGAGCCGCCGACGATGTCGAACGGCTGTCCATCGGGGCGGATGAGATGCGCCATGTCCTCCGGCGTGCGCTGGGACGGCGCGGTGTAAGGAGAGGGGGGCGTGAAGACGAGGCGGTAGCGTCCCTGCCGCATCAGCGGGAAGCGATATTCGCCCTCGGGAAACTGGTAGACCTGTCCGCCGGAGTCGGTGACGGTCTGCCCGGTCACGACGGTCGAGGGATAGCGGGATACGCCGTCGTCGCCGAACACGTCGGCGGGCGCGCCGGTGTCGGCATCGACGATCGAGATCGTCACGCCGTCGACCGCCGCGCCGTCGCCGCTGTCGAAGGCAATGCCATAAGGGTCGATCAGCACGTTAAGCTGAGTATCGGCAAAGGGCGGCTCGCCCGCCTCGGTCGCGGCGTCGACCGGCGTTTGAGTGCCGGGATCGAGCGAGAGGCGGCAATCGCCATGGACGGGGGCCGGCGGGGTGGCCCGCGTGGCGATGCCGCCCATGAAAATAGCGCTGTTGTTCGCGGTTTCGACGAGCGTCACCTCTTCGCGATCCCCGCCGATGTCGATAGTGATCATCACCTGATCGATCGCATTGGGATCCTGATTGGCGTCCGGCCGCTCGACGCCAAGGATCAGGGGCTCGCCTGGCCGGATCGCTGACGTCTCCATGACAGGCGCGGCATCGATCGGCACGCCGGAGCGGACGCCTTCGAAAGCGAAAGGAATTTCGCCGCCGCTGCCTTGGCAGCTCGCGCCCTGGAGCGACGGCCTCTCATTCGCATTGCCGGTGCCGCTGAGGCGATAGGTCTTGAGATTATGCTGAGGCTCCGGGACGATGACGGTGAGGTCGACCCGGTTGGACAGCTGACGCGCGACTCCCTGTCCCGTGTCCCACTCCAAGGCGGCGACATTGGTGACGATGCGCGAATAGCTACCCGACGTGTCGGCATGAACCGGCACGATGGCTGCCAGAGGCACTAGGAGGGCGAATATCGCCCCGAAAAGATGGGACGATCGCCGCATGGCCAGAGCTGATCCAGGGAAGTGCAAGGGCATCCCCGGCCGCTTCTTCCGCTTAATTTACCGTAACGCGGAAGAGGACGTTGCGCGCATCGTCCCCGGGCACACTGGCGATCGTCGCGGTGACGGTGCCGTTGTCGAACGACCCGTCCTCCGTCCCGGCGCTGCAATCGGTGCCGTTGCTGACCGTGCCGTTGGCCTTCACGCCGAAGCTCGGCAGGTAGGCGGTTTGCGCGGGCAGAATGTCGGTGATCACGATATCGGTGGCCGTTGTGCCGCCGGCGGCATTGGCAACGATGATGCAATATTCGACGACGGCGCCCGGTATCATCTTCGGGTTCGTGGTGCTGTTCACCGGATCGCTGATGACCTTGCTGGTCTTGGTGACGGTCAGCGCCGCTGCGCCGACGGTGAAATCGTCGCCCGCATAATGCGCGCCGTCGCCGGCAGTGTTGCCGTCCGCATTGGTATCGGCAAAGACCGTGTCGACGCCGCCGGTGTTCGCGCCCGCCGTTTGCGTGACGGCTGCGCCCATGCTGTTTGCCGCGCCCGCTTCGTGGGCCGTAGCGGTGAGGCGGACGCCCGCGACATCGCCATTGACGCGGCCAAGAGCCGTGTCGCCGACCACGAAGATGCGCCTGCTGGCGTCGGCGGCGATTTCATCCAGATAGCTGACGATCTGGTCGGTGCCGATGTCGAGCGTGCCGTTATTGTTGGTGTCGACGAAGATGCGCAGGTTCGACACGTCGTAAGTGTCGGTCCCGCCATGCGCCGCCGTCCCGCCCGACAGCTGCGTCGCCGCGAGCTGCAGATCGAGCGGGGCATTGGAGGTGTTGGTGACGGTGAAGGTCGTATAGGCATCCGTCTCGCCAGGTGTGACCGTGGTCGTGGCCGAACCGACTTCCGTCACCGTCAGGTTGACCTTGCGGTCGACCGTGAAGGTGTTGGTCGCGGTGACCGTATTCTGGTCGACATTCTGAACCTTGTAATTGAGGGTCACCGTGTTGGTCACGATCGTGCCCGCGCTGGTCCCTTCGGCGTAAGCCGGCGCGGCCGCGAACGCCATTATTGCCGATAAACCGGCGGCGCCCAAAAGCTGTGCTGTACGTGTCATTCGTTCTTCCCGTCAGTTGACTATACTTTTGGTGCCATTCCCCACCCGCAGGCACCAACGCGGGATTAACGATACGTCTTGCTACTTCACCGTGCCCCGAAAGGTCAGCTTGCCCTCCGCGCCCACCGGAATGGGTTGCGGAAAAGTCCAGCGGACATGAGTGACGTCGGCCGCCTGCGCCGCGCGCCGCTGGCCGTCCGTCCCGGCCACCGTCAGCGATGCAAGCGTCCCCCAATTCGTGCCGCCGTCAACCGACACGACCGATCCGTCCGCTTCGCCGCCAGCATAGGAGACGGCGCCCGGAACGGGATTGGTGATGACGAAGTCCTGAGCGGGCGCCGTCCCCACATTCTTGTAATTGAGCGTGAAGACCAGCTTCTCGCCCGGCGTCACGACCTTCGGCTCTTCGAGGACGATCTTGTCCTGTCCCTTGTCGTCCTTGACGACGCGCTCGACCTGCACCTTGCTGGTGAGCTGGACATTTTCAGCCCAAGCGGCAGTGCCGGCGAGGGAGAAGGCAAGGAAAGCCAACAGATACTTCATGACTTTATCCTCAGTCGACCTCCACATCGAAGGTGACTTCATGCGTCGTGCCTGCGGCAACGGTGCCGAGCGAAACGAGCACCGTCCGCGTCCCGCTGGTATAGGAACCGGTATCGTCGCCGGTCGCGTCGGTCAGCGCCGCGCCGTCGAGCGTGATCGACCCCGCTTCGTAAGTCGTTCCGGCCGGGACGATGTCGGAAACGCGAAGGTTCGCGAGCGAGCCGGAGCCCGATACCGTCGTGCTCAACCTATAGGTGATGATCGAACCCGGAACGAGGGTCGCTCCGCCGAACGGATCGACGACGGTTGCAGACTTGGTGATCGCGACGGTCGCCTGGCTGACCGCGTAAGTGCCCTCGTCGGTCGCCGTGGCGCTCGTCGCGCCGACAATTGCGTCGCCCCCGCCCTGGCCCTGTCCGGCGAAGGTGGTGCCGGGCGTGCCCGAACCGGTATTGGCGGTCGCGGTCAGCTCGACGATGCCCTCGTCGCCATTGGCGGCGCCGGCTGGAATGGTCGCCAGGACGAACACCCGGATGGAACCGTCGGCGGCGAGCACCGGATCGTTCGAACCGGCGACATAGACCGTGTCGACGCCGGAATCGTAGACACCGTTATTGTTGGTATCGAGGACGATGGACGTGACCGTCGGATTGAAATCGTCGCCGCCGACAGTGCCGCTGGCTGACAATCTGAAGGCTTCGCTGCCATTGCCCGAATTGGTGACGGTGAACCGCAGCACCCGGTTCGTCGCCCCGGGCGTGACCTGCACATTGCCGGTATCGGCGGACGCGACCGTGACGTTCAAAAGTTCGTCGACGCGGAGGGAGACGGTGTTCGAATCGACCGTCGTGGCGCCATTCCCGGTGTCGTACGTCGCCGTGGCCTTATTGTCGATCTGCGTGCCCGCGGCGGTGCCTTGCGCGAAAGAGGGCGCGGCATGGAGGCCGGAGAGAAAGGTTCCGGCGGCCAGAATGTGCTTAATGCGGAATAGCGCGACGCCTGCCGCATACCGGCAATTCATGTTCTGCATTACTTCGGCCCCCCACGAGCCGTTTCATTGATGTTCAGGATCGATTATGATGGAAAGATGGTTAAAATCAACTTCATTTCAGGAAATGAATAAACTCATATGGTTAATGTCCGTATAGGAGACACTGCTTGCAGTGCGCGAAAACTTAAGGAAGCAGGGGAACCAATTTGAGCAATGAGAAGGGGAGCAAAGCCGCCCAGGATGCCGTAGCGGAAAGCACGGCTGCCGCCTTTCATCGCGACCGTCTGCTGGCCGCCTTGACCTTGATTGCCGGCGTGGGCCTTATCATCGCCATCCCGTTCGCCTTACGGGCGGGCGCCGAATTCTTTCTGCCGGTGACAGCAGCTCTCGTCATCGCCATCGCGCTGGTTCCAATCCTTGAATGGCTGGAGCGGCGGGCGATGCCATCGGCATTGGCGGCTCTGCTGTGCGTCCTCCTCCTCATCGGCATCGCGAATATCGTCGTCGCGGCCATCGTCCTCCCCGCGACCGAATGGGTGCGCCTGCTTCCCGAACGGATCGGGCGGATCCAGCAGACGCTCGCCCCGCTGCTCGACGTCTATGCCAGCCTGGAACGATTCATCGACGATATCGTCCAGCAATTCGGCCGGGGCAGCTCGGGCCGGATGCAGACCGTCGCGGTGGAAACGCCCAACTCCTTCCTGGACCTTATCGCCACTTCCGCGCCTTTCGCGATCATTCAGATGTTCTTCGCATTATTGGTGATTTTCTTTTTCCTGGCCGGATGGACGCGCATGCGGAAGCGCACGATCACCACCCGCACCAGCTTCGGCGGGGCGATGACGACGGCGCGCGTCATCCAGCAAGTGGTGGATTCGACATCCGCCTATATCGGCACAATCACCATGGTGAATATCGCGATGGGCCTGGTCGTGGCGCTGGTCTTGTGGCTCCTCGACATGCCGACCCCGCTCATGTGGGGCGGGATCATCGCGGTCCTCAACTATATTCCCTATCTCGGCCCCATTGCTTCGGCCGCGCTGCTGGCGCTGGGCGGGCTGATGACCTTCGCGGATCCTTTTTACGCGATGCTTCCCGCGTTGAGCTTCGCGCTCATCCATCTTGTCGAGGCCAATCTCATCACCCCTTCCGTCGTGGGACGGCGCCTGACCATCAATCCGCTCCTCATCCTCATCGCCTTGAGCTTTTGGGCCTGGGTGTGGGGAACGACCGGCGCGCTGCTCGCGGTGCCGCTCCTCATCATCATGAAGACGATCCTCGACGCGGCGGGCAAGCCCGACATTGCGGGCTTCCTGTTCGAGGAGGGAACGCTGACCGCGGCCGTGGACGATAATCTGCAGCAAAATTGAAAACTGCGCTTTTGGGTTGTTGACAGCCTTTGGTCCGCCCCTTAGTGCGCCCTCCACCACATACCCACGCGGGTGTAGCTCAGTTGGTTAGAGCGCCGGCCTGTCACGCCGGAGGTCGCGGGTTCGAGCCCCGTCACTCGCGCCATTTTCTCCTTGAAATCAGAAACCTGCCTGCAACATCCGCAGCGATCGCGGCGCTGGCCTCATGTCTTGGGAAGGCGCCAGCGGCCCGTTTCCATCCACAGCAGCAGCGGTTTCAGCGGCAGGATCCAAACGATCCCGGCGATCAGATAATAGATGATGAAGACAACGTCCGGCGCGCCTTGGAGCCATTCCGCGACGCTTGCGACGATGAAGGCCCAGACGGCGATCAGCAGCAGGATCAGGCCGACGCCTGCGGGTTTGCGCCAGGAAGGATTCATCGGCAGTCGATCCATTCTGTCGGGGTGGCGATAGCGTCCAGGGGAATATCCCACGGATCGGGGTCGAGCACTGCCTCGCTAATCTGTATGTCCCAAGCGATGCCGATCGTGCGGACGGAGCCGCCGTCCCGCAAGTGGGACAAGGCGCGGTCGTAATGGCCCTTGCCGTGCCCGATGCGAGTGCCGCGCCGGTCGGCGAACACGAGCGGGACGAGGACGATGTCGGGCGCGAGCGCCGCCGCCTCGGCGGCAGGCTGCAGGACGCCCCACGGCCCGGCCTCGGTTGCGGGAGCCTCCCGGAACATCATGCGTGCGTCCCGATCAAGGAACCAGGGGAGGGCCGCGCGCTGGCCATGGCCGAGGCCGTCCAGAACGGAGTAGGGGCTGATCTCATCCCGCATCGGATGATAGCCCGCAACGATACCGGCGCCGAACAAATGAGGGGCCACGATTTGCGCGAGCTGCGTCTCCAGCGCATTGCGCGTGGCGGGCCATAGCGCCGAGGCATAGCCGTGCCGCTTCAGGAGCGCGTCGTTTCTGATCTCATTCTTTGACAAGGTGACGGGACCGCCATGGCCGTTTGCTGGAATATCCTCTGACGCCTTAACGTCAGGTGGGGGCCATGTACGTCGGGCCAGGGCCCGGGCAGGGACAGCCCCCGAGGATGTTTTTATCGCCTCAGGGATGTTCTCGAAAGCTCGTACCGGGCAGAACCCGTCACGCTCAATCTAGGATGTCGCGGTCTTATCCTCAAGCCTGTCGGCGAGACTTTCCATCCGGACCGCCAGTCGTTCCAACGCTTCGGCGATCGCAGGATCGGGCGCGGCCGGGGGTGGAGGCGGCGGGGCGGGCGGCATTCGCCCGGCGCGCAGCTCCTTGATCTCGTCGGCAAGGAGGAGGGAGGCGAACAGCAATTGCCTTGCCTCGGGCAAAGAGCCCAGGGCCGATCCGGCTTCCTTCGCCTTCTGGTCGACGAGCGCGCCGACCATGCGGATATGCTCTTCCTCGCCGTCGCGGCAGGCGATCTGATATTTGCGGGTCGCGACCTGAATTTCGACGCTCGCCATGGCTTCAGACATCCTGCCCGGCGAGCAGCCGGTCGATCTGCCCAACCGCCTGCTCGACCCGGCCGCGCAGGGTCTGGTGCGCGGCGCGAAGGCGGGTCAGTTCCTCATTGTCATAAGACGGCGCTGGGGTGCGCGCCGAAGCCTGTTCGATCCGGGCGAGGGCTTTTTCGATCCTGCTAAGAGCAGCCGACGTGCGTTCGTCTTGCATGGTTAGCGAGATAGCATGCGCAACCGCCGCTGCAAGAGCCTCTGACTCCCTCCCCCTTGATGGGGGAGGGCTGGGGTGGGGGTGATGTTTCCGGAAGGATTGCGCTCTACGTCGTAGATCACCCCCACCCAGCCTCCCCCATCAAGGGGGAGGGGATTTGCAGCGCCGCGCAAGGTTGACGCCCGCGCGCTCGCGCTTAAAGGAACGCGGAAGCGCGTAACGAGTCTCCCATCGCCCGTCCGGGCCAAGCCCAAGGAAGCCGAATGTCCGCCGAACCGAGATTGCTGGCCAATGCCATTCGCGCGCTCGCCATGGACGCGGTGGAGGCCGCCAATTCGGGCCATCCCGGCATGCCGATGGGGATGGCGGACGTCGCGACGATCCTGTTCACCGAATATCTGAAATACGATCCCGCCGATCCCAAATGGCACGACCGCGACCGCTTCGTGCTGTCGGCGGGCCATGGATCGATGCTGATCTACGCGCTTCTCCATCTCACCGGCTATGAACGGCCAACGATGGAGGATATCCGCAATTTCCGTCAGCTGGGCAGCCCTTGCGCCGGACACCCCGAGAATTTCCTGCTCGACGGGGTCGAGGCGACGACCGGCCCGCTCGGCCAGGGCTTCGCCATGGCGGTCGGCATGGCGATCGCGGAGCGGCACCTGAACGCGGTGTTCGGCGGCGATCTTGTCGATCACCACACCTGGGTCATCGCGGGCGACGGCTGCCTGATGGAGGGCATCAACCACGAAGCCGTGGGCCTTGCCGGGCATTTGAAGCTCGGCCGTCTCAACGTGCTGTGGGACGACAACCGCATCACCATCGACGGATCGACCGATCTGTCTACTTCGGAAGACATCCTCGCCCGTTATGCGGCGAGCGGCTGGCATACGGTGGCGTGCGACGGTCATGATTATGACAGCATCCGCAAAGCCCTCGACGAAGCGAAGGCCGATCCGCGCCCATCGCTCGTCGCCTGCCGGACGATCATCGGTTATGGCGCGCCCAACAAGCAAGGCACGTCCGCGACACACGGCGCGGCGCTCGGCAAGGATGAAGTCGCCGCCGCCCGTCAGCACCTCGTGTGGGACAGCGAGCCATTCGATCTTCCGCAGCCGATTATCGACGGCTGGCGGGAAGCGGGCCGCCGCGGCCAGAAGGCGCACCAGGATTGGCGCGTACGCCTCGCCGCCCATCCGGAGCGGGAGGAATTCGTCCGCCGCATGGAAGGGCGCCTCCCCGAAGGCTTCTCGCTCCGCGATCATATTGCGGGCCTCATCGCCGAACCGCAGAACGTGGCGAGCCGCAAGGCTTCGGAACTGGCGCTGGGCGCGATTAACGATCTGCTGCCCGAAACCATCGGCGGATCGGCGGACCTGACCGGTTCGAACAACACCAAGACGAAGGCGCAAAAGCCTTTGACGGCGGAGGATTATTCCGGCCGCTACATCTATTACGGCATCCGCGAATTCGGCATGGCCGCGGCGATGAACGGCATGGCGCTGCACGGCGGCGTCATTCCCTATGGCGGCACCTTCCTGGTCTTCGCCGATTATTGCCGCCCGGCCATCCGCCTCTCGGCCCTGCAGGAAGTCCGCGCCGTCTATGTGATGACGCATGACAGCATCGGCCTTGGCGAGGACGGGCCCACGCACCAGCCGGTCGAGCATGTGATGAGCCTGCGGATGATCCCCAATCTGGACGTCTTCCGCCCCGCCGACGCGGTCGAGACCGCCGAGTGCTGGGAGCTGGCGCTGAAGCGAAAGGACGGGCCCTCGCTCTTGGCGCTCAGTCGCCAGAACCTTCCACAACTGCGTGACAATGCTCGCGAAAACCTGTCCGCGAAGGGCGCGTACCGTCTTCGTGCCGCCAAGGCCACCCGCAAGGTCATCTTGATCGCGACGGGTTCGGAAGTGGAAGTCGCAGTCCAGGTCGCCGACGCTCTGGAAGGGAAGGGCATCGGCGCCGATATCGTGTCCATGCCCTGCTGGACGCTCTTCGAAGCGCAGGATGCCGCCTACCGCAACGACATTCTGCCCGATGTTTCGCCGAATGAAATCCTGCGCGTGTCGATCGAGGCGGGCACGACGCTCGGCTGGGAACGCTATACGATGGTGCATGGCCTGCGCATCGGTCTTGACCGCTTCGGCGCGTCGGCCCCGGCGGAGGATCTGTTCAAGCGCTTCGGCTTTACCGCCGAGGCCATCGTGCCGCAAATCGAAGCGGCGCTTCAGAAAAGAAACTAGGAGAGTGAAAATGGCGACCAGAGTTGCAATCAACGGTTTCGGGCGGATCGGCCGCCTTGTGGCGCGGGCGATCCTGGAGCGTCCCGATTGCGGCCTTGAGCTGGTCGCGATCAACGATCTCGCCGACGCCAAATCGAACGCCATGCTCTTCAAGCGCGACAGCGTCCACGGTCCCTATCCGGGCGAAGTGAAGGCCGACGGCAACGACATCGTCATCGACGGCAAACGCATCAAGGTGACCGCCGAGCGCGATCCCGCGAACCTGCCGCACGCCGAAAACAACATCGATATCGCCCTCGAATGCACCGGCTTCTTCACCGACCGCGACAGCGCGCAGAAACATCTGAATGCGGGAGCCAAGCGCGTTCTCATCTCCGCTCCGGCCAAAGGCGTGGACCTGACCGTCGTCTATGGGGTCAACCACGATAAATTGACCGCCGATCACACCATCGTCTCCAACGCTTCCTGCACGACCAACTGCCTCGCGCCGGTCGCCAAGGTGCTGAACGACGCCATCGGCATCGAGCGCGGCCTGATGACGACGATCCACGCCTACACCAACGACCAGAAGATCCTCGACCAGATCCACCCCGACATGCGCCGCGCCCGCGCCGCCGCCATGTCGATCATCCCGACCACGACGGGCGCCGCCCGCGCGGTGGGCGAGGTGCTTCCGGAACTGAAGGGCAAGCTCGACGGCTCTGCAGTCCGCGTGCCGACGCCGAACGTCAGCCTCGTCGACCTCACCTTCACCCCGAAGCGCGACACGACGCTGGAAGAGGTGAACGGCGTGCTCAAGGCCGCCTCGGAAAGCGGTCCCCTGAAGGGCATCCTTGCCTATACGGACGAGCCATTGGTCTCCATCGACCTCAACCATGCTCCGGCTTCATCGACGGTCGACAGCCTCGAAACCGCCGTGCTGGAAGGCAAGCTGGTCCGCGTCGTTTCCTGGTACGACAATGAATGGGGCTTCTCGAACCGCATGGTCGACACGGCCGGTGCGATCGCGAGGCTGATCTGATTCCATCCAGCGCCTCTCATTTCGTTCGTCCCGAGCGAAGTCGAGGGGCGCTGGCACGATCAACTCACATACGCCCCTCGACTTCGCTCGGGACGAACGGAAATTGATGATGGCAGCTTTCAAAACTCTCGACGATCTCGGCGACATCAACGGCAAGCGCGCCCTTGTCCGTGTCGACCTCAATGTGCCGATGGCCGATGGCGCCGTCACCGACGACACCCGCATCCGTGCCACGCTGCCGACGGTCACCGAACTCGCGGATCGCGGCGCCATCGTCCTGTTGCTCGCCCATTTCGGGCGGCCGAAGGGCATGCAGCGGCCGGACATGTCGCTGTCACTCGTCACCCGCGCTTATGGTGAAGTGCTCGGCCGTCCGGTCCGTTTCGTCGAGGATTGCCAGGGCAGCCACGCCAAAGACGCCATCGCGACGATGAACCCCGGCGATATCGCGATCCTTGAGAACACCCGCTTTCACGCGGGCGAGGAGAAGAATGATCCCGCGCTCGCCGCCGCCATGGCCGAGCTTGGCGATATCTACGTGAACGACGCCTTTTCCGCTGCGCATCGTGCTCATGCCTCGACCGAAGGGATCGCGCATCTGCTCCCCGCTTATGCCGGACGCGCGATGGAACGGGAGTTAAAGGCGCTGGAAGCCGCTCTCGGCAATCCGGAACGGCCCGTCGCAGCCGTTGTCGGCGGCGCCAAGGTGTCGACCAAGCTCGACGTGCTCCAGAACCTCGTCACCAAGGTCGATCACCTAATCATCGGCGGAGGCATGGCGAACACCTTCCTTGCCGCGCGCGGCGTCGATGTCGGCAAGTCGCTTTGCGAGCATGACCTGAAGGACACCGCGCTTCGCATCCTCGACACCGCCGACCATGCGGGCTGCACCGTGCATCTGCCTTATGATGTTGTCGTCGCGAAAGAGTTCGCGGCCAATCCGCCTTCGCTCCGCATCGCCAATGTCCACGAAGTCGCGGCGGAGGAGATGATCCTCGATGTCGGCCCCGCCGCCGTCGAGGCGCTGGCCGATGCGCTGAAGACCTGCCGCACGCTCGTTTGGAACGGTCCCTTGGGCGCGTTCGAAACGCCGCCCTTCGACGAAGCCACCGTGGCTCTCGCCAGGACGGCGGCGGCGCTGACGGTGAGCGGCTCGCTCGTCTCGGTCGCGGGCGGCGGCGACACCGTGGCTGCCCTCAACCATGCGGGCGTGGCCGACGATTTCACCTTCGTATCCACGGCGGGGGGCGCCTTTCTGGAATGGATGGAAGGCAAGGAGCTGCCGGGCGTGAAGGCTCTGGAAAATCAAGAATAAACAAAATGATCTAAGAGGATGTTCGGATGAATCATGAAGAGATGATGGCCAAGATGGCGCGCGGCAAAGGCTTCATCGCCGCGCTCGACCAGAGCGGCGGTTCAACGCCCAAGGCGCTCAAAGGCTACGGCATCGAGGAAGGCACCTGGTCCAATGACGAAGAGATGTTCGGCCTCATCCACGACATGCGCAGCCGCATCATCACGGCGCCGTCCTTCACCGGAGACAAGGTGATCGGCGCCATCCTGTTCGAGCGCACGATGGACGGCCAGGTCGACGGCAAGCCCACCCCGCAGGCGCTCACCGACAAGGGCGTCGTGCCCTTTATCAAGATCGACAAGGGCCTCGAGGAGGAAGCGAATGGCGTCCAACTCATGAAGCCGATGCCCGGCCTCGATACGCTCCTCGCCCGCGCGAAGGATCTCGGCGTGTTCGGCACCAAGGAACGCTCCGTCATCAACCTCGCCAACCGCGAGGGCATCGCGGCCGTGGTGGCGCAGCAGTTCGATGTGGCGCGGCAAGTGCTCGCGGCTGGCCTCGTCCCGATCATCGAGCCGGAAGTGAACATCAAGAGCGCGGAGCGTGGCGAAGCCGATGCGATCCTGCTCGAAGAGTTGACCAAGGCGCTCGACGCGCTGCCCGGCGACGACAAGGTGATGCTGAAGCTGTCCATTCCCGCAGAGCCGAACCTGTTCAAGCCGCTCGTCGACCATCCCCGTGTCTTGCGCGTCGTGGCTTTGTCCGGCGGTTTTTCGCGCACCGAAGCCTGCCGGGAGCTGGCGAAGAATGACGGCATGATCGCCAGCTTTTCGCGTGCCCTGCTCTCCGACCTCCGCCATCAGATGAGTGATGCGGAATTCGACGGCGCGCTGAGTGAAGCGATCGACGAAATCTACACCGCGTCGAACGACAAGGCATAATGGAAGAAGACGGTCTCACTCTCGATCCCGGCTTCGCCGACCGCTTTGACGGCGGCGGCAAGAGCGATTGCCAGCTTTACCTGGTCTCGCCGCTCGACGTGGGCGGCGACTTTCCGGATCGGCTGCGCGCCGCTTTGCAAGGCGGCCCTGTCGCAGCCTTCCAGTTTCGGGTGAAGGGGGTGGATCAGCATGAGGCGGCGCGGCTCGCCGAACCGCTCCAGCGCATCTGCGCCGAGCATGACGTCGCCTTCATCGTCAATGACGACATGGCACTCGCCAAGCGACTGGGGGCGGACGGCGTGCATCTGGGGCAGGGGGACGGCGATCCGCGTGAAGCGCGGGCGTTGCTTGGTCCCGACGCGCAGATCGGCGTGAGCTGTCACGACAGCCGCCATCTCGCCATGGAAGCCGGGGAGGCGGGTGCGGATTATGTCGCGTTCGGCGCCTTCTTCCCGACGACGACCAAGGAGACGCGGCACCGGCCGGACCCGTCGATCCTGGGGTGGTGGAGCACCTTGTTCGAAATACCCTGCGTGGCGATCGGGGGGATTACGCCGGAAAATGGCAAGGTGCTGGTCGAGGCGGGTGCGGATTTCCTCGCCGTCTGCGGGGGTGTTTGGAACCATTCGGAAGGGCCGGGCGCGGCAGTGGCGGCGTTTCGGAGGACTTTGGAGCGGTAAGCCGCTAAGCCTTGCCCATGGGAAGGGCTATCTCGTCGCCTGCCGGACCATCGCCTTCAGCGTCTGCGCGTCGTGAATGGCGTGGGCGTCGATGTCGTTGTTGAAATAGGCCCAGACGTCGCGGCCTTGCCGTGCCTGCTCCGCCATCCAGCCGCTCCAGTCGAGCAATCCCTCGTCGGAATAGCGGCCCCAATATTTTCCTTCGCCGCCGTGGAAGCGGACATAGGCGATGTTGCCCGACAACCAGCGCAGCGTGGCGGAGCCGGGCATGTCGTGAATGCAGAAGGCAGCGCCATAGCGGTCGAGCAATGCCAACACTTCTCCAATCAGCCAAGTTTTCTCGCGGAATTCGAAAACGTGGGTGAGATCTGACGGCAGCAGCTTCAGGAAGCTCTCCAGCCTTTCGAGGTTGATCTTCAGGCTCGGCGGCAGCTGGTAGAGGATGGGGCCTAGTGTCGAGCCCAATTCCCGCACCGGGGCGATCATGCGTTGAAGCGGCTCCGCGCACTCTTTCATTTTCTTGGCCTGGGTGATGTAGCGGTTCGCCTTCACCGCATAGCAAAAGCCTTCGGGCGCCTGATCCCGCCATTTGGCGAAGGTTTCCGCCGGCGGCAGGCGATAGAAGCTGTTGTTGATTTCCACCGTGTCGAAATGTTCGGCATAGAAAGCGAACCAATTCCTGGCGGCCATCTTCTCCGGATAAAAGAGACCGCGCCAATGTTTGTAGTTCCAGCCCGAACAGCCGATCCGGATCCTGCCTTGCGCCATGGATCGCGAACGGCGGGCGATGGAAAGAAGTTGCAAGCGGCGCGTTGTTTCGCTGGAACAACGACAGGACAGACGCATTGGGAAAAGCGGCTCTGATAACGTCCAACATCGTCACGGCCTTGATCGTAGGCGCCGGTACCAGCCTGTTTTGGATCGGTGCCTATGGCAATGGCGCGCGCACCCTCGAGCCTGCGGGCGCTGTGGTGGAGAAGGACAAGCCGGCGGTTGCCGTGGCGGAAGGGCTGATCGTCGGCCCAGCCGGTCTCGCCATTCCCGTGGCCGGGGTGAAGCCCGAGCAGTTGATCGACACCTTCACGCAAGCCCGGGCGGGCGGAAGCCGGATCCACGATGCCATCGATATCATGGCTCCGCGCGGAACGCCGGTGCTGGCGGCGGCGCCGGGAACGGTGGAAAAGCTGTTCTTCAGCGAAGGCGGAGGGGGGGTGACGGCTTATGTCCGCTCCCCGGACAAGCTCTGGACCTATTATTACGCCCATCTCGACCGCTACGCGCCGGGGCTGGAAGAGGGGAAGGCCGTTCAGCGCGGCACGCCGATCGGCACGGTCGGTTCCACCGGCAATGCATCGCCGGAAGGGCCGCACCTCCATTTCGCCATCAACCGGATGCAGCCGGGCGAGAGTTGGCACGAGGGCAGCCCGATCAACCCTTATCCGCTGCTTGCCGGGCGAAACGCATTTCGCTAGCGGTGCAGGCGGTTTGAAAAAGGGGGAAATGGCATGGGCTCGAACTCTCGCGTATCGCAAATTCTGCTGGCCATTGCCGCTTCAATAGTCGGCCTTGTCGCGATTCTTCATGGATCCGCTCTTGGCACGATCCGCGACGGCCTGACCAATGTGCAGCCTGAAATCCTTGCCAACGTGAACGTCGTCTGGCTTGCGGTCACTGGCGACCTGCTCCTCGTGGCTTTGCTTTGGTTCGTGTGCCTGTTTGCGCGCGTTCCGGCGTGGCCGACCGTGTTTATAACGGCGCTCATTCCGTTGTCGCAGGCGGTAAATCTTGCCCTGAATATTGCGCCCGCTTTTCCCCCGGCTCTATTACTGGGATTGGCAAGCGCGCTCGCCATAACCGCTGCGCTCAGGATGAGGACGGGGGTGCGGCATTAACCCGCGACTGCTTGCCGGAACCCAGACCAGCCGCTAAAGGCCCGTTCCGGCTCTTTCTCCAACCTGTGAGACGCATATGAAGATCAGCGGCGTGGACATTCGTCCCGGCAACATCATCGAATATGAAGGCGGCATCTGGCGCGCGGTCAAGATTCAGCACACGCAGCCGGGCAAGGGCGGCGCCTATATGCAGGTGGAGCTCAAGAACCTGCGCGACGGCCGCAAAAACAATGTCCGCTTCCGTTCGGCCGAAACGGTGGAGCGCGTCCGCCTCGATACCAAGGATTTCCAATTCTTGTATCCCGAAGGCGACATGCTCGTGTTCATGGACAAGGAAACTTACGAACAAACCACGCTCCCCCGCGACCTGCTGGGCGATGCCGCGGCCTTCCTGCAGGACGGCATGGACGTGATGATGGAGCTTTACGACGAAGAAGCGATCAGCGTGCAGCTGCCCGACACGATCGAGGCGACGATCGTCGAGGCGGACGCTGTGGTGAAGGGGCAGACGGCATCTTCCTCCTATAAGCCCGCGATCCTCGACAATGGCGTCCGCGTCATGGTGCCGCCGCACATCGGCAGCGGAACCCGGATCGTCGTCGACGTTTACGAACAAACCTACGTCCGCAGGGCGGATTAAGTCCGAAGATGTGAATCGTTCGTCCCGAGCGAAGTCGAGGGGCGGCTGCGCAGTCGCATCTCGACTTCGCTCGATACGAACGGAGAAATTAGTTGGTTAGCCATTCAGGATTGATCACCGTCATGCAGCGCGCCGCGCGCAAGGCCGCGCCGCGCCTGCGCCGCGACTTCGGCGAGGTGGAACTGCTTCAGGTCAGCCGCAAAGGCCCGGCGGACTTCGTGTCCATGGCCGACAAGCGCGCCGAGCAGACGATCGTCGAGGAATTGCGCCACGCCCGTCCCGACTGGGGTCTGCTGCTGGAAGAAGGCGGCGTGATCGAGGGCGATCCGTCGAAGCCGCGCTGGATCGTCGATCCACTCGACGGAACCTCGAACTTCCTCCACGGCATCCCGCACTTCGCCATCTCCATCGCGGTGGAAGAGCCGCGCACCGGCATTACGCAAGGCCTCATCTATCAGCCGCTGACCGATGAGAGCTTCTGGGCGGAAAAGGGCAGGGGGGCCTGGCTCCAGGACCGCCGCCTGCGCGTCTCCGCCCGGCGCGACCTCGCCGATGCGCTGATCGCAACCGGTATCCCCTTCTTCGGTCATGGCGATCTCGGTCGCTGGTCGGCGATCCTTCAGGCGGTCGCGCCGGAAGTCGCGGGCACCCGCCGCTTCGGTTCCGCCGCGCTCGACCTCGCCTGGGTCGCTGCCGGCCGTTACGACGGCTTCTGGGAAGAGGGGCTGAAGCCCTGGGATACCGCGGCCGGCATCCTGATGGTGCGCGAAGCGGGCGGCTTCGTCACCGATTTCAAGGGCGCCGACCGCGCGCAGGAAACGGGACAGGTACTGGCGGCCAACGACCAGCTTCATTCGAAGCTGCATAAACTGGTCGCAGGCGCGCTCCGCTAACCGCCACGTCATTCCGGCGAAAGCCGGAATCTCACTGCCTTCTGTGTTGAAATTAAAAGAGATTCCGGCTTTTGCCGGAATGACGCTAGAGGGTGTGTTGACCACATCCTTATTGCGATTCACTCTCATTGTTCCATGCCCTTGCCTCTCGGCGGGCGGAGTCCTAGAAGCCGCCTCAACTTCAGCCTCGGAGAGTCTCGATGGCGCCCTACGCCGCCGAATATCTGCCCATTCTTTTGTTCCTCGGCGTTGCCTTGGCGCTGTCGGCGGCGTTCGTGGTCTTGCCGATGATCGCATCGCGCTTCACCGGGGCCAGCAATCCCTATGCGGACAAGCTCGCCGAATATGAGTGCGGCTTCCCGGCCTTCGAGGACAGCCGCTCGCAATTCGACGTGCGTTTCTACCTCGTCGCCATTCTGTTCATCATCTTCGACCTCGAAGCGGCCTTCCTCTTTCCGTGGGCGGTATCGCTTGGCGCGATCGGCATTGCCGGCTGGGCCGCGATGATGATTTTCCTCGCCGAACTGACGCTCGGCTATATCTATGCCTGGAAGAAAGGAGCGCTCGAATGGGAGTGATCCTCGGCCCGCGGAACGAAAATCCGCTTCTCTCGGACCTGCAGCAGCCGGATCCGGCCTTTTTCCACGACATCCAGAATGAGGTGTCGGACAAGGGTTTTCTCGTCACCTCGACCGAAGACCTGTTCCAGTGGGCGCGCACCGGTTCGCTCTGGTGGATGACCTTCGGCCTCGCCTGCTGCGCGGTCGAGATGATCCATGTGAACATGCCGCGCTACGACCTTGAGCGGTTCGGAGTCGCGCCGCGCGCCTCGCCGCGCCAGTCGGACGTGATGATTGTCGCGGGCACGCTGTGCAACAAGATGGCCCCGGCGCTGCGCCGCGTCTACGACCAGATGTCGGAGCCGCGCTACGTCATCTCGATGGGCAGCTGCGCCAATGGCGGCGGCTATTATCACTATAGCTACAGCGTCGTGCGCGGCTGCGACCGGATCGTCCCCGTGGACATCTATGTCCCCGGCTGCCCGCCGACCGCCGAGGCGCTTCTTTACGGCATCATGCAGCTGCAGCGGAAAATCCGCCGCGCCGGCACGATCGAGCGTTAAGCGATGAACAACAGCGCACCCAGGATCGCCACTCGCGAAGGCATCATCGATGAAGTGAAGGCTGCCATTGGTGCCGCCTTCATCGAGGCGAAGCACGAGGTGGACGAAGTGTCCATCACCGTCCAGCGCGACAGCATCGTCGACGTGCTCCGCACCCTTCGCGACCGGTTCGACTACCAGCAGCTCATGGAAATCGCAGGCGTCGACTATCCGGCGCGCGAAGAGCGGTTCGACGTTTGCTATCACCTGCTGTCGGTGACGAAGAACCACCGCATCCGCGTTCGCGTGACGACGGACGATGAAAAGCCGGTGCCGTCGGTAACGGGCCTGTTCCCGGTCGCGGGCTGGCTGGAGCGCGAGGTGTTCGATCTTTACGGCGTGCTGTTCAGCGGCAACACGGACTTGCGCCGCATCCTCACCGATTATGGCTTCAAGGGGCATCCGTTCCGCAAGGACTTCCCGCTCACCGGCTATGTCGAGCTGCGCTATTCCGAAGAGCAGAAGCGGGTGGTGTACGAGCCGGTGAGGCTCGCCCAGGATTTCCGCAGCTTCGACTTCCTCTCTCCATGGGAAGGCGCGGAATATATTCTGCCGGGCGATGAAAAGGTCTCGCCCGAAGCGCCCGGCGCGCCGACGCCCGCCACGGCAGCGGAGATCAAGAAATGACGGTGCAGCTTTCCATTCTCCGTTCGTCCCGAGCGAAGTCGAGGGGCGCTGGAATGATCGCGATGCGCGCCTCGACTGCGCTCGGCACGAACGACATTGGTGCGAAGTGATGGCTACTGATCGAAACCAGCTTGCCCAGGAACGCGAGAGTGTCGGCGACTCCCAGATCGCCAACTACACGATCAATTTCGGCCCGCAGCATCCGGCGGCGCACGGCGTGCTGCGCCTCGTGCTGGAGCTGGACGGCGAGATCGTCGAGCGCGTCGATCCGCACGTCGGCCTGCTCCATCGCGGCACCGAGAAATTGTGCGAGTATAAGACCTACCTCCAGGCGCTCCCTTATTTCGATCGCCTCGATTACGTGTCACCTATGTGCCAGGAGCACTCCTACGTCCTGGCGATCGAAAAGCTGCTCGACCTCGAAGTGCCGCTCCGCGCCCAGTATCTTCGCGTCTTTTTCGCGGAGCTGACGCGGATTTCGAACCATCTTCTCAACATCGGCTCCCACGTCATGGACGTTGGCGCGATGACGCCGAACCTGTGGCTGTTCGAGCTTCGCGAAGACATCATGAATTTCTACGAGCGGGCGTCGGGCGCGCGCATGCACGCGGCCTGGTTCCGCCCCGGCGGCGTCCATCAGGACGTGCCGTTGAAGCTCCTCACCGACATCGGCGACTGGCTCGACAAGCGCCTGCCGGTGCTGTTCGAGGACGCCATGAGCCTGGTCGTCGACAACCGCATCTTCAAGCAGCGCAATGTCGATATCGCCGTCGTGTCGAAGGAAGACGCGCTCGCCTGGGGCTTCTCCGGCCCGATGATCCGCGCGTCCGGCATTCCGTGGGACATCCGCAAGGCGCAGCCTTATGACGTTTACGACCGCGTCGAATTCGACGTGCCGGTCGGCACCAAGGGCGATTGCTACGACCGCATGATGGTGCGCGTCGAAGAAGTGCGTCAGTCCGCGCGCATCTTGAAACAGTGCCTTCAGGATATGCCGGAAGGCCCGATCGCGAGCCTCGACCGCAAGGTCGTGCCGCCGAAGCGCGCCGAAATGAAGCAGTCGATGGAAGCGCTCATCCATCACTTCAAGCTCTATACCGAGGGCTTCCACGTGCCGGCAGGCGAAGTCTATGTCGCGACGGAAAGCCCCAAGGGCGAATTCGGCGTCTATCTGGTGTCGGACGGCACCAACAAGCCGTACCGCGTCAAGATCCGCCCGACCGCCTTCAGCCACCTTCAGGCCATGGATTTCATGACCAAGGGCCACATGCTCGCCGACGCGACCGCGATCCTCGGCGCCATGGACATCGTTTTCGGGGAGTGCGACCGGTGAAAATGCAGAAGTCGTCGCGCCTTGAGTGGCTATGTTTAGTCATTTTTGCAGCCTCTTTGGCGTGTTGGGTTTTCACGCGAATAGAGTCTTTTGTCACGGCAGCATTTATCTTTGCGGCACCAGCTATGATTTTGAATCTTAAACGCCAGTGGGGGGCGATTAATGGCTGACGTCCTTCCAAACAGCTTGCCGGACATTGCTGAGCTGCGCGCCCGTTGGGGCAGTTTCGCATGGACGCCTGAGAATGAGGCAAAGGCGAAGGTCATAGTCGGCCGCTACCCGGCTGGGCGTCAACATAGCGCGCTTCTGCCCTTGCTCGATCTCGCCCAGCGTCAGGTGGGCGCAGAGACGAATACGCAGGGCTGGCTGCCGGTGCCGGTGATCGAGTTCGTCGCGAAATATCTCGATATGCCCTATATCCGGGCCTACGAGGTCGCGACCTTCTATACGATGTACAATCTGACGCCGGTCGGCCGTCACCATGTGCAGGTTTGCGGCACGACGCCGTGCATGCTGCGCGGGTCGGACGACGTGCTCGCCGCTTGCTATGCCAGGGGGTTGAAGAAGGGGCAGACGACGCCGGACGGCCTCTTCACACTGACCGAGGTCGAATGCCTCGGCGCCTGCGCCAACGCGCCTATGGTGCAGATCAACGACGACAATTACGAAGACCTGACCTTCGAAAGCATGACTGCAATCCTCGAAGCCATGGCAAGCGGCGAAATGCCTAAAGCCGGCCCGCAGATCGATCGCCAGACGAGCTGCCCGGAAGGCGGCCCGACCACCCTGCCTGAGATGGCGAACGAGAACCACGATTATCGGAGCTCGTGGAAATGACATCTGCTCAGTCAGAAGTGACGGCCGCTGAACGCTCGGATGCAGTTTTCAAGACTTTTGTCGAGGCAGTCCTTCTTTTGCTTCTATCAGCGGCTCATCTGATCGTCGGTCTTAAGATTGGCTTCTTGATTATGGCGGTAAGCCTGCTCGTGGTGGGCAGCCTTGCCACAGACGCCTATCTATTTGGTTCGGTTAGCAAGGGCTTTGCGGCTCGGCGTGCGCTTGACTTCAAGGCGTCGCCGATTGCTCTTGCGGCAGCGATCCTGTTCGCCACTTTCCCTGTGGAGAATGACAGTGACAAGATGGTACGCTTTCTTCTCGCTGCCGGGATTGGCGGCGTTGTGATGGGCCTTCTCAACCTTGGCAATGGAAAGAGAGCTCATGCTGGCTGACAAGGACCGCATTTTCACCAACGTCTACGGGTTCCAGCCCTGGAACTTGAAGGCGGCGCAGAAGCGCGGTGACTGGGACGATACGCGGGCGCTAATGGCGCTCGGCCAGGACCAGATCATCGAGATCATCAAGGAATCCGGCCTTCGCGGCCGCGGCGGTGCGGGTTTCCCGACCGGCATGAAGTGGAGCTTCATGCCCAAGGAATCGAAGGACGGCCGCCCGAACTTCCTCGTCATCAACGCCGACGAATCCGAACCCGGTTCCTGCAAGGACCGCGAGATCATCCGCCACGATCCGCACAAATTGATCGAAGGCGCGCTGATCGCCGGTTTCGCGATGCGCGCGCGGGCGGCGTACATCTACATTCGCGGCGAATTCATTCGTGAGGCGGAGACGCTCTTCGCTGCGGTGCAGGAAGCCTATGATGCGGGCCTGCTCGGCAAGAATGCCGCCGGTTCGGGCTATGACTTCGACGTCTTCGTCCATCGCGGGGCAGGGGCCTATATTTGCGGCGAGGAAACGGCGCTTCTCGAAAGCCTCGAGGGCAAGAAGGGCCAGCCGCGCCTGAAGCCGCCTTTCCCGGCGGGCGCGGGCCTCTATGGTTGCCCGACCACGGTGAACAACGTGGAATCAATCGCCGTCACGCCGACCATCCTCCGGCGCGGCGCGGCCTGGTTCAAGGGATTTGGCCGCGAGAACAATCACGGCACCAAGCTCTTCCAGATCAGCGGCCATGTGAACAAGCCGTGCGTGGTCGAAGAGGCCATGTCAATCCCGTTCCGCGAGCTGATCGATCGCCACGCCGGCGGCATTCGCGGCGGCTGGGACAATCTCCTCGCCGTCATTCCGGGCGGATCGTCCGTGCCGTTGGTTCCAGCCGCGCAGATCATGGACGCGCCGATGGATTTCGACGGCCTGCGCGCGCTCGGCTCCGGCCTCGGCACCGCCGCCGTCATCGTCATGGACAAGTCCACCGACATCGTCCGCGCGATCAGCCGCATCAGCTATTTCTACAAGCATGAAAGCTGCGGCCAGTGCACGCCGTGCCGCGAAGGCACCGGCTGGATGTGGCGCGTGATGGAGCGCCTGCGCGAAGGCAATGCCGAAATCGGTGAGATCGACACGTTGCTCGATGTTACGAAGCAGATCGAGGGCCACACCATCTGCGCGCTGGGCGACGCCGCCGCCTGGCCGATCCAAGGCCTCATCCGCCACTTCCGCCCTGAACTTGAGCGGCGGATTATCGAGAAGCAGGGCGATCAGCTGGAGGCGGCGGAATGATCTTTTCCCTGATCGCCGTCAGCCTTTTGGCGCCCAACCAGCTCACGGCTTCGCCAACCGAGGCGCGCGAGAAGATGGCCGCCTTCGGTGCCTGCGTTGCCGATCGAAGCGCTGATCTGGCTGCGCGGACGCTGAACTCGGATTTCACCTCCGCCACCTATCGCAACACGATGAAGCGGCTCTCCGAAAGCAATCGCGGCTGCTTCAAGAAGGGGCGGATGCGGGCGAGTGGCCTTCTGTTCGCGGGCGCGATCGCCGAACGGCTGATCGAGCAAGATGGCACGCCCGTAAACGTACAACTCGCGCGGGCGGCAGTGGGGCAGGCGCCCGCGACCTATAGCCCGAGCGACAAGGTGGCAATGTGCGTGGTGCGCAGCGCGCCTGATCAGGTGGGCGCGCTTTTCATGACGAATGTCGCCACTGCAGAGGAGGGTGCTGCTGCATCGGGCCTTGCGTCTGTCATGACATTGTGCGCGCAGGGTGGCCCGGCTGTACAGACGACGCCAGAAGGCCTTCGCGCCATGCTCGCCACCGCCGCGTTCCGGAGCATCGCCGCTTCGGCCGAGACGAGTAACTGATATGCCCAAGGTCAAAGTAGACGGTATCGAGGTCGAGGTTCCCGCTGGCGCCACTGTGATGCAGGCGTGCGAGGCGGCGGGGAAGGAGATTCCGCGCTTCTGCTATCATGAGCGGCTGTCGATCGCCGGCAATTGCCGCATGTGCCTCGTCGAGGTGAAGCCGGGGCCGCCGAAGCCGCAGGCATCGTGCGCGCTGCCCGCTTCGGACGGCCAGGAAATCACTACCATGTCGCCGGCGGTCAAGAAGGCGCGGGAAGGGGTGATGGAGTTCCTGCTCATCAACCACCCGCTCGATTGCCCGATCTGCGACCAGGGCGGCGAGTGTGACTTGCAGGATCAGGCCGTCGCTTATGGCCGGGGTCATAGCCGTTTCGACGAGAATAAGCGGGCCGTGAGCGAGAAATATATGGGTCCGGTCGTCAAGACGTTCATGACCCGTTGCATCCAGTGCACCCGGTGCGTTCGCTTCGCCGAGGAAGTGGCGGGGGTCGAGGAAATCGGCGCCCTCTATCGCGGCGAGAATATGCAGATCACCTCCTATCTGGAGGGCGCGGTGACGTCCGAGCTTTCGGGCAATGTCGTCGATCTCTGCCCCGTGGGCGCGCTCGTCTCGAAGCCCTATTCGTTCGAGGCGCGGCCGTGGGAGCTTTCCAAGGTTCCGGGCATCGACGTCAGCGACGGCGTCGGCACCAACATCCGTATCGACAGCCGCCTGCGCGAAGTGATGCGTGTCGTTCCGCGCATCAACGAGGATGTGAACGAGGAATGGGCGCACGACAAGACGCGCCACATGGTCGACGGCCTCCTCCGCAACCGGCTCGACCGGCCGTGGGTCCGCAAGGACGGCAAGCTGCAGGCGGCGAGCTGGGAAGAAGCGTTCGAGGCTATCGCCAAGGTCGCCAAGAAAGCCGGCGACAGCGTTGCTGCGATCGCGGGCGACCTCGTCGATGTCGAGACCATGTATGCGGCGAAAAAGCTGCTGCAGTCGCTCGGTTCCGATCTCCTCGAAGGCCGCCAGACCGGCCTTGCCTATGACGCGACCAGCATCGCGGCGGTCAATTTCAACACGACCATCGGAGGCTTGGAGACTGCGGACGCAATCCTGCTGGTCGGCACCAATCCGCGTTGGGAGGCGAGCCTCGTCAACACCCGCATCCGCAAGGCTGTGAAGAAGGGCGCGAAGGTCTTCGCCATCGGCCCGGAAGTGGACCTTACCTATCCGGTCGAATGGCTCGGCAACGATCTTTCCATGCTCCAGAAGCTCCCGGCCGCGGTCGCCGATGCCTTCAAGGGCGCCGAGCGGCCCGCGATGATCGTCGGTGGCGCGGCTTTGAAGGTGCCAGGCGGACAGGCCGCGAGCCTCGCGCTGGTCGGCAGCCTCAACCTCGTTCGCGACGGCTGGAACGGCTACAACGTCCTCCATACTGCCGCTGCGCGCACCGGCGGGTTGATGCTAGGCTACGCGCAGCAGGGCGGCATGGCGGCGCTGGCGGAGAAGGCGCCGAAGTTGCTCTTCCTTCTCGGCGCGGACGAAGCGGACCTCGCGCCCTTCTCCAAGAGCTTCAAGGTCTATGTCGGCCATCACGGGGACCGTGGCGCGCATGCCGCCGACGTGATCCTGCCGGGCGCGGCTTACACCGAAAAGCACGGCATTTACGTGAACCTCGAAGGCCGCGTGCAATATAGCGAGAAGGCGACCTTCCCGCCGGGCGATGCCCGTGAAGACTGGTCGATCTTCCGCGCGCTTTCGGCTGTGCTCGGCAAGTCGTTGCCGTTCGACACCTTCGGCGCGCTTCGCCAGGCTTTGTTCGCCGAATATCCCGCCTTTGCCGAAGTGGGTCTCGTCCGCTTCGACTGGGCGCCGCCCGCGCTCAAGGCCGAGACGATCGGGCAGGGCGCGGAAGTCGCCTATCCGATCAAGGATTTCTACCTCACCAACCCGATCGCACGGTCTTCGCCCACGCTGCGGCGCTGCTCGGCCGAAATCCTGCACGGGGAAAGCTTCGCGGAGGCCGCGGAATGAACGCGCTTTCCACTAGCACCGTTCGTGTCGAGCGTAGTCGAGACACGTCTGTCACTGCACCATGCTTCTCGACTTCGCTCGAAGCGAACGGCGGAGGGGTAGTCCAATGACCGAATGGTTCCAGGGCCAATTGGGCTACGGCCTCGGCTGGTTCGTCTCGACCCTCATCCTCATTCTGATGATCGCGCTGCCGCTGATGCTGGCGGTCGCGATGATCATCTATGCCGACCGCAAGATCTGGGCGGCGATGGCGCTGCGGCGCGGGCCCAATGTGGTGGGGCCGTTCGGCCTGCTGCAGAGCTTCGCGGACGGCCTCAAGGTCTTCCTCAAGGAAACCATCATCCCGTCCTCGGCCAATCGTGGTCTGTTCCTCCTGGCGCCGATCATCACCTTCACCATCGCGCTGATCGCCTGGGCGGTGATCCCGTTCGGGCCGGACATGGTGCTCGCGAACATCAATGTCGGCTTGCTCTACATCCTCGCGGCCTCGTCGCTCGGCGTCTACGGCATCATCATCGCGGGTTGGGCGTCCAACTCGAAATATCCCTTCTACTCGGCCCTTCGCGCGGCCGCGCAGATGGTGAGCTATGAAGTCTCGATCGGCTTCGTCCTCATCACCGTGATCTTGTGGGCGGGCACGTTCAACCTGCAGGGCATCATCGCCATGCAGAAGAGCCACGTCTTCTTCCTGAACGGCTTCGGCTTCAACCCCTTGCTGTTCCCGATGGCGGTGATCTTTCTCATCTCCTCGATGGCCGAAACCGCCCGCGCGCCCTTCGACCTCACCGAGGCGGAGTCCGAACTCGTCGCCGGTTACCAGACCGAATATAGCTCGATGAGCTTCGCGCTCTTCTGGCTCGGCGAATATGGCAACGTGCTGCTGATGTGCGCGCTCAATGCCACGCTCTTCTGGGGCGGATGGCTGCCGCCGATCGATTGGGCACCGCTCTACGCTGTTCCGGGCATCCTGTGGCTGTTCGCCAAGATCTTCATTTTCTTCTTCATCTTTTCCTGGGTGAAGGCGACCGTTCCGCGCTTCCGCTACGACCAGCTGATGCGGCTGGGCTGGAAAATCTTCCTGCCCTTCGCCCTGCTGTGGGTGTTCGTGGTGTCCGGTTACCTGATGCTTACGAGGTATGCGGCGTGAGTGCCTTGCTGCTCTTAGCTATGCAGCTCGCTGCACCGCCCCCGCCGGCGCGCACAGTAACCTCAGTGACTGTTCCCAGTTATCGCCTTGCCTGTCGATTGAATGATCTGGATGGTCGTTCCCGACGAGTAGAGTTCATGCAGTCTGGGGGACGCGGTTATGAGGACAAGCGTCCAGATGCTCCGGGATATCGCGTCCAACGGACTCCTGTCGAGTTGACCGTAAGACTGGACGAGACAGGTCTTTTTAGCGGCTATGCCTCTAAGGAGTTTGCTTCGGATGAAGCGGCTAGATGGCGAGGGATTCGCCGATTAGAAAATAAGCGGAATAAAGTGATACAACTTGAAACCTTCCCTACGCTTGCCGAAGGAAGCGTGGCGATGATCGTGCAGCCTGATTGGCCGCGGGGCAACGTTCAAGCTGTGGGCTTTTGTCAGATCCATGAGACACCCCAGCTGCCACTGAACGCTGATGAAACTAAGAAGGTGCTCACCAAATGAGCCTTGCCCACTATATCAAATCCTTCACTCTCTGGGAGTTCGTGAAGGCGCATTGGCTGACCTTGAAATATTTCTTCAAGCCCAAGGCGACGATCAACTACCCCTATGAGAAGAACCCGCTGTCGCCTCGTTTCCGCGGCGAACATGCGCTGCGCCGCTATCCCAATGGCGAGGAACGCTGCATCGCGTGCAAGCTCTGCGAAGCGGTCTGCCCGGCGCTCGCGATCACGATCGAGGCCGAGCCGCGCGAGGACGGCAGCCGCCGCACCACGCGTTACGACATCGATATGACGAAGTGCATCTATTGCGGCCTCTGCCAGGAAGCCTGCCCGGTCGACGCGATCGTCGAAGGGCCGAATTTCGAATTTTCCACGGAAACGCGCGAGGAGCTCATCTACGACAAGGCGAAGCTCCTTGAAAATGGCGACAAGTGGGAGCGGGTGTTGGCCGCGAACATTGCCGCCGACGCGCCTTACCGTTAAGCCGCCACCCGAATCCAAAGGGGCACGATAGAAACGTGATACAAACGTTCACATTCTACCTGTTTGCGACGATCGTGATCGCCAGCGGCGCGCTGACGATCCTGTCGCGCAATCCGGTGCACAGCGTGCTGTGGCTGATCCTCGCTTTCTTCAACGCCGCCGGTCTGATGCTGATCGTCGGCGCCGAGTTCATCGCGATGCTGCTCGTCATCGTCTATGTCGGCGCTGTCGCGGTACTGTTCCTGTTCGTCGTCATGATGCTCGACGTCGACTTTGCCGAACTCCGTGCTGGCTTCGTCCGCTATGCAGGGTTTGGCGCCGCGGTCGCCCTCGTCCTTCTCGTGGAAGTGGTTCTGGCCGTCGGCAGCTGGAACGTGGGCGGTATCGAGGTTGCCCGCAAGGCCGCGCCCGTCGATGCGGCCGTGCCGAACATCCAGGCACTCGGGACCGTGCTCTTCACCCGCTATCTCTACATCTTCGAAGCGGCCGGACTCGTCCTGCTCGTGGCGATGATCGGCGCGATCGTCCTCACGCACCGCACCCGTAGCGGCCTTCGTCCGCAAAAGCCTTCGGAGCAGATTCGGCGCCGTCCGGAAGATGCAACCCGCAACATGAACCCCGGTATCGGGCAGGGGGTGGAACTGTGATCCGCACTTCCCACCCACATCCGTTCGCTTCGAGCGAAGTCGAGAAGCGGGTCGCCCGGCAGATGCGTGTCTCGACTACGCTCGACACGAACGGGTTTCTTGTACTTTATAGCGGAGGGCGGGCATGATCGGCCTCGGCCACTATCTCGTCGTCAGCGCGATCCTGTTCGTGCTTGGCGTGCTCGGCATCTTCCTCAACCGGAAGAACATCATCGTCATCCTGATGGCGATCGAACTTATCCTGCTCGCGGTGAACATCAACCTCGTCGCCTTCAGCGCCTATCTCGGCGACATGGTCGGTCAGGTGTTCGCCATGTTCGTGCTGACCGTCGCCGCCGGCGAAGCCGCCATCGGCCTCGCCATCCTCGTCATCTACTTCCGCGGCCGCGGCACCATCGCGGTCGACGACGTCAACCAGATGAAGGGCTGACATGAACATCCAGCTCATCGTCTTCCTGCCGCTCTTGGCAGCCATCATCGCGGGCCTCGGCAATCGTGCGCTTGGAAACACGGTGGCGAAGGCAATCACCACCGGCGCGTTGTTCGTGTCCTGCGCCCTGTCCTGGCCGGTCTTCCTCGGTTTCCTCAATGGCAGCCTGCACGAGCAGGTCGTCACCGTCCTGCCGTGGCTGCGTTCGGGCGACCTCGTCGTCGACTGGTCGCTGCGCGTCGATACGTTGACGGCGGTGATGCTGGTCGTGGTGACCACCGTCTCCAGCCTCGTCCACCTCTATAGCTGGGGCTATATGGCGGAAGACGACAGCCAGCCGCGTTTCTTTGCCTATCTGTCGCTCTTCACCTTCGCGATGCTGATGCTGGTGACGGCCGACAACCTCATCCAGATGTTCTTCGGCTGGGAAGGCGTGGGCCTCGCATCCTATCTCCTCATCGGTTTCTGGTATCAGAAGCCGTCCGCCAACGCGGCCGCGATCAAGGCTTTCGTGGTCAACCGCGTCGGCGACTTCGGTTTCTCGCTCGGCATCTTCGGCACCTTCCTGGTGTTCGGCACGGTCTCCATTCCGGCGATCCTCGAAGCGGCTCCAGGCATGGCCGGCTCGACCATCGGTCTCCTCGGCGGCCGCGTCGACACGATGACCCTGCTCTGCCTGCTGCTGTTCGTCGGCGCGATGGGCAAGTCGGCGCAGCTCGGCCTCCACACCTGGCTTCCCGACGCGATGGAAGGCCCGACGCCGGTGTCCGCCCTCATCCACGCCGCGACGATGGTCACGGCGGGCGTGTTCATGGTCTGCCGTCTGTCGCCCATGTTCGAGACGAGCGACACGGCCTTGACCGTCGTCACTTTCGTCGGCGCCGCCACAGCCTTGTTCGCCGCCACGGTCGGCACGGTGCAGAACGACATCAAGCGCGTCATTGCTTATTCGACCTGTTCGCAACTCGGTTACATGTTCTTCGCGGCGGGCGTCGGCGCTTATGGCGCGGCGATGTTCCACCTCTTCACGCACGCCTTCTTCAAGGCTTTGCTGTTCCTCGGCGCAGGCTCGGTCATCCACGCCATGCATCACGAACAGGACATGCGTTATTATGGCGCGCTCCGGAAAGAGATCCCGCTCACCTTCTGGGCGATGATGTTCGGCACGCTCGCCATTACCGGCGTCGGCATCATCCAGGTGGCTGGACTTCCGAGCTTCGGTTTCGCGGGCTTCTTCTCGAAGGACGCGATCATCGAGAGCGCTTTTGCGAGCGGCACGACGGCGGGCGGCATCGCCTTCTTCGTCGGCGTGTTCGCGGCCCTGCTCACCAGCTTCTACAGCTGGCGCCTTGTGTTCCTCACCTTCTTTGGGCGTCCACGCTGGGCCGCGTCCGAGCATATCCAACACGCCCTCCACGGCGATCATCACGATCATCCGGCGGACGAGCATGGCGACAGCAGCCATGCCGACGTCCACCCGCCGGTCGGCACGGGCGGCTATCATCCGCACGAAAGCCCGTGGACGATGCTGGTGCCGCTTGCCGTGCTCAGTCTCGGCGCGATCTTTGCCGGCATGGTCTTCCATGGCCCGTTCATCGAAGCGGCGGAAGGCGCGGAATTCTGGCGCGGCTCGCTCGTCTTCGACGAACATCTGATGCATGCGATGCATGAAGTGCCGTTGTGGGTGAAGCTATCGCCCGCGGTCGTGATGATCGCCGGCTTCCTGATCGCCTTCGCGGCCTATATCCGCGACACCTCGATCCCCGAGCGGTTCGTAGGGCAGTTCCGTGTTCTTTACGACTTCCTCCTCAACAAATGGTATTTCGACGAGCTGTACAATCTGCTGTTCGTCCGTCCGGCCTTCTGGTTCGGCCGCCTGTTCTGGAAGAAGGGCGATGAAGCCACGATCGACCGCTTCGGCCCGAACGGCGTCGCGGCTGTCGCGATAGCGGGGAACCGCCTCTCCGCGCGGCTCCAGTCCGGTTATCTTTATTCCTATGCCTTCGTCATGCTGATCGGCCTCGCCGCCGCCGCCACTTGGGTGATGGCGCGATGAGGGCCGCCATGAACGAATTTGGGGGCACCAAGCTGTGAACGAACTCGGCTTTCCCATCCTGACCCTGATGCTGGCGGTGCCGACGCTGGCGGCCGCAGCGTGTCTCTTCATGAGCGCGAGCGGCGCCCGCTGGCTCGCGCTGATTGCGACGCTGGTGGAATTGGCCCTCGGCATCCTGCTCTGGGCCCATTACGACATAAGCGGGGCGCAGTGGCAGTTCGTTGAAAATCTCGGCGGCTTCGGGCCGTTCGCCTGGGCGCTCGGCATCGATGGCATCGCGTTGATGCTGATCATCCTGTCGGTCTTCCTGATGCCGATCTGCATCCTCGCGTCCTGGGACGCGATCGACAAGCGCGTGCCGGAATATATGGCGGCCTTCCTGTTCATGGAAACGCTGATGCTCGGCGTGTTCATGGCGCAGGATCTGTTCCTCTTCTACGTCTTCTTCGAGGCGGGCCTGATCCCGATGTACCTGATCATCGGCATCTGGGGCGGCGCGAACCGCATCTACGCGAGCTATAAGTTCTTCCTCTACACGCTCCTCGGGTCGGTGCTGATGCTGATCGCGATGCTGTGGATGACGTTCACGGCCGGTACGACCTCTATCCCGGCACTGATGGCCTATGATTTCCCGGTTTCCGCGCAGACCTGGCTGTGGCTTGCCTTCTTTGCTTCGTTCGCGGTGAAGCTCCCCATGTGGCCGGTCCACACCTGGCTTCCCGACGCGCACGTCCAGGCGCCCACGGCCGGTTCGGTGATCCTCGCGGGCGTGCTTCTGAAGCTCGGTGGATACGGTTTCGTCCGCTTCTCGCTGCCGATGTTCCCGGAAGCGTCGGCTGAGTATTTCTGGCTCGTCATGGGCCTGTCGATGGTCGCCATCGTCTACACCTCGCTCGTCGCATTGGTGCAGCAGGACATGAAGAAGCTGATCGCTTATTCCTCCGTCGCGCACATGGCGTTCGTCACCTTCGGCCTTTTCGCCTTCAACCGGCAGGGGATCGAGGGCGGCCTCGTCGTCATGCTGAGCCACGGCATCGTGTCGGGCGCGCTCTTCCTCTGCGTTGGCGTCATCTATGACCGCCTGCACACGCGCGAGATCGCGGCTTATGGCGGCCTGTCGAACAACATGCCGGCTTATGCGGTGTTGTTCCTGCTCTTCACCATGGCCTCGATTGGCCTCCCCGGCACATCGGGCTTCGTCGGCGAATTCCTGGCGATGATGGGCGTCTACCAGGCGAACAGCTGGGTCGGCTTCGTCGCGGTGACGGGCATCGTCCTGGGCGCCGCCTATATGCTCTATCTCTATCGCCGCGTCGCTTATGGGAGCGCACCCAATGAAGAAGTGGCGCGCCTGCCCGATCTGACCAAGCGAGAGGTGATGATGCTCGCCCCGATCGCCGCCGTGGTGCTGTGGATGGGCGTCTACCCGGAAAGCTTTCTGGCGCCCATGCGCGCCGATGTCACCCGGCTCCTGGCGCGGATCGAGCGCGCGGCGCCGGTAAGCGATGCACAGGTTACGGAAGGAAAAGGCGTGAGCGCTGAAACGCATGCCGCGCCCGCCCACGGCAATGGGGGAGCGCACTGATGGGTTATTCGCTTGCCCTGACTCTGCCGGAAATCCTCCTTTCGGCCAGTGCCATCATCCTGATGATGGTCGCGGCCTTTGCCGGGGACAAGGCCGCGCGCTTGTCGACCTGGCTCGCGGTCCTTGCCTTCATAGCCTCGGCTCTGGTCGTGCCGGGCGTTTTCGATATCGGCGGCATCGCGTTTGACGGCCTGTTCATCGCGGACAGTTTCGCGGCCTTCGCCAAGATCCTCATCTATCTCGCCGCCGCCATCGCCATGCTTTCGGCGATGAGCTGGTTCGCGCGCGACGGCGTCTACCGCACCGAATATCCGGTGCTCATCCTGCTGTCATCGGTCGGCATGGGCATGATGGCCTCGGCAGGCGATCTGATCACCCTCTATGTCGGCCTCGAGCTCCAGAGCCTTGCCGCCTATGTCCTTGCTTCCTTTCAGCGCAAGGACAGCCGCTCGGCCGAGGCGGGCCTCAAATATTTCGTGCTGGGCGCTCTCGCGAGCGGCATCCTCCTCTACGGCGTGTCGCTGCTCTACGGGTTCAGCGGATCGACGAGCTTCGCGGGCGTCGCGGCGGCGATGGGCGACGGCGGCGTATCGACGGGCGAGCTTTTCGGCATGGTCTTCGTCCTCGCCGGTATCGCCTTCAAGGTGAGCGCCGTGCCCTTCCACATGTGGACGCCGGACGTCTATGAAGGCGCGCCGACGCCGGTCACCGCCTTCTTCGCTTCCGCGCCCAAGGTCGCCGCCATGGCGCTCCTCACCCGCGTCGCGATCGAGGCGCTTGGCCCGGCGACGTTCGAGTGGCGCCAGATCGTCATTTTCATGGCGCTCGCCTCGACCATCCTCGGCGGCGTCGCGGCGATCGGGCAGCAGAATATCAAGCGTCTGCTCGCCTATAGCTCGATCAACAATGTCGGCTTCGCGCTGATCGGCCTTGCCGCCGGAACGCGCGAAGGCGTGGCGTCAGTGCTCTTCTACATGGCAATCTATGTCGTGATGACGCTCGGCACCTTCTTCGTCGTGCTGCGGATGCGGGATGAGAAGGGCGAGCCGGTGGAAACGATCGCTTCGCTGTCTGGTCTGTCGCGCACCCGCCCGGCACTCGCGGCCGCCATGGCGATGTTCATGTTCTCGATCGCGGGCATCCCGCCGCTCATGGGGTTCTGGCCGAAATTCTACGTGTTCGAAGCGGCGGTCGCGGCGGACCTCACCTGGCTCGCGGCGGTCGGCATCGCGACTTCGGTGATCGGCGCTTTCTATTACCTGCGCATCATCAAGGTCATGTATTTCGACGATCCGGCCCCGGCCTTCGAGGCGCGACGCGACCTCGTGAGCAGCGCGGTGATCCTCCTCGCGGCCTTGTTCGTGTCGCCGCTCGGCTGGTTCGCGCTTGAGCCGCTCAGCAATGCGTCCTTGAACGCCGCCGGAGCCCTGTTCTGATCCGCTCCGTCCCGGAGACGCGCAGCACCAACGACGATGTCGCCGCGCTCGCCCGGGATGGCGCGCGTGAAGGGACGTGGCTGCGTGCCGACCGGCAGACCGGAGGCAGGGGGCGGCAGGGCCGGGAATGGCGGTCACCGCCCGGCAACCTTTATGCGAGCACGTTGGTCCGCGTGCAGCCTGGCGATCCGCCTGCTCACACGCTCGCACTGACCGCCGCCGTCGCGCTTCACGAGATTATCGGCCTCTATGCGCCGGACGCGGCTTTGCTCATCAAATGGCCGAACGACATATTGGCCGGCGGCGCGAAGCTTTCCGGTATCCTCCTCGAACGATCCGGCGATGCCGTGGTGATCGGCTTCGGCGTCAACCTCGCTCATTATCCGGAGACGCTGGAAAGGCCCACGACCAGCGTCGCGGCCCTCGCGGGCGTTGCACCCGACCCTGCCGCCTTCCTCGACGCGCTGGCCGACGCGTTCGCGCGCTGGCTCGGCCGTTGGCGCAACGAAGGCTTACGTGTCGTCCGGGACCGCTGGCTCGCCGCTTCCCATCCGATCGGCACCGCGCTCACCGCCGCCGCCTCGGGCGAGAAGGTGGAGGGGCTGTTCGACGGCCTCGACGAAACAGGTGCGCTTCGCCTGCGGATCGCCGATGGCTCGACGCGCATTATTAATGCCGGTGACGTATTTCTGATTTAGGGCACGGCCATGATCATCCGCCCCATCACGCGTGAAGACCGCGACCTCATCTGCCACCATCGCGAATCCATGTTCCGCGATTCCGGACGCAGCGAGGATGTGATCGCATTGATGGGCGCGCCGTTTCGCGCCTGGTTGGAGCCGCGCCTTGCCGACGGCCGCTATTTCGGCTGGGTCGCGGATCATGACGGCCGCTCGATCGCGGGCCTAGGCATGATGGAGATCGATTGGCCGCCGCATCCCGCGCATCCGCTGATGGACAGGCGCGGCTATATCCTCAACGTATATGTCGAGGCCGATTTTCGCGGCCAGGGCATCGCGAAAAAACTGATGGCCGAAGCCACCCGCGAAGCCCAGCACCGCGGCCTCCAGTTCATGATCCTCCACGCCACTGCCCAGGGCCGCCCGCTCTATGAGGCGCTCGGTTGGGAAGATACGGCGGAGATGGCGCTGGCTGTGCCGGATGCCTGACGCACTTCACTCCCCCCACCGTCATTCCAGCGAAAGCTGGAATCTCCTTTCCGCTGGACCGTGCACCAGAAGTAGAAGCGAGATTCCAGCTTTCGCTGGAATGACGGTATGAACAACCGCTAAAGCTCACTTATGCTGCTCGCCATCGACGCCGGAAATACGAACATCGTCTTCGCCCTGCTGAAGGGGCGCGAAATTCGCGCGCGGTGGCGGATCGCAACCGATCCCCGGCGCACGGCTGACGAATATGCGGTGTGGCTGCGGCAGTTGCTCGATCTTGCAGGCTATGGTCTCGACGATGTCGAGGCGGTGATCATAGGGACGGTGGTTCCGCGCGCCCTCCATAATTTAAAGGTTCTTGCCGCCAAATATTTCGGCACCGAGGCGCTGCTCGCCGGAGAGGCGGGGGCGGAATATGGCGTTACATTGGATGTGGTCGAGCCCCAGACGGTCGGCGCCGACCGGGCTCTCAACGCCATCGCCGCGCACGATGCGCACAAGGGCGACCTCATCGTCATCGACTTCGGAACCGCGACCACGTTTGACGTCGTGGATTTCTCGGGCGCCTATAAGGGGGGCATCATCGCGCCCGGCATCAATCTCTCTCTCGACGCTTTGGTGAACGCCGCCGCCAGGCTGCCGCGCATCGCCATCGAGGCGCCAGACGAAGAGAGGAGCGTCATCGGCCGTACCACCGAGGATCAGATGCACATCGGCATCTTCTGGGGCTATGTTGCGATGATGGAGGGCTTGGTCGCGCGCATGAAGGAGGAGATCGGCCGCCCGGTGAAGGTGATCTCCACGGGCGGCCTCGCCATTCTCTTTCAAAAGCACACGGATATTTTCGATGCGGTCGAGCCCGATCTTACCATTCAGGGCTTGGGGTTGCTCTACGATCGGAACCGCTAAACGGTTGACGAACCGCCCCGCAGAGCAACGTCAGTCTCTTAGCCATTCCAGGTCGCAATCCCCGACATTGGTAAGGACGACAGCCTTGTCGAGGCAGTCGAATTCATCCTTATGACCGTGCGTGATGCTTTTCCGCTCCGTCGGGGCATCGCCAATCTTGATCGAATATTTGCCGGTTTTCGCCGGATCGGACTGGTTGCGCACCTTGAACGTGCCGCGTTTCGAGGCAGGGGAGCTACGCTTTTCGTCGGGATTGATCACTTGGTAGGGCATGCAGAACCTCCTTGGTGGTTGAAGTCTGAAACAGGCAGGCGCGGCTCTTAGTGAAACAGGGCCCGCTTCTCCTCGGCTTTGCGCCGTAGCCGGTATAGGGCCGAGTCCTTGGGAGCCTGATGAGCCGCCAACAGGACCATCGCCGGCAGCAGGTGGAATAGCGAAGCCGTCAGGCCCGCCGCTCTTGCGCGGCACACCGCTGCGGCGACATGCTCATTCGCTTCGGCGCTGGAGCTCATGGTGGCGAAACCGATGGGCCGTATCCCGCTCGCGCCGGAGGCGGTGGCGAGCACGAGGCTTTTCAATATGGCAGGATCGCCTTCCGACAGGAGCGCGAGCGGCCGGTATCCCGCTTTTTCGAGCTCGTCCAACTCCCACATATATTCGGCTTCCGAAAAGCCCATGCCGCTGACGAGGGCGGCGCGTAAAATGTCGGCGGCTGGTTCGGTGGGATCGTCGACTTGCGCGACGAGTTCGTCCAGCTCCCGGATGGCAGCCGGTGTCAGCAGGCTCGCGAAATCGCGAAAGATCTTGAGGGCCTCGCTCCACGCACCGCTCACCTTCGCCAGCATTTCCGCGGAAGGAGGGTTCGCGGCAGCGCGCTGGGCGGCGATCAGCACCGCCGAACGCGCTTCCTGGCGCCGGCCGGCATTCACGGCGGACATTGAAGAGATGAGAGTAGAACCGACGGCCGCTACGAAAGCCCGGCCGGCATCGTGGGCGAACACATGCGCGCACTCTTGCAAGTTTTCCTCGGTCATCAATAGTCGCTCCAACATGAAAAGGACGCCCAGCCTTCGTTGCGGACGGTGACCAGCGCGCCGGCCGCCGACGAAATGTCGACCTTCTTCTGCTCATTGGGATTGAGCGTCATCGTGCGGTCTTTTTGACAGCACAATTCGATGTGCCAGATCGCCTCGCAATCATGCTCTTGCGCCTCGAAGAACAAATAGGTCGTCATGCCGACAGGCCGGGTCCAAAAGCTCTTCGTGTCGCCTGGTCCGAGATTGGTCTTGCTCATCGATTGCCTCCAGTAGCCGCGTCGTCATTTTCGTCATCGTCCGGGCGATAGATGAAGCGGTCGGTCCAGCTCTTGCCGGTTCCGGCCACGATCTGCTTCACATGCTCTGGTGCTTTCGCCCCCGGGCGCATCCGGGCGATGCTCAGTTCCTCGCTCTTCACCCACACGTAATAGACGGCGCCGCCGCGGTAGGTTTCCGTGGTGGAGATCGTGGTTTCCTCGCGATAGGTGCGGATATCGGTTTGCTCGAACCGCAGCTCCTCGCTGATCATGTATGTGAACTCGGCGCTGGAGCTGGCCTTGCCTCCCTTGAGGACGCCTTCGCTTTTCCGAAAGGCCGCTGCCTTCTTCGCCGCACCGGATGAAAAGAGATCGCCGCTCAAGTCGAGGCCGAGTGTAAGCCCTATCGTCTCGGTGCTCGTCCGTGACGCCGTTTCCTGATGGGTGGTCTCGATACCTACGGTGATGGTCACCTGCATCTCACGGTCTTCGGCGAACTGAATCTCGTCGGTCCGCTGCCAATAGCGTCCCCGTGTGAGGATATACTTCTCGACCTGCTCCAGCTTCTCCTGCCTGACCGCTTCGCGGCGTTCCCGCTCCTTGGGCGTTACCGTCGGCATTTCCTGCCAGGGATACGCAGGATCGATGACATAGTCGAAATTATCTTTGGTGACTTCGCATATCCCGATAATTCCAAGCTGAGTTGGAGTGGGAATAAGTGCATCTATAGAAGTGGCAAATGGAGGATGAGATTCGTTATAAGGAGGATTTTCAGACAATTGTCCATCTCCTGCACATGTAGTTGCAAAGCAACATTATTACTTCAGATCAATGGAGTGTTTTTGGCATCATGGTGCTTTGTCGGCAATCTGATCTTGATCCGTAACGGTTCAATTAGGTTCCAGCGTCGCAAGGCTGGTGCAAGGGGCGAGGCTGAAATTTGAAAAGCCACTTGCCGGAAGGCGACGTAGGCTTCACGGAAGATCGGATGAAACCCGGTAACGAACTTCTCTTCCTTGCGCTCGGCGGTTCGGGCGAGATCGGCATGAACGTCAATCTCTACGGCTGCCAGGGGAAGTGGATCATGGTCGATCTCGGCCTCACATTCGCCGATCCCATGTACCCGGGCGTAGAGCTGGTATTGCCGGATCTCGCCTTTATCGAACAGCGGAAGGCCGACCTGCTCGGCATCGTGCTCACGCACGGTCATGAGGATCATATCGGCGCCATTCCCTATCTTGCCGCCGATCTGGGCGTGCCGCTCTATGCGACGCCGTTCACCGCCGGCCTCATCGCAGGGAAGCTCGATGAGGAGGGGTTGCTCGGCGACGTGAAACTGAACGTTGTCGAGATGGAAGGCGACTTTCAGCTCGGGCCTTTCGGCTTGCGCTACGTTCCGCTCGCTCATTCGATCCCGGAAGGCAACGCGCTCTTGATCGACACGCCCTACGGCAAGATTTTCCATACCGGCGATTGGAAGCTGGACGATGCGCCGCAGCTTGGCGATCCCAGCACGGAAGCCGAACTGCGCGCCATTGGCGACGAAGGCGTGCTCGCGCTGGTCTGCGATTCCACCAACGTCTTCAATCCGGAGTCTTCGGGATCGGAAGCGACGGTCCGGGAGGGGCTCGACGCGACAATCCAGGGCGCCAAGGGTCGCGTGCTCGTCACCACCTTCGCCTCCAACGCCGCGCGTTTGAAGACGCTCGGCCATGTTGCTCAGGATACCGGCCGCAAGGTCGTCGTCGCGGGCCGCTCGCTCGATCGCATCCTGCGCGTTTCGAAGAGCGTGGGCTATCTGACCGATTTTCCGGAAACGGTGGATTTCGAAGCGGCGATGGATCTGCCCAGGCATGAGGTGATGATCATTGCGACCGGCGGGCAGGGCGAGAGTCGCGCCGCGCTGGCCCGGATCGCTTTCGATCAACACAAGATCAAGCTGGACGAAGGCGACCTCGTCGTTTTTTCCTCCAAGCAGATTCCAGGCAATGAAATCGCCATCGGCCGCATCCAGAACGAGCTGGCGTCGAAGGGGATCGCGATGATCACCGACCGGCAGGCGGAGGTCCATGTGTCGGGCCATCCCGGCCGCCCGGAACTCGCCGCCATGTATCAATGGATTCGGCCGGAGATCATCGTGCCGGTCCATGGCGAAATCCGTCACATGGCCGAACATGAACGCTTCGCCCTGCAATGCGGCGTGCCGCGCGGCATCATGCAAAAGAATGGCGATCTCGTCCGGCTCGCGCCCAACGGGCCGAAGAAATTGGGTGAGGAAAGGGTAGGGCGCCTGATCCTCGATGGGAATGTCATCCTTGCCGCCGACGGGTCGACGATGAACGAGCGGCGCAAAATCGCTTCCTTCGGAGCCATCGCAGTCGCGTTGGCGCTGGATGGCGCCGATCGTGTCCAAGGCGATGTCGAGATCAGCCTGAACGGCGTGCCGGTGGAAGAGGATCGCGAGGCATTTCTGGAAGAAGCCTGCGAAGCGGCGGAGGAAGCCGCGCGCAAGAATGGCGGCAATGAAGAAAAGCTGCGCGAGGCCGTCCGCCTCGCCGTCCGCCGCTGCGCGACCGACTGGACGGGCAAGAAACCCGTGGTGAACGTTCTTATCGTGCGGGTTTGAACGGGAACAATCTCATGCAAATCGGCTCCATCATCGCCATCTACACTTTATTCTGGGTGATGAGCTTCTTCATCGTCATCCCCTTCGGCGTCCGTACCGACGAAGAGGTCGGCGTGGAACGCGCGCCTGGCCATGCCGACAGCGCTCCGCACCGGTTCAGTTTCGGGAAGGCGGCGCTCCGGGCGACGATCCTTTCCGCTACGCTCTTCGCGCTTTTCTACCTGAATTATATTTTCGGCTGGGTCGGCGTCGAACAACTGGACTGGACGCGTTGACCCTTTAGCTCCTTAGCCGCTCAATCGCCTGGGCGAGCGCGACGTAGAGCTTGCCCATGTCGGACGAGAGGAGCGTGACGCTCAGGACCGATCCTTCGCCGTCAGCCAGCACCCGGCGGAGCATGGCTTCGAAATCGTGAATGTAGCGATTGACCTGTTCGCGGAACTCCGGGTCGCTTTCGTAATGGCGCCCGATCTCCCTAGCCTCTCCGGAACTCAGCAGCTTTACCGCACGACGGGTGAAGGCACCGCGATCGCCCTTCAAATAAGCGGCCCAAGCGCTATCGCTGACATCGTTCGACAGGATCTTAGCGACATCGATGGCCGCCGAATTCATGGATTCGATGAGAAGGCTGACCCTTCGCGCGAAGCTGTCGCTATCGCTGCGTTCCTGTTCCTCGCGCGCTTCCGCGATCCGCGCCTCGATGGCGGCGGTTGTCTCGCCAATGGTGACGATCTGGCGCGTCAAGCGGTCCGAAGCGGTCCGAGCGGCCTCAGCCGACCGTTCCGCCGCCGCCGTCAGCGCTTGCATCTGCTCCGCGAGATGCGGCGCAACGGAGGCACGGACGGCCTCGACGCTCGCCTGGCCGAGCGCGGCGGCGCTTTCCGGAATGACACTGGATATCGCCTCACGGGCATGTGCCGCCGCCTGATTGGCGGTTTCGCGCACGCGCAACAAGGCCTCGACCAATTCCGGACCGGTTTCGGCGACGAGCCGCCGGGCATTGCCGTCGAGGTCGCTAAGATCGGCGGTGACGGAGTGGAGCCGCTGCGTAAGGGCATCGAGCGCTTCCTGTTGCCGCGCCAAGGCCGCTTCGATCTCCGCCATTTGCGCGGTCGCCGCGCCGCTCGTCGCGGCGATGGTTTCCACTTCAGGACGCAAGGCTACTGCCGCAGCGTGAGTCCGCTGCGCTTGCGCTTCGACTTGGGACAGGCCTTCCGGAATGGCTTGGTTCAAATCCTGCACCACCGCTTGCAGCCCTTGGGCCAGGATCTGCGAACGCTGGATCAGGCCATCCGCGCGTTGCTGCCCGCCGTCCCATTCCTCGTGCAGCGCGCCGACGGAAGCGCGGATCGCCGCGATCGCTTCGGCATAGCGATCCGCTTCGCCCGCGCTATTGCCCGCGAAGGCCGCGAACCGTTCTTCGATTTCGTCCAGTTCGCGAGCGAGGCGCGCCGTCAGCGCATGGCTTTGCGTGTCATGATCCGAAAGCTGGCCCGCCAATCCTTCGAGTTGCGCGGCCAATGTTTCGATGCGGCGCGAAAGGCTGCGCGCCGCATCGGAGCCGGCTTTGTCGAGCGCGACGCCACTTTTTTCGATCATCGCGAGGGTGGCAACGCTCTGGGCATGCAGCCCCTCCCGTGTGGCGTCGAGCGCTTCGGAAGTCCGGGCGAGAGCATTGTCGACGGCCTGATCAAGCCCGGTTGTTGCCTGTTCCATGCGCACGGCGGCAGCGCCTACCGAGCCCTCGATGCGGGCGAGATGCGCGGCGAGGCGCTGTGCGGCTCCGCCGGCGACTTCGTCCGCCTCGCGACCGCGCGCGGTGAGCGACGCCAGCTGCGAATCGAGAGATCCGGCCTGCTCGTGCGCGGCAACGCCCGCTTCGCGCATGGCTTGGCTAACGAGGCGGGCCTGCTGCTCCGCGCGGGGCAGATCGTCGAGCAGGACGCCGATATCGATGCGTGCCGCATTGGCGGCGGCTTCCAGGGCCTCGGCGCGCTGATCGAGATTGGCGGTTTCTTTCGCGATATAATGGGTGATGCGGCCAAGACGGTCGGAGGCTTCGTCGGCGAGGGTCATCAGCTTGGCCGATTCCCCGGTCAGGCGGCTGTAATTGTCTTCAAGGCGCGCAGACACGGCCGCGAGCAAGCCTTCCAGCGCGGCGCTTTCCCGTCGCATCGCCGCGAGGGCGCGCGTGAAACGCTCCGTTTCGCGACGCGAGGTGCGGCCGAACATAAGCCAGGTCACCGCAAGCAGAATAAGGGGCGCGACAATCGCCGGCGCGTTGTCCAGGATCGCGGAAGGGGTGAGCGCGCCGCCTTCCATGGCGAGGATCCACGCATAAGTTCCGCTCCAGGCGACGGCCAAAAGGATGAGGAAGGCGGCGAGCACGGGCTTTCCAGCCTCTTCCGGGCCGTCCGCCCCATAGTCTTCCCACGATGCGATGGCAGGCACGGGGGCGGGTGCCTCATCCGCGTCGATTCCGGAATCGTTCTCGCCGTCGAACGGCCTTGTTTCCACGCGCTCTACCCCTGTCATCATGACCCTGTCGTATCACAGATGATCAAGGATGATATAGGTTCAACGCGCTTTGAGGGCCTTGTAGCGGCGGAGCATCCTCCTCTTGCGGCGAACGGCTTTGCATCGGCAAGGGGCTCGGCGTAGGATCATCGCATGCGGGGTTTGACGGCATGACTTTGGCGGCGCTGATCTGCGCCTATCATGACAGCGACGAAGCGGGGCAGGGCCTGAGGGCCATGCTGCTCCTTGCTGGGCGCACGCTGCTCGAGCGGCAAGCACGGCTTGCGGCGGCCGCGGGCGCGCATCCGATCGTGGTTGTGGTCGACCGTCAGCCACCCGCCCTAGGCGCGGCGCTCGAACGGCTGCGCGCGGACGGCATCGCAATCACCGTGGCGCGCAATGCGGGGGAGGCGGCCTTCGCCGTTCCGGCCGAGGCTGCCTTGCTCGTCATGGCCGACGGGCTGGTCGCCGACGAAAGCCATGTCGTGCGCGTCCTGGACGCGGACGGGCCAGTGATTCTTACCATGCCGGATTTCGGCGCCGATGACCGGTTCGAACGGATCGACGGCCAGTCGCGTTGGGCGGGGCTGTCTGTGCTGGATGGCTCTCTGCTGCGCCACACCGTTTCGCTGCTCCAGGATTGGGATTTGCAATCGACATTGCTGCGCCGCGCCGTGCAGTCTGGCGTGCGGCAATTTTCGGTGGCGGGCGCCCAGGCGGATGACCGCCTCACCATCGCCCATAAGGAAGAGCATCTGGCCCATGCCGAGGCGCGGATCGTCGAAGGCGCCGCCTTCGAAGCTCGCGAGTGGATATCGCGCTACGTCCTCGCGCCCGTCGAGCAGGGCGCGACACGATTGCTGATGCCGACACCCGCCACGCCGGAATGGCTGTACGGCGCGGCGGCGGGGATGACGGTGCTTGCCTCCGGCTTTTTCCTCAAAGGCTGGCTCATTCCCGGCCTCCTCCTCATTCTCGCCGCGACGCCGCTCGACGGCACGGCCGAGCGGCTTGGCCTCCTTCGCATGCAGGGTCGACGGGCGTTCCGGCGCTGGCGGCGCGCAATGCCCATTCTGTCGGGGGCGGCCTTGCTGGCGCTTGGCTATGCGCTTTGGGAGCCGCGGGGCTGGGGATGCATCGTGCTTGCCGTTGCCACCATCGCATTCCTGGCCGCTTTGCACGGCGAAGCGCGGGGACGAATCGTCGAAGGGCGCATCCTGCTGGCCGAGCGCAAGGGGATGACCTGGTTGCTGCTGCCATTCGCAGTCACCGGATTATGGGTGACAGGATTATCGTTGCTGGCGCTTTACGCCGGAGCATCCTTTTTCTGGGCGCAGAGCCGCGTCCATCGCACGGTCCCGGCGCGGGACGGCGATTAGCGTCTTTAGCCAACTTATGCGTGACGGAATATACGCCCCAAGTGAGGAAAGGCTGATCCCTCAGCGCTTGCCGACGGGGACGTAATCCCGCTGCGTCGCGCCGGTGTAGAGCTGGCGCGGGCGGCCGATCTTCTGGTCGGGATCGGAGATCATCTCGTTCCACTGCGCGACCCAGCCCGTGGTGCGGGCGAGGGCGAAGAGGACGGTGAACATCGAAGTCGGGAAGCCGATCGCGGAGAGGATCACGCCCGAATAGAAATCGACATTCGGATAGAGCTTCTTCTCGACGAAATAATCGTCCTTGAGCGCAATCTGCTCCAGCTCACGAGCGACGTCGAAGATCGGATCGTCGACGCCGAGCTTCTCCAGAACCTCGTTCGCGGTTTTCTGCATGACCTTCGCGCGGGGATCGTAATTCTTGTACACGCGGTGGCCGAAGCCCATCAGGCGGAACGGATCGTTCTTGTCCTTCGCGCGGGCGATATATTCGGGGATGCGATCGACGGTGCCGATTTCGCGCAGCATGTTCAAGGCCGCTTCGTTCGCGCCGCCATGGGCCGGGCCCCAGAGGCAGGCAATGCCGGCCGCGATGCAAGCGAAAGGGTTGGCCCCAGACGAACCGGCGAGACGCACCGTCGAAGTCGAAGCGTTCTGCTCGTGATCGGCGTGGAGGATGAAGATGCGGTCCATCGCCCGCTCGATCACCGGGTCGACGACATAGTCCTCGGCCGGGACGCCGAAGGTCATGCGCAGGAAATTGCCGGTGTAGGACAGCGAGTTGTCCGGATAAAGGAAGGGCTGGCCGATCGAATATTTATAGGCCATCGCCGCGATGGTCGGCATCTTCGCAATCAGGCGATGCGAAGCGACCATGCGCTGATGCGGATCGGTGATGTCAGTGCTGTCGTGATAGAAAGCCGAAAGGGCGCCGACAACGCCGCACATGATCGCCATCGGATGCGCGTCGCGGCGGAAACCGCGATAGAAGGTCGCCAGCTGCTCGTGCAGCATGGTGTGGCGGCTGATCGTGTAGGTGAACTTGTCCAGCTCCTGCCCGCTCGGCAGCTCGCCGTGGAGGAGGAGATAGGCGACTTCCATGAAGCTCGACTGTTCGGCGAGCTGCTCGATCGGATAGCCGCGGTGGAGGAGGATGCCCTGGTCGCCGTCGATATAAGTGATCTTGGATTCGCAGCTCGCGGTCGAAGTGAAGCCCGGATCGAACGTGAAGGCGCCGGTCTGGCCGTACAGCTTGCGGATATCGATGACCTCCGGCCCCACGGTGCCGGGTTTCACATCGTAATCGAAGCTGTCGCCGTTGAGGGAGAGGGTGGCTTTATCGGCCATCATAAGGCTCCTTGGTTCGTCATCCGGTCCGCGATGCGGGCGAGGCTTTCCTCGCGCCCCAGCAGAACGAGCACATCGAATATCCCCGGCGACGTCGCCCGCCCGGTCAATGCGGCCCGGAGGGGCTGCGCGACCTGGCCGAGCTTCACCCCGGCATCTTCAGACACCTGGCGGACCGCCGCTTCCGCGCGTTCCGCCGTCCAGTCGGGGAGGGCGGAAAGGGCGGCATGCAGCCGGGCCAGCAGGCTTGGTGCCTCGCCCTCTAGCAAGGCGCCTGCCTTTTCGTCCATGTCCAGAGGACGGGTTTTGAAAAGAAATGTTCCGCCCTCGGACAGTTCATCGAGGTTCTTCGCGCGAGGCTTCAGTTCCGGCATCGCGCGGGTGAGAAGTGCGATCTCATCCGTCGTCAGATCGCGGCCGAGAAGCGCGCCGATTCGCGGCGCAGCGAGGCCCGCGAGGCGCCCATCATCGGCTTCGCGAATATAGTGACCGTTCAAATTCTCCAGCTTCTTGGTGTCGAAGCGGGAGGGGGAGCGGCCGACATGATCCAGGTCGAACCAGCGCACCGCATCCTCGCGGGAGATGATCTCGTCGTCGCCATGGCCCCAGCCGAGGCGGAGGAGATAGTTGCTGAGCGCCTCGGGCAGCACGCCCAATTCGTCGCGATAATTTTCGACCCCGGTTGCGCCGTGCCGCTTCGACATCTTCGCGCCGTCCTGGCCGTGGATCAGGGGAACGTGGGCGTAGGTCGGCTCCGGCCAGCCCATGGCGCGGATGATGCCGAGCTGGCGAAAGGCGTTGTTCAAATGATCGTCGCCGCGGATGACGTGGGTGACGCCCATGTCGTGATCGTCCACCACGACGGCAAGCATGTAGGTGGGCGTGCCGTCCGAGCGGAGCAGGATGAAATCGTCGATCTCGCTATTCTGCACGACGACGCGGCCCTGAACCTTATCCTCGATCACCGTTTCGCCGTCTTTCGGCGCCTTGAGGCGAATGGAGAAGGGCATGCCCTCCTGCTCCGGCCCCGGCGCGCGGTCCCGCCAGCGCCCATCGTAGCGCATAGGCAGCTTCTTTTCGCGCTGCTCGGCGCGCATCGCTTCCAGCTCTTGCGGAGTCGCATAGCAACGATAGGCATGGCCCTTCGCCAGCAATTCATGCGCGACCTCGGCATGGCGAGCGGCGAATTGCGACTGATAATATTCGTGGCCGTCCCAATCGAGACCGAGCCAGTGCATGCCGTCCAGAATCGCGTCGATCGCTGCCTGGGTGGAGCGGGCCTTGTCCGTATCCTCGATGCGCAACAGGAATTTGCCGCCATGGTGGCGCGCGAACAGCCAGTTGAACAGCGCCGTGCGCGCGCCGCCGATGTGCAGGAAGCCGGTCGGCGAGGGTGCGAAGCGGGTGACGACCTGCGGATTCTGAACGGTTGCGCTCACGCGCCATTTCTCCAAGATGCGGGCCATGACGGCTGAGGAACAAGGCGCCCCTAGCATAGCGGGCCCGCCGCGACAAAGGGGGGTGGCGGCGTTTCTCGCCCGCCCTTCCTTCGATGCTAGCCGCCGTTCATGACCATCGAAGCGGCGGACCCTAGGGAAGCGGGGTGGGGCCCCAGCTGGATCGGGCGCGGGGCAGCGGGCTGGCGAACGAAAGCCTCGGCGGCACTCGAGCACAGACTGGATGCCGAGCGCGATCAGTTGGCTCTCTGGGTGCCGGCCGCGCTGGGACTCGGGATCGCGATGTGGTTCGCGCTTGCCGGGGAAGGGAGCTGGATCGCCTTCATGCTCGTCGCAAGCGGCGGAGCGCTCGGGCTGTTCGCAATTGCCGGGCAGAAACGCTGGGGACGCTCTCTCGGCCTGGCCCTGATCTTCGCGGCCTTGGGTTGCGCCCTCATCTGGGCGCGCGCGGAGCGGGTCGCCGCGCCCAGGCTCACGCGCCCCATGGTAACGGCGCTGAGCGGCACCATCCTTTCGGTCGAGCCGCTTCCCGCGCGGGGAATTGTGCGTCTGCTCGTCCGGCCCGACGGCGGCGCCCTGCCGCCGCGCATCCGCGTGACCGTGAAGGACAAGGGCGCGCCCGAGGGGCTCCAGCCCGGCGCTGGGATCGCGATGAAAGCGAGGCTGATGCCGCCCGCGCCGATGGCCCTGCCCGGAGCCTATGATTTCGCGCGCGTCGCCTGGTTTCAGCGGATCGGCGCGACCGGTAATGCGCTGGGGGCTGTGGTCATCATCCGCCCGCCCTTCGCCACGGGGTGGGCGGCGCGGCTGGCGGAATGGCGCCGCAGCCTGTCCAGCCACATTCAATCGCGCGTGGAGGGTGGCGGCGGCGGGATCGCGGCGGCGCTGGCGACGGGCGATCAGGGGGCGATCCCCGAGGCTGATGCCGAAGCAATGCGGCAGAGTGGTCTCGCCCACCTCCTGTCGATCAGCGGGCTGCACGTGACAGCGGTGGTCGGCGCGGCGATGCTGCTGACGCTGAAGCTGCTTGCGCTCAGCCCCCGCCTCGCGCTCCGCTGGCCGCTGATCCTGATCGGCGCCGGGGCAGGGGCGGTAACGGGTATTGCCTATACCCTGCTGACCGGGTCGGAAGTGCCCACCATCCGCTCCTGCATTGCCGCGCTGATCGTGCTCGCCGGGATCGCCATGGGACGGGAGGCGATCACGCTGCGCCTGGTGGCGGCCGGCGCGCTGGTCGTTCTTCTCTTCTGGCCGGAAGCGCTGGCGGGGCCGAGCTTCCAGCTCAGCTTTGCCGCGGTCACGGCGATCGTTGCCCTGCACGACCATCCTCGCATCAAGGCGCTGTTCGCCCGGCGGGAGGAGGATGGCTGGCCCGCCCGTTTCGGCCGGGCGTTGCTGTCGCTGCTCCTCACCGGCCTCGCCGTCGAGGCGGTGCTGGCGCCCATCGCCCTGTTTCACTTTCACAAGGCCGGGCTGTATGGCGCATTCGCGAACATCGTTGCCATTCCCCTGACAACCTTTGTCATCATGCCCGCCGAGGCGCTGGCCTTGCTCTTCGACACGATGGGGCTTGGCGCGCCTTTCTGGTGGCTCGTGGAACAGGCGCTGAATGGCTTGCTGTGGGTCGCCCACGCCACGGCCGCGGCGCCCGGATCTGTGGCGATGCTTCCGGCCATGCCGGGCGGCGCTTTCGCCTTGATGATCGGCGGCGGCTTGTGGGTCGCCCTTTGGCGGACGCGATGGCGGCGCTGGGGGTTTGTGCCCATCGTCCTAGGCGCCGCCTGGGCCCTGGCAACCCCGTCGCCCGACCTGATCGTCACCGGCGACGGGCGCCACCTTGCCTTGAGAACCGCGGATGGCGGCATGGCGCTGCTCAGGGATCGGGCAGGAGAATATGTCCGCGACATGTTGTCCGAAGGCGCGGGCCTGGAGGGCGACCTGACGGCGCTCGAGGATGCTGGCGGTGCGGCGTGCAATGCCGATCTTTGCGCCACGGATATCGTGACCGATGGCCGCCGCTGGCGGATTCTTGCAACGCGCAGCCCGCATTTCGTCGATTTCGGACCGCTCAGCGCGGCTTGCGCGTCCGCCGACATCGTCGTCAGCGACCGGACGCTTCCTCGGACCTGTGTGCCGCGCTGGCTGAAGGCGGACCGGAAACTGCTCGGCCGTACAGGAGGCCTGTCCATCCACCTCGGGGGCGAAAGCCCAAGCATTTCGACCGTCGCGGATCGAATCGGCGGACATCCGTGGAACGATTATTAGACGAATAGCGACAGTGCGTCCCGGGTCGCCTTCGGGCTGTCGAGCGGCACGACATGGCGCGGCCAATCCGCCGGAGGCTGATGCGCGAACCAGGTATATTGGCGTTTCGCATATTGGCGCGTGGCAATCCGGCCCGCCGACAGCGCCTCCTCCCGGCTTATTCCGCCATCAAGAAAGGCGGCGATTTCCGGCACGCCGATGGCCCGCATGACCGGCAAGGCAGGGTCGAGGCCGCGCGCGAGCAGCGCCTGCACTTCGACCAGGCCCTCATCCGTCATCATGCCCTCGAACCGGCGGTCGCAGCGGGCGATGAGCCAGTCGCGCGGCGGCAGGAGGATCAGGGGAGCAAGGTCGACCTGGGCGCCGATGCCGCCGACTTTCTCCTTCTGCCATTCGGCGAGAGGACGGCCGGTGGACCGGACGACTTCGAGCGCGCGGGCGATGCGCGTGGTGTCGGCGGGCTTCAGTCGCGCGGCGGCTGCCGCATCCTCCCGTTCCAGCGCGGCGTAAGCCTCGTCCACGGGCAGGGCCCGCACCGACTGCCGGACGGCGGGATCGATGGCCGGGACAGGGGCAATGCCATCGAGCAATGTCCGGAGGTAGAGGCCGGTGCCCCCCGCCAGGATCGGCAGCTGGCCCGCCGCGATACAGTCGCGAATGACAGCCTTGGCATCCTCCGCCCAAGCCGCGGCCGAGCAGGGATGCGCGCCGTCGCGATAGCCGTAAAGGCGATGGGGCGCGCGGGCCTCGTCGGCGGCATCGGGGCGCGCAGAGACGATATGCAGGTCGCGATAGACCTGCGCGCTGTCCGCATTCACCACCACGCCGTTCGCGCGCTCGGCCAAGGCAAGCGCGAGCGCGGACTTGCCGCTGGCGGTCGGCCCCGCGATAAGCGCAAGCCGTGGCAAGGAAGATTTCATGTTCATCGCGACCCTGATAGCAGCCGGACGGCTTTCGAGCGGAGATATTTCAGCTGCCGAAGATGCATTGGCGGCGGCGGATGTCCAGCCCGCCGGGCGGAGCTGGCTGGAAACCGATACGGCTTGCGACCTGCTGTTCCAGGCCAGGCCAGCCGAGGCGCGCGCGATCCTTGAGGGATTGCTGCCCGGCGTCGACATCGTCGTTCAAGGCGAGGCCAATCGGCGCAAATCCCTGCTGGTCGCCGACATGGATTCGACGATGATCACCATCGAATGCATCGACGAATTGGCCGATTATGCGGGATTGAAAGCGGAAGTCGCCGACGTAACGGAACGGGCGATGCGCGGCGAGCTTGCGTTCGAAGAGGCGCTGGACGCCCGCGTCGCCTTGCTTGAAGGTCTGAGCGAAACGATGATCGATCTATGCCATGCCGAGCGTCTGTCGATCATGCCGGGCGCCAAGGCCTTGGTCGCTACGATGCGGGCGCATGGCGCGACCTGTCTCTTGGTGTCGGGCGGTTTCACACGCTTCGCCGACAGGGTTGCGGCCGATATCGGCTTCGACCGCGCTATCGCGAACCGGCTGAATATTGCCGATGGGCGGTTGCTTGGCACGGTGGAGCGCCCGATCGTCGGCGCGCAGGCCAAGCTCGACGCCTTGACCGAAACGGCGGCAGAGCTTGGGCTCGGCATGGATGCGGTGCTCGCGGTAGGGGACGGCGCCAACGACATTCCGATGCTGGAGGTGGCGGGACTAGGGGTCGCCTATCGTGCCAAGCCCAAGACGCAGGCGGCCGCCGACGCGCGCATCGATCATTCGGATCTCAGCGCCCTTCTCTATGCGCAAGGTTATATGCGGCGCGACTGGTGCGCGACTGATCAATAAACCGGATCGCTCATATCGGCCGTGATCGCTGCGAGGGCGAAAGCGACGGACGAATCGGTGGGCGCGAAAGCGATATGGACGCCACGCGCCGTGATCGCATCGACCGTGGCGGCAATGATTCCCGCTTCGGGATGGGAAAGGGCGATGCTGGCGCCCAATGTCAGCGTCGCGCCCGTTTCCAATAATGCGCCTTTCGCGGAAATATCCAGCAAAGCGGCCGTATGTTCGCGGTCGGCAAGGATCAGGCACGGACGGCGGCGACGCCAGCGTGAAGCCATGGCGCCATCCTTTTTCTTCAACGATATCAGCATGCACTGACTTCCTTCGGCATTGCGATTGATGCCGACGCGTAATGATTGAGGTTCGAAGAAATGGTTAATGGGAGAGCGGCCGGACAGCGTTAACGCAATTTTAGCAAGAAATGGCGCACTTCGTTCGCAACCGACCGGTACCGGAGGAATTGAATATGCGCGTTTTGGCACTCTCATCGCAAAAGGGCGGATCGGGTAAGACGACCCTGTCCGGCCACCTGGCGGTGCAGGCTCAGCTTGCCGGTGCGGGTCCGGTCTGTCTGATCGATATCGATCCCCAAGGCTCGCTTGCCGACTGGTGGAACGAGCGCGAAGCAGAAATGCCGGCGTTTGCCCAGACCACTGTCGCCCGGCTTTCCGCCGACCTGGAAGTGCTGCGTCAGCAAGGTTTCCGCCTGGCCGTCATCGATACGCCGCCCGCTATCACCATGGCGATTCAGAGCGTTATCCAGGTCGCCGAACTGATCGTCATCCCGACCCGCCCGAGCCCGCACGATCTGCGTGCTGTCGGCGCGACCGTCGACCTTTGCGAGCGTGCCGGAAAGCCGCTCATCTTCGTCGTCAACGGCGCGACGCCCAAGGCGCGCATCACATCGGAGGCCGCGGTCGCATTGTCGCAGCATGGCACCGTGGCGCCAGTGACGGTCCATCACCGCACGGATTTTGCCGCGTCGATGATCGACGGCCGGACGGTGATGGAGCTTGACCCCAAGTGCAAGTCCGCCGGAGAGGTCGTGCAGCTTTGGGAATATATTTCCGACCGGCTCGAAAAAAATTTCCGCCGCACCGTCTTTTCGGCTCCGGGCCTCGTCGCGCCCCCAGCCGCCATGCCGCGCCAGGCCGGTTTCGGCCGCCGCGTCGCCGGTCAGTAAGGAGTATCCGTCATGCGTGAGACCAAGCCCTTCGCGTCGCTTTCGTCCGGTCTGCTTGCCCGCAAGGGCATGGCGAAACCCGCCATGCGTCCGCAGGGCTTCGGCAATTTCGGCGGCATGGAAGATCTCGGCTGGAACGACATGGGGCAGGGGCGTCCAACCTTGCCGCCAGTGGCCGAACCCGTGACGGAGCGTCAGCCGAACCCTGTCGCCGGTCTGACGCCGGGCCCGGTCGTCGAAAATTTCACGCCCGCCAAACTTCCTGAAGCGCCCGTCGTCATTGAACAGCAGCGCGATCTTGTTGAACATTTCGGCGACTCAGCCGCTCCGGCAGCCAAGGAAGACACGCCGGCCCCGCGCAAGCGTCAGGCCCTCGATCCGGCACGGGAAAATGTGAAGCTCCCGCATAGCCGCGTCGTGCCGGGCGCGAAGGGGAAGGCCGCCTTCACCCTTCGCCTCGATCCCGAGCGCCACCTGCGCCTTCGTCTCGCCGCTGCCGTCACGCGCCAGTCGGCGCAGATGCTCGTGACCGGCGCGCTCGACACCTATCTCGACGGCCTGACCGAGCTTCAGGGCGTGTCCGTGCCGGGCCAGATCAACTAAGCGCGAAGGACCGACGCCATGCGTATGATCACCTTGCAGATCGCGGCTTCCGCCCTCGTCATCGGCTTGACGACCGTTGGATGCCAGTCCGACGATAGCCGCCCCTTTGCACTTTCCGACAAGGCGCCCCAGGCCAAGCGCGATGCCTTCGGGCTTCAGCAGCAGGCGCAGGCCGCCCTTCGCGCCGGCAATCTGCAATCGGCGCTGACGCTGATGGAGGAAGCCGTCGCCCTGTCGCCGCGTGATGCGGGATATCGCATGTCGCTTGCCGAACTCTACATGCGCAGCGGGCGTTTCGCTTCGGCGGAAAGAACATTTTCCGACACCGTCATTCTTAACCCTGACAATGTGCAGGCAAGCCTTTATTTGGCGTTGAGCCGCGCCGCTCAAGGCAGGATGCTGGCGGCGGAAACAGCGCTCGCTGCGATCGAAGGCCGTGGCAAGACGGCCGATCTTGGCCTTGCTTATGCCCTGATCGGAATGGGAGAACGGGCGATCGCGTTGCTCGAGCCCGCAGCGCGTGAAACCGGCGCCGATGCCCGTGTCCGTCAAAATTTGGCCCTGTCTTATGCGTTGACTGGTGACTGGGCCAAGGCGCGCATTATCGCGGCGCAGGACATGTCGCCGGCGGATGTCGACCGGCGTCTGGAGCAGTGGGCGGCATTGGCACAGCCCAATGCAAGCGGTGTTCAAGTCGCAGCTTTTTTTGGCGTCACTCCGACACAGGATTCCGGGCAGCCATTACGCCTTGCGCTCGACATGCCCGAACAATTCATGATGCCCAAGCAAGATGCAATGGTGGCAGAAGCCGAGCCCGAGCCCGCGCCCGAGCCGATTAGGCCGTCCGTCACCTTGGCAAGCTCGGTCACGGCGCAGACTGAACTGCCCGCCGCTCCAGTCAACGACGCTCCCAATCCGTTGTTCGACAAGGTTCGCAAATCAATACAGGTGCCTGGTGCGATTTTAAGGAACGAGTGGTCCCGCACGAGAGGTGCAACGCAAGCAAATGAGGCGGCACAGGCGGGCAAATATGTCGTTCAGATCGGATCCTTCAAAACGCGCGCTCAGGCAGGCACGGCCTGGCGCGAAGCAACGCGTCGTTACGGTTTTAATGCCGACAGTCACGTCGTCACCATATTCAATGCACCAGACGGCAAAGGGTTATTTTATCGTCTCGCGGTGCGCGGTTACACCACGCAAAGCGAAGCCAATGGCGTCTGCCGCATGATCAAGTCAAAGGGCGGCGATTGCTTCGTTCGGGTCGCTGAAGATGGCCGCGCGATCACGCGGATCGCGTCTCGCCGTTGACATTATAAAATTCGTCTCCCTCGGGATGGGCGGTCGGGGGCCAAACCGGCCGCCCAACGCGCTTCAGGCGCGGCGGGTGAGCAGATCGAGGCAGGCCATCCGTACCGCGACCCCGGCCTCGACCTGCTGAAGGATCAAGGACCGCCCCGGATCGTCGGCGATATCCCCGTCTATCTCGACGCCGCGGTTCATCGGGCCCGGATGCATGACGACGGCGTGGGGGGGCACTCCTTTGAGCCGCTCGCGCGTCAGGCCATAAAGGGCATGATAGTCGCCCAAGCCTTCGGACACCGCCGCGATCATCCGTTCGCGCTGAATGCGCAGTATCATCACCACATCTGCGCCAGCAATTCCCGCCTCGAAATCGGTATAGCTTTCTATGCCTGCCGGAAGCGTATCCGGAAGCAGCGCGGCAGGGCCGACGGCACGGACCGTCGCGCCGAGGCGGGGAAGAGACAGCATGTTCGATCGCGCGACGCGGCTGTGGAGGATGTCGCCGCAAATGGCGACGGTCAGGCCCTCGGTCCGCCCGAAATGACGGCGGATGGTGAGCGCGTCGAGCAGAGCCTGGCTCGGATGTTCGCCGCGTCCGTCGCCGGCATTGACGACCGGGCAATCCATCAAGGCCGCGACTTCGGCCGCCGCCCCGTCCAAAGCATGGCGCATGACGAAGACATCCGGCCGCATCGCATTGATCGTCTTCGCGGTATCGGCAAGGCTCTCGCCTTTCTGCACGCTCGACCGGGCGACGTGCATGTTGACGACCTCCGCGCCCAATTTCTTGCCCGCCATTTCGAAAGACAAGAGGGTACGGGTGCTGTTTTCGAAGAAGGCGTTGACCTGGGTAAGGCCCGCCATACGGTCCAGGCGGCGGCGCGGGCCGCGATTGAACTCCAGCCATCCCTCCGCTTCGTCGAGGATCAGGCGGATATCGGCGGCGGACAGCTGGGCGATGCCGAGGAGGTGGCGGTGCGGGAATGCGCTGGTCATCAAAACAAGCGGATTAGAACGAAGGGTGCCCGCCCGCAAGCGCATCGATCGCGCCCTGCAGGATGTAAGCGGCCGCCATCTTGTCTACCAGCGCGGCGCGGCGGGCGCGGCTGGCGTCGGCGTCGAGGAGCGTGCGGGTCACGGCCTGGGTCGACCAGCGCTCGTCCCAGAGCAGGATGGGCCTTTCCAGCACTTCGAGATTGCGGGCGAAAGCGCGGGTCGATTGGGTGCGCGGGCTGTCGCTGCCGTCGAGGTTCAGTGGAAGGCCGATGACGAAGCCTTTCACATTTTCCCGTGCGGCCAGATCGCGGATGCGGGCGAGGTCGGCGGCGAATTTGATCCGCTTCAAAAGCTCGGCGGGTGTCGCGATCGTCCACCCGGCGTCGCAAAAGGCAATGCCGATGGTTTTGGTGCCGACGTCGAGACCCATGAGGCGCCCGCCCTCCGGCAGCGCCTCGCGAAAGCTGGACGGGGACGCCAGGATCATCGCGCGGTGAACGCCGCGAGGCGCCGCCCCACGTCGGCGCGGGCGTTGGCCCAAAAGAGAGCATAGTCGAACACGTGATAATTGTTGCCGGGCAGCACATAGGGGCCAAGGTCCGGCGCATCCTTGCCGATCAGCAGGAAGCCGCGTCCATCGCATCGCGCGGGGACAGCGGCTTTGACGAGCGTCGCATCGCTCAAGTCGCCATTGGGACGCAGCGTGCCGGAATTCGCCGCCGCTCCGGCCGCGCCGCCGGCCGCGCCCGTGAGCGGGTTGGTGCAGACCATCGGCGTTCCGGCGCGGCTCCGGCTATCGGAGGCCTCGTAAATGTCGGTCACCATGTCGGTATCGGCCGGCTCGGCGAAACTCTGCCAGGAGACGATACAGCCCGACTGATCGGGCGCCGCGCAGGCCGGAAAGCCGAAGCGGGGCAGGTCGACCGGAATGGAGACCGGCCATCCGACGATGTAGATCGCGGCGATGCGCCCGGCCTCGGGCGAGCCCTTCACGCGCTCGGCAAGAAGACGGGTGAGGTGGAGGCTGCCCTGGCTATGTCCCGCCAGGATGATCGGGCGGCCGGCCGGAGCCTGCCGGATGAATTCCTCGTAAGCGGCGAGGATGTCGCGATAGGCGAAGTCCAGCGCCATCGCGGCGTCTTCGCGCCTCGTCAGGAAGGCGCCGAAGGTCGCCTGCCGATATTTGGGCGCCCAGATGTCGCCGGCGCCGTTGAATACGCTCGCCTGGCTGCGCACGAACAGGCGCGCGCGCTGCTGCGAATCCGCGTCCTCCAGCGGGGAATTCCATCGGGAGCGATCAAGGTAAGACGTGGGATGGATGAAGAAGACCGACGCATTCCGCGCGGGTGCCCGCTCTTCGAACCCCTCGGGGAGCCAGAGGGCGGGATTGTCCGCAATGTCGGGACGCGCAATCCACATCGAAGCGGGGCGATATTCCATGCTCGTCTTGTCGGCCGCGAAGGAGGCGCTCGGCACAAGCGCCGCACGCATCAAAGTACGTTCGAACAGGCGATAGCCGAGCGCGCCCACAAGCAGCAGGATGATGAGGATCGCGATGATCCACAGGAAACGGCGCGCCAGCATGCGTCTTGGAACCTCCTTCTCAGGCGCCGCCGTTCCAATAGCAAGACAGGCCAGGTTGCAAGGGAGATCGGCTTGTGGTCTGCTGGTTTCGGGCCATTCCGCTTCGATCTCGCGGAGCATGGGGAGGTACGATGAGCATCCAGCAAGTCCGTGAGCACGATCCCTGGCCCGCCCGCGCGGCGATGCTGGCGGGCGCGGGAGCCCTGTTCGGCCTCGCCATCTCTCAGCTTTTCGACGAATTTCGGCCCGAAGCCACGGCGAATATATGGCGTGGCACGGCGGCGGTCTTTCTGCTGACCGGCGGGATCGTCGCGGCCTTCACGCTGGAGAGGCTGCGCTGGACGTGGAGCCTTGCCTTCGCCGCGGCGGCCGGGTTGGTGCTGGCTTTCGTCTTCTACTGGAATGGCGGCCCGAACGGCTGGGAGGGCAGCGAAGGCTGGCGGTTCGTCTCGGCGGCCCTCACCCTCGTCATCGCCGCGCCGCTTTTCCAGACGATCCGGGACGAAGGGGAGGCGCGCCTTCCCTATCCGTCCGTCCATGTCCACGCCTGGACCAACATCGTCCTGTGGGTACTCGCCTGCGGCTTCTCTCTGCTCGTCTTCCTGATGATGTGGCTGGTCGCCGCTTTGTTCGATCTCATCGGCATCGATTTCGTCAAATATCTGATGCGTCAAGACTGGTTTATGTGGATGCTGGCCGGATCGGCGTTCGGCGGCGTCATGGGCCTGTTACGCGACCGGGACCAAGTCTTGTTCGTCGTCCAGCGGGTGGCGATGACGATCCTTGCCGTACTGGCGCCGATCCTGGCGGCCAGCCTCCTGATCTTTCTGTTTTCTTTGCTCTTCAAGGGCTTGTCGCCCCTCTGGGAGACGCAGTCGGCGACCTCGATCCTTCTCACCTGCGTCGCGGGCGCGATCATTCTCGCCAACGCGGTGATCGGCAATGTTCCGGAAGAGGAATCCAAGGCGAAGATCATGCGGTGGAGTGCCGCAGCACTTGCCGGAGTGATCCTGCCTCTGGCCGTGATCGCCGCCGTTTCGACCGGCAAGCGCATCGCCCAATATGGCTTCACGCCGTCGCGCCTGTGGGCGCTGACCTTCGTTACCGCTGCGACGATCTGCGGCGTCGCTTACGCCGTGTCGCTGATCCGGGGCAGGGGGAGATGGGCCGACGGTGTGCGGCCCACCAATGTTCGGCTGGCAGTGATCATCTGCGGCATTGCCTTCCTGCTCGCCACGCCGATCGTCAGCTTCGGGGCGATTTCGACCCGCGACCAGGTGGCGCGGCTGGAATCGGGGCAAATCGCGCCAGAAAAATTTGACTGGACAGCCTTGCGCTTCGATTTCGGCCCGAGCGGGATAAGGGCTTTGAAACGGCTGCAAAAGGAAGGCACGACGGCGTCGATCCGGAAGGAAGCAGCCGAGGCGCTTGCCGCCACCGACCGCTATTCTGGGGATGCGCCTGCCGTGAGGGTGGAGCAGAAGGCGGTGGAATCCTATGCCGTCCATCCTCGGCAAACACCGTTGCCTGAAAATTTGAACGCCGCGATCGCCGGAGCCTTTTACTGTCCTGCCGGGAACCGCTGCTACGTCTACTATGAAGGCGGCGACATTGCCTTGGCCATCTCGCAATATGATTGCCCGCCAGCGAAGGCTGACACGCCGCCGGACGCGCCGGGGTGTCAACCCGATGTCATGACCTTCTTGCGCAGCGGGGGTGATTGGACTCGGCTCGACAGCCTTTATGAAGAAACCCGTTATAAAATGCCGAAGGATGTCGTGGAAAAAGCGGTGAGGGGCGGCAATGTCGAAGTCCGCGCCGTCCAGCGGCGTCAGGTCTTCGTCGGCGGCGCGCCGGTCGGGCGGGCCTTCGAATAAGGCTGCTTGAAGCGGGCGGGGGCGGATGCTAGCGCCGCTCCCATGTCCGTAGATACCGCAACTGTGCGCCATATCGCCAAGCTCGCGCGCATCGCCGTCACCGACCAGGAGGTCGAGGCGCTGGTGCCGGAGCTCAACAACATTCTGGGCTGGATCGAACAGCTCTCTGAGGTCGACTGCACCGGCGTCGAGCCGATGACCGCCGTCATCCCCAATCAGCTGCGCATGCGGCCAGACGAAATCACCGACGGCAATGTCCGCGACGCGGTGCTGAAGAATGCGCCGGTCGCCGAACATGGCTTCTTCGCGGTTCCGAAGGTGATAGAATAATGGCGCATCTGAACGATCTCGGCATCGCGGCTATCCGCGACGGCTTTCGCAGGGGCGATTTTTCCGCCCGCGAAGTGGCCGACAGCTTCATCTCGGCTGTCGAAAAGGCGCGGACGCTCAACGCCTTTACAGTGGAAACGCCCGATCATGCCATTGCGGCCGCCGAACAGGCCGACCGCGACCGCAGCCAGGGCGATTTCAAGCCGCTCTCCGGCGTTCCGCTCGGCATCAAGGATTTGTTCGCGACGAAGGGCGTGCAGACCGCGTCCGCGAGCAAGATACTGGAAGGTTTCAAGCCGGAATATGACAGCACCGTCAGCGCGAAACTCTTCGCGGCGGGCGCGGGCATGCTCGGCAAATTGAACATGGACGAATTCGCCATGGGCTCGTCCAACGAGACGAGCGCGTTCGGCAACGTCCTGTCGCCCTGGCGCCGCAACGACGGCGGCAATGCGGCGCTGACGCCCGGCGGATCGTCGGGCGGCTCGGCCTCGGCCGTATCGGCGCGGCTCTGCCCGGGCGCGACAGGGACGGACACGGGCGGCTCGATCCGCCAGCCCGCCGCTTTCACCGGCATTACCGGCGTGAAGCCGACTTATGGCCGCTGCTCGCGTTGGGGCATCGTCGCCTTTGCCTCCTCTCTCGACCAGGCGGGGCCGATGGCGCGCGATGTCCGCGATTGCGCGATCATGCTCGAAGTGATGAGCGGCTATGACCCGAAGGATTCGACCTCGCTCAAGCTCGATGTGCCGCAGTGGGAGGCAGACCTTTCCTCCGACATTCGCGGCAAGCGGATCGGCATCCCGAAGGAATATCGCATCGACGGCGTTCCGGCCGAGATCGACGCGGTATGGGAGCAGGGCATAAAGTGGATGAAGGATGCGGGCGCGGAGATCGTCGAAATCTCGCTGCCGCACACCAAATATGCGCTGCCGACTTATTACATCATCGCCCCGGCGGAAGCATCATCGAACCTCGCCCGCTATGACGGCGTCCGTTACGGCAATCGGGTGGCGCCCGAAAATGGCAGCCTGGATGATATGTACAAGGCGACCCGCGCCGCCGGTTTCGGCGCCGAAGTGCGCCGCCGCATCATGATCGGCACCTATGTGCTCTCGGCGGGTTTCTACGACGCCTATTTCAACCAGGCGCAGAAGGTGAGGACACTGATCGCCCGCGACTTCCAGGACGCGTTCAAACAGGTCGACCTGATCCTGACACCGACTGCGCCGTCAGCGGCGTTCGGGCTCGGCGAAACCACCGATCCGCTCGCGATGTATCTCAATGACGTGTTCGCGGTCCCGGCGAGCCTCGCGGGCCTTCCGGCAATGTCGGTGCCCGCAGGTCTTGACAGCCAGGGCCTGCCGCTCGGCCTTCAGATCATCGGCAAGCCGCTGGATGAGCAGGGCGTGATGAACGCCGGATTGGCATTGGAAGAACGCGCGGGCTTCACCGCGCGGCCGGAGGCATGGTGGTAATGGCAAATCCGAGCAGCTCTGTTGATAGTGATGAGCTTGCTGCGTTCATCGCTTCAACCCTGCGAGCCATTTCGGTAGGGGTCAAACAGGCTCATCGGGATGTGGCTGAGCCCCAGCGCGATGGCCACGCAACCTTTCAGATGCCTCACAAAGTTTTGTTCGACGTCGCCGTTGCCGCCAAGAAGGTCGATGAATTGGGAGGGGGGTTGAAGGTCCAAGTCTTCTCGGCCTCGGGTAAGAGAGCTTCCGAAGACCAGACTGTAAGTCGGATCAGCTTCGAAATCCCGTGGCGTTTTGTAGATATTTCAGCACAGCCGACCCCGACCCTGGAAGAGCTTGCAGAGAGATTAGCATGACTAAGGCAACATACCGCATCCAGGGCGCAACCGGCGAATGGGAGGTCGTGATCGGCCTTGAGGTGCACGCGCAGGTGACGTCGCGGGCGAAGCTGTTTTCCGGCGCCGCCACCGAGTTCGGCGCGGAGCCGAATACGCAGGTGAGCCTCGTCGATGCGGCCATGCCGGGCATGCTTCCTGTGCTGAACGAAGAATGCATCCGGCAGGCGGTGCGCACCGGCATGGCGATCGATGCGAAGATCAACACCTGGTCGCGTTTCGACCGGAAGAATTACTTCTACGCCGATCTGCCGCAAGGGTATCAGATTTCCCAGCTCTACCATCCGCTGGTGGGCGAGGGCGAGATCGAGGTCGAACTGGACGGCGGCGCCACCAAGACGATCGGCGTCGAGCGCATCCATGTCGAGCAGGATGCGGGCAAGCTGATGCACGATCAGCATCCGTCTTTTTCTTATGTCGACCTCAACCGCTCCGGCGTCGCGCTCATGGAGATCGTGTCGAAGCCGGACATGCGTTCTCCCGAAGAAGCAGGAGCTTATGTCCGGAAGCTGAGATCCATTCTCCGCTATGTCGGCTCCTGCGACGGCAATATGGAGCAGGGCTCGATGCGGGCCGACGTCAACGTTTCGGTGCGCCGCCCGGGCGAGCCGTTCGGCACACGCACGGAGACGAAGAACGTCAATTCCGTCCGCTTCATCATGGCCGTGATCGAATATGAGGCGAGCCGCCAAGTCGATGTCCTCGAAAGCGGCGGCAGCGTCGTCCAGGAAACCCGTTTGTTCGATCCGGACAAGGGCGAGACGCGCACGCTCCGTTCCAAGGAAGACGCGCACGATTACCGCTATTTCCCGGATCCGGACCTGCTGCCACTGGAGCTTTCCGACGATTTCCTCCGCGAGTGCCGCCAGAGCCTACCCGAACTGCCGGACGCCAAGCGCCGCCGTTACGAGAAGGAACTGGGGATCAGCGCCTATAACGCTGCCGTCCTTACCGCCGAGGTGGAAACCGCGCGCTGGTTCGAGGAATTGCTCGCCGCGACCGGCAAGACCGGGCCGGAGGTCGGCAAGGCCGCGTCCAACTGGGTCATTTCCGATCTGTTTGGAGCGCTGAACCGGCTTGGCCGCGATATCACGGACAGCCCCGTCAGCCCCGTCCAGGGCGCGGAGTTGCTCGGCCTTGTCGCGGACGGCACCCTGTCCGGCACGCTCGCCAAGCAGGTCTTTGAAATCATGCTGGAAACCGGCGAAAACCCTGCTAAGATCGTCGATGAGCGGGGGCTTAGGCAAACCAGCGATACAGGCGAGATCGAGAAGGTGATCGCCGAGGTCATGGCGGCGAACGAAGACAAGGTCGCGGATTATCGCGGAGGCAAGGACAAATTGTTCGGCTTCTTCGTCGGCCAGACCATGAAGGCGATGGGCGGCAAGGCCAACCCGCAAGTGGTGAACGAATTGCTGAAGAAGGCTTTGGGCTAAGGGTGCCGCGGGGGCGCCGGTCCGGCCTCGGGGGATAGAATGAAAAAAACTTTGGCGCTGGCCTGCCTGATGGCCCTGACATCGCCTGCTGGTGCCAAGCTGCGGGTGCCGCCGCCTGTGCGGGTGGAACGCGTCGACGTGCAGGATACGATCGGACCGATCAATTTTTCCAAGGTGAGCAATCGTATCGCGCGCGGAAGCCAGGTGGGCTGGTTGCGCGAAGGGATTTTGTGCTTGGGCGGCGAACCGCTGACCTGGAACGGCCGGTCGCATGTCGTCGACCCGCGCGATCTGGAAGAAGCCTTCCGCAACGAGCTTCAGGACTTGGGCTACGACATCGTCGGCGCATCGGGTGGGTTGTTCGACCGGGAACAGGATAGCGAGGCGGCCTATCTGGTCGGCGCGACGATCCGCAACATGGAGATCGAGGCCTGCTTGCCCTATTTGCCATCGAACGACATTTCGACCGCCAAGGGCGCCGTTGTGTTCGAGATCGAATGGCAGATTTACTCGCGCGACCGCCAGCGCGTGATCGACAAGATCACCACCCGCGCCGGATATGAGCGCAAGAAGGGCCGGGAAGGCGGCGTTCAATCCCTCGTCCGCGAAGCATTCGCCGAAAACGTGCGCAGGCTCGCGGCATCAGGCAAGCTGGAGCGCGCCGGCGATCTTCCTGTCGGGAAGGATGACGATTTGCGTATCCGATCGCCAGCCGGTGAAGGCGAAGAGGCCGCGGTAGGCGATACCGGCTGGTAAGCGCCAACTCCGCCTTGCCCTTGCGCGCCACCCTGCTATAGACCCGCGCGACCGGCGGTCCTCTTGCGGGCGTGGCGGAACTGGTAGACGCGCTGGATTTAGGTTCCAGTATCGAAAGATGTGGGGGTTCGAGTCCCTTCGCCCGCACCAGCTTCGCCACCGGGCGAGGACCGGCACCGAAATTCCTGATAACGAAGGTTTGAAATGCAGACTGTCGAGACGTTGAACGAGGGCCTGAAGCGGGCTTACAAGATCACCATCGCCGCCAAGGACATCGACGCGCGCGTCGACGGCGAGCTGAAGCGGATCGCACCGCAGATCCGCATGCCCGGCTTCCGCCCCGGCAAGGTGCCCGCGAACCTCGTCAAGAAGATGCATGGCGAGCAGCTCCAGCAGGAAGCGCTGAACAGCGCGGTGCAGGACGGCGTCCAGAAGTTGCTGACGGAAAAGAAGCTCCGTCCGGCCATGCAGCCGAGCGTCGAGCTGGAAGAGGGTTACGAGGCCGGCAAGGACGCCAGCGTCACGGTCGAGCTTGAAACGCTTCCCGAAATTCCGGCTCCGAAGATCGACGCGCTGAAGCTCGAGCGGCTGACCGTTGAGCCGGGCGACGAAGCGGTCGAGGAATCGCTGCAGCGCATCGTTTCGGGCCAAAAGAGCTTCGACAAGGCTCCGGCCGACTATGCAGCCAAGACCGGCGACCTCGTGATCATGGATTTCGAGGGCAAGGTCGACGGCGTCGCGTTCGAAGGCGGCAAGGGCGAGGGCATGTCGGTCGAATTGGGCTCGGGCCGCCTTATTCCCGGTTTCGAGGACCAGCTCGTCGGCGCGAAGGCCAATGAGCAGAAGACGCTGAACGTCACCTTCCCGGCCGATTACGGCGCTGAAAATCTCGCCGGCAAGGCCGCGACCTTCGATGTTCTCGTCACGGAAGTGCAGACGCCGAAGGAAATGAAGGCGGACGACGCTTTCGCCCAGTCGATGGGCTTGGAGGGCATCGATCAGCTGCGCGGCCTGGTGAAGGGCCAGCTCGAGCAGGAGCTGAACGGCCTCACCCGCACGCACATGAAGCGCAAGCTGCTCGACCAGCTCGCGGAGGCGCACAGCTTCGACGTGCCACCGTCGATGGTCGAGGCCGAATTCAACCAGATTTGGCAGCAGCTTGAGCAGGAAGCCAGCCACGAGGCTGACCCGGAAGCCGCCCGGAAGGAAATGGAAGCGGAAAGGGACGATTACCGCGCGATTGCCGAGCGCCGCGTGCGCCTCGGCCTGCTCCTGTCCGAAATCGGCCAGACCAATGGGGTCGACGTCAACAATCAGGAAATGAACCAGCTGATCATGCAGGCGGCCCAGCAATACCGCCCCGCCGATCGTGAGAAGTTCGTCCAATATATCCGCCAAAATCCGATGGCTGCCGCGCAGCTCCGTGCGCCTTTGTTCGAGGACAAGGTCGTCGACTTCCTCTTTTCCAAGGCCGAAATCACCGACCGCACCGTGACCCGCGCCGAGCTGGAGCATGAGATCGAGGCCGAGATCGGTCACGTCCATGGCCCCGATTGCGGCCATGGCCACAGCCATGACGAAAAGCCGAAGGCGAAGGCCGCTCCGAAGAAAGCGAAGGTTGATGAAACCGGAGCCGAGGAAAAGCCTGCCAAGAAGACGGCTGTAAAGAAGGCCGCCGACAAGGTGGAAGCGGCTGACAAGGCGACCGCTAAGAAGGCGCCGACCAAGAAGGCCGCTTCGAAGAAATAATCTTCCGTTGGCACGGAGCTTGTCGAAATCTTGTCTTTTTTCCTAAAAGAAGGGCAGGCCTTCGACAGGCTCAGGCCGAACGGAGTGGGGGAATGATGGCGGATTTACGCATCGCGGTTCTGCTGCCCTGCTACAATGAAGAGGCGGCGATCCGGCAGACGATTGCGGGCTTCCGCGCAGCGCTTCCGGGCGCTTCCATCTACGTCTACGACAATAACAGCACCGACCAGACCTGTACGGTTGCCGCGGAGGCCGGCGCGATCGTCCGCTGCGAGAAGATGCAGGGCAAGGGGCATGTCGTCCGCCGCATGTTCGCCGACGTCGACGCCGACGTCTATGTGATGGCCGACGGTGACGCGACTTACGATGCTGCTGCAGCCCCGGAGCTTGTCCGTCGCCTCGTCGAAGAGCAGCTGGACATGGTCGTCGGCGCCCGGCAATCGGAGATCGAGGAGGCTTATCGGCGTGGTCACCGGCTGGGGAACAGGCTGTTCACAGGGCTTCTCGCCAGCCTGTTCGGGCGCACCTTCACCGACATCTTTTCCGGCTATCGCGTCTTTTCACGCCGTTTCGTGAAGAGCTTCCCGGCTCTTTCGCGGGGTTTCGAGACGGAGACCGAGATCAGCGTTCATGCTCTGGAACTCGCCATGCCGGTGGGCGAGGTGATGACGGCTTATGGCGCGCGGCCGGAAGGATCGGCATCGAAGCTCTCCACTTACCGCGACGGCTGGCGCATCCTGAAGACCATCGTCCATCTGTTCCGGATCGAGCGGCCGGTGCTCTTCTACGGTAGCATCGGGGTTTTCTTGGCGGCACTTGCCATGGTGCTCGCGATTCCCCTGGTCGTGACCTACGTCCAGACAGGGCTCGTCCCGCGTGTTCCGACGGCGATCCTTGTCACGGGACTGATGATCCTTGCCTCGCTCTGCCTCTTCACCGGCCTCATCCTCGATACGGTGGTGCGGGGGCGAAGGGAGGTGCGGCGGCTTGCCTATCTCGCCCTTCCGGCGCCGGGCCCGAAAAACTAACACGCCAGGGGAACGTGGAGAGGGCTTGAACCTTTCCGTCTTTGCTCCGATGTTCGGACTATCCGAACTTTTGAACATTCAGCATCAGGATCATTCATGAACGACGCCATTCGCGATGCCCTCGTCCCCATCGTCATCGAGCAATCGAACCGGGGCGAGCGCAGCTTCGACATCTATTCCAGGCTGCTGCGCGAACGGATCGTGTTCGTCACCGGCCCTGTCGAGGATCATATGGCGACGCTGATCACGGCGCAGCTCCTGTTCCTCGAATCGGAAAATCCGAAGAAGGACATCTTCATGTACATCAACTCGCCGGGCGGCGTCGTCACGGCGGGCATGGCGATCCACGATACGATGCAATATATTCGGCCGCGCGTCGGCACCGTGTGCATTGGCCAGGCGGCGTCGATGGGCAGCTTCCTGCTCGCCGCCGGCGAGCCTGGGATGCGCGTCGCGTTGACCAATGCGCGGATCATGATCCACCAGCCTTCGGGCGGCGCGCAGGGCATGGCTTCGGACATCGAGATTCAGGCCAAGGAAATCCTGCGCATCCGGCATCGCATGAACGAGCTTTATGCCAAATATACCGGGCAATCCCTGGATACCATCGAGCGTGCCATGGACCGCGATAAATTCCTGTCCGCGACCGAAGCGAAGGAATTCGGCCTGATCGACGAGGTGTTCGAAAAGCGGCCGGACGTGGGTGACGGCGACACCACCGGCGCTTCGGAAGTCACGCCTTCATGATGAAGCGGAACGGCATTTAGCCGTCAGCCATTGAGAAGATAAGATAATCGGGTAACATGGCCGCGACCTCAACGGGGCCGCGGCCCCAGTAAGGACTTTTATGACGAAGCTCAGCGGCGGCGATTCGAAGAGCACGCTTTACTGCTCATTCTGCGGAAAATCGCAGCATGAGGTGAGGAAGCTGATCGCCGGCCCGACCGTGTTCATCTGCGATGAATGCGTCGAACTCTGCAATGACATCATCCGCGAGGAAACGAAGTCGGCGCTGGTGAAGACCCGCGACGGCGTTCCGACTCCGCAGGAAATCTGCAAGGTGCTGGACGATTATGTGATCGGCCAGATGCATGCTAAGCGCGTGCTCTCGGTCGCGGTCCACAACCATTACAAGCGTCTCAACCACGGCGCGAAGGGCGCGGATGTCGAGCTTGCCAAGTCGAATATCCTGCTCGTCGGCCCGACGGGTTCGGGCAAGACCTTGCTCGCCCAGACGCTGGCGCGCATCCTCGACGTGCCGTTCACCATGGCGGATGCGACGACGCTCACCGAAGCAGGCTATGTCGGCGAGGATGTCGAAAACATCATCCTGAAGCTGCTCCAGGCTTCCGACTACAATGTCGAGCGGGCGCAGCGCGGCATCGTCTACATCGACGAGATCGACAAGATCAGCCGCAAGTCGGACAACCCTTCCATCACCCGCGACGTATCGGGTGAGGGCGTCCAGCAGGCTTTGCTGAAGCTGATGGAGGGGACGACCGCCTCGGTTCCGCCGCAGGGCGGGCGCAAGCATCCGCAGCAGGAATTCCTGCAAGTGGACACGACGAACATCCTGTTCATCTGCGGCGGCGCCTTTGCAGGCCTTGAAAAGATCATCGGCGACCGCTTGCAGGGCAAGTCCATCGGGTTCGGCGCCTATGTCGCCGCGCCGGAGGAACGCCGCACCGGCGAGGTGCTGCGCCAGGGCGAGCCCGAGGATTTGCTGAAATTCGGCCTGATCCCCGAATTTGTCGGCCGTCTGCCCGTCATCGCGACGCTTGAGGATCTCGATACCGAAGCGCTGGTGAAGATCCTGAAGGAGCCGAAAAACGCGCTGGTGAAGCAATATGCCAAGCTGTTCGAGATGGAGGACGTGAAGCTGTCCTTCACCGATGAAGCCCTGGTCGCGGTTTCCAAAAAGGCCATCGAGCGCAAGACCGGCGCGCGCGGCCTCCGCTCGATTTTGGAAAACATCCTTCTCGACACCATGTTCGACCTGCCTTCGATGGAAAGCGTCGACGAAGTGATGATCGACAAGGATGTCGTCGAGGGCCGCAAGGAACCCGTCCGCGTCTATGCCGACAAGAAGAAAGACGAGGACGCGGCCTGATCATGCCGGGGCCGCGCCAGTGGCGGGGGCCCGGCTAGCTTATTTCTCCGGCGTATAGCCGAAGATCCGAAGCGTGAAGGGGACGGCATAATCTTTCCTCAGCGCTGCATCGCGGTCGGCACGCGCGCCCTTTTCGTTTCCAAGCCTCCTCTGCGCCTCGCCCCGCATGTAGAGGCTTTCCGCGAGATTGGGATTGAGGGACAGCGCCATGTCCAGATCGGCAATCGCTTCGGCATAGCGCCCCTGCTTGAACTTCACGAAGGCGCGGCTGTCGTAAACCTCGCCGCTTCCAGGGCTCAGTGCGATGCCCCGATCGCAATCCCGCAATGCGAGATCCAATTCGATATTGGCGACCGCCCGGGCGAGACAGCGCTGATTGTAGAGATCGAAATCGCCGGATTTTGCGGCAATGCCTTTGCCGAGTAGCGCAATGGCCTCCGGAATACGGTCGAAATAGAGCATGTATGCGGTTCGGGTGGAATCGTAATCATCCCAATCCGGGCTGGAGTCCTGCGCATCGATCAATGCGAAGAGCTTTTCGATACTCTTTTGCGCTTCGGTTTTTTCGCCAAAATCCCTGAGAACGGCCGCTTGCATCATCCAGCTGTCGAAGGTCTCAGGCGCAATTTCGACCAATTTGCCGGCGGCTTCGAGTGCCCCGGCGCGATCGCCTTTGGCAGCCTTGAAGCGAGCCAAATCGTACCAACCCATCCAGAAGGCCGGTTGAATGGCGACCGCGCGCTCGGTATCGGCCAGCATCGCCTGGAAGTTGCCGAGCTGCATGTGCGCGCGGGCGCGGCTCACGTAGGATGAGCTGTTGCCCTCTTGCTCTTCGATCGATTCGGTCAGGAGCGTTACCGCCTCCTGGAATTTCCCTTTTTTAAGGGCGAGCTGCCCAAGGGCCAGGTTGGTGAGATAGCCCGCGCCTTCGCCACCCTCGAAACCGGAAAGCAATTTTTCGGCTTCCTCTACATTGTCCTTCTCGAGCAGAATTAGGGACAGCCGAAGCGGTGCGTCCGTCATCTCGGGATCGCGCTCATGAGCCAGGCGGAAATCGGCAGCCGCGCCGTCCGTGTCGTTGTTCCAGTCGCGAACGATGCCCCGCATCACATAGCCATAGGGTGTGAGAGGCTCCTCGCTCAGCAGTAAAGCCTTTTCCTCCTCCGACCAGACATAGTTCACAGGCGCCACGACGAAGGCATCGTTTTCCTTCAGCCGCTCGAGGTCGGGCTGTGCGATCAGCAAATCCGCGCGTGTCAGGCGCCGAATCTGGCGCCTGGTCGTCACGGCGGTAACCCGCCCTTCATTCAATGTGACATTGCGCGTGAAGCGCAGTCCGGCGATCGTCACGTCGTAATCCTGGCCGGTGATGGTGAATCCTTCGCCGCCATTGGGCAGGATGATCGTCTGCGACATGCGCATGTCGCGAAGATCGCCGACGGTGCCGTCTTCCTGCAGCAACGCCTGCAAATCCACGTTGCGCACGACATCGCCGATGAGATTGTAGCGCTCCGCTCCATTTTCGGCCGTGGCGGTCCAAGACATCTGGACGACGCCCTCCATCTGGAAAACCGATGGCTTGGCCCCTTTGCCAGGGTCGAGAGTCGCATGGAGGAAGCGCATGTTGGCGGCGCGCGCGCGATAATTTTCTAATATGGCAGCCTTGCCGGATTCCTGGACCTCGGCCCGCACCATCCGGGCCATTTCGCCGCGCCGCGTTTCATGAACCGTCATCGGAAGGGGATAGGAATAACCTTTGGACGCATCCATCATGATGCGGATATCCTGGTCGAAGAAGGGATGTTCCTGGCCAGCGCGAGCGGGCGGCGTTTCGCGAGCGATAACCGCTATTTCCGCCCCACTGGAAAGCGCTATCGCGATCGCGATCAGGTTGGTCCACTTCATGCCGATCCTCCCCCCATACAGTCACCCCCGCGGTGATCAGGCTAGCGCAACCCCTGATCCCGCGAAAGCGGGTTTGTCGTACCGCAACCAATACCCATATATGGATCGCAAGGCCGACTTCCGGCATGGAGTAGAAATGACCGAATCCTATCCCGTTCTCCCCTTACGCGACATCGTCGTGTTTCCGCAGATGATCGTGCCGCTCTTCGTGGGGCGCGACAAATCGGTGGCGGCGCTGGAAAGCGCGATGGCGGCGGACAAATCCATTTTCCTCGTTTCCCAATTGGACCCGTCCGAGGACGATCCCGACCGCGATGCCCTTTACGACCTCGGCGTCATTGCGACGGTGCTGCAGCTTTTGAAGTTGCCGGACGGCACGGTGCGCGTGCTGGTCGAGGGGCAAAAACGCGCGACGCTGACCGCGCTCGAAGAGACGGGCAAGCATCTCGTCGCCCAGGTCGAACCGGTTGAAATCGTGGAGAGCGAAGGACCGGAGGCGGAGGCGCTGATGCGTTCCGTCGTCGAGCAGTTCGAAAATTATTCGAAATTGAACAAGAAGCTGCCCGCTGAAACCGCGGTACAGCTCGGTGAGATCGAGGACGCGTCGAAGCTCGCCGACGCGGTCGCAGCCAATATCGCCATCAAGGTCGCTGACAAGCAGTCTCTCTTGGTCGAATTGGACCCCCTGAAGCGCCTGGAAATGGCTTATGCCTTCATGGAAGGGGAGCTGGGCGTCCTGCAGGTCGAGAAGAAGATCCGCAGCCGCGTGAAGCGGCAAATGGAGAAAACCCAGCGCGAATATTATCTCAATGAGCAATTGAAGGCGATTCAGCGCGAGCTCGGCAATGAAGGCGAAGAGGGCGAGGCGGACGAGCTGACCGAACTCGGCAACAAGATCGCCAAGCTCAAATTGTCGAAGGAAGCGCGAACCAAGGCGACGCAAGAGTTGAAGAAACTCAAGGCGATGGCGCCGATGTCCGCGGAAGCGACGGTGTCGCGCAACTATCTTGACGTGCTGCTCGGTCTGCCCTGGGGCAAGAAATCGAAGGTCAAGAAGGACATCGCCGAGGCGGAAGCGGTGCTCGACGCCGATCATTACGGCCTGGAGAAGGTGAAGGACAGGATCGTCGAATATCTCGCGGTTCAGGCGCGCATCAACAAATTGAAGGGGCCGATCCTGTGCCTCGTCGGTCCTCCCGGCGTCGGCAAAACCTCGCTCGGCCGCTCGATCGCCAAGGCAACGGGGCGCGAATTCGTGCGCCAGTCGTTGGGGGGCGTCCGCGACGAGGCCGAGATACGCGGGCACCGGCGCACCTATATCGGTTCGCTGCCGGGCAAGATCGTGTCCAACCTCAAGAAGGCCGGCACGTCCAACCCGCTCTTCCTCTTGGATGAGATCGACAAGCTGGGCCAGGATTTCCGCGGCGACCCGGCTTCGGCCCTGCTCGAGGTGCTGGATCCGGAGCAGAACAACAAGTTCCAGGATCATTATCTGGAGATCGACTACGATCTGTCGGACGTGATGTTCGTCACCACCGCCAACTCGCTGAACCTGCCGCAGCCGCTGCTCGACCGCATGGAGATCATCCGGCTGGAGGGCTATACCGAAGATGAGAAGGTGGAGATCGCCAAGCGCCACCTGCTTCCCAAGCAGATCGAAAGCCACGGCCTGAAAGATGGCGAGCTGACGCTGACCGAGGAGGGTCTGCGCGCGCTGATCCGCCATTACACGCGAGAGGCGGGCGTCCGCACGCTGGAGCGGGAAATCGCCAAGGTGGCGCGCAAGGCGTTGCGCCGAATCCTGGAAGGCAAGGCCGAGACGGTTGAAGTCACGCCCGACAATCTGGCGGATTATGCCGGTGTCCGGAAATTCCGTCACGGCGTCGGCGAGGAAGAAGACCAGATCGGCGCCGTCACGGGTCTCGCCTGGACCGAGGTCGGCGGCGAATTGCTGACGATCGAAGCCGTGACCGTGCCCGGAAAAGGCATCATCAAGACGACCGGCAAACTGGGCGAAGTCATGCAGGAGTCGGTGCAGGCCGCTTTCTCCTTCGTGAAGGCGCGCTCGCCCTCCTATGGCGTGAAACCCAGCCTGTTCGCACGCAAGGACATTCACATCCACTTGCCCGAAGGGGCCGTGCCTAAGGATGGCCCATCCGCCGGCATCGGCATGGTGACTGCGATCATTTCCACGCTGACGGGTATTCCCGTACGGCGCGATGTCGCGATGACCGGGGAGGTGACCCTGCGCGGGCGGGTGCTCCCGATCGGCGGCCTCAAGGAAAAGCTGCTCGCCGCCTTGCGCGGCGGGATCAAGACGGTGCTCATCCCGCATGAGAATGAGAAGGATCTTGCCGAGATACCGGAAACGATCCGGAACGGCCTGACGATCATTCCCGTCAGCCATGTCGATGACGTGCTGACGCTATCGCTCGCGACTCCGGTCGTGCCGATCGAATGGACGGAGGCGGACGAATTGGCAGCGATCGCCCCGGCGGAGCTGGCCGCGGCCCCCGACGAAACGGGTGTCTCGATACGGCACTAAAGTGTTGAAGGCCCTGGCGGAAGTCAGATTGGAAAGCGCGACTTTCCCCGGAAAATCGCGCTTTCCTTTTGACAGGGCCTGAAGAACTGATCTTAGATGCGCACCGGCATTGCCGCGATTCCACTCAACAGGGGTTCGGAACAGATGAACAAGCAGGAGCTTATCAGCGCCGTCGCGGAGACCAGCGGTCTCAGCCGAAGCGACGCATCCAAGGCCGTCGAGAGCGTTTTCGACACGATCACCGGGGCGCTGAAGAAGGGCGACGAAGTGCGCCTCGTCGGTTTCGGCACCTTTGCGTGCAGCCAGCGGAAGGCGTCGACGGGCCGCAACCCGCGCACCGGCGAACCGATGCAGATCAAGGCGTCGAAACAACCCAAGTTCAAGGCCGGCAAGAGCCTGAAGGACACGGTACAATAAGATTGGAGAAGGCCGGCGCAAGGGGCGCGCCGGCTGCTTTTCCTGTCCCCACATGGCTGGACAGTGACGGGACGCCGCTCTATTGGCGTCCCCGAAAGGCTCCTTCCCGGAGCCTTGCCGCCGTCGAAGGACGGCCCCCGGCGTGGGCGCGTAGCTCAGTGGTAGAGCACACCCTTCACACGGGTGGGGTCGCAAGTTCAATCCTTGCCGCGCCCACCACGCCGAAACACTAGAGAAACCTAGCATTTTTCATCCCTCCGTGCAATAGCAGACGGCTGGTAAGATTTGCCAATGGTCAGACTTTGGTCAGCAGCATAAGCCCGCGCTAGCTTGCTGATCCTCAGCCAAATCATGGTCAGCGCCCGCACAATCTCCTTGAGGCGATTCGGATCGTACTTGGCGTAAAGCTGGGTTGTGCGGCTTAGCTTGCCTTCGTGGCCGAGCATTTCGCTGATCTGTCGTTCCGGCACGGTGCCGTCCGCGTAGAGCCAGGTTGCGATGGTGTGGCGGATCGTTTTGGCGTGAACGTCATCGGATAGCTCCAGCACCTTCCGCATGGTCCGCCACGCCGTCTTGTTCGACTTGACCGGGCTGTATCCGTCCCGCTGCCAAGCCCGCAGCACTACTCGCATCGGACGAATCGCCGGGATGATGGCGTTACGCTTTTTCGTCCGCGCCGCCGCTTCTGGCTGAAGGTCGATCAGGCCGGTGCGATCGTTGTACTGGGTAATCGGGTTGAACGCCTTAGCCGCCTCCGGCCTGACGCTGGTGCACATCTGAAGCGCCACGAAGCGAAACAGGGCAGGGAAGTGGGAGGAATACCAGAAGATGCGGGCTAGCTCATCCTCAGTCAGCACTCGCTCCCTTAGGGGGTTCAGATACTTCATCGGGACAGCTTTGATCTTCGGCGCGTAGGGGATGCGCTGATTTTCTTCGGCATGGCCGAACGCCGCACGGATATCGTTCAGGTTGCGATCGACGGTATCGCCAGCCACGCCCTCAGAGGAATAATCATATTCCTCGCCATCCCATGTCATCTTGAAACTGTGCGGCCCCATTCGCCATTCCCGGAACCGCTCGAATAGGGCGGGCAGCATGTCGGTGATTACGGCGTTCGGCCCCGCGTCGTCTTGGATCAAGAAAGCCGTGAAGGTGCGAAGGCTTCGGCTCGTCTGGTCACTGTTGGCGTTCTTCCGGCCCTTCTCAAGCCAGTAGCGCCATAGGATCGGAACGACCTGGGCTTGCTCAGGCGCCTGCTTCTGTTTGGACCGCTCATTGACGTAGAAAGCATCCAGCTTCGCCTTCGCTAATTCGACATCCCGCTCACCAGTGCTTCTATAGATGATCGTCCGAGCTTTGGCGGTGGCGATTTGCCAATAGGGGGATTTGCCGTCCCGCCTTTTGTCGAGCCAATATTCTCCGACGACATGAGGTGAGTTTTCGCGGGACATAGTTCGTTTGCTTCCAGGACAGACAGGGCCTCAAGAAAGCCGTGCCCGGCCATCTCTAGCAGTTGTTCATAGGTGAAGGTTGCGCCCGTCTTGTTCCGCAGGGCGCGGCGATATTTTGACGAGATGCTTCCTACAGTCACGGTCTATCTCTTATCCGTATGGGGGAGGGGCGGCATGCTTGCGATGCAGTCAGCGAACATTGACCGCATCAGCTTCCGCGTAAGTGGCTCGCTGCTGTAGCTGTCGCGGAGCGGGTACTTGTACCAGTCGAGCCGGAAGCCGCTGGGCTTGTGCAGGAAATTGGGCGTGATAATAGGGCAGTCGGAAGCATGGTCGTTTGCTTCGAGGAAGCCCGTCCAACGACTTCGGTAGTCACAGGTGCAATGCACCATGCATCCGCGCCCGCCATTCCAATCAATGCCGCATTCCGCGCAGAGACGCTTGAGCAGCTTGTCCTTATGGACCCGCTCCAGCTTGCACAGACGATCAACCTCGTCCTGTGCCGCATCCTCCTTCGGACTGCACCACGGGTGGCGGTTTCTCTCTTCGAGCGCCGCGTCTATCTGTGGCCGATATTTATCCATGTCGAGGCCGCGCATCTTAATCTGGTAGCAATTCGGCCCGTGGCTGTTCGCGCCGCACCACTCGCTCTCGCGCTCAGCGTATCCGCAGGTGCAATCACCCCAATAATAGGGTTGAATACGGAAGATTTCGTTCTCGAAGGCCCATTCCGCAGAGGGGTTATTGCCGTAGCTATCGAACCCCATCTCTTCCATGTATGAGTAGAACTCATCCTGTAGGCCGCGATCCACGGGGTGGTTGCCCCGGCTGTTGCCGAAAATGATGTTGCCTAGTTCCATCACGCCGCAATCCTTTCGATCCCACGCTTGCCGCGCTGAAAGAAGGTGCCGTTTCCAGAGCCTCCAAGCTCCAGAGGCAGGGCAGTTTGACAGAAGGCGCATTCAGCCATGAGGCGACCGATGTACCAATTGGACCGGCTGCATCCGGGGCAGAAGTTGGTTACATGCTCTCTATACATGACGTGATAGCCACGTAGGGTCATTGAGAGATCCTTTCCCAAATGCCGTTACCAAGATGTGTGATGCGCCCCGCCTTCCGTTCCCGCTGGAGCAGGCGATCAGCGCCGCGCATACACGGCACCCCGAGGCCTCCCCAGCGTCCGTCGAGGTGGTGGCTCCTAGGCACTCCTGCCTGTTCAAGAGCGTTTTCGATGTCAGAGGCGCGGAACTGGCCAGTCATAGCAGCCAGCCCGGAATTCACCTGTTCCTCGGTGAAGGTGTAGCCTTCAGCCTTCATTGCTGATCTCCTTGATTTTGGGCGATGCCTTCCAGGCCCGCGCTGTCGTCCTTCGGATCGAGCCCCGTTCCGGGTCTCTCCGCTGTCGCGCTTCCATCGCTATCGCGTTCCATCGCGCGCAAAGCCTGTGCCCTCGCGATATTCTTGATGGTGCGCCTGTCTGAGATTTCAGCCCGGTAGCCTTGATCCACCGCCCACGCCGCGAAGTGTTCGAGCATGGCAAGGTCATCATCCGAGAACGTGCAGTTGCCGCCGAAGACGCGCTTCGCTGCCCCACGCACGTCGGGAGCCATCTCCTCACTGATCTGCGCGCACATACCCGCCTGAAGCTCAAGACGAGCCCACTTGGGGAGGCGCTGATGGCGCGCTTGCAGCGGCCAATCGCGCGAAGGATCGAAGCCCGTAGGGGCGAGACCGCTCGCGGGCTCGACGGGAACCGCGAGAGCCTGGTCCGAAGGACGCGCCAAGCCATTGTTTTTCATATCCGATCCCCCTTCCCATTATATTGTGAGAGGGCTTGGCGAGCGATTTGTGCGCTCATCGTCGCGGGCAAGTGCGGCTGCGAGCTAGATATCTTCTCCAACGCCTCCACAAGTGGCGCTGTATTGGTGAGGGCTGCGAGCGCACGGACCATCGTTGGCTCAGCCATCGCGCGGCGGATAAATGCCTGGCTTAGATCCTGTCCCATGCCGCCATTCATCGCCGCATTCCAAATGGCGATCCGGATGTCTCGCTCAATATCCTCGTCTGTCGAGACAAGTTCGACAGCGCCTATTTCTACCTGTGGCACAGATTGCGGGGATGATGCGGAGAAAACCTCGTTGAGCCACTTGGCGTTATCGTGCGCCCCTTCATCCTTCGTCTCTGATACTGTGGAGAGGTGGCCGGTGACCTCAGCCCCGTCATCTGCTCCGCTCTCGGCATAAATGCGTGGTTTCTGCTGGTGACCGACAAAGCTGCACACCCTATCTGAGATAAACGCCAGGTCGTTGCCGTCGTAAGACCAGCCCATTTCCATGAAAGCATCGTTCAGCCCATCACGGACGGCATCCCCCACACTTGAGGGCATGGCTGCGATGGCCTTGGCCTTTTCTAACGCGACGTAGCGGCGCTTCCGCCAATGGGCGTAGGAACCATCATCGGGCATATTGCCGGGAAGGGTATGGTGCCAAGCATCGGGGTCGATGACCTTCGCTACCCGCTCAATCGCATCATCTGCTGTGTTAGGCATTTTGGTTCTCCTGAAGGATGGCTCGCGTGTCAGTCATTGACCGCGGTCCTTTTCAGCATGGATTGCGCGAAGGCGTGGGCGACCTGATCTTGAAGGCCACGAAGCTGAACCGGGCCGAAGTGTTGGCTCTTCTTGGACAGGCCGGCGAGAAGATGCCCCGCTGCGGTCGCAAGGCCGGAAGCCGCCGCAAACATGGCCGTCTGCAATTCTTCTTCACTCGGGCGCTGATCGAACATCGCGGCCACCACTTCGGCCACAAGCTGCTGCGCCTGCGTCCGCACTTCTTCAGCGCGACGGGTGAACTCTTCCACCGCCCCGCTCATGCTGTCTTATCCGGGGTGAAGTTCGGGTCACGCATGGCGGGCCACCAAACCTTGATCCACGCTAACAGCTTCGTCTTGCTCGGGGCGGTCGTCTCGGCCACCGTGGAACAGAAACGCATGAAGCTGGCGCGATAGGCTCCGCTATCATCTCGCCATGCCATGATGGCACCATGATCTCCGGCCGCAGACGTCGCGCGGTAGGCTGCGAGGGTTTTCATGACGCCGCTCGGGCTGCTTGACATTGGGCCGTCCAGACGTCCGCCTGCCACGCCGGGTAGGGCGCAGTATTGCGCGATATAGGGTTCGCTCATGCTGTCTTATCCGAGAGAGGGGTGGACAGGGCGGCGTAGGCACGGATTTCAGCGGCGATGTGCCTGCACATTTCGTTGCCGTCGCATACCTGCGAATCGTCGGTCTGCTGACCGGATGCGATGCGAGCCGCCTCCTCGAAAGCCTCTGCCCTGATCCGCGCCTTCTCCACCACCTCACTCGTTATGGGAGAGGGGCGCAGGAACCGATATTGGATCATGCGGGCAGCATCGACGATCCCGCAGCTTTCAGGCCCTGACGTGACCCATCCGCCATTCTCTGTGCGGTGCCGGTCCAGCTTTATTTCGAGCGCGTCGGCAATGATGCACGCGATACCGTGCGTTTGCTCGTCGTTCAGCTCAAAGGGGTAATCCTTTGGGGATAGGGTGGGCGACATGGATGCGAGGGCGCGGATTTCCTTCGCAATGTGGCTCGCTTCATGCATCGCGCAACGCTCCGTCGCGCCCGCTAAAGCAGAGGTGTTCGGGTAAAGCTCCCCGGCCTTGATCTTCTGAATCGCGTCCTCGCATATTGCGGCGCGGGCCTCGGCCACCTTCGCCGCCTCTTCTAAGGCTTCCGCCCTGATCCGCTCCACATCCCCTTGCGCGGGTGCCTTGGTGGAGAGGGCGGCGACCTTGCGCCAAGGCACCGTCTGGCAATGACAGCACAAGACTTCATCGTGCATTGTGGCAACAATGGCGTGGCAAATATCGCATTCGCGCCGCTCCACCTCTTCCCCTTTAGGGAGAGATAAGGGGCGGGTGTTGAGGCGGTGACGGGCGAGAATCAGCATCCGGGGGTCGTCATCCCACAAGCCGTCGTCTAAACGCTCGTTAGCTTCAGGCAGGTCTTTCAGCCAAAGCTGCTTGAAAGCCTCCCGATCTTCCTGCGTTACCTCGCACGGCTCCAGCCGCACGGTATCGGGTGCTTTTGTTTCAGGGGTGGTGTTATCAGGCTGCAAAGGCATTTATCGCCTCCTCAAGTTCATCGTTTCCAACGGGAAGCCACCAACGGCGCACGGCCGCGACAGCCTGTTCGTAAAAGGGTTCGAATTCGTCCTGGCTCATGGCGTCGAAGGCGATGCTTTCCGGCATGAACACCTCTCGAGTGGCGCCCTCGAGTTTCAGCCAGCGCCCGTGTCCGGTTGCCGCCTTGATCGCGACCAACACGTCCTCTGGTCCGCTGAACTGCTCGTTGTTGTCAGCCACAAGGCCCAAAAGCGCGAACAGCTTGCGGTGATGCTGGTGGTTGCGCGGACGGCGGGCCTTAAGCTCTACGGTGGCTCCTAGCCGGGTTTTGGCGTGGAACTCGCGTGCCGCATTGGACTTCGGAATGAAGCCTGCCGCCGTCTTGACGAAATGGTGAGGAGCGATCTTGCTCATGGCATTTCCCTCAGCTTTGGCGCGTGCGGGGACTTTCGCGCAAACTCCTCAGCCAGCGCGCGCATGTCGATCCCGTGGCGCTTCTCGAAAGACGCCTCACCAATCCGATGCTGTTCGGAATGATGATCCCGGCAAAGGCTGATGACCCAACGGTCGCTTGGCTTCACGCCAATGCCCCCGCCCGTTCCCGTCCTGACGTGCGCAACCTCGATCGGGCGCCCGCCGCAGCCGGGGACACAACATTCATGGTTGCGGACGAAAGTGCAGTGACCAGGACAACGCTTTCCAGCGTTCTCTCGACCTGACTTGTGACGGATGCGGGCGGGGAGGGCCATTAGAACGGCACCTCGTCAGACAGATCGGCCGGCTGTGCTGCATAGCCCTGTCCACCGCCATTGCCGGTGTCGCGATTGCCGCTATCCAAGAGGGTCAATTCACCCTTGAACTTTTGCAGGACGATCTCGGTGGAATAGCGGTCCTGCCCGTTGTTATCCTGCCATTTGCGGGTCTGGAGCTGGCCTTCGAGATAGACCTTGGAGCCCTTGCGGAGATATTGCTTTGCAACCTTCGCGGCGTGTTCATTAAAAATGACAACGCGGTGCCATTCCGTGCGCTCTTGCCTGTTCCCGTCACGGTCCTTCCAGCTTTCGGACGTGGCAATGGAGAGGTTCACGACCTCATTGCCGTTGGACAGGCTACGGCTTTCCGGGTCTTGGCCCAGATTGCCGACGAGAATGACTTTATTGACTGATCCGGCCATGAAATTATCCTCCGTTGAGTGGGTTGCCGCGCCAATCAGCGTTGGCGTCGAGTCCTGTTTGCTTGCGGGAAATGACGACAGACAGGCCATCGAACGGCTCGCCATTCTCAGCCTTGCCGCCCTCCCACCAGGCGGGCAGTGCTTTGGCGATCTGGTTCGTCAGTTCCTTGTGAGACGTTAGAAGTGCGGCGAGTTGGTCGGCGTCGTCACACGCCTCTACATCGCGCCAAAATGCTCGCCCCTTTTCCTTAAGGTCGGTTTTGTTCTTCGCCGGACCCGGTGGGAACGGGGCATCCTTTCCGTTGCCGTTGACTGGATTCCGGGCAGGCCGCTGGGCAGTCGAGGCCACAGCCGCGTTCCCGTCATCATCCTCTGCCGGGACGCCGAACGCGGTCATGAGGGCGTAGCGACGGGCATAGGTGAGGGCCGATCCAAAGCCCTGCGCATCCCGCCTGTTTGCCGGGACAAAGAGGCTCCCCAGGGGCATTTCCTCGCCGCTGCTGTGATGTAGCACCGTGTCGATGGTGACGCCCTCTGCGCTGGGCTGGCAGCGTTGCGTGAAGAACAGGCCGTGATTGATCAGGGCGGGTTTGATCGCGTCCACGACCGCGCTCAGGTCCGCATATTTGGACTTGAAATGCGGGTTGTTCGCGGACTTAGTGGCGCCCTCGATTTCCTTGAAGGCTTCGGCCATCGCGCTCGACAGCCTTGCGGCTTCAACCTTGGTTTGCGCGTTCATTGCATTGCTCCTTTGAACTGAGGGCGCTCGATCACGTCAGAAAAACAGGGGAGGGGCTCTGTCCCATCCTCTTCAGGATCGTGGGGAGCGTTGAGGGCTAGCCAGACTTCAAACCTGACTTCTTCAGGATTGCTGGCGGTGTAGGAGAGGGTGGGGGTCACTTCCGCTCTCCGTATAGATCGCGGTCGATCCGATAGAGCATCCATGGCCCAACTGCGGCGCTGCCAAGCGCGAGCGGCCACCCGAGCCACGCCGGAAGCAGAAAGAGGAAGAACCAGCCGGGGCATACGAAGAGCAGGAGAGCGGTAATCACGCTCATCACCGTCAAAATCGTCTCTGACATTCCGGTACGCTCAATTTTCATGGCGATCCTCCATTTCGTCGAGGAGGGCGCGGCCAGCTTCGGTCAGCGTGTAGCCGGCGCCCATCTTGTTTTCGTCTTCGAAGAAAAGCATGCGCTCGTATTGGAGCATGCCTTTGCGGGCGAGGGCGCGAACGGCTCTGCGGATGCCGTGACGAGGCGTGGAGCAATTGCCGGCAGCCATCTCGAAGCCAAAGCCGTAGCCCGCAGAGCAGCCATGCCACGCCAGAAGGGTTTGAGCCTCTGTCGAAGACAGCTTCGCCATCTAAGCCTCCACCGCTCTACGAGAATTGCTAGGATCGAGTGACCAGAAGCGGTCCATCTCGCGCTCGTAGCGTTCGTCGTCCCGCGCGATTGCTGCAGCTAGCGCGCGGTCAAAGCAGCGCCCGCGTTCCAGAAGCGCGTCACGCTCAGCAGAAAGTTCAGGTGATAGATCCATCACGCTTTCCCTTCTTGGTTTAGGGGGGTGGAAATGGGGGTTTCTGGGCGATGCCTTGCGGCCCGCGCTGTCGCGCTGCGCGCCGAGCCTTGCTTCGCGTCTCGGCCCTTCGGGCTTCCATCGCTATCACGTGCGCGGCGGGCGGCATGCTTCAGTTTGGCCAGCGCCATGATCGTTGGCTTAAGTTCCGGCGCGGCGGCGTCATAAGGGATCGTTTTTCTGAAGCGGCCCCCGTTTAGGCGAGCAAGAACCCCGCGATGGATCGGCTCCCAATTCGACGGATCGGTGTTAAACTTGTCACCGTTTAGGCATTTGAGCGCATAGCCTTCAGGTATGGGGCCGTTCGCCTTCTCCCACTCGATGCGTTGCACCAGCTGCCAGCGTGACTGCATCGGCAAGCCGTCATGGATCTTGCGTTCGCGATAGCCGTCTTCGGTGATCCGCTCCGTACCAATCGGCTGATAGTTCAGGTTGGCGCGTCCGGTGCGGTTTCCCTTTCGGAACTGTGTCTTGCGCGCGTTCGGGTGGCGTCCGCCTTTGCCGGGAGCGCAAGGCTTGCCCTTGTTGTGCGGCTCCTGCCCCTTCGCGAAACAGCCGGTGCGGCCTGTTTTCCAGCCCTTGCGTTTGCGGAGGGCATGAAGGTTCTTGGCGTCGATGTTCCGCCCAAAGCGCGCGTTGAAGGCTACGGTATAGTCGCTAATGACCATGAGGCGGTTTTCCTCAAGCCATGCCATTTCCTCGGCGCTGTAGGGGATCGCACGGCCCTTCATGCTGCGGCCTTTGCCTTGCAATGAGCGTCCTTGCAGCGCGCGGCTTCTTCCGGCGACACACGGGCCTCGCACTGGTCGCACCAGCTGGCGGTCGGCGCGACGGCAAGCGCCAGTTGCGGCGGCTGTTGCGCCCATTCCAGCATCGGCAGGTGCCGAGCGACAACCCCGCCATGATTGGCGAGGAGCGTGGCGGCCTTCAGCTGCAAATCGGCGTTGCGCACGATCTGTTCGGCAACGGCTACAATGGCTTCGCCGCGCTTGGACTCCTGCTCGATCTGCTCGGAGGAAAGACCTTCCTCGCCAAGACGCTCAAGCTGAGCGAAAAGGTGATTGTTCAGATCGGATAGCTTGTTCTTCATGGTCAGATTTCCTTGCGCGAAGGATCGAAGCCCGAAGGGGCAAGACGCGAAGCGGCTTGATCGGAGACGAGAGCCTGACCCGAAGGGGCGCGCCCATCCTTTAGGTTCCTCATCCCCCCTCTCCTCTATTGAGAGAGGCACGAGACAGGCCGCTTTCCAAATGCTGTCGAAGCGACGGCGCGATGATGTAGAGCGCGTCAGCTCGCGTTCGGAACTCTGCTGCGAATAGACGAGCCTGCTCAGGTTTAATCGACCTGTTGGCAAACTTGCCGGTCTGGACGGCGGCGGCGTAACCCTCCGCAATCGCCTGCAAGGTATCGGCTTCACCGAGAAGATAATCCTCTGCAATGCGTCCTGCCGCGCTCATCCCCTCTCCCCTTCCAGGTTAAGAGTAGAAGGGGTTTCGCCACGGGCTTTGGACAAGGCGGCGCGTAGCTTGCTAACGGCGCGGTCTACGGCCAGGTACCAGTCCGGATCGTCCATATGGATCGTGCCGATGGTTTCGGCAGTCAGCGTCTTGAGCGAATCTTCGCAAGCATCGACAAGCTCAGGAGCGGAAGCGATCAGGTGGGCGTTGGCCTTGGCTTCGTCCGGGTCGCAATCGTCTGAATAGACCTCTGCAACCTCGTAGCCGTGCGGGCCTTCGACTAGCCCATCACCCACGATGTACCGCTTGCCGTCCCCTGAGCGCTTCACGGGCCACGGCCCCGGTGTAAATTGAGCGGCCATCACAGCCCCCTTTCCAGATGAAGGACTAAGCCGGTGACGCGCTCGATTGCGGCGATGTCGTCGGCAGAAAGATCGAGGCGAGACACGCCATCCCGGACCAGCGCGGTCACACGGGCGCGCTCTTCACGACGGCGCTCTGTTTCGGCGCGCAGGCGGGGAAGGTGTTCTGCCTTCCATGCCTCATTGCGCGCGCGAAGAGCGGGAAGCTGCTCCGCATGTGTTTTGCCAGGCTGATACATTACCAAAGCCTCCAATTCGCCACGTTGTACGAGAGCATGACAGCCATGATGACCAAGGCAGCGGCTTCACGCTCATTCATGTTGAGCAGTGCGTTGAGGGCGCGCTTCATGGGATCGGCCTCCAATGCTTGAGCCAAGAGCTCTCCCGGCCAGCAGCGACCGCAGACACATTCATGCGTGAATGACGCGCCGCCATGTCGCAGACGTGATCGACACGCGGCCCCCATCCGTTCGGGCCGTGGAAGCCCATCATGGCAACCATCGCTTCCGGATCGCGGGACAACTCACGGTTGACCTGGCGAAGCAGCTGACGCGCTTCTGCCGTGGTGAACGGGAAGGCATTCTCGGCTATGACAAGCTCAAGCCGCGCCTTTTGGTCGGCGAGAACGGCGTGGGCGCGTTCGGCGCGGTCGTCCTGTGGCTCTAGATCAGCGAGCTTGGGGAGAGCGGCGCGGGTCATTGCTGCACCAGGCGGTATGAGATGATGTCAGCGCCAGCGTCTTCGGGATCATGCTCCCAAGAGGCGTCATCGTCCAAGCAGCTATATGGCAAGCGATCTGACGAGCCGTCACGATACCGGACATCAATAGCCGGTTGGCTCAGCGGGCACCTACCGCCATTCCACTCAATCCAGCCCCCTTGGACTTCCTTATCGGTGAGCTTGGGGGTCATTTGGATACCCCTTCGACCAGGCGCGCGATCGCCTTTTGCTTCGCCTCTCGGGCGGCATCTATTCGTGCGCTGCAGTCTCGCTCCGCAGCCTCGCAGCGGCGCTGATACTCCCCATGAATGCCCGCCATGCTTTGCGCGATAAGGAGAAGAACATCGCGGCTTTCATGCACAGCAACGGCTTTTTCGTGCTTGATCTGGCCGGGGTATCCGCCACGCGCCAGCTTAATCAGCTTGGGCGTGACCTTTTCGATCTCGCGAACCTCATATCGCGAAAAGCGGTCTGACCAGCCAGCATCGAACAGGACGAACTTGTCAGCGTCCCTCTCTGTAAGTTTGGGATGATCGGTCATGCCGCTTGCTCCAGCTTCTGCTCGGCAGGCGCGCCCTTGAAGCGGGCAACCTCCTGCATGATGACGAAGGTGCTTTCGGGATGCTTGCCATGAAGGCGGGCGACTTCCGCGCGGGCGCTCTCCATGGTCTTGTGTCGAAAGCGCGGGAGCTTGCCGCCAGCGACCTTCTTGCTGAGGCCGCGCGGGAGCTTGCGGAAGATTAGAAAGTCGCCGGCAAAATCACGCCAATCGCCGCCCTCGCCTTTGCCCTGGATTTCAGCTTCAGCGCTCATCACGCATCCACCTTCTTCTCGGCAGCAGCCTTGGGCTGGAACTGCTTGAGGTTGGCGCGACGTTGGGCTTTGATGGCCTCGATTTCGGTCGCTAGTTTCTTGTTCTCGGCCCGCACAATTCGGAGATCGATCGCAAGCTCGATGCGCCGGTTCAGGTTGAATTCGCGGTCCTCTTTCAGGCCCGCAACTTGCTCGGAGAGGCTAGACCAGCCTTCAAAATCGACTCCTTGCTCGGAGGGGCTAGACCAGCCTTCAAAATCGACTCCAAGCTCTTTGGCAATCGCATCATATTCAGCAGCCTTGCGCGCATTCTCGCGGGCGGTTTTGAAGATTGAGAACATCGTGCATCTCCATCAGGAGCCACCGTCTTCGTCCGAAGCTGATCAGGTGGCGATAGACATACGTATGCGCATACGAATGTAAATAGGCAAGTGCTTTTTATGCGTTCGCGCATTTTTATTTTGTCGGGTGTTTCTGCTATCCTCGCGCCGAGGGAGGATCAGATGCGGGTTTTGAGTCTTGTAGCGGCGGCCGTGCTTGCATCAGCCTGCGAGGGCGATACGCGGCCGGACCAATGGGATGCCTATGTCTATTCGGATCGCGCTGATATGACGAAGGTCGAGACAATTCGAGGGTTCAAAACCTTCGAACACTGCCAGATCGCCGCAATTGATCGTCTGCGCTCAATGCCAGATCCGGACGCGGGCGATTATGAGTGTGGTTACAAATGCGGCACCGTCGCGGAGTACGGCGGCTTAAACGTGTGTGAGGAGACGCGGAAGTAGGGCAGGGCAGTAGATACAAAAAGCCCCGCGCTAGGCGGGGCTAATTGCCACTCATCAAGCGGCGAGCGGGGATTGTCTTAAAAGCAGCTGCTAAGCACTAGTCAGAAGCAGAGTAGAATTGTCGCCACCTGGCGGGGCATAATCGTCTGGATATGGCAATAGATAGTTGGAGCCCCATTGCGGGAACTCCTTATCGATGCGCTCCATAAACACTCGCCAGTCGGGCGAATATTTCATGAGCATCACAACTGCTGCCAAATGCTCCCTGAGCTTCGGATGGCCGATATCATCCGTAAGTCGCTGGAACAGCTTGTGCCGGAGATTTCCGCGTTCGCTGCGCGGCGTCTGGCGATTCAACTCCTCCCACACGCCGGGCGCCAGTCTTCTGTACACGATATTGTTCGTCCAGTGGCCAATTACGCCAGGTCGCGCATTGCTCTGCTCGTTGAACTCCCAGCCGTTCAGGCGATAGATTTGGCGGTAGAATTCGACGGGAAAAGTAGGGATCCATGGCTGAAGCTCTTTGGCCACGAACTTCCGTAGAATCTCCGCAAGCGCGTCCCTCTGCCGATAGTCCTGATAACCGGTGGCTTCATCTACAAGCGCCAAAATGCCTACGGTGGCAAAGCCATGCTGAAGAACCGCCGCCCTTTCAGCGAGATGCCTCCGCTGCGCTCCTAATTTCCCTTGATTAGCCGCATCAATGATGACGGCACAGATGTCCGGCAGAATCGTCGCCTCGTAGCCATCCGCAGGGTTCCCGCCATGCGGTGGTATGAAGCGAATTGGAGAATTGACGCGCGCGGTTAAGCCTCTGATATCAACCCCTTTTTCAGCTAAACTTGTCATCAATTCGGCAATTCGGCGCGCGCCAGATTTCCCGCCGCCGAGCGACAGGCCAATACCCCCCTGCAATCCTCGTTGGGCTAAGACGCGCGTGCCGTCGCCCAGCACGTAGCAGGGAATCTCAATGTCCCCGATGCGTAAGGGCCTGTCGGGGGCACCGTACTTAGCCAGAACAGGCTGTGCTTTGCCTTCCCCAGCCCAGCGAGTCATCGCCGCGATGCGTGCGCTCTCCGACCGCTGTTCCTTCGTTAGTCTTTGCGCCCGCACTTTGCCCCCCTTCGCAGATGCTTCTTTACGCATTTCGTCCATAGCCAACCTCTTTGCGTTGTTAGCACGCATAGAACATGCGTAGTGACTACGCAACAAGATTGCGATGGTTCGTCCAATAGGAATTTTCCTACAGCTCCGAATCGGTGTAAAAGAACAAAATAAGAACAACGATTCGGGTGCGGTATGGCTGATTTGCTGCTGGATGAGCCAGCTTGTGGAGAGGGTTGCCAGGAGTGTTCGCTGCGTTGCGCAACTATCGTGATTGCAATGGCCGATCTTCGCCGCCGTCACGAGCTGACGCTTCGCGAACTTTCTTGCGCAAAGCGGCCCGGCCTTTTGGAGGATTTGAGGCAAATTGAAGAGCAGCTGGAAAGCTCTTCGCGAGCTTTTGCGCGCGCCCGTCTTGGTCCGGGTCTACATCGATCGTCTCTAAAAGCCCTGCAAACACCTCTGTCAGCACGTCTTCATTAGGAAGCGTGATGCCGGGGCCTGGTGGAAGGTTCTTAACAGGCGCTTCTTCCGATAGTTTTTGCTTTAGAAACTCCTTGGGCGTCACCCCGGCAAGGTCGGCGAGGTCCGTAAGGGCCGATCCCCTTGGCACAGACAGAATGCCCCATCTCGAAACAGTGCCCTGGCTCACACCCAGTCTATCGGCGAACACTGTCTGGTCCTCTTTCAGGCGCCGAAGCAGGGCTTGCACATTGTGATAGAGAATCGGGTGTTTCATGCGCATGCGCATACAACCGGCTTAAAAGAACACCTATTCGCAAACGCATAAAGCCTATTGCGCTTTGCATTCGTATGCGCATATACATTAAACATGAGCATCGTCAGAGAGACCCGATTAGCATTAGGGCTTTCGCAAGCTGATCTTGCGGCCAAGCTCGGCGTCCATCAAACAACGGTCAGCCGTTTCGAAACAGGAGACCTGCCAGTCGACGAGCGCACACAGCTCGCGCTGGAGGCCCTGATCGCGCGCAATAAGCCGGTCGCCAAGTTGAACAAGTCCAGCCGCCCTTTCCCCTCCCCATCCACTGGGAAGACTGAGGCAGCAGCGGCATGACGCGGCTGTCCTCGACCCTGACACCATCTCACAATGGCGCAAGCGCATCCATCCAGCATATGCCGCGCGTAGAAGTCCTTTCGGGTGCGATCATCATTCGCGGAGGCAGTAGGCCCGGCCGCTATATCTACATCCCCATTGAGGCGGCACGCGCTGTCGCCGGGGGGCGGTAGATGCGCCGTCTCTCCCGCCTGTTCGGAAAGAAGCCAATCGACAAGCGGCTTTACGATGAAGCCGATCCTGATCTGGTCGAATCCATCTTCTCCCAACTTCTCGCCGACGCTCCAGGGGGTATGTCGGCAAGCTCCGTCCCCAGCGGCAATCCTTCCCCGCCCGCTGGGGGCGTTGAGCCTTCTTCCGGTGCCGATTTTCCCTCCTGCGGCACCACGGTCCCCGGTGTCACGGCCAAGTGCGCCGGGGACATCAATCCCGAGCGTGAGCGCGACTGGCGCTGGCTCAATGCTTTTCCCATCCCCCATAGTCAGAAGGTTATCGGCGATGACTAGTCCGACAATCCACGGCAAACGGGCCGTGTTTTCCGCTTCCGCCGTTTTGGATGCGATTGCCTCCGATCTGGCGCTGATCAAGACCCAAGACAAGCTCACCTTCGCGGACATTGGCGCCGTTCTCGGGCGCAGCGAGGACCAGGCTGCCAAATATTGCGATGGCAGCGCGGCGATGGACGCCGTCACGTTCGCGCGCGGCAAGCGAGAGTGGGGGAAGCGCTTCACTGGTTCCTATGACCGGCTTTGCGAAGAAACGGGGCGGGCCAACCAGCTTTCCGACCGGTCCGCGACGAACAAGATTCTAGCAGCCGCTTTCTCTCTTTCACTTGCCCTTGAAGACGATGGCGAGATCGATCTTGAAGAGGTTCGCCAGAACAGGGGCGCCTTGGAGAATGCCCGCGCCGCCATTGATGCGCAGCTTGCCAAGCTGGTGAGGGCGGCATGATGCGCCGCGACCAATATAACATCAGGCGCCTCAGCAGGTTCAGCTACGACAAGCTAACGCGCCGCGAAAGGGTCATCCTCGCGCTTGCTCTTCATCGTGAAGGCCAGCGCAATCAGCAGGAGGCCGCTTGAGTGCTGGAACCTTCATCGCAACTTGCATCAGAAAATCCCGCGACGAGCTTCTCTCCGCCAATGTCGAGAGCGCGGCAAAGCAGCATCAAATCCCTGTCGAATGGGCGCGCTTCTACATCTCTCCATTTCAGCCCTCGCGCTGACGAGGCGCGACTGTGACAGCCGCAAAGCCCATCACTCTGACCAGCCAAGCCTCTTCCGACTGGAAGAAGTGGCCGCGCAACCGGCATTGGGATGGGCACGACCTAGACGAGGTGCAGGTGATGTTCGCCTTCTCGAACAAGGCCGCTCCCGAGCGCACGTATCTGGCCAAACAACTGAACTGGAAGGGCTTCAACGACGAGACCCGGATCACCTGGTTCAAGGTCGTGAAGGCTTATGAGGGAGATGGGGAATGATCGATCGCCTGCCTTACAGCATCAACGTGCCGCTCAGCCTCTTCATCCGCAAGCTGAAGCGCAAGTACGTCTATTCACCGGCAGCCAAGCGCGCTGCCAAGCGGAGAGCCTGAGTATGGCTGTCATCGGCGTGTTCGTCTGTGCGGGCTTCTGCTCCTACCATGTCTCCCAGCGTCAATGGGCCACCGCCGTTTGGTGCGGCTTTATGACGCTGCTCTGCCTCGCCAACGTGGTGAGGGCCTAACCTATGGCCGGGGGGATAGAGCTACCATTCCCGCACAAGGTGCTTTGGCCTAATAAACGAGGCCACTGGGGCACTGTATCACGCGAGCGGAAGAAACATCGTGGGTGGGCTGAACTCTCGGCCCGGGCTGAAGGCTGGAAGGCTCCAGAGGGCACTATCCGCCTTGCCTACACCGTCCACCCCAAGACCCGTAATCCAATTGACAAGGACAACGCCATCGCTGCGATGAAGGCGTACCAGGACGGCATCGCCGCTGCTCTCAAGGTCGATGACAGCACCTTTGAGGAGCCCACCATCACGTTCGCCGAGCCCCGCAAGGGTGGCGCCGTCATTGTGCATGTGGAGGCGATGTGAATAGCGCAGACATCATTCGCCGCATGATAGAAGCCGGGTGCCCGGCCGACCTAATCGCGGATGTAGCCCTACTTGCCGGTGAGGTTTCAGCGCTGGAACGCCGCCGCGCTGCGGACGCACAACGTCAAAAGGATAAGAGGGAGAGGGACAGGGGCGATGGCGATAGTCACGTTACGTCACGTGACAGCCGTGATGTCACAGACGAACCTCTTGATAAAGAAAAGTCCCCCACACCCCCTAAAGAAATTAATCTCTTTGAAGAGAAAATAACAACACCGCGCGCACGTAAGGGCTCGGCTTCGGCTTTCCCTTGCCCAGATGGCGTAGACCCCCAGCATTGGGAGGACTTTCTCGCCAACCGGAAAGCCAAGCGGCTCACCAACACCCCCACGGCGCATCGGGGTATTCTGAAATCCATTTCCGAGCTTTCGGACGATGAGTGGCCCCCTGGCCGTCTTGTCCAATTCGCGGCCGAAAACGGCTGGGGTTCAATCAACGATCCACGGACAAGTTACAGGAGCATCGGGAATGGCAACCGACCTCATCACGACCGGAAAAGCGGATGGCTCAATGCGTGAGCTTGCCCGCCTTGCCCTGTCGACCGACTGGACTTCCGAAAAGGGCATGGCGGTTCTGAACGGAGCCGACCCTCAGGACGCGATCGCCGCATACGAATCTGGGCTGAAACCGCTTGCCGAAGCCGAGCCCAATTTCGACGGCCCTGGTAGCAAGGGATTGCGCGACTGGCTCAAGCCGATCGGCATGAAAATATCCCCGAGCATGGCGCCTGAAGTCTGCTCGACATGGCTCACAGCCGTTGTGATGGCGCTAAGCGATTTCCCGGCCAAGGCGGCAACGCAGGCGGCGCGCAACGCCATCCGGACGCCCATGCAATTCCTGAACGAGGTGGACGGCCACGTTCGGGCGGAAGCGGAAAAGCTCATGGACGCGCACCGCTACGCCCTTCGCCGCCTGCGCTGGATGCAGGAGGATATTCAACGCGCCGCCAAGCCCGAACAGCCGCAGATCGCTAGCCCAGGTGAGGATGGCCGCCCTCTCACGAATGATGAAATCCGCGCGCTCTCCGGATCATTCCGCCGCATCGGCCTGACGAACGGCTGGCTTACGCAAGAGCAGATCGACGCGGCGGAGGCTGAAACAGCACCCCCTCTCGACATAACGAAGGACGCAGCATGAGAGTGGAAACGATCGGCCTTGCCACGCTCTATCTTGGCGATTGCCGCGACATTCTCCCGAAGCTTCCCAAGGTTGGAGCTGTCGTGACAGACCCCCCCTACGGCATCGGGAAAGACGGGCAAAAGCGCACGACGGGCGGGAACGGAGGGCGAAAGGCTTACGACTTCAAGGGGTGGGACGCGGAGCGCCCTGCGCGCGATATATTCGACGCCATCCGCGCCCTCTCTGACGACATAATCATCTGGGGCGGGAACTACTTCGCTGATGTGCTTCCCGCTACCGGCAAGTGGCTAGTGTGGGACAAGGGGCAGCGCATCAATCAGTCGGACGGAGAACTGGCGTGGACCTCATATCACGGCGCACTCCGGATCAAGGTTCTTAATCGCGTCGAGCTGATGACTGACGGCGCAGAACACCCCACTCAAAAACCCGTCAAACTGATGAAGTGGTGCATCGATCAGGTGCGCGGCCATGGTGCCATTCTCGACCCTTTCATGGGGTCGGGCACCACCGGCGTTGCTGCCATTCAAATGGGACGGGAGTTCATCGGCATAGAGCGGGAGCCCGAATACTTCGACATCGCATGCAAGCGCATCGAGGACGCCCAGCGCCAAGGCGATTTCTTCACAGGAGCAGCAGCATGACACCTGAGCCTCAAGAGTGCTGCCTTAGCTGCCGTTTCTTTCTGGAGGGGCATTCTCCAGCTCTGAAGGAAGCCGGAGGGGTTTGCCGCCGCCATGCACCGCGTGGGCCGGTGATCGTTTCTGGCCACGCTTGGCAGGTATTTCCACCCATGGCCAAGTGGCACTGGTGCGGAGAGTTCGAAATGGTTCCTGGCCTGCGCGAAGCATGGGCCGCTCAAGCCAAAGCATCGGAGGCGGCATGACCCTGACACCTGAGCAGATAGCGGAGCAATTGGCATGAGCATCGCAGTCGGAATTTGGATTTTCGCGGTTGGCTTGATGTGTGGCGATTGGCTTCGCGCTAGGATTGAGAGGAAGCTGCGGGAGCCTTCTCATGAGGAGTTCGCGGCCACTATCATCGCGAGCTGCAAAAAGATCGCCAGCTCTCGTCGACTTGTAGGGACGGGGGCGACCATCAGGCATGAGGGGCAATGGAAAATCGGATCAGCCGGTAGCTTCAAAATCACCATCGAAAAAGCGGCCCCCGAGCCAATCCTCACCACCACCCACACCAACAGGAGCATGGGGGAATGAGTACAGCACCGAGCGCAATCCTCACCGGCGATGCTGCTGTCGTTTACCTCGCTGAGCAGCTGGGCCGGGTGAAGGAACTTACCGATTTCGAAAGCCGCATCCTGCACCGCGCAATCAGGCGCGACACTGGCATGTTCCGTCGCTGGACAACTGCTGAAGATCAGCGGCTCATGAAAATGCACAAGGCTCGTATCCGGGCATCGGAAATGGCCGTCACGCTTAACCGGACAGAGGACAGCGTGCGGCGGAGACTGTGTGATCTGAAGAAGAGGGAGAGGGCTCTTCGCCCTGCAAAATAGACAATGGCTGGAAAAGGAAACCCGCAGAACCTGACCAATGCTGGCAAAGGCCGAAAAAAGGGTTCGATAAACAAAACCACGAAGCTCGCAAAGGAGGCGATTGCGGAAGCATTCGAGCGTCTTGGTGGTGCTGATCGGCTTGTCGAATGGGCTCAAGAAGACCCCGACAACGAGAAGGTTTTCTACACTGCGCTGCTTCCGAAACTCATACCCGTACAGACAGAGCTGACCGGCAAGGACGGCGGCGCTATCGAATTCGAGCAAAAGGTGAAAGAGGATGCTGATGCAGTCGCCAGCGCAATTGCTGGCCTCGTTGAGCGAGCAAGATCGGCAAGCTTGGCTGAGCCAACTCAGCACTGATCAGCTTGCGGCTCTTCGATACAATTGGGAGTTCTGGGCTCGGCCGACACAGCTTGAGCCCGAAGGTCATTGGCGGACATGGCTCGCCCTCGCAGGACGCGGCTTCGGGAAGACCGAGCTTGGCGCGCAATGGATACGGAAGCGGGTTAAGAATGGCGCAAAGCTGATCGCGCTGGTTGCTGAGACGCAGAAGGACCTCGAAGAGGTCATGATCCCCCGCATTCTGACCGTTACTCCCGCAGAAGAAGCGCCGGACGTGCGATACAAGCCAGTGCGGCTGCGTTGGCCATCGGGAGCCGTGGCTTACGGCTACAATGGGACAGAGCCCGATCAGCTGCGCGGGCCGGAGTTCGATACGGCATGGGTCGACGAGCTAGCGAAGTACTCTAAGGCGCGCGACACTTGGGATATGCTTCAGTTCACCATGCGAAAGGGAAATCCCCGCGTGCTGGTAACGACTACCCCCAGACCAATCCCGATTATCAAGGAGATTATGGCCGAACCAGGAACGCACCTGACGCGCGGCAAGACGATGGACAATGCCGACAACCTTGCTCCGTCGTTCATGGAGAAGGTGGTCAGCAAATATGCTGGCACGCGCTTAGGGAGGCAGGAATTGGATGGTGAGATCGTGGATGATGTACCCGGCGCGCTTTGGACGCGAGAGATGTTAGATGCCACCAGAGTTGAAAAGGCGCCGCAGATGGCGCGGGTGGTCGTGGCGATCGATCCCAGCGGTACGGATGGAGACGATGAAGGGGATGCCATCGGTATTGTGGTGGCAGGCAGGGGAATAGACGGTCGCGGCTATGTGCTGGCCGACCGCACTTGCAAGCTTACCCCAGAGGGATGGGCGCGTATCGCTGTAACTGCATATTACGAGTTCGAAGGTGATCGCATCGTGGCGGAAAAGAACTTCGGCGGCGCGATGGTGAAATCGGTTATCCGCACCGCAGATGCGAAGGTGCCGTATAAGGAGGTTACTGCCAGCCGGGGTAAGGCGGTGAGAGCAGAGCCGGTAAGCGCCCTCTATGAGCAGGGTCGGATAAGCCACGTTGGCGGCTTTGCGGAGATGGAAGATGAAATGGTGCTGTTCACCAACGGCGGCTACATGGGCGAGAAGTCGCCGAACAGGACGGATGCGCTCGTATGGGCGCTGACTGAGGTCATGCTTGCTGGCCAGCCACCGGCACGTGACACGGGCGGCAAGGTCGCCATCCCATCGACAGTAGGAGGGTTTAGACGGTGAGTGAGATCGACATCAAGAAGGGCGGCATGTTCACCATCGCGGGCCTCTATAAAATGGTTCCTAATCCAAACCGGCGTTGGTGGCAGTTATGGAAGCCGAAGCGCGTTCAAAGCATTGAACTTCAAACTTGGAAAGTGATCACGAAGGCGAGCTAAAGCCTCACAAATCCTCAAATCGCCTCTAACGCGCGCGCGGAGTATTTCTCCGGTGCATGGCCAAAGACCTCGCCGATCAGGAAACCCCCGCCCGCAAGACCAGAGCCCAGCGCCTGGCTGAAGTTCATGAGCGCGCAATGCGCCGCTTCGATGCAATCTGGGCAGTCGAACGGGAAGAGCGCCTGCAATCACTGGCCGACCGCCGTTTCGCCACCATCCGGGGCGCTATGTGGGAGGGGCAATATGCCTTCGGGGACGGCCCCATCGATGAGAACGGTGATCCCATCGATTCCGGCTTTCCAAAGATGGAGGTGCCGAAGTTCTACCGAGCTTACCGTCGCGTTCTCAGCGAGTACCGCAGCAGCCGCAAGACGGTAGACTTTCGACCCAAGGGTAGCAGCAGCGACAAGCGCAGCGCCGACAACTTAGATGGTCTTTACCGCGCTGACGAGAACGGCACGCCGGGCGGGGGGCAGTACGCCTATGCAAACGCCTTCCAGGAAGGCAGCAAGGGCGGCCGGGGCGGTTGGCGTTTACGGGCAGTTTATGAAGACGAGAGTGACGAAGAGAACGACAGCCAGCGCATACGTCTTGAGCCGATTTACGACTATGACATCCGGGCCTTCTTCGACCTCAACGACCTGAGTGAGACGAAATCCGAGTCTCGTTATGGGTTTCTTCTAACACCCTACACACGTGATGCATTCGAAGCCGAGTGGCCCGATCACGACCCGTCCACGTTTACCGGTAAGCTCGACTGGAACTTCGATTGGGTCACGCCGGAAGTCGTCATCGTCGCGGAATATTATGAGGTGGAGGACCGTTCCGTCCTGCGCCGCACTTTCCGGAATATCGCGACCAACGAGGAAATAACGCTCGACGACGGTGATTTAACCGAAGGCGCTGAAGGGGAGACACGGGAAGACGAGCTTCTAAGCACTGGTTGGGAAGAGGTTCGAGCGCGCCGCATCAAACGGCAGCGGGTCCACAAGTACATCCTTAGCGGCGCGGAGTGCCTGGAGGATGCCGGTATCATCCCGGGCAAATATATCCCGATCATCCCCTATTATGCTGACCGCTGTGTCGTGGACGGCATTGAGCGTGCACAGGGTGTCATTCGTCCTGTCATTGATTCCACGCGCCTCTACAATCTTATGGTCTCTGGTTTAGCCGAAGCGGCTGCTGGGCCAGCGTCCGACACACCAATAGCGGCACCAGAACAGATGCCGGGCAATATTCCTACCATTTGGGCTCGGCGGTTCGTCGATCGCCCGTCCTATCTTCCGCTTGAGCCTATCCGAAATGCTGAAGGCGAAGTGGTGCAGTCCGGCCTCTCCGGCTCACTGCCAGTCGCGCAAGTTTCCCCGAACATGGCTGCTCTTATCCAGGTCGCGGGGGCAGATATTCTCGACATCATGGGGGAGAGTGATCGTCCAGAGGCTGTTCCCTCGAACACATCGGCACAGGCAATTGAGCTCGTCAACGACGAAGCCGATCTCAATGATTATCTTTGGCGTGACCAGTTCGCCAACTCCCTCATGTGGAGCGGCACGGTTTGGCTTGAGATGGCAAAGGACCTTTATGTCGAAGAGGGGCGCGAGATGGACGCTATCGACGACAAGGGTATCAAATCCAAGGTTAAGCTATCCGAGCCTGCAATCGGCCCCAACGGCGAGCGCTACATCAAGAACGACCTTACGGCAGGCAATTATGACGTTGAAGTCGATGTCGGCCCCGCCACCAAAACAAAGCAGGACGCAACGGTACGAGCCATGCTTGGTATCTCGCAGACGGCAGTCGCGGCGCAGAAGATGGATTGGGCCAGCGGTGCGCTTGGTGTCGCCATCCTCAACATGGAAGGCGAGGGCATTGACGGCTACCAGAATTGGGTTCGTCAGCAGGGGTTGCGTGAAGGCTGGGTCGAGCCGAGCGAAGAAGAGCGCTTGCAGCTGGAAGAGGAAGCGCAGAACACCGCTACCCAGCCTGATCCTCAGGCAATGCTCATTCAAGCCGCCACAGCACAGGCCGAGGCGGAAGCAATGCTGGCACAGTCCCGCACCGTCGAGACGGAAGCCAAGGCAGAGCAGGCCCGCGCTAAGACAGCGGAAATCCTTGCGGGCATTGATGAAAAGAAGCGCGACGGCATCCTCAAGGCAATCGAACTTGCCATGAAGGGAGAAGGCCAGCGCTTCGAGCAGATGAACACGGTTATGCAGAACGAACGGAGTGAGGTGGGCGATGAGTGACTACCCTAAAATGTTATACCGGGCGGGGGGCGATCTTGCCGATCATAAGGTGGGCGATATCCCGCTCAAGGTTATGGGCAAGTACGAATGCGAAACCATGATCGTCGAAGACGCACAGGAGGAAGCCGACGCATTGGCTGAAGGATGGGGCGTGTCGCCTAATCCTGACGTACAGAGCGCGGCCCAAATCCAAGCTGCCACAGTTGCCGAGAAGGACGCTGAGATCGCTCTTCTCCGCGCACAACTCGCCAAGTTTGACGGCGATGGAGACGGACATCCGGGGGGCAGTCGTCGGGGCCGCAAGCCGAAGGCGGAACAGGCGCAGGAAAACCATGACGAGCCGGAAGCCGTAACGGAGGCCGAAGATGGCGACGCAGCCTGAAATCGTCGATCTGACGGATGAGGAAGATATCGACCTCGACGCGGAAGATCAGCCGGAAGCCGACGAAGCCGAAGACACGTCCGAGGGAGAGGCGGGAGAAGGCGACGAGGATGATGGAGAGCAAGCCGGAGATGCAGACGCCTCAGACGAGGACGTGATTAGCTTCGGCGGTGTTGACCTGCGCGACGAGGACGAGCCGGAGCATATTTCAGACCTTCGCCGCCGCTATCGAGAGCAGCAAAGGCGTCTTCGCGAATTGGAGGAGGCGACAGCTCCCAAGGTTGAGGACATAGGCCCGAAGCCGAACCTCGACGACTATTGGGACAAGGACGACCCCCAAGGCGCATTCGAACGCGACCTTCTCGCATGGAACGACCGCAAGACGCAGGCCTCTCTGCGGCTGGAACAGGAACGCGAGCAGCAGCAAGCGCTTCAGCGTGAATATGAAGCGGACGTGGGCCAGCTTGAAACGCAGCGCGCATCCCTGAAGGTTCGCGATTTCGATGCGGCCTATGATCGCGTGACCGGCTCACTCACCGAGGCACAACAGGCCATTCTCGTTCAGGTCGCCAATAACAAGGCGGCACTTGTCTACGCGCTCGGTAAGAACCCTGACCGGCTGGATAAGCTGAAAGCCATCACGAACCTTGCGAAATTTGCGGGTGAGGTTGCCCGTCTTGATATGGAGACACGCGTGTCACGAAAGCCAACGACGAAGCCTGAGGGAGTGGTGAGAGGGGCCGGAACCATGAACGGCAAGGGCGCGACGGATGCGAAGCTGGCCAGGCTTGAGGCTGAGGCCGAGAAGACCGGCAACCGCACGCCGCTTATCCAATACCGCAAGACTCTCAGGCAGCAGGGGCGGTTGTGAGCGTTGTTCAACTCCACCAGCCAAAGCCGCGCGAAGAGGTCGTTTCGACGCTCAGACGGATAGCTGATGAGCTCGAAAATGGCGCCTTGGAATGGCCGGTCACCACTGCTGTTCTGATATGTGGCCATTCGGATGCTGAAATCCCAATGGGAGACGGCACCTTTGCGGAACAGAATTACTGGACCACTTATGCCATGGGGCCACGCAGTTCATCGTTCACGGTGCGCGGACTGGTGGCTAGCGCAATGCGCCAATGGAACCACGGAGACGATTGAACCACTTGCGCGACTCGCGGGTTTCCGCTAAGTCAATAGAAATCTGCCATCGGTCCCCGTGCACCGGAATGCACGAGTAGCGGCGCCAACAGGGCTCAGCCCTCGCTACTTAGGGACTATTCCACATGCCAAGCCAATTCACTCGTGAAGAACGTGTGATGTTCGACAATATGGTCGAGGGTTTCGACGACTCCCTCGTCATCGCCAAAGGTGCCGAACTTTACACACCCCCCAGCGCTCAGGACATGGTTCGCCTTGGCGACAAGTTCTGGCTTGAAGCGCCGATGATCTCGGCGAGCTTCGACGGCTTCGACCAGACCAGCAATTTCGGCGACATGACGGATATGGCCGTTCCGGTCACCATCGGTTACCACAAGTCGGTTCCGAAAAAGCTGTCTGCCAAGGATCGCCGCAACCAGTACACGCTCGACAAGTTCGGCCGCGCCGCCAAGCAGAAGCTGGCCAGCGACATCAATTTCTCGCTGTTCCAGACTGTCGCGCTACAGGGTTCTGTATTCGTCAAGCGCACCGTTGCGCCTACCGGCTATGATGACATCAGCCTTGCCGATGCAGCCTTTACGGAAATCGGCGTTGGCAATGACGACCGCATGGCATTCCTTGCCCCGCGTGTCGCCAATGCGATGGCGGGTGATCTTGCCAAGCGTTCGACCTTCTCGGGTGAAGTGCAGGATGCTTATTCCCGCGCCCGCGTCGGCATCGATATTGCTGGCTTCGACGTGTACAAGTCCGACCAGTCGATCCGTCTTGCGTCGGCAGCGGGTGGCGCAACCACGGTCAACGGCGCCAACCAATATTGGGAGCCAAAAGCAACCACCACAGCGGCAACCGGCGAAACCGAGAATGTCGATAACCGCTATTCCCAGCTTGTCGTCACCTCTGCCAACTATGCCGGTATCAAGGTGGGCGATGCCTTCACCATTGCGGGTGTCAATTCCATCCACATGATCACCAAGCAGGATACGGGTCAGCTTCAGACTTTCCGCGTTGTCGGCAAGCCTTCGGCCAACACAATCCTTGTTGCTCCGGCGATCATCTCGAACGGTGGCAGCACCTCGGCCGGTTCCGAATATAAGAACGTGTCGGCAACTCCGGCGAACGGCGCGGCGATCACGTGGCTCAACACCACGACCGCCGAGCTCAACCCGTTCTTCAAGCGTGAATCGCTGTTGCTCGTACCGGGCAGCTTTGCGGTTGAGCCGGAAGACGGCTGGGCCGTGATGAGCGCAACCACCGATCTCGGCATCAACATTACCTATGTGCGTCAGGGCGAAATCAATGACCTGTCCGCGAAGGTTCGTTGGGATGCGGATTGGGGCACGGCACTGACCAACCCGCAGCTCGCAGGCGTCGAAATGTTCGGCCAGGCTTAAGGAGATAGGACGATGACTGCCAAGAAGAGTGAAACCGGCGTCAACCTGAAGGACAATGCGCCTGAGGGTTACGACCTGTCCGAAGCCGAAAAGGCCAAGGCTCGCACCGAAGGTGCTAAGGATGCTGAAAAAGAAGCCGCCAAGGACACCTATCGGTATCTGACGGACGGCCAGCTTCCAGGTGACCCGCCGAAGCATCAATATTTCGGCGCGGACGACATCATGCAGTTCGAGCCGCTGTTGGGCTTGGGTGTTGAGGCGTTCGAGGATGCGGTTGACGCGAAAGCCGATAACCCCATCCCCGAGGAAAAGGCTGCTGGCCTGCTTCGGCTGGAGCGAAACGGCCAGAACCGCACGGCATACGTCAAAGCGTTGATGAAGCGCTTGGGCCTCAAGACCAAGGAGGAGCTGTACGCGGTTTCCCCCGGCGGCCCGGATTACACCAACGACGTGACGCCGATCACGAAGCTCTGACTTGATGGCGGGGGCTTAGGCTCCCGCCACTCTTTTTGAGGAAGCGCCATGCGTTCAGGAATAGGAAATTCAGCCAGCGATCCCTTCTTCGTCTCCGTGGCAGGCGGAACCGGAACGGGCGGCGCCACTCAGGTCGAAGGCAATGCGGCGAGTGGGGCGACTGACACGGGCAACCCTGTCAAAATCGGCGCAAAATATGTTGGAACAGCGCAACCGGCAGCGCTAACGGCGGGGCAGCGCTCTGATGCGCGTGTTGACCGATTGGGGCGTTTGCTCACATTCGGCCAGGGTGCGCGCACCTACGCGCATGGGCAGGTGACGATCGGCACTACGCCAACGGTTATTGCTGTGATGCAGGATGAGCGCGGCGCCATCACAATTATCAATCATGGCACAACCGACGTATTTATCGGCGGCGCGGCAGTGTCCACTGGAAATGGCGCTCTGCTGGCCGGGTCCAAGGGCGCAAGCATCACAATACCGACAATCGGCCCCCTTTATGGCATTGTCGGCACGGGCACTCAGCTCGTCTCTTATCTGGAAACATACTGATGCCGGACCAGGGCGCCTCCACCCCTGGGCTTAGTGCGGCGGAGATCGCGGCTATCGTTCCCCAGCCCGCGCAGGCGGCCCCTCCAGCGGTTCAAGCGGACAGCGCTAGGGGCGATATGCCGCGCTATGCCCTTGAAAACCACACGCATGAAAGCCGCCTGCAAGCACGGCGGATGCAGTTGACGTTCAATGCGAGCGGAGAGGCGTCCTACACCTTCCCGAAAGCCTATGACGCGGGTGTTGTGCCCATCGTCAACGCAACAGCGGAGAATGCAGCAGGGGCCTCTTTTCGGTATGATGTGACCATCAAGCAGGGCAGCACGACGAATACGAGCACGACACTGATCCTGACGAAGATCCCCAAGACCTTGACTGTTTCGATCCTCGGCGCGGTTCTCAACATATTCACCAATCCGGCAGAGACGGCTTGGGTCAACATCATGTCGCGAGCCCCGTCATGACGCTGCGCGGCACCATCTTTTCCGATGCCTTCGAGGCGATCGGCATCGCCAATTATGTGTTCGACACGACGGCTGAAGAACAAGCTTCAGCGGCGCGCCGCCTAGATGCAATGATGGCGCAATGGGATGAGGAGGGGATAACCCTCGGTTATACAGCGACGGACGGCGACCCCCAGCCTGACGTCGAGATGACCACGCCCGCTTATGCCGACGACGCCATTGCATTGAACCTCGCGCTCCGTCTCGCTCCAAGTTTCGGTAAGGAGCCGATGCCCTCGGTGAAGGGAGAGGCCAAGCGCGCTTACGGATTAGTCGTAGCAAAGACCCTCCAAACGCCCGCCATGCACGGAACCCGCGTCCCGATAGCCGGTGGCGGCAATTGGTGGCGTCGGCTTCCCTGATGCAAATTCAGATCATCAACGGCATTTATCGCAAGCCAGTGCCCGATCTTGCCACGGCCTATCCCGTTAACCTTATGCCGGTTGCAGAAGATAGCGGCGTTTCCAAGGGCTATCTTCGTTCCGCGCGGGGCGTTCGCAAGATCGCCGATACCGAGCAGGACCGGGGAGGCTATGTCTGGAACGGTACGCACTACCGCGTCCTTGGCAGCAATCTGGTCACCGTGGCGGAGAATGGCTCGACCTCTATTGTCGGTTCGGTCGGATCGGGTGGGACGGTGCGGTTCGCTCAATCCTTCGACCGCCTCGCGATCAATTCGGGAACGAGGCTCTATTATTTGAAGGATGGCACTCTCTCCCAGGTCACAGACCCCGACCTTGGCCCTGTCTACTCGCTGATCTGGATCGACGGCTATTTCATGACGACGGACGGCACCTCTCTGGTCGTGACCGAACTCAACAATCCGACCAGCGTCGATCCCTTGAAGTACGGCTCTTCCGAAGCCGATCCCGATCCGGTTGTTGGTTTGCTGTCTCTACGGGGCGAGGTGTACGCGCTCAATCGCAACACGATCGAGGTATTCAATAACACTGGGTCGACCGGCTTTCCGTTTGCAAGACAGCGTGGGGCGCAAATCCCTAAAGGTTGCGTCGGTCCACATGCCTTTGCACCATTCATCGAGACATTCGCGTTCGTTGGCTCTGGTCGAAACGAACAGCCGGGGGTATTCCTTGCCGGTGCGGGACAGGCGATCCAGATCAGCCCCAAGGAATTGGACGGAGAATTGGCCGCATTGAGCGAGCTAGAGCTGGCCAGCATAGAACTGGAAAGCCTGAACGATAACGGCATCCGCGAACTCCTGATCCACCTCCCGAACCGGACTTGGGTCTATAGCTGGACGGCATCGCAGAAGTTCGACACCCCGGTGTGGTATTGTCTTGCGGGTGGCGCGGAAGCTGACGAGGCCTATCCAGCGCGGCACCATGTTTTCTCAGGCGGGAAGTGGTGGTGCGGCAGCGATAGCGCGATTGGATATGTCGACGACACTATCACGTCACAGTTCGGCGAAAGCCCCGGCTATGTCTTCATGACGCCTATGCTCTACAATGCGGGCAAGGGTGCTCTCGTCCATGAACTGGAGCTCGTGACGATTGGCGGCACGTCCTCAGTTGGCGAAGAGGTTCCGACCATATTTTGCGCCGCCAGTGATGACGGGATTACTTTCAGCGAAGAACGGGCAGCTTCTTTAGGCGGAAGCGGGGATCGCAGGCATAGAACTGCGTGGCGCCGGATGGGGCGCTTCCGGAATTGGCGGGTCTATCGCTTCCGGGGGATCGCAGACGCACCGCGCGCATTCCCAAGGCTTGAGGCGCAATTGGAAGGACTCTCCTGATGGCTCTCGCAGAAGGTGAAACCCTGACAAGACTGACGCGCCGGGACATCGCAAGCTCCGGCATTGGATCGGACCCAAAGGCCATCGCCGCTTTCGAGGCGCTTCAAGACGCGGCGTTTGATGCAAACCCTGCGGCGGCTGCGGAGGCGCAACAGACGGCTCAACAGGCGGACACGAAGGCGGAGACGGCACAGTCTACGGCAACCGATGCCGCGACAGCCGCAGCTAATGCACAGAACCGCGCTGATGATGCGTATGATTTAGCCGATACAAAGGTGGAAAGGTCGGCTGGCCCGGCATGGGCGGCTCCGTCAGGGGCGTCGGCGCGCACGTCTGTGACTGCTTATACAGCCCCGGCGATCAGCAATCCTCCGACACAGGCGGAGGTTCAGGCATTGGCCAACGCGCTTCAGGAGCATTCACAGGCAATGGTTGCGCTTATCACTGACCTTCGCGCGAACGAGACCCTGACGCCGTGAAACTGGCCGTAGAGCCACTGTCCGACGCCGACGCCATCAATGGCATTCTGCAACATGAGACCATAGCACCGAAGCTTCGTCACGATGGACGAGAGCCTGGATACATCGATCATCCTGCGGCCAGTTATTACGGCGCCTATATCGACAATCGGCTTGTCGGCGTCTTCCTCGCGATCCGCTTTAGCAAGTGGGAAGTCCAGGTGCACGTAGGCCTTCTGCCCGAAGCAATCCGCTATGGACGATCCTTGGCTGACTTGTTTCTCGCGCAAGTGTTTGTGGGCCAAGAGGTGCAGCGCGCCACGGGGTACGTTCTTTCGACCCTGCCGACCGCTGCCAATTTCTGCCGCAAGTTAGGGTTCGAGCATGAAGGGACGCGGCGGCAAGCGTGCCGGGTGAACGGTGCCCTCGTCGATATCCACATATTAGGCTTGACACGCGAGAATTGGCAGTTGCGCGCTGAATCGCATTAGGTTACATATTTCTGGCCGAGTAGACGAGCGACCGGCGGCTCTCCGTGTTTTCATGGAGAACCGTTCTGGGTTTCATCGGCGACATAATTGGCGGGATCACAGGCAGCAATAAGGCTGCTAAAGCCCAGCAGCAGGCAGCAAAAACGCAAGCCGGTGTCGCTCAACAGGCGATTGCCCTCCAACGCGAAACACTGCTGCGCAACGAGCAGCGTCAACAGCCGTTCGTTGATGCTGGCTCCAAGGCCATTGCCCAGCAGATGGGTTTGATCGGCCTTAACGGCACAGCTGCGCAGCAAGACGCGATCAACGCTCTTTTAGCCGGGCCGGAATTTACCACGTCGCTTGAGCAGGGCGAGGAGGCCATTCTCGCAAATGCCGCCGCAACCGGGGGCCTGCGAGGCGGGAATACTAATAACAGCCTCGCGCGCTTCCGGGCCGACCTCCTGGCAAGCACCTTCGCTAACCAGTTCGGCCGCCTGAGAGATTTGACTTCGATTGGGCAGAGCGCAGCTGCGGGGGTCGGCAACCAAGCCGCCGCTTCGACCAATGCCGTGTCCGACCTCCTGCAACAGCAAGGCGCCGCCTTAGCAGGCGGCCAGATTGCACGCGGCAATTCAACTCTCAACGGCTGGAACAGCGGTCTCAAGATCGCTTCAGCGATAGCGGCGTTCTGATATGGCACTTGGACCCATAGACTATTCATCAACGCAGCCTGAACTCGATGTTCGGCCCCTGCTTGTGCTTGGGGAGCAGCTGAGGGCCCGCAAAGCGGCTCGGGCGGCGGCTGAGCAGAAGCAAGCGCAAGAGGCGCAGTTGCAGGGCGATATTGAAGCCTTGGGCGGAAACTTGACGCCGCAGAATTTGATGGCGTTCAGCTTGAAGCATCCCGAACTTGCGGAGGCCGCAAGCAAGGGGTGGGAGGCCTACTCACAGGAGCGGAAGGACCAAAATCTCTCCGACATGTTTGGCGTAGCTTCCGCTATTCAGGCGGGACGCACTGACATCGCCAAAAACCTGATCGATACTCGGGTGGCGGCGCTCAAAAATGGCGGAGAGAGCACGGCGGAAAGCGAAGCGCTCGCGAGCATTGTCGATCAGATCGAGCAGGCCAAGGCCGCCGGTAATGATGATGAAGTGACGCGGCTTTCCAACCAGGCCAAGGGCATAATCGGTTTCGGTATCGGCTCAGCTATGGGCGATAAGGCCGCGCCTCTATTGGAGAAGCTAGGCTTCGGTGGCAGCGAAGGCGGCAAGGTCGTCGGTTACGGAGACGCCATTGTCGATCCGGTGACGGGGCAAGTCATCTATCAAGCGCCAGATGCACCCTTCACGCTCAGCGAAGGCCAGACGCGTTTCGATAGCCCCGGCGAAACTCCGCCCGCTTCCGGTGGAAATAGGCGCTCTTCTGGCGCTCCCCTGACGGTTCGCCTGAACAATCCGGGCGCCATCAAGGACGGCGACTTTGCCCGCTCTATTCCTGGCTATGCGGGAAATGAGAACGGTTTCGCCAAGTTCGTGTCACCTGCTGCTGGGGCTGCTGCACAAAGACGCCTTCTGAAAAGCGGCTACCTCGATAAAGGGCACAACACTCCTCGCAAGCTTGTGGAACGCTACGCGCCGCGCGGCAAGGAAAACAGCGATGCGTCGGTTAATAACTACATCGCTCATGTTGCGCGTGGTTTGGGCATCGGTCCTGACGACGCCATTCCCGTTTCAGCCCTCCCTCAACTGGCCAATCTTATGGCTGGGTTTGAGAAGGGCGGCTCCTCTAGCTCGAAAGGGGGTGATCAGTCCGCCGGGGCCGTGGCTTCGGTTCCGAAGACGAAAGAAGCGCCTAAGCCCAGCGAGACGCGATCAGTTGGCGGCAAGGTTTACGTCAAGATCGACGGTCAGTGGTTCCAGAAGTGGCGGTGATGGAAGACGATCTGATCCCCGTTGACGATCCTAACCTGATTGCTCAGCTTGAGCAGCCGCAGTCGGCGATCAATAAAGCGGCGGCCGGGGGCGGCGATCCAAAAGCGCAAGAGAGTGAGCGCAAGACTGCGACACTCGCAACACGCCTAGCGGGCGGCTTGTCGATCCTCAATGAGGTCGGAGAGGCGGGGCAATCGCCTGGCGCCTTCACCGAAACAATCCGCTCGATAGCTGGTGATACCGCCGCCAACTTCTTGACCGGAGCAGACCGGCAGCGTGTAGAAAATGCCCAGCTCGACATCCTCGACGCAGGGCTCACGCTTGGCACTGGAGCGGCCTATAACAGGGAGCAGCTAGAAGGGTTTCGTCGCTCCTATTTCCCGCAGCTCGGGGATAGTGAAGCGGCAATCAAGGATAAAAAGAAGCGCCTTGGGCTGCTCATCGAGGCGGCGAAAATTGGCGCGGGGTCGGCGTCCCCTCAAATTGAGCAAGCCCTGAAAAAGGCTGGATTCAGCGTTCAGGCTGGAGATAAGCTCGTCTTCGGCGACGAAGAGATGTCGCCTTATAAAGAGCAGGACGACAAATACATCGCTGCGATTCAAACGGCTTTCAATAACGGCGCCGATCTCGCCGCTCTCAACGTCATCGCGGATCAATATGGCCAAACCCACTGGGACGGCAACGAGGATCTTCAAAAGGCCTTTGCCGAGCGTGAGCGGGGTGTTGCCGGCATTTTCGGTGCCATTGAGCGCCCGACGCCGGACATCACGGACGCGCGCGGCCAGAGCGGGATCGGCGATACGATCAAGGCTTTGGCTCGGGGTGTCCCGGCGACAATCGGGCTGGACGATGAATTGCTGGCTGCGTCCGATGTAGTGTTGAACGGCGATAGCTGGAACGAAGCGCTAGATTACAACCGTGCCATTCGCGATCATGACGAGGAAAACAATTTCTGGGCCCGGTTGACTGGCAGTCTGGCTGCCGGGCTCCTAATCCCGAGTGGTGTGGCCGGGGCTGGGAAGGGCGCGGCAACAGCGATGTTAAGGGCTGGGGCTGGGCGCGAAGCTGCCGTTCTGGCAGGCGCGCGTGCGGCCGGGGTGCGGGGCGCTCAGGAAGGTGCCGCCCTAGGCGGAGTTTACGGCCTTGGCGCAACGGATGGCGACATTGGTGACAGGCTGATTGGAGCGGCGGGGGGAGCGGCTCTTGGTGGCGCCACCGGGGGTCTGATCAATTACGGCGGCTCCCGCGCGATGGCCAGTGCTGGCCGCCCCACGCCGCCGACTGATGGGCAAGAGGTTTTGGCCGCCATGGAGCGGCAGAACATCGTCCCATTCCCCGCCGATGTCGGCGGCGCAAAAACGCGGCGCGCAACGTCGATGATCGCGGGCACAATCGGCGGCGCCTCGTCAATCGTATCTGGCGCCAATCGTACGCTGGATAGCGCGAAGGCAGTGCGCGACCGCGTAGCATCGTCTTTCGGCGTTATTCTCAATCCGGAAGCGGCGGGGGAAACGGCGCGGCGCGGTGCCAAATCCTTCATCGCTCGTACCAGCACGCGCGGTAATGGGCTTTATCATGCTGCGGAAAGCGCTGCGGGGCAGGCTAAGGTAGAAACGCCCAACGCCCTTCGAATACTGGATGACGAAATAGCCCGCCTGTCGGAAACGCCCGGTGGATCGGAAGGGTTGGCCAAGCTTGGGGAATTGCGTGATGCGCTGAGCGAACCCAACACCGTTCGCGGGCTACGCAACATGCGTACCGCCTTGCGCGATCAGTTCAGCACCAACGGGCTCCGCAACACCAATCTTGAGCGCATCGCCAATCGTGTAGTTGACGCTGCGGCGGATGATATTGTCGCCGGACTTCAGCAGCAAGGACTAGATGGGGCGGCCCGTGCTTATCGCACTGCTGACCGCTATTGGCGTAACCGACTGCAAACGATCGACGAAGCGATCGAGCCGATCCTTGGCAATGCGAACAATCCGAAATCCGGCGAGCAAATCGTCCAATCCCTTAAGGGGGCAATGGCGGGCAATAATCGCCGGTTCGCGAGGTTCATGGAATCTCTCCCGCCTCAGGAAAGGGGAGCGGTGCGAGCCTCGCTTATCTCCGGACTTGGCCGTGCCACAAAGGGCAGCCAGGACGAAACCGGAGAAGCCTTCTCGCTCTCCACCTTCCTCACCCACTGGAACGATATCGGAGAAAGCGCCAAGCGGACACTGTTCGGGGACGAAGGCCGCGCCGCTCTCAATGACTTGGCCATTGTTGCGCGCGGGTCCAAGGAAGCGACCAAATACGCCAATCATAGTAATTCGGGGAGCAACGTCGGCAATTTACTGACCGGAGCCACCGGCTTAGGTGGGCTGCCGCTCATGGCGAAGGTGCTTGCGGGTCAGTATGCCGCTGGCCGCCTTCTTGCCTCCCCCAAGTTCGCCCGCTGGATAGCACGGATGCCGAAGAACCCGAAGCCTACCGAAGGCCGGGCCTATATCGGCCGCCTATCGCGGATTGCTCGTTCCGAGCCCGCTATCGCGAACGACGTACTCGACCTTCAGCGGAGGCTTGTGGACGCATTTTCCCAGACACCAACCCGTGCTGCCGCCAGCCAGGAAGAACAATAGATATGGCACGAGAAAGTACATCAGCGGCAGGCCAATCACCCATTTCATCACTGTGCGCATCGGCGCGCCTTATAATCCATTTTCAGGAGCCGCACAAATGAGCCGCGTTGACGCGCCCTATCCGCTATTCACAGGCCTCGATAACCGCCTGCTGGATAATGGTTATGTCTGGTTCGGGGTGGAGAATGGCGATCCGCAGGTGGATCCAGTGCCGGTCTTCGCGGATGCGGAGTTCACCATCCCGCTTTCCCAGCCCTTGAGGACGAAGGCGGGGGTGCTGTCGGACGGTGACGCGCCGGTCAGTGCATATATCGACGGGCCCTATTCTATCCGTGTGCGCAATTCCGCGATGGTGCAGGTCTATTATCAGGCCAGTGCGGTGAACCTTGGGCTGCAATTAGCGGGGCCGAATGGCGCGGCGGCGGTAGGGTTTCTTCAGGCTGGAACGGGGGCTGTCTTGCGGACCGTCCAGGACAAAGAGCGGGAGATTGTTGCAGCAAAGGATTTCGGGGCCTCCACTTCTGCCACACCCGCTGAGAACGTGAACGCCATTCAGAAGGCTTTGAACACGGGCAAGGATGTTTACCTCGAAGAACTCTATAGCACGAACTCGCCCGTTCTATCGGCCGCTGAAGGCCAGCGGATTTTCGGCCGGGGCTATAGCAGTGGCATCGTCTGCACCGGAGCAAATACCAATTCCATTGCAATTGCCGTTACGCACGATCACTTCGTGGTTGAAAACCTGCGCATCACGCCCGGCACCACGGTATCGTCTCTATTTCACGGATGGGGCGTAGCGATTAACGCCAACCGTTGCATCGTAAGAGGCAATTTCTTCAAAGGAATGCGGCGCGGCGGAGTCATTCTTAATTCCTGCAACAATTGCACCGTCACCGGAAATATCTTCACTGACAGTGTTGTCGCGCAGGATGGTTCAGAGACGCAGGGACAGATGGGCTATGACATCTATCTCTATGGAACCTCATCTTACAACATAGTCACAGGTAATGAATGTGTTTCCAGGTGCGGCGTCGGCATCGGACTTCAGAACGTCGAGATCGGCAAATCGATGTTCGGGAACATCGTTAGCGAGAACGTTGTGCGCAACCATCCATGCTACGGGATCATGCTCTACCTGAGTTCAAGCGGGATCGGGGTACCGGGCGATCGCGTCGATGACATGATCATCACGAGTAACGTAGTGACTGATATTTCTGGATCTGTTCTTACTGACGGAGTGACGCTCTTCTACGGCGCAGGAATATACATCCAGGGGGCTGATAACTTTGCCTGCTCGAATAACATGGTCCTTCGCACAAATACCGACCAAAGCAAGCCTCGCTCTGGTTCCGATGTCCCTGCGGCAATCGGCATAAGTGGTTTTGCTCGCGGGAGCGTTGTCGGCAATGTCATCGACGAATGTCACCACGGCATCGCGGTTATTAACGGATCGTTTGACCTCCCCGTTGGTGACGGGACGACGATCAGTGCGAACCAGATTGACGGCGTACGAAAGAGCGGGATCTATCTCGCGTCAGCTAATAGCGCGACCATTACGGGGAACAGGATCAAATCGGCGCCGGGGAATACCGATAGAGGCATTGCTATTCTTCAAGGTGGGGCCCTTGCCATGGGGCCGTTTCAGATCGCGAACAATTTCATCAATGGGTTCGGCTCCAGCTTGGAGGCGAATACTTCCTCAGGAAGCACGGTCGGCGCCGTCATTCTGCAAGGCAATAAATTCCGCGAGTTCGCTACCTATGGTGCCTACATTAAGGCGGACGAGGCCACGTTGATTGGTAACGATGTTGCGAGCAGCGCAGGCGTAGGTGGCGTTGTGATTGGGCCGACCGTTCTGCGAGGAACGGTTACGGGCAATATCATCAATATGCCGGTGGGGACAGCGCTTGAAGACAGCGGGCCTGCGACTTCGATCTATGACAACATGATCGTCGCGGGGACTTTGACGGGATACCCCGCCTTACTGGCAAACAGCGCCACTCCCAGCCTCGCGGGAAGGCGCTTCGTCGCCAATTACAACACGACCACCATTACCGGCTTCACGGGGGGCAAGGAAGGGCAGACGGTTGTCTTAACGGCTGAGGCTGCTTTCACGATACAGCACGGCCCGACCCTCATCCTGCGGGATGCGGTCAACCGCGCCATGACGGTCGGGCAGGCGATGGAGCTGATGTACTCGAATTCGCGGTGGCGCGAGATTTGAAGCAAACTGGATCATAGGGTGCTCAAGAACGTAGAACATTCCTGTGCCTACAAGAGTAGAAACGGCAACAAGCCAGAAAGCGTTAGGATACCCTAGTCCGAGCCATGCAAACGCGACTGCCACCCCCTTCATCGCTGGAATGTGAACAAGATAGAGGGAGTAGGAGGTTTCGCCCAACCTCTCCAGTGCACGGAAGCGAAGGGGCGAGAATACGGCGCCATATACGAGGATGGCAGCTGCTGGCCCAAACCAGAGGATGCGGGCAGGGCTTTCGCTGGCCGGGATGCTTAGAGCCTGTATCGCGGTGAAGTAGGCCAGGGCCGCAATAATGCAAGCTGTTGGGGCATATCCGCGCGGCACGTTCGCTAACGCCATTCCCGCGACGAAGCAGAGGTTGATCGGGTCTGTCGCGGCCTGAAGCAGGGGCGATTGCGGTGCTGCCGTGAAGCCCGCTGCCACCAGCGCGACGATGGCCAACGTTGCCAGCGGGATAGCTCTTTCTCTCGGAAGCGAGGCCAGCAGGGCATAAAAAAGCATCTCGTGGGTGAGGGTCCACGAAACCGCCAATATCCGATTATCGCTAGACAGCGGCAGCAGCAGCATGGACCCGGCAAAATCGGGCCGCACATCCGACATGCCGGGAGCGATGGTCATGGCGGCGAAGGCAGTAAGCACAACGATCCAATAGAGAGGCAGGATGCGGGCCGCGCGCCGGAGAAGGAACAGGTCCGGATTGGATAAAGCCTTCACCATGACAAAGCCGCTTATGACGAAGAATAGCTCTACCCCGGCATTGCCGACTTCGAAATCCAAGCCTGATCGGCTGGCGGCATGGCACACGACTACAGCAAGGGCGGCAAGACCTCTCAGGGCCTGAATATTGGCAACCCTCGCCTGCATCACCGCACGATAAATCACCGGACTCACCCAATCAAGCGCATTTAGTCGCGAGGGGGTTGACAAGCCCAGCTATTGCCTCCGAATCGGAAATATTATAGGAAATAGGGACCGCGTATAGAGCAGCCGGTAGCTCTCCACCTTAAAAGGAGGAGGCTACGATGGCCGATCCGAAGAATACGCACGATACGTCCAAAAACAACGTCCGAAGAGAGCGCGCACTTGAAATCGCCGGCAAGGCCAAGGGCAACCTGACGGCCCTGGAAGCGCACCCCAGCGTTAACAAGGATAAAGGCCTTCGCAAGCTGGTTTTCGCCGTTCATAACGACCTTCAGGTCATCCTTGAAGAGATCGGGCCGGTCGCTGGCCTCACCAACGATGACGTCATCGTTTATGGCGGCGGCACACCGAAGTCAGAAGAAGAGAATTGATGCAAGCCTTCTGGCTCCTCTTTTACGGGAGCGCCGCCGCGTTTGCCTTATGGGCGACATGGCGAGACGAGGATCTGCGCTGGCTGGGCGGGACATTGTGCTTTAGCTTCGTCATTTCGAACCTCGTCTGGTTCTTGGGATCGGTGAGCCAGAGGCCCGGCATCTACACGATGCTTGAGGTTTTCGTGGCCGTCTGTGCTTATGTGGCGTGGCACCGACACCCTTCAAAATCGCTGATTGCCGTGGTGATGCTCGCCACGCTCTCGATCTGCGCGAACATCGGGTTCGCCATCACCTATGAAGATCATGGCCCGCAAACCCGCGGGCATGAAATCACGACTAACCTGATCTTCCTGTTCGAGTGCCTGTTAACCGCTGGGGTGGGGATCATGGATGGGTTTAGGACTGGTCGTTTCCGTCGCCGGGCTTCTAATGGTGAAGCGGCTTCTCAATCGCATGTTGCTGGTGAAGCCGAATGAACGGGGCTCCGACACTGGAGATCATCAGGGGGTGGATTAGCACCGCCACCCTGCTTGCGCTCCTGATGTTCGTCGCTCGTCTTTGGGTGACGAACCGCAAGCTCCGGATGCAAGAGAAGATCGACGACCGGCAGGGCTTTGGCGAATTGATCCAAGCACTGTCAGGCGAGGTCGCTGCCCTACGAACGGAAAACCAGGCCCTGCGCGAAGAGGTGAGACAGCTTCACGGCATTATCGACGGAATGCGGCGGGGAGACCTTAGCGCCAAGATTTCAGCGCAACGCGACCTAATTGACGTTCTGCCTGAAACAGCCGTCTCGCCGCATCTCAAGCACGCAATGAACAAGCTCGACGAGATGAACGCTGGAGGCGAGAAATGACCCGTAAGGCCATATTTGATCTTGTGAAGGCGAGCGGGGGCAAGTTCCCCGATCAAGCTTCCGTAGATGATCTCGACGCGGCCCTTGATCGCCTGGGCGTTCCTCGCGACGGAATGGTCCGTAAAATCAGCGACAAAGGCGTTGCGCTCATCAAGGAGTTCGAGGGACTGCGCCTCAAGGCATATCCTGATCCTGCGACCGGAGGAGACCCTTGGACGATCGGCGTCGGCCATACTGGGTCTGACGTAAAGCCGGGCCTCGTGATCACTGAAGCGCAGGCCGATGACCTTCTGCGCAAGGACGTTGCTCGCTTTGAAAGGGCGGTCAACAAGCTCGCTCCTATCACGACCCAAGATCAGTTCGATGCCCTCGTATCGCTTGCCTTCAACGTGGGCGAAGAAAACCTGAGGTCGTCCACTCTGCTCAGGATGCACAATGCGGGCAACCATGACGGTGCCGCCAATCAGTTCGCGCGCTGGAATAAGGCTGCTGGTCGAGTGATGACCGGCTTAACGCGGCGTCGAACAGCCGAGACGAAGCTATATCGAGGTGCGGCGTGATGGACAGCGATTTCAAAACCCCCCACTTCGTTATTGCCCTCCTGATTATCGGCCTATTCGCGTGGGCGTTTGCTGAGAATGTTGGCGACGACACGATGAAGGGGGCGCTGATCGGCGCGTTCAACCTTGCGATAGGCTTCTACCTCGGGTCCGTGGTTGGCAACCGGAAAGCGACGGAGAACACCGGCGCCGCTTTCCGCGCGATTGAGGCCACCGCCCGCGCCACTTCCCCCGAACAAATGAACGTCACTGCCGACACCGTTACTGTAGAGGAAGCCAAGCCATGAACCTGAAGAAGATCCTGCGTTTCGCCAAGAAGGTAGCGCCCGTGGTGGTTGCTAATGCACCAGTCATTCTCGCCGGGGTGGCCGCTGGCAAGGAAATCGTGAAGGAAGTTAAGAATACGAAGAAGCCGACAGCCTAACCCTCTTTATGGAGGCGGGTGTTGTCGTTAGCGGGCGCGCGGAATGATAAATCGAGAAACAGTCGCTTGTTCGGCTTTCCCAGTGGTCAGAACTTCCCAAAAAGTGCTTGGTCGCGTTTCGTGAAAGGTGTGTTCGCGCATGCCCGAATATGGCCGATCGAAGGCGCGCTGAGACGAGGCGCTTGCCGGATCTTGAGGGTCAAACTTCATCACCACCTCCATATAATACCCGGACCCAACTTGTGCATTTTTTGCACAGGTTGCGGGGCCATGAGCAATTTGCAGAAAACGCACAATGCTAACCCATATAATACCCGCCTGTGTGTCAGGAGGGAGTGTCTAGCCAAGCCGCTTCGAGATTATTGAAGAAGGCCGCTGACACTCCCAACGCATCGCCGATGCTGGCCGCGCAATCGCCCAAGCGCAAGTCGCGGTTCTCCGGCCCAACCGTGAGATATAGGTCAACCGCTAACAGGTTGGTTTGCACGTCACCGGGCATCCGCCGCGCAAGGTCGAGAGTCGACCATCCGCGCGCGTCTAGCTCGTCAGCGATATACTCGCTCGGGTGAAAGGCTTCTGCTACGATCATTTTACATCACCTCAGAATATCGCCCTGAGTAGCACGAAACCGCTTGCGCCACAACCCCTGTTCCGGTATAAGAATGAAGTGCGCGGCGGCGTGGATGGACACGCCTGAATACATAAGGCCCGTGGACTAGATAGAAACGACAAGCCTCTGCTTCGGCACGCGCAATAAGGATACCCATAGGGAGCCGGTATCAAGCCCGGCCCGCGCATTTGAGAGCCGGACACCGATCCGGACCAGAAAGAGCCCCCGGACAGCCTTTTTCAAGAAAGAGGCCCTCCGGGGGTTTCGCCATCACATCGACGCAACAAACACAATCCCCGCCAACACCACAAAGGTAGCTATCACCCCAAGCCAATACTGCCAGGAAGTAGTCATAAGCGCCCCGCCGCGCCTACCGTCTTCATCCACGGCGGCCATCCCAATTTATCGACTCGTCCCATTCCTCATTGTCGAACAAATGGGGAACGGTGGGAAGGGGCTAGGCGGCACGATTCGAGCATTTCCGTCGACCAGCAGGAAACCGCAGAAATCCGCCATTTTCTATTTTTTCTGTTTTTCAGGAACGGCGGAAATCTGCGGTTTTTGCCGACGATTCGAAAACAGCCGTCGGCACCTCAGCGTCCATCATCCCTGTTCCTGTTCCTGTTCTGGAGAGAGGGCGGCAAGGATGGCTTCGATGTCGTCGACACGGCATTCGGCCCAACGCGGATCGCCGGGGTGAAGCTCGTAAATTACCCTGTCCCGCCCGCGCTGCATCAGTATGCGCCATTCGACTGCAAAACGATGAAGGCGTTCGGCCGGTGTATCGCCAAGGGCCCCTTCGGTCATTTCACCCATCATGTTCTATTCCTTTCTGGGGAGGGGACATGCTTCTGCTCCCGAATGCGCATGGCAGGCGTCTCATATCCGAACCGCGCTACAATGTCGGCTGCTAGGTCAAGGGCTGCATTCCAGCCGCTAGCATCAAGGTGCCTCCTGGCAACATCGCGCGCCAAATAGCCCTCCAGCTCGCTCGTGGCGCATTCCCAATCTTCCCACGCGGCGATCCTGGCAATGGTTAGCTCGTGCAAAGGGCATTCCGGATCCTCGCCTTCTACTTCCGCGCAAGTGCATCGGCGCAACTGGACAACCTCGCCCATCACTCTTCCTCCTTAGCTTTAGAGCGGAGAGAGGCGGTTAATACGGCGCGCGCAAGGTGTTCGGCCTCATCCGGGGTGAAACAGATCTCCGGAAGAAGCGCCACTGCATCGTCACCGCTGTTCCAAGCCGCCTGAAGCGCGTCCGCGCCCAGCTGCACCATTGTCTCTTCTACTCTCATTCATGCTCTCCGATAGCTGGGGAGGATTGGGGTCATGCTGGCTCGACCTCTAGCGGCGTGAATTGCGGATGCTTCGCCGCCATGTGCCGGGCGAGCTGTTGGAACGAGCGATTGCAGCAAGGGCAGACGCCAGCTTTCGCGCGTTTCGTTATCCGGGTTGCGTGGCCCTTGTAGCCGTTCGCCCGCGCGCGCTCGTGCTTGGCACGCTCCTCCGCCTCGCGCCGCCAATCTGCCTGTCGGGCAACAGCCTGTTCGGCGCGCTGGCGCTGACGGCGCTCTTCCTCAAGCTGCTCGCGAAGTTTCTGCTCTTCGGTTTTTCCCGCCGTGAAATGCTGCGGATGCCCGAACGGGCAATGAAACGTCGCTCCGCTCTTTTTGAGCGTGCCATAGGTTGCGCGGTCCATGCCGAAGTTCTCTTTGCATCGGCAGCAGACGATCCATTCAAAGGTGGACATAGCGCACCTCCAATCGAGTGGTCAGCATATGGTCAGACGCTGCTCGTTTGTTCGCCATAGATTCACGCTCCGATCTCCCGGCAAATGCCGTAAGTCCTTGCGTTTCGGCGCTAAAACACCCTTCACACGGGTGGGGTCGCAAGTTCAATCCTTGCCGCGCCCACCACGCCCTTGGAACAACGCCTGTAAGCGTGCACCAAGAGGTGGATCCGAACAATATCGTGACCATCATTTGTTTCCTTGACGCTGATGGGGCCACGCTCGTAAGAGCGCCCCGCATCAGCAGGTTGTGGCGACCGTAGCTCAGTTGGTTAGAGCATCGGTTTGTGGTACCGAGGGTCGCGGGTTCAAGTCCCGTCGGTCGCCCCACTTTTCAAGATAAATCAACAAATTAGGACAGGATCATGCAGTCGCCTTGGGATTACCCCGATTTCGACGACCATGAGGTCGTGCATTTCGTCACCGATCGGGCGTCCGGCCTGAAGGCGATCATCGCGGTCCACTCCACCCATTTGGGCCCGGGCGCGGGCGGCGTGCGCTTCTGGCATTACGCCGACAGCGCCTCGGCGATTTCCGACGCGCTGCGTTTGTCGCGCGGCATGAGCTACAAGAACGCCATGGCAGGCTTGCCGCTGGGCGGCGGCAAGGCGGTGATCCTGGCGGATAGCGCGCGCACCAAGACACCGGAGATGCTCGCTGCCTATGGGCGTGCGGTCGATGGCCTCAGCGGCAATTACGTGACGGCGGAAGATGTCGGCATGAACGTGGCCGATCTCGTCGCGGTGTCGAAGCAGACCAAATATGTCTCCGGCCTCCCGGTTGCGGCGGGCGCGGTCGGCGGCGATCCGGGGCCGCATACCAGCTACGGCGTTTATCTGGGCGTCAGGGCAGCGGTGAAACGCGCGCTCGGCAAGGACAGCCTGTCCGGCCTCCACATTGCGATCCAGGGCGCGGGCAGCGTCGCGGGCGGTCTTGCACGGCTTGCGGCGAAGGACGGAGCGAAGATCAGCGTCGCGGACATCGATGCCGCGCGGGCGGGCAAGCTCGCGAATGAAGTGGGCGGCGCCACGGTCGATCCCGCGAGCATCCTGACCCTCGAAGCCGATGTGCTGAGCCCCTGTGCGTTGGGCGCGATCCTCACCGAAGAGAGCATCGCGGCCCTTCGCGTGCCTGTCGTCGCGGGCGGCGCGAACAACCAGCTCGCGACTCCGGCCGACGGCGACCGTATCCATGCGCGCGGCATCCTGTACGCGCCCGATTACGTCATCAATGCGGGCGGCATCATCAACGTCGCATCCGAATATTTGGGCGATGCCGATGAAGCGGGCGTCAAGGCGAAGATCGAGCAGATTCCGGGCCGCCTCGACACGATCTGGGACGAAAGCGCCGCCACCGGCCGCAATCCGGCCGCCGTCGCGGACACGATGGCGCAGCGTCTGATCGGGCGCTGATCTATTTGCCGAGCGGGGGGATCGGGGCCTTGGCCGCAATCCCCTTGCGCTCGCGCCCGATCTTCTGCTCCCGGTAAATGGTGTAGAGGCCGCTGCCGATGATGACGGCCGCGCCCGCCCAAGTGGCGGGCGAAGGCTGCGTGCTCCACAGCAGCCAGCCGAGCAGAACCGCCCACAGCAGCTGCAGATAGTCGAACGGCACGATCACCGGTACCGGCGCGAACCGAAGCGAGGCGGTGAGGAAAAGCTGTCCCGCGCCGCCCGCGAGGCCGAGCGCGACGAGGATAGCCCAGGTCCATCCGTCGTGCGGGCGGGCGTAGAAGTGCATGAAAAAGAGCCCGACGACCAGCATCGACGACAAGGTGAACCAAAGGACGGTGGTTTGCGCGCCCTCGGTCCGGCCGATCTGCCGGATCGTGATATTGACGCAGGCCACGCCAAAAGCGGCGACGGCCGCGACGATGAGTCCGACGATCGGCAAATGCGTCCCGCCCGGCTGCATGACGACCAACACGCCGACGAAGCCGATCGCCACCGCGCTCCAGCGATGCCGCCCGACCTGCTCTTTCAGGACCAGGACGGACAGGATGACCGAGAAGAGCGGCGCGGCGAAGGAAATGACCGTCGCTTCAGCCAGCGGCAAATAATCGAGCGCGGAGAAAGCGAAGACCATCGAGGACAGGCCGATCGCCGTCCTGGCGAGATGAGCCAGAGGCCGCCGGGTCCGCCACGCGCCGTAATTGCCGGACAGGATGATCCATCCGAGCAAGGGCGGCAGGCCGAAGGCGAAGCGGTAGAAAACCAGCTCCGGCGTGCTGACGCCCGCATCATAGCCCAGCTTGATCGTCGCGGCCATGAAGGCGAAGCTGGTGGCCGCGCCGATCCGGAGGCCGATGCCGAGAATTCGGTTTTGCTGCGGACGTTCGGAAGAGGAAGCGGCGCTGGGCATGGATGATGCTGCATGGGCCGCCTGGAGGCGGAGGGCAAGGCTTGCTGCTCACGCCATTCCACAAAGGCGGGAATCCAAGCGATATCCGAGCCGGCCCACTCAGTGTCTGAACTCCCGCTTTTGCGGGGGTGACGATGTTTAAGGCAGGGAAGGGGGGCTTTCTTCGCTTTCCCCTCCGTATCGCTTTCGCTAAGAGGACGGCCGAGATGCACTTCCTCGCCAATCCCGCCCGTTTTCTGAAGATCGCGCGTCCGCTTACCGCTTGGCTTGGCTGTGGCGGAGCGCTGCTTATCGCGGTCGGGCTCGGCATCGGCCTTTTCGTCGCGCCGCAAGACTATCTTCAAGGCGAAAGCGTTCGCATCATGTACGTCCACGTGCCGGCCGCCTGGCTCGGCATGGCGGGATGGACGGGCATTGCGGCGGCGAGCCTCGTTCAGCTTGTCTGGCGCCATCCGCTCGCGGGCGTCGCGGCGCGCGCCATGGCTGTGCCCGGCGGGCTGTTCGCGGCTCTCTGTCTCGCCACTGGGTCGCTCTGGGGGCGTCCGACCTGGGGCACCTATTGGGAATGGGACGGGCGGCTGACGTCCATGCTCATCCTCCTCTTTCTCTATATCGCTTACGCCGCGCTTGCCGCGGCCGACCGCGAGCGGGGCGGGGAGGGCCGGGTCAGCGCGATCTTCGGCCTGGTCGGCGCGATCAACATCCCGATCATCCGCTATTCGGTCGAATGGTGGCGCACCCTGCATCAGGGGCAGAGCATCAGCCTTGCCGGCGGAAACAGCATCGATGCCTCGATGCTTTGGCCCTTGCTCCTGTCCACGCTCGGTTTCTCGCTGCTTTTCGGCGCCATCGTGCTGATGCGGATGCGGGCCGATCTGGCGCGCACCCGGATCGAGGCGCGGCTGCGGCGGATGGCGGCATGAACCACTGGCCCTTCATCATCGCCGCTTATGGGCTCACTCTTGCCGGGGCGGGTTGGCTTGCTGCATGGAGCTTCATCGCGATGCGCCGGGCCGAGCGCGATGCCGGGGCGGTGACGCGTCCATGAGCCAACCCAACCGGCTGAAGGCCAAGCATCAGCGCCTGGTCCTGCTGATCCTCGCCATCGCCGCCGTGCTGGGCGCGGTCCTGCTCGCCATGTCGGCGCTGAAGGATCAGGCGGCCTATTTCTACGCCCCCGCCGATGTCGCGCGCAAAGGCGTGCCGGAAGGCCGGGCGGTGCGGATCGGCGGCATGGTGCGCGCCGGATCGCTCGAACGCTTGCCCGACGGAACCACGATCCGCTTCGTCGTGGGCGATGAAACGGCCGCGACGATTCCCGTCACCTTCACGGGAATCGTACCCGATCTCTTCCGGGAAGGAAGCGGTGTGGTGGCGGAAGGACGCTTCCGGGCCGACGGATCGTTCGCCGCCACGGAAATCCTCGCCAAGCATGACGAAAATTATATGCCGCCGCGCCTCGGCCGGCAGGGCGATAGGCATCAGGCGGACACGCTGGAATGATCGCCGAAGCCGGGCTTGCTGCGCTTTGGATCGCCGCGTCGCTCTCCCTTCTCCAATTGGCCCTCGGCATCGCTGCCTTGCGCGGCGTACCGGTCGCGGCATCCGTGCGCCCCTTGGCGGTGGCGCAGGGGCTGATCGCCGCCTTGGCCTTCGCCTGCCTCATCCTCCTGTTTCTGCGCACGGACCTGTCGGTATTGCTGGTTGCGCAGAACAGCCATTCCGCCAAGCCGTGGCTCTACAAATTCGCCGGAAGCTGGGGCAATCACGAAGGGTCGATGCTGCTCTGGGTGACCGTCCTTGCGCTGGCGGGCGGGGCGGTCGCCTTGTTCGAGCGCAAGCTGGCGGACACGATGCTGACCGCCACCTTGATGGCGCAGGCCGCGATCAGCCTCGGCTTCTACGCTTTCCTTCTCTTCGCCTCCAATCCGTTCGCGCGGCTGGATCCCGCCCCGGCTGAGGGTGCGGGCCTCAATCCCTTGCTGCAAGATCCCGGTCTCGCCTTCCATCCGCCGACGCTCTACCTCGGTTATGTCGGCATTTCGGTTGCCTTTTCCTTCGCGGTGGGCGCGCTTGTGACACGCGATGTCGGCCCGGCCTTCGCGCGGGCGATGCGGCCTTGGGTATTGGCGGCGTGGACCCTGCTGACGCTCGGCATAACGGCGGGCAGCTATTGGGCTTATTACGAGCTTGGCTGGGGCGGCTGGTGGTTCTGGGATCCGGTCGAAAACGCCTCGCTCATGCCCTGGCTTGCGGCGACCGCCCTTCTGCATTCGGTGACGGTGCTGGCGACTCGCGGCGGGCTGCGTGCCTGGACGGTGATGCTGGCGGTCGTCGCTTTTTCCATGTCGATGGTCGGCACGTTTCTCGTGCGGTCGGGCATTCTTACCAGCGTCCACAGCTTCGCCGTCGATCCGTCGCGAGGGACGTTCATTCTCGCCTTGCTCGCGCTTTACATCGGCGGCGCGCTCGCCTTGTTCGCGTTGCGCGTCGGGACGGTGCGCGAAGGCGCGACCTTCGATCCGGTAAGCCGGGAAGGGGCGCTCGTCGCCAACAACCTCCTGCTGTCCGTCATCCTCGGCATTGTTTTGGTCGGCACGCTTTACCCGCTCGCCTTGGAAGCCGCGACGGGAGAGAAATTGTCGGTCGGCCCGCCTTATTTCAACAGCGCCGCGGGGCCACTGGCGCTTATCCTCGTCTTCCTGATGGGAGCAGGGCCGCTCATCCGTTGGCGGCGGGACAGCCTGACCGCCGCCGCGCGGCGCATGGCCGTTCCGCTTGCCGCCTGCGCGCTTACATTTGCCGCTTTGCTCGCTTCGGCGCCGGGCATCGGCCTATTGCCGCTTCTGGGCATGACCTTGGCTGTCGGCGTGGGGTTGGCAAGCCTCGCGCCGCTCTGGGGGCGCAATCTTCGCCGGACGCCGCTTTTCACCTGGGGCATGGCGATCGCGCATTTGGGAGTCGCGGTCAGTCTGGGGGGTATGGCATCGGACAGTGCCTTTACCCGGGAACGCCTCGCCGCCGTCCGCCCGGGCGAGCCGGTGCGCGTCGGAGATTTTATGGTGCGCTTGGAGGGGGTCGATCCCATCGCGGGGCCGAACTGGACGGCGATGGAGGGGCGCGTGCTGGTCGAGAGGGGCGGCGGCAGCTTCATCCTCCGGCCGCAGGCACGCACCTTCACCTCGCCGCCGACCGAAACCAGCGAGGCTGCGATCGCCACGCGCGTGGATGGGCAGCTCTATGTCGTGCTCGGCCGTCAGAATGAGGATGGCCGCTGGCAGCTTCGCTTGTGGTGGAAGCCGTTCGTCACGTTCATCTGGCTTGGCGGCGCGCTGATCGCGCTGGGCGGCGCCTTGTCGATCATCGGGCGGGTACGGCGCGAAGGACGGCCGAAGGAGCGCGCGGCATGAAGCGGCTCATCCTGTGGCTGCCGCTCGCGATTTTCGCGCTCTTCCTGACGATCGTCGCTTTCGGCCTCGGCCGCGCGCCGGAGGCCACGATCCAGTCCCAATTGATCGGGAAGAGCGTGCCGGACTTCACGCTGCCGCCGGCCTTGCCGGGGCGTGAGGGTCTGGCAAGCGCCGATCTCAGGCAAGGGAAAGCGCGCGTCGTCAACATCTTCGCCAGCTGGTGCGTGCCCTGCATCGCCGAATCGCCCTTTCTCCTTGAAATGAAGGCGCGGGGCGTGCCGATCGATGCCATCGCCATTCGCGACCGGCCGGAAGACATCGCGCGTTTCCTGTCGCGCCACGGCGATCCTTATGAGCGGATCGGCGCCGACAGGGACAGCGCGGTGCAACTGGCGCTCGGATCGGCGGGCGTTCCCGAAACCTTCGTCATCGATGGCCAGGGCATTGTCCGCTACCAGCATGTCGGCGGTATCGGCCGGGATCAGATGGAGGCGCTGATCCGTGCCTGGAAGGACGCGCAATGAGGAAGGTCGCGCCGATTCTCACCCTGATTCTTGCCGCGCCTCTCGATGCTCAATCGAATCTGCCGCCCGCCGAATATGCCGACACGCAACTTGCCGATCCAGGCCAAGAGGCGGAAGCGAGGGCGTTGATGGAAAGCCTGCGTTGCCTGGTCTGCCAGGGCCAATCGATCGCGGACAGCGATGCCGATATGGCGGGCGACATGCGCGCGCTCGTCCGGCGGCGGATCGCGGCCGGTGAGCGGCCCGAAGATATCCGGCGCTGGCTGGTCGGCCGTTACGGCAATTGGGTCAGCTACAATCCTCCCGTGGAGCCTGCGACATGGCCGCTCTGGGCTGCGCCTTTAGTGTTGGTTGCCGCAGGCCTGTTCCTGGCGCGCGGACGGTTCCGGAGGCGGCGGTGATGACGTCCTGGCTGATCTTTCTCCTTCTGGCCCTCGCCGTGCTGGCGGGTCTGCGCTGGCTCGGCGGGATGCGCGGCGCGAGCCTGCAGTTCGCGCTCTCCGCCTTGCTGATCGCGGCGGCAGGCTATGCCTGGCAAGGCCGTCCGGGGCTCCGCGAAGCCCGCCCCGCAGCGGCCGCCGAGCGCGGGATCGCGCAGACGCCCTTTTCGATGGCGCGGAAGGAATTGTTCGGCCAGTTCGACGCTTCCGGCGCCTGGCTCACCCTGTCCGACGGCTATCGCGCGCGTGGCGATACGAAGGGCGCGGTCGATATCGTGCGCAGCGGGCTCCGCAAATATCCGGACAATGCCGTTCTCTGGCTCGGCCTCGCAGACGCGCTTGTCGTCCACGGCGATGGCCGTGTGACGCCCGCCGCGCGCGCCGCGTTCGAACGTGCAGGCCGACTCGCGCCCCAGCATCCGGCACCCCGCCTTTTCTATGGCATGGCCTTGGCCAGGAGCGGGTCGTTCGATGAGGCGGAACGATTATGGCGCGCCTTGCTGGCCGATTCACCGGCCGATGCGCCCTGGCGCCGCGTCGTGGAAGATCAGTTGAAACTGGTCGACGAAGCGCGGGAAATGCAGCGCACGACACAACCCTAAGCGTCACCCCGGATTCCGCCAGGGTGACGCAAATCGGACAGTCACGCCGCTTCGTAAGGCAGCTCCAGCGCTTCCGCCACGGCCTGGTGCCGGATTTTCCCGCCCGAAACATTCAGGCCGTTGGCGAGATGGGGGTCGGCTTTCATCGCCGCGTCGGCGCCCTGATTGGCGAGGCGCAGCACGAAGGGCAGGGTGGCGTTGTTCAGCGCGAAGGCCGAGGTGCGGGCGACCGCGCCCGGCATGTTCGCCACGCAATAATGAATAACGCCGTCAATCTCGAACACGGGATCTTCGTGAGTCGTCGGGCGCGAGGTTTCGAAACAGCCGCCTTGGTCGATAGCGATATCGACGATCACCGAGCCCCGCTTCATCGTTTTCAGCATATCGCGGGTGACGAGCTTCGGGGCCGCCGCGCCAGGAACCAGCACCGCGCCGATCACCAGCTCGGCATTGGCGACGGCATTGGCGATGGCCGCCTTCGACGCATAAGCCGTCTTGATCTGGCTGCCGAAATAGGTGTCGAGCTCGGCCAGGCGATCGTTCGAAATGTCGTAGATCGTCACGTCCGCGCGCTGCCCGACCGCCATCTGCGCCGCGTTGAGGCCGGATACGCCGCCACCGAGGATCGCGACCTTTGCCGGGGCCACGCCCGGAACGCCGCCGAGCAGAACGCCGCGTCCACCCTGTTCCTTTTCGAGATAATGGGCGCCGACCTGGATCGACATGCGCCCCGCGACTTCGGACATCGGCTTCAGGAGCGGCAGCGAGCGGTTGCTCGACGTCACCGTCTCATAAGCGATGCAGGTCGCGCCCGATTTTATGAGGCCCTCTGCCTGCGGCTTGTCCGCGGCGAGGTGGAGATAGGTGAAGAGCAAGTGGCGCGGCTCGAGCATCGCGATCTCGCTCTGCTGCGGCTCCTTCACCTTCACAATCATATCAGACTGGGCGAACACCTCTGCCGCCGTACCCACGATGCGGGCGCCGACATCGGTATAGGCCTTATCGTCGAAATCGATGCCGAGTCCCGCCTTGGTCTCGACGATCACTTCGTGACCCGCTGCGGTCAATTCCGCAACGGAAGCGGGCGTAAGTCCCACGCGATATTCGTTATTCTTGATTTCCTTCGGCACGCCGACGCGCATCATCCACTCCATTGGTCTGAATTTTGCGCGGACCTATAGCGGCGCTGAATCATTTTGTCGCCGTTGCGAACCAAATTCTGGCATGCTAAGCGCCGCCGGCCTTGGCGGGGCCAGGGTGTTTGAAGGGAATTGAAGGCGACAGCCTTTTCGAAAATGACCGACACCGCCGCCCCATCGCTCCCATCGGATCGCCCCGCTGGAGAACAGCCCCATCATGGCGGACTCGCCAAGCTGGCCCTTGGCGCCATGGGCATCGTCTTCGGCGACATCGGCACCAGCCCGATCTATGCCTTCCGCGAAACGTTCGCCGGGCACCATCCGCTGACTCCGGACGCGCTGCACATCGTCGGTGTGCTGAGCCTGATCTTCTGGTCGATGATGATCGTCGTGTCGATCAAATATGTCGGCGTTATCATGCGCGCGGACAATAAGGGGGAGGGCGGCAGCCTCGCGCTCCTCGCGCTCATCAACCGCAAGGCGGAAGGCAAGAAATGGACGGCGGGCATCGTCATGCTCGGCGTGTTCGCGACGGCGCTCTTCTATGGCGACAGCATGATCACCCCGGCCATTTCGGTGCTTTCGGCGGTGGAAGGCCTGACCACGGTCGAATCGAGCTTCGGGCCGTTCGTCCTGCCCATCGCCGTCGGCATCCTCGTCGGGCTGTTCGCCATCCAGGCGCGCGGCACCGCGAAGGTCGGCGCGCTCTTCGGGCCAATCATGCTCCTTTATTTCCTGACTTTGTCGGTGCTCGGCGTTTCGCACATCGTCAACATGCCGGGCATCGTTCTCGAGACCCTCAATCCATTCAACGCCGTGCAATTCTTCCTCGCTGACGGATGGCGGGCTTTCCTGGCTCTAGGATCCGTCGTGCTGGCGGTGACGGGCGCGGAGGCGCTTTATGCCGATATGGGCCATTTCGGGCGCAAGCCCATCGGCGTATCCTGGCTATTCTTCGTCATGCCCGCTCTCATGCTCAATTATATGGGGCAGGGGGCGATGCTCCTGTCGCTCGACCCGGCGGCGGCGATCGAAACGGTCAGGAACCCGTTCTTCCTTCTCGCGCCGGAAAACTTCCGCTTGCCGCTCGTCATCCTCGCGACGCTTGCCACGATCATTGCCAGCCAGGCGGTGATTTCCGGGGCCTTTTCAGTGACGCAGCAGGCGATCCAGCTCGGCTTCATCCCGCGCCTCCGCATCCTCCACACCAGCGCGTCGGCGGCGGGGCAGATCTATATTCCAGCGATAAACTGGGCGCTGATGGTCATGGTGATCCTGCTCGTGCTGTTCTTCCAGAATTCGAGCAACCTCGCCGCCGCCTACGGCATCGCGGTGACCGGCGCCATGCTGATCGACACTTGCCTGCTCGCTGTCGTCCTTTTCTCCCTCTGGAGGTGGAAGCCCTGGTTCTCGCTGCCCTTGCTCGCCATCTTTTTCATCGTCGACCTCGCCTATTTCGGCGCGAACATGACGAAGGTTCCGGACGGCGGCTGGGTGCCGCTCCTGATCGGGCTCATCGCCTTCACCTTGCTCACCACCTGGGCGAAGGGGCGGCAGCTGATGCTCGCCCGCATGCGCGAGGCATCGATTCCCGCCTCCATCTTCATCAAATCGGCCGCGAGCAGCGCCACGCGCGTTCCGGGCACCGCCGTGTTCATGACGACCTCGGCCGACGGCGTCCCCCACTCGCTGCTCCACAATTTGAAGCATAATAAGGTGCTGCATGAACGTGTCATGCTCCTCACCGTCAAGATTGAGGATGTGCCCTATGTCGGCGAAGACCGGCGGTTCGAATTGAGCGATCTTGGCAGCGGCTTTTACCGCCTTGTCGTCCGATATGGCTTCATGCAGGATTCCGACGTGCCGGCGGCGCTTCAGCGCGTGGAGAAATGCGGCTCGGTGTTCAACATGATGGAAACCAGCTTCTTCCTTGCTCGGCAGACCCTTATCGCGTCATCGCGGCCGGGCATGGCCATATGGCGGGAACGCTTGTTCAGCTGGATGCTGCGCAATGCGGAAAGCGCGATGGAATTCTTCAAATTGCCGCCGAACCGGGTCGTCGAGCTTGGCAGCCAGGTCGAAATTTGAACGCTGGCTCGCCGATCATCGTCACGGCGCTGTTCGCCGGCGAGGATCATGGCTGGCTAGAGGGGCTGCGCCGGCGGCATTTCCCGCCTGAACGGAACCAGGTTCCGGTGCATCTCACCCTGTTTCATCATTTGCCTCCGGGCGTCGAGGCGGAACTCGGGCAGCGGCTCGGCGTCATCACTGCGAGCTCTCCGCCGCGCGCGACCATTGCCGGAATTCTCAACCTTGGCGGCGGCACCGCCTTCCGCGTGGAAAGCGAGGAGTTGAAGGCTATCCGGGCCAGCCTCGCCGAGGCTTTTCGCGGCTTGTTGACGCCCCAGGACCAGGCGGGCTGGCGCCCGCACATCACGATCCAGAACAAGGTGACGCCCGCCGCAGCGAAGGCGCTCCAGCAGGAGCTCAGTATTGGTTTCAGCATCCGCCCGCTCGGCATTGCGGGCTTGCAAAGCTGGGCCTATCGCGGCGGCCCATGGCAGCCGATCCGCCGCCATCCCTTCCGCGGCTGATCAGTCGAGCTGGCCGACGCCGTCGCAGCTATAGTCGAAGGCCGTAAGCCCGGCCTCGAGGTGCGAGCCCAAAAGCGGCATGTCGAGCAATTCGTCGATCGCCGATTCCGCATCATTCTCGCTCGCCTCGGCGAACGCTTCGTCCCACTCGCTTGCGTCATAAGTGCCGCGCCCCACCCAAGCGAGCGCCAGCGTTTCGGCCAGCTGGTCGTCGGCAAGATCGTCGAGCGCCGCGCGGAGCTCGTCCTCGACATCGTTCAACTCGTCTTCGAGGACCGACAAAGCCTCACCTCCCTCATCGTCGAAATCGTCGACATTGTCGGGATCCTCGTCGGGATCGGCGGCAGGCACCTGCGCCTCGGCTTCACGGGCGCGAATGATGATCCTGCACAGGCTGTCGAGCGGGGTGAGCAAATCCATGAAACTCTCCGTGGCTTTCCGCTCGAAACGACAGGACAGGCGGCTGGTTCCGGCGCGATGCGTTCGCCTGTTGACCGCCATGCCGCCCCTGCCTATAGCGCGGCCTCGCCCGGCGCGAAGGATGCGCCGCGATGCCCATGGGGCGGAGTAGCTCAGCTGGTTAGAGCAGCGGAATCATAATCCGCGTGTCGGGGGTTCAAGTCCCTCCTCCGCTACCATCTTCTGAATGTATTCCGCTCATGTGATTTGAACGCGGTATCATGTCCATTCCCACCGAATATGCGCGTCTGGCTCATTGAGGCGGCAAATCTCATTCCGGCTGCGCGGGGAAGTTGAATGAACCAGAGGGTACGACGTTTTGCCTGCACGCAGTGCGGCAAATGCTGCGATCGTTCACCCGAAGTTAGCTTGTCTGAAGCGGCGGCGCTTGCGGACATATTCGTGTTTCGGCTGATGTTCCGCCTTTATTGGCTGCCGCGCCGGCTGAGCGATTATCTGGCAAACGACGACACACCGGCCAATGCGAGCGCGGCTTTTTATGAAAAGAAGCGCCTCCTGAGTGCCTTTGCCGCCCGCAAGTCGCAAGCGAAGGTTCGTCGTGACGGCAAGTCGATTGATTATACGAAGTATCTCATGATCTCGGCGCTAGCGCTCGACACGAACTCCGGCGCTTGCAGCGCTCTCAATGGCAATCGCTGCGGAATCTATGATCGCCGGCCATTGAGCTGCCGCACGGTACCATTTCACTATTCGCGCGTGGAGGCTTTGTCGGAAGCCGTCCTCGAAACGTTCGTCGAGACGCCAGGTTATCGCTGCGACACCGGTGAGACTGCGGGCATCGTGCTCGAAGACGGCCGGATCGTTGTTTCGCAGATCAAAACGGCGCGTGATGAAGCGATAATGTCCGCCGCGCGCGACCAGCATTGGGGCCAAGCGATCGTGCGGCGGATGAATATTGCTTCGCCAGACGCGCGCATTCTGCCGACACTCGAGGAAGTCGAAGCCAACGCCCAATTCGCGGCGACCACGGTTTCAATGCTTCCCGCCTGGCGGACCGCCGCCGATATGGGGATCATGAGTATGGAAGAATGCCGCAAGCTGACCGCGCTCCAAATCGATGTCGTTGGTCAGGAGCTTGACGCTGGCCGGGCTCTCCGGATGCGCGGGAAACACTGGTCGACATGCGGGAGGAGTATCGGCGCTATCTGAACGGTTGATGCTGATGCTGGCACCTAACAGGTGCCGCTTTGATTTCGAGCGTCTCCGCCGATACGTGGCCTTACTCGTCTTTACAATCGCGACGTTGGTCGAAAACATCTGGGATTAATTGCTCTTTGGAGCCTTAAGTGCTCTCACATAAATGAATCGGCGGGAATCCATGCTCAATTCACGTTTGCCTATACGATGCGGTGCCTTGCTTCTGGCCGCTTCCCTATCCTTTGCGGCCGGCGCGGCGATAGCGCAGGTTCTGCCGGTTACGCAGGGGACGAGCTACATTGGCGCGAAATGGAACGTCACGCCTATTTTCGTAGATTACAAAAAGATCGGCATGCCCGCCTTGCCCGATAAGGTTGAGGTTCAGCTGCGGTCGAAAAACATATCGGGCCTTCCGCTTTCGTCGGCCAAAAGCGATCTTCGGCTGACCTTGATCGGCAAAAGTGCCTATCAAGCTTCCTCGGTCGAGGTGAACAAGTTCGGTATCGTCAATCCGGACCAAGACGTGATCGTGACAGCCACCTTTCTGATCCCCAAGGGTCACATTGGTAGCATTCATTCGATTTCGATCAACGATGTGAATCGTCCAAAGGCCATCTCTCCAGGTGCCGCGCCTGATGGCGGGTCCATTCCGCTTCCTCGCATGCCTTAGTAGACTTTAGGCCGACCCGGACGCGCGACTTCGTTCGGATCGAAAATGGCATTCAGGCGGCGAGAGCTCAGCTGAATGCCAGGCTGCGATTGACGGCAAGGAACTGCACGTCATTTGTCTCAACAAATCAGCTGGATCTGGTCCGGCCATCCAATCATTCATGATTGTAAGGTTCCAGTGCGGTTTCCAGCAGCCGCAAAGCTGCAACGGATGGAACGGACAAATTTTGCTCTTCGAGAGGTTTTTGAAACACCATCAGCACCGCTCGCGCTGCGGTGAGCAGAACATATTCATCCTGGCAGCAAGGACGGGGCAAGGCCGGCAATCGGCCGTCCGGCGCTTCAAGAAACTCCACAGGCACAGTCCCTCTTCGATTTAGGACGCGACAGTCCCAATCGCATATGCAATGCATAATCGACGAATCTATCACGGATTCAACGGTTTTCGTCTATTTGTCAAGAAAGATTTTTCAAAAGCGATGAGCTTTGGTTCGCGTCTTGCCGAAGAGAGGAAGAGACTGGGTTTGCGGCAGGCCGAGTTCGCCGATCTTGTCGGGACCGACGTGCCGAAACAAAGCCTTTATGAAAACGACCGGCGGGATTTGCGCGCCGATTATCTCGCCAGATTGGCGGAAGCGGAGGTGGATGTGCTTTACGTGCTGACCGGCGAGCGCTCCACTGGCCAGTGGCTGAGCTCGGAAGCATCCGAGTTATTAAGCGCCTGCCTCGCCCTTCGGCCGGAAGTCCGCACTGCCTTGCTCGCATTCGTGAAAACGGTAGGTGGCCGAGAGCAGAGCGCCTTCACCGCTCCCACCTTACACGCGCCATCGCCCGGTTATCGCGCCGGAACACCGCGCGAGGGCTAAGCCTAGAGCTTTTCGGCGGCTTCCTCGATGCGAAGTGCCGCTTCGACCATTTTTTCCCACATGACGGCATCGCCCGCGGCAGCCATGACCGGATCAGGTTCGCGCAATGTGCGTAAAATCGCCAAGGCGTCATCCGTATAGCGATGCCACTCCTCATCCACGTTCGGTCCGGCGGAGGGATCGTCTCCCGCCGCGTTGATGCTGAGATCCCGTGCCGCGAGAATGCGGGCAATACGCTCGACGAGGGTCAGGTTCGAAACCGGCATTTGCTTCTCCTTGCATGGCCTCTAGAACCAGCGAAGGGGAGGGCGGTTGCCGAGCGAAGAAGAAATGCCGGTGCGAGAACGATTGGCAACGTGGTGACAGATCGGAAAGATCAGGCTTTCTCGCCGATGGCCGGCAGCACGCCGCGACGGATCTGGTCGAGCTCGATCGATTCGAACAGAGCCTTGAAATTGCCTTCGCCGAAGCCCTGATTGCCCTTGCGCTGGATGATCTCGAAGAAGATCGGGCCGACCATATTTTCGGTGAAGATCTGGAGGAGCAGGCCCTCCCCCGTCTCCGGCGATCCGTCGATCAGGATCTTGCGCTTGCGCATTTCCGCGACATTGTGGCCGTGGCCGGGCAGTCGCTCGTCGATCATGTCGAAATAGGTGTCGGGGCTGTCCTGCAAGCGCACGCCGTTCGCCCGCAGCGCATCGACGGTGGCGAAGATGTCGTCCGTCGCCATGGCGAGATGCTGGATGCCTTCCCCCTTATATTCGCGCAGGAATTCCTCGATCTGGCTGTGCTCGTCCTGGCTTTCGTTCAGCGGGATGCGGATCTTGTCGTCCGGCGCGGTCATGGCGCGGGAGAGGAGGGCGGTCTGCTGCCCCTCGATGTCGAAATAGCGGATTTCCCGGAAGTTGAAGATCAGTTCGTAAAAACCGGCCCAATGGTTCATCCGGCCGCGATTCACATTGTGGGTGAGGTGATCGAGCGTGTGGAGGCCGACGCTGTTCCGGTCGCGCACCGCGCCCTCGACCCGTTCGAACTCCGCATCGTAGATGGTGTTCTCGCCATAAGTGTCGACGAAGTAGAGATAGGAGCCGCCGATGCCTTCGATGGCGGGGAGGGCATAATCGCCTTCCACTTGAGCCGCGCCGCGTTCCAGCGCCATTTCCAAGGCTTTCGCAGCGTCCTGGACCCGGAAAGCCATGGCGCTTGCCGACGGACCGTGCGCGGCGCGGAAATCGGCGGCCGGACCGCTGTCCTCCATGTTGAGGAGATAATTCACGTCGCCTTGCTGGTAATGGCGGATATTTTTTGTCTTGTGGTTCGACAGATGCGTGAAGCCCATCGTCACGAACATTTCGTGCATGGCCTGCGGATCGGGGGCGGTGAATTCGACGAATTCGAAGCCGTCGAGGCCGAGCGGATTTTCGTGGGCGGACATGGGCTGCATCCTCATCATGCGAATGTGTCGTTGTGGGGCGGCTCTTAACAACCCGCCGGGCGTCCCGCAAATGGGCGGAAAGGCGGTTGCGCTTTTCCCGGTCCCGCCCCTATCTCGCTTCCTTCAACGAACAATCTCAGGCAGCAGCTTCACCCATGACCGCGACTCACTCCACCCGCATGCTTATCCTCGGCTCCGGCCCCGCCGGCCTTTCCGCCGCCATTTACGGCGCGCGGGCCGGAATGGCGCCGATCGTGGTGCAGGGCATTCAGCCGGGCGGGCAACTCACCACGACAACGGACGTGGAGAATTATCCGGGCTTCCGCGACGTCATTCAGGGCCCCTGGCTGATGGAGGAGATGCAGGCCCAGGCAGAGCATGTCGGCGCTCAGATGATGTGGGATCATATCGTCGAGGTCGACCTGTCGCAGCGCCCCTTCCGCCTGATCGGCGACGGCGGCACTGTCTACACCGGCGACGTGCTGGTCATCGCGACCGGTGCGCAGGCCAAATGGCTTGGGTTGCCCAGCGAGGAACATCTGAAGGGGAAGGGTGTGTCCGCCTGCGCGACCTGCGACGGCTTCTTCTATCGCGGCAAGAAGGTGGCGGTGATCGGCGGCGGCAATACGGCGGTCGAGGAAGCGCTCTACATGACCAATCACAGCCATGACGTGACCCTGATCCACCGCCGCGATTCGCTGCGGGCGGAAAAGATTCTGCAGGAACGGCTGTTCGCCCACCCCAATATCAAGATTCTGTGGAACAGCGCCGTCGACAAGTTCGTCGCGGGCGGCGAGCCGGAAGGGCTGGTCGGCATCGACGTGCGCAACACGGTGACGGGCGAGGTTTCGCGGGTGGACGTGGAAGGCGGGTTCGTCGCCATCGGCCATTCCCCGGCGACGGAATTGTTCAAGGGGCATCTGGAGCTGGACGGCGACGGCTATATCGCGGTCGAGACGGGCAGCACCCGCACCAGCGTTCCCGGGGTCTTCGCTTGCGGCGACGTGATGGACAAGGTCTACCGCCAGGCGGTGACGGCGGCGGGTACGGGTTGCATGGCCGCGCTCGATGCCGAACGCTTTCTGGCCGAAGCGGATTTCGAAGCGACCAATAGGGCGGATGTTGCAGCCTGATCGCGCGGCAAACTGCCATCCGTCATTCCAGCGAAAGCTGGAATCTGAACGCTCTGCGGCTCATGCGAATTTCGACCGAGATTCCAGCTTACGCTGGAATGACAGCTTAATTATTTGAGCGCCTTCATTTTCGCGAAGCTCAGAAAAGATCCGTAGGTTTCAAGCGTTTCGGCGTCGATATCGTCATCTTCTATAAGGATGCCGAGCCGCTCTTCCAGTGCGGTTAGAAGCGTGGCCACCGCCATGGAATCGAATTCTGGAAGAGATCCGAACAGCGCGGTTGCCTCGGTGAACCCCTCGACGCGTTCCCGTGAAAGTCCCAGCGTATCGGCCAGCACGGCGCGCAGGGTAAGGTCGACATCTTCGGCGTCGGTGAACGTCACGGGCCCGATCCTTGTTTGGCAGAACGAACGCCGGTTAGTCGCTTTGCTGCAACGCGGCAACCTTTGTGGTTGGCCGATGTCGCGCTATGGACGCGCGGTGGAACCCTTGGACCCCAACCCCCGGCCGCTCGACCACCTGACGCTGCGCGGCGACCCTTCTGCCGCCGCGCTGCTGACGCGGGAAGGGTTGCTCGATTATGCCGGTTTGGAGGAAATGGTGTCGGGTCTCGCCGGTGCCCTCGCGGGCAGAGGACTTGGGAAAGGCGCTCGCGTGGCGAGCTGGCTTCCCAAGACGCGCATGACGAGTCTGCTTCCGCTGGCCTGCGCGCGGGCCGGGCTGGTCCATGTCCCGGTCAATCCGCTGCTGAAGCGCGCGCAAGTGGCGCATATTCTTCAGGATAGCGACGCCAGCCTCCTCATCACCGGCGATGCACGCGCCGCGACGCTGAAGGCGGGCGATGCGCCGGAAGGTTGCTCGATCCTCGGCGACTTCGAGGCCGCCTTCCTGCTGGAAAAAGGAGATCGGCTGCCGCCTTCCAGCGCCGATCCGGACGATCTGGCAGCCCTCCTTTATACATCAGGATCGACCGGACGCCCAAAAGGCGTGATGCTGAGCCACGCCAATCTCTGGCTCGGCGCGATCAGCGTCGCTTATTATCTCGGTCTCACACCTTCCGACCGCACGCTCGCCGTGCTGCCGCTGAGTTTCGATTACGGCCAGAACCAGCTGTTTTCGGCCTGGGCGGCGGGCGGGGCGGGCGTGCTCTTGGACTATCTGTCGGCCAAGGACGTGATCCGTGCCGTGGAACGAAACGGCATTACCGTCCTCGCGGGCGTGCCGCCGCTCTGGGTGCAGCTTATCGAGGCGCAATGGCCCGGCGCGTCAGCGCTTTCTCTGCGCAAGCTCACCAATTCGGGAGGCAAACTGCCGGCATCGATCGTGCGGCGCATGCGGGAGGTGTTCCCGGCCGCCGACATCTTCCTGATGTACGGCCTCACCGAAGCCTTTCGCTCCACCTATCTCGACCCCGCTTTGGTGGACGCGCATCCGGATTCGATGGGGCGCGCCATTCCCTTCGCGGAGGTGATGGCGATCGGCCCGGACGGCAATCCCGCCGCACCCGGCGAAACGGGAGAGCTGGTCCACGCTGGGCCGCTGGTCGCGCAAGGCTATTGGCGCGACCCGGCGCGGACCGCCGAACGCTTCAGGCCCGCACCCGCTACGTCCCGGCATGGCGGCATTGCCGTTTGGTCGGGCGACCGGGTGCGGGTCGATGAGGAGGGACTTTTCTACTTCGTCGGCCGCGACGATGCGATGATCAAGACGTCGGGCAACCGCGTCAGCCCAACCGAAGTGGAAGAGGCGGCGGTGAGAAGCGGCCTCGTCTCCGAAGCCCTCGCCTTCGGCTATCCCGACGACCGGCTGGGGGAGGCGATTGCCCTCATTGCCCGCCCCGCGCCTGACCAAGGCGCCATCGAAGCGGCTTTGCGCGATTATTTGAAGCGCGAGCTCCCCAATTTCATGCAGCCGTCAGCCTTGCTGGTGCGCGCGGAACTGCCGCGTGGGCCGAACGGCAAGCTGGACCGGGAGCGCATCAAGGCGGAGCTGACGTCATGAGCAAGCCGATGGGGCCTATCCCACCCGAATTCGCTGCCCAGCAAGGCATGCTCCGCATCGGCGGCCAGCCCGCCGACGCGCTCATCGCCGAGGCCGGAGGGACGCCGCTTTTCGTCTACGACGCCGCCATCGCGGCCGCGCGGATCGCCCGCTTCAGGTCTGCTTTCGGTGACAGTGCCGGTCTTCATTATGCCATGAAAGCAAATCCTTATCGGCCATTCCTGAATTGGATAGCGAAAGAGGTCGATGGCCTGGACGTCGCCTCGGCGGGAGAGATGCGTGCGGCGCTGGCGGCGGGGATGAACGCGCGGCATATCTCCTTCGCCGGACCGGGCAAGCGGGATGCGGAGCTTCAGGCCGGTATCGAGGCCGGCGTGACGATCAACCTCGAGTCCGAAGGCGAAGCGAATCGAGCGCTCTCCATCGCCGCGCGCCTCGGCATCTGTCCCCGTCTCGCGGTGCGGGTGAATCCCGATTTCGAGATCAAAGGCTCCGGCATGCGCATGGGCGGCGGCGCCAAGCCGTTCGGCGTCGATGCCGCCCGCGTGCCCGCCCTTGTCCGGCGCCTCATTGACGCGGGCGCCGATTGGCGCGGCTTCCACATCTTCGCGGGCTCTCAGGCGTTGAAAGCCGAAGCCCTGATCGAGGCACAAGCCGCTTCCCTCGCGCTGGCGGCCGATCTGGCCGAACAGGCCGGATCTGCGCCGCCGCTTGTCAATCTGGGCGGCGGGTTCGGCATCTCTTATATGGCTGGCGATACGCCGCTTGACGTCGAAGCCGTAGCCATCGCTCTGAAAGAGAATCTTAACAAACAGCCTCAAATTCTTGCGAACACAGAATTTATAATTGAACTTGGCCGCTGGCTTGTAGGCGAGGCGGGGGTCTATTTGACCCGGATCGTCGACCGCAAGAACAGCCACGACAAGACGTTCCTGATCGTCGACGGCGGCATGCATCACCAACTCGCCGCATCGGGCAATTTCGGCCAAGTGGTGCGGCGCAACTATCCTGTCGCGGTCGCCGCAAGGATGGGCCTCGATGCGGAAGAGGAGGTGAGCATTGTCGGCTGCCTCTGCACGCCGTTGGATCGCTTGGCCGATGATGTCATGCTTCCGCGCGCGGATGTCGGCGACATCATCGTTCTGTTTCTCGCGGGCGCTTACGGCTTGTCCGCCAGCCCCCAGGCTTTCCTGAGCCACGAACCGGCGCGTGAAATGCTGATCGGCGGCTAAGGGTAGATTGCCTCGACGAAATACAATCCGTCCGGCGGCGCATTGAAGCCGAGCGCGGCGCGGTCCCGCGCCTTCAGGGCGCTTCCCAAATCCTCCGCGCTCCAGCTGCCACGGCCGACCAGTTCCAGGCAGCCCACCATCGACCGCACCTGGTGATGGAGGAAAGAACGCGCCGCCGCCTCGATCTCGATCGTGTCGCCCAGCCGCCGCACATCGAGCCGGTCCAAAGTCTTCAACGGACTGTCCGACTGGCAGTGCGCGGACCGGAAAGTCGTGAAATCATGTTTGCCGACAAGCAGCTGCGCCGCATCGTGCATGGCCGCCGCGTCAAGCGGAACCTTCACCTGCCATGCCCGGCCCGCTTCCAGCGCGAGCGGCGCGCGGCGGTTGACGATGCGATAGATGTAACGGCGCCCGACACAACTGAACCGGGCATGCCAGTCATCGGGCGCTTCCTGCGCCTTCAAAATCGCGATCGGGAGCGGGCGGAGACGCGCGTTGAGCGCTTCCGAAAGCCGGAACGGGGTGATGGGCCGCTCAATATCGGCATGGGCCGTCATGGCGCGGGCATGCACCCCCGCGTCCGTCCGTCCCGCAGCATGGAGCACGCTTTCCTCGCCCGTGATCGCGAAGACCGCCTCCTCGATGGCCTGTTGGACGGAAGGGCCGTGCGCTTGGCGCTGCCAGCCCATGAATGGGCGGCCGTCAAATTCCACGGTCAAGCGAAAACGGGTCACTCGATCCGGATTCCGGCGGGAATGTGGAGGCCGCGCAGAAATTCTTTTGGCGTCATGACGGCACGTCCGGCGCGCTGAACCAGCCGGGGAGCAATGGCGCCGACGCCGCAGGCGATCGTCAATTCATCGTCGATGACGGCGCCCGCATCGCCGCGTTCCGCCACCGGATCGGCGGCGAGAATCTTGATCCGTTCCCCCGCATGCTCAAAGAAGGCGCCGGGCACGGGATTGAAGGCACGAATTTGCCGTTCCACCGTCTCCGCGCTTTGGCTGAAATCGATCCGCGCCTCGGCCTTGTCGACCTTGGCGGCGTAGGTGACGCCTTCTTCAGGCTGTGGGGCAGGGGAGAGATGATCAAGCCCCTCCAGAGCCTCAACCATCAGGGCCGCGCCGATTTTCGCCAATTCCTGCGTCAACTCGCCGGCGCTCTTCCGGTCGATCGGCGTTTCGCGCGTGAGATACATGGGCCCGGTGTCGAGGCCTCTTTCCATGCCCATGATGGTGACGCCTGTCACCCTGTCGCCGGCCAGGATCGCGCGCTGCACCGGCGCCGCGCCGCGCCAGCGGGGAAGAAGCGAACCATGGACGTTGAGGCAGCCATGCCTTGGTGCGTCCAGGATCGGCACCGGAAGGATCAGTCCATAAGCTGCGACGACCGCGGCATCGAGATCGAGATCGCGAAACCGTTTCTGCGCATCCTCGTCCTTCAGGCTCAGCGGCGTGCGCACCTCGATGCCCAGCTCTTCCGCGCGCGCTTGCACCGGAGAGGGGCGGAGCGCCTTGCCCCGGCCGGCAGGGCGCGGTGGCTGGCTGTAAACGGCAAGGACATCATGTCCGGTCGCAGCCAAGGCGTCGAGCGTCGGCACCGCGAAATCCGGTGTTCCCATGAAGGCGATACGCATGAAGCGTGAAATAGAGGCTTGTTGGCCCTTGGCAAGCACGGCCTTGCCGCCATAAGCGTTCGCCATGGCTTCTCCTGAGATCGATGCGCTGACCCAGGCGCTGGCGCGGCTTCCCGGCCTCGGCCCGCGCTCGGCCCGCCGGGCGGTGCTGCATCTGCTGAAGAAGAAAGAAACCGCGCTGTCGCCCTTGCTGCGCGCGCTGGAAAGCGTGAATGATCGGCTTGCCATATGCGGAACATGCGGCAACGTAGACACGACCGATCCTTGCTTCATTTGCGCCGACACACGGCGCGATGCTCGCTTGCTCTGCGTGGTGGAGGATGTCTCGGACCTGTGGGCGCTTGATCGTTCCAGGCTCTTTCCCGGTCATTTTCATGTTCTTGGCGGGCGTCTTTCAGCCTTGGAGGGAATAAGGCCGGAGGATCTCTCCATCGATAAATTGATCGGCCGCGTATCGGCTGGCGGCATAGATGAGGTTGTGCTCGCGATGAATGCGACGCTCGAGGGGCAAACCACGGCGCATTACCTCGCCGAACGGCTGGAAACGTTCCCGGTACGCCTGACCCAGCTCGCCCACGGCCTCCCGGTCGGCGGAGAACTCGACTATCTCGACGAAGGCACGCTCGCCCAGGCGCTACGCGCACGGCGGCCCGTCGCCTAAGCGCTTGACCGCAAAGCACGGCCTTCCTACCTCGCGCTCATGGCCATCCTACCCATCATCGAGACGCCCGATCCGCTGTTGCGGCAGATTTCCACGCCTGTCGAAGCCGTGACGGACGAGACGCGTGCGCTCATCGCCGACATGTTCGAGACAATGTATGCGGCCCCCGGCATCGGCCTTGCGGCCATACAGGTCGGGGTACCCAAGCGCATCCTTGTCATCGACCTTCAAGAACCGGAAGAAGAGGGCGGCGAACCGGTGAAGAAGCCCTTGGTTTTCATCAATCCCGAAATCGTCCGGGAATCCGAAGATCATCAGCTTTATAACGAAGGCTGCCTGTCGGTGCCGGACCAGTTTGCCGAAGTTGAACGCCCCGCCGAAATCCGCGCGCGCTGGCTCGATGAGAATGGCACGGCGCACGAGGAAGATTTGGACGGCCTCCTGGCGGTGTGCCTGCAGCATGAAATGGATCACCTCGAAGGCATTCTCTTCATCGATCACCTGTCGCGCCTGAAACGCGATATGCTGCTGAAGAAGCTCGCCAAGGCACGCAAACTCGCGGCCTGACTGTCGATCCAGTGACCCACCGTCATTCCAGCCAAAGCTGGAATCCATACGGAACTTGCCGCCCGCACTGCCTGGACTCCAGCTTTCGCTGGAGTGACGTTAAGTTTTGGTCAGAAGGTCTCCAGCGCCTTCCGGCAATCGTCCGAACATTCCCGGCACATTTCGGCACACCGGCGGCAATGGTCGGTATCGTGCCGCGCGCATTCCTCCGCGCAGAGGTCACAGGCGGTGATGCAAAGCTGGAGCGCTTCTTGAAGCAGGATTTCGTTGCTGCCGGTTCGGCGTGTCGCGACTCGCGCGATCATGGCGCAGACGTCGGCGCAGTCCAAGCATAGCCGAATGCATTGGCGCATATGGTGGACGTCCGATTCCGCGGCGCATGCGTCGGCACAAGACGTGCAGATGACCGAGCAGAACATGGCATGCCGGACGGCCGTCGCCAGCGGTTCGTTGAGATTGCCGGCGACATCGGGGTGGGCGGCGATCATCTTGGCGATGGACATATATGCTCCCTCACTTGCCGTCCGCCCGCACCCACGAACGGAGCGCGGCCTGTGAGGTTCCGGAAAGGCTTGAGAGCGCGACGTAACTGCTCTAGGTTCGCATTTCGTTCCAAACTTGCGGGGAAGACGGATGGATCCCTTTTTGCTTGTGGCTGCGGCATGTGCGGTCGTTGCGGCGCTTGGGCTAGGCTGGGCCATCGGACGGCGCGAGGCGGCTGCCTATCGCAAGGAGCGGGACGAGAGGCTGGAAGATTTCCGGCGCGCTATCACCGATCTTGCCGCCGCCGAGGAACGCGCGAAGGCCGTCCCGATGTTGCAGGAAGAGCTTGCTCATGTCCGGGAAGAGGGACGGCGCGCGCAGACGGAACTGGCGCGGATCACCGCCGGCCAGATCGAGCGCGATCGCGCCTATGAAGCGCGGCTCGCGGAACTGAAGGACGCGCGCGACGCGATGTCGGCGCAATTCAGCGAGGTGGGCAACAAGCTCCTCGGCGAGGCGCAGAAACAGTTTCTGGAGCGCGCCGACGCCCGCTTCCACCAAGCGGGCGAGAAGAGCGAAGAGAAGTTGAAGGCCCTTTTGCAACCAGTCGAAGCCACGCTGAAGCGGTATGAGGAAGGCCTGACCCGGGTCGAGAAGGAGCGGGTGGATCATTATGCCGGTCTTCGCGAAGCGGTCGAATTGGTCCGTCAAGGGCAGAGCCAGGTTCGCGACGAAACCGCGCGGTTGGTCAATGCGCTGCGCTCCAGCCCCAAGGCGCGCGGGCGCTGGGGCGAACAATCGCTGCGCAACGTCCTCGAACAAGCGGGCCTGTCGCCTTATGCCGATTTTCAGATGGAAGTCTCGGTCGATACCGAGGACGGGCGGCTACGCCCCGATGTGATCGTCAATCTGCCGGGCGGGCGGAAGATCATCATCGACGCCAAATGTTCGCTGAACGCCTATCTCGACGCATCGGAGGAAGTGGATGAGGCGGTGCGGGCGGGCCACCTCAAGGCGCATGCGGGATCGATCCGGACCCACGCCATGCAGCTTGGCGGCAAGGCTTATTGGCAGCAATTCGGCGATGCCGCCGATTATGTCGTCATGTATATTCCCGGCGAGCATTTCCTGACCGCCGCGCTTGAGCAGGATGACGGCCTATGGGAATGGGCGTTCGAGCGCCGCGTTCTTCTTGCGACGCCGACCAATCTCGTTGCCATCGCGCGGACGGTGGCGAGCGTATGGCGGCAGGAAAAGCTGGCCGAGGAAGCCGCCGAAATCGCCCGGCTCGGCAAGGAGCTTCACGCCCGCCTCGCGACGATGGGCGCGCATGTCGTGAAACTGGGCCGCAACCTGGGCCTCGCCAACGATGCCTATAACAGTTTCGTCGGTAGCCTGGAGAGCCAGGTACTGACCCAGGCCAAGCGGTTCGAGACGCTCGAAGTGTCCGGCGGCGCGAAGGAGATCGAAGCGCTGCCGGTGATTGACACCGTTCCGCGCGCGCTGACCAAGCTCAGCGGTGAAGAAGCCGAAGCGGCGGAGTGAAGCGGGCTGCCGGCGATCAGATCGCGCGTTGCAGGACCATGGATCCGCCTGGGCTCGACAGGATCAGCGTGTTGCCGTCGCGGAAACGCAAATTGGATGGCTGGCTAAGGACTGCGATCGCCCCTTGCTCATGCTGCATCAGCGGCGGCGAACAGGCCATTTTGGTTGACGCGACCGGACCGGCGTTAAGAATAAAATTGGCGACGGTGTAAGCGGCGGAAAACGCATTGCATCCTGCTTTTCCAGACAAGCGTTCGCCCGAAAAGTGGATGAAGTAAGCGCCGTTGCGCGGCATGGCTTCGCCATTCAGGCTGACAATCGACCAGCGTGTTTCCGCGAGGTCGGCGGATGGCAATATGTCGCCGCCGCAACCGCGAAGGGTCTTCCCGTCCGCTTCCACCATCACCGTGTCGGCGAAGACGCGGCCGCTCATGCCGTCATTGCACCGCAGATGGGTGATGTCGACGATCAGCGAATGCCGGGCGGTACGCGACTCGTAGCGATGGCCGTTGAACGTCGTTCTCGGTTCCACGCGCGGCACGGTGAAGCGCGTTTCGCCATAATCGCCCTCATAATCGATCCGCTCCCCCGCGATCGTCACCGTCCAGCCCGGTTCGGTTCCGAGGGCGCGATACGTCGCCGATGACGGCGGCGGCGGAGCGGGTGCCGGATTGGGACCGTAGGCGGAACAGGCGGCGAGCGTCAGAGCCGCGCCGAGCGGGGCGAGGAAAATCTTCATGCCGGCCAAAGCGCCCAAGCCTCTTTCCGGTTCCACAAACCGGTCAACGCGGGCGTCGCTGGTTCAGCACTTCATAGGCCATGACGGCGGTGGCGACGGCGGCGTTGAGGCTGTCCGCCTTGCCGAGCATCGGCATTTTGACGAGCAGGTCACACTCCGCCTCATAGGCTTCGGGCAGGCCCTGCGCCTCGTTGCCGACGAGCAGGAAGGTCGGGCTTTCATAGCGGGGCGTTTGATAATCGATATCGGTCTGCAGGCTCATGCCGACGAGCTGGCCGGGGCCGGAGCGCAGCCAGGGCACGAACTCTTCCCACGATGCCTGGACGATGCGCTGGGTGAAGAGGGCGCCCATCGAAGCCCGGACGGCCTCCACGGAGAACGGGTCGACGCAATCGTCGATAAGGATCAGGCCCCCGGCGCCGACCGCGTCCCCCGTGCGCAGGATCGTGCCGAGATTGCCCGGGTCGCGAAGCGACTGGGCGACGATCCAGATGTTCGCGGCGGTGCGATCGAGAGAGTCGAGTCCGCCCGGGAAAGCCGGATAAACGCCCAGCACAATTTGCGGATTATCCTTGCCCGACATCTTATGGAGGATGTCCGGCGTTGTTTCGATCACTTCACCGCCTTGCGCCTCGGTTTCGGAGATCAGAGTGTCGAGCAAGGGATGGTGCTGGCCGATGGCGTAAAAGAGAATCTCGGGAAGAAAGCCCTCCTCGCGCGCCTCGGTCAGGATGCGCAGCCCCTCGGCGAGGAAATGCCCTTCACGACGACGATTCTTTTTGTCGCGAAGCCCGCGCACCTGCTTGACGAGCGGGTTGGAGAAAGCGGTGATCTGCCGGGGCATTTTCTAGTGCTCCGGCGAAAGCCGGAGCCCGGTTTCACAAATCGGCGCCGCTGAACTCCGGCCTGCGCCGGAGCACAAAAATGTGGAGATCATCATTCCTCGTGAAACTTCGCCTCGACGAGCTCCGCGAGGGCGTGGACGGCCGCTTCGGCGCCGTCGCCCGAAGCGCTGATCGTGATCGTGTCGCCCATTGCGGCGCCGAGCATCATCAGGCCCATGATCGACGTGCCGCAGACACGCGACCCGTCCTTTTCCACCTCGACGCTGGCGGGGAGGGAGGCGGCAAGCGTCACGAATTTGGCGGATGCGCGGGCGTGAAGGCCGCGGCGGTTCAGGATATCGACGGTCCGGCTCGACATTCAGGCCGCAGCCTCGCCCAAGATTTCGGACGCGACGGAGATATATTTGCGCCCGGCATCGCGCGCCGCGGCAACGGCGGCGCGAACGTCCATCGTCTTGCGAGCCCCCTCAAGGCGGATCAGCATGGGCAGGTTGACACCGGCAATGACCTCCACCTTGTCGGATTTCATGAGTGAAATCGCAAGGTTGGAGGGCGTTCCTCCGAACAGGTCCGTAAGAATGATGACGCCGCTGCCATCGTCCACATCGGCGATCGCGGCGGCGATATCGTTGCGGCGCCCTTCCATGTCGTCCTCGGGCCCGATGCAGATGGCGGCGATCCGATCCTGCGGTCCGACGACATGCTCCATGGCCGTCACGAATTCCGTGGCGAGCCGCCCATGGGTAACCAGCACCAAACCGATCATCGATACACCTTGAAACCCATTCCTCTACCGGGCGGGGCCGTTATCCTCGACACCGTCGCGCGGGCGGCTGGCCAGATCCCGATGTTCCACCGTGGGGGAAAATCCCGCCGCGCGCAACCTCGACGCCATACGCTCCGCCACATGAACGGAACGATGACGACCGCCCGTACAACCAAAAGCGATCGTGACATAGGACTTTCCGGCTGCTTCATAACGCGGGACGAAAGTGAACAGCAGCGTTTCCATCTGTTCCATCGCTTGCGGATAAGCGGGATCGCGGGCGATATAATCGACGACTTCCTTGTCTAGCCCCGTCATCGGGCGGAGCGTACGATCCCAATGCGGATTGTCGAGGAAACGCATGTCGAAGACATTGTCGGCATTGCGCGGAAGGCCACGCGCGAAACCGAACGACATGACGTGCAGCGTCGGCGCCGCGCCAGCGCTCGTGAAACGCTGCCGGATCTGGGCCTGCAGGGCGGGTGCATCGGTATCGGTGGTGTCGATGACATAATCGGCATGCGCGCGGAGCGGCTGCATCAGCGCCCGTTCGTCGGCAATGCCATCGGTGGCGGGACGGTCGGGGGCGAGCGGGTGACGGCGGCGGGTTTCGGAATAACGGCGCAGCAGCTCCGATCCCGCACAATCGAGGAACAGCAAGTCGATGGGATAGTCTCCATCGCTCGTCAGCGACTCGATCTGCTGAACGACATGCGCGGCGTCGAAATCCCGGGTCCGTGTGTCGATGCCGATGGCAAGCGGGCGGCCTGCCGTGCCGCTGCCGGTCGCGGGCGGCGTCGAAAGCAAGTGAGAGAGAAGGGAGAGCGGCAAATTGTCCACTACTTCCCAGCCGAAATCCTCAAGCGTGCGCAGCGCCGTCGATTTGCCCGCGCCCGAAAGCCCGGTGACGAGAAGGATACGCTTGGGCGGCGGGCTGTTCACGCCACGCCCAGGCCAAACATGCGGAGGGCCAGTTCGACCTTGATCGGCGCGGAATTCTCAAGCCCGGCAAGGGCGATGCGGGGAACGTCGATCCCGGCGATGCGGCGCATCGAAGGCTCCGGCATGCGTTCGATGCGGTCGTCCAGTTCGACGATCAGCCCTACGGGCACGTCTTGCGCCGCCGGATAGTCGACGATGCCGATGCCGCGAACCTCGATCCTTCCCCGAATCGTATCCGGCGCCGAAGCCAGGAGCTGGCCATTGGTTCGCCGGAAATAAGTATAATCGTCGCTGACTAAAACGCCCCCCCGATCGATCAGGCGAAGGCCAAGGTCCGATTTTCCCGATCCCGAACGGCCGCAGATCACGACGCCGCGCCCCCCGATCGCGACCGTCGTGCCGTGAATGGTTTCGGACGAAAGCGCTGTTCCAATCATGCCGTCACTCCCGGAAAACGGATCACGAAGCGGGCGCCCTTGCGCCCGTCGTGCCGGTCTTCCACCACGATCGCCCCGCCATGGCCATCGACGATGGCACGGGCGATGGCAAGGCCGAGGCCGGAATGGCCCCCGAACGCCTCATTGTCAGGCCTGATGGAATAGAAGCGGTTAAAAATCGCCTGACGCTTGTCCTGAGGCACGCCTGGGCCTTCATCCTCGACGGTCACGATCACTTCCCGGTCAACAGTCGTGGCGGCGATTTCGATGAGGCTGCCGGGCGGCGCGAAGGACAAGGCGTTATCGACGATATTGTCCAGCACGCGGGCAATGCGGGATTCTTCGCCCATGATGACAGCCGTGCCCTTGCGCGGCCGGGCGAAGGCGAGGGCGACTTGCCCGCTTTCGGCGCGTGGTTCCCACAAAGCCATCAGCGATTCGATCATGCTGCCGAGATCGACGGGCTCGAAACGGGCCCGCGACAATTCCGCGTCGAGCCGCGATGTTTCCGCGATGTCGACGATCAACCGGTCGAGCCGCCGCACATCGTCGCGCACGACGTCGAGCAATTGCTGCCGAAGTGCGGCATCGTCGACCCTCTCCAGGCTGTCGACCGCCGATCTGAGCGATGCGAGCGGATTCTTGAGCTCATGCGTGACGTCGGCGGCGAAGGCTTCGGTCGCATCGATGCGCGACCGGAGGGAGTGCGTCATGTCGTGCAAAGCGCGGGCGAGAAGCCCGATCTCATCGCGTCGCGAGGGGAGAAGCGGAACGTCCACTTCCCGCGCCCGGCCGAGGCGCACACGATGCGCGGCACGGGCCAACCGCCGCAGCGGCTTGGCGATAGTCCTAGCGAGAAAGATGGAGAGAAGAACGGAAAGAATGATCGTCGAAATGAGGACGACGCCAAGCGTCAGCCGCTCTGCGCGAACCGCCGTACGGACATCGCGGGCGTTGACGGTGAGGAGCAGGACCGAAGAGCCGTCGTTCGACACCGGCGCGGCGGCGGAGAGGAAGGGGGTGCCTTCCGGCGCCCGGCGGATCGCCGTGGCGACGCGGCCCGACGCGAGTGCGGTTCGCGCTTCCGGCCAGACCGCCAGCCCATCTTCGAGGCCCGGTTCGAACGGCGGAAGATCGCGGCCGCCGACAATCGCGTCGAAGCCACGGTCTAGGAGGCGCGCGATATCCTTGGGCCAGGGTTCAACCTCCGGATCGCGGAGGTGATAGGTTGGCGGCTGACCGTCCCAGCTGTCCATCACCTTGCCTTCCCGGCCGTAAAGGCGCAGCCGCGTCCCGGACTTGCGGCCAAGCGCGGCGAGGAGGGCCTGACGCTCGCTACCCGGCACCGCCGCTACGGCGGTCGCGATCATCTCGACCTCGGTTTCCACTTGCGCAAGGCGCGTCGAAAGGATGCGGCCGCGGAAGCTGTCGAGGTAGAAAAGACTGCCCGCCAGGATAGCGAGCGCAAAAATGTTGACCGCCAGGATCCGGCGCTTGATCGATAGACGGCCGGACCAGCGAACGGAAAGGTCGTCACTCCTCGGCAAAGCGATAGCCTACGCCGTAAAGTGTCTCGATCGCGGAAAAATCGTCGTCGATCGCCCGGAATTTGCGGCGCAAACGCTTGATATGGCTGTCGATCGTCCGGTCATCGACATAGATGTCCTCCTGATAGGCGACATCCATCAGCTGGTTGCGCGACTTGACCACGCCAGGCCGCTGCGCGAGCGCCTCGAGGATCATGAATTCCGTTACCGTCAGGGTGACATTCCGGCCGTTCCATGACACGCGGTGGCGGGCCGGATCCATTGTGAGGCGGCCGCGGACGATCTGCGCAGGCTCCGGCGCCGCCTCCTCATCGGATGTTCGCCGTGCCTCGCTGCGGCGAAGAATGGCGCGGATGCGGGCAATGAGGAGGCGCTGGGAAAAGGGCTTGGCGATATAGTCGTCGGCCCCCATGGCGAGGCCCAGCGCCTCGTCCAGCTCGTCGTCCTTGGACGTGAGGAAGATGACGGGAAGCTCGCTCTTCTCGCGCAGGCGGCGCAGCAATTCCATGCCGTCCATTTTCGGCATCTTCACGTCCAGCACGGCAAGATCGGGAGGATTGTCGGCAAAAGCCTTTAATGCCGCTTCGCCATCCGAATAGAGACGGGTTGTGAAGCCTTCGGCCTGAAGCGCGATGGAAACGGAGGTCAGGATGTTCCGATCGTCGTCGACAAGCGCGATCACTTTCGACATGGGGACGCCTCCGCTCTCATGAGCTTCGGTCTTAATGAATAGGCGTGCCAGCGGCAACCGCCCGCGCAGGACGCCGCAGGCGTAAAAACCGTAAAAATCCGTTCCCTTTGACGCCGCTTATTCCCTCCTATATGCGCCTTGAAAAAATTTGCGGAGGCACCCGCCCGCCGCAGGAACATTAGGAGAAATCGTCGTGGCGAAGCGCGTGCCTCATTCTGGGCTTGCCGAACAAGGCATTGTTACGAAGGCCGAAATTCACTGGAACCTGCTCCCTGCGGCGCTGGTCGAGCAAGCCGTGAAGCGGGGCGAGGGGATGCTCGCCAAGGACGGCCCGCTGGTCGTCGCGACCGGCAAGCACACCGGCCGATCCGCCAAGGACAAGTTCATCGTCCGCGACTCGGAGACCGAAAGCACCATCTGGTGGGACAATAACGCCTCGATGACGCCAGAGCATTTCGCCGCGTTGAAAGCCGATTTTCTTGCCTGCGTCGCTGAAAAGGACACCCTCTTTGTCGCCGATCTCTTCGGCGGTTCGCAGCCCGAACACCGCGTCCGCGTCCGCGTGATCAACGAGCTTGCATGGCACAACCAGTTCATCCGCACGATGCTCGTGCGTCCGGAAGCGGCTGAGCTGGAAGGCTTCACGCCGGAATTCACGATCATCGACCTGCCGAGCTTCAAGGCCGATCCGGCCCGCCACGGCTGCCGCGGCGAAACGGTGATCGCCGTCAGCCTCACCGAAAGGCTGATCCTCATCGGCGGCACGCAATATGCGGGCGAGATGAAGAAGTCGGTCTTCGGCGTCCTCAATTATCTCCTGCCGGTGGACGGCGTCATGCCGATGCACTGCTCGGCCAATATCGGCCCCAATGGCGACACCGCCGTCTTCTTCGGCCTGTCCGGCACCGGCAAGACGACGCTTTCCGCCGATGCCAGCCGCACCCTCATCGGCGATGACGAGCATGGCTGGTCGGACACCAACGTCTTCAATTTCGAAGGCGGCTGCTATGCGAAGATGATCCGCCTGTCCGAGGAAGCCGAACCCGAAATTTACGCGACGACGCGCCGCTTCGGCACCGTCCTTGAGAATGTCGTGATCGATCCCGACACACGCGAACTCGATCTCGACGACAACAGCCTCGCGGAAAACACCCGCGGCGCTTATCCGATAGACTTCATTCCCAATGCGTCGAAGGAAAACTTGGGCCCCGTTCCGCGCAACATCGTGATGCTTACCGCCGATGCGTTCGGCGTCCTGCCCCCGATCGCGAAGCTGACCCCGGATCAGGCCATGTACCACTTCCTTTCGGGCTACACCGCCAAGGTCGCGGGCACCGAGATCGGCGTCACCGAGCCCGAAGCCACTTTCTCCACCTGCTTCGGCGCGCCTTTCATGCCGCGCCATCCGAGCGTCTACGGCAATCTGCTGAAAGAGCGGATCGCCAAGGGCAATGTCGATTGCTGGCTCGTCAACACCGGCTGGACCGGCGGCAAGTACGGCGTCGGCAAGCGCATGCCGATCAAGGCGACCCGCGCTCTGCTGAACGCCGCCCTCGACGGCAGCCTCAAGAATGTCGAATTCCGCAAGGATCCCTATTTCGGCTTCGACGTGCCGGTCAGCGTCCCGGGCGTCGACGGCGCCATCCTCAATCCGCGCGACACTTGGGCCGACAAGGCCGAATATGACGCGACGGCGAAGAAGCTCGTCCAGCTCTTCATCGACAATTTTTCCAAGTTCGAAGCCCATGTCGACCAAGGCGTCCGGGAGTCCGCACCGACCGCCGCCTGACGCGATACAGCCAAACTTTTAACAGGCGCGTCGGCCAGAGCGGCCGGCGCGCTTTTGTTTTGGGAAGTGGAATGACCAAGGACTATGCGCCAAGATTGTTCACCGGCGACGATGCGGTTCGTCACATCGGCAACGGCCTGGTGAACTGTACCCTGACGCGTCCCGAATGGACGCATGAGGCCCATCTCGCCGCCTGCCTTTGGATCATTGTCGAGCGCCCGGATATCCAGCCTGAAAACGACCTGCCCGGGATCATCCGCCGCTTCAACGAAAGTGTCGGCGGCGTGAACGATGAGACCCAGGGCTATCACGAAACCATCACCCAATGCTTCATTCGCGGAGTCCGCCGCTACCTGGCGCGGACGGAGGAAGGCGGTCTGTCCGGAAGAGTGAACGGCCTGTTGCTGGCCGACGAGGGGCAGCGCGGTTGGCCGCTCCGTTTCTACAGCAGGGAGCGCTTATTTTCGGTGGAAGCCCGCTTAGCTCGGGTGGGGCCCGATTTGCAGCCGTGGCCGTGATCTGCGGGCAAGCAAAGGTCAGTTGGAAGGTGGAAGCGCCGCGATCGGCTCTACGATCAGGCACCCGCTTTTGGTACCGGTGACGCGGACATGGGCTCCAGCAGGCGTTTCGAGGCCCCTGGCGTTCCACACCCCATCACCCACCTTCACCCGGCCCTGGCCGCCCTCGATCGCGGTCACGACCAACACCGTTTCGCCCACTAGCCGCGCAGCGCGGTCGTTGAGGAGGGGGTCGCTGCTCGCCACGGGATGATCCGCATACCAGCGACGGCCAAAGGTGACGGCGGCGATGGAAAGGAGAGCGAACAGGCCGAACTGAAAGGCGAGCGGGATGCCGAGCAAGGCGGCGAATCCGGTGACCGCCGCCGCCGCTGCCAGCCAGATGAGGAACACGCCGGGCATCAAAATCTCGGCGATGCCCAGAATGGCGGCACCGATCAGCCACCACCATTCGGGATCGAGATCGAAGCCGTTCATTCAGCCGGACCTTCGAATGGCCCCTTGCGCCGCGCCGGCGGGGCAGGGGAAGGCGCGGGCGCTTCAGACGCGCCTTTACCAAGTGCATCGCGGGCCAACTCGCCGATGCCGCCCAGAGTGCCGATCAACTGCGTGGCCTCGACCGGGAACAGGATCGTCTTCGCATTGGGCGATGTCGCGAATTGGCTGACCGCGTCGACATATTTCTGCGCGATGAAGTAGTTGATCGCCTGGGTGTTGCCCCCGGAGATCGCGTCCGACACCATTTGCGTCGCCTTGGCTTCGGCTTCGGCGGCGCGCTCGCGGGCCTCGGCGTCGCGAAAGGCGGCTTCGCGGCGGCCCTCCGCCTCAAGGATCTGCGATTGCTTCTGGCCTTCCGCGCGAAGGATTTCCGACGCCCGCGAACCTTCGGCTTCCAGGATCGATGCGCGTTTTTCCCGCTCCGCCTTCATCTGGCGGCCCATCGCGTTAACGATATCGGCGGGCGGGCGAATGTCCTTGATTTCGACGCGGGTGATCTTGACGCCCCAAGCCTCGGTCGCCTGATCGACAACCGCGAGCAGGCGGGCGTTGATCTCATCGCGCTTCGACAGGGTTTCATCGAGGTCCATCGAGCCCATGACGGTGCGCAGATTCGTCGTCGTCAGCTGCATGATCGCGACGTAGAGGTCGGACACTTCGTAAGCGGCCTTGGCTGCCTCCAGCACCTGGAAGAACACGACGCCGTCGGTCGAAATCATCGCATTGTCCTTGGTGATGATCTCTTGCCCCGGAATATCAAGAACCTGTTCCATCATGTTGATCTTGCGGCCGACGCGATAGAAAAAGGCAGGGTAGAAATTGAAGCCTGGCGCCGCGACGCTGGTGAAGCGGCCGAAATGCTCGATCGTATATTGATAGCCTTGCCGCACGATCTTGATGCTCGCCATCAGATAGATGAGCACCAGCAGCAGCACAAAGAACATCGCCGTGATTTCCATGGCCTTCCTCCCCAATTCAAAATCGGCCTATGATGGGTCCGAAAGGCTCGCTTTCCAAGCGGAATCGAAAGGACAAGAGATGCAGCCGCTCCGCCTCTGCCGTTCACTCCTCTTTCTCCCCGCGTCCAATCCGCGCGCGATCGAAAAAGCGCGGGGTCTGCCCGCCGATCTCATCATCCTGGATCTTGAAGACGCCGTTAAGGAGGAGGATAAGGAAAGCGCGCGCATTGCCGCTGTCGAGGCGGCCCGGCAAGGATTTGGCGGCAAATTGGTCGCGATACGCGTCAACGCCGATATCGGTCATCATTTCGGCGAAGATGCCGTTGCGGTCCGCGCGAGCGGGGCGGATTTCGTCGTGCTTCCGAAAGCCGAAACCGCGAAAAAGGTGCAGGATGCAGCCTCTCTATCGCAAAAGCCGGTGCTGGCGATGATCGAGACGGCGGCGGGCGTACTCGCCGCGCGGGAGATTGCGGCCCACACCGCCGGGTTGATCGCGGGCACCAACGATCTGTCCGCCGATCTCGGCCTTCCGGCGGGCGGCGGGCGATCCGGGCTTGTGCACGCCTTGCAATCCATCGTCCTTGCCGCGCGCGCACAAGGCGTGGCGGCGTTCGATGGTGTGTTCAACGGCCTTGACGATGCCGACGGCATGGCGGCCGAATGCCTGGAAGGGCGAGCCTATGGCTTCGATGGCAAGTCGGTCATCCATCCCAACCAGATCGACGCGGCCAACCGGTTTTTCGGGCCGAGCGACGCGGAGATCGCAGCGGCAGACAGGCTGATTGCCGCCGCGACCGGCGGGGCCGAACGGCATGAGGGGCGGATGATCGAATCGATGCATGTCGTCCAGGCCCGCGCCGTGCTGGCAAAGGCGCGGCGCTGACCCTTGCCAAGCAGGGGCTTCCGGTCCTAAGCACCCGCATGTTCAAGCCGACGTTCGCGGCCATCCTGCCGCTTCTTCTCGCCGCACCTTTTTCCGCCCATGCACAGCCGATCACGGCCGCCGACTTGCTGAGCCATATGAAGGTGCTCGCCGACGACAGCTATGAAGGGCGCAAGCCCGGTACCGCCGGGGGCAAACGTACCGAAGCCTATCTGATCGCCGCCTTCGCGCGGATGGGGCTGCAGCCCGGCGCCGCGCACGGATTGTGGCGGCAGCCGGTCGACATCGTCGAGCGGCATCTGGAGAGTTTCACCGCGACTTGGCGGGCGGGGCGCAAGGCGACGATGCTCGACGGCGGCATCGCCTGGCTGGGCCGCCAGAGCAAGATCGGCTTCGACCGCGCGCCGGTCATCTTCGCCGGGCACGGCACAGCCGAGGAGTTGGACGGGCGCGACCTCAAGGGTGCGGTCCTGCTGACGCTTCAGGGTCCGGTGCCCGCCAATCGCCGGCGCCTCGACACGGCCGCGCTCGCGGCGCGTGGTGCGGTCGGGGTCGTGAGCATCCTGACGGCGAAGGAGGATTGGGCCAAATATCGCGCTTATTGGCTGGAGGACGAAGCTTATATCCTCGGCTCGTCTCCCATTGCGGAAGGCATCCTGTCCTCTGCCGAGGCGGGCGCCCTGCTCGGCATGGCTGGCCTCAGTCTCGATGCGCTGCGCAGCCAGGCTGCCGCGCCTGGCTTTAGGGCAGTAAAGGTCAAGGCCGACGTTTCGCTCAACCTCAATACGGGGGTTCGCCCCCTCGACACGGCGAACATCGTCGCCAAGGTGCCCGGTAGCGGCCGGGCGGATGAGGCGGTGATTTTCCTGTCGCACTGGGATCATCTTGGCATCTGCCGCCCGGAAGGCGCCGCGGATCGCATCTGCAACGGCGCCGTCGACAATGCGAGCGGCACCGCCATCCTCCTCGAGACCGCGCGCCGGATCGCCGCCGGACCGCGCCCGGACCGCAGCATCTATTTCATCGCAACCACGGCGGAGGAAATGGGCCTGCTGGGCGCCGATGCGCTGGGCGCGGCGCCGCCTGTGGCAAAGGAGAGGATCGTCGCGGCACTCAACCTCGACACCACGGCCATCGGTCCGGCGGGTCTTCCCGTCGCCATCCTCGGGCGCGGCAACCACCCCGCCATCGACAAGGTGGTGGATGAAGAAGCGCGCAAGATCGGCCGCAAGATCGACACCGATACCGAAGCGAACGTCATGATCACCCGCCAGGACGGCTGGGCGCTCGCCAAGCGCGGCGTGCCCACGATCATGGCGACCGGTTCGATCAGCGACATGAACCTGCTGCGTTCCTACCTTGGCGGCACGTACCACAAGCCTGACGACGACATTGCGCATGCGACCGAGCTCGAGGGCGCGGTGGAGGACGCCAATCTTCACGTCGCGCTCGCGCGGGCGCTGGCCGATCCGTCGCGCCTGCCGTCGCCCTAGAAACCGCCGCCCGCCATCCCTATAGAGCCACGCAACCCCAGCACGGAAAACAACGATCATGGACATCACCCTCGGCCTCACCTTCGACGACGTGCTCTTGAGGCCGCTGGAATCGAGCGTGCTGCCGAGCATGGCCGACACGTCGACGGCAGTGACGAAGGATATCCGGCTCAATATCCCGATCCTGTCTTCGGCGATGGATACGGTGACGGAGGCCAATATGGCCATCGCCATGGCGCAGCTCGGCGGGCTCGGCGTCCTCCACCGCAATCTCGACGTGGCGGAGCAGGCAGCGGCGGTCCGTGCCGTAAAGCGCTACGAAAGCGGCATGGTCGTCAATCCCATCACCATGACGCCCGACCAGACGCTGGCCGACGCGCTGGAGCTGATGCAGAAGCACAAGATCTCCGGCATTCCGGTGACCGAGGCCAATGGACGGCTCGTCGGCATCCTCACCAACCGCGACGTGCGCTTCGCGGGCAATCCGAACCAGCCGGTGTCGGAGCTGATGACGAAGGACGATCTCGTCACCGTCGGCCCCGGCGTGACCCAGGAAGAGGCGCGGCACCTTCTTCACCAGCGCCGGATCGAGAAGTTGCTGGTGGTGGACGATAGCCGCCGCTGCATCGGCCTCATCACCGTCAAGGATATCGAGAAGGCCGTCACCTATCCCGAAGCGACCAAGGACAGCTCCGGCCGTCTGCGCGTCGCCGCGGCGACGACGGTCGGCGACAAAGGTTTCGAACGCAGCGAGGCGCTGATCGACGCCGAATGCGACCTCATCATCATCGATACCGCCCACGGGCATAATGCCGACGTCGCGAAGGCGGTCGAGCGGATCAAGCGCATTTCGAACGCCGTTCAGGTCGTTGCCGGAAATGTGGCGACCGCCGAAGCGACGAAGGCGTTGATCGGCGCGGGCGCGGACGCGGTGAAGGTCGGCATCGGGCCGGGCTCCATCTGCACTACCCGCGTCGTGGCGGGCGTCGGCGTGCCTCAGCTGACCGCCATCTTGGACGCGGCCAATGAAGCTGCGAAGAGCGGCACGCCGGTAATCGGGGACGGCGGCCTCCGCACCAGCGGCGACATCGCCAAGGCGATCGCGGCGGGCGCGTCCTGCGTGATGGTCGGATCCCTGCTCGCGGGTACGGAGGAAGCGCCGGGCGAGACCTTCCTCTATCAGGGCCGCACCTACAAATCCTATCGCGGCATGGGATCGGTCGGCGCGATGGCGCGGGGCTCTGCCGACCGTTATTTCCAGCAGGATATCAAGGATCAGCTGAAGCTGGTGCCGGAGGGGATCGAGGGACAGGTGCCCTATCGCGGCCCCGTGCGCGAGGTGATCCACCAGCTGGTCGGCGGCGTGAAGGCGGCGATGGGCTATACCGGCGCCGCGACCATCGGCGACTTCCAGCAGCGCGCGCAGTTCGTGCGCATCACCAATGCGGGCCTTCGCGAAAGCCACGTCCACGACGTGACGATCACCCGCGAGGCACCCAATTATCCGACGCGCTAAGTGACGCCCGCGGCGCGCGTCCAGGCGGCTGTCGAAATACTGGACCAGGTGATCGATGCTGCCCGTTCCGGCGGCGCGGCGGCCGACACATTGATCGCCCGCTATTTCAAGGACCGGCGCTATGCGGGTTCGAAGGATCGGCGGGCGGTGCGCGACCTCGTCTATCGCGCCATTCGCAGAAGTGCGGAGCGGCCCGAAAGCGGCCGCGCGGCCCTGATCGGCCTGGCACATGACGATGACGCGCTCATAACCCTGTTTGACGGCTCGCCGCACGGACCCGCGCCCATCGCTTCGGGCGAAGCGGGCGCGGAAGCGGGGCTCGTTCCGCAATGGCTGCAGGGGCGGCTGGATCCACTCGTGACCGCGGATGAATGGCCCGCGCTGCTGGAACGGGCACCGCTCGATGTGCGGGTGAACCGACTGAAAGGAACGGTGCAGGACGCGCGGAGCGATTTCCCCGAGGCGGCGCCGCTTCCCCATTCTCCCGTCGGTCTCCGCCTTCCGGAAGGATTTGCGGTCGAGCAAACGGTGGGGTGGGCGAGCGGCCTCGTCGAGATCCAGGACGAGGGCAGCCAGCTTCTGTCGCTCGCCTGCGCCGCACGGCCAGGGATGACCGTCGTGGACCTCTGCGCCGGTGCTGGAGGAAAGACGCTCGCGCTGGCCGCAGACATGGCGAATAGCGGCCGCATCATTGCCGCCGACGTAGACCGCGCACGTTTGTCCCGCATCGCGCCGAGGGTGGAGCGGGCGGGGGCGTCCATTGTCGAAATCCGGCTTCTCGATCCCGGCAAGGAGCTTGAGGCGCTCGGCGATCTTCATGGCGCCGCCGACCTGGTCCTGATCGACGCGCCTTGTTCCGGCACCGGAACGTGGCGGCGCAATCCGGAGACGCGCTGGCGCCTGACTTCGAAGCGGCTCGCCCGGCTTGCCGCGACGCAAGCGCATCTGCTCGACATCGGCGCCGCGCTCGTCCGGCCCGGCGGGCATTTGGTCTACGCCGTCTGCTCGCTACTGGCGGAAGAAGGACGGGGCCAGGCGGAGGCTTTCGCCGCGCGCCGTTCAGCTTTCATATCGGAAAGGCCTGCCATCGAGGCGGGGCGGCCCGCAGGAGCGGGGACGGTCCTGACGCCCGGCCATGACGGCACGGATGGCTTTTTCGTCGCGCGGTGGCGCGCCCCGTGATAAAGGCTTTGAAAGCCATGGAGACACTGATGCGCCTGTTGCCGATCGCCATTACCTTTTCCATTGCCGCCGCGACCATCGGCAGCGCGGGGACAAGTCAGCAGCAGATGAGCGCGCAGATCAATACGCAATCCGTGGCGCTGACTCGTCAGGGTGAAGCGCTGGTGGCTTCCGGCGATTACGCCAAGGCGTCGGATTCGTTCGAAACCGCGCTCGCCGTCGATCCGCGCAACCGCGCTGCTTATATCGGCCTGGCCCGTGCCGCGCAGGGGCAGGGCATGCCGGGCAAGGCGATCGCTTTTTATGCCGAGGCGCTGGCGATCGAACCCAATGACGTGACCGCGCTGGCTGGGCAGGGAGCGGCGATGGTCGAACGGGGAGCCGTTGAGCGCGCAAGGCAGAATCTCGATAAGATCCGCGCCGTCTGCAAGGATCCGTGTCCGCAGGCCGCGACGCTCGCCGCCGCTATTGCCAAGGGGCCGCCGCCTGCCGTGGTGACGGCGGAAGCGAAGACCGGCGACAAGGCTAAAACGAATTAGGTTCGGAACTTAACTGCCGAGCATTCTCGCCAGATTGACGAAATCGTCGACCGACAGCGTCTCCGCGCGCCGTTCGGGGTCGATGCCGAGCCGTTCCAGCGCCTCGACAGCCCCCGGCAACGCCTGAAGGCTCCGGCGCAGCATCTTGCGGCGTTGCCCGAACGCCGCGGCGGTAATGCGCTCGAGAATGGCCGCCGACACCCCTTCCGGAGCGTCCTTGGGCGTCAGGTGAACGACCGCCGACATCACTTTGGGCGGGGGTACGAAGGCGGATCGATGCACCTTCATCGCGAGTTTCGCCTCGCTCCGCCATTGGGCCAGGACCGCAAGGCGGCCATAAGCGCTCGTGCCGGGCTTCGCGACGATCCTTTCCGCAACCTCAAGCTGGAACATCAGGGTCAGCGACTTCCAGAAAGGCGGCCAAGATTCGCCGCTTAGCCAACGAACGAGCAAAGCGGTGCCGACATTATAGGGGAGGTTCGATGCGATATGCGCCCCGCGCCCCACGACCGCTTCCTCATCGATGGCCATGGCATCGCCCTCGATCAGGGTGAGGCGTCCATCTGATGCGGCATTCACATCGGCCAAGGCGGGCAGGCAGCGCCGGTCGCGCTCGACGGCGACGACCTCGCCGCCCGCGCGAAGCAGGGCCCGCGTCAGGCCGCCGGGGCCGGGCCCGACTTCATAGACGCGCTCCCCAGCGAGCGGGCCGGGAATGCGCGCGATTCTGTCGAGCAATTGTTCGTCCAACAGGAAATTCTGACCCAGTGCCTTGGACGCGTTGAGGCCATGCGCTGCTATGACTTCGCGGAGCGGGGGAAGGGGTTTCACGCCTCGGCGATGCGCCGAGCGGCGGCTGCGGCGGTCTTGAGAGCCGCGATCATTGCGCCCGGCTCGGCTTCATTGCGCCCGGCGAGATGGAAGGCCGTGCCGTGATCCGGCGATGTCCGCACGATCGGCAATCCCAGGGTCATGTTCACGCCCTCGTCGAAATGCAGGGCCTTCAGCGGGATCAGCGCCTGATCGTGGTACATGCAGAGCGCGGCGTCATATGCCGCGCGGGCGCGCTCATGAAACATCGTGTCGGCCGCCAAGGGGCCGGCGACATCGAACCCTTCCTCGCGCAACCGTTCGATTGCCGGTCCGATGACGTCGATTTCCTCGCGGCCCAGGGCGCCATTCTCCCCTGCATGGGGATTGAGGCCCGCGACGGCGATGCGGGGCCGGTCGATTCCAAACTGCCGTTTCAAGCCGCGCGCAGCGGCTCGCCCCTTGTTGGCGATAAGGTCGGCTGTGAGCGCGGCCGGAACGTCCTGCAATGCGATATGTGTCGTCACCGGCACGGTTCGCAATGTGGGACCGACCAGCATCATCGCGATCAGATCCCCGGACACGCCGCAGCGTTCGGCGACGAACTCCGTCTGCCCCGGGTGAGTGAAACCGATTTGATAGAGCTGCGCTTTCGATACGGGCCCAGTGACAAGCCCCGAGGCCGATCCGGTTCGCGTCAGGCCGACGGCAAGCTCAAGGGCGTCGAGCGCGCTATGCGCCCCATCGAAGTCCGGCTGGCCCGGAACGACGCCGCCTGCACCGTCGACACGGAGCATCGGCAGGGCCTGATCGAAGCAAGCGATGGCTTCGGCGGGATCCGCAATAATGTGTACCGGGCCATCCCATACCGCTTTCACCGCAAGGCAATTCCCGACCGCGAAAAAAGGCGGAACAGCGTCCGCCTTTCGCCTTTCCCATGCCTTGGCGATCACTTCGGGACCAATGCCCGCCGGATCGCCCAGGGAAACCGCCAGCGGCAGGGTCATCGCCGGGTTACCGATACTCGACGACGGCGTCGCGACGCAGGTCGCGAAGATAGCGTTGAGCGCGAAGGTTGACGCGCTGCTCGTTCAGCTGCGCATAGACCTGATCGAAGGAGGGTGTCGCCGCCTGCTCCGGATCGTCGCGGCCGCACAGCACGAGGACTCGGACGCCGTCTTCGACCGATCCGAACGGGGTCGTCGCCTGGCCGATATCGAGTTTCAGGATCATATCCTGAAGCGCGGGCGGGAGATCGCGCACGCGCGTCGTGTCGTTAGATACGAGTTCGGCGCCGAGACGCTGGGCCGCCGCTGCGGCACCGCCGCAACCGCCCATCGACTGGGTCGCCTGAGCCAGCTGGGCGACCTTGCCGCTCGCCTGATCGCGCGTCGTACCCGCAGGGAAAGCGAGCGACAGCTGAAGGAGGCTCAATGTGGCATCGCGCGGATCGCTGGTCAGCACTTGGCGGGAATCGCTGACGCGAATGATCGAATAGCCGCCGGCGACCTTGATTGGACGGCTGATCTGGCCGACCGGAAGGCTGCGGACAGCCTCGGTCAGTTCGGCGGGAAGCTGATCGGCCTTCACCCAGCCCAGGTCGCCGCCGCGCGCCGCGGTCGAAGCCTGGGAGAGGCGATTGGCGGCCACTTCGAAGGAGGCAGCGCCTTGCGCGATCTGGGCCGCGAGGGCGTTCGCCTGTTCCTGAACCTGGGCCTCGGTTTGCGGCGTAGCGGGCAGATAGATTTCCGAAACGCTATATTCGGTCTGGCCCTTGGACGCGTTCAGGCGGTCGATAATCGCCCGGACCTCGTCCTCGCTGACGTTCACGAACGGCTCGATTTCGCGGCCTTGAAGGCGCGTCCAGGCGATTTCGGCCTTGATCTGGCGCTTTACCGACGCGGCGGAAGAGCCGTTCGCGGCCAGATAGCGCGACATTTGTTCGCCCGTTTGCTGCATGCTGGCCGCATAGCGCTCGTAATAACGATTGATGTCGGCATCCTTCACCTCGATCTCCGCCGCCTGGGCCGCCTGGATCTGCAGCGATTCATCGACGAGATTGCGCAGGGTCTGGGCGCGAAGGCGCTGCATGTCCTGCGGTGAAATCTGGCGGCCCTGATTGGCCATCAGCACCAGCGCCATGCGGTGGTCGATGTCGGTGCCGGTGATGATTTCATTGTTCACCAGCGCCGTCGCCTTGCGGACGGACGGATCGGCATCCCCGAAAAATTGCGGATTGGCCGGAATGTCGAGGTTCGAGGGCGCGGGGCTCTGCGGCGCGTTCTGCGCCAAGGCGGCCGCCGCGAGGAGCGAGCCGGTCAGCATAAGAGCAGCTCCGCGAAAACGAGCGAGCTTCATCATTCCTCCAAAATCTATGCGGATCGCGACTGTGCCGCAACGTTGCTGAACACCAGCTTAGCGTCCCAAATTCTTGAGCGCCACCCGGAACAGGAAACTGTCGCCCCGCGAAATGTCCCCCGATGCCGCATAATCGCGCCGCCAGGTGACGCCGAGGGACAGGCAATCGTCGTCATAAGCGATGCCGAGGCGGTGCCGCACCGGCTCGAAGCCGTCCGCGCTCGACAGCATATCCTCGTCGGCATTGGTCAGATCGATGACCGCCGAGCCGAAGATGGACCAGTAATTGGCGATTTTGACTCGTCCTCCAGCGCGGACCTCCTCCCGATCGCGCAAATCCTCCAGAGTCGGGCCGATATCCCGGTTGAGGCGGAGATAGCCGATGGTCGCATAGGTCTGCCGCCCGCCGAATATGGCGTCGACCTCGTTCCGGCGGACCGCCAGATTGTCCTTGTCGAGACGGAAGCGGTGAACCAGGCTGATCTTGCGCCCGATCTTGACGTCCGACCGGCCGACATAGTCGGAAAATTTGTCCGACAACCCAGTGCCTTCCGGCAGAATGTTCGGACGATCGTCGAGCCGGAAGCTCTGTCCGGCGGTGGTACGGATCTGCACGCCCGGCAGGTCGAGATTCCAGTCGGCGCCGTAGGTGATCCGCGCCCCATCTTCCCAGCGGTCGTAACCTGGGAAACGATTGAGCGCGAAAAGGTTGGAATCCTCAAGATCCACCGCCCGCGCGTCCTCGTTCGGAATGGCGAGATTGCCGGTGGCGGGCGATGCGATGATCTGCACGCGCGGCGTCAGGCGCTGGGTGCCGCCGAAAAGGCTCCCGATCAGCGGCCATTGCAGGTCCGCCGCGAGAGCCGCGATGGCGCGCCCGTTCCAGCCTTCCTCGCCGCGATAAAGCGGCGTTTGGGTCAGCGCCGTATCGTTCGCGTGATAAAGGTCGCCGCGCGCATAAGCGGTAAGCGTCAGTTCTTGACCCCAGGATGTGATCAGCCGCCGGTCCCAGCGGACGCCCGCAAAGGCGCGCTGCGTATCCTGTCCTTCGGTGCGCAGGATGGCGAGGCTGTTCGCCTGCACTTCGATCCGCCCGCCAAGATAGGGGTCGGCGAGGCGCCAGCGCGCGTCGATGGCAGGAAGGGCGAAAGGTTGCTGGCCCGCGGCGTCGGTTGCACGGAGGCCCTGAAAGGCCCAGCCGGCGATCGAGATATAGCTGTTCTCGCCGATCCGCTCGGCATTGATCAGGCTCCGCAGCCGGTCGTCGTTCGAAATATCGTAACGGCGCAGGAAGGTCGGATCGGTGACGTAACGGCCCGACGCGGTGATGCTCCAGCGCGGGTCGATCTGAAACTTGCCATTGCCCTCGATATAGGCGCGGAAACCTTTTTCCCGTTCCGAAGCGACATTGTGTCCGATCTCGGTGCGCGACCCGTAAGTCGCGAAGCCGCGCACGCGATACGCGCCCGAAGGGGTCAGCGCTCGATATTCCGCCTCGGCCATCGGCAGCACTTCGGAATAGACGTGCGGCGTCAGCGTGAGGTCGCGGTTCGGCGCCAGCTTCATGTAATAAGGAAGGGCGATTTCGAACCCGTTGTTGCGATCGATGCGGATGTCGGGAAATAGGAGGCCGCTGCCGCCCCCGGTTCCGGCCGGATGCGAGAAGCCGGGGAGTCCGATGATCGGCGCGCCGAACAGGTTGAGCGTCGCATCTTCATATTTGATCCGCTCCCGGCCGGGATCGTAGACGACCTTCACCGCCGTAATCCGCCAGGTCGGCTCTTTCGGGCAGCCATTCTCGCTCAGCACCGCGCATGGCGAATAGGCCGCCTCATAGAGTGTGACGATTCCGTCTTCGCGGGTCGCGCGATTGGCGGCGAGACGGCCACCTTCTTCGAGTACGAGCAGCAGATTGTCGATCACCGCGTCGCGCAGATCGTCGGTCACCTCGACCGTGTCGCCATAGACGCGATCGCCCTCCGGCGTGACGAGCCGGACGTTGCCGACCGCCTGCACCGCGCCCGTATTGCGGTTCCAGACCACCTGCTCGGCGCGCAGATTGTTGCCTTCGCTGCTCATCCGCACATCGCCCGATGCGGTCACGATTTCCGTATTGGTGTCGTAAGCGAGCTGCGCGGCGCTGAAGCGGACCTGACGCGCCTCTTCCGTCCCCGTCGCGTCCTGGCCCTGCGCGGCCATGGCGGCAGCGGGGAGGAGGAGAGGGATGGCGGCCCGGCAAAGGAGGTGGAAAATCTTCACATTATTCCCGCATTTGGACCGCGCGCCGGCGGTTCTTCGCCCTTAAGGCGGATCGGGGGGCGCTTGCAACCGGCTGTGCATCTCGCGCGTGCGGCTTAATATCTCGGACATTCGGGTCTTTTGTCCGTTCGGCTTTGCCAGCGGGCGATCAACGCCCTATCTGAACGGCGAATAGAGTCACAGTGCAGGAGTTCCGCATCCGATGAAGGTCACATTTGCCGCCGCGCGTCCGTCGGGCCCGTTTGCCCTTGCCTTGCCGGTGCGGGGGGAAGACATGCTCGCCGATCGCCTGAGCCAGTTCGACGAAGCGGCGCGTACGTTGGCCGCCCGCGCGGCTGAGGCGCAGCGCTTCGAGCGGGAGACGGGCGCGATCGCGGAATCCTTCATCCTCGAGGGCGAAACCGCCCGCCGCCTGCTGCTCGTCGGCCTTGGGACGAAGCGCGACGATGAAGCGCTGTTTGAACGGGTCGGCGGCGCGTTGGCGGCGCATCTGCTAACCTCCGGCGAGAAGAAGCTGGTCGTCGACCTGACCGGTCTCGACGCGACCGGCGATGAAGCGGCCCGCATCGGCTTCGGCGCGGCGGCGCGATCCTGGCGCTACGATATCTACCGCACGAAGCTTTCCGATAAGGCCAAACCCACGCTGGAAGAGATCGTCATCGTCGGCGGCGGCAGCGATGCGGAGGAGAAATGGGCGGCGAAGGACGCGCTCTATGGCGGCCTCGCGCTGGCCCGCGAGCTCGTTACCGAACCGGCAAATATCATTTACCCCGAAACCTTCATCGAACGCTGCCGTCAGGCGATCGATGGCCTGGGAATCGAAATCGAAGTGCTCGATGAGAAGCAGATGGCGGACCTCGGCATGAACGCCCTTCTCGGCGTGTCGCTGGGCTCGGCCAAGCCGCCTCGGCTGCTCGTCATGCGCTGGAATGGCGGTACGCCGGGCAAGAAACCCGTCGTTCTCATCGGCAAGGGAGTCACCTTTGATACCGGCGGCATTTCGATCAAGCCGGCGGCGGGCATGGAGACGATGAAATGGGATATGGGCGGCGCGGGCGCTGTCGCGGGTGCGATGAAGGCCCTTGCCGCGCGCAAGGCGAAGGCGAACGTCGTCGGCCTTTGCGGCCTCGTCGAGAATATGCCCGATGGCAAGGCGCAGAGGCCGGGCGACGTGGTCACGTCCATGTCGGGCCAGACGATCGAGGTCATCAACACCGACGCGGAGGGGCGTCTCGTCCTCTGTGATGCGATGACCTGGGCGCAGCGGGAGTTTAAGCCCGAGATACTTGTGGATATCGCCACGTTGACCGGCGCGATGGTCGTTTCTCTGGGTCATGAATTTGCCGGCATGTTCACCAACGACGACGGGCTTGCCGTGCAGCTTGCCGACGCGGGTTTGAAGACCGGCGATAAAGTGTGGCGCCAACCGCTCGGCGCGGCGTATGACAAGCTGATCGATAGCCCAATCGCCGACGTGAAGAATGTCGGCCCCCGGGAAGGCGGATCGATCACCGCCGCCCAGTTTCTTCAACGCTTTGTCGATGACGGCGTCAAATGGGCGCATCTCGACATTGCCGGCGTGGTGTGGGCGAATAAACCCGGTACCTTGTATGACAAGGGCGCGACGGGCTTCGGCGTCGCCTTGTTCGACCGCTTCATCGCCGACAATCACGAGGGCTGAGGCAACCGGCCGATGCGGATCGGCTTCTATCATTTGACGGCTATGCCGTTGGAGCGGGCGCTGCCCCGCATCTGCGAGCGCGTGCTGTCGGAAGGCGGGCGCCTGCTCATCGTCGCGGCCAGCGATCTCGCCGAAAGCCTGGATGCGTTGCTCTGGACTTATGACCCGGTTTCCTTCCTGCCTCACGGACGGGAGGGGGGCGATCAGCCTGTTCTGATATCGGAGGAGCCCGAGCCGACAAACGGCGCGGCCAATATCGCGTTGGCGGATGGCCAGTGGCGTGATGAAGCGCTGGCGTTCGAGCGTATCTTTTATTTCTTCGACGACAACCGCATCGGCGATGCCCGTACCGCCTGGCGCGCGCTCAAGGGAAGGGAAGATGCCGATCTTTCCTATTGGAAGCAGGATGAGCGCGGGAAATGGATCGAGGGTCCGTAGACCAGCGCCTCCTGCTTTCGCGGAAGCACTGGTCTACCGCTTGCCCTTTTCGCGCGTGCCGCCTAAAGCGCCGCCCAATTCAATCCGCAAATCAATGGAGCATAATCGGCCATGGCGACCGAACGCACTTTCTCGATCATCAAGCCCGACGCAACCCGCCGCAACCTGACCGGCGCCGTCACCAAGATGCTGGAAGATGCCGGCCTTCGCGTCGTCGCTTCCAAGCGCATCCAGATGACCAAGGAACAGGCCGAAGGTTTCTACGCCGTCCACAAGGAGCGCCCCTTTTTCAACGACCTCGTCAGCTTCATGATCTCCGGTCCGGTTGTCGTGCAGGTTCTGGAAGGCGAGAATGCCGTCGCGAAGAACCGCGAAGTCATGGGTGCAACCAACCCCGCCAATGCCGACGAAGGCACGATCCGCAAGGTCCACGCGGAATCGATCGAAGCGAACAGCGTCCACGGCTCCGACAGCCTGGAAAACGCCAAGATCGAAATCGACTATTTCTTCAAGCCTGAAGAGATTGTTGGCTGATAGCCCTCTCTCCCCCTCAGGGGGAGAGAGTTTGAGAGTGGGGATGATATAGACGCCTGCGCAGGCCTCCCCGACCTCCCCACACCCTAACCCTCTCCCCTGAAGGGGAGAGGGAATTGCCTCAGTTTCCTGCAATAGGCATCGAGCGCGGCCGGATAGAGCCTATGCTCCTCCGTCAGAACCCGCTCAGCCAACGTTTCCGCCGTGTCTCGCGCCGCGATGCGGACCTTGGCCTGGGCAATAATCGGGCCATCATCCAGCTCCTCGGTCACGACATGGACCGAGCAGCCCGCATATTCTTCCCCAGCCATCAAGGCGCGGCGATGTGTGTCCAGCCCCTTGTAATCGGGCAGCAGAGAAGGGTGGATGTTAAGAATCCGGCCTTCCCATTTCACGATAAATTCCGGGGACAAGAGCCGCATATAACCCGCGAGCGCGATCACTTCGACATCGTGGCGGCGAAATTCCGCATCGACCAGGTCGTCGAAATCGGCGCGGCTCATGCCTTTGTGGCTGTGAGCCCAAACCGGCAGGCCAAAGCGGCAGGCAAGGACGAGGCCGCGCGCTTCGGGCACGTTCGAGGCGACGAGGACGATGTCGTAGGCCGGGTCGGCCTTGCGCTTGTAATCGGCAAGGGCTTCGAGATTGGAGCCGCGCCCGGAGATGAGGACGCCGACCCGGACCTTGTCAGCCATTGTGAGTGGCGGTCCAGGGCACGCGGGCGCTCCAGTTCTCGGCGGAGCCGGAGACGGTGCAGCCTTTTTCGCCCGCTTCGATCCGGCCGATGGCGAAGACGGTCTCGCCCGCGGATTCGAGCTTTTCTTTTACCTCGGCTGCAAGCTCCCGGCGCGCCACGACGGCCATGCCGATGCCGCAGTTGAAGGTGCGGGCCATTTCCTCGGGTTCGATATTGCCCTGGGCCTGGAGGAAGGCCATCAGGCGGGGCTGGGGCCACGAATCCGCGTCGATCTGCGCGTGGAGGCCGTCCGGAAGCACGCGCGGAATGTTTTCGAGAAGGCCGCCGCCGGTAATGTGCGCCAAGGCCGCGATTTTTCCGCTGCGGACAAGCGGAAGCAGCGATTTGACGTAAATCTTCGTCGGTTCGAGCAAGGTTTCGATCAAGAGTTTATCCTGATCGAACAAAGCAGGACGGTCCAGTTTCCAGCCTTTGTCGGCCGCGAGACGGCGAACGAGGGAAAAGCCGTTGGAGTGCACGCCGGACGAAGCGAGGCCGAGGATCACGTCTCCCGCCTCGACCTTCGATCCGGTGAGGGCTTCGGCGCGCTCCACGGCGCCGACGCAGAAACCGGCGAGATCATAGTCGCCCGGCGCATACATGCCCGGCATTTCGGCGGTCTCGCCGCCGATCAGCGCGCATCCGGCTTGCTTGCAGCCTTCCGCAATGCCCGCGATCACGCGCTCGGCGACGCCGCTCTCGAGCTTCCCGGTCGCGAAATAATCGAGGAAGAAGAGTGGCTCGGCGCCCTGAACGATCAAATCGTTCACGCACATGGCGACGAGGTCGATGCCGACGCCGTCATGCCGGCCCGAATCGATGGCGAGCTTGAGCTTCGTGCCGACGCCGTCATTGGCGGCGACGAGCAACGGGTCGGAATAGCCTGCGGCTTTGAGGTCGAAGAAACCCCCGAAGCCGCCCAATGAGGCGTCCGCCCCGGGCCGTGCGGTCGATTTGGCAAGCGGCGCGATCGCCTTCACCAGCGCATTTCCGGCGGCGATGGACACACCCGCCTTGGCATAGGTGTAGGGCTCGTTCGTCTGACCGGCGTCGTTCATATTCGCGGCCTAGCCACATCCCGCTTGGATTTCCACGCCCAACTCGTCAAAAGGCGCTCGTGAAGCTTTTCTCGTCCCGCTCTTCCCTGCTGCTCGGCATCGCCGCTTTGTCCCTGATCGGCGGCGGCGCGGCGCTCTATGCGCAGCTCGAAGGCAGCGATCGGGGTATCGCGCCGATCGACAGCTCCAGCACTTTCGAGGTGACGGGCATCGCGGTGGACGTGACGGCGAAGACTGCCGATGCCGCCCGCACCGAAGGCTGGCGCCAGGCGCTGTCGAAGGGTTGGAAGGCGTTGTGGGCCAAGACGAATGGCCGTCCGATCAGCGAGGCGCCGACATTGAGCGACTCCGTCCTGTCCGGCATGATGTCCGGAGTTATCGTCGAACAGGAGCAGATCGGTCCGAACCGCTATATCGCGACCTTGGGCGTGCTGTTCGACCGCAGCCGTGCGGGGCCTTTGCTCGGGGTCGAGGGACTGACCCGCCGGTCGCAGCCGATGTTGGTCATTCCGGTGATGCTGACCGGCGGATCGTTCCAGAGCTTCGAATCGCGCAACGAATGGCAGCGCGCCTGGGCGCAGTTCCGGACCAACAATAGTCCGATCGATTATGTGCGTCCCGTCGGCAACGGCATCGACCCCTTGCTCTTGAACGTTGCGCAGGCGCAGCGGCGCAACCGCAGCTGGTGGCGCATGATCCTGGAACAATATGGCGCCGCCGATATCGTCGTGCCCGAAGTGCAGCTGAAGCGCACCTATCCGGGTGGACCGGTAATCGGCACCTTCACCGCGCGGCATGGGCCCGATTACCGGCTGATCGATCGCTTCACCCTGCGCGTTGAGAATAGCGCGGCGCTCCCCAGGCTGCTTCAAACGGGCGTGCAGCGCATCGACGCGGCTTACGCGCGTGCCTTGGCAGAAGGCCGTTTGACGTTCGATCGTTCGCTCATCCCCGTGGCGCCGCCGGTCGAGGAAGAGGCGGCCGAAGAGATCGAGGCGGCCAGCGAGGCGGCGAACAGGCCGCCGGAACCGGTGACTGTCCCAGCAGGTGTCGCCGTGCCCTACAGCATTCGTTATGCGAGCCCGACGTCCAATGCCGTGGCCGAAGCCGAAATTTCGGTGAGCGGCATTCCGGGGGTCACCTCCGCGCTCACCGTCAGCACGGCGATGGGCGGCACGTCGACGATGCGCGTGACCTTTGCCGGCGACGGCAACGCGCTCGCCGCCGCGCTTCGCGCCCGTGGCTGGACTGTCGCGGGCAGCGGATCGACGCTCACCATCTCGCGGCCGGGACAGTAAGATGGGTCAGATCGCGCTGCCGCTCAATTGGCCGGTGGCAAGCGGGGAGGAGGATTTTCTCCTGTCCGATGCCAATCGCCTCGCTTTCGAGCATCTGCGGCGGTGGCACACCTGGCCGGTCATGGCGACGATTCTCGTCGGGCCACGCAAGTCGGGCCGGAGCCTGCTTGGCGGCATCTTTGCGCGGAAGGTCGGGGGGCGGCTATTCGACGATGCGCCGGCGCACGATGAAGAGACGCTCTTCCATGCCTGGAACGATGCCCAGGCCCAAAGGCGGCCGGTGTTGCTCGTGTCCGACACGCCGCACTGGGAAGTGCGTTTGCCCGACCTGCGCTCGCGCCTGGCGGCAACCCCGCATGTCGAGATCGGACAGCCGGATGACGGGCTCATCTGTAACCTCATTGTCAAACTTCTGTCGGATCGGGGGATCGTGATACCGCCCGAAATCCCCCAATATGTCGCGCCCCGGATCGAACGGAGCTATATGGCCGTTCTGAAAGCCGTGGATATTCTCGACCGCACCGCGCTCTCCAGCAGCCGCCGGCTGACTTTGCCCGCCGCGCGTTCGGCATTGAGCGCGGAAAGAGTGATCGATCGCCATGGCTAGCGCCGCCCAGCCCATCAGCGGCGTGCCGGGCCTGCCGGAAGGGCAATCGCGCTATTTCAATCGGGAATTGTCGTGGCTCGCCTTCAACCGGCGCGTTCTGGAGGAAGCCTGCAATCCCGCGCACCCCTTGCTGGAACGGCTGCGCTTCCTCTCCATATCCGGCAACAATCTCGACGAATTTTTCATGGTTCGGGTGGCCGGCCTCAAAGGCCAGCAGTTGCTCGGGGTCGAGGAGTATTCGGCCGACGGCCTCACGCCCGCGCAGCAGCTTGCCGCCATCGCCGATGAAGCGGATGCGCTCACCAAAAGCCAGCAACAGGTGTGGAACGACATCAAGGTCGAATTGATCAACGCCGGTATCCAGGTGATGGGCAATGACGATGTCGACGCGGACGCCGAGGCGGCCGCCTGGCTCGCCCGATATTTCGACGAGCAGGTTTTTCCGGTTTTGACCCCGCAAGCGATCGACCCGGCCCATCCGTTTCCCTTCATTCCGAACAAGGGTTTCTCGCTGATTTTCGACATGAGGCGCCGATCGGATGGGGAGCCGATCCACGAGCTTCTAATGATGCCCTCCTCTGTACCGCGTTTCATCCGCGTCCCAGGGCAGAAAGCGCGCTACGTTGCGATCGAAACGCTGATCCGGCGCCATATCGGCACCCTGTTTCCCGATTATGAGGTATTGGGTCACGGCGCCTTCCGTATCATCCGGGACAGTGACATCGAGGTCGAGGAGGAAGCGGAAGATCTGGTTCGCTTCTTTCGTTCGGCGATCAAACGCCGCCGCCGGGGGCGGGTGATACGCCTGAAGCTCGAAGCCGGGATGCCGGCCGAACTCGTCGCGCTCGTTCGCGAGGGAATCGACGCAAGCCAGGCGATCGTTTCGGAATCGACGGGATTTCTTGGCATCGCGGATCTGGAAGGGCTGGTGGATGAGGACCGCCCGGACCTCAAATTTCCGCCATTCACGCCGCGTTTTCCGGAGCGGATTCGCGAGCATGACAGCGACTGTTTCGCGGCGATCCGCACCAAGGACATTGTCGTCCACCACCCTTACGAGACGTTCGACGTCGTGGTCGCCTTCCTGCGACAAGCCGCGGAAGATCCGGACGTGGTGGCGATCAAACAAACGCTCTACCGCGCGGGCAAGCAATCCGCGATCATCCGAGCCCTGATCGACGCCGCCGAGGCAGGCAAGTCGGTGACAGCGGTCGTCGAGTTGAAAGCGCGGTTCGACGAAGAGCAGAATATCCTTTGGGCCAGCGCGCTGGAGCGAGCAGGCGTGCAGGTCGTCTATGGCTTCGTCGATTGGAAAACCCACGCCAAGGTATCGATGATCGTACGTCGCGAGGAAAAGGGTTATCGCACCTATTGCCACCTCGGCACCGGCAATTACCATCCCGGCACAGCCAAGACCTATACCGATATCAGCTTCTTCACCGCCGATCCGCGCGTCGGACGGGACGTGGCGCAGCTCTTCAACTACATCACCGGCTATGTCGCGCCGCGCGATCTCGAGCTTATCACCATGTCGCCTTATGGGCTTCGCGAACACCTTTTTGCGTTGATCGACAGCGAAGTGGAGAATGTCCGGGCCGGAAAGCCGGGGGCGATATGGGCCAAGATGAACGCCCTTGTCGATCCGGCCATCATCGACAAGCTCTACGCGGCGAGCGGGCAGGGGGTGGAGATCGACCTTATCGTGCGCGGCATTTGCTGCCTGCGTCCGGGTATAGCCGGGCTTTCGGAGAATATTCGGGTGAAATCGGTGGTTGGCCGCTTCCTGGAGCATAGCCGCATCTGGTGCTTCGGGAATGGCGAAGACCTGCCCGGCCGCAACGCCAAGGTTTTCATCAGCTCGGCGGATTGGATGCCGCGCAACTTCGATCGGCGCGTCGAACACATGCTGCAAGTCGAGAACCCGACCGTTCATGCGCAAATATTGGATCAGGTGATGGTCGCGAACCTCATCGACAACGAACAGAGCTGGCGGCTTCTTCCTAACGGATGTTACGAACGATTAAGAGAAAATGACGACAAACCATTCAATCTTCATCGCTATTTCATGACAAACCCCTCTCTATCGGGGCGGGGCGCCGCGCTTCGGAGCGGAGCGGTGCCCAAGCTCCGGTTGCGCAGGAACTGAGTCGGAATGTCCCGCCAATCCCCGACGGCGATCATCGACATCGGCTCCAACTCCGTGCGTCTCGTCGTCTATGCGGGCGCGCCGCGCGTTCCCGCCATCATTTTCAACGAAAAGGTGATGGCGGGCCTCGGCAAGAGCCTCAACGCATCCGGAGCCCTGTCGGAGGAGGCGCAGGACCGCGCCTTGGCGGCCATGGCGCGTTTCCGCATCCTGCTGCCGCAAATGGGCGTCACCGATATCCTGCCCGTCGCGACGGCGGCGGTGCGCGACGCCAGCAACGGCGACGCCTTTCTCGACGCGGTGCGCGACATCGGCTTTTCCCCGATCGTCCTGTCGGGCGAGCGCGAAGGCTTCATGGCCGGGCAGGGAGTGCTGTCCGCCTTTCCCGATGCGGACGGCCTCGCGGGCGATCTTGGCGGCGGCAGCCTGGAACTGGTCGATCTTGGCGACGGAAAGGTGCGCAAGAGTGCGTCCACCCGCTTCGGCGTCCTGCGCCTTCAGCCCATTGCGGCGAAGGGTGAAGCGGCGTTCCGCAAGGCCGTGCGGACGGCGCTGGCCAAAACCGGCTTCGACGGGCTGGGACGCGACCGGCCCTTCTACATGGTGGGCGGATCGTGGCGCGCGCTCGCCAAGCTCGACATGGCGGTGACCGATTATCCGCTGCCCATCACTCACCATTATTGGATGCAGCCCGAACGGCCGGCCGAATTGCTCGACCTCATTGCCGAACTCGATCCCAAGGATCTGAAGGCTATCGTCGGATCGAGCCGCGCCGCCACCCTGGCTGAAGCCGCGATGCTCCTCCGCGCCTTGTCCGACGAACTGGAGCCGAGCCATCTCGTCCTCTCCAGCTTCGGCATACGCGAAGGCCTGCTCTACGACCGGCTCGACCCGAAAACGCGCGCGCGAGACCCTTTGATCGACGCGGCGCGTGAGGCGGGTCGGGGACTCGGCCGGTTCGAGGAACATGGCAAATTGCTGGACCGCTGGATCGCGGGCGCCTTGCCGGAAGAAGACCCGGCCTTGGCACGGCTGCGGCTCGCTTCCTGTGTCCTCTCGGATATCGCCTGGCGCGCCCATCCCGATTTTCGGGCCGAACGCGGCGTCGACATGGCGCTGCACGGCAATTGGGTCGGCATCGACGCGCCGGGGCGGGTGATGATCGCCCAGGCTCTGTTCTGCAATTTCGCGGGATCCGGCAGTTTCGCCGAACACTATCCCGCCGAACTCTGCACGCCGGAAGAACTGGAACGGGCGAGCTGCTGGGGTTATGCGGTGCGCCTCGCCCAGCGCTTCAGCGGCGGCGCGGCGGAAGGGCTGGAACGCAGCCGCCTTGAAGTTGACGGGAATGTCTTGCGACTTGCTCTGCCGGCAGGACAGATGCCGCTTTACGGCGAGGCGGTGGAGAAAAGGCTGAAGGCTCTCGCCGGGATCATGGAACTCCAATCGGAGTGCGCGGCGATTTGATCATAGCCGATTATTCGGCCGCCTCCGTACGCGTCATGGCGAGCCGGCCCTTCTTGATCGCGAAGGCGAGGCGGCCTTCCACCAGATCCAATGCATCGCGGCCGAATTCGTCGAACCGCCAGCCTTCGAGAATCGAAAGCCCGTTCCGTTTTCCCGCAGCCAGCGCTTCCAGTTCTTCGGATTTGGCGATGAGCCGCGCCGCGACATTGCTTTCGCGCGAGCGGATTTTGAGGAGGAGCTTCAGGAGATCGGCGACGAGCGCGCCTTCCTTGCCCAGACCGGGCATGCGCTCCTCCTTCGGGGGCATTTCGTCGGCGGGCAGCTCCCTGGCATCCGCGATCGCCTGCATGAGCCGCGCGCCGATGTCGTTCGATTTCCAGGTCGGCGAGAGGCCGCGCACATTGGCCAGCGCATCCTGGCTCTTCGGCGGGTGCGAGGCGATGTCGGCCAGCGTCTCGTCCTTCATGATCCGCCCGCGCGGCAGATTCTTGCCCCGCGCTTCTTTTTCGCGCCACGCGGCGACGGCCTTCAGGCGTCCCAGCACCTCGGCCTTGCGGCTCGGCATGCGGATGCGCTTCCATGCCTGGTCGGGATCGACGCAATAATTGGCGGGATCGGCGAGCCTCTCCATCTCCTGATTAAGCCAGGCGCCGCGGCCGGTTTTCTTGAGACGCTCCAGCATCTTGGGGAAGAGCCCGGCGAGATAGGTAACGTCGCCGATCGCATAATCGATCTGGCGCTTGTCGAGCGGGCGGCGGCCCCAATCGGTGAAGCGCGCGCCCTTGTCGAGCCGCTCGTTCAATAGGCTTTCGACGAGGTTCGAATAACCGACCTGCTCGCCAAGCCCCAGCGCCATCGCGGCGACTTGCGTATCGAATAACGGATAAGGCGTCTTGCCGGTCAAATTGTGGATGATCTCGATATCCTGCCCGCCCGCATGGAAAACCTTCAGAACCTCATCATTGTTGACGAGGAGGTCGAGCAGGGGGGTAAGATCAAGTCCTTCCGCTTTAGGGTCGATCGCTGCAGCCTCGAACTGGTCGCCGATCTGGATCAGGCACAGATCGGGCCAATAGGTATTTTCCCGCATGAACTCCGTATCGACAGCGACGAAGCTGGCGGTGGAGAGGCGTTTGCAAAGGGCGGCGAGCGATTCGCTGTCGGTAATCAACGGATGGATATGCATAGGCCGCCGCTCATAGCGTGAGGCTCGCGCCTTGACAAAGCGGCTTATCCGAGGCGAAGCGCGACTTCTGTATTTTCCAGTCCAATCCAGCCGAAAGTCACACGATGCACGCCTATCGCACCCACACCTGCGCCCAGCTCCGCTCCGGAGACGTAGGCAATCAGGTCAGGCTTTCCGGTTGGATTCACCGGAAACGCGATCATGGCGGCGTGCTCTTCATCGATCTGCGTGATCATTACGGCCTGACGCAGATCGTCGCCAATGCGGGCACGGAGGCGCTCCGCATCCTCGATGGCCTGCGCGCCGAATCGGTCGTGACGATCACCGGCAAGGTGGTGGCGCGCGGGCCGGAAGCCGCCAATTCGAACCTCGCGACGGGTGAGATCGAGGTGCATGCGGAGGATGTCGTCACCCAATCGTCCGCGCAGGAACTTCCGATGCCGGTCGCGGGCGAGGCCGAATATCCCGAGGATATCCGCCTCCGCTACCGCTATCTCGACCTCCGCCGGGAGCGCATCCACCAGAATATCGTGTTGCGCTCCAATGTGATCAGCTCAATCCGCCGCCGCATGATCGACCAGGGCTTCACCGAATTCCAGACGCCGATCCTGACCGCCTCGTCGCCGGAAGGCGCCCGCGACTATCTGGTGCCGAGCCGCGTCCATCCCGGCAAATTCTATGCGCTTCCCCAGGCACCGCAGATGTTCAAGCAGCTGATCATGGTGGCTGGCTTTGATCGTTATTTCCAGATCGCGCCCTGCTTCCGCGACGAGGACGCCCGCGCGGACCGCAGCCCGGGCGAATTCTACCAGCTCGATTTCGAAATGAGCTACGTCACGCAGGACGATGTTTTCAACGCCATCGAGCCCGTCCTCCACGGCGTGTTCGAGGAATTCGCGAACGGCCGCAGCGTGTCGCCGCTCCCCTTCAAGCGCATTCCCTACAGGGAATCGATGCTGAAATACGGCAACGACAAGCCGGATCTTCGCAACCCGATCCTGATCACCGACGTGTCGGATCACTTCCGGGGTTCGGGCTTCGGCCTGTTCGACAAGATCGTTGGCGGCGGCGGCGTGGTCCGCGCCATCCCGGCCCTGGGCACGGCCGATAAGAGCCGCAAATTCTTCGATGATATGAACGACTGGGCACGTTCGGAGGGCCATGCCGGCCTTGGCTATATCACCCAGAAGAATGGCGAGCTTGGCGGCCCGATCGCCAAGAACCATGGCGAGGAAGCCACGCGCAAGCTGATCGCAGAACTCGGCCTTGGCCCGAATGACGGCATTTTCTTCGCGGCGGGCAAGGAAGCCCAGGCCGCGAAGCTCGCCGGTCTCGCCCGCACCCGCGTCGGCGAGCAGCTTGGCCTCGTCGACGAGAACCGCTTCGAATTCTGCTGGATCGTCGATTTCCCGATGTTCGAATATGACGAGGAAGCGAAGAAGGTCGACTTCAGCCACAATCCCTTCTCGATGCCGCAGGGCGAGCTGGAAGCGCTGGAAACCAAGGATCCGCTCGACATCCTCGCTTATCAGTATGACATCGTCTGCAACGGCGTGGAGCTGTCCTCGGGCGCGATCCGGAACCATCGTCCGGACATCATGTACAAGGCGTTCGAAATCGCCGGCTACAGCCAGGAAGATGTCGACACGAACTTCTCGGGGATGATCAACGCCTTCAAGTTCGGCGCACCGCCCCACGGCGGCTCGGCGCCGGGCATCGACCGCATCGTCATGCTGCTCGCCAACGAACCGAACATCCGCGAAGTCATCCTCTTCCCGATGACGCAGAAAGCCGAAGACCTGATGATGAACGCCCCGGCGCAAGTCACGGCGAAGCAGCTCCGCGAACTCCACATCCGCGTCGTCGAACCGCCGCGGGCAGGCTGAAATCCTCCCCGGGACGGGAGAGGGGGGACCAGCCGAAACATGGTGGAGAGGGGTCACGGGCCTCGGCCAGCCCCTCCGTCAGTCCTTTGGATTGCCAACTCCCCATACCGGGGAGGATCTATTCATACCGGATCGAAATCACCTCATATTCTCGCTCGCCAGCGGGAAGATTAACCCGCCGTACGTCCCCAATCATGGCCCCGCGCACTGCGCGAGCGATTGGAGAGTGCCAGCTGATCCGCCCAGAACCCGCATCGGCCTCATCTTCACCGACTAGGGTCACGATCCGCTCATTGTCGTCCTCGTCCGCCAAGGTGACAGTGGCGCCGAACAGCACTCTGCTGCCATCCTGCTGGCTGGGTTCGATCACCCGGGCAGCCTTCATCCGCTTGGATAGCCAGCCCAGTCGCCGGTCGATCTCGCGCAGCTTCTTCCGGCCGTAAATATAATCGCCATTCTCGGACCGGTCGCCGTTGCCGGCGGCCCAGCTGATCGTTTCGACCAGCTGCGGCCGCTCGATGGCGAACAGGCGGTCATATTCCGCGCGGAGGGCGCGATAGCCCGCCGGCGTTATGTAATTCGGGCGATCGCTCACCGTCAGCGGACCTGCCGCGCACCGCCGAGGTAGTTGGACGGATGGTTCTGCGCCTGAAGCTGTACCCGCTGCGGATGAATGGTGTCGTACACCACCGCATTTTCGAGCACCCGCTGCACATAGTTGCGCGTCTCTTGGAACGGGATATCCTCTATCCAGCGCACCACGTCGGCGCCGGGCAGGCGCGGATCGCCATTGGCGCGTATCCACTTGTTCACATTGCCCGGCCCGGCATTGTAAGCGGCGACGGCCATCGGCGCGAAATTGCCATAGCGTGCCATCAAATCGGCGAAATATTTGCTGCCGAGCATGACGTTATATTGCGGATCCCCGGTCAGGCGGGACAGGTCGTAAGGCATGCCCAACTGCCCTGCCACTTCGCGCGCGGTTCCCGGCATCAGTTGCATCATCCCGCGCGCGCCGACATGGCTCTGCGCGGTACGGTCGAACGAGCTTTCCTGGCGGGTGATCGCGTTGGCAAGCGTCCAATGCCGGTCGTAGGCGGGCGGCACCGGCACGGTCGGGAAATTGGCGAGCGTATAGACTGTCGACCCCTTGCTTCGCGCGTTGCGGGCCACCCAGACGCCGAGGTCGGGCCGCGCGATCTGCCGGGCGAATTCGTCGGCCAGCGCATGTTCTTCGTCGGTGGTCAGCTGTTCGGATAGCGCCCGAATGAACAGGGCCTGGTCCTCGCGCCGCCCCAACATGCCGAGCAGGCGCGTGGCCTCGACGATCGGACGGCGGGCGAAGGCGGCGCGGGCTTCCGGCGTCGGCGTCACCCGGTCGGTTGGCGAGGGTGCCGGGATCGGGCGCCCCAGCTTCTCCATCGCGAGCTGGCCGTAAAATTGGTCCGGATAGGCCGCGGCGAGATTGAGGAGCTGCGCGCCGCGCTCGGCCTGGCCCGCCTGGCTCGCGGCGCGCGCGGCCCAATAGAAGCCCTTGGCGCGCGTCTGGGGCGATCGGGCGGCGCGGCCATAGCGTTCGAACATGCCGATGGCATCGATGGGGCGGCCGAGCCGGTGCAAAGCCGTCGACCCGGCGAGCCAGGTCAGGCTCGTATATTCGTCGCGCTCGCCATAGCTTTTCTCGCTGATGTCCGTGTTCGGCGCATAGGCATCGTCGACCTGGCTCGCAATCTGGTAGGCGGACTGCCACTGGCTGTCGGCCGCCGCGCCCTTCGCCATGGTCAGCATGGTTTCGAACCATTTTTCCGGATTGGCGGGCCGGCTTGTGAAAGTGTGGCGCATGGCGAGCAGGTTGCGCGCGGCAAGACTCTGGCCGGTGGCGCGGAACCAGTTGGCGCGGTCCATCAGCAGGCCGCCTTCGCCGGACGCGGCCGCACCAAGCGCCGCGACCTTGGCAGCGGCGTCAGGCGCGCGGGTCTGGAGCGCGATGCGCGCATCGTAAATCGCCCGCCGCGCGGCCGAGGCGTAAGGCAAGGTGCGCAGCGCGCTCGCCGTATCCCCATTGTCGAGCAGGGTCTCCATCCGCCGGTCGTGATCGGCGGACGTTAGGATCGGCCCGAACGCGCCAAGCAGGCGGCTTTCGTCCGCAGCGGGCAGAACGCCGCTGGCCCAGGCCGTGCGCGCCGCGGCGTCCGCTTCGCCGCTGTTCAAACCCTTCAGCGCCAGCGCATATTTGGCGTGGCCGCTTGGGGTGAGCGGCGGGTGAATGCGGAAGAAGGCGACGATATTGCTTGCCGGGGTCACAGCCGGATCGAGCGCCCGCTCGGCGTCACGCCGCAGGGCCGTCTCGCCCGGAAAGCCGCGATAGGTGGTGAGGAAGCTGTAATAAGAGGAGAAGGGCTGGCTGCTGCTCTGCCGCAGGCTGTTCCACTGCGCGATCGCCTGATTGGCGGCGAAGCTCGGCGCGGAAGTTTGCGCTTGCGGCGCCGTGACGGCCGGCCCCGGCGTCGATGGCGCAATTTGCGCGGCCTGCGTAGCGGCCGGCAATATCTTTTGGAGAGCGACCGGACCGGTCGAAGCGACAGCGGCAACCGAGGCCGCGAGCAAAGTAAGGGTCATTGCTTTCTTATGCATGCTGGACAGGATGCCAACCCCCTCCTTATCAGGCCATGAACGGATTTCCGGGCCGCTTCGCATTATCACGCTGGCGACCCTGGTGAAGGAGACAAGCATGTTCCGCGGCTCGATCCCGGCTCTGGTGACGCCCTTTCGCGACGAAGCGTTTGACGAGGAGGCATTTCGCGCCTTCGTCGAATGGCAGATCGCGGAAGGAAGCCACGCGCTCGTTCCCTGCGGCACCACCGGCGAATCCGCGACCTTGTCGGCTGGAGAGCAGGCGCGGGTGATCCGCGCTTGCGTTGAGCAGGCCGCTGGCCGCGTCCCCGTCATCGCCGGTTGCGGCGGCAACAACACCCAAAGCGTCATCGCGCTGATGCAATCGGCGCGAGACGCTGGCGCCGACGCCGCGCTCGTGGTCGCGCCTTATTATAACCGCCCGAATCAGGACGGTGTCTTCGCCCATTACGAAGCGCTGGCTGCGGCGAGCGATTTGCCGATCGTCCTTTACACCGTTCCTGGACGGACGGTGACGGACATCAAGCCGGAAACGGTAGCCCGCCTCGCTACGGTTAAGGGCGTCGTGGGAATCAAGGACGCGTCGGGCGATCTCGGCCGCGTCAGCGCGCACCGGTTGAGCTGCGGCACCGGCTTTGCGCAGCTGTCGGGCAATGACGACATGACCCTCGGCTATATGGCGATGGGCGGGGTGGGGGCGATTTCCGTCACCGCAAATGTCGCGCCGCGCCTGTGTGCCGATTTCCAAAATGCCTGCCTGGAAGGGCGCTGGCCCGAAGCGCTCGATCTCCAGGATCGGCTATACCCGCTCCACGCGGCCTTGTTCACGGATGCTTCACCCGGTCCGATCAAATATGCGCTCAACAAAATCCGTCCCGAATTCTCATCCGAGCTGCGCTTGCCCATGACACCCCCTTCCGAAGCCAGCCGCAAGGCGGTCGACGCCGCGCTCGCGCATGCCGGCCTCGTCTGATGGCGCGCCCCCGTCCCGAAGAGTTCGACAAGAAGAAGGTCGTCGCCGAAAACCGGCGCGCGCGCTACGATTATGCCGTGCAGGACAAATATGAAGCCGGAATCGCGCTGACGGGTACGGAAGTGAAGTCGCTCCGGTTCGGCGAAGGGTCGATCGGCGAAAGCTATGCGGAAGTGAAGGATGAAGAGGTCTGGCTGATCAACGCCAATATTCCCGAGTTCAGCCACGGCAACCGTTTCAATCATGAGCCGAAGCGCCCGCGCAAGCTTCTGCTCAACCAGCGTCAGATCGCCAAGCTGCACGGTGCGGTGGCCCGGGAAGGCATGACCCTCGTGCCGCTCTCCATCTATTTCAACGGCCGCGGACGGGCGAAGGTCGAGCTCGCGCTTGCCAAGGGCCGCAAGGCGCCGGACAAGCGCGAATATCAAAAGGAAAAGGATTGGAAGAGGGAGCAGGGCCGCCTGCTAAGGCAGCATGGCTGACCTGGGAACACGTATCGGCACCTGGCTCGCCAGGAACGCTCCAAGGCGTGAGGATCTGGCTGAAAACCGCCTGATCCGGCCTTTTGCGGGACGCGTCTTGCGCAGCGATTTGTGGCGCTTTACCCGCCGGTCCGTGCCGCGCGCGGTGGGACTTGGCCTGTTCGTCGGAATCTTCTTGATGATTCCGGGTCTCCAGATCATCGGCGCGGCATTGGTTTCCGTACCGTTTCGCGCCAATATTCCCGTAGCGGCGGCGATGACGTTCCTAAGCAATCCGGCGACGACGCCTTTCATCCTCATCGCGTCGATCGGCGTGGGTAACATGCTCGGCTTCCATGCCGATACCGCCACTTTCTATGCCCTTTACGAACGCGGCGCTGGCGCGGGTGAATGGCTGTCGTGGCTGGCATCCGATGCTGCGCCGGCGATGGTGGTGGGCCTTGCCGTCATTTCCGCCGCGGCGGCGCTCTTCGGCTATTTCGTCTCGCAATTGGGATGGCGATGGTGGACCGGCCAGAAGTGGCGCCGCCGCCAACTTCGCTCCGCTCTCCCGCCCGGCCTCGGTCCTGAAGCCGAAGGGGAATGCTGAACATGTCCGTCCCCCGCATCCGTGTGGCGAAGGCGTAAGACGGGTGCCGGCATTCACTTTCGCGTCAGGTACCCGGCAACCCCTCGCCCGCGCGTGGCTGGCCTTCGCGATCGGCATCGCCTTCCTCCTGACGGCGCTCATCCTCATTCGCTCCGTCGCCAGCCCTGCCTTCACGGCCGCGTTCTGCGCCGGAGCCTTGGCGGCCGCGGCCTTCATTCTGCTTAGGGAAAGCCGGAATGCGGCCGTTCCCGAAGCACCGGCTCCCTTCGCCGATTTGAAACTCGTCCGGTCGGTAATGGACGGCGCGTCGTCGGCCATGGCGCTGTCCGGCCCGGACGGGGCCTTGCTCTGCGCCAACGAAGCCTATTGCGAACTGACCGGCGGCCTTCATCCGCCGGACGATGATGATGCGGGACTGGCCGATCCCGAAACGGTCCGCGCCGCCGGGGATTTGGCACGGCTCGAGGGCGCATTTAGTTTCCGCGCCACCGATCGCAACGGCCGCTCCGCGATCGGCCACGTGCAGCGCGCGGGGCAGGGCGGGAGCTTCCTGCTCTGGTCCTTCACACTGGCAGGCGGCACCGATCTCGCGATCGAGGCGGAGCGCATGCTGACGGGCGAGGCGGGTTCTCGCATGGGCGATGCGGGCCTGATGGCCGCGCTTGTCGACGATCAAGGCATCGTCATCGCCGCCAATCGCGCCTTTGCCGGCCGCGCTACCGGGCAAAGCGACGGGATCGCGACCGGGGCGCCGCTCATCGATCTCCTGCTCGCTACGGAAAACGGCCAATTCTTCTATGCGGTGGAGGGCGCGAGCGGGCCGCCGCTTCGCATCGTCCAGATGCCGGTGGGCGAGGGCGATGGACACCTCACCCTGTTCCTTATTCTGGAGGATGGCACCGCCGGCCTTTCCGGCCTGATGCAGGACGATAGGGGCAATGTGAACGCGCTCCTCGACATGCTTCCGCTCGGCCTCGCGCTCGTCAATGTCGATGGGCGCTTCGTCTACCTGAACAAGGCGTTCCGCAAGGCGGCGGGGCTTTCGAATGACGCGCGGCCAATCTACCCGGGCGATCTCGTCGTCGATGAGGACAAGGGATCCGTCTCCGATCTTGTCCGCCGCTTCGCGCGCGGTCCGTCGATGTCGAGCGACATGGCCGTCCGCCTGAAATCCAGCCCGGACGAACCGGTGGCGCTCACCGTGGCGGGCGCGCGCGGCCTCGGCGACGCGACGGTGCTTCTCTCCCTTAAGGACAATAGTGAGGAAGACCGGCTGAAACGGCAGGTCGCCCAAGCGACGAAGATGCAGGCCGTGGGGCAGTTGGCGGGGGGCGTCGCGCACGATTTCAACAATATCCTGACGGCCATTCTCGGCCATTGCGATCTGATGCTGATGCGGCACACGCCCGGCGACAGCGATTATGACGATATTCAGCAGATCCGGTCCAATTCGAACCGCGCGGCCGGTCTCACGCGCCAGCTTCTTGCTTTTTCCCGCCAGCAGACGCTGCGGCCCCAGGTGCTCCAGCTTCCCGACGTCGTCGCCGAAGTGTCGAACCTTCTGAAGCGGCTGCTCGGCGAAACGGTGACGCTGCAGACGAAGCATGGGCGCAATCTCGGCGCAGTGCGCGCCGATCCGGGCCAGCTCGAGCAGGTCATCGTCAACCTCGCCGTCAATGCGCGCGACGCCATGCCGCAGGGGGGCAGCCTCACCATCCAGACCTTCGGTGTATCGGCGGGCGACGTCCGCCGGATGGGTCACGACGTTCTTCCCATCGGCGATTATACCGCCTTGCGCGTGACCGACACCGGGACCGGCATTCCGCCCGCGGTGATGAGCAAGATTTTCGAACCCTTTTTCACGACGAAGGAAATAGGGAAGGGGACGGGCCTTGGCCTTTCCACCGTCTACGGCATCGTCAAGCAATCGGGCGGCTATATTTTCGCGGATTCGGAAATGGGGCGCGGAACCACCATTTCCATTTACCTGCCCGTCGACCGTTCAGGCCCCAGCCGCCCAAATCGGAGCAAGGTGAAGGAAAGCGGCGAACTTTGGGGCAGCGGCACAATCTTGCTCGTCGAGGATGAAGCGATGGTGCGCGCGGTGGCCGAACGCGCGCTTACCCGCCATGGCTACACCGTCCTTTCGGCCGAAAATGGCGAAGCGGCGCTCGAAATCCTCGCCGCCGCCGAACGGGTGGATTTGATGATTTCCGATGTCGTCATGCCGACGATGGACGGCCCCACCACGGTTCGTGAAGCGCGCAAGACGCATCCCGACCTGCCGATATTGTTCATCTCGGGCTATGCTGAGGAGCAGCTTCGCAAGTCGATCGACCTTGAAAATGTCGCCTTCCTCGCAAAACCCTTTTCGGTTCAAAAACTTGCGGAAGCCGCCCGCGATGCGCTTCGTCACAAATAAGGCTTCCGGTTTCACGCCGGACCGCCTAAGCATTTCTTGTGAGTAACAGTCGTTCCATTCTCGTCGTCGAAGACGAACCTCTCATCGCCATGATGCTCGAGGATTTTCTCGAATCCCTCGGGCACAAATGCGTCGCCATTGCCGAAAGCGTGGAGGAGGCGATGATCCGCATCGACGAGGGCGGTTTCGACGTCGCGATCATGGACGTTCATTTGAAGAATGAACGGATCTGGCCGGTCGCCGATCGCCTCGCGCAGGAAGGTCGTCCCTTCATTCTCGCGACCGGCGGCCATATCGAGCCTCCGCCCGCCGAGCATGCCGGGGCGCCGGTGCTTGCCAAACCCTATACGGTTGATGCGATTGACCCGGCGATCAACGCCGCGCTCGCGGAACGTACGCTCTGACCCCTCGCCGCGTGCGGGGGAAAGGAAGAAGGTTTCCTTCTTGTTCTCATGGAACAAATAGGATACACGCCTCTTCAGTGAACAGCTTTTTGCTGGCAATGAAGAGGGAGCTTGGCCATGGTGGCATCCTTGAAAATCGTCGAATCCGGCAGGAAATCAGAAGATATGGATAAGCAAAAGGCTCTCGAAGCGGCGCTGGCGCAGATCGATCGCGCGTTCGGCAAGGGGTCGGCGATGAAACTGGGTTCGCGTGAGGCGATCCAGATGGAGGCGATCTCGACGGGCTCCCTGGGCCTCGACATTGCGCTAGGCATCGGTGGCTTGCCCAAGGGCCGTATCGTCGAAATTTACGGGCCGGAAAGCTCGGGCAAGACCACGCTCGCTCTCCATGCCGCGGCCGAGGCGCAGCGCGGCGGGGGCACGGTGGCTTTCGTCGATGCCGAGCACGCGCTCGATCCGGTCTATGCCAAGAAGCTTGGCGTCGACATTGACGAGCTGATCGTATCGCAGCCGGATACGGGCGAGCAGGCGCTGGAAATCGCCGATACGCTCGTGCGCTCCAATGCCGTCGATGTGCTGATCGTGGACTCGGTCGCCGCGCTCGTTCCTCGTGCCGAAATCGAGGGTGAGATGGGCGACAGCCATGTCGGTCTTCAGGCGCGTCTCATGAGTCAGGCGCTCCGCAAGCTCACCGGCTCCATCTCCAAGTCGAAGTGCCTGGTGATCTTCATCAATCAAGTGCGCATGAAGATCGGCGTCATGTACGGCAATCCGGAGACGACGACCGGCGGCAACGCGCTCAAATTCTACGCGTCCGTCCGCCTCGACATCCGCCGCACCGGCCAAATCAAGGATCGGGACGACATCATCGGCAACACGACCCGCGTGAAAGTGGTGAAGAACAAGGTCGCGCCGCCGTTCAAGCAGGTCGAATTCGACATCATGTATGGCGAGGGCATTTCCAAGATCGGCGAAATTCTCGATCTCGGCGTCAAGGCCGGGATTGTCGAGAAATCGGGCGCATGGTTCAGCTATGACTCGATCCGCATCGGTCAGGGCCGTGAGAATGCCAAAACCTACCTGAAGGAAAATCCGGAGCTTGCAGCCCGGCTCGAAGGCGCCATCCGCGGACGGACAGATGAGGTGTCGGACGCGCTGATGACTGGCCCGGACGAAGGGGACGATCTCTGATCCAAAGACCGGCCGGTCTCCGGACCGGCCGGTGAGGCGGATGCCCATGTAAAGCGTTGAGCATCCGATCCATCCTTCGCTTACGGCGAATGGGCATGGCGGAGGGCGAGATGCAGATATTCACCATCGGCTACGAAGGCGCCACCCAGGCGGAGCTTATCGCTGCATTGCAGGACGCAGGCGTCGAGCGGGTCATCGATGTCCGGGCCGTGCCCTTGTCGCGCAGACCCGGTTTTTCAAAGAATGTGCTGGCCAACGGTCTGCGGGAAGCGGGGATCGATTATGTCAACCTCAAGGCCCTTGGCACTCCTCCGGAAGGACGGGAAGCCGCGCGAAAGGGAAAGCAGGACGTGCTGGAGCGCGTCTATGCCGCTCAACTCGACACACCCGAGGCCGGACTTGATGCCGCAAGGATGATCGCGCTGGCGGAGGAAAAACCATCCGCTTTGCTCTGCTTCGAACGCGACTATCGTGGGTGCCATCGCACGCTGCTCTGGCAATCGGTGCTGCCAGATGCCGAGGTCGTAGACCTTATGCCCAACGCCACCCGCGCCGCCGCCGGATAAGCTCTTCCTGAAGCCAATTTCGGCAGCTTGCCGAATGTTATTCCACGCCGTCTCCGATCACGGCGTCGCTCGCCGCCAGCGTCTGATCCTCGACGTCGACCACCGCCTCGGCCTCATCTTCGCTTTCCTCGATGCGGGCCGCGGACACGACATGCTCATTCTCGGCGACGCGGAAGATAGTGACGCCCTGAGTGTTGCGTCCCGCGATGCGGATATCGCCCACCGTGGTGCGGATCATCTTCGCCTGGTCGGTGACCAGCATCAATTGCTCGCCATTATGCGCGGGGAAGCTCGCCACGACGCAGCCGTTGCGTTGCGAGGTTTCGATGTTGGTGATGCCCTGACCGCCGCGATTGGTGCGGCGATACTCATAAGCCGAAGTGCGCTTCCCGTAACCGTTGACGGTCACCGTCAGGATAAACTCTTCCGCTTCTTCGAACGCCTTCATCCGTTCCGGGTTGAGGGTAGGCGGGTTCTTATTCTCCTTCCACGGCGCGGCACGGAGATAGGCTTCCCGCTCTTCAGTGGAGGCCGCAAAGCCCTTGAGAATGGACAGCGAAATGACTTCGTCATCCTCCTTGAGCGTTATGCCGCGCACGCCCGTCGAAGTGCGGCTCTGGAATTCGCGCACCGCCGTCGCTTCGAACCGGATAGCCCGGCCGTTCTTGGTCGCGAGCAACACGTCGTCTTCCTCGGTGAGAAGGGCAACGCCGATCAATCGATCGGTCGCATCATCGTCGAAGCGCATGGCGAATTTGCCGTTCGAGGGGATGTTGGCGAAGGCATCCATGCTGTTGCGGCGTACCCCGCCATGGGCGGTCGCGAAGATGACGTGGAGGTTCTTCCACTCCTCCTCATTTTCCGGCAGCGGCAAGACGGTCGAGATGGTTTCCCCTTCCGCCAGTGGCAAAAGGTTGATCATCGGGCGGCCGCGCGCCTGCGGAGCGCCTTCGGGCAGGCGCCACACCTTCATGCGATAGACTTTGCCGTGGGTGGAGAAGAACAGAACCGGCGTATGCGTCGATGTGACAAACAGCTTCACCACGGCGTCTTCGTCCTTGGTCGCCATGCCGGACCGGCCCTTGCCGCCGCGATTCTGGGTACGGAAGGTGTCGAGCGGTGTGCGCTTGATGTAGCCGCCATGGGTGACGGTCACGACCATGTCCTCGCGCTCGATCAGGTCTTCATCGTCGATGCTGTCGCCCGCTGGGGCGATGGTGGTGATGCGTGGCGTCGCGAATTGGCTTTCGACCGCGTCGAATTCCTCGCGCATGACGGCGTAGAGCTTCACGCGGTCGCCCAGAATGGCGAGCAGCTCCGCGATGGAAGCGGCGAGCTGCTTCAGCTCACCCTCGATCTCGTCCCGCCCGAGCGCCGTCAGGCGATGGAGACGCAGATCGAGGATGGCGCGAACCTGGGTTTCGCTCAAAGTGTAGCTGTCGCCGTCGACCTCATGCTCGACGGCTTCGACAAGCGCGATATAGGGCGCAATCTGCGCAACCGGCCATTCGCGGGCAAGGAGGGCAGCGCGGGCTTCGGCAGGTGACGCCGATCCGCGAATGATCCGCACCACCTCATCAAGATTGGTTACTGCGATAACGAGGCCGAGCAGGATGTGCGCCCGATCACGCGCCTTGTTCAATTCGAACTTGGCGCGGCGGGTGATGACCTCTTCGCGAAACTTTACGAACGCTTCGATGATGTCGCGGAGATTGAGCGTTTCCGGACGGCCGCCGCGGATCGCCAGCATGTTGGCCGGGAAGCTCGACTGGGCAGGCGTGTGCCGCCAGAGCTGGTTCAAGACCACATCCGGCGTTGCGTCGCGCTTCAAATCGATGACGACGCGGACGCCCTCGCGGTTCGATTCGTCGCGAATGTCGGAAATGCCCTCGATCCGCTTTTCCTTGGCGGCTTCGGCGATCTTTTCGACCAGGCCGGACTTGCCGACTTGGTAGGGGATAGCGGTGAGAACGATGGACCGGCGGTCGCCGCGCCCTTCCTCGATCTCGTGGCGTGCGCGCATGATGATCGAACCGCGCCCCGTATGATAGGCGCTGCGGGCGCCGCTTTGGCCGAGGATCAGCGGACCGGTCGGGAAATCGGGGCCGGGAACGATCTCGATCAGCTCGTCCACGGTGATGGCGGGATTGTCGATATAGGCCTTACACGCCGCCAGCACCTCGCCGAGATTGTGCGGCGGAATATTGGTCGCCATGCCGACCGCGATGCCGCCCGCGCCGTTGACGAGCAGATTCGGAAAACGGGCGGGAAGAACCTGCGGCTCGCGTTCCGAGGCATCGTAATTGGGCTGGAAGTCGACCGTATCGCGATCGATGTCCTCAAGTAAGGCATCCGCCACCTTGGCAAGGCGCGCTTCGGTATAACGCATGGCGGCAGGCGGATCGGGATCCATCGATCCGAAGTTGCCCTGACCGTCGATCAGCGGCACGCGCATCGACCAATCCTGGGTCATGCGGGCGAGGGCATCGTAGATCGACGCGTCGCCGTGCGGGTGATATTTACCCATGACGTCGCCGACGAGACGCGCCGACTTGCGGTAGGGACGCCCCGCTACGAATCCGGCTTCATGCGCGCCGTAGAGAATGCGGCGGTGGACCGGTTTCAAGCCGTCCCGAACGTCCGGAAGGGCACGGGCGACGATCACCGACATCGCATAATCGAGGTAGGAGGTCTTCATCTCCTCGACGATGGAAATGGGGCTGATGTCGCTATTCTCGATGGTCGGCGGCGTGCTGGCCAATGTCTTGTCCTGACGATGTGTAACGGTGGCGCGCGTCGCCGCGCATGGGATGACCGAACTCTAGCGAAGGAAAAGGGCGGACGCCACCCCGTGCGCGCACGCACGCGCGAGGGCTTAGCGCCGGGTGAAGCGCCAACGATCGGCGTCAGACCCCTCCGCATCGAAACGATAGCCGTCGCTGTCGAAGTTCTTAAGGCTTTCCGCGTCGGTCAGCCGGTGTTCGCAAATATAGCGGGCCATCATGCCCCGCGCCCGCTTCGCGGCGAACGTGTTGAAGCGCGGCCCATTCGGACCGTCCTCCCTGAAATCGATCTCGATCACCCGAACGTCGGACGGCAGCTTCCCGTCGACGGCCGCCCAATATTCCTTGCTGGCAAGGTTGACGATCGGCCCGCCGCCTTGGTCGAGTGCGCGGCAGAGGGCGGCGGCGATCCGGTCCTGCCAAAATCCGTACAGATTGCCGCGCGCGGGCGCCCAGCGCGTTCCCATTTCCAGCCGGTAGGGCCGGATGGCGTCGAGAGGGCGAAGCAGGCCGTACAGGCCCGACAGGATCCGCAAGTGATCCTGCGCGAAGGTTATCGCTTCGGCGTCCAGACTGTGGACCTCGAAACCGGCATAGACGTCGCCGGCGAAGGCATAGATGGCCTGGCGTTCCGGCAGGACGTCGAACGTCCGGAACCGCTCGACGTTGAGCGCGGCGAGCTTGTCGGAAATATGCATCAGCCCCGACAGTTTCTTTTTCGACAGCCGGGCGGCTGCCTTGGCGATGCGCGCGGCGTCGTCTCGGAAATCGGGATTGGTGGCGGGGAGGGGCGGAACCGGGCGCGCATAATCGAGCGTCTTGGCGGGCGAAATCACGGCAAGCATTCCGCCCGGTAGCCAGCGGCCGGGACGCGGTCAATTCGCCCTTGCGCCACCCCAATTCAACGCGGGTTCAGCCGGACGATCTAGAAAGCGTCGGGGAAAGGCAGTAAGTGCCGCATCCTTGACCGTTCAATCCGGCGTGCATGCGCGGGCCGGCAGGAGGAAATTCGTGAAATCCATTTCCAAATTCGCCCTTGGCATGACTTTTTTCCTGGTGGGCGTTTCCCCCGCCGCGATGGCGGCCGTCCAGCAGCAACAGGCTCCGGCTCCGGCGCGGGAGTATAAGCTCAGCAAGGAAGAACGGAATGGCCTCGCCCCGCTTCAGGCGGCGGTGAACGCCAAGGATACGGCCGCCGCGACCGCCGCCCTCCCGGCCGCTCAGGCCGCGGCAAAGGGGGCGGACGCGCAATATGTCCTCGGCCAATTGATGCTGAAGCTCGGCATCGACAGCAATAATGAGGCGATCCAGCGTCAGGCGATCGATCGCCTGCTCGCGACGGCCAGTACGCCGCAAAAGGATCTGTCCACCCTGTATCTCAATCAGGCGGCTCTCGCGGACCGCGCGGGCGACCGCAAGACGGCGGAAAATGCGCTGACCAAAGCAGCACAGATTTCGCCGAACGATCCCGATGTTCTCCTCTCCCTCGCCGAGCTCAAGGTGGACGGCAAGAAGGGCGCTGAGGCGGTCGATCTCATCTCCCGTGCCATCGACATGCGCAAAGCCGCGGGGCAGCCGGTTCCGGACACCTGGTACAAGCGCGCCCTTTCGCTCGCCTTCCAGAACAAGATGGCGCCGCAGAGCGTGGCGCTCGGCAAGGCCCTCGTCGCCGCTTATCCCACGCCCACCAATTGGCGCGATGCCCTGCTCATCTATCGCGACAGCTCGACGCTCGACGCGCAGGCGCAGCTCGATCTTTTCCGCCTGATGCGCGCCGCCAAGGGGCTGACGGGGGAACGGGATTATTTCCGCTTCGCCGATCAATTGAAAAGCGGCGGTTTCCCGGGCGAAAGTAAAGCTGTCCTCGATGAAGGCGTCGCCGCGCGCCATGTCGATGCCGCGAAATCGCCGTTCAAGGAACTGATCGCTGCGAACACTGTCCAGATGAAGGGGGATCGCGAGTCGCTGGGCGGCCTCGAAACCAAGGCTTTGGCATCCGGCACGGGCCAGATGGCCCTCAGCACCGCCGACGCTTATTATGGTTATGGCGATTATGCGAAAGCCGCCGCCCTTTATCGGGCTGCCCTTCAGAAGGGCGGCGTGGACGCCAATCTGGTGAACACCCGCCTCGGCGCGGCGCTCGCCCAATCGGGGCAGAAAGTGGAGGCGGAAGCGGCGCTGAAAGCAGTGCAGGGTCCGCGCGCCGATATCGCCGCTTTCTGGATGGCCTGGCTCAACCAGCGCGGCTGATCCGATTGCATGGGTGAGGAAGGGCGCCGGGTCACGGCACCCTTTCCGCCCCGGATGCCGCGTAAAGCCCTTGCCAATCGCCGATACGCTCCCTATCGCGGCGCCGCGTGGGCCTGTAGCTCAATGGTAGAGCCGGCCGCTCATAACGGCTAGGTTGCGGGTTCGAATCCTGCCGGGCCCACCATTGCCTTCGCCGCAAGGTCGGGCCGACATGATCGGGGAGTAGCGCAGTCTGGTAGCGCATCTGCTTTGGGAGCAGAGGGTCGCAGGTTCGAATCCTGTCTCCCCGACCATTTTTCCCTCGTAAAGGAGGGGTAAAGCACCCCACGCTAGGGCGACGGTCTTCTTCTGTATACGCCATGCTATACAGGGGTAGCAGCTCCGAGCCAACGGCTCCGAAGCTAGGTTCGGCGGGGTCGGCGGTGATGATGGCCCGAAGTTCGATGCGAGGCGAGTAGGGACGGTCGCAGCAGCTCCCCTCATCGAACAAACGCGGACGCACGCGGCCCAACCGCTCGACCTCTCGAGTCACCAATTCCGGCGCGAACCTCACCGGCGCAGGAGGCTAGTGGGGCTCGGCCCCCGCGGCAGTGAAGTTCAGGAGCTCGGACGCCTTGCCTGTTCCTGGCGGCTCCATGCCGGTCAGGACGCCATCATCGCCGCGGATTTTTACTGCACGAAAGGCGGGGCGTCGTTGCGCAACGTCAATGGCAGCTTCTACGATTTCACCGCCCGGCACTCTACGGGGACGAGCGCCGCGACGCTATCGGAAGGTCCGGACGAATGGGGCGGCCGCGCAGCCGCCGCCTGGGCGAGCGGCCTGGCCCAATCACCGCATTTCGATCCTTCAGCCGAGCAATTCCTGCGCCCGGCGGAAATATTGGACCTGGTGTACCGGCGATGAAGGAGTACGGCGCCGCTGCAAGTGCCGTCGCGCATTAAAATCGGAGCATAGCGGCCGATTATCCGGCGATCCCGTCAAAGCGCCATTTCAGGGTGGCGCCGGCATGATAGGGGACGATCCGCTGGTTTCCGGTTTCGAGGAGGGCGGGCACTGCCCAATCCTGCTTAACCAGCCTGATCCATCTTTCATTGCGGGGGCGGCCGTAAAAATCGGGTCCATGTTCGGAGGCGAAACCCTCCAACCGGTCGAGGGCGTTTTCCTCTTCAAAAACGGTCGCATAGCTTTCCATCGCTACCGGCGCGTTGAAGATACCGGCGCAACCGCAGGACGATTCCTTGGCGGAAACCTCATGCGGCGCGGAATCGGTGCCGAGGAAGAATTTGGGCGAGCCGGATGTCGCAGCCTTACGGAGCGCCAAGCGATGCCGCTCCCGTTTGGCGACGGGCAGGCAATAAGCGTGGGGCCGGATGCCTCCTGCGAACATCGCGTTGCGGTTGATCTGCAGGTGATGGGGCGTGATCGTCGCGGCGAGGTTGGGCGGCCCGCTCTCCACGAAATCGGCCGCTTCCGCTGTGGTGATATGCTCGAACACCACCTTCAGCGTCGGGAAATCCCGCATCGCCGGTTGCATCACCCGGTCGATGAACACCTTTTCCCTGTCAAAGACATCGACGTCCGGATCGGTAACTTCGCCATGAATTAAAAGCGGCATGCCGATGCGCTGCATGCGTTCGAGAACGGGATAAATCGCATTGATGTTCGTCACGCCCTGCGCCGAATTGGTCGTCGCGTGGGCGGGATAGAGCTTGCAGGCGGTCACGATCCCGTCCGCGAAGCCCGCCTCGATGTCATCCGGATCGGAATTATCGGTGAGATAGAGGGTCATCAGCGGCTCAAACGAAAGGCCTTCCGGCACCGCAGCCAGGATCCGCGCCCGGTACGCATCGGCGGCGGATGCGGTGGTGACGGGCGGTGCCAGGTTCGGCATGATGATCGCCCGGGCGAACTGCCGCGCCGTATGGCCCGCGACCGCATGCAGCATGCCGCCATCGCGTAGGTGGACATGCCAATCGTCCGGCTGTCTCAGGACGAGGATATCGCCCTGGGAGGCGCTGTAGACCGGCATTAGCGGCGATGCCCCAACGGATCGATAGCGAGGAGGAAATGGCGGCGATCCTGGCGCGCGCGAAGCGGCCATTCGTCCATGCGGCCGTTCACGGGCTTATCGCTGCACGGGCGGCATCGGCCCGAATTCGACAGCCGCATTCGACGTCAGCGACAGCATGGCCGTCCAGGCGGCGACATTCTGGCGCAGTTGCTCCGGATCGATCTTGTCGAGCGTATCGTCGGGCGTGTGATGAATGTCGAAATAGCGCGTACCGTCCTGTTGCAGCTCCATCGTCGGCACGCCGCTGGCCGCCATGGGGCCGATGTCGGATCCGCCCGCCTGATCGGTGAAGCCTTGGGCGATGCCGAGAGGGGCGAGGGCGCGGGCGATATCCTGCACGACCGGCTGTGCCGTCTGTGCGACGCGACTGTCGAAACGCCAGACGCGATCCGCGCCGAAATCGCTCTCGGCGATCACCGCATGCTCGTTAGGATGCTTGCGCATATAATCCAGACCGCCGAACAGGCCCACTTCCTCCGCACCGAACCAGACGACGCGGATCGTGCGAAGCGGCTGGCCATGGTCCATGACGCGCTTCGCCGCCGCGGCGGTAATACCGCAACCCGCGGCATCGTCGAACGCGCCAGTCGCCAAATCCCAGCTGTCGAGGTGGCAGGCGGCAAGCACCACCGGCGCCTTGGGGTCTCGGCCCGGCACTTCGGCGATGACGTTGCCGGATTGTTGAATACCGATGTTGCGCGGCGTCAGCGTCAGATGCATCGTGACCGGCCTGTTGCCGGCCCGCTTCAAGATGCGCTGCAGCTGCTCCGCATCGGGGATGGAGAGGGCCGCGGCCGGAATCGGCGTCACGCCCTCCGCCCAGCTTTGGACGCCGGTATGCGGGTTGCGGTGATGATCGGTGCCGATCGATCGGATGACGATCGCCGCCGCCCCCTTGCGGCTGGCGATGGACGGGCCTTGCCGCCGGGCGGCGCCGTAATAGCCGTAGCCCGAGCCGTCCTGCGTCGGCACCATGCCATGGCTCACGAACACGATCTTGCCCTTGACCAGCGCGTCGTGAGCCGCCTGGAATTCCGCGAGGCTGTCGAACCCGATCACCTCGGCGCGAAGGCCCTCCGGCGGGGTGGCTCCGCTATTGCCGAGCGCCGCCAGAGTCAATTTCTGGGGGAAGGGGGCGACGATCTCCGCTTTCTCCTCGCCACGCACCCAGACCGGCATGTCGAACGTTTCGACGCGCACATTCTTGAAGCCCAGGCTCTTCAGTTTGGCCACCGCCCAATCGCGGGCGCGGGCTTCCGCTTCGGTTCCCGCCATGCGCTGGCCGACTTCGGTAGTGAGGCCTTCGGTGATGTCGAACGCCACATCGTCCTTCAGCGCCGCGTCGCGCAGCATTTCGGCCGTCTTGAGCGGCGTCGCCGGCGTGACGGCGACCGCGGTGGAAGAGAGGAGGGCGAGGGCGGCGATGAAGATCGGTTTTTTCATGCCGTTTGCCTATCCAACAATATCGGGGAACGAAAGCCCCTGCTTGCGTTTGCCAATGCCGCGCCGACACACTAGGTAGGCGCCCGAAACTTCCGTCCATTTCCATCCGGAGAAAGCCGCCGCCATGGCCGCACAATATGCATATGTCATGAAAGGCCTGACCAAGACCTTTCCGGGCGCGCCCAAGCCCACGCTCAATAACATCAACCTGCAATTCTATCAGGATGCGAAGATCGGAATCGTCGGCCCGAACGGCACCGGCAAATCGACCCTGATGAAGATCATGGCGGGCCGCGACACCGAATTTACCGGCGAGGCCTGGCCGGGCGAGGGGATCACCGTCGGCTATCTTGAACAGGAACCGCAGCTCGATCCGACCAAGACGGTGAAGGAAAACGTCATGGACGGCGTCCGCCCGGTCGCGGACCTCGTCGACCGCTTCAACGAAATCTCGACCCTGATGGCCGATCCGCCGGCCGATGCCGATTTCGACGCGCTGATGACGGAGATGGGCGAGCTCCAGGAAAAGATCGACGCGGTGGACGGCTGGACGCTCGACAACCAGCTTGAAATCGCGATGGACGCGCTACGTTGCCCGCCGGGCGATAGCAAAGTCGACAATCTGTCGGGTGGTGAAAAGCGGCGCGTCGCGCTGACCCGCCTGCTCCTCGAAAAGCCGGACATCCTTCTGCTCGACGAACCGACAAACCATCTCGATGCCGAAAGCGTCGCATGGCTGGAACGGCATCTGGTCGACTATAAGGGCAATGTCATCCTCGTCACCCACGACCGCTATTTCCTCGACAATGTCGTGAACTGGATTCTCGAATTGGATCGCGGCCGTTACTATGTCTACGAAGGAAACTATTCCACCTACTTGGAAAAGAAGGCAAAACGCCTTGAACAGGAGGAACGGGAAGACGCCGGCAAGCAAAAGGCGATTTCCGACGAACTCGAATGGATCCGGCGCAGTCCCAAGGCGCGGCAGGCCAAATCCAAGGCCCGTATCCGGGCGTTCGACGAATTGGTCGAGGCGCAGGAAAATCGCACGCCGGGCAAGGCGCAGATCCTCATTCAGGTGCCCGAGCGGCTTGGCGGCAAGGTGATCGAGGCGAAGGGTCTCACCAAGTCGTTCGGCGACAAATTGCTGTTCGAAAATCTCGACTTCACGCTGCCGCCCGGCGGGATCGTTGGGATCATCGGTCCGAACGGCGCGGGCAAGACCACCTTGTTCAAGCTCATCACGGGCGTCGAACAGCCCGATTCCGGCAGTATCGACATCGGCGACACGGTGCGCCTCGGCTATGTCGACCAGAGCCGCGACGCGCTCGATCCGGGCAAGAACGTGTGGGAGGAAGTATCGGACGGCCTCGACATCTTCAGTTTCGGCAAGCACGAAATCCCCAGCCGGGCCTATGTCGGCGCCTTCAACTTCAAGGGTTCGGACCAGCAGAAGAAAGTCGGCCAATTGTCCGGCGGCGAGCGCAATCGCGTCCACATGGCGAAGATGCTGAGGAAGGGCGGCAACGTCCTGCTGCTCGACGAGCCGACCAACGACCTCGACGTCGAAACCCTCCGCGCGCTCGAAGAGGCGCTCGAAAATTTCGCCGGCTGCGCCGTGGTCATCAGCCACGACCGCTTCTTCCTTGATCGTCTCGCGACGCACATCCTGGCATTCGAGGGCGACAGCCATGTCGAATGGTTCGAAGGAAATTTCGAAGCCTATGAGGAGGACAAGCGCCGCCGCATGGGCCCCGAAGCCGACCGGCCGCACCGGATGAGCTACAAGAAGCTGACCCGGTAAAGGATCCTACGCCCCGATTTCTCCAAAGGCGTAGACGTCCATCCTGAGAATGCCGTGAATCGTGCTGGCGTGGAGGCGCTTTGCCGCCGCGCCGCCGGCACCCATGGCGAGAAAAAGGGGAAGAAGATGCTCCTCGGTAGGGTGGTTGCGCGCCGCAGAAGGCGCGCGGCTGCGATAATCCAGGAGATCGGCCGTCCTCTGTTCTTGGATCGCCGCGTCCATCCAATGGGCGAATTCCGTTACCCAGACCGGCTCCGGCGCGTCGATGGCATGGGCATAATCGCGAAAACTCGACAAATCGTGCGTGAAGCTTCCCGATCCGACGATGAGAACGCCTTCCATGCGCAGGGGCGCAAGCAAACGGCCAAGGCGGAGATGATGCTCCGGACCAAGATGGGTCTGAACCGAAAGCTGCACCACCGGGATATCGGCATCGGGATATAACAAGCGGAGCGGAACCCAAGCGCCGTGGTCGAGGCCGCGCGTACGATCGGTGTCGACGGTGAGCCCGCCTGCCTCCAACAAAGCCCGCACGCGCGCGGCGAGATCGGCGGATCCCGGGGCAGGGTAAACGATGTCGTATAGCGCTTTGGGAAAGCCGTAAAAGTCATGGATCGTCTCGTTCACGGTGACCTCGTTCACCGTGGGGCGACGTGTCTCCCAATGGGCGGACACGACCAGGATCGCCTTCGGCCGCATGCGGAGAGCAGCGGCCAGGTTCTCAAGGAAATGGCGGGCAGGCACGTCCGTCAAAGGAAAAGTCGGCGCGCCATGGGAAACGAACAAAGCGGGTAACATGATCGGGCTCCATCAGTGTTCCCATCGAGATAAGGTTTAAACCGGTTTCATAAAGCTGAGGGAAAGGCATCGCGCCGTTTCGAAAATCGCAACGCATAATATGCGCTGGGCGCCTTGCCTTACGCGGCCAGGCCTTTTCGCTCGCTTGTCATCAAGGGCAGGCGAATTTCAAATGCTGCACCCTGTGCGACATGGGGATCGAGCGCGATCGAGCCGCCAAGAAGCTCGACGATGCTCTTGGTGATCGCAAGGCCGAGGCCCGTGCCCGGCTGACTGGTCTTTTCGCCTTGGGCGAAGCGCTCGAACAATCGCATGCGAAAGGCTTCGGGAATACCGGGGCCATCGTCCCGCACGACAATGCGCGCCTCACCCTCCTGCCCGCGAAGGTCGATATGAACTGTGCCGTGCGAAAATTTGGCGGCATTGGAGATCAAATTGGTGAGAGCCTGCAGCAACCTGTCGCCATCCGTTTGGATGATGACCGGGTCAGTTGGCAGGGACGGCAACAACACCGCTCCGAAACGGGTGGCGAAGGGCTCGTTCTGCGTGACCGCTTCCAGGATTAGGGCGCGAAGATCGGTTTCGGCCAGCGTGAAAGCGGCACGTCCGGAATCAAATTTGTCAATGTCGAGGAGATCGTTCACGAGCCGGGTCAAACGCTGCGCGTTCTTGGTGGCAATGGCGACGAGCCCGTGTGCCTTTTCCGGCAATTTTCCCGCGGCGCCACTGTCGAGGAGGCCTAGCGACCCCGCGATCGCGGTAAGCGGCGTGCGCAATTCGTGGCTGACGTTCGCGACCAATTCCTCTTTCAGCTGAATGATCGCGGCCAACTCCTTTCGCGCTCGTTCGGCGTCCGCTTCTGCGACGCTGCTGAAACCGATGGCGATCGGGCCAACCAGCAGGTGGGCGACCAGCATATCCTCGTCGCTGAACGCAGCGGGGCGGTCGGAATAATATTTCAGGACGCCCACGGTCTGCCCGCGGTGGGGAATGGGCACGACGATCATCGACCGCAGGCCAACCTTGCGGCAGGCCGCCTGGTTGACGCGCACATCCTGTTCCGAATCCACGCAGGACAATGGAGCGCCGGTCAGGATGCTCATGCCCGAAAGGCTGGCGTTGAGGGCAAGGCGTAGCCCGACAAGCCCGGCGGATGTGCCGCTGGCGGCGGCATAATAAAGCTGGTCGCCGTCGCGTAGCTCGACCACGGTTCCAGTCGCTTGCGGCATCGCGCCTTTGGCATCGACAATCGCCTGCATGACTGCCTGCAGGTTCCCGCCCGCCGCCGTCACGGCATGCTGCACGGCAATCAGCCCTTCGAACCGATCCACATCCATTGCCGGGGCCCTCATATCACGACAAGTCTCTTATAACCCTAACCTTCCAGCTTCCAAACCCTGCCGCCAGAGGCGGAACTTGCAGCCCGCCTGGTTCTTTTTGCGTCGCATGAGAACGAGAAACACCGTATCATTCCTTCTCGCGCTGGCCGCCTTACTTGGCGCCTGCTCGGCAGAACGCCCGCCCTGGGCGGATGGTGCGCTGGTGACGGAGCGCATACCCGTCGGCGGCGCGCCGCAACGCCTTGATAATCTCTCCGCTCGCATTCTCGTTCTCCACAATCGCGAACGGCAGGCTGCCGGTGTCGCGCCACTTGCGTGGGATAGGGCGCTCGCGATGTCGGCCGCCGCCTACGGGCCCAAGCTCGCTCGTATCGGGCAGCTCCGGCACTCGCCGGGTGCCGACCGGCCTGGACAAGGCGAGAATTTGTGGATGGGAACGCGCGACGCCTACTCGGTCGAGGAAATGATCGGCGGCTGGATCAACGAGAAGCGTATCTTCCGCCCGGGCCTTTTCCCGGATGACGTCAGCCGCAGCGGCAATTGGAGCGACGTCGCGCATTATACGCAAATGATCTGGCCCGCGACGACACGCATAGGCTGCGCGGTGCACAAGGCCGGGCAATGGGATTACCTTATCTGCCGTTATTCGCCTCCTGGGAACGTCGTCGGCCGCCGCGTGCCTTGATGGCGCTTTTGAGGCGGTTTAAGCGTCGAAGGAGGGGAGGGGTGCCGTCGTGACCACGATCATCATTATCATCATCATCGGCCTTGCCCTGCTGTTCGGGCTGTTCGCTTGGACCGGTGCCAGGTCGCAGCGCGTCTTTCGCGCGCCCGAAAAGCTCTCCGATGCCCAGCTTGAGGCGACGGTGAAACTGACAGGCCGGATCATGGAGATGACCAAGCCAGGCGCGCCGACTTGGGCACGGGCCGCCGCCAAATATCAGGCGGCGGTCAATGAACAGCTGCGTCGCCAGGGTAAGCCGCCGCTCGATGAGATCGAAATAGACGGGCTCATCCGTTAGCGTTTAAGCCGATCCAATCAGGCCGGGCTGAACCGTCCCGTCGTTTCATCCAGAACATGCAGCATGCCGTCTGCGATCGCGAAATAGGCGCCATGGATGGTCAGCCGCCCGGCCGCTTCACGTTCGGGAATGAATGGAAAGGTGCGAAGGTTGGCGATGCTGACCTTTACGGTTTCCAGCTCCAGCGCGCGGATCGCCTCCGGCCCCTCGCCATGCTCAGCCGCGATCCGGTCCCGCGCTTCGTCGAGCAGGTCGATCCAGTGCGCGATAAAGCCCCCATCGCCCGGTTCGGCGCCGTCGAAGCGGCGGGAGAGGGCGGCATGAACGCCGCCGCACGATCCATGGCCCATGACGACGATTTCTTCGACATTGAGCTGCGTCACCGCGAATTCGAGTGCCGCCGACACGCCGTGCCGTCCGCCTCCGGTCTCGAAAGGGGGTACGAGGTTCGCAACGTTGCGGACGACGAACATTTCGCCAGGGCTAGCGTCGAACAATTGGGACGGATCAACCCGGCTGTCGGAACAGGCGATGACCATGACCTTGGGGCTCTGGCCCTCGGCCAATTCCGCCCAGCGATCCCGCTCTTCACGATAACGCCCCTCCGTGAAACGATGATAACCAGCGATGAGTGCGTTGAAGTCGGCCATTATGCTCCTCTCGATCGGCCTCCCTTAGCGGCATGAACACTATTCACAAAGCATTCAGAGCCTTTCCCGCAGCAGCTTCGTTACGGGACAAGTGTATGGGAGGACAGGATGGGCGTTCGTGCGAAGGGTTGGTTATTGCTCCCCCTTCTTCTCACTGGCTGCATCAGCGGGCGAGGAATGGCGCCGAACCAGCCAGTAGCGGTACAGAGCATTCCTTCAGGGGCGACGGCCACTACAAATTATGGCAGCAGTTGCACTACGCCCTGCAGCCTGCGTCTGCCCAATGACGATGGCGGTACGATCTGGATCGCGAAAGATGGCTATGACACCGCCACAGTGGTCGTCGGCAGCCATGTCGATGCGAATGCCGTGGCACGGTCTCTATCCGAATTCGCCGATCCCACCGATGCGGCGATTGAGGTCGCGAGCGGCACTATATTAGGCGACGGGATGACAAGGCGCCTCGATAAGCGGGACGTGCGCGTTACCTTGACGCCGTCAGGCGCAATGGGTGCAACGAATGCTAAACCGATCGATCCCGGCGCACCCGGCACAGTTCAGCGCCTCTCGCCTGAGGAAATCGCGAAAGTGCAGTCGCCGCCGCTCGATTAAGCCTGATCGACAGGGGTGGCGAATAGAACGATCAGTCGCTATTTGCACGCCATGACCGAAGCGACAGCCTCCATCCGTCCGCCGCGCATTCGCAAGCCCGACTGGATCCGCGTCAAGGCGCCGACCAGCACCGGCTTCGCCGAAACGAAGAAACTGATGCGCAGCCTGAACCTCGCCACCGTGTGCGAGGAAGCGGCCTGCCCCAATATTGGCGAATGCTGGACGAAAAAGCATGCGACGGTGATGATTCTGGGCGACACTTGCACCAGGGCCTGCGCCTTCTGCAACGTGAAGACCGGCATGCCCCGCGCCGTGGATCCGCTCGAGCCGGAGCATGTCGCGACGGCCGCAGCCGAGCTTGGTCTTGAGCATATCGTCATCACCTCTGTCGATCGCGACGACCTGCCGGACGGCGGCGCAAGGCAGTTCGTGAAGGTAATCGAAGCGCTTCGCCGGAACACGCCGTCCACGACCATCGAGATTCTGACACCCGATTTCCGCAACAAGCCGGAAGCGGCCGTGGAAGCGATCGTCGCGGCACGGCCGGACGTCTACAACCACAACCTCGAAACCGTGCCGAGGCTCTATCCGACGATCCGTCCCGGTGCCCGTTATTATGCCTCGCTTCGCCTGCTCGAGAGCGTGAAGCGGCAGGATCCGACCATCTTCACCAAGTCCGGCGTCATGGTGGGCTTGGGCGAACAAAGGCTTGAAGTCCATCAAGTGATGGACGACATGCGCTCGGCCGACGTCGATTTCCTCACCATGGGTCAATATCTTCAGCCGACGCCGCGCCATGCGAAGGTGGAGGAGTTCGTGACGCCGCAGGCGTTCAGCGCCTATGCGGCCATCGCGCGGGCCAAGGGCTTCCTGCTCGTCGCCGCGAGCCCGCTGACCCGCTCCAGCTATCATGCGGGCGACGATTTCGCGAAGATGAAAGCGGCGCGAGAGGCGCAGCTGGCCAAGAAGTAAGCCGATGCCTCGCCATACCGAAAAGCGGAACCTGCCCTATACGCCCGATCAGATGTTCAATCTGGTAGCGGACGTCAAAAGCTATCAGGAGTTCCTGCCTTGGGTTGCGGCGGTCCGCATTCGATCCGACAGCGAGGCGGAGATGATCGCGGATCTCGTCGTCGGCTTTGCCGCCCTGAAGGAAACCTTCACGTCGCGGGTGCACAAGGAACGGCCCCGTGCCATAACCGTCGATTATGTCGAAGGTCCGCTCAAATTCCTGAAGAACGACTGGACCTTCACGCCGGATGGGAAGGGCGGCACGGATGTCGATTTCTGTGTCGACTTCGCTTTTAAATCCAGGATTTTCGAAACCTTGGCGGGACAGGTATTCGACCGTGCCTTGCGCCGCATGATCTTCGCGTTCGAGGAAAGGGCCGCGGCGCTTTACGGCGCGGACGGCAAGGCGCCGGGCATCAGCAGCTCCAGCGCGCACAGCGCCGCCTGAAGCCGCACTCCCGCGCGGCCAAGGTCGCCAAACTCCTGCTTGTCGGCGACCACTTCATCCGGCTCGCCGTCACGGCGGGCGCGGGCAAAGATGACGGTGCCGACCGGCTTTTTCTCGCTGCCGCCGCCCGGGCCGGCAATTCCAGTGATTGCGACCGCCGTGTCGGCGCCGCTCTTCGCCAACGCGCCCTGCGCCATGCTCCACGCCGTCGCGACCGACACGGCGCCGAACGTCGACAGCACATCTTCACTGACGCCGAGCATCTCCATCTTGGCGTCATTGGAATAGGTGACGAAGCCAGCCTGAAATATGTCGGACGATCCGGCAATTTCAGTGAGCGCCGCGCTCACCAGACCGCCGGTGCAGCTTTCAGCGACCGCGATGCGGCGGCCCGCAGCGCGGTTCGCCTCCAGCACTTTGCGGGCCATGTCGACAAGCTCGGCCGGTAAGAGCGCGTCGCCGCTCATGCCGCTCTCGGACAGATACGGAACGGCGCGCGTTCGTCATTCTTCGCGCCGATTTCGATCAGCAGCGGGAAAAGCCGCCCGAAATTTTCAGCGGGAAGGGGAGCGACGGCGCCGAGCAATTCGCTCGCCGTGCCGCAATCCTTCGCTTCGATTTCCTTAAGTGCAATTCCGGTGACGGTCGCTTCGGCGGCCTTCCGGGTAAATTCTTCCCCGAACAGGCTCGGCAGCTTCTGCCCCTGCACCTTTTCGATCGCCGCCTTGGCGCGGGGCCAGCGCCCCTGATTGCTTTGGCGCAAGCGCTCCGAAAGCGCGCGATGGGGTCCGGCCAGGAAAGCGCCGCGCGGAAGCACGGCGCTGCATTTCCGTGCCGCGCCATCAATCAAGGCGGGCATGAAATAAGCGCCGAGGTCCGCCGCCTCGGCCTGGGCCAAGCACGGCTTGGCGGGAGGCGGCGAAAAGCCCGGCTGCTGCGTGAGCAAGGCTGCGGCGGCGATCAGCGCCTTCATCATCGGTCCTTTGGCATGCGAATGGTGGCCACGGCCTGGGCCGCGATGCCCTCGCCCCGGCCGGTAAAGCCCAGGCGTTCCGTGGTGGTCGCCTTGATGCTAACCCTCTGCAAGGGCAGCCGCAACAGATCTGCGACGACCCGCCGGATCCTGTCCCTGTGCGGGCCGATTTTCGGGGCTTCGCAGATGATGGTGATGTCGGCATGATCGATGATGCCGCCATTCGTCTCGATCAGGTGACGTGCATGCTCGACAAAGCGGCTGGACGCGGCGCCCTTCCATTGCGGGTCGCTCGGAGGAAAATGATCGCCGATATCCCCTTCGCCCGCAGCCCCGAGCAGGGCATCGGTCAATGCATGGAGCACGACATCGGCGTCGCTATGGCCAGCGAGACCGCGCGAATGCGGGATCACCACGCCGCCCAGCCACAATTCCTCATTTTCTGCAAAAGCATGAACATCGAAGCCCAGGCCGGTTCGGCTCAGCATTGCGGAGGAAAGCCGGGCCTCGGCTTGCGCAAAATCGCTGGCATAAGTGAGCTTTGCCAAGCCCTCATCTCCCTCGACCGTCGCCACCCTGTAACCCGCCGCGCGTGCGACCTGGGCATCGTCCGTGGCCTCCGCGCCGGCCCAGCGGCGATGCGCATCCAGTATCGCACCGAAGCGGAACGCTTGCGGAGTCTGCACCCGCACGATCTCATCGCGATTCACCGTGTCGCCCAGATCGTGCCCGCCGCGCGCCAGCGTGTCCACGACGGGCAGGACGGGCACGGCGCCGTCGCTGTCGTCAAGCGCGGCGAGAAGGCGATCCACGACCCCTCCGGAAAGAAAGGCGCGGGCGGCGTCGTGGATCAGAACGGTATCCACGCCGCCCTCCAGAGCCAATTGCTCCAACCCGTTGCGCACGGATTCCTGCCGCGTCGTCCCGCCGATAATCGGGGAGGGGAGGGAGCCGCTTCCTACAGCCTGCTCAAATAGCCCTTCATGGCCCGGCGCGATGACAATGCGTATGGCGTCGATCAGCGGGTGATCGAGGTGCGCCAATGCATGATTGAGCACCGGCTTGCCGCCAATCGTGCGATACTGCTTGGGCACATCGCTCCCCACGCGGCTGCCGCTGCCGGCCGCCACGACGAGTGCGATCGTCTTGCCCCTTTTGCTCATACCGGCGCCCTAGCCCAGCCCAGCCTTGCCCGCCAGAGCGAATAAGGGTAAGGGCCGCAGCCGCTTATTATGCCCCGCCTTTCGCCCATCTCCATCGGCCCGGTCCGGATCGACGCGCCTGTTATTCTGGCGCCGATGACGGGCGTCACCGATCGCCCTTTTCGGAAGGCGGTGAAGCAATATGGCGCGGGCCTGACCGTCACGGAAATGATCGCCAGCCAGGCGATGATTCGCGAAACGCGCCAGTCGCTGCAGAAAGCCGCCTGGGATCCGGTGGAAGATCCGGTGTCGATGCAGCTTGCCGGATGCTCTCCGGTCGAGATGGCCGAAGCCGCCAAGTTGAATGAGGATCGCGGGGCTGCGATCATCGACATCAACATGGGTTGTCCGGTGAAGAAGGTGGTGAACGGCGACGCCGGTTCCGCTCTGATGCGCGATCTGAAGCTCGCTGCTTCCATTATCGATGCCACGGTGAAGGCGGTAAAGGTGCCTGTTACGCTCAAAATGCGCATGGGCTGGTGCCATGATAGCCTCAACGCGCCGGAACTCGCCCGGATCGCCGAGGATCTGGGCGTGAAGATGATCACCGTCCACGGTCGTACCCGCAACCAGATGTACAAGGGTTTGGCCGATTGGGCCTTCATCCGCAAGGTGAAGAACGCCGTTTCCCTACCCGTGATCGCCAATGGCGACATCAATTCCATTGACGATGCCGAAGCCGCGCTCGCGCAATCGGGTGCCGACGGCGTGATGATCGGGCGCGGTGCTTATGGGAAGCCCTGGCTTTTGGGGCAGGTCATGCACTGGCTGGAAACCGGCGAGCGCAGGGCCGATCCGTCGATCGATGAACAATATGCTGTGATCATTCGGCAATATGACGCCATGCTGGAACTCTATGGCGCGCAAACCGGCGCCAATGTCGCCCGCAAGCATATCGGCTGGTACACGCGCGGCCTTCATGGCTCGGCGGAATTCCGCAATGCTTTCAATAAGGAAGCAGACCCCAAAGTCGCAAAAGCGATGCTTCGCGATTTCTACGCTCCCTGGTTGACGAAGGCCGCCGCCTGAGCCCAAGCGCCGGCTTTCAGCGCCGAAACGATACAGTCGCTGAAAAAGACTGTGTTCTTTCTGCCACAAGGTCGTGCTAGGCAGAAAGCGTGAATGCGGAATCACCGATCATGACCGATTCCAGGCCCCGGTGGCAGCGGCGTATCGCCGTCTTCTATCGGCGCACGCGATTGGTGCCGATTTTCGAAATCCTAACCTTGGTCGCATTGGTCGCGATGCTGGCCGTCACTTATTTCGTGACGAGTGGCGGCGCTTCGGACGACTTGCTGTCTCCACCGTTGGTCGCATCCCTCCTGGTCGCGAATCTCGTTCCAGCCACGGCGCTGATGGTGCTGGTGGCGCGCCGGCTCGCAAAGGGCAGGGCGGCCCGCTCGCCGGTTGGCGGCCGCGGCCGGTTGCACGTCCGGCTTGTCGCGCTCTTCTCCGTGATCGCCACGGTTCCGACCCTGATGGTCGTGATCTTCGCCTCGCTCCTTTTCCAAAGCGGATTTCAATTCTGGTTTTCGGACAAGGCGCGAACGATCCTCGAAAATGCGGACAATGTCGCGCAGGTCTATTCTGCGGAGAACAAAGATCGCATCTTCCGTGACGTGCAGGCGGCGTCGGGTGATGTCGTGGGCGCCATCAATCAATATGGCCTGGATACCGTCGAGTTCGGGGATTACCTTCTTTATCAGGCCGTTGTCCGGGATTTGTCCGAGATGGCGGTCGTCACGGTGTCCAGTGCCGGCGAGCTGCAGTTGAGGGCGTTCGTCAACCTCGATGACCGTCCGCTGGAACGGCGCATACCGCCGGAAACCCTTTCCCAACTTCGCAAGGGCGGGGTTCGTGTCGTCAACAATGACGTGGGCGACCGGGTGGAAGCGGTGGTGCGGCTCGATCCCGAACAGGAAGTCTATCTTTATATCTCTCGCTTCGTGAACCAGAAAGCGATCAAGCAGATCGACGAGGCCCGTTCCGCGGCCAGTGATTACCAGGAGACATTGGCGCGGTCCCGTACCTTGCAGGTCCGCTTCAACATCCTGCTGTTCCTGATTTCCCTGCTGATCGTTGCCTTGACGATCTGGATCGCTCTCGCTCTTGCCGACAGGCTGGTCCGGCCGGTCGGGCAATTGGTCAATGCGGCGCGAAGGGTTGCGGGCGGCGATCTGTCGACCCGCGTCCCATCCGACGCCGCCGGAGACGAACTCGGAACGCTCGGTAACGCCTTCAACCGCATGACGCGGCGCCTGGAGGAGCAGACACGCGACCTGGTGTCGGCGAACAGTCAATTGGAAAGCCGCCGGGCGCTCATCGAAGCGGTGTTGTCGGGCGTGACCGCAGGCGTCATCTCGGTCGATACGGACCGCAAGGTGCGGCTTATCAACAGCTCGGCCGAGGCATTGTTGAAGGCCCCCGTGGGCGCCGCGGTCGGCCAGCGGCTCTCGGAATTGGCGCCCGAGCTCGACGCGCAGCTTGACAGCGAGCATCGTGAGGACATCGTCCAGCTCGCTTCCGGCGGGGAGCTGCGTACGCTGGCTGTAAAGCGCGTCCGGGTCGAAGGCGGCCATGTCATCACTTTCGACGACATTACCGAACAATTGCTCGACCAGCGCCGCGCCGCCTGGTCCGACGTTGCCCGGCGCATCGCTCATGAGATCAAGAATCCGCTCACCCCAATCCAGCTCGCCGCCGAACGTTTGCAGCGGCGCTATGGCTCGGAAGTGACGTCGGATGACGGTACGTTCGAGCGCCTGACCAGCACCATTGTTCGTCAGGTGAGCGACCTGCGCCGCATGGTTGACGAATTCTCATCCTTCGCCCGCATGCCGAAGCCCGTCTTTCATGCGGAACCGGTTGCCGACATTGCTCGCCATGCGCTGTTCCTGCACGAAGTCGCGCATCCCGACATCGACTTCGCCTTCCATGCTCCGGACCCGTCTCCAATCCTCGTCTGCGACCGCCGTCAGCTTGGTCAGGCCCTTACGAATATCGTGAAGAATGGCGTGGAAGCCATTCAACAGAAACGGGAAGATGGAGACACCAGCGCACAGAGTGTCGCCATGACGATCAGTGAAATTGCGGGGCAGCTGCACATCGTCGTGGAAGATAGCGGCGTCGGCCTCCCAACCGAACGCAGCACGATTACCGAGCCTTATGTCACCACGCGCGTCAAGGGCACAGGGCTGGGGCTCGCGATCGTTAAGAAGATCGTCGAGGAGCATTACGGCAGCATCGAATTCGAGGATGTGGATACGGGCGGCACGCGTGTCCGGTTGGTCTTCGATATGGCTACCTTGGCCGGTATGAATACGGTACATTCAGAAGAAGCGGTAAATAACTAATGGCATTGGATATTCTTGTTGTCGACGACGAACGGGACATCCGTGAGCTTGTCGCGGGCGTCTTGGAGGATGAAGGCTATACGACCCGCGGCGCAGCCAGCAGCAGCGAAGCGCTGGCAGCCCTGGCCGAACGGCGCCCCTCGCTCGTCCTGCTGGATGTCTGGCTGCATGGGTCGAAGCTGGATGGCCTTCAGCTCCTCGAGGAGATCAAGCGCCGTGACCCGAGCCTGCCGGTGCTGATGATTTCGGGGCATGGCAATCTCGACACAGCCGTCGCCGCCATCCGTCAGGGCGCCGCGGATTTCATCGAGAAGCCGTTCGAGGCGGGTCACCTGCTGCATCTCGTCGCCCGCGCCACTGAAACCGATCGCTTGCGCCGCGAAAACCAGGAACTGCGCGCCCAGATCGGGCAGGAAACCGAGCTCACCGGATCGAGCGTTGCGATCAACACGGTTCGCGCCACGCTGAAGCGTGTAGCTCCCACGGGAAGCCGGGTACTCATCACCGGGCCGGCCGGGGTAGGGAAGGAGGTCGCGGCGCGACTGCTCCACAATTGGAGCATGCGGGCGCAAGGGCCGTTCGTCGTCGTCAGCGCCGCGCGCATGACTCCAGAACGCGTAGAAGAGGAGCTGTTCGGTGTCGAGGAGGGTGGTGAGCTGGCTCGACCCGGCCTGCTCGAACAGGCCCATGGCGGCACGCTGTTTCTCGATGAAATCGCCGATATGCCGCTGCCGGCTCAGGCGAAGATCCTGCGCGTCCTGACGGATCAGAGCTTCACGCGGGTCGGCGGCCAGCGCGTCGTAAAAGTCGACATGCGTGTCGTTTCTTCCACCGCGCGTCAGCTGTCGGACGAAATTGCGGAAGGCCGCTTCCGCGAGGATCTCTTCTATCGGCTGAACGTGGTGCCGGTTCATTTGCCCGCTCTGGCCGAGCGGCGTGAGGATATTCCGGAGCTCGTCAACCATTTCGTCGCCCGCTACGCGGCCGATCAGCGTTTGAAGACGCCCACCGTATCCGATGACGCCATGGCGGCGCTCCAGGCTTATGACTGGCCCGGCAACGTCCGGCAGATCCGCAACGTCGTCGAGCGTACGATCATCCTGGCACCCGGTGCACGGATCGGCCGCATCGAAATCGATATGCTGCCGCCGGAAATCATCAGCGAACAGGCCCAGCTCAACCCCAATGAAGCGGTGAAGGCGATCATGGGCACGCCGCTGAGAGAAGCGCGCGAGACGTTCGAACGCGAATATCTGCGTATCCAGATCCGGCGTTTTTCGGGCAATATTTCCCGCACCGCCGTGTTCATCGGCATGGAGCGCTCGGCACTACACCGGAAATTGAAGGCGCTCGGCATTTCAGACGGTAAGACCGAAACTTCGGAATAGCCGCATGAAGCGGCTTGAAAGCCGCGCCTGATTTTATCATTTACGACACGCGCGCACCTCCCCGGCGCACCGTTTAGCACTGGCCCCGATAAGGAGAACAAAAGTGGCCGATAAGCCCAACAATTTGCAGGATATGTTTCTGAACAGCCTGCGCCGCTCGAAAACGCCTGTAACGATGTTCCTCGTCAAGGGCGTGAAATTGCAGGGGATCATCACCTGGTTCGACAATTTTTCGGTTTTGCTGCGCCGCGATGGGCAGGCCCAGCTCGTCTACAAACATGCCATTTCCACCATCATGCCTTCGCAGCCGATGGAGTTGGAAGAGATTACGCGTCCCTTCATTGAGAACGCGGCGACGAAGCGGCCGACCCAGCTTCAGGAAGTGTTCCTGGGCGCGATCCGCGCCGCGGACGAACCAGTGACGATGTTCCTGGTGAACGGCGTCATGCTTCAAGGGCAGATCGCGGCTTTCGACCTGTTCTGCCTGCTCCTCCAGCGCGAGGGCATGGCACAGCTTGTCTACAAGCATGCCATCTCGACGGTTCAGCCCGAAAATCCAGTCAGCCTGATGCAGGCCGAAACGCAGGAGTAAGCGCCTGAGCGTCTTCAACCGCGACGAATCTGCCGACGTTGCCCGCGGCGCCCGTGCCATCGTCGCCCTGCCTGAAATGGGCGGGGAGGGGCGGCGCGACACCGATGCGCGTTTGGCTGAGGCGGCAGGGCTGGCTGAGGCGATTGGCATCGATGTCATCGAAAAACTGGCCTTCCGTATCCGTGGGGCAAAACCCGCCACCTTGTTCGGTTCGGGCCAGGTGGAGACGATCGCTCAGTCTGCTCGCATGCACGAAGCGGAGCTTGTCATCATCGATGGCGCAGTAACTCCGATCCAGCAGAAGAATCTGGAAAAAGCGATCAATGCCAAGATCATCGACAGGACCGGCTTAATCCTCGAAATCTTCGGGGAACGGGCCGCGACGGCGGAAGGGCGCTTGCAAGTCGAGCTTGCCCATCTCGATTATCAAGCGGGCCGCCTCGTCCGATCCTGGACCCACCTCGAACGCCAGCGCGGTGGCTTCGGCTTTCTTGGCGGACCGGGTGAAACCCAAATCGAAGCCGACCGCCGCCAAATCCGCGATCGCATGGCGAAGCTCCGCAAGGAACTGGAGCAGGTGACGCGCACCCGCACCCTTCATCGCGCCCGCCGCCAGCGCGCGCCTTGGCCGATCATTGCCCTTGTTGGTTATACGAACGCCGGGAAATCGACCCTTTTCAACCGTTTGACCCGCGCTGACGTGATGGCGGAGAATTTGCTCTTCGCGACGCTCGATCCCACGATGCGGGAGATTGGCCTTCCGGGGATCGACAAGACGATCCTGTCCGACACCGTGGGCTTCATTTCCGACCTTCCGACTCAGCTCGTCGCCGCCTTCCGTGCAACCTTGGAGGAGGTGATTTCGGCCGACCTCATCATCCACGTCCGCGACATTTCCCATCCTGACAGCGAAGCGCAGCGGCAGGATGTCGAGGATGTTCTAGAGGAAATCGGCGCGGCGGGAGAGGAGGGGGCTCCGATCCTGGAAGCCTGGAACAAGATCGACAGCCTCGATGAGCAGGAAGCGTCGCGGGTTCGCGAAGAAGCCCGGCGCCGTGAAAATATCGTGGCGATTTCAGCGCTTACTGGAGAAGGCCTGGACGATCTCTTGACGCTCGGCGCCGAGCGCCTGCGGGAGGGGGCATCGGTATATGACATCACTTTGCCCGTATCCGCCGGCGAAGCGATCGCTTGGCTCCACGCCAATGGCGAGGTGTTGAACCAAGTGCATGAGAATCTGGACGTCGGACTGAGCGTTCGCCTGTCCGGCGCGAATTGGGCCCGGTTTCAGGCCAATTACGCCCAGTAATCAGCTAGCCGCCTTCGCCTTCTGCCAAAGGGCTTCGAGCCGATCGATATTAAGGCCTGACAACGGCTTCTCTGCCATATCTTCCACTTTGCGGAAGCGCCGTTCAAAGCGTGCCGTGGCGTCCCGCAATGCAGCTTCGGGATCGATACCGAGATGGCGAGCATAGTTGACCACCGAAAAGAGCAGATCCCCGACCTCGGCAATTCTTTCATCAGCCGTTCCAGCGGCTTCGATTTCAGCCAGTTCCTCATCGATCTTGGCGCGCGGGCCGCTAGCGTCAGGCCAGTCGAAACCGACCCGCGCGGCGCGGCGCTGGATCTTCTCGGCGCGTTTCAGAGCCGGGAGCGCAAGCGCGACGCCAGCCAGCGCACTTTTATCGTCATGACCGCCGCGCTCTTCGGCCTTCAAGGCTTCCCAACCGGGACTTTCCGCCGCATTGCCAAAGACATGCGGGTGGCGGCGGATCATCTTGTCACAGATGCCGACGATCACGTCATCCAGCGTGAAAGTGCCAGCTTCTTCGGCGATACGCGCATGGTAGACGACCTGGAGCTGGAGATCGCCGAGTTCGTCCTTGAGCGCGGCCATGTCGCGGCGATCGATGGCATCGGCGACTTCGTAGGCTTCCTCAAGCGTATAAGGCGCGATGGTTTCAAACGTCTGTTCGCGGTCCCATGCGCAGCCAGCTTCCGGATCGCGCAATCGCGCCATAATTCGTACAAGTTCCGGCAGGGAAGTTCCCCGTAATTCGTCCAATTCGTTCATTCTTTAAGTCCGATAATATACATTATGTTAAATGCTGATGTTTGAGGCAGCTGGTGTGATTACGATGGCGATGCGATGGCGATGGCGGTGCGATGGTGGTCGGGTGTGCCATGAGTTTTCGTCCGTCATGGCCGGAGGACGAGCCAGGTGCCTTCGACGCCCCAGCTGGACAGGCTCGACAGGAAGTTCATGCCGAGGACGTTGGTGTCGCCGAAGGTTTCGGAGACATGGACCGGAAAGTCCTCGCGGACGATCTCGCCGATCTGGAGGCGTTTGACGCGGGCGCGGTCGGCGGTGACGGTGCCGTTGGCGGTTTCGACGGCGACCGGGAAGCCGCCGGACAGCTCGACACCAGCCTGGGCGGCCGTGACGCTGTTGAGGCTGGTGATCGTGGCGCCGCTGTCGACCAGGAAGCGGACCGGCTGACCGTTGAGGCGCCCCTCGATCCAATAATGGCCGTCGTCGGCGCGCGGGATGCGGAGCTCCTTGCCCTGCTGGACCGCGCCGCCATTCCACTCGGCGCTCAACCGATTGCCGAACGAGCGGAAATCGTCGCGAAGCGTGAAGGCCGCGAAGGCGATGAAGAAGATGATGAGCCAACCCAAAGCCATTTTGAGGCCGCTCCGCATCGGGATCTGGCGCGCGAACAAGGCGCTGCCGATCAGCATCAGCAGCAGCAGGATATAGACGGCGTTGGCGCTGTCGTTGGCGCTCACAAGACGATCTCCAGGCCGTCATAACCGGGCTCGACATTCGCGGGCAGGTCGCTGCGGAGGGTTTCGTAATCCATCGACTGATCCATGTGCGTGAGGATTGCGCGGCCGACTTTCAGCTCTTCGATCCAGCGGAGCGTCTGTTCGAGATGCGGATGGGTCGGGTGCGGATGACGGCGCAAGGCGTCGACGACCCAGAGGTCCGCGCCTTCATATAAATTGTGCATGTCATCGGTTAAGATGTTGAAATCCGTCGCATAGGCAATGGATTTTCCATCCAAGTCGAAGCGCAATCCGGCGGATGTGATTTCCCCATGCGGCTGGTCGACGACGCGGACGTCGACACCGCCGAGGGCCAGGCGGCTGGGGAGATCGTTCGCCGTCACGACCGGGGGATAGCCCCCCTTCCCTTCGAATGCATAAGCGAAACGGTGACGGAGCGCAGCCAGCGTATCGGGCCGGGCATAGCCTTCCACCGGGGCGCCGCAGGCGTGGAAGAGCTGGCGGAGGTCGTCGATGCCGTGGCAGTGATCGGCATGGTCGTGGGTCCAAATGACGCCCGCGACATTGTTGACCCGCGCGGCCAGCAATTGTTCGCGAAGATCGGGGCTGGTGTCGACCAGGATCGGCGGATTTCCGTCGCTTTCGACGAGGATCGAGACGCGGCTGCGGCGGTTCTTCGGATTGCCCTGATCGCAGGCGCCCCAATCATTCCCAACCCGCGGCACGCCCGAAGAGGTTCCGCAGCCCAGGATGCGGACCTTCATGCAGTCGCCTTGGCGAAAAGTTTGCGGAAGTTGGCGCTAGTGGCGCTGGATAGTTGCTCAAGCGTCTCTCCGCGCAACTCCGCGAGGAACTTTGCGGTGTCCGCGACGAAGGCGGGTTCGCACGGCTTTCCGCGATGCGGGACGGGCGCGAGGAAGGGCGAATCCGTCTCGATCAGCAGCCTGTCGAGCGGGAGCCAGCGCGCGGTGTCCTGGAGATCCCTGGCATTCTTGAAGGTGACGATGCCGGAGATGGAGATGTAGAAACCGAGCTCCAGGGCCCTGCGCGCGAAATCGGCGCTGGCGGTGAAGCAGTGGATGACGCCGGTATAGGCCCCCTTCCCCATTTCTTCGCCGAGGATCGCGGCGGTATCTTCCTCCGCCTCGCGGGTGTGGACGATAAGCGGCAGGCCGGTTTCGCGGGCGGCGGCGATGTGGTTGCGGAAGCTGGCGCGCTGCCGGTCGCGGTCGGACTTGTCGTAATAGAAATCGAGGCCGGTTTCGCCGATGCCGACGATGCGGGGATGCCGGACGCGCTCGACGAGCGTGGCGGTTTCGACGTCGGGGTGCGTGTCGGCATCGTGCGGGTGGATGCCGATTGAGGCCCAGACGTCGGGTTCGCGCTCCGCCAGGCCGACCACATCGTCCCACTCGCTGGCGCGGGTTGAGATGTTGAGCATGGTTTCGACGCCGGTCGCGCGGGCGCGGGCGAGGACGCCCTGCTGGTCTTCGACCAGGCCCTTATAATTGAGGTGGCAGTGGCTATCGATGAACATGTCAGCTCAGCCTACCCCTTCCCGTTCGCCTCGAGCGAGGTCGAGAGGCGAGTGATGGGATCGTGCCAGCGTCCCTCGACTTCGCTCGGGACGAACGAATTGGGGTGTGAGTTGTGAGGTCAGGCGTCGTCATCTACCGGCAGTTCCAGCCTTGGGAAGATGGGCGTGGGCGCGGCGAGGCGAAAACCCGAGGCGGCGAGGGCTTCGATGCCGCCGCGGTCGCCGATGACATCATGGGTGCGCTGTTCCGCCGGGATGCCCATCTGGTCGAGCAATTTCGCGGCCGAGGACGGGATGACCGGCGCGATGACGATGGCGAGGTCGCGGATCGCGACGTAGAGCGTGCCGAGCACGGCGGTCATGCGGTCGGGATCGGACTTGCGGAGTGCCCAAGGCGCCTGGGCGTCGATATATTGGTTGCAGGCAAAGACCGCCTTCAGCCACGCCTCGATACCCTGGCTCAGGGCCAGCTCGCCGAAGGCGGCGCGCATTTCGGCCGCGGCTTCCGATACTTGCCCCAAGAGCGCGTCGTCGGCGGCATCCCCCTTCCCCCCGGCCGGTACCACGCCTGCGCAATTCTTGGCGATGAAGGATAAGGTGCGCTGGGCGAGATTGCCGAAGCTGTTGGCGAGATCGGCATTGACGCGGTTGACGATGGCTTCGGCGCTGTAGCTGCCGTCCTGGCCGAAGGTTACTTCGCGCAGGAGGAAGTAGCGGAGCGGGTCGACGCCGAACGCTTCGGCAATCTCCATCGGATCGACGACATTGCCGATGGACTTCGACATCTTTTCGCCGCGATGGAGGAGGAAGCCGTGGCCGAAGACCTGTTTCGGGAGCGGCAACTTGGCGGACATCAGGAAGGCGGGCCAGTAGACCGCATGGAAACGGACGATATCCTTGCCGATGATGTGCACATCGGCTGGCCAGAACCTTTTATAAACCTCTGTTTCTTCGTCGGGAAATCCAAGACCGCTGAGATAGTTGGTGAGCGCGTCGACCCACACATACATGACGTGCTTATCGCTGCCCGGCACCTTCACGCCCCAGTCGAAGCTGGTGCGGGAGATGGACAGATCCGAAAGGCCGCCCTCGACGAAGCGCACGACTTCGTTGCGCCGGGAATCCGGGCGGATGAAATCCGGGTTCGCGGCATAATGGGCCAGCAGGCGGTCTTGATATCGGGACAGGCGGAAGAACCAGCTTTCCTCGACCGTCCATTCGACAGGCGTGCCCTGGGGCGACAGCTTTTCGCCATCCTCGCCGAGGGTCAGCTCCTTCTCGTCATAATAAGCCTCGTCGCGAACCGAATACCAGCCTTCGTAACGATCGAGATAGATGTCGCCACTCGCTTCCATCCGGCGCCATATTTCCTGCACCGATGCGTGGTGCGCGGGCTCCGTGGTGCGGATGAAGCGATCATAGGAAATGTGAAGTTTATCGTCCATTTCTTTGAAAAGAGATGACATTTCATCCGCAAGCTCTTGCGGCGATATGCCCCGGTCGCGGGCGGCCTGGGCCATTTTCAGGCCATGTTCGTCCGTGCCGGTCATGAAGAAGACGTCGCGGCCCATCTGGCGCTGGAAGCGGGCGATAACGTCCGTCGCGATGGCTTCATAAGCGTGGCCGATATGGGGGCGGCCATTGGGATAATTGATCGCCGTGGTGATGTAGAAAGGGTCAGCCATGATCCGGTTTCGGTGCGAGGGTTGCCAGCATCCCGGCAAGCTCGAACACCACGCTTTGCGGGTCGAGGGAGAGGCGCTGCGCGCTTCCCGCCAGGTCCGCCGCCCTTTCCCACAAGCCGAGCGCTTGAGCAAGCGCGGGACCGCGCCGTTCCTTGGCGACCCGCGCGATGAAGGACGGCGCGCGGGAGAGGAACGCCTCGTAGCGCGGCTGCGCGGATTTGAGCGAGAGGCTGGCGGCGAGCGCAACGCGCCGCGCGTTGACGGGATCGCCTTCGGTGGCAAGGGCGATCATGGCCGTATCGAGCGCGTCGATGTCGAGACCGCGAAACGCGACGGCCCGGCCCGGGCTTCCCTCCCCCACCGCCGCAAGCGCGTCGATTTCGATGTCGTCCGCGTCCGGGAGAACCGTGCGCAAGGCTGACGTCATGGCGTCTTTTTCCAGCGGCGAAAAGCGCATCTGTCGGCAGCGCGAGCGAATGGTGGGAAGCAAACGCTCGGGCGCGTGGCTCACCAGGAAGAAGATGCTGTTGGCGGGCGGCTCTTCCAAATTCTTGAGGAGCGCGTTGGCGGCCGGGCGTTCAAGATCGTCGATGCTGTCAACGATGACGGCGCGCCAGGGGGAAAAGGAGGCGGTCGTTCCGAACAGGCGCTGCAGGCCGCGCACCTGATCCACGGTGATGCTGCGGGCGAGTTCGCCGGCATTGTCCTTGGGGAGGCGTTCGAGGCGCATCAGATCGGGATGGCTGCCCGCTTCGACGAGCCGCGCGATGGGATGGCTGTCCGGAACATCCAGGCCGGGCGCGTCGACGGGCGGACCGGCCTTTTCCGCCAGCAGGCGAAGCACCGCCTTTTCCGCGAACAGCGCCTTGCCGATGCCTTCGGGGCCGGTGAGTAGCCAGGCGTGATGGAGGCGGCCCGTGGCGAGGCCTTTACGGAAGGCTGAGACGGCTTCGGTGTGACCGTAAAGGGGGGTCATTCTGCTTCCCCCCTCATCCCCACCCGTTCGCTTCGAGCGTAGTCGAGAAGCGCGAGTGAGGTGTTGGTGACAGCGCTTTTCGACTTCGCCCGAAGCGAACGGGATTGGGCAAACCTCACAGGAGATCCTCGATCGCCGCGAGGGTGCTCGCTGCGACTTCGTCGATCGAGCCCGATGCGTCGACGATGCGGAAACGCTCGGATTCCTCCTCCGCTAGCCCGGCGAACGTACTCGCGACTGTGGCGTGATAGGCCTCGTCCCGCGCGCCGATGCGGTCGGTGGCGCCATTGTCGCGGGCCTTGGCGCGGGCGGCGGCGGCTTCCGCCGGAAGGGTGAGGAGGATGGTGCGATCGGGCAGGAAGCCCCTGCTGCCGAAATCGTGGAGGGCGCGGATGGCGCCCTTCCCCAAACCGCCCGCGCCGCCCTGATAGGCGATCGAGCTGTCGACGAAGCGGTCGGAGAGAACCCAGGCACCGCGCGCGAGGGCGGGCTTGATGGTCTTGGCGACATGGTCGGCCCGGGCGGCAGCGAAGAGCAGGGCTTCGGCCTCCGGCGTCCACTTGTCCTCCTCGCCCTGCAGGAGGAGCGCGCGGATCGCCTCGGCGCCGGGACTGCCGCCGGGCTCGCGGGTCTCGACGACCTCCAAGCCGCGCGCGCGGAGAGCCTCGGCGAGGCGCTTCAGCTGGGTGGATTTGCCCGCCCCCTCCCCGCCTTCCAGCGTGACGAAGCGCCCCCGCGCGCTCACCTCAGGCGAAGAGGCCGGTGAGGCCCGCCCAGAGGCGGCCGAAGAAGCCCGCTTCGCCCACTGCCTTTTCGGCGACGAGCGGCATCACCTGCGGCTGGGTATCGCCGGTTTCGACGACGAGATCGGCGATGTGCTGGCCCGCCTGGATCGGCGCCTTGACCGGGCCGTTATAGACGACCTTCACGCGCATATTGCCGGTCATCAGGCCCGCGGGGAGCGTGACGGCGATGTCGCGCGGGGCGACGAGGCCCACCTCGCTTTCGTCGCCGAGCTGGACCTGAGCGGTCCCGATTTTCTCATTCCTCTTGAGCAGAGGCTGGCCCTTCCAGGCGCGGAAGCCCCAGTTCATGAACTTGACGGATTCGTCGATGCGCTGGTTGAAGCTGGTAAGGCCCGCGACGACCATGACGAGGCGGCGGCCGTTCTGGAGCGCGGAGCCGGTAAAGCCGTAGCCTGCTTCCTCGGTATGGCCGGTCTTGAGGCCGTCGGCGCCCTGGACCTTGCCGAGCAAGGGGTTGCGATTGCCCTGCGTGATCGCCTGGCCGCTGCCCATCGTCTTGCCCCAGGTGAAGCTCTCCTGTTGGTAGAAGGCCTTGTAGAGATCCGGCGTCTCCTCGATCGTCGCTTCGGCGAGACGGGCGAGGTCGCGGGCGGTGGTATAGGTAACGCCCTCGTCCGGCCAGCCGTTCGAGTTGCCGAAATTGCTGTTCGTCATGCCGAGGCGCTTGGCCTCCTGGTTCATCAGCGCCGCGAAGGCGGGCTCGGTGCCGGCGATGCATTCGGCGAGGACGACGCTGGCGTCGTTGCCGGACAGCGTGACGATGCCATGGAGGAGGTTTTGCACGCTCACCTGCTCGCCGGGCGAGAGGAACATAGTGGAGCCCGCCTGGGGGCCGTGCCATTGCTGCCAGGTTTCCGGGCGGACCTGGCACATCTGATCGAGCTTGATCTCGCCTTTCTTGATGAGATGAAAGGCGAGGTGCGTCGTCATCATTTTCGCCATGGAGGCAGGCGGGATGCGGCGGTCGGCATCCTTGGCGTAGAGGATTGCGCCGGACGAGAGATCCTTCAGGTAAGCGACGGGCGCGGGCGTATCGAAAGGCGGCGCGGCGGCGATGGCCGGAAGGGTGAGAGCCGCAGCCGAAACAGCCAATAACAGCGCCTTACGCATCGTTCTTTACACTCCTTCTTTGCCTGACCGGCCCAGAATCTACTTTCCTTAGTCTTAACGGGTAGGATTTGGTTAGGCTAGCGCTTCACGGCGTCGGCGAGGAGGCCGACCGACAAGGCGTAGAAGTTCGAACAATTATAGTCGAGGATCGTGCGGTAGTTCGTGGTGAGAAGATAGGCGGTCTTGCCGGGGCCATCGGGCTCGAGCAGACTGACCAATTCATTGTCCGCGACCGGCCAGGCGCCCGCCTGGGGCATGATGCCGCGCTGGCGCCATTCGGCGGCGGTCAGCCATTTGGTGTGGCGCTCGTGGACGCGCGGGCAACGGGGCGAGGTGAGTTCGCTCGAAAGCCCGGCGCGGCTGAAGCTCGACGGCACGTTGACCTTGAAGCCCCAGGTGAGATTGTGCTTCCACCCCGCATTGTCGAAATAATTGGCGATGGAGGCGAGCGCGTCGAGCTGGCTCGACCAGATGTTCGCGCGCCCGTCGCCGTCGCCGTCGGCGCCGAGGCGGAGGTAGACGGAGGGCAGGAATTGCGGATAGCCGGTGGCGCCCGCCCAGCTGCCCTTCAATTCGCCCCGCGAAAAGCCGCGGTCCATCATCTTCAGCGTGGCGATGAATTCGTCGGTGAACAGCTCGCGGCGCCGGCCTTCATAGGCAAGGCTGGCGAGGGAATTCAAAAGGTCGAAGTCGCCGGTGACGGCGCCATAGCTGGTTTCGTGCCCCCAGATCGCGATCATCACCGACGGGTCGACGCCATAGCGATCGCCGATGGTGCGGAGCTGGGCGAGATTGGCGCGATAACGCTGCTGGCCGCGCGCGATGAGGTTGGCGCTGACATGTTTGGCCTCATAGGGCGCGAAGGCGGGAATCGCGCTGCTCCCCGCCGTGCCGCCCGGCTGAGCGCGGTCGAGCTCTACGGTGCGCGGGCTGAACTGGAGGTTCGAGAAGACGCTCGCGATCGTCGCCTGCGACACGCCCGCCGCCTGCGCCTGTGCCCGCAATTGGGGCAGATAGGCCTGGAAACCGGCCTGGCTAAGCCCCGAGGCTTGCGCCAGCGCGGCGCCCTCCCCCGCCAGATCGCTTGCCGGAGCCGCCAAGGCCAATGCCGCGACGGCCAAAGTCCCAATGATACGCATCACACGCTCCCTCGTCTTACGCCTTTTGTGTGACACAATCGCATGGGGCGCAACAGCGGTTCCGTCGCGCCGCTTGCACGCCGGGCCGCTTCGCGACTAAGGCGAGCTCAACGGAGAGATGGCCGAGTGGTTTAAGGCAGCGGTCTTGAAAACCGCCGTGGGTGCAAGCTCACCGTGGGTTCGAATCCCACTCTCTCCGCCAGCCCTTCCGGAAACGCGGCCGCGCCAGCGGCATGGGAATCGGGACGGCAATGAGGGGGGAAGGATGATGCGCCTGGGAGGCATGGCACGATGGGCCATGATCGCGGCGGCGGCGATACTGGCGCTGGCCCTATGGCGAGGCGGCGCGGACACGATGCCGCCCGCGACCCCGAAGGCCGTCGCGGACCTCACCACCATCGATTTCGCGAACGTCGCCAATTATTCGAGGCCCGCGCTTCCCGCTTATTTCGACGGGACAGTGGCGGCGCTGGACAACAGCCCGGCGCCCAATGCCGACAACGACCGGATAGCAACGCTGGGACGCGTGCTGTTCTACGATTTGCGGCTGAGCACCAATGACAGGGCTTCCTGCGCCTCCTGCCACCAGCAGGCGCTCGGCTTCACCGATCCGATGCGGTTCAGCAACGGCATCAGCACCGCCGCCACGACCGATTTCCATGCGATGCGGCTCGGCAATCTGCGGTATTGGCAGCCCGGCTCCACCTTTTGGGACCGGCGCGCGCCGAATGTGGAGGCCCAGGCGAGCCAGCCTTTCCACAGCCTGGTCGAATTGGGCTGGGGCGGCGCGGCGGGCGGATTCGACGACCTGATCCGCAAGATGGGCGCGACGACTTATTATCCGGAGCTCTTCGCATGGGCGTTCGGCAGCCCCGAAATCACCGAGCCGCGCATCCAGCAGGCGCTCGCCACTTTCGTGCGAGCGATGATATCGAGCACGAGCCGGTGGGACGAAGGCTATGCGCGGGTTTTCTCGCCAGCCGCGCCGAACCGGGCGCTGGATGCCGACCTGCCGAATTTCAGCCCCCAGGAAAATCGCGGCCGCCATCTGTTCATGACCGGTGCCGGACAAGGCGGCGCGGGCTGCGCCTCCTGCCACATGCCGCCGACCTTCGCCCTGGCGGCGGATGCGGGCAGCAATGGCCTCGACCCCGGTGAGACACGCCTGTTCAAGGCGCCGTCGCTCCGCAGCGCGGGGCTCACCGGGCCCTATATGCATGACGGCCGTTTCGCGACCCTGTCAGAGGTGATCGACTTTTACGATCGCGGCATTCAGGACGGTCCCGCGCTCGACAAGCGCCTGCGTGAAAACGGCAAGCCGCGCCGCTTGAACCTCAATGCGGCGGACAAGGCCGCCCTCGCCGCCTTCCTGACGACGCTGAACGACCCCGCCCTCACAACCGATCCCCGCTTCAGCGATCCGTTCCGGCGGTAGAATGGCTAAGTCGCGCGGATCGCGTAGAGGGTCGCGTTGCTGATCGCGTAGACGCCGCCGTCGGCGCCCACCAAGGTGGGCGTATAGGCCTGGCCGAGGCCCGCATTGAGCCGCACGCTTTGCGACAGCGTGTTCGTCGCCAGATCCCAGCGGTACATCACGCCATCCTCGTTATTCGCGAGGACGGAACGGCGCTGCGGGTCCGTGGCCATCGTGTTGATGCACCATTCGCGCCGCGAATTGGCCGTGACCCCGTCCCGCGTCGGACCGAGGATCGTCATCACTTCGCGCATCACCTGCACATTCGCCACGATCGGGTCGGGCTGGCTCGCCCCCGGGTCCAGCACGGCCATCCGGTTGAGGCCGTCACCCGTCCCCGCCCCGACATAATTATTGTATTTCTGCGCGAGCAAATAGGCCGAGGTGCCGGTATAGGACGGCACCATCGATGCCGGAATGACGCTGGGCGACACGTCCCACCCGAAGCTGCCCGGCACGCCCACCGGATTGAGCATCGCATCGAACTGCAGCAGCCAGCCACGCGCATTGTGGGCCGGATATTGCGATTCCAGCACGCCGTAGAAAACGCGGCCGTCCGGGCCGACCACCGGCGAAGACGTGCCGTCGTCGCTGAGGCGGGCAAGGGCGTTCGTATTGGGGTCGCGCAACTCGGCCTTGGCGCGAGTCGCGAGCGTCGTGCTGTCGAGCGCGAGCAGATAGCCCCTCTGCAACGCGTTCGTCGAACCCCGGTTCACGGCGATATAAACCGTGCTGCCATCGTTCGAGAGGGCGGGCGCGCAGTTCATGACGGGCTTATGCTCAAGCCCATCGTTGGCCGCCGCGGTGGCGCCGACCCAGATGCCCGTGCCGTCGGGCGCGATCCGGGCGATGCCGCTGACGAGCCCCGCCGGATTCGCGCCGGTCACGACGAAGCCGAAGAAGATGTTGCCCTGCGCATCCGCCGTGAGCGGCGTGTTGATGAAGACGCTGTTGTTGAAGGCCGCAGGATTGGCGTTGTAGGCGGCGATGCCGTAAAAGGCCTGCGTCGCCGTCGCCGCGTTCGCCGCCTCCGCATTGTCACGGACCAGCAGCTTGCCGCCGGCGCCCGGCGCATAGAGGCGGCCCTGCTGCGTGAGAAGCAGGTTGTACGGCGGCAGCCAGTTGCGCGGCGGCGTGGCGTAATCGCTATCTGCCTGCCACAAAAGCGCGCCGGTCGTGCCGGTGCGCGCTTCGATGCGATAGCCGCCAGTCGCCCCCGTCTTCACCGGAATCACAATGACATTGCCCGTCGTCACGACCGGCGAGCCGTAATGGGTCAGCAGGGCGCCGCCCGCCGTATATTGCGGCGCGAGATCGACCGGAGCCGTCCACGCCACCCGGGTGAGATCCTGCGACGCGATCGCGCTCGCCGCGGTATGCTGCGCGTTCCGGCCATAGCCATACCATGCCGGCCCCGGCGGAGGCGGGGGTGTTGGAGGCGGCGGTGGAGGAGGTGGCGGCGGCGGCGGCGGTGGGGGCGTGGGCGAATCCCCGCCGCATGCGGCCAGCAGAGCCGATGCCGATACCATCAACAACGCCTTGCGACGGGAAACGAGCGTGAATGAAGAGGAGGCTGGAGCAGCAGAAGATTTAGTCATCGGCAAGATCATATCGTTTCGTTAAAGAAATGCACCACGATAAAATCGCTCTTTTTACCGATCCCGTGCCATTGCGTGAGAATAGGCGCTTCACAAGGCGAGGGCCAACGATGCCAGAAGAGCCGGACCAGCGAGTTGACGGCCATCCGCATTCCGGACGGACAGATCAGTGTCGATATAAGTAAGGCCAATCTTGGCCGGGCCTTGATCCATTCGAAGGCCGAGGGACCAATCGGTCTTTCCGCCATTCGCCCGGTAGTCGTAGACCCCCCGTTCATAGCCCGCTTGCGCGATCAGGGTAACGGGGGCGCCCGGCAAGGCATAATCGAGCCCGGCGCTGGCGTAGAAATTGTCGCCCCTCCTTCCGTCCTCGCCGACCAGCGCGGCCTGCCTGGGTGCGTAGTTCAGCTCCAGCCTGGGCGAGAGCGGCCCGGCCGCATAAGCGAACACCGCCGTCGCTTCGGCATAGTTGAGGCCGCTGTCGGATGGATAATCGTAATAAGAAAGCGTGAAGTCGGCCGAAAAGCCGCCTGCTATTTCAGTGTAATAGCCGATATAAGGATCGGCCTCCATTTTCGCGCCGCCCTCGGTTTCGGAAAGGGTGGAACTCCACAGGCCCGCATAGAAACCGCTGTCATGCTCCAGCGCGACATCGGCCTGGAACGCGGGCTTGCGATCCGACAGGGAAATGCCGCGAAACCGGTAGTCCGAATGGAGGGTCAGCTCGGCGCTCACCGACAGAGAGGAGGCGGGCGGCTCCCCGGAAAGCGCCGCCGCCGGTGCGGATAGCCATACCAAGAGAAATGCGAGGGCGGATTTCATGCGGCCGCCTTGATCTTCCCCCTGGGACCGCCCCTGCTTTTCAGCAATTTCGCGACATCGCCTTCGGACAAGGCCTGAGAGAAGAAGAAGCCTTGCATTTCATTGCACCCGGCTTTGGCGAGGAAGCGCCTCTGGTCGTCGGTTTCAACACCTTCGGCGGTGACGGTGAGGCCCATGGCGTGGCCGAGATTGACCACCGCCGAGACGATGGCGGCAGAATCCGCCGCGTGGCCGAGATGCTTCACGAAGCTGCGGTCGATCTTGATCTTGTCCACTTCGAACCGGCGAAGGTAGCGCAAGGAAGAATAGCCGGTGCCGAAATCGTCGAGCGCGATCTTGAGCCCAGCCGCCCGCAGCTTCCGGAGCGCGTCAATCACCATGGCATCTTCGCCCAGCAGGACGCCTTCGGTGATTTCCAGCTGAATATGTTGAGGGACGGCGCCCGTCTCGCGGACGATCGCCAGCACGCGATCGGCAAAGTCGGCCGCGCGAAACTGCACGGCGGACAGGTTCACAGCCACGTAGATTTTCGGCCAGAGAAGCGAGGCAAGGCAGGCCTGTTCCAGCACCCATTCGCCGAGGCGCCCGATGAGCCCGGTTTCTTCCGCGACGCCGATAAATTGTTCCGGGGTAATGAGCCCCCGTTCCGGATGCTGCCAGCGGATCAGCGCTTCGACGCCGACGATCCGCCGGCCCGCCACTTGAGGCTGATAGGCGACGTAGAGACCCTTTCCGGTGGCGAGGGCGGAACGCAAGTCTTCCTCGATCGAGCCGCGCATCCGGACGCTTTCGTCCATGTCGCGGGTGAAGATGCGGTAGCAATCGCGCCCTTCCCCCTTGGCGCGATAGAGGGCGATGTCTGCCTTGCGCAGCAGGTCTCCCCTCTCCGTTCCATCGGCGGGCGCCATTGCGACACCGATGCTGACGCCGACATAGACTTCGCTGCCCACGACATCGAAAGGCTTCCGCACCGCATCGAGGATTCGTTCGCAGAGCGATGCCACATTCCAGTCGCTGTCGATGCCGGATAAAACGATCCCGAATTCGTCACCGCCAAGGCGCGCGACAGTGTCATGTTCACGAAGCAATTGGGCGAGCCGGCCGGAAAATTCGCGGATGAGAGCATCGCCCGCCTGGTGGCCGAGCGTGTCGTTCACATGCTTGAACCGGTCGAGGTCGAGCAGGAGCAGCGCCACCTCCTCCCCCCGGCGCGCGCGGCCCAGGGCGATGTCGAGGCGGTCGTTGAACAAGGCGCGATTGGGCAGGCCGGTGAGCGCGTCGTGAAAAGCGAGATGCTGGGCCTGGGCCTCGCTCGCCTGCAATTCCAGCGTGCTCCTGCGGATCCGGAGGAGCAGCCAGCCCGCCAGCATCGCGATGAGCGCGAGCCCGGCGCCGAGCACGAGCAGCATGGTCGTCGCGACTTCCGCGCCGGGCGTGAAGGGCCGCCAGCAGAAATATCCGATGACCTGCCCGCTTCGCGTCCGAATGGCATGTGAGACGTAACCCGCATCCTCGGCTGGCCGCCAGCGGAATTGAGCACCGGAGAACCAGTATTCACGCTCCATTTCCTGAAGCAGGTTGCCATCGAGGTAGCGGATGCTGACATGCAGGAATTCGGCCCCTTGCCGCTGCGGCACGGCGCCCGTTTCGGACAGGATCGGCTTCACGCTGATGATGGCGGGATGTCCGTTGACGATCCCGACGTCGATCATACCGGGCGTCTGGCTGCCCGGCGCAACGGCATCGTCCCAGCCGGAACGCATCAATTCCCGGAGCCCCCCCACCATGCGCTGCGCCTGGGTCGACACGCGCGCGAAATCGTCTGGCTGCGTCCGCCGCCCCGCGCGCATGGCGTAGATGGGCATATTGCGGGCATTCAGGATGTAGGCTTCGTCATGGCCGTAATAAGTGTGGAACCAGATGCCGAGATTGTTGTCGAGCCAGTCGAGATCGGGATTGGGAGCGGTGACGTTGACGACGGCATCGTCCCAATAAGTGGATGCTTCCTGATCATGGGCGGTGGACGTCATGGCTTGATCGAGGACCAGCGAGGCGAGCTTCATCTGCCGTTCGGTCGCCAGCGCGTCCACCCTATTGGTGGAGAGGAAAAGAACGCCGCCAACCAACAGCGCGACGAGCAGCACGACCGCTGCCGTCGGAAGCATGACGTCCCTGCTGAATGGCCTCTTCTTCGGCATCCACCCCACTCTTGTTCCGTATATGACGGCATAGAGCCGGACGGCTTGAATAAGACTGCTTCCCGAACAAAGGGTAAATTCGCGCCGCATAGCCGGAAGAACGGTGGATCTGGGAAGGCGGAATTAGGGTGCTCCATTTACTCTCCCTTCCCTTCGGGCTAGGCGCAAGCGCAGTGTTTTCGGGAAGAGGAACGATGGCCGAAGCGAAGATCATGCCGTTCGATTGGGCGGACCCGTTCGGGCTCGACGCCCAGCTTACCGACGAAGAGCGGCTCGTCCGCGACACGGCGGAAGGTTATGCGCAGGAGAAATTGCAGCCGCGCGTGACGGAGGCCTATCTCGACGAGCATTTCGACCGCGAGATCATGCGCGAGATGGGGGAACTTGGCCTGCTCGGCGCGACGATCCCGCACGAATATGGCGGGGCGGGGCTGAATTATGTGGCTTACGGGTTGATCGGACGCGCGGTGGAGCGCGTCGACAGCGGGTACCGGTCGGCCATGTCGGTGCAATCCTCGCTCGTCATGCACCCCATCCATGCCTACGGCTCCGAGGAACAGCGGAAGAAGTATCTGCCCAAGCTCGCCAGCGGCGAGTGGGTCGGCTGTTTCGGCCTCACCGAGCCGGATGCAGGGTCGGACCCGGGCGGCATGCGCACGCGGGCGGAGAAGATCGACGGCGGCTACCGGATCAGCGGCACGAAGATGTGGATCACCAATTCGCCGATCGCCGACGTTTTCGTGGTGTGGGCGAAGTCCGACGCGCATGACGGCGCGATCCGGGGTTTCGTGCTGGAAAAGGGCATGAAGGGCCTCAGCGCGCCGAAGATCGGCATGAAGCTGTCGCTCCGCGCCTCGATCACCGGCGAGATCGTGATGGATGGGGTGGAGGTGCCGGAAGATGCGCTGCTGCCCAACGTCAGCGGCCTCAAGGGCCCATTCGGCTGCCTCAACCGGGCGCGTTATGGGATCGCCTGGGGCTCGATGGGCGCGGCGGAGGCCTGCTTCCATGCGGCGCGGCAATATGTGCTCGACCGCAAGCAGTTCGGGCGTCCCCTCGCCTCCAACCAGATCGTGCAGCTGAAGCTCGCCAACATGGTGACGGAGATCACGCTAGGGCTGCAGGCGGCGCTGCGCGTCGGGCGGCGGATGGATGAGGGCGAGCTGATCCCCGAGACCATCTCGATGATCAAGCGCAACAATGTCGGCAAGGCTTTGGACATCGCCCGCGTCGCGCGCGACATGCATGGCGGCAATGGGATCAGCGCCGAATTCCAGGTGATGCGCCATGCGGCGAACCTTGAGACGGTGAATACCTATGAGGGCACGCACGATGTGCATGCGCTGATCCTCGGCCGCGCGATTACGGGCATTTCGGCGTTTTGAATTCAACCACCCGGTCGTCACTTCAGCGAAAGCTGGAGTCTGGACCATGGCCGAGCGCCTCTGCGGATGGCAGCACCGCCTAGACTCCAGCTTTCGCTGGAGTGGCGAGGAAAGATAAAGGGCAAGCGAATGGACAAGCCACTCCAGGGCCTGAAAATTGTCGAGCTCGCCCGCATCCTCGCGGGGCCCTGGGCGGGGCAGCTGCTCGCCGATCTTGGCGCGGAGGTGGTGAAGGTCGAGCGGCCGGGATCGGGCGATGACACGCGCGGCTGGGGCCCGCCCTTCGCGGCGGACGGCAGTGCGGCCTATTTCCATGGCTGCAATCGGGGCAAATCGTCGGTGGCGATCGACCTGGAGACGAAGGACGGCCAGGCGCGGGTCAAGGCTTTGGCGGCCGAAGCGGACATTCTGATCGAGAATTTCAAGGTCGGCGGCCTCGCCAAATACGGCCTCGACTTCGCGACCCTGTCGAAGGCGAACCCGCGCCTCATCTATTGTTCGATCACCGGCTTCGGGCAGACCGGCCCCTATGCCGCGCGGGCGGGCTATGACTTCATGATCCAGGGCATGGGCGGGATCATGAGCCTGACCGGCGAAGCGGACAGGGAACCGCAGAAGATCGGGGTCGCGTTCGCGGACATCTTCACCGGGGTTTATGCCGCCAATGCAATCCTTGCCGCGGTGATCGGGCGGGAGAAGACGGGCCAGGGGTGCCATATCGACATGGCTTTGCTCGATACGCAGGTCGCGGTGCTGGCCAATCAGGCGATGAATTATCTGGTGTCGGGCGATGTGCCGCACCGCATGGGCAACGCGCATCCCAATATCGCGCCCTACCAGACCTTCGCGGTAGCGGATGGGCACGTGATCGTCGCGGTTGGCAATGACGGGCAGTTCGCGAAATTGTGCGGGATTTTGGGGCTGGCGGCGCTTCCGGGGGATGCGCGGTTCCGGAGCAATGCCGATCGGGTGAGCAATCGGGAGGCTTTGGTGGCTGCACTCTCCCCTGCCCTTGCGCTGCGGCGGAAGGACGAGGTGCTGACGGCGCTGGCGGCGGCGGGGGTGGCTGCGGGGCCGATCAACGATGTTGGAGAGGTGTTTGCCGATCCGCAGGTCGTGGCGCGGGGGATGCGGATCGACGTGGATGGGATGCCGGGGGTGGCTTCGCCGATCGTGATCGATGGGAAACGGCAGGTTTCCGGGACGGGGAGTCCGGGGTTGGGATCAAACTCGATCTAACCCCTCCCCCTTGATGGGGGAGGCCGGGTGGGGTGATCTACGGCGTAGAGCTCCTTCCTTCCGGAAACATCACCCCCACCCCAACCCTCCCCCATTAAGGGGGAAGGAATTAAGAACGAGCGGGTCTGCGGAAGAGGAGGATTGGATCCTCGCGGTAGGTCGCGTCGGACCGCTCCGTAAAGCCGAGGCGTTCGGCGACGCGGATCGAAGGGGTGTTGGCGGGGTCGATAATGGCGACGATATCCTGTCCGCGCAGGTTTTCGTCCGCCCAGGCCATCGCCGCAGTGGTGGATTCGGCGGCATAGCCCTGACCGTGTGTGTGGACGGCGAAAACCCAGCCCATTTCGGGCAAGCCTTCGATGCTCGGGTTCATGTCGCGCTTGAAGTCCGCGAAGCCGACCTGGCCGATCATTTCGCCATCGGACTTCCGCTCCACGGCCCAATAGCCGTAGCCCAGGAAATCCCAGAGCGCGAAATTGGCGAGGAGCTTGCGCCATGCTTCCTCGCGCGACGCGGTCCTGCCGCCAATGAAGCGGACGAATTCGGGATCGGCGAGCATCGCCGCCATGGCCGGCAGGTCGCCGGGCCGGTTTTCCCGCAGGATGAGGCGCGCGGTTTCGAGGACCGGAACCACGCGCCCCCGCTTATCCCTTACTTCTTGCCGAGCGTGAGGCCGCCGAAGCGCTTGTTGAAGCGCGCGACCTGGCCACCCGAATCGAGCATCTTGCCGGTGCCGCCGGTCCAGGCCGGATGGGCGGTGGGATCGATGTCGAGCTGCAGCGTGTCGCCTTCCTTGCCCCAGGTGGAGCGGGTTTCGAACACGGTGCCGTCGGTCATCTGCACCTTGATCATGTGATAATCGGGATGGGTATCGGCCTTCATGCGTATTTCCTGAAATGCGGCTGGTTCCGACCAGCCCGTGGAAGTCGCCCGCGCCTCTACAGGCTCCTCCCTGAATTGACAAGCGGCGGCGGCGTGATAGCAGGGCGGCGGTGAAGGTGCCCTTGCAAAAGGGTGAAAAGGGAAGCCGGGGAACGTCCGGCGCTGTGCCCGCAACTGTGAACGCCCCGGCATCGGGGCAAAGCCAGGAGACCTGCCTTCCCATGTCGTCCGCATCGGGCCGGGTCCAGCCATGATGCGCGGCACTCCCGCTTGCGGAGTTCCTTCGAGACGGCGAACGATGTCGCGTGGAGGAAGAGGATGCGGGTGCGGAGGGGAGTGATGCTGATCGCGGCGGCGCTCGCCTCGCCCGCTTTCTCCGCCCCGGCGCACGTGGCCTCGCTCAACCTCTGCACGGACGAACTGGTGATGGCGCTGGCCGATCCGGGGCAGATTGTCTCCTTATCCTATCTTTCCCGCAATCCGCACGAGACGCCTTATTGGCGGCAGGCGCGCCGTTATGCATCCAACGACGGCAGCCTGCTGTCGGTCGTGCGCGCGCGGCCGGACATCGTCTTCAGCATGGGCGGCGGCGGGCGCGATACGGAAAGGCTCGCCAAGCGGATCGGGGCGCGGCTGGTGGCGATACCCTATATGATGTCGCTGAGCGACCTCAAGGCGGGCATCGGGACGGTGGCCGCAGCGCTGGAGCGGCCCCAAGCCGGATCGGCCTTGACCCGGCGGATCGCGGCCTTGGAGCGGACGGCGCCCAAGACGGCGCAGGACGCGATCTGGATGGGCGGCAAGGGGCTGTCCCTGCCCGCCGCGGGCCTCGGCGCGGACTGGATGCGGCTGGCGGGCCTCAAGCAGCGCGCGTTGCAGGGCGATCGGGTGACGCTGGAGCAATTGCTGGCGCGGCCGCCCGCGATCCTGCTGCGCAGCGCCTATCGGAGCGCGCAATATTCGGGCGACCAGAGCTGGCTCTCCCATCCGCTCGCGCGGCGGGCGGGGAAGGCGAAGACCCTGACGACCGACGGACGGCGCTGGACCTGCATGGGGCCGAGCCTCGTTCCCGAGATCGAGCGCATCCGCCGGGCGGTATCGGCATGACGCGGCGGCTTATCCTCCTCGCCCTTCTGGCGGCCTTCTTCTTTCTGCTGTCCATCGCCTTGCCCTGGGACATCGTCGCGAGCCTGATCGCCGAGGATCGCGGCCTTGCGGTTTCTCTGGTCGTGGAGTTGCGGCTCCCCCGCGCCTTGCTCGCCTTGATCTACGGCGCCGTGCTGGCCGCATCGGGGGCGGCGATCCAGGCCCTGTTCGCCAACCCCCTCGCCTCGCCCGATCTGACCGGGGCCAGCAGCGGCGCGGCGTTCGGGGCGGTCGTGACCGCCTATCTGATTGGCCTCACCGCGCCCATCGCCATTTCCCTGGGCGCCGTGGCCGGAGCGCTGGCGGCGCTCGCGGCGCTGCTCCTTCTCGCCGGGCCCCGCGCCGAGACGGCGACAGTGCTGCTGGCGGGACTTGCGATCAGCGCTCTCACCGGAGCGGCAACCACGCTCGCTCTGGCGCTCGCCCCCTCCCCCTTCGCCTTTTACGACGCTTACGACTGGCTGATGGGTTCGGTCGTCGACCGCAGCCTGGCGCAGGCGGCCTTCGCGGCGGTGCCGGGCCTTTTGACCATCGCCTTGCTCACCCGCTTGTCCGGGCCGCTCGACGCGCTGGCATTGGGCGAGGAGGTCGCGCAGTCGCTGGGGCACGACATCCAGCGGCTGCGCGTCGTGACGATCAGCCTTGCCGCGATCGGCGTCGGCGCCTGCGTGGCGGTGTGCGGCGCGGTGGGCTTCGTGGGGCTGGTCGGGCCATTCTTCGCGCGCAAGCTGGTGGCGGGGCATCCGGGGCGAGCCATCCTCCCCTCGGCGCTGATCGGCGGTACGCTCCTCCTCGGCGCGGACCTGTTCACGCGGCTGGCGCCGATGGGGCGGACCCTGCCGCTCGGTGTGGTGACGGCGATCCTGGGCGCCCCCTTCTTCCTCGCGCTCGTTCTCCACATGCGCTGGAGGCTGGCGCGATGATCCTCACAGCACGCACGGTTGCGCTTGCGGGGCGGCTCGAGCCGACCGATTTCCAATTGGAAGCGGGCAAGATCACCTGCCTGATCGGGCCCAATGGCAGCGGCAAGACCAGCCTGCTCCACGCCCTCGCGCGGATCGGAAAACCCGCCGGGACGGTAGAAGTCGGCGGGAAGGATGTCGACAGGCTGGCCCCGGAGCAACGGGCACGGGCGCTCACTTATCTGCCCGCGTCGCGCGATATCGCCTGGCCGCTGCTTGCCCGCGACGTGGTCATGCTCGGCGCGGCGGGCGCGGGCGGCGGCGACCGGGAAGCCTTGTTCGCTTCGCTCGGCATGGCGGAACTCGCGGACCGGCGGATGGACCGGCTTTCGACGGGGGAACGGGCGCGCGTGCTGCTGGCCCGGGCGCTGGTCGCGCGGCCGAACGTGCTGTTGCTCGACGAACCGACGGCGAACCTCGATCCGCTGTGGAAGATCCGGATGATGGAGCGGCTGAGCGACGAAGCTGGTATCGGCAAGCGCGCGGTCATGATCGCGGTGCACGATCTGGACATGGCGGCGGCGCATGCGGACCGGCTGATCGTGATGCAGGGGGGCCGGATCGTCGCGGACGGCGATCCGGACCTTGTTTTGGACGATCCGGTCATCCCCGCCGTGTTCGGCGTAAAGCGGACAGAGGCAGGTTGGGAAATGGCTTGAGGTCTATCGGCGCTCAGCGTTCATGCCTCGGGGATCCTGCTGTCCCAAACCGTCAATTCCGGCGAAAGCTGGTCCGGCGAAAGCTGGAATCCAGGTGGCGCCAAGCGGATGGGCCAGATTCCAGCTTTCGCTGGAATGACGATGAGGAGAGCCTGGAATGACGATGGCGGGGAATCGGGCGAAGGCCCGCCGCGCCTAGGCGGCGGGCGGGTCGGCGATCATCGCGGTGAAATTGGCCTCGGCGGCGACCTTGCCGTCGACGAGCGCACGCCCTGCGAACTTGCAGACGCTGGTGCGCTTCTGGACGAATTCGACCTCCAGGCGGAGAAGGCAGCCCGGCTCGACCGGGGTGCGAAACTTCGCGCCGTCGATCGCCATGAAGTAGACGAGCTTGCCCGAGCCCGCGAGGCCGAGCGATTCGACGGCGAGGACGCCCGCGGCCTGCGCCAGCGCCTCGACGATCAGCACGCCCGGCATGATCGGACGGCCCGGAAAGTGGCCGTTGAAGAAATCTTCGTTGATCGTCACCGCCTTGATCGCCGCGATCGACCGGTCGGGAATGATCTCCTCGACCCGGTCGACCAACAGCATCGGGTAGCGGTGCGGCAGCGCCGCCATCACCCGCCGGATGTCCAGCGGGCCGATGGATGCGCCGTCATTCACCTCGGCGCTCACCGGCCGGTGGGCTGGGCCGGGGCGGGTTGCTGCGGCAGCGGCGTCACGCTGACGCTCGGCAGCTGCTGGTTGAGCTGCGCGAGAACGTCGTTGGTGACGTCGAGCGATGGCGAGGAGGCAAGGGTCGCGCCCTTGTCGACGACCAGGACCGCGCCGCGCGTCGTCATCACGCTGTTGATGATCGGGCCGAGGCGGGTGCCGAGCTGCTGCTGGACATGGGCCTGGGTCGAACGCAGATTCTGCTCGCCCTGCTGAATTTCACGGTTCGCCGTCGTTTCGCGTGTCTGAAGCGCGGTGATGCGTGCCTGGAGCGCTGCATCGGGCTGCTTGCCGTTCAGCGCATTGACGGCGGTCTGGATCGCCTGGGCTTCGGTCTGAAGCGGCTGGCTGAGCGTATTCGCGCGCTGGCGAAGCTGGTTGAGCTGCGTCTGCAGTTGGGTATTGGCGGCGACGCAGGCCGTGCATTCGGCCAGGATGCGCTGCGTGTCGACCACGGCGATCACCGCCGGATTGAGGCGCTGCGCCGGGGCGGCGGCGGGAAGAAGAGCGGCAACGGCAGCCGCGCCGAGAAGAAGTTTTTTCATTAGAATGCAGTCCCTACGTTGAATGCGAAAAGTTTGGTGTCGTCGCCCTCATATTTTACAAGGGCCTTGGCTATATCGATCCTGAACGGACCGAACGGCGAATTCCAGTTGACGCCAAAGCCGATCGAAATGCGCGGCTTCCAGGTGTCGCCAAGGAAGGTTTCACGGAAGGCGGTGTTGGTTCGAGCCTCTAAGGTCGTCCCCGCCGGGCAACCAGCGGCATCGTTCGGAATGGTCGATAGCGTTCCGCCGCTATTGGCCCGGCATTGACGCAGCCCCGATTCGGACAGGATCGGGCGTATCAGGCGAGGATCGCCCGGCGGGAAGTCATTGACGATCGGATCCTCGATACCGAATACCGACCCGATGTCGATGAAGGCCGATGGACGCAGGCCCATTTCCCGCGCACCCGTGCCAAGCGGAATTTCGAGCTCGACGCGGCCAAGGTAATAAGCCCTGCCGCCAAGCGCGTCGTCGGTCACCTGATCACGATCGGTATTGAGGATCGGATTGCCGTCGTCATCGACCCCGCTGTAGAAAGCGCGCTGGATGCGCGGCCCGACGCCGCGAATGTCGAAGCCGCGGATTTGCGGTTCGCCAAGGAAGAAGCGGTCGGTGAGGCGAACCGGATCGACGCCCGACCCGCGCGGCTTTTCGAAGCTGCGAATATAACCGCCCTCAAGGCTGGACGACAGGATGAAGCCGCTGCCCACCTCCCAATATTTGGCGCCGTTGAGACGCGTGCGGAGATAGTGGGTCGAGCCGCCGAGGCCGGCGAAATCCTGGCTCAAGGACACGCGTTCGCCACGCGTGGGGCGAATGCCGTTGTTGAGCGTGCTGTAAGCGAGCGTATAGCCGATCGAGGAGGTCGTGCGGTTGCCGATGGCGTCGCAGAGATAGCGTCCGGCGCGGAGCGGATCGCATTCGAGATCGCCGTCGTTGTCGATGTCGCTATAGAAGGTCGACCGGTCCAAGCCGACTTCGTCATAGCTGAGGCTGTAGCGCAGCGCGCCGTTCAGATATTCGGTAATCGGGAAACCCAGGCGGAGCTGACCGCCGGTCGTCACCTGTTCGTAGGTGGTGTCACGCCTTTCGCCGACGAAATTGAAGTTGCGATAGTCGCGCCGGTAGATGTCGCCGCCGACCGCGATATTGCGATCGAAGAGATAGGGCTCGGTAAAGCTCAGTTCCGCCGATTTCGAATAAGTCGAATAATTGACCGCCGCGCGCAGGATCTGGCCCTTACCCATGAAATTGCGCTGGGTGATCGAAAGGTTGACGAGGAACCGCTCCAGACTGGAGAAACCGGCCGAGACGTTCAATTCGCCGGTCGGCTTTTCCTCGACATTGGTGACGAGGACGACGCGGTCGGGCGAGGATCCCGGCTGCTGCTCGATCTCCAGATTTTCCTGGAAATAGCCAAGCGACTGGATGCGGTCGCGCGAACGCTTGACGCGGATCGAGTTGAAGGGATCGCCCTCCGCCAGGCGGAATTCGCGGCGGATCACCTTGTCGCGGGTGATGGTATTGCCGTTGATGTCGATGCGTTCGACATAGACGCGCGGCGCTTCGGCGACCTTGAAGGTCACGCCCATCGTCTTGGTTTCGGGATCGCGCTCGAAATCGGGCTGCACGTCGGCGAAGGCATAGCCGAACAGGCCCGCCGTCTCGTTGAGGCTGGTGACCGAATCCTCGACCTGCTTGGCATTGTACCAGTCGCCGGCCTTCATCGGCAGCGTGCGCTGCAGGGCTTCGCCGGAAAAGTCGCGAATGTCGCTTTCGACCTTCACGTCGCCGAATTTGTAGCGCTCGCCTTCCTCGACCACATAGGTGATGATGAAGTCGCTGCGGTCGGCGGTGAGTTCGGCGACGGCGGACACGACGCGGAAATCGGCATAGCCCTGCGTCAGGTAGAATTGGCGCAATTTCTGCTGGTCGAAGGCAAGGCGATCGGGATCGTAGACGTCGCTCGAGCTGAAGAAACGATAGAAGCGCGACTGCTTCGTCACCATTTCCGAACGGAGCTGGCCGTCCGAAAATTTCTCGTTGCCGAGGATGTTGATCTGCCGGATCTTCGAACGCGGGCCTTCGTCGATTTCGAACACGACGTCGACGCGGTTCTGGTCGAGCTGGACGATCTTGGGCTCCACCGTCGCGCCGAAGCGGCCCTGCCGGCGATAGAGTTCGACGATGCGGGCGACATCGGCGCGGGCCTTGGTGCGCGTGAAGATCTGGCGCGGGGCGAGGCGGATTTCCGGATTGATCTTGTCATCCTTCAGCCGCTTGTTGCCTTCGAGAACGATGCGGTTGATGACCGGGTTTTCGCGCACCTCGATGGTGATCGCGCCCTGATTGTTGCGGATCTGCGCGTCGGCGAAGAGTTCGGTGGCATAGAGGGCGCGCAGCGCCTCGTCGCCCCGCGCCGGGGTATAAGGCTCGCCCACGCGCAGCGGCATGTAGGAGATGACGGTATCCGCCTCCAGCCGCTGGTTGCCGACCACGGTGATCGACCGGATGGTTTCGACCGGCGCGGGCGCGAGCGCCGTCACCGGCGGCACGGCCTGCTGCGGCGCGGGCACGGCGTCCTGAGCGGCGGCGGGCATCGCGATGCCGCCGAGGGCCGTTCCGAACAAAAGCGCCGCGCAGAGCTGCCGGCGATGAGAGATGGTCTTGATCGCTGTCACGCGTCCCCGCCCTTCGGTTGCAATGTGCCGCCGCAGCGGCAGGAGAATCCCTGTTTGTCTACGCCCTGCCCCAACATGGTCAGCCGATCAACCCGCGAAGATTACGGAACAGGCCGAAAGACGCCAGGTCGTTGGCCGTCACGAAGACCGTCAGCATGACGAGCGCCGCGAGGCCGATGCGAAGCGCGGTTTCCTGCACCGCGGCCGGAACCGGACGGCGCCGCAAAGCCTCGATCGCGTAGAGAACCAGATAGCCGCCATCCAAGATGGGGACTGGCAACAGGTTCATGAATCCCAGATTAATTGAAATGAGCGCGGCGAAGACGGCGAAATTGAGCCAGCCGGCGCTCACCTGCTCGCCCGACAATTCGGCGATCTTCAGCGGCCCGCCCATTTCGCTGGCCGGACGAGCGCCGGTCACGATCTGGCGCAGGTAGACGATCATCGTTTCGACGACATCGCCGGTTTGCCGGAAAGCCGCCTTCACCACGGCGGCGGGGCCGCCTTTTTCCCACACCATCGGCCGCGACACGACCCCAAGGGTGCCGAGCGACTGGCCCCGCTCGACGCTGCGGGATGGCGTGACGGAAAGGTCGAAGGTGCGTCCGCCGCGCTCCACCGTCAGCCGAAGGGGCTGATCGGGGCGCAGCCGCACCGTGTCGGCCAGTTCGGCGAAGGTTTCGATCCGGCCTCCGCCGATCGCGAGGATGCGGTCATTCGCCTGAAGGCCGGCCTTTTCGGCGGCCCCGCCCGGCACCGTTTGCCCCACCACGGCGGGCGTGGTGGGCAACCCCGTCATCGAAAAAAGAGCAATGAAGATCAGGATCGCGACAATGAAATTGGTGAGCGGCCCGGCGAGGACGATGAGGAAGCGCTGCCAGGCGGGCTTGGCGTCGAACCGCTCCACCCTCTCCGAAGGCGGGAGGGTGGAGAGAGGAGCGACCGTGTCCCCGCCGGGCACCATTTCGCCCTTGAACTTCACATAGCCGCCGAGCGGGAGCCAGCCCACCTTCCAGCGCGTGCCGCGCCGGTCGGTCCAGCCCGCGACTTCGCGGCCGAAACCGATCGAGAAGGTTTCCGCCTTCACCCCGAACAGGCGGCCGACGAGATAATGGCCCATTTCGTGGACGAAGACGAGCGGCCCGATAACCAGGATGAAGCTCAGGATCGTGAGCAGAAGGCCGGGGCTTGTTGGCGTCAAGGGCAATACTCTCTTGCGATGCGCGCCGCTTCCCCTCGGGCGGCCCTGTCCACCTCGAACACCGCATCCAGATCGCTGGGCGCGGGAAGATCGAGGGCGTCCAATGTCTCCTGGACGATCGCGGCAATATCGAGGAAGCCGACCTTCCTGTCCAGAAAAGATGCGACGGCGATTTCATTGGCCGCGTTGAGGATGGCCGGACGCGCGCCGCCCGCCTTCAGCGCGGCCATGGCGAGGCCGAGCGCCGGGAACCGGTCAAGGTCGGGCGCTTCGAAGTTCAAAGTGCCGATGCGGGTGAGGTCGAGGCGCGCGCAGGGCGTCGCCATCCGTTCCGGCCAGGCGAGCGCATAAGCGATGGGAATGCGCATGTCGGGCGCGCCGAGCTGCGCCAGCACGGATCCGTCGACATATTCGACAAGGGAGTGGACGACCGACTGCGGATGAACCACGACCTCGAAAGCCTCCGGCGGAAGCGGGAAGAGGTGATAGGCCTCGATCAATTCCAAGCCCTTGTTCATCAGGGTCGCTGAATCGACGGAAATCTTCGCGCCCATCGACCAATTGGGGTGCGCGACCGCCTGTTCCGGCGTGACGACGGCCATCGCCTCGCGGCTCCATGTCCGGAACGGGCCGCCGCTCGCCGTCAGGATGACGCGCGACACGCCGCCGGGCCGGTCATGGTCGAAACATTGGAAGATGGCATTATGTTCGGAATCGACGGGGAGCAGCCGGGCGCCGCTGGCACGCGCCGCGTCGGTCATCAAGTCGCCGGCGGATACCAAGGCTTCCTTGTTGGCAAGCGCGACGGTCCTGCCGCCCCGGAGCGCGGCCATGACGGGCCGCAGCCCCGCGCAGCCGACGATCGCGGCCATCGTCCAATCCGCGCCCATGCCGGCCGCTTCGACGACGGCCTCCTCCCCCGCCGCGGCTTCGATGCCGGAACCGGAAAGCGCGCTTCGCAAGGCATTGAATTGGGCCGGATCGGCGATGACGGCACGTTTGGCGCCGACCCGGCGGGCGGCGGCGGCGAGGCCATCGACATCGCGATGGGCGGTCAGGGCGAGGACGTCATAGGCGCCCGGCTGCCGTTCGATCAGGTCGAGGGTCGAGGTGCCGACCGAGCCCGTTGCGCCCAATATCGTGACGGTGCGTGCCATCTAAAGGCTCAGCGCCGCCAGCGCGAGGGTAACGACGGCCACGGGCAGCAAGCCGTCGAGGCGGTCGAGCACGCCGCCATGGCCGGGCAGGATCGACCCGCTATCCTTCACCCCCGCCCTGCGTTTCAGCCAGCTTTCGTAGAGATCGCCCATTTGCGCGATGAGGCCCAGAATAGCGCCGTTCCACAGGAAAATGGCGGGAAGGCCGAACAGGCTTGCGACGAGCGCGCCGATTGCTTCCGCCCCGGCCATGCCCCCGATCAGGCCCGCCCAGGTCTTGTTGGGGCTGATGCGCGGGGCGAGCTTCGGACCGCCGATGGAGCGGCCCGCGAAATAAGCGAAAATGTCGGTCGCCCAGGTGACCGTCAGCGCCCAGAACACCGCTTCATAGGACAGCCAATCGAGCAGGAGCAGAGCGAAGGACGGGATGCCGATGTAGAGCAGGCCGCCCGCCAGGGTGACCCGGCGGCCCGCCAGGCCAGCGAGGAGGGCGAGACCGGCAAGGATGGCGGGCGCCGCGATCAGCATTTCGCCGGGCGGCAGCAAAAGGGTGGGCGCAAAGAGCAGGAAGCCCCCCAGCAAGGAGCAGGCGAGGTAGACCGGATTTCGCGCGATACGGTGCATCGCGCCCCATTCCACCAGCATCAGCACGGCGGCGAGCGCGACGAGGAGGCGGAACGGCCAGCCGCCGAGATAGACGGCGGCGACGGCGACAAGGATCATGACGATGCCCGCCGCGGCGCGGACGGGAAGATCGGAATTGGGCCGGATAACCTTATCCGTCACAAGCCACCGTAACGGCGCTCCCGCCGGGCGAAGTCGTCGAGGGCGCCGCGAAAGGCCTCCCCGCCGAAATCCGGCCACAGCGTGTCGACGAACAGCATTTCCGCATAAGCGGCCTGCCAAAGCAGGAAATTGGAAAGCCGGCATTCGCCCGAGGTGCGGATGAGCAGGTCGAGCGGCGGCAGATCGGCGGTGTAGAGCAGATTGTCGACCGCCTCCGGAGTGATCGCGTCGGCCTTCATGCTGCCTGCCGCCACCTGCCCGGCGAGGATGCGAGCGGCGCGCGCCATTTCATCGCGCGATCCATAATTGAGCGCGACGGCCAAGGTCAGGCGGTCGTTGCCCGCCGTCAGCGCCATCGCATCTTCCAGCATTTTCACAATGTCTTCCGGAAAGACCTTGTAATCGCCGATGATTTTGATCCGCACACCTTGCTTATGCAGCGCGCTCAATTCCGCCTTCAGATAGAAGCGAAGAAGCCCCATCAGGTCGCTGATTTCGGTTTCCGGACGGCGCCAATTTTCCGAGGAGAAGGCATAGAGGGTGAGGCACTGGACGCCCGCCTCGCCCGCCGCCTTCAGCACCTTGCGGACGGATTCGGCGCCCGCTTTGTGACCGGCGGCGCGGGGCAGGCCGCGCTTCTTTGCCCAGCGGCCGTTGCCGTCCATGATGATGGCGACGTGGCGCGGCACGGACGGGCTTGCGCCGCCGCTGTCCGGCCGCGACGCCGCGCTGGCCGGAATGGCGGTCACTGGCTGAGGATTTCCTTTTCCTTGGCGGCCGCCGCGGCGTCGATGTCCTTGATCGTGTCGTCGGTCATCTTCTGGACTTCGGTTTCGAGACGCTTGCGCTCGTCTTCGCTGATCTCGCCCTTCTTCTCGTCGGTCTTGAGGCTGTCCATGCCGTCGCGGCGGACATTGCGGGCGGCGATCTTGGCCTTTTCCGCATATTGGCCGGCGAGCTTGGCGAGTTCTTTGCGGCGCTCTTCGGTCAAATCGGGGATCGGCAGGCGGATATTCTGCCCGTCGGTCATCGGATTGAGGCCGAGCCCCGCCGAGCGGATCGCCTTTTCGACCGCGCCGACGTTGGAGCGGTCCCACACCTGCACGGACAGGAGGCGGGGCTCCGGCGCGGAGACGGTCGCGACCTGGTTGAGCGGCATGTGGGCGCCATAAACCTCGACCGTCACCGGATCGAGCAAGGTGGTCGAGGCGCGGCCGGTGCGGAGGCCGCCGAGATCGTGCTTCAGCGCCTCGACGGCGCCGGTCATGCGGCGCTGAATGTCCGATCTGTTATAGGCTGGCATCGCTCACTCCTCATTCTGGACGATCGTGGCGGTTCCTTGTCCGTCGAGCACGCGGGTGAGATTGCCCTGCTCGCGGATGTTGAACACGACGATCGGTATATTGTTGTCGCGGCAGAGCGCCACGGCGCTGGCATCCATGACCTTGAGGTCATCCGACAGCACTTGCTGGAAAGACACTCTCTCATAGCGGGTGGCGCCCGCCACCTTTTTCGGATCGGCATCGTAGATGCCGTCGACGCTGGTGCCCTTGAAAAGGGCATTGCAGCTCATTTCGGCGGCGCGCAGGGCTGCGGCGGTGTCGGTGGTGAAGAAGGGATTGCCGGTGCCCGCGGCGAAGATCACCACGCGCCCCTTTTCCATGTGCCGCACGGCGCGGCGGCGGATATAGGGTTCGGAGACGGTCGCCATCGGGATAGCCGAGAGAACGCGGGTATCGACGCCGATATCCTCCAGCGCATTCTGCATGGCGAGGGCGTTCATGACGGTCGCGAGCATGCCCATATAATCGGCGCTGGTGCGGTCGAAGCCCTTGGCCGCCGCGGCAAGGCCCCGGAAGATGTTGCCGCCGCCGACGACGATGCAGATTTCGTGGCCCGCCTCGCGCGCGGCCTTGATCTCGCCCGCCAGGCGCGCGGTGGTGGCGGGATCGATGCCGAACGCCCCCTCGCCCATCAACGCCTCGCCGGAAAGTTTCAGGAGGATGCGGTTGAAGCGCGGGCGCGTCATGGGGTGGTCGATCCGTTTCGTAAGGTGCAGGGCGGCGCGACCTTAGAGGGGCGGCGCCACCCTGCCAAGATGTTCATAGCTCATGTGCTCCGGCGAAGGCCGGAGCCCAGTGGCGCGGCATGAGCGGCTGGACCCCGGCTTTCGCCGGGGTACGACAGGTTTTACGCTTTGCCCGCCGCGGCGGCGACTTCGGCGGCGAAGTCGGTTTCCTGTTTCTCGATGCCCTCGCCGAGCTGGAAGCGGACATAATTCTTGAGCGCGACCGGGGCGCCCAAAGCCTTGGCTTCGGCGGCGATCACGTCTTCGATCTTCGTCTTGTTGTCCATGACGAAGAGCTGGCTCATCAGCGCATTTTCCTTGCGGAACTTGGCGATGGCGCCGTCGACCATCTTGGCGACGATGTCGGCGGGTTTGCCGGATTCGGCGGCCTTTTCCGCCGCGATCGCGCGCTCGCGCTCGACCATGGCGGCGTCGAGATCGTCACCGTGAAGGGCGAGCGGGTTGGCCGCGGCGATGTGCATGGCAAGCTGCTTGCCGAGCGTTTCGAGTTTCGCCTTGTCGCCGGTCGATTCGAGCGCGACGAGCACGCCGATCTTACCGAGACCCGGCGCGGCGGCATTGTGGACATAGGGCACGACGACGCCGTCGTTCACGTCGAGCACCGCGGCGCGGCGAAGCGACTGATTCTCGCCGATCGTCGCGATGTTGCTTGTGAGCTTTTCCTGCACCGTGCCGCCCTGCGGCCAGGCAGCGCCCGCCAGCGCGTCGATGTCGTTGCCGGTGCCGAGCGCCAGCGTAGCGGCGGTGCGGACGAAATCCTGGAACTGCTCGTTCTTCGCGACGAAATCGGTTTCGCTGTTCACCTCGACGGCGGCGCCCTTCGTGCCCTGGACGGCGACGCCGACCAAGCCTTCGGCGGCGGTGCGGCCGGCCTTCTTGGCGGCGGCGGCAAGGCCCTTGGTGCGCAGCCAATCGATGGCGGCTTCCATGTCGCCGCTCACTTCGGTGAGCGCCTTCTTGCAATCCATCATGCCGGCGCCGGTGCGCTCGCGCAGTTCCTTCACGTCAGAGGCAGTGAATGCCATGTCGCTTTCCTCAAATAAGAGTTCCCCGGCGCAGGCCGGGGTCCAGTTTTCATAAAAAGAGCTGGGCCCCGGCCTTCGCCGGGGCACAACATTTGTTTTTTACGCGTCGGCGAGCGCGGCTTCGGCCGGCGGTTCGTCCATCGCGCCGAGGTCGACGCCGCGCTGGGCCTGACCGCCCTGCTTGCCGGCCATCGCGGCATTGGCGATCGCGTCGCAATAGAGGCGGATCGCGCGGCTCGCATCGTCGTTCGCCGGTACCGGGAAGGCGATGCCCTGCGGGCTGACGTTCGAATCGAGGATCGCGACGACCGGGATGCCGAGGGTGTTGGCTTCCTTGATCGCCAGCTCTTCCTTGTTGGCGTCGATCACGAACATCACGTCCGGGATGCCGCCCATGTCCTTGATGCCGCCGAGCGACAGTTCGAGCTTGTCGCGTTCACGGGTGAGCTGGAGCACTTCCTTCTTGGTGAGGCCGTGCGTGTCGCCCGACAGCTGCTCTTCAAGGCTCTTGTAGCGCTTGATCGAGTTCGAAATCGTCTTCCAGTTGGTGAGCATGCCGCCGAGCCAACGGTGGTTGACGAAATGCTGGCCCGAACGGCGGGCAGCCTCGGCGATCGGATCCTGCGCCTGGCGCTTGGTGCCGACGAACAGCACCTTGCCGCCGGATGCCGCCGTCTGGCGCACGAAATCGAGCGCGCGGGCGAAAAGCGGAACGGTCTGCGACAGATCGATGATGTGGACCCCGTTGCGCTCGCCGAAGATATACGGCTTCATCTTGGGGTTCCAACGATGGGTCTGGTGGCCGAAATGCGCTCCGGCCTCAAGCAGTTCCTGCATGGAAACGTCGGTCGACGCCATAGATATTGTCTCCTTCCGGTTATACCTCTGCGGAGCCGAGAGACCGTTTCCGGCCACCGGTATGATGGTCCCGCATGTGGAATGCTGGCGCGCTTAAACGCGTTTCCTGCACAAATCAAGGGTTGACACGAGGAACAAATAGAGAACATAAACCTTCCCACAGAAACATCATGGACCGAAAGCGACGGATTTGCGTTCGGTTGTGGATAAGTCAGGGGATAAGCTGTGGTTCAGATCCTTTCCGTTCTCTTCTTCCTTCTCGCCTTCGCGGGCGCCGCCGCCATGCTGCAGGTGACGGTGCGCGATTATCGCGACGAGATTCTGGCCGCCTTGCTGGGTGAAACGCCGCCGCGCCGCGCCGGCCGGTCCTGGTCCCGGACGCGCGTCAATGCCCGGCCTCGCCCCGTGGTTATCAGCGTGCGGCAGCAGCGCGCTGCCGCCTGACCTTCCGGTAGCTCGCGATGCTGAAGGGGATCAGCAGCACATAGACGATGCTGATGAGGCCAAGGGTCGGCCAGGGCGCGGAGACGAGCGCCGCACCGACCAGGGCGATGGCGACGAGGGCGCCGAGCCGCATGTGGCTGCGGAGGCGGAACGAGGTCCAGCTATAGGTCGCCAGGTTCGAAACGAGCAGGAAGGCAACGAGTGCGGTCCAGGGGGCCACGACATAGACTTCGCGCAACTCGGAAATTCCGGTCCACATCCAGAGAATGAGGGGCAGCAGGACAAGACCCGCCCCGGCCGGAGCCGGAACGCCAGTCAGGAAGCCGGCCGACTTATGCGGCTGATCTTCGACATCGATATTGGCGTTGAAGCGCGCGAGACGGAGGGCCTGACAGACGACATGGGCAAGGGCGAAGACCCATCCGAATTTCGGCAGGTGCTGCAGCGACCAGAGATAGATGACGATGGCGGGAGACACGCCGAAGGCGATGACGTCCGACAGGGAATCGAGTTCGGCGCCGAACCGGCTCTGGCCCTTCAAGGCCCGGGCGATGCGACCGTCCATGCCGTCCAACACGCCCGCGAAGATGATCGCCGCGACCGCTTGCTCCCACTGCCCCGCGATCGCGAAGCGCACGCCGGTGAGGCCGAAGCACAAGGCCAGGGCCGTCACGGCATTGGGAATGAGGGCGCGGAGCGGAATGCCCCGGCGCGACGGCGCGCGGGCGGGCGTCACTGGCTGACACCCTCCGACGCGATATTTTCGCCGAGCTTCGCGACAATGGTCTCCCCCGCGATCATGCGCTGGCCGAGGACGACCTTGGGCGCCGTCCCGGCGGGCAGGAACACGTCGACGCGGCTGCCGAAGCGGATGAGGCCGACGCGCTGGCCGACCGTCACGACATCGCCGGGCTTCACCCAGGGCACGATGCGGCGCGCGACGAGCCCGGCAATCTGCGTGAAGCCAATACGGGTGCCGTCCTGCGCCTCGACGAGAATGTGCTGGCGTTCATTGTCCTCGCTGGCCTTGTCGAGATCGGCGTTCAGAAACTTGCCCGGGATATAGACGACCTTCCGGATCATGCCCGCGATCGGCGCGCGGTTGATGTGGACGTCGAACACGCTCATGAAGATCGAGACGCGCGTAAAGGTCGCGCCCTCGGGAAGGCCGTCGGCGCCGATCAGCTCGCGCGGGGCGGGCACGTCGGCGATCATCGTCACCATGCCGTCGGCGGGCGAGACGATCAGTCCCTCCCCCTTCGGCGTGGTGCGGATGGGATCGCGGAAGAAGGCGGCGACCCAGATGGTCAGCATGACGCCGATCCAACCGAGCCAATCCCAGTCGACGATCCAGAAGAAGACCGCCGCGATGACCGCCGCGATGACGACGAACTTGCGGCCTTCGGGGTGCACGCTCGGCATGCGGTAGCGGACGGTGGTGGTGCCGATTTCCGGCTTTTCGAGTGAAGTCATGCCCGCTCCTTATCGAGAGTGCGCCTCCGAAACAACCGGACCGGCCCATGGTTGATCCGGCCGCGTCCACCGCCTAGTAGCGCCTTCAACGCACAAACCAGCCAGAGGAAGCAGCAGTGGCCAAGATCAAAGTGAAAACGCCGGTCGTCGAGCTCGACGGCGACGAAATGACCCGCATCATCTGGCAATGGATTCGCGAGCGGCTGATCCTCCCCTATCTCGACATCGACCTCAAATATTACGACCTCTCCGTCGAGAATCGCGACGCGACCGAGGACAAGGTAACGGTCGAGGCGGCCGAGGCGATCAAGCAGTACGGCGTCGGCGTGAAGTGCGCCACGATCACGCCGGACGAAGCGCGGGTCGAGGAGTTCGGCCTCAAGAAGATGTGGAAGTCGCCCAACGGCACGATCCGCAACATCCTGGGCGGCGTCGTCTTCCGCGAGCCGATCGTCATCGACAACGTCCCGCGCCTCATCCCGGGCTGGACCGATCCCATCGTCGTCGGCCGTCATGCGTTCGGCGATCAATATAAAGCGACCGATTTCAAGGTGCCCGGCCCCGGCAAGCTGCGCATGGTGTGGGAAGGCGAAAATGGCGAGCGGATCGAAGAGGAAGTATTCGACTTCCCGAGCGCCGGCGTCGCCATGGGGATGTACAATCTCGACGAGTCGATCCGCGACTTCGCCCGCGCCAGCATGAATTACGGCCTCGCGCGCGGCTGGCCGGTCTATCTGTCGACCAAGAACACGATCCTCAAAGCCTATGACGGCCGCTTCAAGGACATCTTTCAGGAAGTTTTCGACAGCGAATTCAAGGAGAAATTCGCCGAAGCGAAGATCGTTTATGAGCATCGCCTGATCGACGACATGGTCGCCTCCGCCTTGAAATGGAGCGGCAAGTTCGTCTGGGCCTGCAAGAATTATGACGGCGACGTGCAGTCCGACCAGGTGGCGCAAGGCTTCGGCTCGCTTGGCCTCATGACGTCGGTGCTGATGAGCCCGGACGGCAAGACCATCGAGGCGGAAGCGGCGCATGGCACCGTCACCCGCCACTACCGCATGCACCAGCAGGGCAAGGCGACCTCGACCAACCCGATCGCGTCCATCTTCGCCTGGACCGGCGGCCTCAAATATCGCGGCAAGTTCGATGGCACGCCGGAAGTGACGCGCTTCGCTGAAACCCTCGAAAAGGTGTGCATCAAGACGGTCGAAAGCGGGCAGATGACCAAGGATCTCGCCATCCTGATCGGCCCGGAGCAGAGCTGGATGACGACGGAGCAATTCTTCGAGGCGATCCGCGCCAATCTTGAGAAGGAAATGTCTATAGCCTAAGCCTCGCGATGATGCGCCCCTCCCCCTCGATGGGGGAGGCTGGGTGGGGGTGATCTACGACGTAGGGCACGATCCTTCCGGATGCATCACCCCCACCCAACCAGCGCCGGGTCGGCCATGCTCCCAGCATGGCCTGAACAGCGCGGGGCGCTGTTCACCCGGCACTCCCATCAAGGGAGAAGGCTCAGGATGGCGAGCGCACATGCTCCGGGCGAATCCCAAAGCCCAGGAAGGCGGCGGGGATTCGGCGGAGCAAGGGCCAACGATCCAGCCACCGGAGCACGCGCGGCGGTTCGAACGCGCCGCCTCGATCGGCCAGCAAGGGCTGGATGATCCGTTTCTGCGCCGCGTCCTGAAATGCCTGGATCGTGCGGACCTGCAGCCTTCGCCTCTTCTCGACACGGCCAAGCAAAGGATCGACATCCTCGCCCCGCGCCATCGGCCCGGCGAGGATGTTCGCCGCCGCCACCGCATCCTGCACCGCGACGTTGATGCCGACGCCGCCAATGGGCGACATGGCGTGGGCGGCATCGCCGATCACCAGCAACCCGGGCTTGTGCCACGTTTCCAGCCGGTCCAGCGCGACGCTCAGGAGCTTGACGTCGCCCCAACTCTGGATCGCGCCCACCGCGTCCGCCACCATCGGTGCCGCGCGTGCGACGTCGGCGCGGAAGGCGTCCAGCCCGGAAGCCTTGACCGCCGCCTCTTGGCCCTTGCCGAAGACATAGGCGCATTGCCAGTAATCGCCGCGATCGATGAGCGCCATGATCCGCCCGGCGACGAACACGCCCGTGCTGCGATTGTCCGGCGTGCGCGCCTTGGGCAGGCGGAACCAGAAGACGTCCATCGGCGCGCCCATTGAGCGAATTTTGAAACCGGCCTCCTCGCGGAGGACCGAGCGGCGGCCGTCCGCGGCGATGACGAGGCGGGCGCGTATTTCCCGTTCGGCACCGCTTTCCTCGTACCTGACGCCGGTGACGCGTCCCCCTTCAGCGATCAGTCCTGTGGCCTCGGCATGCATGATGAGCCGGAAATTGGGGTAGAGCCGGGCTTCGTCCGCGACGAAATCGAGAAAGTCCCATTGCGGCATCATCGCGATGAAATTCCAGCGCGGGTTGAAGCCGGAGAAATCCGCGATCTTCAGGTAGCGGTCGCCGATGAAGCCGCCGAGGCCATGGACCTTGTCGTGCGGGCGCCGGAGCAGCTTTTCCAGCAGGCCCATTTCGTGGAACAACCGCAACGTGGAGGGATGGACGGTGTCGCCCCGGAAGTCGCGCAGGAAATCGCCATGCTTTTCGAGGACGATGGTGCGCACCCCGGCGCGGGCGAAGAGGAGGCCCGCCACCATGCCCGCCGGACCGCCGCCGACGATGCAAAGATCGGCTTCAAGCGCTTCCATGGGCTGACATCAGCGCCTTTTGCGGCATAAAGGCAATATGCACGGTCATTTCCCCACATCTGGCTTCAGCGACGCGCTGGTGATCCTGGGCGCGGCGGGGGTGGTCATTCCCGCCTTCGCGCGCATCCGGATCAGCCCGGTCATCGGCTTCATCCTCGTCGGCCTGCTGGTCGGCCCGGCGGGTCTCGGCGCGATGGCGGGCGATGTGCCCTGGCTCAACTACGTCACCATCTCCAATCCCGAAGCGGTGGAGCCGTTTGCCGAATTCGGCATCGTCCTCCTCCTCTTCGCCATCGGGTTGGAGCTTTCCTTCCGGCGGCTGTGGGGCATGCGGCGGCTCGTCTTCGGAGTCGGGGCGGCGGAATTGCTGTTCTCGGCGGTACTGATCGGGCTGGCCCTTTACGGATTGGGGCAAAGCTCCAGCGGCTCCATTGCCCTCGGGCTGGCGCTCGCTCTTTCATCGACGGCGCTGGTGCTGCCGCTGGTCGGAACGACAAGCGCGGTGGGGCGGTCGGCGCTCGCCATGCTGCTGTTCGAGGATCTCGCCATCGTGCCGATCATCTTCGCCTTGAGCGCGATGGGACCGCAGAGCACGGAGGGCTTTGGCGGCCTTATGACCACCATCGCGCTCGGCATCGCGACCATGGCCGCGATGCTGGTGCTGGGCCGCATCCTCCTTCCCCGCTTGTTCGCCCAGGCGGCGCGGACGAAGAGCCCGGAATTGTTCCTGTCGGCAAGCCTGCTGGTCGTGATCATCGCCAGCCTGGTCACCACGGCGGCCGGCCTCTCCCCGCTGATGGGGGCCCTCCTCGCCGGGATTCTCATCGCCGAGACCGATTATCACAGCGAGGTGGAAGTCATCACCGCGCCATTCCGGGGCCTGGCGCTCGGTATTTTCCTGATCACGGTCGGGATGAGCGTGGACGTGCGCCTGATCGTGGAAAACTGGAGCGAGGTATTGGCGGCGGTCGTCGGCGTTTTGTTGCTGAAGGCGGTCGTGACGGGCGTTCTGCTGCGGTTGAATGGCGCCCGGAAATCGGTCGCGGCGGAGGCGGGCCTCATCATGGCCTCGCCGTCCGAAACCACGTTGATCGTGCTCTCCGCGGCCTCGGCGGCGCAGCTCATACAGCCGGAAACCGCCGCCTTCTGGCAGATCGTTACCGCGATCGGCCTCACCATCACCCCCCTTCTCGCGAAGCTGGGCCAGGTGACCGCACGGCGGGTGGACCGTCAGGCCGATGTCGAGCCGCAGGGCATCGCCACGGGCCAGGATGCGCCCGACGTGGTCGTCATCGGCTTCGGGCGCGTGGGACGGCTGGTCGCGGATATGCTGACGGCGCATGGGCGCAGCTTCATTGCGGTGGAATCGAATGTCGACACGGTCGCCGCCTGCCGCCGCGAGGGGCTGCCGGTCATCTTCGGCGACGTCGCGCGGCCGGAATTTGTCGACCGGCTGAACCTCGGCCATGCCCGGTCGCTGGTGCTCACCATGGACGATCCGGTGCTGACCGTGCGGCTCACGAGGAAGGTGCGCGGCTGGTGCCCGAACCTCGCCATCGTCGCCCGCGCCCGCGATGCGCGGCACGCGGCCGAGCTTTACAAGGCGGGCGCGACGGACGCGGTGCCGGAGACGCTGGAATCCTCGCTCCAGCTGTCGGAAGCGGTGCTGGTCGACCTCGGTATCGCCATGGGCCCGGTCATCGCCTCCATCCACGAGAAGAGGTCCGAGTTGCGCAAGGAAATCATGGAATTGGGCGATCTGGAGGATGAGCCGGTGCTGACACGGCGGCGGCTGAGGGATGCGATCAATCCGGGTTAATCAGCGATTGTGCTCCTGCAAAAGCAGGAGCACGCTGTAGTCAATCAGGCCGCCACCGCTTCGGCTTCCAACGCAGATTTGATCGCCGCGAGGGCATCGGCGGCCTTGCCGCCGTCCGGGCCGCCGCCCTGGGCCATGTCGGGCCGTCCGCCGCCGCCTTGCCCGCCGAGCGCCGCGACGGCGGCGCGGAGGAGGTCGACGGCGTTGCGGCGTCCGGCGAGATCGTCGGTCACGCCGACGGCGATGCTGCCGCGCCCGTCATTGACCGCGATCATCGCCACGACGCCGGAGCCGACGCGCGCCTTGGCTTCGTCGACCAGGCCGCGCAGGGATTTGGGGTCGAGGCCGTCCATGACCTGGCCGATGAAGCCGTGGCCGCCGACCTGCTCGGTGCCCGCGGCATCCGCCGCCTTCCCGCCGCCGAGCGCCAAAGCCTTCTTCGCTTCGGCCAGCTCCTTTTCGAGGCGGCGGCGTTCTTCGAGGAGGCTCAGGACGCGGGCCGGAACTTCGTCCGGGGTCGCTTTCAACGCCGAAGCGGCTTCCTTCAATTTGTCCTCGCGATCGGTGAGCCATTTGCGAGCCGCTTCACCGGTGAGGGCTTCGACGCGGCGCACGCCCGAGGCGACGGCGCTTTCCGAGACGATCTTGAAGAGCGCGATGTCGCCGAGCGCGTCGACATGGGTGCCGCCGCACAATTCGACCGAATAGCTGTTTTCACCGCCCTGCCCCATGGAGAGGACGCGGACTTCGTCGCCATATTTCTCCCCGAACAGGGCCATGGCGCCCGCGGCGATGGCCTCGTCCGGAGTCATGAGGCGCGTGGTGACGGCGTCATTCTCGCGAATGTGGCGATTCACCTCGACTTCGATCGCTTCGATATCCTCGCTCGTCAGCGCCTTGGGATGGGAGAAGTCGAAGCGGAGGCGATCGGGCGCGACGAGGCTGCCCTTCTGCGTGACATGGGTGCCGAGGCGGTTGCGAAGCGCGGCGTGGAGCAGGTGGGTGGCGCTATGGTTGGCGCGAACACGCGCGCGGCGTTCGGCATCAACCTGCTGACCCAGGATTTCGCCGGTCGCGGCGATGCCCTCCTCGACGATGACATGGAGCGCATGAAGGCGGCCGAGCGGCTTGGACGTGTCGGTAACAATGGCTCGGAAACCACTGTTATTGCTGAGCGTTCCGGCATCGCCCATCTGGCCGCCGCTTTCGCCGTAGAAGGGCGTCTGATTGAGGATGAAGGTGACTTCATCGCCCGCCTCTGCGCGCTCGACGCGAACGCCATTCTTAACGATGGCGAGCAATTGGCCCTCGCCTTCATGGCCGGAATAGCCGGTGAATTCGGTCGAGCCGAATTCCTCGGCGATGTCGAACCACACGTCCTCCGACGCCTTCTGGCCCGAGCCCTTCCAGGCGGCGCGGGCGGCGGCCTTCTGCTCGGCCATAGCTGCGTCGAAACCTGAACGATCGACCTCAAGTCCTTGCGAACGCAGGGCGTCTTCGGTGAGATCGTAGGGGAAGCCGTAAGTGTCGTAGAGCTTGAAGGCGACGTCACCCGGAAGGGTGTCCCCTTCCTTCATAGAGCCCGTGGCTTCGTCGAGGAGGCGAAGCCCCTTGTCGAGGGTCTGGCGGAAGCGGGTTTCCTCCAGCTTCAACGTTTCCTCGATCAGCGGCTGGGCGCGGACGAGCTCGGGATAAGCGGCACCCATTTCGGCCACCAAGGCGGGAACGAGGCGGTGCATCAGCGGCTCCGACGCGCCGAGAATGTGGGCGTGGCGCATGGCGCGGCGCATGATGCGGCGGAGGACATAGCCCCTGCCCTCATTGGCCGGGAGCACGCCGTCGGCGACCAGGAAACCGGAGGTGCGCAGGTGATCGGCGATGACGCGGTGGCTTGCCTGGCGCGCGCCGGTGGTTTCGGTCTTGGTGAATTCGCCCGAAGAGGCGATCAGCGCCTTGAACGTGTCCGTGTCGTAATTGTCGTGAACGCCCTGCAGGACGGCGGCGATGCGTTCGAGCCCCATGCCGGTGTCGATGCTGGGCTTTGGCAGATCGCGGACGATTTCGTTATTCTCCTGCTCATATTGCATGAACACGAGGTTCCAGATCTCAACGAAGCGGTCGCCATCCTCGTCCGGCGATCCCGGTGGGCCGCCCGGAATGTGATCGCCATGGTCGAAGAAGATTTCGGAACAGGGTCCGCACGGGCCGTTATCGCCCATCGCCCAGAAATTGTCCTTGGTCGGGATGCGTATGATGCGGCTTTCGGGGAGGCCGGCGATCTTCTTCCACAGGTCGAACGCCTCGTCGTCCGTGTGGTAGACGGTGGCGGTGAGGCGATTGGGGTCGATGCCCCATTCCTTCGTGATCAGGGTCCAGGCATGGGTGATCGCCCTTTCCTTGAAATAATCGCCGAAAGAGAAATTCCCCAGCATTTCGAAGAAGGTATGGTGCCGGGCCGTATAGCCGACATTGTCGAGATCGTTATGCTTGCCGCCGGCACGCACGCATTTCTGGCTGGACGCGGCGGTGGAATAAGGCCGGGTTTCGAGGCCGGTGAAGACATTCTTGAACGGCACCATGCCCGCATTGACGAACATCAGGGTCGGATCGTTCTGCGGCACGAGCGGCGCGGACGGCACGACCCGGTGTCCGGTGGACCCGAAATAGTCGAGGAAGGAGCGGCGGATGTCGTTGGTCGATGTCATGCCCGCGATTTAGGCGAGGCATGCGGGACGGGCAAGCGGGGAGCTACATGCCGACGGGCTGGCAGAGATCGTCGGGACCGCAGGCCGGGGCGGCGGTTTGATCGGCGACCGCAACAGCTTCGGGCCTTTCCTCCTGGGCCGGAGGATCGGTCGCGTCGACGGGGTAGTAGGCGTAACGCGCAAGGCTACGCTGCGGGAGGGGCTCGGGCTCGGCGGGCATGACGGCATAATCGTCCGCGACATAGGCGGCGGTTTCGACCGGCACGCTTTCCGCGATGCCCAGCTCCGCATCGGAGAAAACGGGATGCTGGAGCCAGGGAAAGCGCCCGGTGCCAAGTTCGCAGCCGTCGCATCCAGCGGTTTGAACGCTCAAACCTGCCTCCTCGCCGGGATATTGGCCGTCATGGGCGGCGCTATATTGGGCGAAGCTGTGATAGTCGTCCCACATGCGGTAGAAGCCGGGATCGATTTCGGCGACCGCGGAACGGCCGAACTGGACGCCAAGGAGAGTGCCGCCGAAGATGAGGGCGGTCGCATAAAGCGCAAGGGACTTCCGGCGGCTCCGCATTTCCGCTTCCATCGAACTGGTTAAAAACCGACAATGGAATAACGGGTTAGCCTTCGGGTCGTTCCGTGGAGGATCTCAACTCAGGCATAAGCGTAAGCGCCGCCTTCTTTCAGCGCGGCGCCATAAGCCGGTCGGGCATGGATGCGGTCGAGCCAGTCGATGAGGTGCGGCCGCCGGTCGTCCAGCCCCGCGCGGTGGCGGGCGGCTTCGAGCGGGAAGCTCATCATGATGTCGGCGGCGGTGAAGGTATCGCCCGCGAACCAGTCGCGGCTCGACAGCTCGCTTTCCAGCCAATCGAGATGCGCGTCCAGCATGCGCTGGATCGGCGCGCGGGCGGGCCTGCCGAGGATGCCGAGGCGGTTGACGACCAGCATCGCGAAGAGCGGCGGCATCATCGAGCCTTCCGCATAGTGGATGAATTGGCGGTAGCGCAGGACATCGTCGCGCTTGGCCGGGGGGCCGAGCTTTCCACCCGCTTTCTCGACGAGATATTCGACGATGGCGCCGCTTTCGGCGACGATCCGGCCCTCATCCTCGATGACCGGCGATTTGCCGAGCGGATGAACCTGGCGCAATTCGCGCGGGGCGAGCATCGTCTTGGGATCGCGCAGGTAACGATGCACGCGATAGGGCATGCCGAGTTCCTCCAGCAGCCAGAGGACGCGCTGCGAGCGCGAATTTTCGAGATGGTGGACGACGATCATCTTGGACAACCTCCGTCCGCTGTCCTATCGGCCTTTCGACCGAAGGGAAATGGAACCTGACCGTTCCTGCCGCGTCCCATCCCCGCGCGGGCGCGCCCTGCCCCGTTACGAAAGACGAAGCATGACAGACGCCCGCCCCGCGGACAGCCCGCTTTGGACCGGCCCGCGGCTTCACGAATTCGTCGCGATGATGGCCGCGTTGATGGCGGTGAACGCGCTCGCCATCGATTCGATGCTGCCCGCGCTTCCGTCCATTGGTGCGTCCCTGAACGTCGCGGACGAAAATCAGCGGCAGCTGGTCATCACGGCGTATCTGCTGGGCTTCGGGGTGGCGCAGCTTCCCTATGGGCCGTTTTCCGACCGGTTCGGGCGCAAGCCGATCCTGGTCGTCAGCCTGCTCTTCTACGCCGTTTTCGCCTTGCTGGCGGGGATCGCATCCAGCTTCACCCTGCTGCTCGGCGCGCGGTTCTGCCAGGGGCTCGCGGCGGCGGGAACGCGGGTGCTGGTCGTATCCATCGCGCGGGACCGGTTCCAGGGGCCGACCATGGCGCGAGTCATGTCCATCACCTTCATCGTCTTCATGCTGGTGCCGGTGCTTGCGCCCGCGCTTGGACAAGCGATCCTGGCCGTCGCGACATGGCGCGTCATCTTCATCACGCTCGCCATTTACGGCGCCGCCGTCCTGACATGGGCGCTGATCCGCCTGCCCGAGACATTGCCCGTCGAGAAACGACGCCCTCTCTCGCTGAGCAAGATTCGGGAAGCGGTGAGCATGACGCTTACGCATCGCCTGTCGATCGGCAACACATTGGCGCTGACCCTGGTGATGGGCGGACTCTTTTCCTTCATCAACTCGATCCAGCAGATCGTGTTCGACGTGTTCAAGCGTCCGGACCTGATGGCGGTCGTCTTCGCCAGCATCGCGGGGCCGATGGCGATCAGCTCCTATCTCAACTCCCGCATCGTCGAACGGATCGGATCGCGGCGGATCATGCTCGCGGGCCTGGCGCTGTTCGCGGGGATCGCCACGCTGCACCTCGGCATCAGTTATTTCCTGGGTGAAAACCTGCTGACTTTCATCGTCCTGCAGGCGCTGACTATGGCCTGTTTCGGGCTGATTTCGGCCAATCTCGGCTCGGTCGCGATGCAGCCGCTGGGCCACATTGCCGGGACGGCTTCGTCGGTGCAGGGCCTCATCACCACGGTTGGCGGCGCGTTGATCGGCCTGTGGGTCGGCCAGCATTTCAACGGGACGACCATTCCGCTGCTCGCCGGCTTCGCGCTGTGCGGCTTTGCGGGCCTGCTGCTCGCCGTCTGGGCCAACCGCCCGCAACCGGCCTGAACGGTTTCCCCCCGGCCCCGCCCGCGCTATGGCCCGCGCATGACGGCACAGGTTCATATCATCGGCGGCGGCCTCGCGGGGTCGGAAGCGGCATGGCAATTGGCGCAAGCAGGCGTGAAAGTGCGCCTGTCCGAAATGCGCGGCGTGGAGGCCACGCCTGCCCATCACACCGACAGCCTTGCCGAATTGGTCTGCTCGAACAGCTTCCGATCGGACGATGCGGACAATAATGCGGTCGGGTTGCTCCACGCGGAGATGCGAGCCTTAGGTTCGGTCATCATGGCTTGCGCAGACGTGCATAAGGTTCCAGCAGGATCCGCGCTGGCCGTGGACCGCGACGGCTTCTCGGCCGCGGTGACCGAGAAGGTCGCGGGGCACCCGAACGTCGAGCTGGTACGCGAGCGGGTGGATGCCCTGCCCGCCGACGCCTCCACTCCCGTCATCGTCGCGACCGGACCATTGACCGCCGCCAAGCTCGCCGAGTCCATCGGCGCGGCGACCGGGAGGGATGCGCTCGCCTTCTTCGATGCCATCGCGCCCATCGTCCATCGCGACACGATCGACATGGAGGTGTGCTGGTTCCAGTCGCGGTGGAACAAGGGATCATCGGGCCGTCGATCCCCCGGATCGACTGAAGATTGCCGGGGGCAATCTTCACCCGATGATGGCAAGGACTACATCAACTGCCCGATGGACAAGGAGCAATATCATGCCTTCGTCCAGGGCCTGATCGACGGCGAGAAGACCGACTTTCGAGAGTGGGAGAAGGACACGCCCTATTTCGAAGGCTGCATGCCGATCGAAGTGATGGCGGAACGCGGTATCGAGACCCTCCGCCATGGGCCGATGAAGCCAGTCGGCCTCGACGATCCGCGCACCGGGCGCTGGCCCTATGCGGTGGTGCAGCTGCGCCAGGACAATGCGCTCGGCACATTGTGGAACATGGTCGGCTTCCAAACCAAGCTCAAATATGCCGAGCAGGTGCGGCTGTTCCGCACCATTCCGGGCCTTGAAAATGCCGAATTCGCGCGGCTGGGCGGGCTGCACCGGAATACCTTCATCAATTCGCCGCAACTGCTGGATGGAACCTTGCGGCTGAAGTCGCATCCGCATATCCGCTTCGCCGGGCAGATCACCGGCTGCGAGGGCTATGTGGAATCGGCGGCGGTGGGCCTCCTCGCGGGGCGGTTCGCGGCGGCGGAGCTTGCAGGCGGCATCCTGCCCCCGCCCCCGCCCGAAACCGCATTGGGCGCATTGCTCGGTCACATCACCGGCGGGGCGGAGGCGGACAGCTATCAGCCGATGAACGTCAATTTCGGCCTCTTCCCGCCGATCCTTGGAAAGACCAAAAAGGCGGACAGGAAACAAATGTACACGGCGCGGGCGCGCGAGGCGCTTGCCGGATGGCGGGAGGCGATATGAGGATTTTCGCGGAACTTCTTCTATCCATCCTGATGCTGACAGGCTGCACGTCGCCGCAGCCGGACCGTTCGCTCTTCGCTTCGAAGCGGGTGCTGATCTTCAGCCACACGACCGGCTACCGGCATGAATCCATCGCGGTGGCAGTGCCCGCTTTGTCCAGGCTGGTGCGCGAGCAGGGGCATACGCCGGTCGCGACCGAAACGCCGGATATTTTCACACTGAAGAGTCTCGAAGGCTTCGACGCCATCATCTTCCTCAGTTCGACGACCGACCCCAAGAACCCGGCGAGCGAATGGTTGACGGGCACGCGGGCCGAGGCGCTGCAAAAATTCGTGCGCAAGGGCGGCGCGATCGTCGGCATCCACGCGGCGTCCGATTCCCATTATCATTCGCCCTGGTATGCAGCCTTGCTCGGCGGCCAGTTCGAGCGGCATCCGCCGGGCACGCCCCAGGGCCGGTTGACGGTGACCGATCCGTCCCATCGGGCAACCCGTGACATTCCGACATCGCATGCGCGGATCGACGAATGGTATCGTATCCAGAAATATGATCCGAAGGCCCGGTTGCTCATGACCCTCGACCCCGCATCGATCGGCGAACAAGGTGGGGCCTGGCCGATCTCATGGGCCCGCACGGAAGGCAGTGGCCGGATTTTCTATACGGCGCTGGGCCATACCAGCCAGAGTTATTCCGATCCGTATTTCCTCGCCCATGTGAAGGGTGGCCTCGCCTGGGCGCTCAACGATAGCAGGAGATAGAGTGCTCTGCGAAAGCAGGAGCACTTATTCGACTAGCAGGCGCACTTCTTCCGCTTGGGCGGCTTCGGCTTGGTGGTTTCATACTCCCTGGGGCTGAGCCAGCCGGAGCGGTCCTTGTCGGCACCGTCGAATTTCTCGACCGTGGTCGCGGCCCATTCCTCGAAGGACAGGCTGCCATTGCCGTTCTTGTCGAGCTTGGCGAACGGCTTCTGGCGGGGCTGGAGCAGTTCGGCCCGGGTGATGCGGCCGTCATCATCCTTGTCGGCGCGGGCGAAGCGTTTCTCTTCCTTCGTTTTCTCCGAAGCGGCGGGCGGCTCGGGCACCTGCTGAAGGAGCGGCGAGACGCCTGCTTGCCGCGCGGCGGGCGCGGGCGGAATCGGGTCTTCGGATTCGGCCCGGCTTTTCCAAATGAAGAAACCCGCCAATACGAGCAACAGCGCCGACCCGACGCCCGCCAAGAAACGCCCCATCATTCTTTCCCCTTTCCGCCGAGGCTAAAGGAAGATTCCCGACATTCCAAGTCAGCGGCCGGTGAGGCGGTGCGCCAGCATCGCGGCCATGCGACGCGGCGCGCCTTGCGGCTCGAAGGGCAGGCCGCAGCTTGCATCGCGGCGGGCGAGCTTGGCGAGCATCGTCAAGGGACGGATGGCGCGGGGCATGGACGTGCCTTTGTCCCGCAACCTCTCCCAGGCAGCGATCAGGGCCGCATTGCGCTCGCCGGGATCGCTAGCGTTGCGGGCGAGATCGGCGAGGGCCCATCCCTCCCCCCAATTCGGGGCCGGGCTGCTTGCCGCGAGAAGCTGGGCGGTCAGGCGGAACAACAGGCCGCCGCGTTCGGCTGCATAAATGTCCAGTGCCGCTCCATCGAGATTGCCGGCGAGGAGCATGCGCCAGCCCTCCTCCAATCCTGCCAGCGCGCCACCGGCGACGCCGCGCGGGAGGACATGGGTTTCCAGCGCCTGGAGGACCGGCTCGGCGGGCGCGGGCGCGGTGTCGAGCCGTTCCAGGGCCTCGCGCCACCAGGCGAGCTTGATCTGGCGGATGGCGGGTTCGCGGCCCGTGGTGAGGGCGGCGCCGAGGGCTGCGTCCAGGGTCCAGAGGGCGCGGACGGCCTCGCGATGGCGAGCCGGGACGTAGGCCAAAGCGAGAGTGCGATCGGGGTCGAGCATTAGCCCCTCCCCTCGATGGGGAGGGGTTGGGGAGGGGTGATGTTCGGGCAAAGCTCGGTGCGGGTGGAGAGATCACCCCCACCAGCAAGGCGGCAGGTTTGTCCCCCGGACAAACCCAAGAGCCGCCTTGCTCCTCCCCCATCGAGGGGGAGGGTTCTTATCACCGATACGTGACCTTCTTTGCCGCCGCGACGACGTCGTCGACCTTGATCAGCGCGGCCTTTTCGAGGTTCGCGGCATAAGGCAGCGGCACGTCTTCGTTGGTGACGCGGAGGACCGGGGCGTCGAGGTCGTCGAAGCCCTTCTCCATCGCGACGGCCATGATCTCGGACGCGATCGAGCAGACCGGCCAGCCTTCCTCGACCACCACCATGCGGTTGGTTTTGGCGAGGCTCTTCAGCACCGTTTGCGTATCGAGCGGGCGAAGGGTGCGGAGGTCGACGACTTCGGCCTCGATGCCCTCGGCGGCGAGCTTTTCGGCCGCGTCGAGGGCGACGCCGACGCCGATCGAGTAGCTCACCAGCGTCACGTCCTTGCCCTCGCGGGCAATGCGGGCCTTGCCGATGGGCAAGACGTAATCGTCGAGTTTCGGCACGTCGAAGCTCTGGCCGTACATCAGCTCGTTTTCGAGGAAGACGACCGGGTCTTCGCTGCGGATCGCGGCTTTCAAAAGGCCTTTCGCGTCCGCCGCCGTGTAGGGCGCGATGACGATGAGGCCCGGGACGCTCGCGTACCACGGGCCGTAATTCTGGCTGTGTTGCGCGCCGACGCGCGCCGCGGCGCCGTTGGGCCCACGGAACACGATCGGGCAGCGCATCTGGCCGCCGGACATATAATTCGTCTTGGCCGCCGAGTTGATGATGTGGTCGATCGCCTGCATGGCGAAGTTGAAGGTCATGAATTCGATGATCGGGCGGAGGCCGCCCATCGCCGCGCCAGTGCCAACGCCCGCGAAGCCATATTCGGTGATCGGCGTGTCGATGACGCGGCGGTCGCCGAATTCGTCGAGCAGGCCCTGAGTGACCTTATAGGCGCCCTGATATTGCGCGACTTCCTCGCCCATCACGAAGACGCGATCGTCGGCGCGCATTTCCTCGGCCATCGCGTCGCGGAGCGCTTCGCGGACCGTGGTGCGGACCATTTCGGTGCCTTCCGGCACTTCGGGGTCGGCTGCTTGGCGGGAGGCGGGTGCGGTGAGCTGGGTCGCGCCGGTGTCCGCCTTCGCCGGCTGTTCCTGGCCCTTGGACTGGACTTCGGTTCCCTGATCGCTCGGCTGCTGGACCGACGCGGCCGAAGCTGTCGGAGCGGTAACGTTCGACGCATCCTCCCCCTCGCCCGCGATCATCGCGATGACGGTGCCGACCTTCACGCCGTCGGATCCTTCCGGCACCAGGATCTTGGCGACAGTGCCTTCGTCGACGGCCTCGAATTCCATCGTGGCCTTGTCGGTTTCGATTTCGGCGAGGATGTCGCCGGACTTCACTTCGTCGCCTTCCTTCACCAGCCATTTGGCGAGCGTGCCTTCCTCCATGGTAGGGGAAAGGGCGGGCATTTTGAGTTCGATGGCCATCAGTATGTTTCCACCAGGACGTCGGTGTAGAGTTCGGACAGATCGGGCTCCGGCGACTGTTCAGCAAAGTCGGCCGATTCAGCGACGATGCGCTTGATGTCGGTATCGATTTTCTTGACCTCGTCGGCGGTGACGCCGGCGGCTTCCAGCTCGCGCTTCAGATGCTCGATCGGATCGGACTTGTCGCGCACCGCCTGCACTTCGTCGCGCGAACGGTATTTCGCCGGGTCGGACATGGAATGGCCGCGATAACGGTAGGTCTTGAGCTCGAGGAGGATCGGCCCCTTCCCCGCGCGCACCCATTCGAGCGCCGTTTCGGCCGCGCCGCGCACCGCGAGGACGTCCATGCCATCCACCTGGATGCCCGGAATGCGGAAGCTTTCGCCGCGCTTGTAGAGCTGGTCTTCGGAGCTGGCGCGGTTGACGCTGGTGCCCATGGCATACTGGTTGTTCTCGATCACATAGATGATCGGGAGCTTCCAGAGCTCGGCCATGTTGAAGCTTTCATAGACCTGACCCTGGTTCGCGGCACCGTCGCCGAAATAGGCCATGCACACGCCGCCGTCGCCCGCATATTTGTGCTTGAAGGCGAGGCCGGTGCCGAGCGAGACTTGCGCGCCGACGATGCCGTGGCCGCCGTAGAATTTATGTTCGACGCTGAACATGTGCATCGAGCCGCCCTTGCCCTTCGAAATGCCGGCGGCGCGGCCGGTCAGTTCGGCCATGATGACGTTGGGATCGATGCCGTAAGCGAGCATGTGGCCGTGGTCGCGATAGCCGGTGATGACCGAATCCCGGCCCGGCTCCAGCGCGGATTGCAGGCCGACCGCGACCGCTTCCTGGCCGATATAGAGGTGGCAGAAGCCGCCGATCAGGCCAAGGCCGTAAAGCTGGCCCGCTTTCTCCTCGAAGCGGCGAATGAGGAGCATCTGCCGGTAATATTCCAGCATTTCCTCTTTCGAGGCCTCGTAACGCCGCGGCTCGGCCGGGCGTTCGCGATTGGAGAGTTGCGGCGCTGCCGTAGCGGTTTCGGCGCTGCCTTTCGTGGTTGGGGTCTTGGCCACGCTGGTCTTTCCTGACGGTTCTTCTCTAGAAGCGGCTCTATGGCCTCAAAGATCGAACGGTGCAAGCGCACGTCGATAGAAGAACCAAGGAGGTTAGATTACTCCGCCGCCCCTTTTTGAATTTTGCTTCTCAGAAGAACGTGGCTCCCAATCCCAGTTTAAGGATGGCACTTGAACTCAGAAACGCCAAGAAAGTTGGGAATCCAGTTTCACCCGAGGAAATAACCGATTTGGCTAATCTCGGCTAGCGTATGGAGCGGCGTGTTTCGCGCTCGTCTTCATCTTCATCGAGATCATTGCGCTGCTGCTTGATGAGCCGGTCCGATTGATCGAGCAGCTGCTTCGTATTCTCAATGCTGTCGCGGAGCGCCGACTGGTTCGCTTCGATCTGGTTGAGCGTATGTTCTCTAGACTGCTTCGACATAGTTAATTCCACACCCCTCCGCGCAATAACCTTGATCTGGATCAAGAGTTCCAGCGCGGAAGCAGTAAAATTTTCGTATGGTGAAAAAGCGTATCCGGCATAGCCAAATGCTTAGTCCGCGATGGGAATGACCACTTCGTCCTGACGGACCAGGCCCAGTTCGCTGCGCACCATTTCCTCAGCGAGGTCCGGGTCGGCCCTGCGCGGATCGAGAAGGTTGGCACGGTGAGCGAGGCGATCGCGTTCCTGCTCGAGCTGGGCGAGCTGAATGGAGCGTTCCGCCTTCAGGCGGCGATAATCGCCATATTGCAGGATGCCGTTCGAGCCGAACACCGCATAGCCCGCGAAGTTCGCGATGATGAGGATCGCGAGCGCAGGCAAGGCCGCGCGGCGGATCAGCAGGATGGCGTTATTCGCGTTCGTCATCGTGGCGTCACAGAATCAGTAAAAGCAGGACGAATCAAGTTCTTTCCCGCCCTTATGGTAAATAAATGCGGATTTCGAGGGCGAAGGTGGGGAAATCGAGGAATTCTGGTCGCTTCCGTCAGCCTCCGCCCCTCCCGTCATTTCGGCGAAAGCCGGAATCTTGCGGCGGGTGAGACGCACTTTTGCGCCGAGACCCTGGCTTTCGCCAGGGTGACGTTAAGATGGCGGGAAAACCTTCTTATCAAAGAGCCCTTAGAAAGGAGGGCGCTAGAAAAGGGATCAGAGTCTTCACCGCAGGATCGAGCGGCCCGCATACACCGCCTGCGCGCCGAGCTCCTCCTCGATGCGGATGAGCTGGTTGTATTTGGCGAGGCGGTCGGAGCGGGCGAGACTGCCGGTCTTGATCTGGCCGCAGTTGGTGGCGACGGCGAGGTCGGCGATGGTGGTGTCTTCCGTCTCGCCGGAGCGGTGCGACATGACGGCGGTATAGCGGTTGCGCTGGGCGAGGCTCACGGCTTCCAGCGTCTCGGACAGGGTGCCGATCTGGTTGACCTTGACGAGCAGCGAATTGGCGAGGCCCTTTTCAATGCCCATGGCAAGGCGCTTGGGATTGGTGACGAAAAGGTCGTCCCCGACGAGCTGGACCTTGTCGCCGATCTTGTCGGTGAGCGCCTTCCAGCCTTCGAAATCGTCCTCGGCCATGCCGTCCTCGATCGAGAAGATCGGGTAGCGGGCGGCAAGATCGGCGAGGTAATCGGCCATTTCTTGCGGAGAGAGGGTCTTCCCCTCACCCACCATGCGGTAGGCGCCGTCCTTGAAGAATTCGGTCGCGGCGCAATCGAGGGCGAGCATGACGTCGCCGCCGGGCGTGTATCCAGCCGCTTCGATCGACGCCATGATGAAGTCCAAGGCGTCGGTTGTGTTGGCGAGGTTCGGCGCGAAACCGCCTTCGTCGCCCACCGCTGTCGAGTGGCCGGCATCGTGCAGGCGCTTCTTCAGGGTGTGGAAGATTTCCGCGCCGCAGCGCACGGCCTCGGCGAGGCTTTCGGCGCCCACCGGCATCACCATGAATTCCTGGAAATCGATCGGGTTGTCGGCATGTTCGCCGCCGTTGATGATGTTCATCATCGGAACGGGCAGCACCCCTGCCGAAACGCCGCCGACATAGCGGTAGAGCGGCAGGCCGCGCGCGTCCGCCGCCGCCTTGGCGACCGCGAGGCTGACGCCGAGGATGGCGTTGGCGCCGAGGCGCGACTTGTTTTCCGTGCCGTCTAGCTCGATGAGGGCGGTGTCGATCTCGCCCTGGTCCTCCGCCTCGAGACCGGCAATGGCTTCGAAGATTTCGCCGGTGACCGCTTCCACCGCCTGGGTGACGCCCTTGCCAAGATAGACGGCCTTGTCCCCGTCCCGCTTTTCGACCGCTTCGTGCGCGCCGGTGGAGGCGCCGGAGGGCACCGCGGCGCGGCCCATGCTGCCGTCTTCCAGCATCACTTCGACCTCGACCGTGGGATTGCCCCGGCTGTCGAGAATCTGGCGGGCATGCACGTCGAGAATGGCGGTCATTGTTACGGCCTCGTTATGAGCTATATTGGATGTGTTGGGTGCCTTATCGGCGCGCGCCCGGCGGCGCAACTTTCGCGTCCGGCAGCGGAACGAAGGCCGCGCGGCGGGTGTTCTGGCGAGACTGGATTCACCAACTTTTACTGGAGGTAGACTATGCCCGCCCGCAACCCGGATGAACTTCCCGAAGGCACCGATCACATCGTCAACGGCGCGATGGAAACCAATGGCACGATGGGCGGCGCGAGCGGCGGCACGGGCACAAGCGGAACCGGCGGCTTCGTGGCGAGCGGCAACAGCACGGGCACCGACGATACGGGCGGCAACGCGACCGGCATCAAGGGCCAGATCCGCCAGGGCGCCCAGTCGCTGAAGAGCCAGGCAACGGACCGCGTGCGCAATTATGCGGTGGACGGCAAGGACCGCGTAACCGGCAAGCTGGACGACCTGTCCCGTATCGTCGAGGACGCGGCGCGGTCGATCGACGAGCGGCTCGGCTCCGAATATGGCGACTATGCGCGCAAGGCCGCCACCTACGTCACCGATTTCTCCAGCAATATCCGCAACAAGGAAGTGGACGAGCTGGTCGACGATGCGAAGGCGCTGATCCGCAAGAGCCCGGCCGCAGCCATCGGCATCGCCGCGGTGGTCGGCTTCACCCTTGTCCGGATTGTGAAGGCCGGCCTCGACGAAAGCGGCGCTTCCAGCAACGGCTCCCGGGCCACGCCGCGCGAGGAGGCCTGACTTTGGCCAGGATCAATCCTGACGACGGCATCGGCGATCTCGTTTCGCGGCTGATCGCGGACGGCAAGGCGATGGCGCGGGCCGAGGTCAATTTGGTGAAGGCGGTCGCCCAACACCGCGCTGAAAAGGCGAAGAGCGGCGCGATCCTGCTCGGGGCGGGCATCGCCTTGCTCCTTGCAGGCTTTATCGGCCTGATCGTCGGCATCGTCATGGGCCTCGCGCCGCTGATCGGGCCCCTGCTCGCCGGCGTCGCGGTGATCGCCGTCGCGGGCATCATCGGCTTCCTGCTGATCCGGGCGGGCGCGCGCAAGCTCGCCGTGCTCGGCTCCGGCAGCGAGGAGGAGCGGGAAGCCCTGGACGACGGACTGCGGGAGGCGGCATGAGCAAGGTCGATACAGCTGAAAAGATCCGCCTCGCGCGGATCGAGGCCGAACGGGCGCGGAGGCAGCTCGATTCCACCTTCGTCGCGACGCGCGCCGCGCTCCGGCCCCAAACCATTGCCAGCAACGCCTGGGACAATGTGAAGGATCTTGGCGGCGGCATCGCGGCCGAAGTGGTGGACACGGTGAAAGGCCAGCCCATCACGGCCTCCGCGGTCGGCGCCGCGCTGGCCGTCGCGGTGGCGAAGCGGCCGCTGCGCTGGCTGTCGCATAAATTGTCGGATCGGGAGGATAAAGCGCCGCTCGTGTCCAAGCCTTATGCAACCGACGCCCTGCCCGCGACGTTCACGGAACCTGCACCCAATAGTCCCCTTTCTCCTCGCGAGGTTCATTCTCCCGAGGAACGCAAGATGAGTGAAGGAATAAGCGTATGACGAAGACCGACCTGATCGACGATGACACCACCATCGCAACCCAGCCCAAAGGCCGTTTTTCCAGCGCGACCAGCCGGGTCCGCGGCACGGCCAGCTCCGCCCGCGACCGGGCCAGCGAAGCCTATCGCAGCGCCCGCGAACGGACGAGCAATGTCCGCCGCCGCACAACCGACGGCATCGGTTCCAATCCGGTCGGCGCGGTGGTCGGGGCGCTGGCGGTCGGCGGCCTGATCGCCGCCCTCCTGCCCAAGACCCGCCGCGAAGTGGAAACGCTGGGCGCCGCCGGGGCCAGGCTGACCGACAAGGCGCGCGAAGCCGCGAAGAGCGCGACCGACGCGGGCCGCGAGAAACTGGACGAGCTTGGCTATGCGGCCGTGAAACAGAAGATCGGCGAGATCGTCGGCGGCAAGAAAAGCGAGGCCTGAAATTGACTTAGGTAAAGCCTCCCCCTTGATGGGGGAGGTTTGGTGGGGGTGATTTACGACGTAGAGCGGAGTGCTTCCGGACGCATCACCCCTCCCCAACCCCTCCCCATCAAGGAGAGGGGCTATTTACAACCAGCCCCCTTGCCTCTGGCGCCGATCCTGCCTAGGCGGACGGCGTTTCCGGCAAGTCGGGGTTTAAAGCATGAACAAGCTGCATCTGGTGTTCGGCGGACGCGTCCGCGATCCGCAGGGGCTGGATTTCGTCGACCTCGACGCGGTGCACCTTGTCGGCCTGTTCCCCGATTATGCCAGCGCGCTCGATGCCTGGCGGGCCAACGCCCAGCGCACCGTGGACGATGCCGAGATGAAGTATGTGGTCGTCCACCTCCACCGGCTGCTCGAACCGAGCCTTGGGGACAAGGTAGGATAATCTATAGCCTCCCCCTTGATGGGGGAGGTTGGTGGGGGTGATCTACGACGTAGAGCGCGCCTTTTCGGAAACATCACCCCCCACCCCAGCAGCACCGGGTGAATACCACCCCGTGCTATTCAGGTCATGCCGAGGACATGACCGACCCGGTACTCCCATCAAGGGGGGAGGGAATCAGGCTTTCCGGTAACGGTAGAGCAAAAGCGGCTTCATCAGGACGAGGCCGGCGAGGAAGCCGCCGATATGAGCGGCAATGGCGACCTGCTGGCCGACCGTGTCGAAGGTAATGCTGGTCAGGAGCTGGAGTCCGATCCAGGTCGCGCCGAGCCAGAGCGCGTGAAGCCATTGCGCGGCGACGGGATTGGCGACCTTCACCCGGTTGCGGCCGAAGAGAAGCGCATAGGCGCCGAGCAAGGCGGAGATGGCGCCGCTCGCGCCGATCATCGGGGCGATTTCGGAGGGTCCGGCCGCATATTGCGCCGCGGCGGCGGCATAAGCGCCCGCAATGTAGAGAGTAATGACGCTGCCCGGGCCCAGGATCGGTTCGACCGACCGGCCGCAGAAAAGCAGGATCAGCATGTTGAAAGCGAGATGGAATATCCCGCCATGGACGAGGGTCGCGGTGAGCGGGGTGAGCCAGACCGGCGCCATGCCGCCCTCGTCGCCATAAGTGATGCGCGCGGGGATAAAGCCAGCCCAGACGGCCATATAGTCGTCGGCGCGGAGCGTGGTGGTGAGGAGCCAGGCGAGCGCAGTGACAGCCGCGATGGCGAGGGTAACACGGGCGGTGCGCCAGTTTTGGGGCGGGCGCATGGCTTAAGCCCTCTCCCGCCGGCGGGAGAGGGTTGGGTGAGGGTGGCGAGCGACAGCGAGCTTTGAGGCGCCTTCAGCGGCGTTTAGCCGCTTCAGCCGCACACCCTCACCCCAGCCCTCTCCCGCTAGCAGGAGAGGGAGTAAGAGGGCGGAATCGCTCAACTCTTGCGCCAACTCAAATGAACTCGATCTTCTCGATCTCGTAATATTTGTCGCCAGACGGGGCGGAGACTTCGACTTCGTCGCCGACCTGGCGGCCGATGAGGGCGCGGCCGAGCGGCGAGGAATAAGAGATGCGGCCGACCTTAGCGTCCGCCTCCGTCTGGCCGACGACCTGATATTTGATCGGCTTGTCATTTTCGTCGAGCAGGTGGACGGTCGCGCCGAACACGACCTTGTCGCCCGACAGGGTCGTCGGGTCGATCACCATGGCGCGGCTCAGGCGATCCTCGATATCGGCGATCTGCGCCTCGATCTGGCCCTGGCGCTCCTTGGCGGCGTGATATTCGGCATTTTCGGACAGGTCGCCATGCGCGCGCGCTTCCTCGATCGCGTCGATGACGGCGGGGCGCTCGACCATTTTCAGGTGCTTGACCTCGGTCTGGAGCCTTTCATAGCCCTCGGCCAGCATCGGCATCTTGTCGACCGTCGCCATCACTCAAGCCTTTCGTCAAAATCATATGCCGGACGACTTCAATAAAGCCGTCCGCAGTCAAAGAAAATGTGCGGAAAATTACGCGTCGGAGCAGGAATAATAATCCTGCAGGGAGCGAACTTCAAGGCTATGGCCTTTTTGAGCTTCGATTGCCTGCACGACCGCCGCGCTTGAGGCCGCAGTCGTGAAGTAAGGCACCTTCGCCATCAAAGCCGCGACGCGGATCGATTGCGAATCCTTGTGGCTTTGCCAGCCTTCTGTCGTGTTGAAGATGAGGTCGATGCCGCCGTCCTTGATCTTGTCGACAATATGCGGGCGGCCCTGCGCGACCTTGTTGACGCGTTCGACGTCGAGGCCTTGGGAGACGAGATAATCGGCGGTGCCGCCGGTGGCGACGGCCTTGAAGCCCATGCCGAGAAGCGCGCGGACGGGTTCCAGGATCAGGGTTTTGTCGCTGTCCTTCACCGACACGAACAAGGTGCCGCCCGCGGGAAGCGTGACGCCGCCGCCGAGCTGCGATTTCAGGAAGGCGGTCGGAAAATCGTTGGCAATTCCCATGACTTCGCCGGTGGATTTCATTTCCGGTGAGAGGACCGGATCGACGCCCGGGAAGCGCGCGAAGGGGAAGACGGCTTCCTTGACCGCGATATGATCGACGCTGCGGGCGAGCGGCAGGAATTTCGCTAAAGGCTCCCCCGCCATGACGCGGGCGGCAATCTTGGCGACCGGGGTGCCGATCGCCTTGGCGACGAAGGGCACGGTGCGGCTGGCGCGCGGATTGACTTCGATCAGGTAGACCTGGCCGTCCTTCACCGCGAACTGGACGTTCATCAAGCCCTTCACACCCAAAGCGAGGGCGAGCGCCTTCGCCTGGCGTTCGATCTCATCCACAATGGACTTATCGAGGCTGTAGGGGGGTAACGAGCAGGCGCTGTCGCCCGAATGGACGCCCGCTTCCTCGATATGCTGCATCACGCCGGCGATGGCGACTTCCGTGCCGTCGCTGATCGCGTCCACGTCGACCTCAATGGCGTCGCGCAGATATTGATCGATGAGGACCGGGCTTTCGCCGGACACCTGCACGGCGGTGACGATATAGTCTTCGAGCTGGGCGGGGCCGTCGACGATCTCCATGGCGCGGCCGCCGAGCACATAGGACGGACGGGTGAGGACGGGATAGCCGATACGCTCTGCGACGACGAGCGCCTCTTCCCGGCTGCGCGCCATGCCATTGCGCGGCTGCTTGAGGCCCAAGCGAGTGACGAGATTGGCGAAACGCTCGCGGTCTTCGGCGAGATCGATGGCATCGGGCGAGGTGCCGAGGATCGGAATGCCGGCCCTTTCGAGCGCGGCGGCGAGCTTTAGCGGGGTCTGGCCGCCGAACTGGACGATGACGCCGTGAAGCGTGCCGCGCGACTGTTCGACGTGGAGGATTTCGAGCACGTCTTCGACGGTGAGCGGCTCGAAATAGAGGCGGTCGGACGTGTCGTAATCTGTCGACACCGTCTCCGGATTGCAATTGACCATGATGGTTTCATAGCCCGCCTCATCGAGCGCGAAGCAGGCGTGGCAGCAGCAATAATCGAACTCGATCCCCTGCCCGATCCGGTTCGGGCCGCCGCCCAGGATGACGACCTTCTTCGCGTCGGACGGCTGGCTTTCGTCCTCGGGCGCGCCGAAGCTCGGCGCCTCGTAGGTCGAATACATGTAAGGGGTCTTCGCCGCGAATTCGGCGGCGCAGGTGTCGATGCGCTTGAACACCGGACGGACGCCGAGCCTGTGGCGGAGCGCGCGGACCTCATCCTCGCTGGTGGCGCCGGTCATCGCCTTCACCGTGTCATGGATGAGCCCGTGGCCCTGAGCCATCGTCTTGCCGCCCACGACATTGGCCGCCCTGATCGCGAGATCGGCGAGGCGCTTGTCGGAAAAGCCCATGGCCTTCAAACGGCGCAGTCCTTCGGCATCGCGCGGCAGGCCGTTCTTGCAGACCCCCTCTTCCGCCTCGACGATTTCCTTGATCCGCTCCAGGAACCAGGGGTCGTATTTGGCGATGGCGTGGATTTCCGCGACGGTAAAGCCTTCGCGCAGGGCCTGGGCGGCCACCAGCAGGCGGTCGGGCGACGGCGTGGCGAGCGCGGCCTCAATCTCCTCACGCGGGGCGCCGTAGAGCGATTTGACGCCGTCGAAGCCGGTGAGGCCGGTTTCGAGGCCGCGCAGGGCCTTTTGCAGGCTTTCGTGGATGTTGCGGCCGATCGCCATCACCTCGCCCACCGATTTCATCGCGGTGGAAAGGAGGGCTTCCGAGCCCTTGAACTTTTCGAAGGCGAAGCGCGGGATCTTCGTCACGACATAGTCGATGGTCGGCTCGAAGCTCGCCGGGGTCGCGCCGGTGATGTCGTTGTCGATCTCGTCGAGGGTATAGCCCACGGCGAGCTTCGCGGCGACCTTGGCGATGGGGAAGCCGGTGGCCTTCGACGCGAGCGCCGAGGAGCGGCTGACGCGCGGGTTCATTTCGATGACAACGAGGCGCCCGTCCTTCGGATTGACTGCGAACTGGACGTTGGAACCACCTGTTTCGACACCGATTTCACGCAAGCAAGCGATGCTCGCGTTGCGCATGATCTGATATTCCTTGTCGGTCAGCGTCAGCGCCGGCGCGACAGTGATCGAATCCCCGGTATGGATGCCCATCGGGTCGATATTCTCAATCGAGCAGATGATGATGGCATTGTCCGCGCGGTCGCGGACCACCTCCATCTCATATTCCTTCCAGCCGAGGACGGATTCCTCGATCAGCACCTCGGTCGTCGGGCTGGCGTCGAGGCCGCCCGTCACGATGCGGACGAATTCGTCCTTATTGTACGCAATGCCGCCGCCCGTGCCGCCGAGGGTGAAGGACGGGCGGATGATCGCGGGGAGGCCCACGACGTCCAGCGCCTTCATCGCATCATCGAGGCTGTGGGCGATCTGGCTCTTCGGGCTTTCGAGCCCGATCTTGTCCATCGCGTCGCGGAATTTCAGGCGGTCCTCGGCCTTGTCGATGGCCTCGGCATCCGCGCCGATCATGGTGACGCCGAACTTGTCGAGCGTGCCGTCGCGGAAGAGCGCGAGCGCGGTGTTGAGCGCCGTCTGCCCGCCCATCGTCGGGAGCACCGCGTCGGGCCGCTCCTTCTCGATGATCTTGGCGACGACTTCCGGCGTGATCGGTTCGACATAGGTCGCGTCGGCTAGCTCCGGATCGGTCATGATCGTCGCGGGGTTCGAATTGACGAGGATGATGCGATAGCCCTCCTCTCGCAGTGCCTTGGCGGCCTGCGTCCCCGAATAATCGAACTCCGCCGCCTGCCCGATAACGATGGGCCCCGCGCCGATGATGAGGATGGAGGAGATGTCGGTTCTTTTGGGCATATACCTACCGGATCAGTTTAGAGATTGCCTCAATGAGAGGTAGTAAATCTTTGACTTCCTTTAACCATCCCAAAATGCGTTTCAGTAGGCCGAGCTTGGGAGTGGGCAAATCAACGATGTCTTCGCAGATCTTTATTAAGCCTAAGACCTGCGCCTTCTCACTTTGAGAAAGGTCCGATTCCACCATCAACTTGACGCATTGGCCTAAGTGAAATCGTATTGTTGCTAATTTAACCTGGGAGACAGGTGCCGTAGCGTCCGGCTCGTTCCAGTGGTCAACAATTAATCGCTCCGTATTCGCAAAGCGCCAGTCAGATTCAACTAAGGCCATTCCGGCTTCCGAGATGGCATATTTTTCGCCCGGCTCATGCAGGCGGAGGTAGCCTTCATCGACAAGTGAATCGAGTAGGACGCAAATATGCTGACTCGACACTTCCAATTGGAGCGCGCGCTTTAGCGATGTGGCGGAGGCCCTACGATCAGATTTTCCTTTGATTGCTCGGTCATAGAGCGCCAGCAATAGCTGATTTTTCAGCTCTGGATGAGATAGAGTGCTCATTTCTCCTGAGCTGCAATGTGACGGATGAACTTTTTGAACAGGTAGATGCTATCCTGCGGCCCTGGGCTCGCTTCCGGGTGATATTGCACCGAGAAAGCCGGGCGATCCGTCAGTTCCAGCCCCGCGAGACTCCCGTCGAACAAGGAAATATGCGTCGCCCGCGCATTGTCCGGCAACGTTTCGGTTTCGACCGCGAAGCCGTGGTTCATGCTGGTGATTTCGACGCGGCCGTCCTCCAGGCGCTTCACCGGATGGTTGGCGCCGCGGTGGCCCTGGTGCATCTTGGCGGTCTTGGCGCCGACGGCGAGGCCGAGGAGCTGGTGGCCGAGGCAGATGCCGAAGAGCGGCTTCCTAGTTTCGAGCAGCTGCCGGATCACCGGCACGGCATATTCGCCGGTGGCGGCGGGATCGCCGGGGCCGTTCGACAGGAAGATGCCGTCGGGCTTGTGGGCCATCACGTCTTCATAGGTCGCGGTGGCGGGCAGCACGGTGACGCGGGCGCCGGCGGCGGCGAGGTTGCGGAAGATGTTGCGCTTCGAGCCGTAATCGATGGCGACGACATGCGGCAGGCTCTCGTCGTCGGAACCGGGGGCATAACCCTCGCCCCGCTTCCACAGGCCGCCCGACCAGCGGTACATCTGGCGGCAGGACACTTCCTTGGCGAGGTCCATGCCCTCAAGGCCCGGCCAGGCCCGCGCCTTTTCCTTCAGGGTTTCGATATCGAACGCGCCCCTGGCATTGTGCGCGATGACGCCGTTCGGGGCGCCTTTTTCGCGGATCAGGCGGGTCAGGGCCCGGGTGTCGACGCCGGACAGGCCGATGCGGCCGTTCGCCTTCAGCCACTGGTCGAAATCCTGCACGGCGCGGAAATTGGACGAATGGGTCACGTCCTCGCGGACGATACAGCCGAGGGCGAAGGGATTGTCCGCTTCGACGTCCTCATAATTGGCGCCGACATTGCCGATATGGGGGAAGGTGAAGGTGACGATCTGCGCGGCGTAGGAGGGATCGGTCATGATCTCCTGATAGCCAGTCATCGCGGTGTTGAAGCACACCTCGCCGACCGCATCGCCCTCGGCGCCGAAGCCCCTGCCCCAGATCACTGTCCCATCCGCCAACACCAATACGCCCGTGGCTCCGTGTGGCGCAGGCATATGTCTGGTGTCGGCCATAAGGCGGGCACTCCTTGCAAGAGGTTCTGGCGATGTCGCTAAGGCTCGTCCGCTAGAGACCGGCGCGGGCAGCGTCAATCTATTAAACCGGCTTTATGCGGGCTATCGTGCGTCCTTTCCGCTGAAAGCAAGAATGAGAGACCATGATTCGCGACGACATCAAAGCCGCGCTCGTCACCGCCATGAAGGGCGGCGACAAGGAGCGGACGGCCACCATCCGCCTCATCCAGTCCGCGATCAAGAATAGGGACATAGAGCTGCGCACGGCGGCGAGCGCGCCGGATGACGACGTTTTGGTAACCGAAGTGCTGCAGAAGATGATCAAGCAGCGCCGCGAATCGATCACCATGTATGAACAAGGCGGACGGCAGGAATTGACCGACCAGGAAAAGGCCGAGGTCGCGGTGATCGAGGGCTTCCTGCCCGCGCAGATGAGCGAGGACGAGGCCAATGCCGCCATCGATGCGATCATCGCGGAAGTGGGCGCGAGTTCGGTGAAGGACATGGGCAAGGTGATGGCGGTGCTGAAGGAACGCCATGCGGCCAGCATCGATATGAGCAAGGCGAGCGGGCTCGTGAAGGGGCGATTGGGGTGAAAATGCCCCCCTCCCGCTTGCGGGAGGGGCTGGGGGTGGGCATGGCCTTATTCAAACCACGGCCGACGAAAATAGCGCGCACTCTTCGCAACAATGCCACGCCTGCCGAGAAGCTGCTTTGGAGGCATTTGTCGGGCCGCCAGCTCGCCGGATTTAAGTTTAGCCGGCAGATGCCCGTTGCCGGTTACGTTACTGACTTCATGTGCCGAGAAGCTAGGCTGATCATCGAACTGGATGGCGGCCAACATGCCTTGGCAGTGGAGCGCGATGAAATCCGGACTAAGGCAATCGAAACCGAGGGCTTTCGCGTCATACGCTTCTGGAACAATGATGTGCTTGAACGGACGGAAGGTGTGCTGTTGGAGATTAAGCGGGTTTTGGGGCCATGCCCACCCCCAGCCCCTCCCGCTTGCGGGAGGGGAGGTTTGTGAGCCTTTCCCCCCAATTCCTGGATGAACTCCGCGCCCGCACTCTGCTTTCGTCCGTCATTTCCAAGCAGGTGAAGCTGCTCCGGGCGGGGCGGGAATGGAAGGCGTGTTGCCCGTTTCACAAGGAGAAGACGCCGTCCTTCACGGTGAATGATGACAAGGGTTTCTACCATTGCTTCGGTTGCGGCGCCCATGGGGATGCGATCCGGTTCTTGACCGATGCGCAGGGGCTCCCCTTCATGGATGCGGTGAAGGAGCTTGCCGACAAGGCGGGGATGGAGGTTCCGGCGGCCGATCCACGGGCGCGGGAAAAGGCCGACAAGGCGGCGGGGCTGTACGATGTCATGGCCGCGGCAGCGCGCTGGTTCGAGGAGCAGCTCGATGGGATCGATGGCGCCGATGCGCGCGATTATCTGAAACGGCGCGGGATTACCGAAAAGACGAAGGCGCGCTTCAACTTCGGCTTCGCGCCGGATTCGCGGTCGAAGCTCAAGACAGCGCTCAAGGAGTTCGGAGTTGAGAAGCTGGTCGAATGCGGCCTCCTCATCCAGCCCGAAGAGACGGGCAAGGAGCCCTATGATCGCTTCCGGGGCCGCCTGATGATCCCCATCCGCGACCCGCGCGGGCGGGTGATCGCGTTCGGCGGACGCATCCTTGGTGACGGCGAGCCCAAATATCTGAATTCCCCGGAAACGCCGCTTTTCGACAAGGGACGGACGCTCTACAATCTCGACCGCGCCTCGCCCGCGAGCCGCGATGCCAAGCGCGTCGTGGTGGTCGAAGGCTATCTGGACGTGATCGCCCTCGACCAGGCGGGGATCGGGGAAGGCGTCGCGCCGCTCGGGACCGCGCTGACCGAGGGACAGTTGGAGCGGCTGTGGCGGCTCTCCCCTACCCCCCTCCTCTGCTTCGACGGGGACGCGGCGGGGCAGAAGGCGGCAGTGCGGGCGGCCTTGCGCGCCCTACCCCATGTCGGGCCGGGACGGTCGCTCGGCTTCGTCACGCTTCCGGCCGGGCAGGATCCCGACGACCTCATTCGCGCCAAAGGGCGCGGGGCGCTGGAGGAATTGCTGGGAAACCCGGAAAGCCTGGTCGACCGCTTGTGGCGGCATGAAAGCGCCGCCGAGCCGCTCGACACGCCGGAGCGCAAGGCGGGCCTCAAGCGCCGTTTGCTCGATCATGTCGGGAGCATCGCCGATCCCGACGTGCGCGATCAATATCGCAGCGCGCTGATGGACCGCTTCTATGCGCTGATCCGTCCGCCGCGCCGGGAATGGGTACCCAATCGTCCCGTGCGGGGACAGAGTTTCCAGCGCTTCGCCCCGCCCCGCCCGGCATCGGCGGAAGCAAAGGCGGTGGGCGCGCGGGGGTTGGCGCCTCATGAAATGCGCGCCGTTCTCGCCGGATTGCTGCGTTTTCCGGGCGCGATCGCGCCCCATGCCGAGGCCGTGGCGGCGCTTCCGATGGGCGATGCGGGGGCCGCCCGATTGCGCGATGCGATGGTCGATGCGGCCCTGATGCACGGCGAACTTGATCAGGAGCGGCTAAATACCATATTGGCGGACGAAGGCGTCGCTGCTCTGGTGGAGCAATTGCGCCTGCAAAAGGGATTGGGCTTTTCCTTCACACGCCGTGCCGCCGACCCGGAACGCGCCTTTCGCGATCTCGTTCTGGTGATCGAGACATTGGCGGCCAGGCCCGCGCTGGATGCGGCTTTCGAGGCGGCGACGGCACGGCTGAAGGAAGATGGAAATGAAGACGCGTTCGCGGAGCAGCAACGGCTCCGGGCGGCGCGGGATGAGGCTGACAGGAGGCTCGCGGCGTTGATGGAAAGCGACGCGGACCAACCCTCAAGTTAAATTGGAACAGGCTTGCGAATGGCGAAGACGAACACGGTCGACACGGCGGACAAGAGCGAAGGTGGCGATGCCCCGCTGATCGACCTCAACGAGGCGTCGATCAAGAAGCTGATCGCCCGCGCCAAGAAGCGCGGCGTCATCACCTATGACGAATTGAACGATGCGCTGCCGCAGGACCAGATGTCGTCCGAGCAGATCGAGGACATCATGTCGGCATTGAACGACATGGGCGTCAACATCGTCGAGAATGACGACAGCGACGAAGAGGAAGGCGGCGAGGACGCCGGCGCCGAAGTCGAGGAAGTCGGCGAGGAAGGCACCGAGGGCGAGCGCTTCGTCATCGAAAAGAAGAAAGAGACGGTCGATCGCACCGACGATCCCGTCCGCATGTATCTGCGCGAAATGGGCGCGGTGGAATTGCTGTCGCGCGAGGGCGAGATCGCGATCGCCAAGCGCATCGAGGCCGGCCGCGACACGATGATCTGGGGGCTGTGCGAAAGTCCGATCACCTTCAACGCCATCATCGAATGGTCGACGGCCTTGAACGAAGGCCGCATGCAGCTGCGCGAGATATTGGACCTCGATGCCATGCTGTCCAAGGGACCGACTCCCGAGCAGGTCGAAAGCGCCGAGGACGAGAACGAGGACGAGATTTCCGAAAAGACGGCCGGGCCCTCCTTCAAGGAAGAAGAGGAGCCGGAAGAGGAAAGCGTCGACCAGGAGGAAGACGAGCTTACCGAACGCCGCACGCCGCGTCCCACCGAGGATGAGGACGAGGATAACGCGCTTTCTCTTGCCGCGATGGAAGAATTGCTGAAGCCGCAGGCGCTGGAGAAATTCGCCAGCATCACCGCGCTCTTCAAGAAATTCTCCAAGCTGCAGAATGCGCGCATGGAAGCGATGGGCGCCGGGCAGGATTTCCCCAAGGCGGACGAGAATAAATATCAGAAGCTGAGTGAGGAGCTGACCGCCGAGGTCGAAAGCGTCCAGTTCCACCAGCAGAAGATCGAATATCTGGTCGATCAGCTCTACAGCTACAACCGCCGCCTCACCGCGCTGGGCGGCCAGATGCTGCGCCTCGCCGAGCGCCACAAGGTGCCGCGCAAGGCGTTCCTCGACAATTATATGGGCCACGAGCTCGACGAGAATTGGTCGGAACGCGTCTGCAATCTCGACAAGAAATGGAACGCCTTCTGCACCCAGGAAGCGGCTTCCATCGAGCGTATCCGCACCGAAATCAGCGAGATTTCCCAAGCGACCGGCATGAGCCTGGGTGAGTTCCGGCGCATCGTCAATCAGGTGCAAAAAGCCGAGCGCGAGGCGCGGATCGCGAAGAAGGAAATGGTGGAGGCCAACCTTCGCCTCGTGATTTCGATCGCCAAGAAATATACCAATCGCGGCCTGCAGTTCCTGGACCTCATCCAGGAAGGCAATATCGGCCTGATGAAGGCGGTCGATAAGTTCGAATATCGCCGCGGCTACAAGTTCAGCACCTATGCGACGTGGTGGATCCGGCAGGCGATCACCCGCTCGATCGCCGACCAGGCGCGCACGATCCGCATCCCGGTCCACATGATCGAGACGATCAACAAGCTGGTCCGCACCGGCCGCCAGTTCCTGCACGAGTTTGGCCGCGAGGCGACTCCGGAGGATCTCGCGGAACGTCTGTCGATGCCTCTCGAGAAGGTCCGCAAGGTGATGAAGATCGCCAAGGAGCCGATCAGCCTCGAAACGCCAATCGGCGACGAGGAGGACAGCCACCTCGGCGATTTCATCGAGGACAAGAACGCCGTCATCCCGGTCGACGCGGCGATCCAGGCGAACCTCAAGGAAACCGTGACGCGCGTTCTGGCCTCCCTCACCCCGCGCGAGGAACGCGTGCTGCGCATGCGCTTCGGCATCGGCATGAACACCGATCACACGCTCGAGGAAGTCGGTCAGCAGTTCAGCGTGACTCGTGAGCGCATCCGCCAGATCGAAGCGAAGGCGCTCCGGAAGCTGAAGCATCCGAGCCGGTCAAGGAAGATGCGGAGCTTCCTCGATCAGTAATCTCGCCAACGCACCACTTTTATGGTTGCGATACTTCGACGCGACGGCGGTTTGGCAGGCTTATAGCAATATGAAATGCATGCACCATGCGCCGCGGATGATAGAGCGGTTCATCATCCGCGCCGCATCTTTATATTAATCTCGCTTGCTATCGCTGCGCTGTGGCTCCGCGACAGGTTTAATTGTGCCGTAGGCTCTCGGGGTCGTGCTTATATAATCTTGATATTCTCTCAACGTTCGCGCGACGGCTTCATTGGCTTGGTCATATATTTGCTTTGCCTCGTTCTCAGCGGTCGCATCTCCCTCTGCAGCGGCCATTCGCTCCTGCGCCTCCCTGACTGCATTGCGACTGCTTTCCAATTTGTCGACAAGTGCTTGTTCTTCAGGGGGCATGCCGCCCCCTTCCCCGTCGGGGCCGTCATATTCGGGAAGTGCCTTCTGTTCCGGCGATGACCCGGCAGTGGCGGCAGAGCCGATCGGCTGATCCAAGGCGCTTCGTCCCGACAGGTCAAATGGGGAGTTTTCCGGGTGAGGTTCAGCGCGCAAATAATCCTGATACAGGTCCGGCGCGTTCTTCCTCAAATATTCGCTATATGCATTCTCCGACCGAACGACTTCCCTACGGGCTTCGGTGAACATTCTGTTGGCCTCCTTATCCGCTGGATGATCATCTCGATAACGAGCAGCTTCTTCCAGCTTGGCCCGGGCCTTGTCGTAATTGCTTTTCAGCTCTTCCCGAACGGCTTGATGCGCGAGGTCATTCGCGCGCGCTTCGGTCTGGCTGCTGGTTTCATAGTCTGCTTCCGCCGAGGCGCTGTCGCCCTGTTGACCGACGCTGCTGATGAAATTGCCCGGATCGCGATCGAAGCTGAAGTTCATCGGCTCGGCCGGGTGCCGCACGGAATAATCGATGCCGGCGAGGCCGGTGATGGCAGCCTTGCCATTCTGGAACGACAGCCGCGCAGTATCGGATTGACCGCGCGGCAGATCGAGTTGGATGACGAGGCCTCCCCAAGGATCGGTGTTGATGACGCCGCCTGCCTCCATCTCCTTGATATGATGATCTTTCAAATAATAGATGACCCCCGCGCGCGGAGGCTCGGCCATATAGTCGATCTCGAGTTTCGCAGAGTCGACCACCATGGCCGGTTGCTCGGCATCGTAAGGCTGTTCTTTACGCGGGCCCGGGACGGTCTGGCTTCTGCGGTCCCAAAACGTGCAGCCGCTGACCATCTTGCCCTGCCGCATGATCGCTTCGGGCGCGCATATCGATTCGAGATAACCTTCGAGGTCGGTGATGACGGGGCCCTTTTCCTTACCAGGTTGGGCTTCCTTTACCGGTGGCTTTGCCGGTGCTTTGGACGTCTCGGGTACGGCGCCTTCAGTCCATTTGTTGAGCTGGCGGAAGGCATCCTGTAGCAATGCTCTTGCATGACCCAGCTCCCCACGCGCGCTAGCGATCCGCTCGATATGCTCAGCACTGAAAGGATTCTTGGTCGCCTCAACAATCGCGCGGCCTAGATCTGTCTGCGCTTCATCGATCACTCTCTGCAAGTGCAACATGAAAGCGTGGGCACCATCGTGCCACCCTTGCCTATCGACCGTCATATCTTCGCCGTCAGGCAGGAGGCCGGCATCACGAAAAGAGATGATTGCGATATAGTCGGCGGTGGCGGTTTGCAGCGCGCCCGCATCCGTACCGGATTCCGCTGCCGCCTGAGTGATGCGAGCGGAAACATTCGCCGCCGCCGCGGCTTCTCCGCGCAAAGCGCTCAAGACCGCCGCGACCGGTTCGTCTTCAGGGGTCGGGATATTGGCGAGCCTGGCCAGTCCGGTTAACTGTCGCGCGACAACCTCGCATGTCGCGGGCGAGCTGGCCGCAGCGCGGGAAGCGATTTCATAGTTTAGCTCAAAGCTCTGCCGCAGCGGATCGGCGGTTGCGCCGGCCCCGTTAAAGGCGGTACGTGCGGCCTCGACATCTCCAAGACAATCCGCCCGCGCTGCGGAGGGCATCGCCGCGCAGAGCAAAATGGCGGTACCGGCCAACAAGGTGAAACGCATGAGAAATCCCTCCCGATAACGCTGCCTTTACCTGCCTTTAGCCGGTTTCCGCCACCCCAATCGACGAGACCCGTCATTGCGTCGACGATGTCGGCTGCGGATGCGGAGGGCAAAGCTGGCGGGATTTCCCAATTGTTGGCAACGCAATGCCCCATTTGAATGGGCAGGCTGCTTCATCTCTTCCAGAAACCGCATGAATTCGCCATTTTCTTCATCTGGCATGGCGTTTGCTTTTGCTTGCCGTGAGCATGTTTCAAAAGGAGCAAAATATGGAAGCCGCCATCCGCCAGAACCTTTTCACCCGCGACGACACTTTCCTGGGCATTTGCCAGGGACTGGGCGAAGATCTGGGCATCAGCCCCGATCTCTTTCGCGTCGCGATGATCCCGGCCTTGTTCTTCTTCCCGGTCCAGACCCTTGCCGCCTATTTCGGCACGGGCGCGGTGGTTCTTTTCTCGCGTCTCGTTTTCCCGGCTGCTCCACGCGTTCGCAAGGGCACGGGACCGCGCGTCGAAGCAAAGCCCGCCGGGATCGAGACCGAATTGCAGATGGCGGCATGATCGTCCATTTCGGCGCAAAATGCGCCCTCTGTCCCCGATCGGGACGAGGCGTAAACTTCGCCTTTACCTAACCCCTGCTAGCCGGGGAGGCACCGCACCGGAAGGACGGGATCAAGGGGAGACGAGAATGGCGATGGCGAAAATTGCGGCACTGGAAGTCTCCCGGGGCGCCAGCCTGCTCTTCGCGCACGTCATGGAGCGCGGGAGCGTGGCGCATCCCTATGTGCGGAGCCCCTTACTCTCATCGGGGCCCGCCGCGGAAGCGAACCTTGCCGACGCGATCCATTTCCTTTGCACGCTTCATGCCCGCTATCCGAGCATCATCGAAATGGCGCAGGACCGGAATGCCGATTCGCTGGCCGGCCAATGGTTCGCCGCCGCCTCGCGCGCCTTCACGACCGAGCGCAACCTGCTCGCCAAATTGGTCGTGACCGTCGGCCCCCTGCCCGCGACGCCGGGCGCCGGGGCGAGCGATGCGATGGCGCTGGGGCAGCAGCGGGCGATCACCTTGCTCGCCCAATCGGAGCGGCGCGGCTGCGGGCTTGGCGCGGCGCTGGCGCTGGCGCTCGACTGGTTTCACATTCGCCATGTCCTGAACGCAGCCGCCCTGCATTTCGGCATCGTGCCGCCGCCCAACCGCTTCACCGATGAAAATGCCGTCGCCGAAGTTGCGCACGCCGCGATGGAAAATCCGGCGGTCGAACGTGCCCTTCTCTTCGGGGCCGAGCAGATCCTCCTCCAGCATCACGGCCTGTGGGGCGTACTCGAAGCCCGGCAACTGGCGCGTAGCGAGCGCTGAATTCCGGGAGGCGGCTTGCCTCTCCCCTCCCCCTCGCTTATTCCCGCCTTACGCTTACGTAAGAGGGCAGAATGCGTTTCGAGGGCACCAGGGATTATGTCGCGACCGACGATCTGAAGGTCGCCGTCAATGCCGCGGTGACGTTGCGCCGCCCCTTGCTCGTGAAGGGCGAGCCGGGAACCGGCAAGACCGTTCTCGCCCACGAAATCGCGAAGGCCGCGAAGGCGCCGCTCATCGAATGGCATGTCAAATCGACGACCAAGGCGCATCAGGGTCTCTACGAATATGACGCGGTCGGGCGCCTCCGCGACGGCCAATTGGGCGATCCGCGCGTCCACGACATCGGCAATTATATCCGCAAGGGCAAGTTATGGGAGGCGTTCACGTTCGAAACGTTGCCCGTCCTCTTGATCGACGAGATCGACAAGGCGGACATCGAATTTCCCAACGACCTCCTCCAGGAATTGGACCGGATGGAGTTCCACGTCTATGAGACGGGGGAGACGGTGAAGGCGAAGGAGCGGCCGATCGTCGTCATTACGTCGAACAATGAAAAGGAGCTGCCCGACGCCTTCCTGCGCCGCTGCTTCTTTCACTATATCAAGTTTCCGGACCGGGAGACGATGCAGGCGATCATCGATGTCCACTTCCCCGGCATTCAGCAGATTTTGGTCAGCAAGGCGATGGACATTTTCTACGAGGTCCGCGACGTGCCCGGCCTCAAGAAGAAGCCCTCGACGAGCGAGCTGATCGATTGGCTGAAGCTGCTGCTCCACGAAGACATGCCGCTCGACGTGCTGCAATCGCGCGATCCGGCAAAAGCGATCCCGCCGCTGCACGGCGCGCTGCTCAAGAATGAAGCCGACATCATGCTGTTCGAGCGCCTGGCCTTCCTGTCGCGACGGGGCGGCTGAACGGGGGTGCCGAAGCATACCCGCTTTGAGCAGGTTCGCACCGCTCTTGAAAATGCAACGGTCGCTGGCGGTTGGCCAAGCCATATCTACGAATTCCTGTTGTTCGGGTTCAAGCAAGCCTGGGCTTGCCTGTTCGGCGCACTGATCCTGTTTCTGTTGATCGCGACACATCTTTTCTACCCGGATGACGCACCGCTTGCCCGCTACGATTTTCTGACGCTCGCGGCGATCGGCATCCAGATCGCGCTCCTGCGCTTTCGACTGGAGACATTGGAAGAAGCCAAGGTGATCCTGGCTTTTCATATCGTTGGAACCGTGATGGAATTGTTCAAGACGGCGGCGGGATCCTGGGTCTACCCGGAGCCCGCCATTCTGAAGATTGGCGACGTGCCGCTCTTTTCCGGTTTCATGTATGCGGCCGTCGGCAGCTATATCGCGCGCATCTGGCGCATTTTCGATTTCCGTTTTACCCATTATCCGCCGCGCTGGGCAACGATGCTGCTCGCGGCGGGCATTTACGTCAACTTCTTCGCCCATCACTGGGTTGCCGACATGCGGGCGCCGCTCCTCGCCGTGACCGCAATCCTGTTCCTTCGCTGCCGCATCTATTACACGCCGTTCCGGACGCCGCGATGGATGCCCTTGCTGATCGGCTTCTTCCTGGTCGCGGGTTTCATCTGGCTGGCCGAAAATATCGCCACGTTTTCGAATGCGTGGATCTATCCCGATCAGAAAGACGGCTGGCGCATGGTCTCGTCGGCGAAACTCGTCGCCTGGTATCTTCTGATAATCATCTCATTCTTGCTAGTATCGCTGCTTCATCGCCCGGAGGCGGTTAGCGAGAGGATGCCAGAGAGAACCGCCGGAGCCCGAGGCTAGGGCCGGTCAGGCCACGATATCGTCCCTGTAGGCCAGTTCGAAATTGCCCCACCGGCGTCCCTTGATATGTAGGGGGATGAAGACGTTCTTTACCGGGATGTAATTGCCGTCGCCGAGCTGAACGCTGTACACGGCGAGCATGGCCGGCGCGTCGCTCGCAAGGGCGCGGCTGGTGGGATCGTCCATCATGATCCGCCGGTTGCGGCAATGCTTGACGTTCCATTTCGGATCGGGGCCCTGCTTGTGGCAATGCTCCGTCCGGTGGGTCGGCAGATAGCCGTTCATGTCATTGATCACCGGCCCGACATAATAACGGGGATTGCTGGCATTGATGCGATCGAGCAGCGGTCGGACATAGGTGTCGGCGAAATCGCTGAAGGCCGTATCATATTGCTGCGGATTGGAACCAGGGACCGGGCGGTAATCCTGATCGAAGACTTGGGCGAGAGTGATTTCGCCCCGGTCGATCCCGGCTTCTATGACGGCAGCGACCTCATCGCGATACCCCTGTGCGGCTTCGATGATTTCCGTGTCGTCGATACGCACACCGCAGCTCGCCAGCTTGTCCAGCATGAAACTGGAGAGCTGTTCCAGCTTCGTCAGGCGATCCTGTGCCTGAACGAGCTGACCGCCATTAGCGCGGGCGTCGACCGCGAAGGCCGCGAGACCGCCCTTCACATTATCGAAGCTCTGCTGGATGATGCTGGTCGATTGCGCGATGCCATCGGTCTGCCGGTCGACCATCGCGACGAGTTCCGCCACATCGTGGATCGTGTCGTTAATGGTGCTGAAGCCACTTTGCGCTGCGCGGCTGCGATCCACGCCGGTTTTAATTTCGGAAATGACGAGGGACGCCTCGCGCGTGAGGGAGGCGATGGTCGTCCCGATCTCGCTGGTTGCGGCGCGCGTGTCGTGAGCGAGTTTCTTCACTTCCGCCGCGACGACGGCGAAGGACCGGCCCGCCTCGCCTGCCCGTGCCGCTTCGATGGTGGCGTTCAAGGCCAGCATATTGGTCTTGTTGGCGATCGCCTCGATACTCGAGGTGACGTTCTGCACCTGCTCCATCGCGGTCGCGAAACCGGCCATGCGGTCGCCCAGTTGGACAACCAGATCGGCAAGTCCGCTGAAGATTCCGATCGTGTCGACGATGGCGCTGCGTCCGTTTTCCAGCTTTTCGCGCGCGCGTTCGGCCAGGATGCGCGCTTCGTCCGTCGATTCGGCGACCCGCGCCTGATCAGCGAGCAAATGCCGGGTGACGTCTTCCAATTTGTCGAGGGTCTTCAGATTCGCGGCGATGCGGTCCGAAACCACGGAAACATAACCCGAGACGTCCGTGCATTCGATCGCGAGAGAGCCACAATTGCGCGCCACTTCGTTGATCGCATTGCTGTCCAGTTCTTCTACCGCCGAGCTTGCCACCGCTTACCCCTTTGTCATCGATAAGAGGCGGCTTAACCCCAAAATATTGAAAGGCCGTTAACCAGCGGGCGCTGGCGTGAAGGCCGTGCGAACGCTAGCATGCCCCCATGTTCTTCTCCTTCGTCGACGCGCTCCGCGCCGCGGGCATCCCAGCCTCCCTGAAGGAACATCTGACCCTGCTCGAAGCGCTCGACGCCGAAGTGATCGCGGCACGGCCCGAGGATTTCTATTATCTGGCGCGGGCGACGTTCGTGAAGGACGAAAGCCTGATCGACCGTTTCGACCAAGTGTTCGGCAGGGTCTTCAAGGGGCTCGAGGCGGCCTATGGGACGGAAGAAGCGCCAATCCCCGAGGAATGGCTGAGGAAGATCGCCGAGCTTTACCTGACGCCGGAACAGATGGCGGAGATCAAGGCGCTCGGATCGTGGGAAGAAATCATGGAGACGCTGAAGAAGCGTCTGGAGGAGCAGAAGGAGCGGCATCAGGGCGGATCGAAATGGATCGGCACCGGCGGCACCTCCCCCTACGGCCATGGCGGCTACAATCCCGAGGGCGTGCGGATCGGCGGCGAAGGACGGCACGGGCGCGGGATCAAGGTGTGGGACAAGCGCGAGTTCCGGAATCTCGACAGCAGCAAGGAACTGGGCACTCGCAACATCAAAGTCGCGCTCCGCCGCCTGCGCCGCTTCGCGCGCGAGGGCGCGGCGGAGGAGCTGGACATCGACGGCACGATCGACGGCACGGCGCGCAAGGGCTGGCTCGACATCCGGATGCGGCAGGAGCGGCACAATGCGGTGAAATTGCTGCTCTTCCTCGATGTCGGCGGATCGATGGACCCGCATATCAAGGTGTGTGAGGAACTGTTCAGCGCCGCGACGAGCGAATTCAAGAACCTCGAATTCTTCTACTTCCACAATTGCGTCTATGAGGGCGTGTGGAAGGACAATGCCCGCCGCTTCACGGAGCGGACGCCGACCTGGGACGTGCTCCACAAATATGGACATGATTACAAACTCGTCTTCGTCGGAGACGCGTCGATGAGCCCCTATGAAATCAGCCATGCGGGCGGATCGGTCGAACATTATAACGAGGAATCGGGCGCGGCGTGGATGCAGCGGCTGGTCGGCACCTATCCCGCCGCGGTGTGGCTCAACCCGCTGGGCGACCAGCATTGGGGCTATTCCCATTCCATAGGGATGATCCGCGAATTGATGCGCGGGCGCATGTATCCGCTGACGCTCGATGGGCTGGACGATGCGATGCGGGAGCTTTCCCGCAAGAACTGAATGCCCGGCAATGCGTTGGCGAGGCAGATGAGGAGAAGCGCGAGATGTTCACCAGCGTCAATCCCGCCACGGGCGCCGAAATCGCGACCTATGAGGAGCTGAAGCCCGAGGAGGTCGAAGCGAAGCTTCAATGCGCGGCCGATGCTTTTGCCCGCTGGCGGACGACCAGTCCCGGAGAGCGGGCCGAGCTGCTGTCGCGGATCGCCGGGCAATATGAGACGCATAAGGCCCGGCTCGCCCGCACCGTCACCGAAGAGATGGGCAAAACCTACAAGTCCGCCGTCGCCGAGATAGAGAAGTGCATCGCGGGCTTCCGCTATTATGCCAAGCGCGGACCGGCGATGCTGGAGCCGGAGAAAGCAATGCTGGCGAACGGGCGCCAGGGGGAAACGCACCTCCTTCCCCAGGGCCCGGTGCTGGCCGTCATGCCGTGGAATTTCCCTTTCTGGCAGACGGTGCGGTTCCTCGCTCCGACGATCATGGCGGGGAATGTCGGACTTTTGAAGCATGCCAGCATCGTGCAGGGCTGCGCCGGACTGATGGAGGAGATGATGGCGGCGGCTGGAGCGCCGGAAGGCCTGTTCCAGAATCTACGCATCAAATCCGGCGCCGTGGCAAGCATCATCGCGGACGAGCGAATCGTAGCGGTGACGCTGACAGGAAGCGAAGGCGCGGGCGCGTCGGTTGCGGAAGTCGCGGGCAGACATCTCAAGAAAGTGGTGCTGGAGCTCGGCGGTTCCGATCCTTTCATCGTCATGCCTTCTGCCGATATCAATGCAGCGATCCCCCAGGCGGTGACGGCGCGCGTCCAGAATACCGGCCAATCCTGCATCTGCGGCAAGCGAATGATCGTCCATGCCGATATCCATGACGACTTCCTGAAAGGCTTTACGAACGCCATGCTGGCGGTGCGCGCGGGCGATCCGATGGATGAAGCGACGGACATGGGCCCCCTTTCCAGCTTCGAGCAGCTCGATACGGTGCTGGATCAATTGGAGCGTGCCAAAGCCGCGGGCGGAACGCTGACAGGGGGTGAGCGGATCGGCAATGCGGGTGCCTTCATCTCGGCGGGCGTGCTGACCGGCGTTCCGTGGGATAGCGAGATCGCGCGCGAGGAGATTTTCGGGCCGGTCGCGATGGTGTTCAAGGCGAAGGATGCGGACGAAGCGATCCGCATTGCCAATGCCGTGCCTTTCGGCCTCGGTTCGTCGGTCTGGACGAACGACGAAGCCGAAAAGCGCCGCTTCATCACGGAGATCGAAGCGGGCATGACGGCGGTGAACCAGATGCTCGCCTCCGCGCCCGAAGTGCCGTTCGGCGGGATCAAGCGGTCGGGGCACGGCCGGGAATTGGGACGCGAGGGCTTGCGCGAATTCGCGAATTTGAAGACCGTGATGCTGTGACTTCCGTTTCAGACTGGACGGTCCGGCGCCTTGGGTCGGACGATATTTCCCTCTTCCGCGGCCTGAACGCGATGTTCTGCAAGGCGTTTGAGGATCATGAAAGCTATGGGGCTAATCCACCGGACGATGCCTATGCACACTCCCTGCTTGCCAAGGAGCATGTGATCGCGCTCGCCGCCGTGGCGGACGGTGCGGTGATCGGCGGGCTTGTCGCTTATGAATTCGACAAGTTCGAGCAGGCGCGGCGGGAAATCTATATCTACGATCTTGCCGTCGAGGAAGCGTATCGGCGGGAAGGTATTGCGACCGCCTTGATCGAGGCATTGCGCGACATCGCCCGAAACAGCGGAGCCTGGGTCATCTTCGTGCAGGCCGATCATGGCGACGATCCGGCCATTGCCCTTTACGACAAATTGGGCGTGCGGGAGGAGGTTCTGCACTTCGACATCCCGATCGAAGGCAAGGACGCTTAGTAGCGCAGGAAGGGCCGCCGTTCCACATCCCATGCCTGTTCGTCGGGAAGGGTCAACGCGTCGAGCTCGGCCGGTGCCGTGGCGGGATCGTCGACCCACTCGCGCAGCAGCGGGCTGCCGTTGATGACGTCGATGGGGAGCTTTCCGAATTCATATTCGTAGGGGAAATCGCGCCACAGGTCGTAATCCGGATAGAGGCGGCGGATCGCCTTGAAGGCGAGCGCCTGGACGCGCCAGGGCTTGAAGGCGTGATGATCGTAGAAGGCGCCTTCCGCATGAATGTGAACGCCGCTGCACAAGCGCCCGACATGCTTGTGGAATGTCGGTTCGAACCAGCAGTCGCGGAGCTTGCAGCCTTGAAGCCACTGTGGCGCGAGGTTCTGCATTTCACCGATGATGGCGCGGGCGTCGATATCCGGCGCGCCGAACAGTTCGAGGGGGCGGGTCGTGCCCCTGCCCTCCGACAGGGTCGCCCCTTCGAGCATGACGGTTCCGGCATAGGCGCGGGCCATGTTGAGATTGGGGGCGTTGGGGCTGGGATTGATCCAGAGGCGCTCCTGGGGCCAGCCGAAACCCGGCGCGGCGTCGGGCTGATAGCCATCCATCTCGATCAAGCGGTAGGCGACGTCGAGCTTGTAATGATCGATGAACCAAAGGCCGAGCTCGCCCAGGGTGAGGCCGTGGCGCATCGGCATCGGCCCGGCGCCGACGAAGCTTTCCCAGCCTGTGCGGAGCGTCAGCCCCTCGACGGGACGCCCGGCGGGATTGGGGCGGTCGAGTACCCAGACTTCCTTGCCGTGGGTGGCAGCGGCTTCCAGCACGTAGAGAAGCGTGGTGATGAAGGTGTAGATGCGGCAGCCCAAATCCTGCAGGTCGATCAGGATGACGTCGAACGTGTCCAGCATCGCGTCGGTCGGGCGGCGGACTTCACCATAGAGGCTGAAGACGGGAATGCCGTGAGCGGGATCGCGGAAATCCGGCGATTCCATCATATTGTCCTGCTTATCGCCGCGCAGGCCGTGCTGGGGGCCGAAGGCGGCGGTGAGCGTCACGTCGTCCAGCGCCGCGAGCGCATCGAGGCTGTGCGCGAGGTCTTCCGTCACCGATGCGGGATGGGCGAGCAAAGCAACGCGACGTCCTTCGAGCGGGGCGCGGAGGGTGGGGTCGGCGAGGAGGCGGTCGATTCCGAATTTCATGACGGCATCGCTGCCGGGAGTTCGAGCGCAAAGCAATCCTGATGATGGAAATCCGGCTTTCCCGGCGGGTGTTTCAGCGCCCAATAGGAGATGCGGCCGTTCCGTTCCTCGATCACGGCGGAGAGGGCGAGATGCCAGGGCGCATCGAGGGGAAGCATGGTGGGTTGGAGCTCCAATGTCGCGGTCAGCATGAAGAAGGGCGTATCGAAGCGGTCGAGCGGCCCTAGGCCAGCGGCGAGGCCGTCATCGTGGTCGCTCAGCGGCTCGTGCCGCAGGTAGGTTCCAATGGCTGGATCGCCCACGTGCTTTTCGGGCACCATGCCTTCGCGGTAGCGGGTGAAACGGTAGCAATTCCATTCGCCTGACGGAGCGAAGTTGAATTCGCGATAGGCGCTGTCCTCGCCGACCCGCAGGAAGGCTTCGAAACAAGTGGTGCGCCAGAGCTCATCCTTCCGCGCGTGGCCCTTCACGTGATGGGCAAAGCGGAGGGCGTCGATCTTGCCGGTGGCGATGAAGCGCAGCGCGATGCGGCGGAGGCCCGAACGGCTGCCGTGGCGGCCGACCTCGACTTCCATCCCGGTGAGCGGACCGCAGGGCGTATCAGGATGGCATTGAAGGGCGACGCTTTTGGCCATGCATCCGGCCTAAGTGAAGGACAGGGCTTCGACAAGCGCGGCCCGAACGGTGTTGGTCGCAGGAGAAGGCCGTGCTAACCGCGCCCCGCTATGACCGAATACAAATCCGATCTCCTTCGCCTGCTGTCCGAGCGCGGCTACATCCATCAGGTGACCGACGCGGAGGGCCTCGACGCCCTCGCCGCGAAGCAGATCGTGCCCGGTTATATCGGCTTCGACGCGACCGCCCCTTCCCTTCATATCGGCAGCCTGGTCCAGATCATGATGCTGCGGCGGCTCCAGCAGGCGGGGCACAAGCCGATCGCGCTGATGGGCGGCGGCACGACCAAGGTGGGCGACCCGTCCGGCAAGGACGAAAGCCGCAAGATGCTGAGCAACGAGGCGATCGACGCGAACATCCAGACGATCCTGACGCCGTTCCGCAACATGCTGACATTCGGCGACGGGCCGACCGATGCCGTCATGGTCAACAATGACGACTGGCTGTCGAAATTAGAGTATATTCCTTTCCTGCGCGACATCGGGCCGCATTTCACGATCAACCGGATGCTGACGTTCGACAGCGTGCAGCTGCGGCTGGAACGGGAGCAGCCGCTGACCTTCCTCGAATTCAATTACATGATCCTGCAGGCCTACGACTTCCTGGAATTGTCGCGGCGGCGGGGCTGCCTGCTGCAGATGGGCGGAAGCGACCAGTGGGGGAATATCGTCAACGGCGTCGAGCTGACGCGCCGAATGGACGGTCGCCAAGTGTTCGGCCTGACGACCCCGCTCATCACCACGGCCGATGGCGCGAAGATGGGCAAGACGGCGGCGGGCGCGGTGTGGCTGAATGCCGATCAGCTTAGCCCTTACGATTATTGGCAATTTTGGCGGAACACGCAGGATGCCGATGTCGGTCGGTTTCTGAAATTGTTCACCGATCTGCCGCTGGACGAGATCGCGCGGCTGGAGGCGCTGCAGGGTAGCGAGATCAACGAGGCTAAGAAGGTGCTGGCCGATCATGCCACGGCATTGGCGCACGGCGGGGATGCAGCACTGGAAGCGGCGGAGACGGCGCGCAAGACCTTCGAAGAAGGCGCGGCGGGCGAGGCGCTGCCGACTTTTTCCGTGCCTTCGGGGGAGATCGGGATCATCGATGCGATGGTGGCTTTGGGGCTGTGTGCGTCCAAAGGCGAGGCGAAGCGGCTGATCGCGGGTGGCGGTGCCAAGGTGGATGGCGAGAAGGTTGAGAGCGAAACGGCGACGGTGTCAGTCGAGGGCCAGGTCCGCGTTTCTGCAGGCAAGAAGAAGCACGGGATTTTGACGCGGTGAGAATGCCCCTCCCCCTTGATGGGGGAGGCTGGGTGGGGGGTGATCTACGACGTAGAGCGCGTTCCTTCCGGAGACATCACCCCTCCCCAACCCCTCCCCATCGAGGGGAGGGGCTTTTTGTTAGCCACTCCTGAGCAAGTCCACCGCCGCATCCCTTTCGAAAAGATAGAGAAGGTTGCGCGCCGTCTGGCCGCGTTCGCCCTTGAGGCCGCCGTCGCGGTCGATGAGGAGACGGGCATCTCCGGTTGCGACGGGCGCAAGTTCCTGGAGGAGTTCGGGCGTGGCGAGGCGGAATTGCGCTTCGCCCGACTGGCGGGTGCCGAGAATTTCTCCAGCGCCGCGCAGACGGAGGTCTTCCTCGGCGATGCGGAAGCCGTCATTGGTTTCGCGCATCAGGGCGAGGCGCGCGCGGGCGGTTTCGCTCAAGGCGTTGCCGCGGAGGAGGAGGCAGACGGAGCGCTGGTCCCCCCGCCCAACGCGGCCGCGCAGCTGGTGGAGCTGGGCGAGGCCGAAGCGGTCTGCGCCCTCGATGATCATCAAGGTTGCATTGGGGACATCCACGCCAACCTCGATCACCGTGGTCGCGACGAGGACGGAGAGGCTGTTGCGCTGGAAGGCCGCCATGACAGCGTCCTTTTCCGGGCCCTTCATGCGGCCATGGACGAGGCCGATCCGGTCGCCGAAGCGCTGGCGGAGGGTGCGGGCGCGTTCCTCGGCGGCGGCCTGATCGGAGGCTTCGCTTTCCTCGACGAGGGGACAGACCCAATAGGCCTGACCGCCGGCCTCCATGTGACGGCCAAGGGCGTCGACGACTTCGGCGAGGCGATCGACGCTCAGCACGCGGGTTTCGATCGGCTGGCGGCCCGGCGGCATTTCGTCGAGGCGGCTCACGTCCATCTCGCCATATTGGGTGAGCGTCAGCGTGCGCGGGATCGGCGTTGCGGTCATGACGAGGAGGTGCGGCGGGTGAGCGGCCTTGCTCGCCAACATCATGCGCTGTGCGACGCCGAAGCGGTGCTGCTCGTCCACCACGGCGAGGCCGAGATTCTTGTAGCCGACCGCCTCCTGAAAAATGGCATGGGTGCCGACGAGGATGTGGATCGAGCCGTCCGCTAGGCCCATCAAGGTGGCGTCGCGCGCCCTGCCCTTCTCGCGGCCGGTGAGGATCGCGACATTGACCGGAAGGCCGGAGAGTTGGCGGATCAGGGTTTCGAAATGCTGGCGGGCGAGAATTTCGGTTGGGGCGAGCAGCGCGCCCTGCGCCCCGGCCTCCACGGCGATCAGCAGGGCTTCGAGCGCCACGAGCGTCTTGCCGGAGCCGACATCGCCCTGGAGCAGGCGGAGCATCGGCATGTCCTGCTGCATGTCGCCCTCGATCTCGCCCATGGCGCGGCGCTGGGCGCCGGTGGGAGCATAAGGGAGGTTGAGCATGGCGCGGAGGCGGCCGTCGCCCTTCAGGGGCACGCCCTTGCGCTTGCGGGACGAGGCGCGGACGAGGCTGAGCGCAAGCTGGTTGGCGAAGATTTCGTCATAAGCGAGGCGGTGGCGGGCGGCATCGGCCTCCGGATCGCGATGGGCCTGATGAAGCGCCTTCTGCCAATCCGGCCAGCCGCGTTTCGCCATCAGGCTCGGTTCGATCCATTCGCCGAGGCTGGGGAGGCGTTCGAGCGCCTGTGCGGCAAGCTGGCCCATGCGGTTGTTGGTGAGGCCTTCGGAGAGCGGATAGACGGGCTCGCGGAGCGGCAGCGTTCCGGCCTCGGCGGGTGGCAAGACATAGTCCGGATGAACCATCTGCAATTCCTGGCCGTAGCGGTCGAGCTTGCCGGAGATGATCTTGGGCTCGCCAAGGGGAAGCTGCTTCTTGGCCCAGCCCGGATTGTTGAAATATGTGAGGGTCACGTAATTGCCCGCCTTGTCCGTGGCGTGGACACGGAACGGCCCCCTGCCCCCGCTTTGGCGGTAATCGACGGGCGTCACCTCGACGACGATGATGCGGCCGACATCGGCCTCGTCCAGCTCCGCGACGCGGCGGCGCTCAATCCAGCTGACCGGCAGGTGGAACAGGATGTCGGCGACCTTTTCCAGCCCCAGCCGCTTCAGCGGCTTGGCAAGGCCTGGGCCGATGCCCTTCAGCACCTCCACTTCGGCGAACAGCGGATTGAGTCTATCGGGCCGCATGACTAGATGCGTGTCCTAATCAAAGGGGAGGTGGGAAACCAGTGCCTCTCTCGTGTTCCTGCGAAAGCAGGAACCCAGTTTCACCTTTAGCGCCGCTGGGCTCCTGCCTTCGCAGGAGCACAGCGAGCATGGAGCCATGATGGATCGCGACAACCGCCTGAAACGCCTGCGCTTTCGCGCCTGGCACCGGGGCACGAAGGAGGCCGACCTGCTGATCGGCGGCTATTTCGACGCGCATCATGCAGGCTGGAGCGAGGCGGAGATCGGCTGGTTCGAGGCTCTGCTCGGCGAGGAGGATGTCGAGATCATGGCCTGGGCCATCGGCACCCAGGCGCCGCCCGCGCGTTACGAGGGGCCGATGATGAGCAAGCTCCAGACCCTCGATTATATCAGGCATTTGCGGTGATGGCGGGCGTAGTCTCGCCCCTCCCCCTTGATGGGGGATGGCTTTCTTGGGCGAGCGGCAGGGCATGAGCGACCTTTCCAAGATTCTTTCCGCCAAGGCGCCCATCACTCTCGCCGGCGCGCCTTCAGGCTTCCTCCCGTGGCTCGCCGCCGATCTGGCGCGGGCCGCCAAGGGTCGCGCCGTGTTCATCGCGCCCGATGAAGCGGCGATGCGGGCGATCGTCGACGCAGCGCATTATTTCGCGCCGGAATTGGAGACGCTGTCTTTCCCGGCTTGGGACTGCCTTCCCTATGACCGCGCCTCCCCGTCCCTGCGCGCTTCGTCGGAACGTCTGGCCGCGCTTCATGCGTTGCAGGGCAAGCCGAAGGGGCCGCAGCTGCTCGTCACCACGGTCAACGCCGCGACCCAGCGCACGCTGACGCCGTTTCGCATTCGCCAACTTGTCGCACGCCTCGCGCCGGGCGAGCGGATCGACCGGGATCGGCTCGCGATGCTCCTCAATGCCAATGGCTATGTCCGGGTGGAAAGCGTTCAGGACGCGGGGGAATATGCCGTGCGCGGCGGCCTTGTCGATCTTTTCCCTTCGGGTGAGGAAGAGGCTTTGCGCCTCGACTTCTTCGGCGACGAGATCGAGACGGTGCGCCGCTTCGACCCGGCGACGCAGCGGACGACGGGGACGGTGGAGGGCTTCACCCTCCTCCCCGCGTCCGAGGCTTTGCTGGACGAGGAGAGCATCAAAAGGTTCCGGTCGCGCTACCGCGAATTGTTCGGCGCGGCTGCGACCGGCGATCCGCTCTATCAGGCGGTATCGGACGGGCGGCGGCTGGCCGGGCTCGACCATTGGCTGCCCCTCTTCGAGGAGCGGCTGGCGACCCTGTTCGATCATCTGTCCGATGACGATATCGTCGTGCGCGATGCGGGGGATGCGGGAGCGGCCGAGGCGCGGTTCGAGGCGATCGCCGATTATTTCGAGAACCGGAAACGCGCACAATCGAGCGATCCGGGCAGCTACCGGCCGCTCGAGCCCAAAACGCTCTACCTGACGCGCGAGGAATGGCAGACGCTGATCGAGGATCGGCCGCTGCATCTGACGACGCCTTTCCACGAGCCGGAAAGCGCGAGCGTCGTCGACTTCGAAGTGGACGGCCCGCGCGACTTCGCGCCGGAGCGGGCGCAGAACGCCAATGTCTATGAAGCGGTGGTCGCGCATGTGACGGCGCTCCGGCGCTCAGGGCACAAGGTGGTGTTGGCGAGCTATACGGGCGGCGCGCGGGAGCGGTTGAAAGGCCTGCTTGCCGACCATGGCCTCACCAAGACGGTCGAGGCGAATGGCTGGCAGGAGGCACTGGGCGCGGCGGCGAAGAACCAGGTCGCGCTGACCGTCGTCCAGCTCGACCACGGCTTCACGACCAAGGACGTGGCCCTCCTCACGGAGCAGGACATGCTCGGCGACCGGCTTGTGCGGCGCCGCAAGCGGAAGAAGAGCGCGGATGCTTTCCTGTCCGAGCTTGCGACGCTGAGCCCCGGCGATCTTGTCGTCCATGCCGATCACGGCATCGGGCGTTACGAGGGGCTGACGCAAATCCCGGTCGGTACCTCCCCGCACGATTGCGTGGCGCTCGAATATGCGGGCGGCGACAAGCTCTACGTGCCGGTCGAGAATATCGACGTGCTTTCGCGCTATGGCAGCGGCGAGGAAGGCGTCACGCTCGACAAATTGGGCGGCGAGGCCTGGCAGCGGCGCAAGGCGCGGATGAAGGAGCGGATTCGCGAGATCGCGAACGAGCTTATCAAGACCGCCGCCGAGCGCGCGCTCCGTCCCGGCGTGGTGGCGGAGCCGGACACCGGCTATGCCGCCTTCGTCGACCGCTTCCCCTATGAAGAAACCGACGACCAGGATCGCGCGATCCAGGATGTGATCGACGACCTCGGGGCGGGCAAGCCCATGGACCGGCTGGTCTGCGGCGATGTCGGCTTCGGCAAGACCGAAGTGGCCCTGCGCGCGGCCTTCATCGCGGCGATGGCGGGGTATCAGGTGGCGCTCGTCTGCCCGACCACCCTCCTGGCCCGCCAGCATTATAACAGCTTCAAGGAACGGTTTCAGGGTTTCCCGCTCGAGATCGGGCGCCTGTCTCGCCTCGTTCCCGCCGCCGAGGCGAAGGCAACGAAGGAAGGCCTGACCGAGGGCAAGGTCGATATCGTCATCGGCACCCATGCCCTCCTCGCCAAGGGCGTCGAGTTCAAGAAATTGGGTCTCGTCATCGTCGACGAGGAGCAGAGGTTTGGCGTCACCCACAAGGAACGCCTGAAGGCGATGCGGGCGGACGTGCACGTCCTCACCCTCACCGCGACGCCGATCCCGCGCACGCTGCAAATGGCCATGTCGGGCCTGCGCGAACTGTCCGTCATCCAGACGCCGCCGGTCGACCGCCTGGCGGTGCGCACCTATGTCATGCCCTGGGATCCGGTGGTGCTGCGCGAGGCCCTGCTCCGCGAACATTATCGCGGCGGGCAAAGCTATTTCGTCGTGCCGCGCATCGCCGACCTGCCGGAGATCGAGAAATTCCTGCGCAACGAGGTGCCGGAGGTGCGCTATGTCGTCGCGCACGGGCAGATGGCGGCGACGGACGTGGAAGAGCGCATGTCCGCTTTCTACGACCGGAAATATGAGGTGCTGCTCTCGACCACGATCATCGAGAGCGGGATCGACATTCCGACGGCCAACACGCTCATCATCCACTGTGCCGACCGCTTCGGCCTCGCCCAGCTCTATCAGCTCCGTGGGCGCGTAGGCCGGGCGAAGACGCGGGCCTACGCCTATTTCACCACGCCGGAGACGCGCACGGTCACGGAAAGCGCGGACAAGCGCCTGCAGGTGCTCGCCAATCTCGATAGCCTGGGCGCGGGCTTCCAGCTGGCGAGCCACGACCTCGACATTCGCGGCGCGGGCAACCTGCTCGGCGACGAGCAGTCCGGGCATATCAAGGAAGTGGGCTTCGAGCTTTACCAATCGATGCTCGAGGATGCGATCGTCGGCGCCAAGGCGGGCGACGCCGGCCTTGCCGCGGGCCGTGAGGAATTCTCGCCGCAGATCACCGTCGACGCGCCGATCATGATCCCGGACGATTATGTGCCCGATCTCGACCTCCGCATGGGTCTCTACCGCCGCATGAACGAGCTTGAGACGGCCCAAGAGATCGAGGAGTTCGCGGCCGAGATGATCGACCGCTTCGGGAAACTACCCGAGGCGACGGACAACCTCCTCAAGATCATCGAGACGAAGAACAATTGCCGCAAGGCCTGCATCGTGAAGCTGGACGTGGGTCCGAAGGGCGCGCTCGTCAGCTTCCAGAATGACGAGTTTCCCGACCTTCAGGGGCTGATCGCCTACGTCCAGCGCCTGAAGGGCACGGCGAAGCTGCGGCCGGATTCGAAGCTCGTCATCACCCGCAGCTGGCCGGACCCGCAGGCGCGGATCAACGGGGCGGTGCAGCTGTCAAAGGGGTTGGCGAAGATATTGGGATAGATATTCCGGCGAAGGCCGGAATCCAGCTTCAGCGCCGCTGGACCCCGGCCTTCGCCGGGGAACACTCAGCGCCTGACCAGCTCTGCCAGCGCCGCGCTCGTGATGGGCGGGGAGTGCAGATAGCCCTGGGACAGGGCGCAGCCTTGCGCGGCGAGCAGTTCCAGCTGCTCCTCGGTCTCCACACCTTCCGCGACGACGCGCAGGTCCAGCGAGCGGGCCAGATCGATGATGCTCTTCACCACGATCCGGTCGCGCGTCGATCCCGCAATGTCGACCGACAGGGACTTGTCGACCTTCAGATAGTCGATCGGCAACGCCTGCAGGTAAGCGAGGCTGGAATATCCCGTGCCGAAATCGTCGATGGCGACATGGAGCCCCGCCTCGCGCAACTGTGAGAGCAAGGTCGCTGCGGCGGGCAGGTCTTTCATGAGGCCGCTTTCCGTCACTTCGACGGTCACGCACGTCCTCTCCACCCCTGCCCCGTCCACCAGCGCGAGGAAATTTCGCACGAAACCCGGCGCGGCGAGATCCTCCGCCGTGATGTTGATCGACACGCGGATATCGGAAAGATGCGCGGGCCAGGACGCCACTTCGCTCAGCGCCTTGGCCTGGATGGTGCGCGACAAGGCCAGGTGCAGGTTCGACCGCTCCGCGGCGTCGAACAGGGTTTCAGCGCCGATCACGCCCAGCGCCGGATGGTGCCAGCGGGCCAAGGCCTCGGCGCCGACGATACGGCCGCTCGCAATATCGATCTGAGGCTGGAACAATATCTGGATCTCGCCCCGCTCCAGCGCCATCGGCAGATCGATCTCCAGCCGCTTCCTGCGCCGCTTACGCTTGCTTTCGGTCAGCATCGCGGCCGGGCGGGTCTGGCCGCGAAGCCCGCGCCGCCGCCCGCCGGACAGGCGCTCGGCATAACGGGCGGCGTAATTGACCGCTTCGGTGAAGGTGCGCGCGGTAAGCGGAGTCAGCACGAAATGGGTGACGCCGTTGCGGCGGAACCAGGTCAGCTGGTCGGCATCGTCCTCCTCGAGAATGAGGAGAAGGGCGCTACGGTCCTCCTCGGCGACCTCCGTGATGGCCGCCACGGCGCGCCGCGCCGGCCCCATCGCGCCCCGTGCGTCGACCACCGCGACCCAGGCGCCGGATTCGGCGAAAGCGTCAGCGCTATGCTCGGCTTGGCCAGGAAAGACGGGGCACCAGCCTGCTTCCCCGCACAATCGCTCCAATTCCTCCCGGTGACGCGGAGAAAAGACGAACAAGGGCGATTGGGATTCCGGCATCTTCTCTCCGTTGCGAAGGCCCCTTAGCTAGGCCCCGCGCGAGCGCGCGGCAACGGCGATTTTCCGCGCTTCCTTGCCGGATCGGCCTTGCCGTCCTAGCAATGGACTTATGGCAGATCCGAAGAAGATGGCGCTCGTCGCCTCGCGCACGCCCGCCGCGAAGGCGGCCGAAGCGGAGCTGAAGGCGCTGTACGATTTCGTGCCTACGGATGAAGCCGATCTCCTTATCGCATTAGGCGGCGACGGTTTTCTTCTCCAGACGTTGCACGCCATGCTTCGAAAGAAGAAGCTGAAGCCGGTCTTCGGCATGAACCGGGGCACCTACGGCTTCCTGATGAACGAATGGCGGCCGCAGCTGCTGGAAGCCCGTGTCGAAGCCGCCAAGGCCTTTTCCGTCCTCCCGCTCGCCATGAAGGCGGTGAGCGTGAAGGGCAAAACCCACCGCAGCCCCGCCATCAACGAAGTGTCGCTGCTCCGCGAAACGCGCCAGACGGCGTTGATCGAAGTGTCGGTGAACGGCCGGGTGGTGATTCCGGAACTGGCTTGCGACGGCGTATTGGTCGCGACGCCCGCGGGCTCCACCGCTTATAATTTCTCGGCGCAGGGCCCTATCCTGCCCTTGGGATCGAAGCTCGTCGCGCTGACGCCGATCAGCCCCTTTCGCCCGCGACGCTGGCGGGGCGCGATCCTGCCCGACGACATGACGATCACCCTGCGCGTACTCGACCCCGACAAGCGTCCCGTCTCGGCAGTCGCCGACCAGTTCGAGGTTCGGCAAGTCGAACGGGTGGAGGTGAAGGCCGACCGGGCGGAGGCTCTGACCCTGCTCTTCGACCCGGAACATGCGCTCGACGAGCGGATCGCCATGGAACAATTTACGGTTTGACGCGCCAAGCCGCTTGCCATTCCGAAAAAAGCGCTGCTATAGCCCTGCTCGCCCATGAGGCTGTTCCCCGGTAGCTCAGCGGTAGAGCATCCGACTGTTAATCGGACGGCCGCCTGTTCGAATCAGGCCCGGGGAGCCACTTGGCTCTAGCGACCCCTCGGCATGAAGCCCCGGCCCCGGCCGGGGCTTTTTCGTTTGCCCCCCCCGCCCATGAGGGCCGTCGCAGAGATAGAGCGGCTTGCCGTTTCACGCCCGTTTTCAACGCTTTGAACACCGCGCACTGCGGAACCCAGGAGCCTCGGTGGCGGTTCAACCGGCAGAAGAAGGAGGCCCTCATGGCAACGCGTGAAACGAGCAGAAGCAGCAGCAGGAATAATGGCACGACGAGCCGCAGCCGGACGGTCGATCGTGGCGCCACAAGCGCCAACAAAAGCAATAGAAGCAGCACCAGCGAAAACAGCAGCAATGCGGGAACCGGCCAGCGCGGCGGTTCGGGACGTAGCGCGTTCAGCTGGGACAATGGCGGCCGCACGGCGGTAATCGGCGCGGCGGTGGCGGGGGTCGCGGCGGGCTTTGCCGCCAATTTCGGCCGCAAGTTCATCGTGCAATTCGCGACTGGCCGGTCGGACTGGTTCGAAAGCCTCAGGAACGAGCACGAGATGACGCTCGCCATCTTCGACAAAATCGAAGCGACGCGCGACGATCAGGCGATGATGCGCGGTATGCTGACCATGCAGTTGAAGCATGCGCTCAGCAAGCATGCGATGGAGGAAGAGAATGTCATCTACCCCGCGCTTCGCGAAGCGAATGAAGCGGCGGATGCCGATCACCTCAATTCCGATCACGGCTATGTGAAGACGTTCCTCTACGAAATGGACAATATCCCCAAGGACAGCCCGCAATGGCTCGCCAAGGTGAAGGAATTCCGCACCATGTTGGAAGCCCATATCCGGGAAGAGGAAGACCGCATCTTCCCCGAGTTCCATTCCATGCTGTCGGAAGAGCAGAACAAGAAACTTACGGCCGCAATGCACAAGGAAGGGCTGAAGCTGGCCTGAATTAGTTGTGCCCCGGCGGAGGCCGGGGCCCAGCTTTTAATGCACCCGATCCCGGCCTTCGCCGGGACAGGGCTATCTCACAAAGCCCCGTGGCAATGCTTGTACTTGCGGCCCGAACCGCAGGGACATGGGGCGTTGCGGCTGATCGGCTCCTCGCCCGTCATCACCGCTTGCGTGACGTTGGCGGGCATTTCCGGCCGGTCGCCTTGCATCGGCGCAAGGCGCGACATGATGTTGCCGGTGGCCGCGTCGATATCGGCGGTATCGTCGTCGCCCGTCAGCGGGTCGATATGCGTCGTCACGAAGTCCGGCAGGACAGGCTCGGGCGGCGGCGACCAGTTGAATTGGGCGAAGGCCAGGGTGCGGGTCACGTCCTCCCGGATCGCGCCCAGCATGCGCTCGAACATCTGGAAGGCTTCGTGCTTATATTCGTCGATCGGCTTCTTCTGCGCATAGGCGCGCAGGTGGACGACCTGGCGCAGCGCGTCGAGCATCGCGAGATGCTCCTTCCAATGATGGTCGAGCGATTGAAGCAGGATGCTCTTTTCGACCTGCACATAGGTTTCGGGCGGAAGCTGCGCGGTCTTTTCGTCGACTTGGGCGGTCGCGAGGGCAAGCACGCGTTCCACCAGCATTTCGGGGTCCACGGCCTCTTCCTGAACCCAATCGTCGATCGGGGGCGTGAGGCCGAAAACCTGCTGCAGCCGCTCTTTCAAAAGCGGGACGTCCCACTGCTCGGGATAGGAGTTCGGCGGACACGCCTCGCCGACGATGCCGTTCACCGTTTCCGACCGCATGTCGACGACCACGTCGCCCACCGTCTCGGCGTCCATGATGTCGGCGCGCTGTTCGTAAATGACCTTGCGCTGATCGTTCATCACGTCGTCATATTCGACGACCTGCTTGCGGATGTCGTAATTGCGCGCCTCGACCTTCTTCTGCGCGGTCTCGATCGCCTTGGATATCCAGGGCGACACGATCGCCTCGCCGTCGGCAAGATTCTTGTTCATCAAGCGCGCAAACATGGTCTGCGGGCCAAATATCCGCAGCAGGTCGTCGTCGAGGGAAAGGTAGAAGCGCGACAGGCCCGGATCGCCCTGGCGACCCGAACGGCCGCGCAGCTGATTGTCGATGCGACGGCTTTCGTGCCGCTCGGTGCCGAGTACGAACAGGCCGCCCGCGGCGAGCACGCGCTGCTTTTCCTCGGCGATCTCGGCGCGGATCTCGGCGGCTTTGGCGTCATATTCGGGCGTGCCGTGCGTCAGGTCCGCATGCTCGTCGGCCATGCGGAATTCGAGGTTGCCGCCAAGCTGAATGTCGGTGCCGCGGCCCGCCATGTTGGTCGCGATGGTGACGGCGCCGATCCGGCCCGCCTGCGCCACGATATGCGCTTCCTGCTCGTGATATTTGGCGTTGAGGACATTGTGCTTGATGCCCTCCGCGGTGAAATATTTGGACAAGGCGGTCGATTTTTCGATCGACACGGTGCCGACCAGAACCGGCTGCCCCAGCTCCTGCTTCTCCTTCACCGCCGTCGTGATTGCGGCGAACTTGTCGGCCTGATTCTTGTAGAATTCGTCATCCTCGTCGAGGCGCTGCACCGGCACGTTCGTCGGAATGGTCACGACGTTCATCTTGTAGATGTCGTAAAATTCCGGCGCTTCCGTCGCGGCGGTGCCGGTCATGCCCGAAAGTTTCGGATACATGCGGAAATAATTCTGGAAGGTAATCGAGGCGAGCGTCTGGTTCTCCGGCTCGATGGTGACGCCTTCCTTGGCCTCGACCGCCTGATGAAGGCCGTCCGACCAGCGGCGGCCTTCCAGCATGCGGCCGGTGAATTCGTCGATGATGCAGACCTTGCCCTCGTAGATCAGGTAGTCGACGTCGGCCTTGAAGATCACGTTCGCCTTCAGCGCCTGATTGACGTGGTGGACGACCTGCGTGTTCTCGAAATCGTAGAGGTTGGCGCCGACGAGCAGGCCCGCTTCCTCGAGCAGGCGCTCCATCTTCTCGGTGCCGTCTTCGGTGAGGACGACGGACTTCTGCTTCTCGTCCACCTCATAATCTTCCGGGACCATGTTCCGGACGATGGCGTCGACGCTCTTGTAAAGCTCGGACTTGTCGTCGGTCGGGCCGGAGATGATGAGCGGGGTGCGCGCCTCGTCGATCAGGATCGAGTCCACCTCGTCGACGATGGCGTAGTTGAAGGGCCGCTGCACCATCTGCGCGCGGTCGTACTTCATGTTGTCGCGAAGATAGTCGAAACCGAGCTCGTTGTTCGTCGCGTAGGTGATGTCGCTGTGATAGGCGTCGCGGCGCTGCACGTCGCTCAGGTTCGGGACGATCACGCCGACGCTCATGCCGAGGAAGCGGTAGACCTGCCCCATCCAGTCCGCGTCGCGGCGGGCGAGATAGTCGTTCACCGTGACGACGTGGACGCCGTTGCCGGGAATGGCGTTCAAATAGGTGGGAAGCGTCGCCACCAGCGTCTTGCCCTCGCCCGTCCGCATTTCGGCGATCTCGCCCCGGTGCAGCGCGATGCCGCCGATCAGCTGGACGTCGAAATGACGCATGCCGAGTACGCGGACCGATGCCTCGCGCACGGTGGCGAAGGCTTCGGGCAAGAGCGCGTCGAGAGTTTCGCCAGCCTCGTACCGCTCGCGGAAGCGCGCGGTCTGGCCCTTCAATTCCTCGTCGCTCATCGCCTGGATTTCGGGCTCGAGCGCATTGATCTTGTCGACGATCTTGCGGAGCGAACGGACGTAGCGGTCGTTGGAAGATCCGAAAATGGCTTTGGCAAATCCGCCGAACATGGGCGATCCTGTCTTAAATCTATTGTGTTATTTCACAGACGGCCGTGACGCGCCGCGCCCCGCGAAATGGTCGCGGGCGATGTAGGGTTACACCCCATGCAAGTCAATTGAACCAGGGAGAAGAAGGCGCGCGGGTTGCAGCGCCTTCATATCTCGTCACCCGTATGAAGCGGCATTGGCCATGCCCCTCTTTAATCCCTTCTTCACCGGGGAGAGGGTTGGGTTAGAGCTGCCCCTCGATCCAGCTCTGGATCGCGCCCTTCGGAGCGGCGCCCACCTTGGTGGCGGCGGGCTGGCCGTCCTTGAACAGGATCATCGTCGGGATGCCGCGCACGCCATATTTGGCGGGAGCATCGGGGTTTTCGTCGATATTGATCTTGGCAATCGTCACCTTGCCATTGAGATCGTTGCTGATCTCCTCGAGCGCCGGGGCGATCATCCGGCACGGACCGCACCATTCCGCCCAAAAATCGACCAGAACGGGCCCGGAAGCGCCCAGCACGTCCTGCTGGAAGGAAGCGTCGGTGACGGTCTTGGTAGCCATGGATGTTCTCCTGAAGAATCTTGGGTCGCATTTAGGAAAGCAAATGCCGCGCCTCAAGCCGCTCCGGGCCGGTAGCGGTCGATTAAGGCGGCGGGAAGCGGGTGAAGCACCGGCGTGCTGGTGTAAAGCAAGGCCGCATCCACCCTCTTGCCGGGAAAAATAACTTCCAGGGCCGCGACATAGGCCGCCATTTGGCGCAGATGAGGTACGGGAATGCCGTCGGGCGCGGCCGGCGCACGGTGGCCGGTCTTGAAATCGGCGACGAGGATGCGCTCCTTGCCGATGAGCAGGCGGTCCGCCGTTCCGGAAATGACCGAACCGTCGGGTGTCACCGCCGCGATCGGGGCTTCGGCGAAGGCATCCGTCCCGAAAAGGTCGCGATAGCGCGGATCGGCGATGATCGCGCAGGCGCTGTCCACCAATTCCTTGCGCAAGGCGGAATCGTCGACGCCCCGCGCCCGCGCCAGCCAATCATCGGCGCGTTGGGCACGAAGGCCAGGCGGCACGCCAGGCAGCCGCTCGAACAATTGATGGAGCAGCTTGCCGCGTTCGGCGGCAAGGCGAAGAGCCGGGGAAGGCGGCGGATCGGCGACATCGTCATCGGCGATCGACGAAGGCGCCAATGGTCGCGGCGGGCGCGCTTCCTCCGGCGCCGGGCGAAACAGCCACCCGGGAAGCGGCGGCGGAGCCTGCCGGGCGGCGTCGACGGAGCGTCTCCCCGGCATTTCGGTCTCGCCATGGATACGGGCACGCTGCCACAGGGGCATGTCCCGCCATTCCGCGCCAAGGCCGGTCAGCGTCCGTTCGATGGCGGCATACCAGCTGTCGGCTGGCGGACCGCTGCGGTCGGCAGGGCCGAGCGCGCCGCCGATATAAAGCCGCTCCTCCGCCCGCGTCAGCGCGACGTAGAGAAGGCGCCAATGCTCCGCGCGGTCCCGCGCCTCCTGCGCTGCGATCCCGGATTTCATCGGCTCGAACAGTTCATCCTTGCGCGGCCGGAAGACCGGCACCTCTAGATCGCCGTCCAAGCGCAAGGCTGCCTTGCTCTCCCGCTTCCGCGACGGATCGACCGTTGCGTCGGCAAGGATGACGACAGGCGCCTGAAGCCCTTTCGACCCATGGACGGTCATGACCCGGACGGCGTCGAGCGGCGCGGAAGGATCGCGCACGATTTCGACATCGCCGCGCGCGAACCAGTCGAGGAAACCCTGAAGCGACGGCGTGCCCCTGCTTTCGAAATCCAGGGCGGCGGCGAGCAATTCCTCGATCGGGTCGCGCGCTTCATGGCCCAGGCGCTCGATGAGCTTGCGCCTGCCCTGCATCGGACCGGACAGAATCGTTTCAAGAAAGCGGTGAGGCGTCGTCAGATCGGCCATGCCAAGGAGGCCGACGAGAGCTTCCACCGTATCCGGCACCCCCGCCTTGGCGCGGAGATGCGGCCAGAGTGCGCCCTGACGACCGCGCGCCGCCGCATAAAGGGCATCCTGGGTCCAACCGAAGAGCGGCGAGACGAGCAGGTTGGCGAGGTTGAGATCGTCGAGCGGCTGAAGCGCGAAGCGTATGGCTGCGATGAGGTCGCGCACGGCGAGGGGCGCGTTGAGGAGCAGACGGTCGATGCCTGCCACCGGCACGCCTTCGGCATGCAGACGCGCGACGATCAGGCCGGCGAGCGTGCTCCTGCGGCGGACGAGGATCAGGATATCCTCCGGCCGCAGCGGCCGTTTCCCGCCCGCCACCAGGAAAGGCCGGTCGAGCCAGTTGCGGATCTGCTTGGCGAGCGCGGCGGCGTAGCGGCGGGTGGCATCGCCGATCCACCCCTCCTCGCCTTCATCCATCTCCTCTCCCTCCCCGCCTTCGGCGGTAAAGGGGGCCCAGAGCGTCACCGAACCGGCCCGGCCGCGATGGTGGCTTTCGTGCGCCTCCGCCGGAGCGAGCAGCCCCAGTCCTTGCGGTCCCAGGTCATCGAGCCAGGCGTCGACGAAAGACAGGATGGCGGGTGAGGAACGGAAGCTGCGGCTGATCGACAGGTCGAGGAAGCGGGTTGCCACCGCCTCCGCCTCGCGCCCGAACCAGGCGCGCGCGACTTCGAACGCTTCCGGATCGGTGCCCTGGAAACCGAAGATCGCCTGCTTGTAATCGCCGACGGTGAAGATGGTGCGCCTGCCCGGCGGTTCGAATTCGCCGCCGCCGCGCGCGCCCTCGCCTGCGAAGAATTCCAGAGCGAGGGCGCGGACGATGTTCCACTGCCGCTCGTTCGTGTCCTGCGCTTCGTCGATCAGGATATGATCGGTGCGCTGGTCGAGCTTGTAACGCACCCAGTCGCCCATGCCTGGCGTCAGCAGCAGCCTTTCGGCGGTCCGGATCAGATCGTCGAAATCGACCGCCCCCGCCGCGCGCTTGGCATCGGCATAAGCGAAAGCAAAGGCTTGCCCCGCGCGCAGCCCGGCCGCGAGCGCCTTTGCCAAAGCCGCCTTGGCCCGCATTTCGATTAGGGTTTTGCAGCATTCCGCCAGGTCGGCGGCGAGCCGTTCATAATCGGGATCTGCGCCGATCTGTCCTTTGGCGACTGCGCGCATTTCACCGTCCTTGCGGAGCACGATTTCGGCCAGGTCCGATAAGGCCGCCGCCCTTTCACCAGCATGGCGTGCCCGCCAAGCCGTGATCGCTTCGCAGCATTTGAGGCCCGTCGCGGTGCCCCAGGCGCGATTGGCGGCCGAAATGCGATCGAGCAAACCGAGATCGAACATGGCGTCGTCGCAAAGACCTGCGATCCGTTCTTCGATATTGCCGGACGGAAGATCGAAGGCCCGCCGCAGCCGCGCCTCAATCCCAGGCGCCGCGCCGAGGGCCGCCATCGCGTCCGGCGCCCGCGCGCATTGCATCAGGAAGCCTTCCGCCCCGGCCTCGCCCAGCCGATGGCTGAGCGACTGCACGTCGGCGATCAGGGAGAGATTCCCACCCGTTTCGGCGCGAACCAGCAAGTCGGCCAGGGTCTGCCGTGCGAGCTGCTTTTCCTCCCGGCCGTCGAGGGGCTTGAAGCCCGGAATCATCCCGGCTTCGGCGGGAAAAGCCGCGAGCAGCGCTTGCGAGAAAGCATGAATCGTCTGAATGCGGAGCCCGCCGCCTGCGGCATCGAGCACGCGGGCGAAAAGGGTTCGTGCCCGCGCCCTGCCTTCCGGCCCCGGATCTTCGCCAAGGGCGATCAGCTCCTGCCCCAAATCTGTATCCTTCAACCGCACCCAATAAGCGAGCCGCGCATGGATGCGGTCGGCCATCTCGGCAGCACCAGCCTTCGTGAAGGTGAGGCAAAGAATGGAAGATGGATCGGCGCCGCGAAGCAGGAGGCGCAATACCCGAGCGGTCAAGACATGAGTTTTCCCCGTCCCCGCCGACGCGGACAGAGCGGCGTGATGGCCGGGATGCGAAGCGCGGAGCTGGTCGCCCTCCAGCCGCGCAAGCGGCCTCAACCTGTTCAACACGAACGAACGCTCCCGCTCATGTCCCTTCTATAGAAGCCGCCGGGAGCGTTCGTCACCCGCTAAGATCATCGCTTATGCAGATGGGGTCTGGTCAGCGAACCTCAAACCACTTCTCATTCTTGGGGTTAAGGCAATACAACCTATAGGCCACAGCCTTGCCCGCCGCATTGCCACGAATGACGTTGGTCGGGTTGCTCATCGTCCATTCTACCTGGCGGCAAGTGTGGGGACCGACAAGCTCCGCCCCAACGAGCTTGAATTGCCCGTTATAGCCTTTGCCCTTCCAAGTCTCCACATCGCCAACGTTCATTTCGCTGATGCGCTGTAAAATACCGTAGCCGTTCAATTCAGGACGATAATCCCCCTCCCGATGGAAGGGGCGCGCCATTCCCGACGCATGGCGTTCCATCGCGAAGTCGGTGTAGTCGTTAAACGCCTTCTTCTGCGCATCGCTCAAAACGAGCATTGTCACATCATCGGGATTGTTGAGCGGCCACAGCGTCTCCCACGGATAGGTCTCCGGCCGGGCCATATCTTCCGGCCATTCCTGCGCACCCGCGGCGGCGGCAACGAAGCCGAGTCCGGCCAGGACGAATTTCATGGTCTTCATACTCGCTCCCTAGTCAAAATACCCCCGCCTCCAGCTTCGACTGGACCTTCAAAGCTCTATTCTGCCAGCATGAATCGACGAACATGCGGTTTTCCGGAGATGAAGACCGGAGCGGCGCGGCAGCGGTGAGGCAAGGCCGGCTGGAACCGCGACGCTGCCAAACTGGTGAGGAAAGAGGTTTAGCCTGCTGTCGACGTAGCATTCTTAACCGGGAACCAGGATTTCTTGGCGGGATCAAAGCAATAGAGTTCAAGTTTGGATACATATCCAGCCTTGTTGCCCACGATCACGTTGGACGTTTTGCGCATTGTCCATTCCACCTGCCGGCAAGTATGAGGGCCCAGCGGCTCCGTTCCAACAAGCTTGACCTGTCCACTAATCCCGGTGCCGGTAAATGCTTCCGTGTCACCGATGTTCATGACCGAGATCCGGCTCACAATATTACCGCCAGGCAAATCCGCGCGAAAACGTACATTGACGGAATAATTATCTGCCATCCCGCTAGGGTGCCGCTCGGTAGCGAAATCATAATAATTTCTGCTCTGCGCAAGATAAGACCTGCCAAGCAGAATTTTGGTGACATCGTCGGAATTGTTGAGCGGCCAGAGCGCTTCCCAAGGATAGGTGGCAGGCCGCGCCATGTCTTCCGGCCACTCTTGAGCCGCAGCCGGTGCAGCAAAGCTCGCAATCGCCGTGGCCAACAAATATAGCTTCTTCATGTTGCCTCCCTTCACATCCCTTGCTTGAGTGGATCGCCAAAAGCTTTATCCTGCCAGCACAAATCGACGAGCATGGGACTTTCGGGGGATGAATATCGAAACGGACCGCCGGCACTTTCTGGCGATAGGCAGCGGGGCGGCGGCGATGATGGCGGTGCCGGGCTGGACCCAGGGTGCCGCACTCCCCAACTTCGCGGCGCGCGCCGTGCCGATCGGGCGCGAGGAACGGCTTGCGCGCATCGCGAAGGCGCAGCGGCTGATGCGCGAGAGGGGCATGAGCGCCCTCCTCATCGAGCCTGGCGCATCGCTCGTTTATTTCACCGGCATACGCTGGTGGCGGAGCGAGCGGCTGACGGCGGCGATCCTCCCAGCGGAGGGCGATATCGGCATCGTCACGCCGTTTTTCGAGGAGCCGTCGATCCGGGAAAGCCTGGCGGTGCCCGGCGATGTGCGTGTGTGGCAGGAGGACGAGGATCCGATCGCCCTAGTTGCCGGGTGGCTGAAGGACCGGAAGCTCGGCCAAGGCAATATCGGGATCGAAGAAACGGTGCGCTTCTTCGCCAGCGATGCGCTGGCCCACGCTCTGCCCCAGGCACGCGTCACGGCGGGCGCGCCGGTCGTCCGCGCCTGCCGGATGATCAAGTCGCCCGCCGAGATCGCGCTGATGCAGGTCGCGAGCGATATCACCATGGCCGCCTATCGCCATGTTCACGCCCGGGTCGAAAAGGGCATGGCGGCGCGCGACATTTCGCGCATGATGACCGAAGCGATGGCCGCGCTCGGCGGATCGCCGGAATTCGCGCTCGTCCTGCTCAACGAGGCGTCGGCCTATCCGCATGGATCGGAAAAGCCGCAGGTCGTGCAGGAAGGCGGGATCGTGCTGATGGACAGCGGCTGCACGGTCGAAGGGTATCAATCCGACATTTCCCGCACCTTCGTGTTCGGAGAGCCGACGAAGGAGCAGCGCGAGGTTTGGGAAACGATGCGGCGCGGCCAGGGCGTCGCACACGCCGCCGCGAAGATCGGCGCGAGCGCGGGCAGCGTCGATGATGCCGTGCGCGGCTGGTACGAGAGCTTGGGTTACGGCCCGCGCTACAAGCTGCCCGGCCTGTCGCACCGCACCGGGCACGGCATCGGCCTTGAAGGGCATGAGCCGGTGAACCTCGTCCATGGCGAAACGACTCCGCTCGCGCCCGGCATGTGCTTTTCCAACGAGCCGGGTCTTTATTTCCCCGGCAAGTTTGGCGTGCGGATCGAAGATTGCTTCCATATGACGGCGGAAGGCCCGCGCTGGTTCTCCGTGCCGCCCACATCCTTGGATAACCCAATCGGCTGAACGGCTCGCCGCGCGCAAGGCAGCATCCGGCGCGCGCGCGCCTCGAAAGCGCCGAGAACCGAATTGGGGCGCCGGAGACTTTTGCCGCAAAGGTTCGTTTTATCCCCAACAGAGCATGGGGGCGTGTACGGCGCCCATATGGGCTGCCGAAACGGGAGCCTTTGAGATGAAGACCAAGATGATGATGTTCGCCGCTGTTGCCATGTCGATGGGCAGCGCGGCCTCCGCACAAATGATGTGGAACAATGGCAGCTGGAGCCCGACGCCCGTCACGTCGGCCTATCCGGCTTGCTCGGGCGCCGAAAGCGACGACCGCTGCATTCAGCTTTACGAGCGCGGCGTCCGCACCAGCGCGAACCTCGCCATGAACCGGGACATGAACGGCACCGCCACCGCCGCCATGGACGACAGCATGACCATGCCCGCCGACGGCAGCGGCACCTATACGGGCCAGGGCGGCCCTTACGAACCCGTCGACGCATCCGGTTATGCGGCGATGAGCGGCATGGCGACGCCGACCAGCCGTAGCGGCTATCCCCCCTGCCCGCGCAGCGACGCGGCCGACAGCTGCATCCAGCTTTATGAGCGGGGCGTCACCGGCAACGGCAATTAAGCCGCGCCATCGCGGGAGCCCATCGCGGCTCCCGCACTTTCTTCAATCCTCGCGCCCATACCATTCGTCGAGGCGCATCAGCTGATCGTAATCGCCGTAAGGCGCATATTCGGGATGGAGCTTGGCGGTGAACGGTGCATCGCCCGTCAGCCATTGGGCGGCCGCATCGGCGAAATTGGCGGCGGCAAGAGCGGTGAAATCCGCCGGATCGATGGCGGTCTTCCCGCCGACGGGGCTGGCGATGAAGCCGAGCCTCCCCCCTTTCTTGGCGAGCGACCAATATTCGAAACCCTCCGGCTTCCCCTCGATCCCTTCGAAGCCGCCGCGTTCGGCGATCAAGCCGATAAGGCCGAGCTGCAACGCATAGCCCGCCGCGACCGCTTTCGAGGCGGGCGGCATGCCGGTTTTATAGTCGACGATGGTCAGACCGCCATCGGCCGCCCGGTCGATGCGGTCGGCGACCCCGAACAAATCGATGCCCGCGACCTGCGCCCTCCCCTTGCATTCCGCCGCCAGCACCTTTCGCCCCTCTGCGTTGAGCCGCGCCACCTCCTCCGCGATCCAGTCCACCGCCTCGAGAAGCCGGGGCTGCCAAAGCGCCTTCATCAGCGGGTGGGCGGCGCTGCCTGCGAGCAAAGCCTCTGCGCGCGGGCGCAATTTCGCGGGGTCGCAGCCGTCTTCCTTGGCCCAGGCTTCCAGAATGGCGTGGACAGCGCTGCCCCGCCAGGCCGGGCCAGGATCGGCATCGACCTCCTCCAGCATCGACAGGCCCAGCATCTTGCGCGCGTAAAAGGCGAAAGGGTCGGCCTTCAGGCGATCCACATCGGTCACGGATATGGAGCTGGGACGCTCGACGGCCGGAGGCTGCGGTGCGGGCCGCGAAGCGGGCGTGTAGCGATCCGGCCGGTCGAGCGCCTCGGCCCAGCGCCGGTGGGCCGGCAGACGGGTCATGCCGCCGGTCATCGCCTCCAGCCGCAGCCAGAAACGCGATGCGACGGCGGGCGCCCGCGCATCGCGCCGCGCCCGCGTCACGACGACCTGGCGCCCGCCCAGCCCGCTCGCGAAATCGTGAGCGGCAAGGCCGATCCGCCGATCGAGGCCCGGCAGGCCGAGGTCGGCGCGAATGCGCGGCGCGAGCCAGGGATCGGGCGCGGGCAGAGAAGGCCAGGTACCCTCGTTGAGGCCGGACAGGATCATCAGGTCCGCCTGCTGCAGCCGCGCCTCGATCAGGCCCCAGATGAAGATGCGCGGATGCTGCCCGTAAGGCGGACGGACGGCGACGCCGGAGAGGATCTGGGTCAGCAATGCGGGGAAGGTACGCATATCGCTGCCTCTCGGCCCGCCGAGCGCCGCGACCTCGATCTCCTCGAACAGATCGGCGGCGGCGCGCCCGGCGGGTCCGGCCCAGGCTTCCGCGCCCGCCAGCGCTTCGGCCGTTTCGCGCAGAAGCTGGAAGCGCTGGGCGAGGCTCGCCCCCGTATCGAAACCTTGCTCCAAAGGTGCGAGCAAGGGCGCGATCCCATGCCACCAATCGAGGGCCTTGCGCGCGACCGGAGCTTCCCGCCCAGCGACGGCGGCGAGATGCGCCGCGATGCCGGAAAGCCCAGCAGCCGGGCGCGGGCCGCGCAAGGCGAGATCGAGATAGCGGACGCCCTCCAGCCACGCCTGGCGCGCCTCGCCCCGGCGGACCAGCGGATGCTTGAGGAGCGCGAGCAAGGGCACGGGCGCGAACCGCTCCGCCGCCGCTTCCGCGATCGCGAGAAGGAGCGTTCCGGGGGGCGTCTGGCCAAGCGGGCGGCCGGCGCTGTCATCCGCCACGATGTTCCAGCGTTCGAGTAGGGCGGATACGCGGCGGGCGAGCATCCGGTCGGGCGTCACCAGCGCCGCCGTCCGGCCGGGCGTCTCCACCGCTTCGCGCAGGAGGATGGCGATGGCCTGGGCTTCCTGCGCGGGGTCGGCGACTTCCAGGGCCTTGACGCCGGACAGGCTGCGATCGCGCGCGCGCAGGCTTTGCCATTTGCCGGTGTAGCGGGCCGGCGCCATGGCGTTGGCGATGGCGCGGCTGCGGCTGGCAGGCGCGTCCCTGCCCCCGCCCCAGCGCCAGTCCACGACCTCGCCGCGCCCGACGCTCATGCGGTCGAGCAGCAGTTTCAGCGCATATTGGGGATGGGTTTCGATGGATCGCGCCCGCCTGCCGGTTTCGGGATCGGCTTCGTGCGGGCCAAGCGCTTGCCACTCCGCTTCCGGCATCGCGCGGTCGAGGCCGGGAAAGACGATCGTGCCGTTCGGCAATCGGGCGATGACACCGAGCAAGCGGGCAACGGCGGGCGCGGTGGTGGTGATGCCAGCCCCGACGACGAAACCCGGCGGCGGCTCCCTGCGCCACCGTTTCGCCATGGCGTCGAGCAGGCGGTTGCGCCGGTCGGCGAGATCAATGCGGCCTAGACGGCGCAGCGTGCGCGGCCAATCCTCGAGGATCAGGCGCAGGCGATCGAGCGAGGCCTGCCAATGGGCCGAAAGATCGGGCGCTTCTTCAACGATGCCAAACAGGCGCGCCGGATCGATTTCCTCCACCAGAAGCTGATCGAGCGCCCGGCCAAGATCGGCGGCAAGGCGCAGCGCCTCGGCGGCGTCCACCCCCGGCATATGGCTTTCGACGAGCCGGGCGAGGATCATCAGCCGCGTCATCGGCTCGACGGCGGGCGGTATGGGATCGCTCTCCAGCGGCTCCAGCGCCCCGCCGATCCGCTCGTCGAGATCGGGATCGCCCACCGGAACCAGGCGCGGCAGCAGCAATCCGCCCTCCGACCGGCGCACGAAGGCGTCGGATATGGCGCGCGCGGCACGATTGTTGGGGACGAGGACGATGCCGCCCGCAAGGCCGGTCTTGTCCTTCCCGTGCCGCGCGATCAGCCCGGCGGCCAGGGCGTCGGCAAAAGCCCGGTGCGGCGGGATCGTGTAGACGCTTGGGCCGCGTCCTTCATTCATTGCCGAGCAGCATTTCCGTCTTCTTGACCGCGGCCGGCGTGCCGACATCGTACCACAATCCCTGATGCACGGCGCCGAAGCAGCGGCCCTGCGCAATGGCGCGATCCCACAGCAAATTCGTCGAGAACGGGCCTTCGGGCGTGTCGGCGATCAGCCGCTTCGCGATCATCTGAATGCCGGTATAGACGAAGGGCGCCACCGTCCCGCGCCTGGGGCGCCGCACCCGCCCCATCGCATCCAAGTGGAAATCACCCTTTCCGCCATGGCAATTGGCGCGGGCGAACGGAACGAGCAGCAACAGCGCGTCCATGTCCGCATCGTTCCAGTGCGTCGCGAGCAGGCGAAGCGTATCGACGGGACCATCCACCCAGAGATTGTCGGAATTGACGACGAGAAACGGATCGGCATCGATCATGGGCAAGGCGCGGACCAGGCCGCCGCCGGTTTCGAGCAACAGGTCGCGCTCATCTGAAATCGCGATATCAATATCTTGCACTCGATTCTTCAGATGAGCTTCGAGCGCATTGGCGAGGTAATGGACATTGACGACGGCCCGTTCCACGCCCGCGGCGCGCAGCCGGTCGAAGCAATGATCGATGAGCGGCTTGCCCGCCACCTCGACCAGCGGCTTGGGCCGCGTGGCGGTGAGCGGCCGCATTCTTTTGCCAAGGCCCGCCGCCATCACCATTGCCGTGCGGGGCACGGTGCCGCCGGGATCGGGCCGCAGGGACAATGGCGCCTTGTAACGGCTCATGCGCGCGTCGCTTCCCAAGCCGCGGCACGCTTGTCCGACGGGACGTTCGCATCGAACCAGTCTTTGACGGGCGCGAGGGCCGGATGCGCGAGGTTGCGCTCCAGATAGCCCCAGACGCGCGGTTGAAAGTCGAGATAATGGCCTTTGCCGTCGCGCTTCCAGAGGCGCGTGAAGATGCCGAGGATCTTGGTGTTCCGCTGCGCGCCCAGCACTTCATAATGGGCGCGGAAGCGGTCAGGGTCGGCGATCTCCGCTTTCTCCACGAACCGCGCCAGCATCTCTTCTTCCAGCGCCGGGGCGATGTCCCGCCGCGCGTCCTGCAGCAGGGACACGAGGTCATAAGCCGAGTGACCCGCCAGCGCATCCTGGAAATCGAGCAGGCCGAGCTCGCGCCGCCCCTCCAGCACCATCAGGTTGTCGGCATGATAATCGCGCAGGACCATGACCGGATTGGCCGCCGCTTCAGCCGCGACCTCGGCCCAGGTTCGTTGCCAGGCGGCGCGATATCCGGCTTCGTCCACCTCCAGCGTCAGGGCCGGCGCATACCATTCGGGAAACAGCGCGGCTTCGCGCGCCATCGCCGCCTCGTCGTAAGGCGGGATATCGGCGGGCGCGGGCTGGCTGGCGAGGGCGGCGAGAATGTCCACCGCGCTCTCGTAAATCTCACGTTCGTGCCCAGGATGCCGCCACAGGAACGGGCCGACCCGCGCATCGCCGAAATCCTCGAGCAGCAGTAGGCCCCGTTCCCGGTCGACCGCCAGCGGCCGGGGCGGCAGGAAACCCCGGTCGAGCAGGTGCCCGGCCACCTTCAGGAACGGCCCGACATCCTCATGCTCGGGCGGCGCGTCCATCAGGACGGCGGTGTCATCGCCCCGGTGAACCCGAAAATAGCGGCGGAAGGAGGCATCCCCCGCAAGCGGGCGAATTTCGGCGCCGCCCCAGCCGTGAGCGGCGAGGAAATCGGGCGCGGCGGCGGGTGGAATCATGGGAGGGGCCATCTCCCTTCCCAAGCGGGCGGCACGGAGGCTGTCAAGGCGCGCGCATCCTCCCCATCGCGGTCGAGAAACAGTTGAAGGCTGTCGGGCCACAGCGCCGCGCCCAGCCGTTCCGGCCATTCGATCAGCAAAGCGGCGTCATGACGAGCATCGTCCAGCGCCAGTTCCTCAAGCTCGGCCGAATCCTCGATGCGATAAAGGTCGACGTGCCAGACCGGAAAGCGCAGATCCGGGACTTCATAGACCTGGACGATCGGGAATGTCGGGCTCGCGACATCGCCCGCAAAATCCAGGCCGCGCAGGACGCCGCGCGCGAAGGCGGTCTTGCCTGCCCCGAGATCGCCATGAAGCGCGACCACGTCGCCGGGGCGAAGCACAGCGGCCAGCCGCCCGCCCAGCGCCTCGGTCTCGCCCTCGCCCGCCAACCGGATCATGACGCGATTTCCGCTTCCGCCTGGCGGGGCAAGAGGATGGTGACGGTGGTTCCGGCGCCGAGTTCGGATTGAAGCTCGATCCGCCCACCATGCGCCTCGACGAATTGCTTGGCGAGCGGCAGGCCGAGGCCGAGCGCCGATTCCCCCTCGCCCATCGCCGCGGCGGTGCGATGGAAGCGGTCGAACACGCGCTCGCGGTCCGCGGCGGCGATCCCCCGCCCATTGTCGGTAACGGTGATCGACGCGCCCCGCGCATCGCCGACCGCGCGCAGCGACACCTTGCCGCCTAAATCGGTATAGCCCACCGCATTGGTGAGGATATTGTCGAGTGATTGGCGCAACCGGCGCTGATCCCCCGCGACGATGCCCACCGACGGATCGATCCCGATATCGAGCATGATCGCCTTGCGCTCAGCCGCCTCGCGCACGCCTTCCGCCGACGCGGCGCACATGGCCGCCAGATCGACATGATCCTCTGCGAGAAGCAGGCTGCCGCTGTCGCTCTGGGTCAGATCGAGGACATTGTCGATCAGGCTGGAGAGGCGGGACACGGAATCGAGGATCGCGCGGACATAATCGTTGGCCGCGCTCGGCAGCGCGCCCGCATAGCCGTTGGCCAGCATTTCGGTGAAGCCGGCGATCGAGGTGAGCGGTGTGCGCAGCTCATAGCTCATGTTGGACACAAAGGCGGTCTTCAGCTTGTCCGCCTCGACCAACGCCTCGTTCCGCTCGCGCAGGGCGGCTTCCATCATCCGGCTGTCGGTCACGTCGATCATCGTGAAAAGCGCATTGCCGTCGGGCAGCGGCACGGCGGCGAATTCGAAGTCCCGCCCGCCGGTCAGCTGCACCTGCCCCGTGCGCTGCTTTCGCTCCACCGTCGCGCTGCGCACCATTTCGCGGATCAACGCGCCCTGGCTGCGATTTTTCAGCTTCTTGGCGAGCCGGGTCGACAGCGCGTCGATGCGAGGATGGGCGGCAAGCTCCTCCTCCTCCAGTTGCCACACCTGCCGGAACCTGTTGTTCCAGAGCTGCAGACGCCCATCGGAAGCAAAGACCCCCACCGCCTCGAACAGGTTGTCGAACGTCGCGGTCCTGACGCGGAGCAGGGTGTCTCGCGCGCTCGCAAGTTGCAGCTGTTCCGTTCTGTCCTCGAAGATCAGCAAGAGGCCGCCATCGGGCAGCGGCTGCGCAACGACGCGCAAGTGGGTGCCGCCGGGCAGCAGCCAATCCTCTTCTTCCGCCGCCATGCCGGACGTGAACCAGGCGCGATGCTCCTCCTTCCATTGCGGATAGTCGCGCACCTCGGGAAGCTGCCTATTCTCGCGCATGCGGTCGAGCAGGCGATCGAATTCCGGGCGGTCGGCAAGCCAGTCGAGCGGCAAGGCGAAAAGCCGTGCGAAGGGACGGTTGTAGAAAGTCAGGCTGCGGTCGCGGCTGAACTGGACGACGCCCGCCGACAACCGGTCGAGCATGTCGCGCTGCGCCCGCATGAACCGCGCAAGGTCGGCGCGGGCCTGCTCCCGCTCCTCGACGTCGATCGCATAGCCAGCAACGCCCGTTTCGCCGAGCGGCAATTCGACGACCCGCATCATCCTGCGCTGACCGGCGACGGTCGCCGGGACCGTGCGCGCCACCGCTTCTCCTTTTTCCCGCACCGCCGCGGCTTGGCTGAGCGGGCTCTTTCCATCGCTCTCGTCGACCAGCTCGAGCCCGGACTGGACCGCCGTCAGCGCATCGGGCGCTTCCACCGCCGCCACATAAGCTCCGTTCACCATGGCAAGGCGCAGGTCGGGGCCGCGATACCACATCGGAAACGGTGCCGCCTCGATCAGCGCCGACAGGGCATCGAGCGTGCTGGACAGGCGCTGGTTCTGCCCATGCAACACCTCCATCTTCCGTTCGCTCTCGGTAATGTCGATGAACCAGAGGAGGAGCGTTCCCGGCGCATAAGGCGCGGGAGCGGGGCCGCCCTGCACAATGAAGACGCGCGACGTGCCCCGAGGGCGCAGCATATGCGTAAAGGTAGCGCCGGAGGCGCGGATCGCCGCGACCTTTTCCGCTAAGCTCTCGTCCAGCGCGCGAAGCTCTCCTTTGTCGGCCGCGCGCTTAAGTCCAAATCGTTCCCATAGACTCGGGTCCGCATCGAGGCTGCCTTTTGGGGAAATAATAAGCGGCAATCCCGGCCCGCTCGCCAGCAAGGCCTGGGCGGAAGAAGCCTGCCTTTGCTGCTCGTTAACCGCTCCAAGCCGTCCTGCCGCCCGCCACGTCAACCAGGCGAAAGCGGCCAGCCACAGCCCACCAGCAACACCCAGCAACGCCAATGTGGAACTTGAAATACTGATCGTACCTACCCCGACATCGAGGTGTTGCAGCCTGCCGCCACCATAGAAGCAATTCCCAGCGCGGCAACAGCCGAGGCGAATTTTCCGGTTTTACCAGCTGTTCAAAAGCAAGTGCGTGTGTTTTCGAAAATGGAGCTTACAGCCGAGGGCGATCCGCTTCGCCCCATCCCGGCCGACCGGGTCAGCGACCGGCCTGAGATCAGGTTGTTCCGAAACTTCCTCTCGCAAGCCGAATGCGAGTATCTGATCGATGCCGCCATGCCCCTTGTTCCAGCCGTCCGTCATCATCCATCCTGAAACGGGTCAAAGAATGCAGCACCCGGTTCGAACCTCAGATGCCGCCGCCTTTCCGATCGCCCAGGAAAATCCCGCCCTACATGCCCTCAATCGCAGGATAGCGGCCGCGAGCGAAACTCTGGCGGAACAAATTCTTCGCTACCAATCGGGCCAGCAATACAGGCCGCACAGCGATGCCATGGCGGGCGAGAAGAACCAGCGCATCCTGACCTTTCTCATTTACCTCAACGATGATTTCGAGGGAGGAGAAACCCATTTCCTCGCGCCCGACCTCAAGGTGCGCAGGGCGCGCCGGCGATGCCATCCTCTTCCGAAACACAAATCAGGACGGCACGCCGGATGATTCAGCCCGGCATGCCGGGCTTCCTGTCACCAAAGGCACGAAACTCATCGCTTCGCGCTGGATTCGTCAGCGCCCCATCGATCTTACCGGCAACGCTTAATCCAAGAAAAAGGGGCACCCTCGGCGCCCCTTCTTTCTTCCATCAATAGCGATAATGATCCGGCTTGAACGGCCCTTCCACCGGCACGCCGATATAATCGGCCTGCTTCTGAGTCAGGGTGGACAGCTTCACGCCGAGCTTCTCAAGATGCAATGCCGCGACCTTTTCGTCGAGGTGCTTGGGAAGAACATAGACTTCGTTCTTATAGCTCTCGCTCTTGGTCCACAGCTCGATCTGCGCCAGCACCTGGTTGGTGAAGGACGAGCTCATCACGAAGCTCGGGTGGCCTGTGGCGCAACCCAGGTTCACGAGGCGGCCCTTGGCAAGGACGATGATCTTCTTGCCGTCCGGAAATTCGACCTCATCGACCTGCGGCTTGATCTCGGTCCACTTCATGTTGCCGAGCGCGCCGATCTGGATCTCGCTGTCGAAGTGGCCGATGTTACAGACGATCGCCATATTCTTCATCGCGCGCATGTGATCGAGCGTGATGACGTCGGCATTGCCGGTCGCGGTGACGAAGATGTCGGCGCGGGTCGCGGCTTCCTCCATCGTCACGACTTCATAGCCTTCCATCGCCGCCTGCAGCGCGCAGATCGGGTCGACTTCGGTCACCAAGACGCGCGCGCCGCCGTTGCGGAGCGAAGCGGCCGAGCCCTTGCCCACATCGCCGAAGCCGGCGACGACCGCGACCTTGCCGGCCAGCATCACGTCGGTGGCGCGGCGGATGGCGTCGACCAGCGATTCCTTGCAGCCGTAGAGATTGTCGAATTTCGACTTGGTGACGCTGTCGTTGACGTTAATCGCCGGGAATGGGAGCTTGCCCTTCTTGGCGAGCTCATAGAGGCGGTGAACGCCGGTGGTGGTTTCTTCCGATACGCCCTTGATCGTCTCGACCGTCTTGGTGAGGTAGCCCGGACGCTCGGCGAGGAACTTCCTGAGCGTCGCCACGAAGATTTCCTCTTCCTCGTTGGTCGGCGCGAACAAGTCCTCCCCCGCCTCAACGCGCGCGCCCCACAGAGCGAACATGGTGGCATCGCCGCCATCGTCGAGGATCATGTTGCAGGTTGTGTCCTGCCCCCAATCGAAAATCTTGACGACATAATCCCAATATTCCTCCAGCGTCTCGCCCTTGACGGCGAAGACCGGGATGCCCCGCGCGGCGATGGCGGCGGCGGCGTGATCCTGGGTCGAGAAGATGTTGCACGAGGCCCAGCGGATATCGGCGCCGAGTTCGATCAGGGTTTCGATCAGCACGGCGGTCTGAATCGTCATGTGAAGCGATCCGGTGATGCGAGCGCCCTTCAGCGGCTTCGACGCGCCATATTCGGCACGAAGCGCCATCAGGCCCGGCATTTCGGTCTCGGCGATCTCGATCTCCTTGCGGCCGAAACCGGCGAGGCCGATGTCCGTGATCACATAATCGTTGAAGCTGGTCTGGGCCTGCGTCGCCACACTGCGTCTCCTGAAAATGAAAGAAGGCCGCTTAATGGGCGGCCGACATTGCGCGCTCCCTAGCCGCGCAGCGCCTGGAAGGCAAATATAAAGATATCTTTATATGTGACTTCGCCTGCGCCACGTAATGAATGGCGAAGATTAGGCCGTGCCGGATTCGCTGGTGAGGAGACGGGGATCGATGCCCGCACCCTGGAAGGCCCGGTCCCAGCGCTGACTGACATCGCAATCGAACATGAGCTCCGCCGTTCCCTCGACCGTGAACCAGCCGTGCCGCGTCATTTCCTCGTCCAGCTGCCCGGCCGCCCAGCCCGCATAGCCGAGTGCCGCGACCCAGCGGCTCGGGCCGCGCCCCGCTGCGAGCGCTTTCAGAATGTCGAGCGTCGCGGAAAGGCACCATTGGCCGGCGACATCGACGCTCCCCTCCCCGCCCCAATCGCGCGAGTGGAGGATGAAGCCCCGTTGGGGCTCGACGGGCCCGCCCTGATGGATGACGGTGTTGGGCGCAACGCCCGGGTCGATGTCCAGCTGCTTCAACAGATCGTGGAAATGCAAGCGCGGCACGACGCGGCCAAGACCGATACCGAGCGCGCCGTCCTCGTCATGCGCGCAGACCGCCACCACCGCCCTTTCAAAACGCGGATCGCCTATGCCGGGCATGGCCAGCAGGAACTGACCGGCGAGGAATTTGGGGCTGTCCATGGCTAGGAACATAGGCTTTGGGCCGCCGTTCTCAACCGTATCGCCCCTGTTCGTCGGGCAGGCGCCCTGTTAGGGAGCCGGAACGGTTTCAACCTACGAAGAGGAGAGTCACAATGACCATTCAAGTCGGCGATCGCGTGCCTTCGACCATGCTTACCAAGGTGACGGCGGAAGGACCCGAGCAGGTGAGCAGCGAGGATTATTTCAAGGGGCGCCGCGTCGCGCTCTTCTCGGTGCCCGGCGCTTTTACCCCGACCTGCTCGGCCCGCCATTTGCCGGGCTTTGTCGAGAAGGCCGGTGATATCAAGGGCAAGGGCGTCGACGAAATCGCCTGCACGGCCGTCAACGACGCCTTCGTGATGGGCGCTTGGGGCAAGGGCGCCGAAGTGGACGGCAAGGTCACGATGCTCGCCGACGGCAATGGCGATTTCGCCAAAGCCGTGGGCCTCACCATGGACGGCTCCAAATTCGGCATGGGCACGCGCGGACAGCGTTATTCCATGGTCGTCAATGACGGCGTCGTCGAGCAGCTCAATGTCGAAGAACCCGGGGCTTTCAACGTGAGCAGCGCCGATTACATGATCGAACGCCTTTAACTGGCCTTGGCCCCTCTCCTCCCGGGAGAGGGGCATCTCTCAAACCGTCTTCCCAAACCTTCAGCCTGCCTCCTGCGCCGCAACCCGCGCCTGTTCGCCGCATTGCCCTCTGCAATGCATGCGAGGAGACGCGCGATGGCCTGGCGGCTGAAACCAATCGAAGAGCAGACGATCGTCGTGACGGGCGCTTCCAGCGGCATCGGCCTGGCGACGGCCCACCTGGCTGCGGCACGCGGCGCCAATGTCGTCCTCGTCGCGCGCAATCAGGACGCGCTTAGGGAAGCCGCGAAGGAGATTAACGGCAAGGACGGCGGAAGAGCCATCTTCATCGCCGCCGACATGGCGGACGAAGGCGCGCCACACCGCATCGCCAGCGTCGCCGATCAGGCTTTCGGCGGCTTCGACACCTGGGTGAACAATGCCGCCGTCGCCATTCTCGGCCGCTTAGACAGCACGACGATGAGCGAGCATCGGCAGATCTTCGACATCGGCTATTTCGGCCTTGCCGGAGCCTCTCTCTTCGCCGCCGCATACCTGAAGCGGCGCGGCGGCGGGGCGATCGTCAATATCGGCTCCATCCTCTCGGATCGCGCTGCTCCGCTTCAGGGCGCCTATTCGGCGATGAAGCACGCGGTTCAAGGCTTTACCGAGAGCCTGCGCATGGAATTGGAGATGGAGAAGGCGCCGGTATCGGTGACGCTCATCAAGCCGGCCGGCATCCACACCCCCTATCCCGAACATGCGCGCGACAAATTGGCGAAACATGCCGCCATTCCGCCGACCGCCTACGATCCCCGTCTCGTCGCGGAAGCGATCTGCTTTGCCGCCGCGAACCGCAAGCGCACGATGACCGTCGGCGGCCAAGGCCTCGTCCTGACGAAGCTCGCGGGACTGTTTCCACGCACGACGGACAGGATCATGGAAGCCTTTTTCGAAAAGGCGCAAAGCACCAGCCAACCGCCGCCGCCCGGAGTAAAGGACAATCTTTTCCAAGCCCGGAGGGATGGGCGGATCGAATCGAGCCAAGATCAATATGTCCGCCGCCACAGCATCACGCTGAAGGCGCAGATGCACCCGGTCGCGACGGCGGCCGTGCTGGCCGGCATCGCGATCGCGGCCGCAGGTTTCCTCTCTGGCCGCAAGGCCGCGGCACGGCGCCGAGACTTTTCTTCAGAGAGGCTGCGGCATCAGAAAGGTACCCAACCCGCTCCTGTGAGGTTTGGAGAAACCGGAGGCGGCCATCATATACCGACCGCCGAGGATATTCGGATCTGACGCTATTTCTCCAGAGGGAGCAAAACGCTGGTGGCGAATTTGTCGACCTGACTGGCGAAGACGAGAAGATTGACCGCCAAGTCGCCCCGGATAAACCCGTAATCGGCGGTCAGATAACGCTGCATCGACGGATTGCCGGACGGCGACAGATAGACTTTGGCGAAAGCATATCGGTGGTTGAACCCCTCGATCGCGGCCGATACCTGCTGGGGCGGCGCCTTTGAAATTTTGGTCCAGGATGACTGGATGCTCATCGCCTTGCAATTCGCGCCCGCGCAGGAACTCAGCAGCAAGGTCGCCTTGCGTCCATTCTGGAACTGCACGTTGATGCGCGGTGCGGCGGCCGTGCCGACCGACTGATGGCGGGCGCCGATCGCGCGCAAGATCTCGCCGACATTGGCCACAGTGAATGCGGGCAGAACCTGCCGGTTCTCCGGCGCTTTCGGATTCCAGACCGGGACGGCGGCCGATGCGGCGGACGGCAAGGCCAGTGCAACGTATAGGATCAAGGGCGCCGTTTTCATCGACGGCTTTCTCCAAAGGGCAAAGTGAAACGGGGACGGAGCATCCCTGCCCCGCCCCCGCTGAATTAACCATTTACGGGAGGATTGCCAGTGCCGGATTTCACCAGCCGCATTGCTTCCCCTTATTCTGCTGCTTCAGCCAGCCCTGCAGCGGACGGAAATATTCGAGCATCGCCTTGCCCGACATCTGCTTCGTTCCGGTGAAGGTCTGCAAGGCTTCCGGCCACGGGCGCGAGGCGCCCATTTCGAGCATCGCGTTCAGCTTCTGGCCGACTTCCTTGTTGCCGTAGAAGGAACAACGATGAAGCGGCCCCTTCCAGCCCGCCTGGTCGCACGCCGCCTTGTAGAATTGGAACTGGAGGATGCGGGCGAGGAAGTAGCGGGCATAAGGCGTGTTGCCCGGAATATGATATTTGGCGCCCGGGTCGAACTGCGCTTCGGTCCGCTCGACCGGGGGCACGATGCCCTGATATTGGAGGCGCAGGTCGTTCCAGGACTTGTTGTAATTGGCGGGCGAGGTCGCGCCGCTGAACACGCCCCAGCGCCATTTGTCGACCATCAGGCCGAAGGGCAGGAAGGCGACCTTGTCCATCGCCTGATTGAGCAGCAGGCCGATATCCTTGTCCGCCGACGGCACTTGCGACTTGTTGAGAAGGCCGATCTGGGTCAGATATTCCGGCGTGACGCTCAATGCGATCGTGTCGCCGATCGCCTCGTGAAAACCGTCATTGGCGCTGTTCAGATAAAGATAGGGCTGCTTGTTGTAGGCGCGCTGGTAATAATTGTGGCCAAGCTCGTGGTGGACGGTCACGAAATCGGTCGCATTGACCTTCGTGCACATCTTGATGCGCAGATCATCGACATTGTCGACGTCCCAGGCCGAAGCGTGGCACACCACTTCGCGGTCGCGCGGCGCGGTGATCATCGAACGCTGCCAGAAGGTTTCGGGGAGCGGCGCGAAGCCTAGCGAGCTGAAAAAGCCTTCGCCCGTCTTCACGATCTTCGTCGCGTCGTAATTGTTCGACACGAGCAATTCGGTCAAATCGTATCCGATGTCGCCCGCGCCCTTGGGCGCGACGATATCATAGATATTGCCCCATTCCTGCGCCCACATATTGCCCAAGAGGTCGGCGCGGATCGGGCCGGTCTTGGCCTGGACCGCATCGCCATATTTCTCGTTCAATTTGGTGCGCGTGTAGCAATGAAGGTCGTCGTAGAGCGGCTTCACCTCGCCCCACAATTTGTCCATCATCGCCGCGAAGGCGTCCGGGTCCATGTCATAGCCCGAGCGCCACATCGCCCCGGTGTCGGCGAAGCCCAGTTCCTTCGCGCCCTGGTTCGCGATTTCGACCAGGCGCTGGTAATCGGCGCGCATTGGCGTTCCGACATTGGTGTGCCAGCTCGTCCACATTTCCTTCAGATCCTCGGGATCGCGGACGGTACCCATCAGCTCCTCGAGGTCGTTGCCGGTCTTGACCTCTCCGTTCAGCGTGCCGCGGCCCTTGCCGTAGGTCGAATTGAGGCGGGTCGCGATTTCATTCAATTCCGCGGCGGCACCGGGAGTTGTCGGCGCCGGGAGGACGAGGCCGCCGCGCAGGAAGTCGAGCTTCCGCTTGGTGTCGTAGCTCAGGCCCTGCACGTCATTGAACTTCGCGGCCTCGTTGGCGAATTTCACCGACATTTCGGTGCCGATCGTGCCGAAATAGGCGGCGAGCGCATCGGTATCGTCGGTGATATAGGTATTGTTCACCCATTGGGCGCGGTTGCTGATGACCGAAAAGCCGCTCAGCTCCTTTTCGGCCCGCGCGACGAAAGCGTCCGCATCGGCCACGGTCGGCGCGGCGGACTGTGCAGCGGCCTGCTGCGCGGCGGCCGGGGCGCCGAAGGCGAGGAAGGTGGCAAGGGCAAGAGTCGAGACAGCGGCTTTCATGAAAGCATCCTCTTTGTTCGTGGTTGCGCTTACTCTGGACGCGGTGCGCGGCTCCGGTCAAGCGGCGAGAAAACCGGCAATGGCCTGGCCCAGCTCGGCTTTTACGACCGCGCTCATGTGATTGCCGGGCACCGTCACGAACCGCGCGTCAGGCAACGCCTCCGCCAACGCAGCGCCCGATCCGTTGTCGTCGTCATCCTCGCCATTCACGACGAGGACCGGCACATCGATCCCGGCAAGCTCCGCACGGGTGGTGTCGGCGAAGCTATCGAGGATCAGCAACAGCGCCTGGGGGTCGCCGCCGGTCGTCTTGAGAAAGGCTTCGGTCATCCATTCCGACGATCCCCGGTCGAACGAACCGAGGTTGGTCAGCACGTTGCGGAAATAACTGCCGCGCCCCTGCGTATCGAGGATGCCGTCCAGCCCCATGCCGGACAGCACGACACGGCGGGGCTTCGCGCCTTGGGCCAGCATCCGCACGCACGTCCGCGCGCCCAGCGAATAGCCGGCAAGATCATAATCGGTGAGGCCAAGATGGGCGATGAGATCGAAGCCGTCGCGGGCCAGCACGTCGGGCGTGTAAAAAGCGGGATCGTGCGGCTTGCCGCTGTCGCCATGGCCGCGCAGGTCCGGCATGATGACGCGGAAACCCGCCGCCGCGATCTTCTCCGCGTGGCCGTAACGAATCCAGTTCGTCCAGGCGTTGGAGAAATAGCCATGGATGAGGACGAGCGGGCGCCCTTCCCCCATTTCCCTATAGGCGAGCCGCACGCCGTCGTGGGCGGTGAAGTGATGAACCTTCAGATCAGTCGGGGAGCTTGCCAACGGTCTTCATCCAGCGGTCGACAAGGCCCTGATGCTCTTCGGTCCGGATTTCCTTCAGGCCTTGGGTATTGAGCCACGCCCGATGAATGCTCTCCGCGCCGAAATGATGGACGGGGCGAAAGCGGGAGGGATCGTCGAAGGAGGCCACCGTCAAATCCATATTCGCGCTGTCCGGAAATTCGAAGGTCAGCGACGTCCCGCAGGTCGAACAAAAGCCGCGCCGGGCGATTGGGGAGGATTGGTAATAGTCGGGCTCCCCCTCCCACCGCACATCAGCCTTCTTCACATTCTTCATCGCGAGCGATACGTTGCCCGACGCGCGCTGGCACATGCGGCAATGGCAGAGATAGGCTTCATCATTCGCGATATCGGCCGAGTAGCGGATCTTCCCGCACGTGCAGCCACCGGTCATCTCCGTCACGATCAGCCCGCCTTCTGGAGATGCTTCCGCCCCAGCAGTTCGGCGATTTGCACCGCGTTCAGTGCCGCGCCCTTGCGGAGGTTGTCGGACACGCACCAGAGCGACAAGCCGTTGTCGACGGTCGAATCCTCGCGCACGCGGCTGACATAGGTCGCATATTCGCCGACCGCTTCCACCGGCGTCACGTAGCCACCATCCTCACGCTTATCGACGAGCATCACGCCCGGCGCCTCGCGCAGGATCTTCTGCGCGTCGGCGGCGCTCAACTCATCCTCGAACTCGATATTGATCGCTTCGGAATGGCCGACGAAGACGGGCACGCGGACGCACGTCGCCGTCACCTTGATCTTGGGATCGAGGATCTTCTTCGTTTCGACCACCATCTTCCATTCTTCCTTGGTCGACCCGTCGTCAAGGAAGCTGTCGATATGCGGAATGACGTTGAAAGCGATCTGTTTGGTGAATTTCTTCGGCTCGGCCGTGTCGCCGACGAAGATGTTGCGGCTCTGCTCGAACAACTCGTCCATGCCGTCCTTGCCCGCGCCAGACACGGACTGATAGGTCGCGACCACCACGCGCTTGATCGTCGCGGCGTCGTGGAGAGGTTTCAATGCCACGACCATCTGCGCGGTCGAACAATTCGGGTTCGCGATGATGTTCTTCTTGCGGTAATCCGCGATCGCTTCCGGGTTCACTTCCGGCACGATCAACGGCACGTCGGGGTCCATGCGGTAGAGCGAGCTGTTGTCGATGACGACGCACCCCGCCGCCGCGGCCTTCGGCGCATAGATTTTCGAGGCTTCGGATCCTGCCGCGAACAGGGCGATGTCCCAGCCTGCAAAATCGAAATGCTCCAGATTCTTGACCCGCAGCGTCTCTCCGCTGTCGCCGAAATCGATCTCGTCGCCCGTCGAGCGCGCCGAGGCCACCGCCGCGACTTCGTCCAGCGGGAATTGCCGTTCGGCGAGGATGTTCAGCATCTCCCGGCCGACATTTCCCGTCGCGCCGACAACAACGACCCGGTATCCCATGGTCTCACTCCAATTAGAGGTTTGACGCCATCTAGGATGCGGACGGCCCGAGGGGAAGGGCTGATCGTGTTCCGGCGCAGGCCGGAACCCAGCGGCACCGGCGGAAAGACTGGGCTCCGGCCTTCGCCGGAGCACAATCAGGGTTTTGCCTTCACCTCGCGGTTCAAAAACCGCTCGATCGTCTTCCACATATGGACTTGCGGCCCTTCGCCCGACACGCGGTGGGTGGCGCCGGGATAGACCATCAGTTCGAATGGCACCTTCTTGCCCTGCATCTCGCCCATCAGCGCCGTCATGTTGTCGAACACCACATTGTCGTCCGCCATGCCGTGGATGAGGAGGATCGGATCGGCGATTTTCGAGGCGTTGGGAATATTGCTGGACTTCTCATAAGCCGCCGCGTCCGCGCCCAGGGGATTGCCCATGTAGCGTTCGGTATAATGGGTGTCGTACAGCTCCCAACGCGTCACCGGCGCCCCGGCCACGCCCGCCGCATAGACGCCGGGCAGGCCTTCGAGCAGCTTCAAGGTCATGTAACCGCCATAGGACCAGCCATAGACGGCGATCCGATCCGGATCGACGAAGGGCTGGTCTTTCAGGAAATCCACGCCCGCGAGCTGGTCCTTGACCTCGACGCTGCCCATGGCGCGATAGATATGATCCTCGAACGCCTTGCCGCGCGCGGGGGTACCGCGCCCGTCGACGGAGAAGACGATCCAGCCCTTATCCACCAGATATTGCTGCAACGCGCCCGCCCAAGCGCGCGTCACCTGCCGCCCGGCGCCAGGCCCGCCATAGACCTGGACGAAGACCGGATAGCGCTTCCCTGCCTCCATCTTGGGCGTCAGCATCTTGTAGTGAAGGTCGCTGCCATCCTCCGCCTTGATCGTTCCGAATTGCGGAACGGCATGGCTGGCGAGATAGGGCGCATAAGGGTGATTGGCGTCCAGCGCATTCTGCTCGATCCAAGCGACGCGCTTGCCATTTGTATCGGTCAGATACACTTGGCTCGGTTGCGACGGACCGGAGCGGGTCACGATTGCCCGGCGCGCCGCCTTGTCCATGGCGGCGGCGTTCCAATAACCGCTTTCGGTGAGCCGCTTTGGCTCCGTCTTCCGGTCCAGCCGCGCGACATAAAGATGTTGTTCGAGCGGCGTATCCTTGTTGGCGGTGAAGTAGACGAGGCCCTTGCCCTCATCCACGCCCTCAACGGCATTCACCATCCAGTTGCCGGAGGTAAGCTGCGTCCACCTTCCGTTCTTCCAGCGATAGAGGTGGCTGTAGCCGGACCGTTCCGACGACCACAGCAAACTGCCGTCCTTCAAGGCGCGGAGATTGTCGTGCAGGTTGATCCAGGTCTTCGCCGTTTCGGTGAACAGGATGCGGGAGGCGCCCGTCTCCGGATCGACGGCGAGGAGATCCAGCGTCATCTGGTCCCGGCTTTCGCGCTGAACGAGCAAAGTCTTGCCGTCCGGCGTCCAATCGACGCGGGCGAGGTAGATATCCGGATTGGCGCCAAGATCGACCTTCACCCGCGACGAACCGTCGGGCCGCATCACATAGAGATCGACAATGGCATTGGGCGTGCCCGCCGCCGGATAACGCTGCTCATAGACCCGCGTGCCGCCGGCGCCGATGGCGGCGCGGGTCACGACCTTGACTGGGCTTTCGTCGACACGCGCGACGGCGAGGTAGCGATCGTCCGGCGACCACCAATGGCCGGTCGTCCGGTCCATTTCCTCCTGCGCGACGAATTCGGCCGATCCCCAGGAGAGGGTGCCGCCACCGTCCGTGGTGAGCTGGGTCGCCTTTCCGGCAAGATCGGAGACGAAGAGATTCTGGTCGCGCACGAAGGAAACGTAGCGCCCGGTTTCGGAAACCTGCGCATCCACCTCCGTCTCCGGCGTTTCGGTGATGCGGCGCACGTCGCCGCCCAGGACCGCAACGAACAGGTCGCCGTCCAGCGGCACCAGGATCGCCTTGCCGTCCGGCGCCCAGTCATAAGCGACGATGCCCTTGGTGCCGCTCACCCGGGCACGTTCGCGCCGCATTTTTTCCTCTTCGGACAATTCCGCGCCAGACCCGACCTTCAGGGAATCGACCAGCATCCGCGCCGCGCCGGTATCGGCGTCGATGGCCCAAAGATCGTAGCGATCCTTGTCCTCCGCGCGATTGCGCAGCAGGGTCACAAGCCGCCCGCCCGGCGACAGCCGGGCGAGCCGCGGGCTCGGGCCGTTGAGGTCGGGGCTTTGGAATATCCGGTCGAGCGTCAACTCTTCGGCATGAACGGGAAAGGCGGCAGAGGCCATTGCGGCGGCCAGAACCAGGGGGGAGAAACGCATGCCGCTTCGTAGCGCACGCGGCTTCCTTGTAAAGATAGCGGAAAAAGGAAGAGCCCCGCCCGCGCAAAGGGAAACGCGGACGGGGCCCTGGCTCGTGGCTGCCCCTGCTCTCGAGTCCCCTCCTATGTAGATGCCCTAAGGAATTCCCGCCATTCGCCGAAAGGAAAAAAATACCATAACTTTCGATAGATAGTTCGCTTCGTCGCTCGCGCGCGGCGATCGCTTGTGGTAAAAGCGAGTCTCGGGAAGGCGGCCTCCGGCTCGCTGCATAGGCCGGATGACGCCCTCTCTGCGATTGAGGAGAGCCGATATGGTCCTTGCCCATTCCGTGCGATCCAGTTCCGTTCCACGCGCTCTGCCCGTGCGCAGGATCACGAATGACGATTTACGCCTATCGTTACGGCAGGGGCTGGACGATTTTCTCGCCAAGCGCGGCGATATCCTGATCGCAGGCCTGCTCTATCCGCTTATCGGCTTCTTCGCGGCCGTCCTCATGCTTGGCGGCCCCTTTCTGCCCCTCTTCTTTCCCGTCGCGGCGGGGCTCAGCCTGATGGGGCCGGTCGCCGCCGTCGGCTATTACGAATTGGCCCGCCGCCGCGAGATGGGGCTGGAATCGGATTGGCGGCATTTCTTCGATGTCGAGCGAAGCGGCGCAGGAGGCGAAATTCTCTCCATCGCCCTTCTTCTCCTGCTCATTTTCGCACTCTGGGTTCTGACGGCGGCCTTGCTCTACATCCTCCTTTGGGGCTGGCATGTTCCGGACTCTCCCGGCGCTTTCGTTGAACGGCTGTTCACCACGAACGAAGGCTGGGCTCTCATCCTGTTCGGGAATCTCGCGGGCGCACTTTTCGCGGTTGCCGTACTGGCGATCAGTGTGGTTTCCCTGCCCATGCTGGTCGATCGCGGCGGATCGGCGGGGGCCGCCGTCCGAACCTCCATTGCCGCCTTTCGTGAAAACCGTCCCGTCATGTTGCGCTGGGGCGCCATCATCGGCTTGCTGTTGGTTCTGGGATCCATTCCTTTCTTCATCGGCCTGGCCTTTGTGCTGCCTTGGCTCGGCTACGCCACCTGGCATCTCTACACTCGAACCGTAGAGAGGGACGCGCCGCGTTAGGCAGCTGGTGGACCCGCACGAAAAAGGGCGCGGAAGCCGATGCTTCCGCGCCCTTTTGCTTATTTCAGGCTGGAACGCCGGATCAGCTCTGATTGGCGTCTCCGCGCGTGTCGCGACGCTCCGCGATACGGGCCGACTTGCCGGTGCGGCCGCGCAGATAATAGAGTTTCGCGCGACGGACGGCGCCGCGGCGGACGACCTCGATCGAATCGATGTTCGGGCTGTAGAGCGGGAACACGCGCTCGACGCCTTCGCCGAAGCTGATCTTGCGGACGGTGAAGGAGGAGCCGAGGCCCCGGTTGGCGCGGGCGATGCACACCCCTTCGTAATTCTGCACGCGGGTGCGGTCGCCTTCGACCACCTTCACGCCGACTTTCAGCGTATCGCCCGGGCGAAATTCGGGAATCGTCTTGCTGCTGTTGAACTGCTCGATGGCCTCGGCCTCGAGGGTCTGGATCAGGTTCATCTGTCTAACCTTCAATCTTCGTGCCGCGCACCAGAGGGCGACCGACCGGAAGCGTCCCCATGACGCTCCATCAAGTCCGGCCGCCTTAGCCGTGTGTCTTCGATCGACCTGGCCTTCCGCCAGGCGGCGATCTTCGCATGATCCCCCGATCGCAGCACTTCGGGGATCATGCGCCCTTCCCATATATTAGGTCGGGTATATTGCGGATATTCGAGGAGGCCGCCTTCGAAGCTTTCTTCCTCACCGCTCAAGGCCGCGCCCATTACGCCAGGAAGCAGGCGAACGCAAGCGTCCAGAAGGACGATGGCCGCCGTTTCGCCGCCGGAGAGCACATAGTCGCCGATCGAGACCGGAAGGATCGGCCGCGCTTCGAACAGGCGCTCGTCCATCCCTTCGAACCGGCCGCAAAGAATGGAGACGCCGGGGCCTGCCGCAAGCTCGCGGACGAAATCCTGGGCAAGCGGGCGCCCGCGCGGCGTCATGGCGAGCAATGGCGCCCGCGGCTGGCGGGCAAGCGCATGATCCACCGCCGCGCCGAGCACGTCGGCCCGCATCACCATGCCCGCCCCGCCGCCGGCGGGCGTGTCGTCGACGGAGCGATGCCTGTCCGTCGCGAAATCGCGGATCTGCACGGTGTCGAGCGACCATTTGCCCTCCGCAAGTGCGCGACCCGCCAGGCTAAGCCCAAGCGGCCCAGGGAACATCTCGGGATAAAGAGTCAGGATGGCGGCGGCCCAGCTCATGGCAAAACCTCCTCTGGTTCGCACCAAGCCCCTTCATCCAACACTTTCGCTAGATGCCTAACTGTCAGGCGTTCCTCAGCTTCCTTCGGCAAAGGAATGAGGCGGCCTTCGAAAGGCCACCAAAATACACGCCATATTGTCCAGAATGGAAGCAATGCGCAGCCGCAACCCCGAAAACTAGTGGTCTGATCCGAGAAACGACCCCACGGGACGGACCAAACGACCGAGCCGAACTGCGCTTCTAAATCCCAAACGAAATCATCGACGTCGATGCCATCAATAAGGGCATCTTGCGACATTGCCGTTTCAGGAGCGATCTGCTCCATCGGCAACTTAAATCCGTGGCGCGACATCGTTTCTGCGACAGCAATTTCCGTGGGTGTCATTTTTCAAAGGCTCAAACTGCTCCGCGCCGAGCAATATCTCGGAACTATAACGGCCATAGGGACTTCGGTCGCCATGGGCCAGACGGACTTTGATTGCCTGATCGTGGGCGGCGGGCCAGCGGGCCTGACCGCCGCCATCTACCTCGTCCGCTTCCACCTGAAGCTGAAAGTGGTGGATGCGGGCAAGAGCCGCGCAAACTGGATCCCCCTCACCCGCAATCATGCGGGCTATCCCGACGGCATTTCGGGAAAGGATCTGCTCACGGCGATGAAGGCGCAGGCGCAGAAATATGGCGCCTCCATCGAAACCGGGCGGGTGACGCGGCTGGACAGGATCGAAGGCGGCTTCGAAGCGGAATGGGGCGGTGGACCCGTCACCGCCCGCACCGTTCTGCTCGCCACCGGCGTCACCAATCGCCGTCCGCCGATGGACGAGGACTTGCACGACGAGGCGCTATCGAAGGGGCTGATCCGCTATTGCCCGATCTGCGACGGCTATGAAGTGACCGACAAGAAGGTCGGCGTCATCGGCAGCGGGTCGCACGGCGTCGCGGAGGCGGTGTTCCTGCGCGGCTACACCGCCGACATCACCCTGATCGCGCCGGACAAGGCGCATGAGCTTGACGCTGAGGATCAGGCCAGGCTCCAAGACTATGGCATCCGGACCGTTGACGGTCCGTGTCAGGCTGTCGCGCTCGACGGCGGCTGTATCACGCTCGACACGGCGGAAGGGCATTATACGTTCGACAGCGTCTATCCCGCACTCGGGTCGGACACACACACCGAGCTCGCGGAACAGGTGGGTGCCTCGCTATCCGAGGGAGGCTGCGTCTTGGTCGATAGCCATCAGCGCACCAGCGTCCCCGGTCTCTACGCGGCCGGCGATGTCGTCATCGGCCTCGATCAGATCAGCCATGCCATGGGCGAAGGCGGCGTCGCCGCAACTACGATCCGTAACGATCTGGCGAAAGAAAAGCCGCTGATGCGGTGAAGTCAGGCCACGAAAGCCGGGTCGACGACGATCTTGCCGTCCTCAAGGTCGGCGACGGTCGGCTTGAAGGGTATCATCACCTTCTTCCCGCCGGTCCGCTCGATCTCGAGAAGGTCGCCTGCTCCAAAATTCTCGACGGCGGCGACGGTGCCGACCTCCTCCCCTTCCCGCGTCACGCAAGAAAGGCCGATCAGGTCAGCGTGATAATATTCGCCCTCTTCCAGCGGCGGGAGAGCCGATCGGGGGACGGTGAGGACGGTGCCCCGAAGCGCCTCGGCGGCGCTGCGGTCCGCAACCTCGGCGAAGCGGGCGATGGGCATGCCGCCGCCTTCCTTCACCGATTTGAGGGTGAGTGTGCGCTCGCCCGCCTGGACCGTCTTGTGATGGCGCAGACTTTCCACGCTTTCCGCGAAAAGCTTCAGGCGCACCTCGCCCGATATGCCATGCGCGCCGGCAATCGCGGCGAGGGTGATGGTGGGTTCGTTCAAAATAGCCCCTCCCCCTTGATGGGGGAGGCCGGGTGGGGGTGGTCTACGACGTAGAGTTCGTTCCTTCCGAATACATCACCCCCACCCAACCCTCCCCCATCAAGGGGGAGGGTTATGCTCGGCCTTAGTTTCAACCTTCCGCCTTTTCAGCGCCTTCGGCCGGAGCATCTTCAGCGGCGCCTTCGGCCGGTTCGCTGGTGGACTCGCCTTCGTTCGGAGCTTCCGAGGCCGGGGTGGCTTCTTCCGCAGCAGCTTCCGCCGGAACTTCCTCGGCAGCCGGAGTGGCTTCTTCGACCGCTTCGGCCATCACTTCGACGGTTTCTTCCTGAGCAGGCGCTTCTTCGGCCGGAGCAGCGGCAGCTGCGGCAGCGGCTTCAGCTTCCTTGGCGGCACGCTCTTCGGCGCGTTCCTTGGCCTTCTCGCCCGGTTCGCCCTTCTTCGGGTTGTTGCGCGCTCCACGCTCGAGGAGACCGGCGGCGTCGAGGAAGCGATGCACGCGGTCCGTCGGCTGGGCGCCGACCGACAGCCAATGCTTCACGCGATCCGTGTCGAGCTTCACGCGTTCGGGATTGTCCTTGGCGAGCAGCGGGTTGTAGCTGCCGACGCGCTCGATGAACTTGCCGTCGCGCGGGGCGCGGACGTCGGACACGACGACCTTGTAATAAGGACGCTTTTTCGAGCCGCCGCGGGCCAGACGAATTGCAACTGCCATTTTCTTATTCCTTTCGTTTCGATGCCTGTCCCGTCATTCCGGCGAAAGCCGGAATGACGCGGGGGTTGATCTCATTCATTTCTTCGTAAATTTGTTGAAGCCGGGAGGCAGGTTGAACGGGGCGTTGCCGCCTGGAAGACCTGGAAGCCCGCCCGGCGGTCCACCGGACCCGCCCATCAGGCCGCCAAGATCAGGCATGCCGCCGCCTCCAAACAGAGCGCCGAGCTTGCCAAGCCCGCCCATCTTGCGGAGCTTCTTCATCATCGTCGCCATTTCCTGATGCATCTTGAGCAGGCGATTGACGTCCTGCACCGTGGTGCCGGAGCCATTGGCGACGCGGATCTTGCGCTTGGCGTTGAGGAGTTCAGGCTTGGCCCGCTCCTTCGGCGTCATGGAGGAGATCATCGCGTCGAGGCGGGTGAGCGCCTTGTCGTCCTGCGCCGCCTTCACCGCGCCCGCCATCTTCTTCATGCCCGGAAGCATGGAGGCGAGCGCGCCGAGGCCGCCCATGCGCTGCATCTGGGCGATCTGGGTGCGGAGGTCGTTCAAATCGAACTGGCCCTTGGCCATCTTGCGGGCCATCGCCTCGGCCTCTTCGGCCTGAACGGTTTCCGCCGCGCGCTCGACGAGGCTGACGACATCGCCCATGCCGAGAATCCGGCCCGCGACGCGATCGGGGTGGAAGCCTTCCAGCTTGTCCATCCCTTCGCCGACGCCGGCGAACTTGATCGGTTTGCCAGTGACGGCGCGCATCGACAGCGCCGCGCCGCCGCGCGCATCGCCATCCATGCGGGTGAGGACAACACCAGTCAGGTCCACCTGCCCCGCGAAGCTCTGCGCGACGTTGACCGCGTCTTGACCGGTCAGCGCGTCGACGACGAGCAGGATTTCAGCCGGGGTCGAGACCTCGGCCACCGCCTTCATCTCATCCATCAAGGCCTGATCGACATGGAGGCGGCCCGCCGTATCGAGCAGCAGCACGTCATAGCCCTGCAGCTTCGCGGCCTGCATGGCGCGCCGGGCGATGTCGACCGGCTGCTGGCCCGCGACGATCGGCAGGGTAGCGACACCCGTCTGGGTGCCGAGAACGGCAAGCTGCTCCTGCGCGGCCGGGCGATTGACGTCCAGCGACGCCATCATCACCTTCTTGCGGTTCTTTTCCGAAAGCCGCTTGGCGATCTTCGCCGTCGTCGTGGTCTTACCGGAGCCCTGCAGACCCACCATCATCACGACGGCGGGCGGCGTCACGTCGACATTAAGCTCGGACTCATCCGCACCCAGCATATCGACAAGCGCGTCGTTGACGATCTTGACGACCTGCTGGCCCGGGGTGACCGACTTCAGAACCTGCTGGCCGACGGCCTTTTCGGTAACCTTGTCGATGAAATCGCGCGCGACAGGCAACGCCACGTCGGCTTCAAGGAGCGCGATCCGCACTTCGCGCATCGCGGCGCGGACATCGGCTTCGTTGAGAGCGCCACGGCCGCGCAGACGGTCGAACACGCCGCCAAGGCGATCGCTCAGACTTTCAAACATGCGCGCGGCTCCTTAACAAGACCGCTGCCCACAAGCACGAAAGCGCCGGCGGGCGAAACCTCGCCGGCCAGCGCGTGTCCGTGGACACCGGATGCAAACCCATTTCCAAAAACAGGTGGGCGCCCCTTAAGCGCTGCGGCATCCAGGGTCAAGACAAGTTGCCCTTAATCAGCTCTTTACGCATTTTCGCTACGCAGGGCCCCTCGATATCGGGGTAGGAATGGCAAGCTCGCTTTTCGACGGACCGGGTTGGAAGTCATCGACGGCGAAGGACGCCGCGACGATTTCGGTCGCCGTCTCCGCAGTATTGATCTTCTCATATGTGACGGGGTTCGACCTCGGCGGGGCCACACGTCTGCTTTTCTTCAAGGCCGAAGCGCTGGCCGCTTTTCTCCTCCTCAGCATCGCCGTCAGCCTTTACGGCTGGCGGCGATGGAGAGACGCGGCACAGGAACTTGCGATCCTGCGCGCGGCGGAACGGCAGTCGCTTTCCCTCACCGCGACCGATCCGCTGACCGGCTTCCTCAATCGCGCCTCTCTCTGCGAGGCGGCCAATCATATGTTCGCCATCACCCGCCCGGCCGGACGATCCGTCGCGATGCTCAAGGTGGACATGGACGGCGTCCGCACGATCAGCGACCTTTACGGCCAACTGGCCGGAGACGGGCTGCTCCGCGCGGTGGCGGCGGTGATGCGGACCGCCTTGCCCGCCGACGCGGCCGTCGCCCGGATCGGCGCCGATACTTTCGCGGCCTTTTTCCCCTACGACCCCAAATCGCCATGGGCGGCAAACGTGGTCGCGGAGCGCATCCTCGATCGCCTCGGCAAGCCCTTCGACCTTGGCGGCGCGCATACCGAAGTCAGCGCATCGGGCGGTCTTGCCCGTGCCGAAGACGGCGCCTCGGACTTTGAAGCACTGGCCCGCCGCGCCGGCATCGCCCTCGGCGCCGCCCGCAAGCTGGGTCGCGGACGCTATCTCTGGTTCGACGCCAGCATGGAAGCGGAGCTGCTGAAGCGGAATGCCGTGGAAGCAGGCCTCCGCACCGGCATTCCAGCTGGGCAGTTCGTTCCTTATTTCGAGCAGCAACGCGATTTGCTGACGGGCCGCCTGCAGGGTTTCGAGGTTCTCGCGCGCTGGAACCATCCGGAACGCGGCCTTATCCTTCCCGAAGACTTTATCGGCGTGGCGGAGGATTGCGGGTTGATCGGCGAATTGTCGATGGCGGTGATGCGGCAGGCGCTGGACGAGGCGCGTAGCTGGGATATCTCGCTCACTTTGTCGGTCAACATGGCACCCTCGCAGTTGAAGGATCCTTGGCTCGCGCAAAAGATTGTCAAGCTGCTCGTTGAAACCGGCTTCCCCGCCGACCGGCTGGAGGTCGAAATCACCGAAGCCGCCTTGTTCGAGAATCTCGGCCTTGCCCAGTCCGTGGTCGGCAGCCTGAAGAACCAGGGCATCCGCATCGCGCTCGACGATTTCGGCAGCGGTTACTCCTCCCTCTCCCATCTCCGCGCGATGCCGTTCGACCGGATCAAGATCGACAGGAGCCTCGTCGAAACGATCAACGACAATGACGATACCGCTGCCTTCGTGACCGCCATCGCCCGGCTTGGCGAGAGCCTGGGCCTCGCCATCACGGTGGAGGGCGTCGCGCACGAAACGGTCGAAGCGCGCATTCGCGCGATTGGCACGTTCAGGGGACAGGGCTGGCTTTATGGCCGTCCGATGCCGATCGAAGCCGTTCGCAGCCTGCTCGCCGACCAGCGCCTTCTTCCAGCCGCGAGAACCGTCGAGCCGCGTTCGGCGCCCCGGCTCCGGCGGACGACGCGACGGACCGGCTGACCGGCTGACCGGCTGACCGCGTCGCTGGACTTGGGGCCTGCCACTGCCTAGATCAGCCCGGCAAATGATGTGCCGTTTTCACAAGATGCACGGGCTCGGCAACGACTTCGTCGTGATCGACGCCCGCACCCAGTCGCTGCCGATGAGCAGAGCGATGGCGCGCGCCGTTGCCGATCGGCATCGTGGCGTCGGATGCGACCAGCTTATCCTCCTCGAGCCGTCGAATGTCGCCGACGTCAAGATGCGCATTTTCAACGCCGATGGCGGCGAAGTGGAAGCGTGCGGCAATGCCACGCGCTGTGTTGCCCTGCTGATCGGCGGCGACATTCGCATCGAGACATTGGGCGGGACGTTGGACGCCAGCTCCACCGGTGAAGGCGCGAGCGTAGACATGGGGACGCCGCGCTTCACCTGGGACGCCATTCCTCTCGCTTACCCGATGGATACCGCGTCCCTCCCGGTCGGATGGGAGGGCTTGGAGACGCCGTTCGCCGTCAATGTCGGCAATCCGCACATCGTTTTCTTCGTACCGGATGCCGACCGGGTCGACCTCCAGCGGATCGGGCCTATCATCGAGAATGATCCTCTCTTTCCCGAGCGGGTCAACGTCAATGCCGCCTCGATCGCGGACGGACGGGTGAAGCTGCGCGTATGGGAACGCGGCGCGGGCCTTACAATGGCCTGCGGAACCGGCGCATGCGCGACGGCCGTGGCGGCGATCTCCAGAAACCTTGCCTCTTCGCCGGTCGATGTGGATTTGCCTGGAGGCAGCCTCACCATCGCCTGGGCGCCGGGCGGGACCATTCGCATGTCCGGCGGCGCTACCCACGTCTTTAAGGGCGAAATCGATCTCGAGGCCTTGCTATGAGCATCGAGGTCATCACGATGGGTTGCCGCCTCAACATGGCGGAGAGCGAGGCGATGCGGAAACTGGCGAACGGCCAAGACGATGTCGTCATCGTCAACAGCTGCGCCGTCACCAACGAAGCGGTGCGTCAAACCCGCCAGGCCATCCGGCGCGCGAAGAAGGCGCGGCCCGAGGCGCGCGTCATCGTCACCGGCTGCGCCGCTCAAGTCGATCCCACCAGTTTTGCGGCCATGCCGGAGGTGTCGCGCGTCCTAGGTAACCGCGAGAAGCTCGACCCTTCTTCGTTCGTCCCGAGCGAAGTCGAGGGGCGCCCGCACCAACGCCCTTCGACTTCGCTCGGGACGAACGCATTTGGGAAGCTACCGGACGTCCGCGTGTCCGACATCATGGCGGTGCGCGACACCGCGCCGCACCTCGTCACGGGTTTTGCCGAGCATAGCCGCGCCTTCGTGGAAGTGCAGAATGGCTGCGACCACCGCTGCACCTTCTGCATCATTCCTTATGGCCGGGGAAACAGCAGGTCGGTTCCCGCGGGCCTCGTCATCGACAAGATCAAGGCGCTGGTGGACCAGGGCTATAACGAAGTCGTGCTGACCGGCGTCGACGTGACGAGCTACGGCCCCGACCTTCCCGGATCGCCGACGCTCGGCCAGCTCGTCGAACGCATCCTGAAACACGTTCCCGCCCTCCCCCGCCTTCGCCTCTCTTCGCTCGACAGCGTGGAAATCGACGCGCGCCTGTTCGACATCATCACCGGCGAGCCGCGCTTCATGCCGCACCTCCATATGTCCTTCCAGGCGGGCGACGACATGATCCTGAAGCGGATGAAGCGCCGCCACAGCCGCGCCCAGGCGGTCGAGATGGTCCGCCGCCTCAAGGACAAGCGCCCCGAAATCGCCATCGGCGCGGACCTGATCGCCGGTTTCCCAACCGAAACCGACGAAATGGCCGAAAACAGCCTCCGCCTGATCGACGAGTGCGAGATCGTGATGGGCCATATCTTTCCCTACTCGCCTAAGCAGGGCACGCCCGCCGCCAGAATGCCGCAGGTCGACCCGAAACGGGTTAAAGCGCGTTCAGCCCGACTGCGCGAGGCAACGGCGCGGCAAAAGGCGAAATGGCTGGAAAGCCTGGTCGGCAGCCGCCAGAAGGTGTTGATCGAACGCAGCGGCGTCAAAGGCCATGCCGAAAATTTCGCCCCTGTCCTCATTCGCCATTCCCGCGAAGACGGAAGTGACGTGGGTGAAATAATGGAAGTGAAAGTCGTAGCTTTGAAAGACCAAATCCTGATCGGAGAAGCCGCTTGAGCGAGACACCCTGGCTCGAGCGGTTGCGCGGCGGCTTCAAGAAGACCTCCGACCGCTTGGGCGACAATCTGACTGGCCTCTTCACCAAATCCACGCTCGACAAGGAGACGCTGGACGAGATCGAGGATGCGCTCGTCGCTTCCGATCTTGGCCCCTCCACGGCGGCAAAGGTACGCCAACGCCTCGCCAGCGAGCGGTTCGAACGCGGCCTCACCGAAGCGGGCGTTCGCGAGGTCGTGGCGGACGAGCTCGCCAAGATCCTCGCGCCCGTCGCCAAGCCGCTGGAGATCGACGCCTTCCCGCGTCCGCAGGTGATCCTCGTCGTCGGCGTCAACGGATCGGGCAAGACCACGACGATCGCCAAGCTCGCCAGCCTGTTCCTCGAGCAGGATTATGGCGTCCTCCTCGCCGCTGGCGACACCTTCCGCGCCGCCGCCATCGGACAGCTCAAGATCTGGGCCGACCGCATCGGCGTACCGATCATTTCCGGCCCGGAAGGGGGCGATCCATCCGCCATCGTGTTCGACGGCGTCAAGAAGGCGACGGCGGAGGGCATCGACGTCCTCATCGTCGACACGGCGGGCCGCCTCCAGAACAAGCGCGAATTGATGGACGAATTGGCGAAGATCCGCCGCGTTCTCGGCCGCCTCAACCCGCAAGCGCCGCACAATGTCGTTCTCGTCCTCGACGCGACCACGGGCCAGAATGCCCTCAACCAGATCGAGGTGTTCAAGGAAGTGGCGGGCGTTTCCGGCCTCGTCATGACCAAGCTGGACGGCACCGCGCGGGGCGGCGTCCTCGTCGCCGCGGCCGAGCAATATGGCCTTCCCATCCACGCCATCGGCGTCGGCGAAGGCGTCGGCGACCTCCGCCCCTTCAATCCCGCAGATGTCGCCCGCGCCATTGCCGGAGCGACCGGAGAAACCCAATCGTGACCGCAGTCGAAACCAAACCCCCGGCCCACTCCCAGGGCTGGCTCAACTTTCTCGTGGATTTCGGGCCTTTGCTCGTGTTCTTCGTCGCCTATAAATTCGGCGGCGTTTTCGCCGGCACCGTCGCGTTCATGGTTGCGATCGTCGCCGCACTCGCCGTGTCGGTGGTCAAGCGGAAGCGGGTGGTGCCGATGACCTGGATTTCGGCTGTCCTGGTCGTGGGGTTTGGCGGCCTCACCCTTTATTTCAACGATCCGCGCTTCATCCAGCTGAAGCCAACGCTCATTTATACGGGCTTTTCGATCCTTCTCTTCGCGGGCCTCGTCTTCGGCCGCCCCTTGCTGAAATATGTGCTCGGCGCCGCATTTGAGGGACTGAATGAAAGCGGATGGCTTAAATTATCGCGCAATTGGGCGCTGTTTTTTGCCGCAATGGCGGTCCTCAACGAAATCATGCGCGTCTATCTGAGCTTCGACACTTGGCTCGCCGTCAAAGTCTGGGGCATTACCATCCTGTCGCTGATCTTCGGCGCCGCCAACCTGCCGATGATGATGCGCCACGGCTTCCCGGCCGCGGAAGCCAAGGAAGAACCGCCCGTCCCGCCGCAGGGATAATTCCCTTTTCGTCACTCCGGACTTGATCCGGAGTCCATGAACACCGAATTATCCGCAAAAGTCCGTGTTCTAGATGCCGGATCAAGTCCGGCATGACGGATGAAAAGGGGGCAGCATGCAGCCGGTCATCGAGGTCAAGGGCGTTACGAAAACCTATGCGTCGGGCCATCAGGCGCTCAAATCCGTCGATCTCGACATCCGCAAAGGCGAGATTTTCGCCTTGCTCGGCCCGAACGGCGCGGGGAAGACGACCCTCATCAACATCGTCTGCGGCATCGTCACGCCGTCGAGCGGCACGGTGCGCGCCGATGGCTTTGACATTCAAAGGGACTATCGCGAAACCCGCTCCCGCATCGGCCTCGTGCCGCAGGAGCTGACCACCGACGCCTTCGAGGCGGTGATCGATACCGTCACCTTCAGCCGCGGCCTCTTCGGCAAGTCCCGCAATCCCGCTTATATCGAGAAAATCCTGAAAGACCTCTCGCTCTGGGACAAGCGCAAGGCGAAGATCAAGGAATTGTCGGGCGGTATGAAGCGGCGCGTGATGATCGCGAAGGCGCTGTCCCACGAACCGGACATCCTGTTCCTCGACGAACCCACGGCGGGCGTCGACGTCGAGCTGCGCCGCGACATGTGGAAGCTCGTCCGCCAGCTGCGCGAAAATGGCGTCACCATCATCCTCACCACCCATTATATCGAAGAGGCCGAGGAAATGGCCGACCGCGTGGGCGTCATCAACCAAGGCGAGCTGATCTTGGTCGAGGAAAAGAGTGCCTTGATGCGCAAGCTCGGCAAGAAGGAGCTGACCGTCTATCTCGCCGACCCGATGGAGCGTGTGCCCTCCGAGCTTTCCGATTGGAACTTGACGTTGAAGGCCGACGGCAACGAACTCGAATATATTTTCGACGCGCATGAGGAACGAACCGGCATTCCTTCCCTCCTCCGCGCGATGAGCGATCTCGGCATCGCATTCAAAGACTTGAACACGCGGCAAAGCTCGCTGGAGGATATCTTCGTCAGCCTCGTCCACGAAAGGAACGGCCAATGAGCGCGTCCGCATTCAACCATCGCGGCGTCCTCGCCATCTACATGTTCGAGCTGCACCGCTTCTTCCGCACGCTCTGGACCGGCCTTGCCGTGCCAGTCATCACCACTTCGCTCTATTTCATCGTCTTCGGATCGGCGATCGGATCCCGAATGACGGAAATCGGCGGCGTGCCTTACGGCGCCTTCATCGTACCCGGGCTGATGATGCTGTCGCTGTTCACCGAAAGCATTTTCAACGCATCATTCGGCATCCACATGCCGAAATTCACCGGCACCATCTACGAACTCCTGTCGGCGCCGCTTTCCGCGTTCGAAACCGTGCTCGGCTATGTCGGCGCGGCGGCGACCAAATCCACCATCGTCGCGCTCGTCATCCTTGCGACGGCACATCTGTTCGTCGATATCCGCATCGCGCATCCGGTGCTGATGCTCGCTTATCTGCTGCTCATCGCGGCGACGTTCTGCCTGCTCGGTTTCATCATCGGAGTTTGGGCGAAAGGCTTCGAGCAGCTTCAGATCATTCCCTTGCTCGTCATCACGCCGCTGACCTTTTTGGGCGGCGCATTCTACTCGATCGACATGCTGGCCGAGCCATGGCGGACGGTGACCCTTTTCAACCCGATCGTCTATCTGATCAACGGCTTCCGCTGGACCTTCTACGGCACTGCGGACGTGGCGTTCGGCGTCAGTTTCGGCATCACCGCTGGCTTGTTCTGCCTATGCCTCGCCGCCGTGTGGTGGATTTTCAAGACCGGCTACCGGTTGAAGAATTAACGCCATTGGAAGGTCGGGTGAGGGAGCGAGCGCCGTTCGCATCAATCCCTCACCCTCCCGGCGCCTTGAAAGCCCCGGGCCTCCCTCCCGCCGGAGCGGGAGGGACCGTAACTCACCCTTCCTGGTCGGCGCGGCTAAAGCCTTCGCCATCGAGATTCTGGGCGACGAAATCCCAATTCACGATATTCGAAAGAACCTTTTCGGCGAAATCCGGCCGGGCGTTGCGATAATCGATATAATAAGCATGCTCCCACACATCGAGCGTCAGGAGCGGCTTCATGCCCTCATAAACGACCGGGCTGTCCGCATCGTGGAGCGAAGTGATCTTGAGCTTATCCCGATCGAGGATCAGCCATGCCCAACCGTTGGAAAAATGGCCGACAGCTTCTTCCTTCAGCTTGGCGATGAGATTTTCGGTGGAGCCGAACTCGGCGCTCACCATGTCGGCGAGCTTGCCTGCCGGCTTTTGCCCTTGTGCGGGGGCAAGGCAATTCCAGTAGAAGCTGTGGTTCCAGATCTGGGCGCTGTTGTTGAACAACCCCTTGTCGCCCCGTTCCTTCGCCGCCTTGATGACCTCGATCAGAGAGGCGCCTTCCAGGCCCTTTTCGCCCAGCATGCCGTTCGTCTTGTCGACATAGGCCTTATGATGCTTGCCATGATGGTAATCGAGAGTCTCGGCCGACATATAATCGCCGAGCGCGTCCTTCGCGAACGGCAGGTCCGGGAGCGTGAAAGCCATGGGTGTTTCCTCCTTTTTTGGATGACCAGCAGCTATACGTTTAGGACCGCGATTTGAATGGCTCTCGCATAAAAAAGCATGGTCTGATTTGCGATAGAGCAGCTTTGCCCTGTGTTGGGTGAGGCAGACCCTATTCCTTCTCGCCGAGCTTGTGCCGTTTCATGGCGTGACGGAGCTGATCGTAGGTAAGCTGCAATGCGGTCGCTGCAGCGCGCTGGTTCCACCGGCATTTATCCAGAGCAGCAGCCAAAATTGCCTTCTCATATTCGGCGATGGCAAGGCGAAAGTCGGCACAATTCGATGGATCGTAACGGGATGGGGCGGCGACAATCGCCTGCACCTCGGCCGGGCTTGCCTCCGCCCCCTGGACGCGGGCCATCGACGGCGGCCGCCAGGGGGATTCGAAGGGATCGAACTGGATCAAGTCGACGGGGTTATCCGCGTCCTCCCAACGATAAACGGCGCGCTCCACCACGTTGCGCAGCTCGCGCACATTGCCCGGCCAATCATAACCGAGCAGCCGGTCCATGGCATTCGCGCTGAAGCCCGGCCATTGCGGCCAATCCAGCTCCAACGCCATGCGCCGGGCGAAATGGTCGGCAAGGACGGGGATGTCGCTGGTCCGGTGGCGCAGGGGCGGCAACGTCACCACTTCGAAAGACAGGCGATCGAGGAGGTCGGCCCGGAATCGCCCTTCATCCACCAATTTGGGCAGATGCTCGTTGGTCGCCGCAACGATGCGGACATCCACCCGGGTCGGGCGGCTGGCGCCGATCCGCGTCACCTCGCCATATTCGACGGCGCGGAGAAGGCGGTCCTGCGCCGCCGACGACAAGGTCGCGAGTTCGTCGAGGAACAGGGTGCCGCCGTCCGCTTCCTCGAAACGCCCCGCGCGCGCCTTCGACGCGCCGGTGAACGCACCCGCTTCATGTCCGAACAATTCCGCCTCGATCAACGTTTCGGGCAAGGCGGCGCAATTCATGACGACGAGCGGCCCATCCCACCGCGAGGAGAGATGGTGCAACCGCTCGGCCACCAATTCCTTGCCGGTCCCCCGCTCCCCGATCACCAGCACGGGACGATCGAGCGGCGCGGCCCGGCTCGCGCGCTCGATTGCGTCGAGGAAGGATGAGGACTGACCAACGAGCTGAGTGGTGCGCTCCATTCCCGAATGTTGGGACGAATTCCCACCTCTTGGCAAGTCTTTTCGCCGATGCGCCCCGCTTTCTCAGAGAAAAATGGCGGATTTCCGTGCGTCTTAAAATTGGCACGGCTCTTGTAACATAATTGGCAAGAGCCGCCGTCAGGCAGCCCAGGGTTCAAGGAGAAAGACCATGTTCAATATCGACCTCAACAGCATTCAGCGCGTTGCCGTTTCCGCCGTCGCTGCCCTCGTGTTCAGCACCACCTGCATCGGCATGGCCGTCGCTCCGGCGGCCGCGGAACAAGGCGCGCCGGTCGTTGCCGTACTGAGTGCCTAAAGCCGGACCAATCTGCTATAAGGGTTGCAGAGAGCTTCCGGCTTTTAAAAGATCTCAAGGAGTTTCAGTTTGATGGGTATCTTTTCGCGGACACGGGACATCATCGCCGCCAACGTGACCGACCTGCTCGACAAGGCGGAGGATCCGGGCAAGATGATCCGCATGATCATCCTGGAGATGGAGGAAACGCTCGTCGAGGTCCGCGCCTCGGCCGCGCGCTCCATCGCCGATCAGAAGGAGATGCGCCGCCAGATCGCCAAGCTGGAGAAAATCCAGGAAGGCTGGGTCGAAAAGGCCGAGCTGGCGCTTTCGAAGGACCGCGAGGATCTCGCCAAGGCGGCTTTGGTGGAAAAGCAGAAGGCGGCTGAAATGGCCGACGGCTTGAAGTCCGAAATCGCGGTGCTGGACGATGCGCTCCGCGCGTCGGAAGCCGATATCGCCAAGCTGCAGAACAAATTGCGCGAGGCGCGGACCCGCCAGAACGCGATCGCCAGCCGGATGGAAAGCGCCCACAATCGCGCCCGCCTCCGCGAAATGTATGCCGGTCCCAAGACGAGCGAAGCGTTCAGCCGCTTCGACGTGCTGGAGCGCCGCGTCGATTTCGCCGAGGGCCATGCCGACGCGCTCGCGCTGGGCGCTCCGCCCAAGACGCTGGAAGAAGAAATCGCCGAACTCCGCAACGCCGAGAAGATCGAGGCGGAGCTCGAGGCCCTGAAGGCCAAAAACCGCAACTCCGGTCAGGAAGGCTAAGTCATGGATCCGACAGGCGTCATCGCAATCGTATCGATCTTCCTCGGCCTGCCGTGGATCATTTTTCACTACATTACCAAATGGAAAAGTGCCGCGACGCTGACCACCGAGGACGAAAACCTCCTCGACGGCCTGCATGAAATGGCGCGCCGCCTTGAAGACCGCCTTTCGACCATCGAACGGATCATGTCGGCGGAAAATCCGGGCTGGCGCACGGTGACTCACGATCCGGTCGCCAGTCTCCCCGTCCGCGATCTCGGCGAGATCGACCGCGACCTCGAAGAATTGAGGAGCCTCCGCAAATGAGCGCGCGTCACACCAAATTCTATCGCGACAAGCAGAATGCCAAATGGCTGGGCGTCTGCGCGGGCATCGCCGATTATACCGGCATCGACGTCACCCTGATCCGCATCGGCCTCGTCGCCGCGACCATGCTGGGTTCGGGCGCACCGTTCATCGTCTATCTCATCGCCGGCTACATCGCCCCGTCGAAGCCGCGCGAATTGGATTACACCACGCCGGACGACAAAAAATTCTGGCAGGGCGTCCGCGCCTCGCCGACCCGGACGGTGAAGACGGTACGCTCCAAATTCCGCGACATCGACCGCCGCCTCGCCAATATCGAAACTTATGTCACGAGTTCCGACAACCGGCTCGCCGACGAAATCGAAAAATTGCGCTGACAGCTTAGCGGCAACCGCATCAATCAAAGGAAGCGGAAATGGAAAAATTTGCTTTCATGTCTCAATTCTTTCCACTTGCGGTGATCATGGCCGCGATCGGGGTGGGCGGCTGGGTCTTCACCACCTGGCTTCGCATCAAAAACGGCTATCCGCTCGAAAATAGCTGGGGAAAGCCGATCTACCCCAAGCAGAATGACGAGACGATCGAACGGGTGAAGTTGCTCACCCAGGAAAATGCCCAGCTCCGCGCCGAACTTGGTTCGATCAAGGATCGGCTCGCCACCGTCGAACGCATCGTCACCGACGACAGCCACCGCCTGACGCAGGAAATCGAAGCCCTGCGCCTGCCGAAGAATTGAGGGACTTATGCTAGAAGATCTGTTGAAGGCCTTTACCGTGCTGGTGGTCATCGGCCTGCCCGTCACGCTCATCTTCGGCCAAGGCCTCATCAAGCGCTTCCTCGAACATCGCGAGAAGAAGCTGGAGATCGAGGCGCGCATGACGGCGGAGAAGGCGGCGCAATATGCCGCTCACACCGAGCGGCTGGAACAGAGGGTGCGCGTGCTGGAGCGGATCGTCACCGAAAAGGGCATTGCGGTGTCCGACGAGATCGAACGCCTGCGCCACACGCCGATCAACTAAACATCAGCATTTTAGGGAGTTACGTGGCATGAATCCGTTCGAAATGGTGGTGATCATCGTCGCCATCGTCTCCATCGCCAGCATCATCAAAGCCAAATATGGCGTCCGTCGCGACCGTCACGGCAACGAATATCATGTGAACGATGCCGAGGCCGGGCGCCTGCGCGACGAAGTGAAGATATTGCGCGACCGCGTCGCCGTCCTCGAACGCATCGCGACCGACAAGGAAAGCAGCCTGGAACGCGAGATCGAAAGGCTTAGGGACCAGCGCTGACGATAGCCTCCCCCTTGATGGGGGAGGGGGATAGATCGCTGGCTCCCCCGCCTCTCCTCTGATACCGCGCCGTCATGACCGCGCTTGACGATATCTACGCCGATTACGAACTGCTCGACGCCGACGACCGCTACCGTTTGCTGATCGACCTCGGCCGGACGCTGGAGCCGATGCCGGACGCGTTGAAGACCGACGCGACCCTGGTACGCGGCTGCTCGGCCGCCGTCTGGGTCTATCCGATGCCGCGCGAGGATGGCCGTCTCCATTTTCTCGCCGACAGCAATGCTGCCATCACGAAGGGGATTATCGCGCTCGTTCTGACGACGGTGCAGGATCGGACGGCGGAGGAAATTCTGGCGACCGATATCGAAGGCGCCCTCGCCCCCTTCGATCTGAAAAACCAGCTGAGCTCCAACCGGACGCAGGGCATTCCCAACATGATCGCGCTCATCCGGCAAACCGCGGAACGGCTGCGCGGATGAATGCCGGCGACGCCCTTCGCAATATGCAGGGTTTCGACCCGAAGCTCTTCGCCGAATTTGCGGGCCGCGTCGGCCATGGCGGCGCGCTCCGCATCGATTATCGCGATCACGGCGCCGACTGGGCGGAATTGTCGCTCGATTATCGCGAAGATTTGATCGGAGTGGAGGAAACCGGCGTGATCGCGTCCGGGCCGATCATCAGCCTGATGGACATGGCGACCAGCACGGCGATCTGGGTGAAAATCGGCCGCTTCCGGCATCAGGCGACGCTTGACATGCGCGTCGACTATCTGCGCCCTGCGACGCCTGGGCGGACGATTATCGGTCGCGGCGAATGCTATCGCATCACCAGCAAGATCGCCTTCGTCCGCGGCGTCGCGCATGACGGAGACCTGGGCGATCCGGTAGCCAACGTCACCGGCACCTTCATGTTCATGGAGAAGCGGACGTAAAACACCGTTGTGCTCCGGCGAAAGCCGGAGCCCAGTCGTTCGTTCGCGCCGCTGGGCTCCGGCTTTCGCCGGAGCGCAACTAGCTGGCGGCCCGCCGTTCCTCAGCCTTCGACAACACCTCATAGGCCGACGTGATCGCCTGAAACCGTGTGGCGGCATCGGCATCGTCAGGGGCCACGTCGGGGTGGTTGGCCTTGGCGAGGCGGCGATAGGCGGCCTTGATCTCGTCGAAGGAGGCATCCACCTCGACACCCAGAACATCCAGCGCCCGCATCTCGTCGCGGCTGCGGGTGCCGTCCCCCTCTCCGCCCCAGCCGTAAAACTTGGCCTGGCCATAGGCGCCGGCATCGCGCTGCTCGCCCGCGGCACGCGCTTCGGCTTCTTCCTTGGAGAGGCCGGCGAAATAGTCCCAGCCCTTGTTATATTCGGCCGCATGGCGTTCGCAGAAATACCAGCGGTCCGGACGGTTGGGCGATTTGGGCGCGGGCCGGTCGCCAGGCTCATCGCAGCCTTCACGGTCGCAGGGGCGCACCTGCTGCGCCACGCGCTCGCTGCCATAAGCGCGCCAGCGCGGAAAACCCCAGTCATTCGATCGAGTCTGACGTCCCATGATCACCCACTACAAGCTGGAAAACCCAGCGAAAACAAGCCAGAGGGTCTATAAGCCGGGTTCTGTCCATCCCCGCTTTCGCGAAGACTGTGCGGCCATTCCTCTAGGAGGCGGATCGCTCCGCCCCTCAAGCAACCAACCCGGGCGGTCCGGCCGGAACAAGGCCACCATGCCGCCCCTATTCGGTCTTGCTCCCGGTGGGGTTTGCCATGCCGTTCCCGTTGCCGGGCCCGCGGTGCGCTCTTGCCGCACCCTTTCGACCTTACCGCACCGAAGAGCGGCGGTATGCTTTCTGTGGCACTTTCCCTGGGGTCGCCCCCGCCGGACGTTATCCGGCACCGTTGTTCCGTGGAGCCCGGACTTTCCTCGCCCCGCATTGCTGCAGGCCGCGGCCGCCCGACCCTCTGGTAAGCCCTATCTAGTCGTCGCCTTGCGGTTTGGGAAGGAGAAGCGCGAGGAGAAGCGACCGGCACTCGCCGTCGATCGTCCCGTCGATCAATTCGGGGCGAAACCGGCGTTGAAAGGCGACGGTGGCGGCAAGGGCATCGCTGACGTCGTAGCCGAAGCGTTCGAGCGCGAGCAGAAAGGCGCTGTCCGACCAGCCGGGATCGACCAGATTCTTCGCGGGCCTGGGCAGCGCCAGCCGCAGCTTGGCGAGACGGTACCAGGGGAAAAGCTCGCCCGGATCCTGCTTGCGCCGCGGCGCGACATCGGAATGTCCGACGATATTGCCCCGAGTGATGCCGTGCCGCTCCTTGATCTCCGCAACGAGCGGGATCAGCGCCTCGATCTGGGCGTCCGGAAAAGGCCGGTAGCCGAATTCGTGGCCCGGATTGACCATCTCGATTCCAACGCTCGCCGAATTGACGTCCGTGATGCCCCGCCAAAAGGATTGGCCCGAGTGCCAGGCGCGTTTGTCCTCATCGACCATGCGAAGAACGGTGCCGTCTTCCGTCACGACATAATGGGCGGAAACGCCGGCTTGCGGATCGGCCAGGCGATCGATCGCGGCTTCGGCCGTTTCCATGCCCGTATAGTGAAGCACGATCATCGATACCGGCAGCAAGCGGTCGCCGAAATTGGGGGATGGATGATCGATTGGCTCTGTCATGCCACCCTAAATGACGGGGGTGATACCGTTTTGGCAATGGCGGAGTGTCAGGCCGCCGTCGATTTCAAGGTTGCGGCCGGCACTTCAACCGGACTGTAGAGGCCGCGGAAATTGGCGTTGGATACGAACGACTTGCTCTGCCCGATCACCGTTTCTCCGGCACCGAGCATCAGGAAGCCGTCGGGCGCGATCGCCTGCGACAACCGGGCAAAGACGGTCCCGCGCGCGGCTTCCTGAAAATAGAGCAGGACGTTCCGGCACAGGATGATGTCGAAACGGCCGGGAGGCGGCGCCGCATCCATCAGGCTGTGCGTGCGGAACCGCACCCGCGCCCGCAGGCCTTCAAGGACGCGCCATTGGCCTTCGCCTTCCGCTTCGAGCCAGCGGATCATTTGCACGACCGGCAGACCGCGCTGCACTTCGAATTGCGAATAGAGCCCGCTCCGGGCCTGCTGGATCGCGGTTTGCGACACGTCGGTGCCCAGGATATCGACGGTCCAGCCGTCCCAACGCGCCTGGTCCTCGGCGATGGCCATGGCAATCGAATAGACTTCCTGGCCCGTGGAACAGCCCGCGCACCAGATGGACAGTCTCTTCCCCCGCTCCCGCGCGCTCTGCAAGGAGGGCAAGGCGCTGGACAGGAGAAGGTCGAATGCGGCGCGATCCCGGTAGAAATAGGTTTCGTTGTTGAGAAGCGCGTCGACCACGGCGTCCGCCAGACCGGGATCGCGCGCGGACACGAGGTCGGTCAGCAGCTGGTCGATGCTCTCCATGTTGCGAGCGCGCAGCAAGCCTTTCAGCGCCGTTTCGATCCGCCAGCGGCGGCTGCTGGCGAGCTGCTGTCCCGTTCGCGCCTCGAGAAGGTTCGCCAGGATGCGAATGGCGGAATCGCTTACTTGCACACCGCCTCCCGCGCGCGTGCCGCGACGTAATGGGCAAGGTCGGCGGGCGGCGCGATGGCGCTGGCAAGGCCCGCCTCCGCCACCGTGCGCGGCATTCCCCACACCGCCGAAGTCTCCTCATCCTGCGCCAGCACCACGCCCCCGCGCCGGGCGACTTCTCCCGATCCGATCAGCCCATCGCGGCCCATGCCGCTGAAGATTACGGCCAAGGCACTCTTGCCGTACATTTCGGCCATCGAAATCAGCATGGGATCGACGGACGGGAGGCAGGATGTCGCCGCCGCGTCCTTGTTCAATTGGACCCGGATGGTGCCCCCCTGCCATTCCAGGCAGAGATGGGCATCGCCCGGCGCGACCAGGATTTCCTCCAACTTCAATATCATGCCGTCTTCGGCCACCAGGGTCAGGCGCCCGGAGGCCGCCTCCACCTGCCGGGCGAAATAGGGCATGAAGACAGGCGGCAGGTGCTGAGTGATGAGGATGGGGGCGCCGATCGATGCGGGCAAGTTGCGCAGGAATTCGTTCAGCGCACGAAGGCCGCCCGTCGACGCGCCAAGCCCAAGGCAGCCGACGCGGTGGGGATCGACCGTGCGCAGCGCCAGCGGGGCGCTTTTACCGTCTGGCGCTTTCACTCCGCCCTGTTCCTGCGCGGGCTCGTCCACCGCCCCGTCTTCGCCGGCGCGGCCGATCCGGCGCAGGCGTTCGGCAAGCACATGCGCGAAACGGCCGCCGAAATTGCCGGTGCCAGGCTTCGGCAAGGTATCGGCGGCGCCCAGCGCCAGGGCGCGGACCGCGGCTTCGGCGCCATCCTCGGCATTGGAGGATACGATGAGCACGCGCGCGCCCTTTCCGGTGCGCAGGATATCGGGAAGAATATTGAGCCCGCTCGTGCCCGGCATTTCGACATCGAGGAGAACGATGTCGACGCTCACCGCCTCGAGTTTCGCCAAGGCCTCGTCGGCGCAGCCCGCCGTGGCGACGATTTCGAAATCGTCGAACGTGGAAATCATTCGCGACAATACGGCGCGGGCCACCGGCGAATCGTCGACGATCATCAACCGGATGCGCGGCGCCGCATGCCCCGGCATCATCGTCCCCCGCTCGATATCACGGGCGGACGCGCCCTTCACGCGACGCCGACGATCTGGAGCTTGCTTTCCAGCGTTTCGCGATCGAACGGCTTCATCACATATTCGTCGGCCCCCGCCTCGATGGCGGCGCGGATATGCGCGGTATCGTTTTCCGTGGTGCAAAAAACGACCTTGGGCTGGGTTGGGATGTCCTGCTGGCGGAGCGTGCGCAGGAATTCCATGCCGCTCATCACTGGCATGTTCCAGTCGAGCAGCACCACGTCGGGCATCTTTTCCTCGCAGCGGGATAGGGCCTCACGGCCATCCTCCGCTTCGTCGACATTGAAATTCAGCGTTTCCAAAATGTGACGCGCGACCTTGCGGATCACCTTGGAATCATCGACGACGAGGCAGTTTTTCATCCCATGAACCCCCTGAGAGCATGTCAGCCCTTTAATCCCTAATGGTAAGCACTCTCTTAAAGGTCAGGCCGCCTGACGCGACGGCGCATCGATGAGCGCGGCGGGATCCAGGAGAAGGCAGACACCCTCGCCGGTCGATACGACGCCGCGTGCGGCATGCACCCATGCGGAGCCCAGGACCGTGCTGACCGGCGACACGGTGTCGTCGATTTCGACGACATCGTCCACACGATCGACGAGCAGGGCATAAAGGTGGCCCGAGATGCTGACGACGATCGCTTCGCGCCGCGCTTCGTCGTGGGGGGCGAGGCTAAGCGCGCGGCGGCAATCGACGACGGTAAGAACGCGGCTGCGGAGCGCCGACAGGCCCAGAATATGGGGCGCGGAGCCGGGCACGGGGGTCAGGCCCTCCAGCTCCACCACCGACTGGACGTCGCTGGCCGGAATCGCGACCCTCTCGTCCGCGATATCCACGATCAGGAAGAGCGCCGTCATGCCTTTTGCCCCGCTTTGGCCCGGCTGCGTTCGGTCAACGCGCTGAACAATCCGGCGCGGTCGTAGCGGTAGACGCTACCGTCCCCGCCCTCGTCGTCGGGATTGGCGCGCAAGCGCAGCAGCTTCGCCTTCGGCGCGCCGGGCGGCGCTTCACCATCGGCGGCGATCAGAACGTCGACCGCTTCCGGGTCCGCGCCTTCGGCCGCGATCACGCGATAACCGGCATTTTCCAGGATCGGGCGCAGGATATTGTGCATCCAGGCGTCGCTTGACGGCAACGCGCAGGTCAGCGGCGCGTCCAACCCCTCGGCGCTGCAATGCGCGGCGAACAGCCAGAAGGGATCGAGCATTTCGACCGGCTCGCCATTGATCAGGGTCACGCCGCCAACTTCACCCGGCACGGCGGCGGGAATGACCTCGCTCGCCAGCGGCACGATATCGATCACCTCGCGGAAGGCATAAGCCAGCTCCGCCGTCCCGTCCGTCAGGCGAAGGAGCCGCATCTTGCCCTCAGACGGCGCGGCGGCGCAGCCTGCCAGCGGCAACAGCGCATCGCGTATCGTGACGCGCAGGCGCCCGGCGGAAACCTGGACAGCCTCGACCGGCACGTCCTCGATCCGTTCGACAAGGGCAAGCCGGACCGCGCGGCAGCGGCCTTCGAGGGTGCGGAAAAGGAGCGTCGCGGGCCGATCCCCCGCCATTTCCTCAACGGGCTGAACCGGCGCCGTTTCGGCCTCGGCCGCGTCGAGCACGACGCCCGCCGCAGCCGCGATGCCGGCGCAGTCGAGCAGCAGGATCGGGCGGCCATCGTCGGCAAGGGTCGTGCCAGCGTAGAGCCCGGTCGCTATGACGGGGGGCGCCGCCGGCTTGATGACGAGCTCCTCATGATCGTGAATCACGTCCACGGCGAGAGCGTAAAGGTCGGCGCCCGCGGGTTTCAGCACGATCATGGTCTGATCGCGTTCCTCGGTCGTTTCCGCCATGCCGAGCGCCGCCGACAGCGACACGCGCGCCATCCGCTTGCCGCGAATGTTGGCGATCTTCGATCCGCCGAGCGATTCGACCGTGACCGCGCCCCGATACCGCACGATCTCTTCGATGGCGGAGCGCGGAATGGCGAATTTCTGGCCGCCGGCACTGACGGTCAGCGCGGGAATGATGGTAAGGGTAAGCGGCACGCGAAGCGTCAGGCGCAGCCCGTGCCCGGGCTTGCTGTCGAGATCGACGACTCCGCCGATCTTCTCCACATTGGCGCGAACGACGTCCATACCCACGCCGCGCCCGGAAATGGCAGTCACTTCCCGCGCGGTCGACAGGCCGGGTTCGAAAATAAGGGCGACCTTTTGCGCCAAGGTCATGGTCTCCGCGCGTGCCGGGGTGACGATCCCCGCCGCAAGCGCCTTCTTGAGCAGCCGCTCGCCATCGATTCCGCGCCCGTCGTCGGCGACTTCGATCAATATCTGGTTGCCCGACTGACGGGCGTGAACGCGCAGCTGGCCGATCGTGGCCTTGCCGGCCGCGAGGCGGTCTTCCGCGGTCTCAAGGCCGTGGTCGAGGGCATTGCGAATGATGTGGGTCAACGGATCGCGGATCATTTCGATCATCTCGCGGTCGAGCTCGACATCCCCGCCGTCGATGTCGAGGGCGACCTTCTTGCCCAGCTCCACCGACAGGTCGCGGACCATGCGGGGCAGGCTTGCAAACAGATTGTCGATCCGCTGCATCCGCGTCCGCGTGATCGCTTCGCGCATTTCCGCGATGCAGGCCGACACTCTGTCGAACGCAGCCTCCAGGACCGGATCAGCCTCCGTTTCCCGCAAGCGGCGGGCAAGTTCGTTGCGGGCCAGCACCATGTCGGACACGCCGTTCATCATCCGGTCGAGCAATTCGACCGACAGGCGAATGCTCCGCACCGGCGCGCGCAGGTCGACCGGAGCCTGCTCCTCCATGTCGCGGCGCGGAGTGGGCACCGGCTGCGTCAGGGCGGATATGAGAAACTCATCATTGTCATTGGGAACCGCCTCGCCAGTCTGAAGCGACTGAACGATCTCGCCGATGCGGTCGATGATGGCGAGGACCGCGCTGACCAGCGGATGATCGGCCTCCCGGCGTCCGGACCGGACCTCGGCTAGCGCATCCTCCGCGGCATGGCTGAGATTTTCGAGGCGGGGCAGTTCGAAAAAGCCGCAATTGCCCTTCACGGTGTGGACGAAGCGGAAAATGGCGTCCAACCGCTCGCGATCGCCGGGATTTGCTTCCCACGCCACGATTTCGCCGCTCAGCGCGTCCAGCATGTCCCGCGTTTCCGCGATGAAATCGTCGAGAAGGTCGTCCATCAAGCCAAAGCCCGGATCGTTGCATGAGGCCCACGCATGCACCGGCGCTGGTAAAGAACCCTTTAACCGCCTCGGGCTCCGGCCGAGGCGAAGGATGACGCGTCAGGCGGGCACGGATGTTCCGAGCAGGAGCATGCCTTCCTCCGCGTCGCTCACCTGGACGCTGCCGCCGCCTTCCGAAACCAGGCAATATACGAGCCAGGCGGCGGCGGCGCGCGGCTCGATGGCATCCTCCGCCGTTTGACCGGTCAAGGTTTTGCGCAATTCGGGATCGAGCAGAATGCGCGGCCCTTCGGCGCGCACGACGATGTCGAGGCCCGCGCCGTGCCGCTCCACGCCGATATCCAGCCGCCCCCCGCGCACCAGCGCATCGCCCGCGATGAGGGCGAGGTTCAGCAGCACCTTGAGCGCCGACTTGCTCATCACCGGCTCGTCCACCATCCAGCCAAGGGCGATGCGGCCGTCCACGCCATACAGGCCTTCGATCGCGGCGCGGGCTTCGCCGGTGTCGACCTCGTCCCCGAAGCCGCCCGCGGCGCCGAAGGCGAGGCGGAAGAATTTGAGCTTGTTGGCCGTCGTCCGGGCGCTTTCGGCAAGGAGATCCAGGCAACGCGCCCGCATGTCCGGATCCTGCTCGTCGGCGAGCAATTCGATGCCGTTGTTGAGCGCGCCTACCGGGCTCAGAAGGTCGTGACAGAGACGGGAGCAGAGAAGGCTTGCGAATTCAATGGATTTCATGGCGCGGGCCCCGGTCTGGAATGTCTTGATCCCTATTGGCGGGTCGGGCCTGTGGAGGCAAGGCGGTCTTTCTTCTAACGTCACCCAGACGCGGTTCGGGTGATGATGGAAAGGTTAAGGCCACCGCGTCGAACCGCCCACGAACCGCGCCGCCTTTACTCGCGATCCACAAGGCCGCCGCATCCCGCGACACGATCAACCACAACGCCCCCTCCTCCTCGGCTTGCGCCGCATCCTTGGCCGAAGGCCGCACATCGCCGCTTGGATGGGAATGATAGCAGCCGAGAACCGTCCTCCCTTTCTCCCTTGCCCGCCGCTGCACGGCGATCTGCGTGGCAGGATCGAGCAGGAAACCTTGCGCGGGATCGGCGGCGAGATTGGACGAAGCCACCGTTTTCTCAATCTGCCCCACTCTCCCAACCAGCAAACCGCAGATTTCCAGCGGACCTGCCGCCGCCGCTTCATTCCGCAGCCGGTCCAGCAGAGCCCTTGAAATCTTAACGCCCGTTCCCACATCGGCCTCCTGATGGATCGGGGGGTTTCGATCATGCGCGTGGGCGTCGCTTCGGAGGCTGAAGGCTGGCGGCTCGACCGCGCCCTCGCCGCCGCGATCCCCACCTTGTCCCGCGAGCGTTTGAAGGCCCTCATCAGCAGCGGTGCCGTTTTCGGCCCGCAAGGCGCGGCGGTCCGCGACCCTGCGTCCAAGGCGGTTCCGGGCGGGGCTTACGAGGTTCATGTCCCCGCTACTGCCGAGGCGCACAACGCGCCGCAAGATATTCCGCTCGTCATCGTTCATGAGGACGAGCATCTCCTCGTCGTCGACAAGCCCGCCGGAATGGTCGTCCACCCCGCCGCGGGCAATATCGACGGCACGATGGTGAACGCCCTGCTCCACCATTGCGCGGGGCGCCTGTCCGGCATCGGCGGGGTGGCGCGGCCGGGCATCGTCCACCGCATCGACAAGGGCACGTCGGGCCTTATCGTCGTCGCCAAGACCGACCGGGCGCATGAAGGGCTCGCGGCGCAGTTTGCAAAGCACAGCATCGACCGCCGCTACAAGGCGATCGTGGCAGGCATTCCGAACCCGCCGAGCGGCACGGTCGACGCCCCCCTCGCCCGCTCTTCGGCCAATCGCCAGAAGATGGCGATCGTCGCGGAAGGCCGGGGCAAGCGCGCGGTGACCCATTATGCACTGGAACGGCCATTGAAGGAGGCGTCGCTTATAGAATGCCGCCTCGAAACCGGCCGTACTCACCAGGTGCGCGTCCACATGACCTCGATAGGCCACGCGCTTTTAGGCGATCCCGCCTATGGGCGCACCAAAATCGCTCACCGTGATTTGCTCAATCAATTGGACTTCAAGCGGCAGGCGCTGCACGCTGCGGTGCTTGGCTTCGTCCATCCGGTATCGAAACAAAACTTAACCTTTGAGAGCGTCGTTCCGTCTGATATGCAGGAACTGTTAATCGCCCTCTCCGTATGAATGAGAAGCGTATCGGCGCCCCAAAGGTGCCGGTCAGGGAGAAAGACTATGGCAAGCGGCAACGTCCCCAAAACCATCCCCGCGATGAGCGGCGAGGCGGGCCTCAACCGCTATCTATCGGAAATCAAGAAGTTTCCGATCCTCGCCCCGGAAGAAGAATTCATGCTCGCCAAACGCTGGTCGGAGCATCAGGATACCGAGGCGGCGGCCAAGCTGGTGAACAGCCACCTGCGACTCGTGGCGAAGATCGCCATGGGCTATCGCGGCTACGGCCTGCCGGTGAGCGAACTCATCTCCGAAGGCAATATCGGCCTGATGCAGGGCGTGAAGAAGTTTGAGCCGGACCGGGGCTTCCGCCTCGCCACTTACGCGATGTGGTGGATCCGCGCGTCGATCCAGGAATTCATCCTGCGCAGCTGGTCGCTCGTGAAAATGGGCACCACCGCGGCGCAGAAGAAGCTCTTCTTCAACCTCCGCCGGATGAAGAACCAGATCGAGGCGTTCGAGGATGGCGACCTGAAGCCGGAAGACGTGACGAAGATCGCCACCGACCTCGGCGTATCGGAAGAAGACGTCATTTCGATGAACCGCCGCATGGCGATGGGCGGCGACACGTCGCTCAACGTCTCCTTGCGCGAGGAAGGCGAAGGCCAGTGGCAAGACTGGCTGGTCGACACCGACCCGCTGCAGGACGAGCGCGTTGCCGAAGCCGAGGAAACCCGCGTCCGCCACGATTTGCTGGTGGAAGCGATGGAGGCCTTGAACGACCGCGAGCGCCACATCCTCACCGAACGCCGCCTGACCGACGACCCGAAGACGCTGGAAGAACTCAGCCAGGTCTACGACGTCAGCCGCGAACGCATCCGCCAGATCGAAGTGCGCGCGTTCGAGAAGCTGCAAAAGGCGCTGATGAACCTAGCGGGCGAGCGGAAGCTGCTGGCGGCGCACTAAAGAGATCGCGTCGAAGTGGCACTTCGACGCGGTTTTTCCATTTCCCCCAGTTGCGAAATTTCGGCCAACATGCGGGCCTCGCGATGGGCTGTCGGGTAGGCAAGTACAGCGTTTTTCGTGCAAGCAAGGTAGCTTGCCACCCGGGCGGCCCTAAATCTTGATCTAGATGCAGGCGGAATATCGGCGGCATCTGGCTGGCGGTTGCTTGATCACGGTCGGTCTTTAAGAGAGCGATCGCCAAAGACCGCGGCAATTCGCCACGCGCAGGGGGACGAGTTCGTAACATATGGACGTCAAATTTCCGCACATCCGCCTGCTTATGCGCTTGAGCGTGTTTTCCGGGCCATTGCTAGTTGCGCCTTCGGCATTGGCATCACCCATTGCCGCAAAAGCCAGTAAGGGCGAGCAGCAGCAGCCCGCCGTCATTTTCACGCTTGGTGGGGGCGCGCGGGTCTACCCCCGCTTTCCGGGCGATGACGGCCTCGGTGTTCATCACATGCTGATCGTCTATGCCCGTCCCGAGGGTCAGCCTGTGCCACTGCGGGCGCCGGATCAGAAATTCGGTCTGATATTGTTTGGTGCCGGCAGCCCGGTGAATGCGGGACTTGCGCTTAACATCAAAGGGCGCCGCCGCGAGAAGAATGTTGGCGCGCCGATTGGCAATGTGGGCTGGACCGCCGAAGCCGGGGGCTTCATCCAGGCGTTCGTGCACAAGAATGTGCGCCTGCGCGCCGAAGCCCGCCAAGGTATGAACGGCCATGGCGGCATAACGGGGGATATGAGCGCTGATCTGTTCGTGCGTGCCGGAGATCTCAGCGTCTTTTCGATCGGGCCGCGCCTCCGTCTCGCCAGCGGTAAGTATGTCGATGCTTATTATGGCATTGCCCCTGCGGCCGCGATGGCCAGCGGCCTTCCCGCCTTCGATCCTGAAGGTGGAATCCATGCGGCGGGTGCAGTGGCAAGCATGCGGCTCGATGTCGGCAGGAGCGTCGCCGTCCACGCCTATGGCATTTACGACCGGCTGATGAACGGGGCGGCAGATTCGCCGATCGTCGCGCGCTTCGGATCGCGCAATCAGTTCAGCGCCGGCCTTGGTCTTTCGTTCAGTTTCAGGGTGCCGTTACGGCCCGGCGCGGCTCCGGGGCCCATTACCGCGCGTCCCTAATAGGCACATGATACGCCGATGGGATTGCCCCTTGGTGTGCGCTCGGGCAATGACAACCTGTCGAATCGACATTTATCAGGGGGTTACAATCATAATGTTTAGGAAGAGTGGAAGGCTGCTCGCGGCCGCGGGCGTCTGCGCCATGGCATCTGGCTGCGCGAATATGAACACGGGCGGCTATCTTGGGATGGTCGGCGGCGCTGCCGCTGGCGGTTATGCCGGGTCGGAAATGGACGACGGTAGCGGAACAATGACCGTGGTCGGCGCCGTAATCGGCGGATCGCTCGGCATGGTGCTGGGCAGCGGCGCGGTATCGCCCGGCGAAATGGCGCAAGCAGCCGTCGAGGCCGACGTCGTGGGAACGATTGCACAGGCATCGGCGACGCCTGCACCGGTCAACACTTATGGAACGGCGTCGAACTCCGCTCCCGGCACCGGAACTTCGGTCGGTGTGGCAACCCCGAACAATGCTCCGGCAGGGGAAGAACAGCTCGCTGACAAGGCGGTCAGCGTATATTTCATTCTAGGAATGGTGCCGACCGAGAAAAATACTCGCAATCCAATGTGTTACAGCAACACGTTCAGCGTGACGATACCCTTCAACCCCAGGGGTTGGGGCAACAATGGCCGTCTCCTTGAGGTGATCCAGCCGATGATGGAGACTTTCCGTTCGAAATGTGCGCAACTCGGCAGCGTTGTGCCCGGCCCGGTAAACTATGGAGCCAGCGACAACATCGCTTCGGGCTTCCCGCGTTCGGCGCCGCATGCCGAAGATTACACGGTGGTAATGCCCTGACACCAGGGAAGAGCTGCAGCCGCGTTTAAGCGGAGGCGGGTTAAGGGCGGCCAACAGGCCGCCCTTTCCTTTTGAGGGGAAGCGAACGAGCATTTGCCCATCTGACCTGGTACGTCCGAAGCCGCCAGCAAGTTCAGCATGACGGCGGCGTTTCCAGCCGCTAATCTCCAGTTATGGCGAGGGCAAAGGCACGGCGGGCGCGGTCCCGTACTTCACGGCGAGGTTGGGGCGGCAGGATCCTTGGGTGGATTCTGAAGGGGATCGTCCTGTTCATCCTCATGAGCCTCGCCTGGGTATTGCTCTACCGCTTCGTGAACCCGCCTGTCACCTTCACCATGATGGGTGACGTGATCGGCGGGCGTTCGGCCACTCGGGACTGGATGCCGCTGGGCGAGATCGATCCCGACATGAAGCGCGCCGTCATCGCGGCGGAGGATTCCAAATTCTGTTCGCATTGGGGCTTCGATCAGGACGCGATCGCCGCCGCGATGCGCCGCAATGCGGAAGGAGGGGGCGTGATCCGCGGCGGCTCCACGATCAGCCAGCAGACCGCGAAGAACGCCTTCCTGTGGCAAGGAGGCGGCTATTTCCGCAAGGGGCTGGAGGCCTGGTTCACCCTGCTTATCGAGAATATCTGGGGCAAGCAGCGGATCATGGAGGTTTATCTGAACCTCGCCGAGACTGGCATCACCACTTACGGCGTCAATGCAGGCGCGCAGCGTTATTTCGGCAAGGATGCGTCGAACCTCACCCGCCAGGAGGCCGCGCGCATCGCCGCCGTCCTGCCGCTCCCCAAGAAGCGCGAGGCGGTCACGCCCACCGGCTTCACCCGCCGCTACGGCAACAGCATCGCGGCCCGCATCCGCGTGGTGGCGCGCGACAATCTCGACGCCTGCCTGGACGGCAGCGGGCGGATGGAGGCGGTGGAGCCGGAAGGGACACCCAAGACCAAGGCGAAAGCTGCGCCCAAGCAGAAGCAGCCGGTTGAACCGACCCCGCAACCGGAACGGGCGGAGGACTATATCCAGCCCATGAACGAGCCGGAAACCTCTTCCCCGGCCGAACCGGCCCCGCCCCCCGCCGACACGCCGCCCGTGGTGGAACCGGACGAATGAAGGGCGCGCGCGGCCATGACACGATCGGCGTCAGCATCCTTCTGATTGCCCTGCTCTATTGGTCGTCCTTCGTCATCCTGACGTCGGTCAGCGCGGTGATCGGCGGCTACCATTATGGCCTCATCAACCTGCCGCTCGATTTTTCGCTCATCACCTTCGCGACGCTGACCGCGCTCGGCATTTTCAAGATGCTGTCGCGGCTGACTGCGCTTCCATTTCGGCAGCAGGCATTGATCGCCCTCGTCGCCATGTTCGCGATCGCCTTTTTGTTCGACATCGGGTTTCAGCTGATCCGCACCGTTTTCGGCCCGGACGCGGCGGAGCTGACGGTCGAAACCGCCGTTACGCGCGAGAATATCGTGCGCGGCGGCCTGTTCTGGTTCGTGCCCCTCTGCCTGTGGGCGGCGGCCGTCCTCGCTCTCCTCCACAGCGACGCCGCGCGGCGCCGGGAGCGGCAGCTGCTGACGGCGGAGAAGGAAGCCACTGTCCAGCTCGCGCGCGCCGCCGAAGCGGAGAGCAAGGCCGCGCGGTCCGAGCTCGCCATGCTCCGCGCCCAGCTCGATCCGCATTTCATGTGCAACGCGCTGAATGCGGTCTCCGGCCTCATTCTGATGGGGCGTCAGGACGATGCCACAGCCACGATCGACCGGCTGGCCGCCTTCATGCGCTCCGCGACCGAAATCGGCGACCAGGAAATCACGCTGCAGGACGAACTGGACATCGCCGAAGCCTTTCTGGCCGTGCAGGCCATGCGCTTCGGCGACCGTCTGCGCCTCACGCTCGATTGCGATGACGAAATACTGGATGCGTTAGTGCCCAACTTCCTGCTCCAGCCTTTGGTTGAAAATTCGGTCAAATATGCGGTCGAACATTCGCCCGATCCGGTTGAGATCGTCATCGCGGCCCGGCGGGAAGGCGACACCCTGGTGCTGACGGTCAGCGACGACGGCAAGATCGCAGTTCCGGCCAAACCGGGAAGGAAAGGCGGTGTCGGCCTCACCAACGCACGCGCGCGGCTTGGCCTCCGCTATGGCCTGGCCGCCTCGCTGGAAACGGGCCGCCTGGATGGCGGCTATCGCACGATCATCCGCCTGCCTTTCAAGACACAGGAATCGGCGCCCAGCGCTGGATGACTTAATTCGGGATGGCGATGCCCATTTTCCGGGACAGGATTGCCGCAACCTCCTCGGCAAGGCTTTGCAACGCCGCGACCGTATCGGGTGCGGTCACGACGCGCGGCGCGGGATCGATGGCGCAAAGGGTGCCGTAAAAGCTGCCGTCCGCCAGGATGATCGGCAGCGAGGCATAGCTTTCGAAGCCGTAGAGCATCGGCACCGGATGCGTGCGCCATTCCGGATCGGCCGCGACATGGTCGATCACGATCGCGGTGCCGCACTGGCGGATATCATTGCAGATCGTCGTCTTGATCTCCAACTCACTCCCGGGATCGAGGCCGAATTCGATCCGGTCCTCCACCTGGCAGGCGATCCAGCGATCCTCCGTCACCCGCGCGACCGCAGCGAAGCCCATATGGGTGATCCGGCAAGCCTGGCGAAGGATATCCCTAATCGCCTCGTCGTCGCCGTGGGCGGCCGCCTCGGCGGCAAAGGCGTCCTTCATGGTCGGCGCGACCCTGCACGCTGCGGCGTCATGATCAACCGCCGCCTCAAAACGGCATCTTGAAGCCCGGCGGCATGGGCAGACCCGCCGTGATCTTCTGCATCTGCTCGTTGGCCGCGACATCCGCCTTGGCGCGCGCGTCGTTGATGGCGGCGGCGATCAGGTCTTCCACCATTCCCTTTTCGGAGGGTTGAAGCAGGCTTTCGTCGACGCTGACGCCGATGATCCGCCCCTTGGCGCTGGCCTTGATCCGGACAAGGCCGCCGCCGGACACGCCTTCCACTTCGATCGTATCGAGATTGTCCTGCGCCTTCTGGAGCTCGGCCTGGGCCTCCTGGGCCATTTTCATGATGTCGTCGAGGCTGGGCATGTCAGGCGCTCCGTCTTTCTTTTCCGGGATAGTCGATAAGCTCGGCGCCGGGAAACACCTCCCGCGCGGCCGATACGATGGGATGGTCGAGGATCTTCTGCCTGTTCGCCTCCGCCGCCATCTTCTCCTGCTCGAGAAGGGTCGGCTCGGACGGCGCGTCGGAAATGGCGACGGTCCACTGGGCGCCGGTCACCGACTTGAGCGCGGCGGTGAGGTCGCGCTGGAAATCGCCGGGCAAGGGCTTGGCTGGCCGGATTTCCAGCGCCGGCGGCGCATAGCGGACGACGCCCGCATAATCGTGCAGCTGCTGGGCGAGCAACGCCTTGCCATTGCCCTGAAGCGCCCGAACCAGCGCCTCGAACGTGGCGGGCAGGGCCAGCATCGCCGTCTGGGGCTCCGGCGGAGGGGCGGCGGCGGACGCGGACGCGCGGGCGGGCACGGCCTCCCCGCTCATCAATTTTTCCATCAACGTGCCGGGATCGGGCATATCGGAAGCGTGGACGATGCGAAGCAACGCCATTTCGGCGGCCTCCATCGGCATCGCGGCGCTGTTCACTTCATTGAGGCCCTTCAGCAGCAGCTGCCACAGCCGGTGGAGCGCGGCATGGCCGAGGCGGCTCGCCCATTCGGCATAGGCCTCCCGCTCCTCGGCGGATTGCGCGGGATCGTCCCCGCCGCCGACCTTGGCCCGGGTGATGCCATGGACGCTTTCCAGCAGCCCTCGCACGATCGCGGAAGGCTCGACTCCCAGGTTGTGCTGCTCCTTCACCGCCGCCAGCGCGCCTTGCGCATCTCCGGCGAGCAGCAGGGCAAGCAGCCGTCGCACCGCGCCGCGATCGGACAGGCCGAGCATCCCCCTCACCTGCTCGGCCGTCACGCCCTCGGCGCCATGGGCGATGGCCTGGTCGAGGATGGAGAGGCCGTCGCGCGCCGAACCTTCCGCCGCCCGCGCGATCAGCGCCAGCGCCTCCGGCTCGACGGTGACGCCTTCCTTTTGCACGACCTCGGCGAAATGGGCGGCGAGCTGCTCGGCCGAAATGCGGCGGAGGTCGAAGCGCTGACAGCGCGACAGGACCGTCACCGGCACCTTGTTCACTTCCGTCGTGGCGAGAAGAAATTTCGTATTCTCAGGCGGTTCTTCGAGTGTCTTCAAAAGCGCGTTGAAGGCGTTTTTCGACAGCATGTGGACTTCGTCGATGATGAAGACCTGGAACCGGGCGCCGAACCCGGTGTTGCGGGAAATATCGATGATTGACCGCATGTCGTCGACGCCGGTATGGCTCGCGGCGTCCATCTCGATCACGTCGACGTTCCGGCCCTCCATGATCGACGTGCAATATTCGCACACGCCGCAAGGATCGATCGTCGGGCCGCCCTGCCCGTCGGGTCCGACGCAATTCAGCGCCTTCGCCATGATCCGCGCCGTCGACGTCTTCCCCACCCCGCGCACGCCGGTCAGCAGGAAGGCATGCGCCAGCCTCCCGCGCCGGATGGCGTTGCCCAGCGTCCGGACCATCGCGTCCTGGCCGATCAGTTCGCCAAAGCTCTGCGGCCGGTATTTGCGCGCAAGGACGCGATAAGGCTGGGGAGATTCGCTCATGGGTCTACGTTAGCGGGTCTGCGCCGCCACACCAACCGTCATGCCAGCGATATAGCCCGCAAGACCTGGGTTCGACGACAAACCCATTGCGTCACCCCGGACTTGATCCGGGGTCTATGAACATTGCTCTATCCGAAAAGGTCTGTGTTCATGAATGCCGGATCAAGTCCGGCATGATGGACGATGGAAAATGTGATGGCGCCGCGGCGAAGCCGCGCCGTCGATCCTCGCTTTGCAAGGTCGGCCGCGCTTGTGCGTCTCGGCGATAGCTATCGCTATCTTCGTGTGCACTGCGCGGTAGGAGCCGGGCGACCCGGGGCGAAATCGTTACGGCTGCTTCCTTCCGGACCTGACCGGGTTGGCGACAGCACCGTCCGCCCGACTCCCGCGCTGCATATGGCGGAGCCTTCGCGCTAAATCAACGCCCCTGCATGTTGTGCGCGCCGGGCGGAATGCGGACGGAAAGGCTCTCCATTTCCGCCGTCAGCCATATCTGGCAGGACAGGCGCGAAGTGCGCGTCGCGTGCAGGGCGAGATCGAGCATATCCTCTTCCTCCTCGCTCGCGCGCGGCAATTTGCCGAAGTCCGCGGCCTCCACGATGACATGGCAGGTGGAGCAGGCCATCTGCCCCTCGCACGTCCCTTCAAGCGGCTGACCATCGGCTTGCGCGACGTCGAGGAGGCGTGCGCCCGGTTCCGCCTCGACTTCGCTCAGCAAATCCCCCTTGGGCGAGAGAAAACGTACAAGCGTCATGCCGCGAACCGCCTCTGCCGCCGCGCGGCGGCCATGATGAGATCGAGAGCGTGGAGCAGATCTTCCTCCCTCGTATAGCGTCCGAAGCCCAGCCGGATGCTCGCCCGCGCCTCGCGTTCGGAAAGGCCGAGGGCGGACAGGACATGGCTCGGCCGGCCCGATCCGCTCGCGCAAGCGGAGCCCGATGAAAAAGCGACATCGCGCACGCCCGAGATCAGCCGCGCGCTGTCCACGCCCGGCATCAGGATGTTGAGGTTGCCGCGATAGCGCGCATCGCCCGAGCCGTTCAGTATCCACTGGTTGCCGAAACGCTGCCATGCGGCGCTCCACAGCCGCTCGACATGGACATGATCCTCGTCCGCGCGTTCGGCCAGGAGCCGGGCCGCCTCGCCGAAGCCAACGCAAAGCGCGGGCGACAAGGTGCCGGACCGAACCCCGCCTTCCTGTCCGCCGCCATGCAGGAGCGGTTCCAGGGCCAGGCCGTCGCGCACCCACAAGGCGCCAATGCCTTTGGGTCCATGCACCTTGTGCGCGGACAAGGCGATCAGGTCGCAGGCGTGCACGGGTAGGGGAACGCGACCAAAACCTTGCACCGCATCGCAAAAGAAAATCGCGCCTTTAGAATGCGCTATATCGGCAATCTCACAGATCGGCTGAACGACGCCAATTTCGTTGTTGACCAGCATCGCGGCAACGAAGCCGGTGCGCTCGTCGATCCTTTCCGCCGCCAGATCGAGGTCGATCAGGCCGTCAGGCTTCACCGGCAGAATATCGATATCGAAACCCTGCCCGCCGAGCCACGCCACGGTATCGAGCACGCAAGCATGTTCGGTCGCGAGGGTGACGATCTTGCGTTTCCCTTCGGGCAGCCGCGCCGCCGTGCCCTTGAGCGCCCAATTGGCGGCTTCCGTCGCGCCGGAGGTGAAATACAGCTTCCCGTTTCCCGGCGAAAGCCGGGGTCCAGTCCGCTCGGGTGGCGCTGCTGGGTTCCGGCCTACGCCGGAACACAAAGGTGCGGATGCCAAATGTAGCGCCTCGATGGTGCGCTCCCGCGCCACTTCGACCGCCGCCGCCGCCTCCCGTCCCAGCCGATGCGGCGAGTGGGGATTGCCGAATCCGTCCTCGATCCATGGCCGCATCGCCGCCGCCACTTCAGGCGCTATCGGCGTGGTCGCCTGATAATCGAGGTAGATCGGCGTCTTCATGCTGCCCGCTTCCGCGCCGCCATGTCGGCCCAGGCGCCCGCGAAGCGCAGCACGTCGCTTTCCGTCGTGGACCAGCCGAAGCTCACCCGCACCACCTCGCGCGCCACATCATCGTCCAGGCCCATGGCGGAAAGGACGCGGCTGGGCTTCAGGCTCCCCGACGAACAGGCGCTGCCCGCCGACACCGAAATACCCGCCGCGTCGAACTGGATAAGCTGCGCCAGCGCGGGGACGCCCGGCATGCGATAGGCGCCGATGGTGGGAATGCGCGGGGCCTCCGCCGCGACCGCCGTGCCGCCCGCTTCAGCGATCCGCGCATCGAGCAACGCGCGAAGACGGTCTGCTTCCGCGAGCCAATCCTTCGGCGCCTCCAATGCGGCGGCCATGGCGAGGATGCCCGGCAGGTTCTCCGTGCCCGGGCGGTAGCCATGCTCCTGCCCCCCGACCGCGTCGATCAGCCCGTAATCGCGTACCAGCAAGGCCCCGACACCCGGCGGCCCGCCGAACTTGTGGGCGGAGAGGACGATCATGTCAGCCTCGGGGAGCGGCAATTTGCCCGCCGACTGCGCGCAGTCGGCGAGGAGGAGACCGCCTTCTTCGCGTACCGCCGCTGCAATTTCGTCGAGCGGTTGAATCACGCCGGTCTCGTTACTGGCTTGCTGGATGGCGTAGAGTTTGTTGTGTTCCTGCGAAGGCAGGAGCCCAGTTCCGCCGTTCGAGCCGCTGGGCTCCTGCTTTCGCAGGAGCACAATACCGCTTGAGTCGACGGACAACCTCTCCGCGTCCGGCGTCAGTCTCAACACCGCATCATGTTCGACCGGCGATGTCGCCACCCCTTGCCGCCCACGCAGCGCAATCGCCAGCCCTTCGCTGGCACCGGACGTGAAGATCACCTCTCCATTCCAACCAAGCGCCGTCTTCATCCGCGCCCGCGCATCCTGCAGCGCCGCCTTCGCTGCGCGCCCTTCCCCGTGCGGCGAGCTTGGATTGGCCCAAGCGTCCATCGCCGCCGTCATTGCCGCCTTGGCCTCCGGCCGCATCGGCGTGGTCGCGGCATGGTCCAGATAGATACGGTCTTGCGCCACTCCGGCTCCCAAGATTGCTAAGTCGCCTTCTCTCCATATATAGGAGCGCGCGACAACGCGGCCCAGCCGGGCCGCGCCCTTATTCTTGCAACCCGCGCCGAGGTGCAATGCCCGAAGTCATCTTTCCTGGCCCCGAAGGCCGTCTCGAAGGCCGTTTCCAGCCCGCTCCGCGCCCACGTGCGCCGGTGGCGATGATCCTGCATCCCCATCCGCACAGCGGCGGCACGATGAACAACGCCATCGTCCAGGCGCTCTACAAGACGTTCGTGCGGCGCGGCTTCGCGGTGCTGCGCTTCAACTTTCGGGGCGTCGGCAAAAGCCAGGGCGTGTTCGACAACGGTATCGGCGAATTGTCGGACGCCGCCTCCGCGCTCGACTGGGTGCAGTCCATCCATCCGGAAGCCGAGCAGACCTGGGTCGCTGGCTTCAGCTTCGGCGCCTGGATCGGCATGCAGCTTCTGATGCGCCGCCCGGAAGTGCGCGGCTTCATCTCGATCGCGCCGCCCGCCAACATGTATGATTTCACCTTCCTCGCCCCCTGCCCGTCCTCGGGCATCATCGTTCAGGGGGAGGCGGACGAGGTGGTGACGCCGATCGCGGTGCAGAAGCTGGTCGACAAGCTCCGCACCCAGCGCCACATCACCATCGCGCACGAAACCATCCCCGGCGCCAACCATTTCTTCCAGAATGAAATGCCGGAACTGATGAAGACGGTCGACGACTATCTCGATTTCCGCCTCGACCCGAGCTGCCCGATCCGCTGACCTAGCGTCATTCCGGCTTAAGGCGGTTCAACCGACCGGCACTGTCCAGATCAGCACGTTGCCGAGGATGACCGCCCCGGCAACCAGCATCAGGACGCCGCGCTTCACGTCCCGCTTCTTCGCGATCAGCCATATGCCGCCCGCGCCAAGCGCGAATACGGCCAGCATGCCGAGGGAAAGGGCGAGATTTCCGATACCGCTGTTCATGCCGCGCCCTTCGCACGCGCCGCTTCGCCGCTCAAGATATCCGCATAAAGTATCGGATCGACATTGCCGCCCGACACCAGGATCACACTGCGCTTCGTAAGGGGGCCCGCCTTTCCGGCCAGAGCCGCCGCCAGCGCCACCGCGCCGCCCGGCTCCACGACGAGGCGCAGATGCCGCGCGGCGAAGGCCATGGCCGCCTTCACTTCGGCCTCGCTCACCCAAATGCCGCGCGCACCGGCGTCCCGCAATGCGCCGAAGGTCAGCGGCGACACCAATGTCGTCTGCAGCGCATCACACAGAGTCGCGGGCGCATCGTCGGCCACCGGCACCCGCTCGCCCCCCGCCAATGATCTCGCCATGTCGTCCCAGCCTTCCGGCTCCACCGTGACGATTTCGGCACCCGGCAAGGCAAGCGCGATCCCAGCCGACAATCCGCCGCCGCCGCAGCAGGCCAGCACCTTGTCCGGCACCCCGCCCAATTGCTCGGCGATCTCGATCCCTGTCGTCCCTTGTCCTTCGATGATGTCGACATCATCGAAGGACGGCACCAAAATCGCGCCTTTCTCAGCCGCCAGCCGCGCGCCGATCTCCTCGCGGCTTTCCGTCGCGCGATCATAAAAAACGATATCCGCGCCCGCGCCCTGTGTCGCAGCCACTTTCACGGCGGGCGCGTCCGAGGGCATCACAATGGCGGCAGGGATGCCGAGCCGCCTCGCCGCTATCGCTATACCTTGCGCATGGTTACCAGAGGAAAAGGCGACAACACCTCGTTGCCGCTCCTCAGCGCTCAGCTGCAACAGGCGGTTCGTCGCGCCGCGCAGCTTGAAGCTGCCGCCCGTCTGCAGGCATTCCGCCTTCACCCACGCCGTCACACCGCCGATTTCGGCCGGCAATAGCGGCGTCTTCACCACATGATCCCGGATCCGGGCGGCAGCAGCGCGGACTCCATCCCCCGTTGGAATTCGACTCATAAACTACCCCTCGACTCGTCGCACGTGCGAAACGGATGAACGGCACGGAATTCGGCCCGTCGCGACCCTGCCAACATGCTGGCGCAGAACGCAAAAATGCAGCTCTTTACATGACCAAAAGACGCTCATATATCGCGCCCTCCGCTGCCCCATGGGGACTTCCAAACCGCAAGGCAGCTGTTTCGTCAACTACGCCTCTGGAGGTCCCTTGAATTGCACAAGCACCATAGCGCGCTGGGGCTAGCGTCCCTTCATCGGCCGGTCCAGCCGGTCACGCTCCTTCGTCCGCATGCCGCACAGCGTGCCGCCCGCTTTTTTGCAGAGAAGTTTCCGGGCCGCTCGATGTATGCCGTGAAGGCGAATCCGTCACCCGATCTCCTCGAGATTCTGTGGGACAGCGGGATCACGCACTATGACGTCGCCTCCATCGCGGAAGTGCGGCTGCTTGCGCGCACCCTGCCGGACGCGACTCTTTGCTTCATGCACCCGGTAAAGGCCGAAGAAGCCATCGCCGAGGCCTATTTCATCCACGGCGTGCGCACCTTCTCGCTCGACACGATGGAGGAGCTGGAAAAGATCGTCCGCGCGACCAAGGGCGCCACCGACCTCAACCTCTGCGTGCGTATCCGCGTCTCGTCGGATCATTCGAAGCTCAGCCTCGCCTCCAAATTCGGTGCCGAACCGGACGAGATGAAGGCCTTGCTCATCGCCACCCGCCAGGTCGCGGACGCTTTGGGCATCTGCTTCCATGTCGGCAGCCAAGCGATGACGCCGGCGGCCTATGCCGAGGCGATGGAGCGCGTGCGCGCCGCCATCGTCGGCGCGGCCGTCACCGTGGACATCGTCGATGTCGGTGGCGGCTTTCCGTCGACCTATCCGGGCATGGAGCCGCCGCCGCTCGAAACCTATTTCGAAGTGATCCACAAAGCCTTCGAAAGCCTGCCGATTTCCTATTCGGCGGAATTGTGGTGCGAACCGGGCCGCGCGCTCTGCGCCGAATATGCCAGCCTCCTCGTTCGCGTCGAAAAGCGCCGGGGGGAGGAGCTGTACATTAACGACGGTGCCTATGGCGCCCTGTTCGATGCCGCGCATATCGGCTGGCGCTTCCCGGTGAAGCTTGTCCGGGACGACGCTTCGGACGCCCGGGACATGGCGTTCAGCTTCTATGGGCCTACCTGTGACGACCTCGACCATATGGCCGGGCCGTTCATGCTGCCTGCCGATGTCGCCGCGGGCGATTATATCGAAATCGGCATGCTCGGCGCCTATGGCTGCGCGATGCGCACCGGCTTCAACGGCTTCGGATCGGACCTGAAGGTGATCGTCGAGGACGAACCGATGGCGTCGCTCTACCTGGCGCAAGAGGAACGTCGCGCGGCCTCGAACGTCGTGAAGCTGTAAGGCTTCGGCACATATATTGGCGTCATTCCGGCGGAGTCGAAGACGGGCGCAGCCCAAAGCCGGAATCTCCCTTCCCCTTCAAAGAAGCGAGATTCCAGCTTCCGCTGGAATGACGGGTCATTGGAGATTGAAATGAACACCGAAACCCCGATCAACGACACCCGCAAGGCGGAGCTGCTGTCGAAGCAGGTCGAGCATATCGACATCAAGAGCTTCGACGCGCGTCCCATCGTCGACGCGATGAAGAAGATGAGCTTCACCAGCCGCGACCTCGGCCGCGCGACGGACATCTACAACCAGATGCTGTCCGATCCGGATTGCTCGGTGATCCTGGTCATCGCGGGCTCGACCTCGGCCGGCGGCTGCATGGATCTCTATGCCGATCTCGTGAAGCACAACATGGTGGACGCCATCGTCGCCACCGGCGCCACCATCGTCGACATGGATTTCTTCGAAGCGCTTGGCCACAAGCACTATCAAGCGCTTGAAATTCCTGACGATGATACGCTGCGCTCGCTCTACATCGACCGCATCTACGACACCTATATCGACGAGGAAAAGCTGCAGGAGACCGATCACACGATCGGCGACATCGCCAACAGCCTTGAGGCGCGTCCCTATTCGTCGCGCGAGTTCATCAAGGAAATGGGCAAGTGGCTGCAGACCCACGGCAAGAAGGACAACAGCCTCGTCAAGCTCGCTTACGAGCATGACGTGCCGATCTTCTGCCCGGCCTTCGTCGACAGCTCGGCGGGTTTCGGCCTCGTCAAGCACCAGGTGGACCGGATGAAGGAAGGCAAGCCCTACATGGTGCTCGACGCCATCGCCGACTTCCGCGAACTCACCAACCTCAAGATCAAGGCGGGTACCACGGGCCTTCTCATGATCGGCGGCGGCGTTCCGAAGAACTTCACGCAGGACACCGTCGTCTGCGCCGAAATCCTCGGCCACGACGACGTCGAGGTTCACAAATACGCGGTGCAGATCACCGTCGCCGACGTCCGCGACGGCGCCTGCTCCTCCTCGACGCTGCAGGAAGCGGCGAGCTGGGGCAAGGTCTCCACGGCCCTTGAACAGATGGTGTTCGCCGAAGCGACGAGCGTCCTCCCGCTCCTGGCCTCGGACGCCTATCATCGCGGCCACTGGAAAACCCGTGCCAAGCGCGCCTTCGGCAAGATGTTCGACTAAAACAAAAGGCCCTCCATAGCGGAGGGCCTTTATTCTCTATCTCGAGTCAGGAAATATTGGGTCTACGAGCCATGCGCACATTTTCCCGGCATCATGGCAAGACGCCGGGGCAATTCGCCTGAATCAGACTTCCGTCAACAGCGCATTGCGCACGAGACCAGAAACTTCCCGCTGCACGGCGTCGATATTCGTCAGCACGACGATCGTGAGGCCGGGATCGTCCAGCATGTCGATCTGGGCACCGGCCCCGGGGGTACCGCCATTGTGGCCGAACAGCTCGTGCCCACCCACGCGCAGGAGGCCGAGGCCGTAGCCATAGCCTTGAGTGGGGGCGCCAGGCGGCAGATTGTCCACGTGCCAGCTCTTCATCGTCTGAAGCATTGGCCTTCCGACCACCTTGCCGCTGCGGAACGAATGCGCGAATTTGATCAAGTCTCCAGCAGTGGAATAAGCTCCAGCCGCCGGCGTGCCCCGGATGCCGATCGAGAAAGCCTCCGCCGGCCCCGGCGTGCACACACTCGGCGGACGCCGGAAGCAACCCGTTGTGTAGGAAACGGCGTCGTTCGGACGAACTTCGGTATCCAGCCGGTGTTCGGTATGGTGCATCCCCGCCGGTTTGTAGACGAGATCCTCCACGGCGGTGAAATAATCGGTTCCCGTCACCTTTTCGATTAAGGCGCCAAGCAGCACGAAACCGTTATTGCTATAGGCATAGGCGCTTCCGGGAGTAAAAGCAGGGCGGTCCTGCCGTACGGCCTCCATATAGGAGGAAACCGTGGTTCCTCCCCGCCGCAGCTTCGCGCTCCACAGCGGAGAATTGAAATAATCGCCAAGCCCGGACCGGTGGCTCAGCACGTGATGGACGAGAATAGGCGCGAACTCCGCGGGCAGGTCGGTGAGATGCTGTGTGACGGAATCTTCGAACGAGATACGCTTCTGTTCCGCGAGGCGGGCGACCGCCGTTGCGGTCAACATCTTGGACACCGACGCCACATTGAACCGCGTATCCAGCTTATTGTGCACGTTCTTGACGCGATCCGCCATCCCATAGGCACCGCCAAACAGCATCTCGTCATCCAACGCGACCGCGACGACGCCGGAGAGCCGCCCTTCGTCAGCGAGCTTGCGAAGCTGCATCGCGGCGGTACCTCCATCCCCCAGCTGCCGCCTGATGCGATCGCGAAGTCCCGTGTCCCGGGAAGACTGCTTCAGCGCGGCAGCGCCCAAGGGCGATGCGGCAAGGAACAAGAGAGAAGCCGACAACATGTCACGGCGCGTGGAATGAAGCTGTTTAGACGTCACTGACCCCCCCCAAACATGAAGGTTCCTTTGGGAAAGCGGGGATGGCGGCGCTACGGTTAAACGACGGATGCGTTCCATCAATCGACGAACGAGCGATCCGGGCGATTATGCCCCGGCGTCCATCACTGAAATTTCTCCCGCCCGTCTTGATGCTTGCGTATCCGGAATGATTGCCCCAGCTTCGGGCAAAATCGGGGAGAGCCGTTCGATGTCCTACAGTCCCATTCTCGCGCCGGTCGTGGCGCTCGTGGCGTGGTCGCTCATGATGATGTTCTGGATGTATTTCACTCGCTTTCCAGCAATGAAGCGCAAGGGAATAAGCCTTAAGGGGCGGGTGGGAACCCGTCCGGGCGTGCTTGACGGCGTCGTCGAAGACAACGTCCAGTGGAAAGCCCACAATTACAATCACCTGATGGAACAGCCCACCTTATTCTACGCCATCGCGCTTACCCTGGCGCTGATGGGCAGCGGCGACGGCCTCAACCTCTATCTCGCCTGGGGCTATGTCGGGCTGCGCATTCTCCACAGTCTCGTTCACGCAGTGACGAATGTCGTGCAGCATCGCTTCCTGCTGTTCACCGCCGCATCGTTCTGCCTGGTCGCCCTCACGCTTCATGCGGCAATAAGCGTGCTTCATCGCGCATAGGCGCGGTTTTCCTACACACTCTTTTTCTGCCAGGGATGAGCGAGGGCAATGCCCTCGCTCTTTCTCATTTCAGAAACAGGATTCCGCTTTTTGTCACTGGACCATCAATTTCATCAACTTCACTTCGTAAAGGCGGCAGCCAATTCGGCGTGCGTGGACCAGCGGAATTGCCCTACCGGCTTCACCCATTCGAGCCGGTAGCCGCCGTCGATCAACATCCTGGCATCGCGCGCGAAGGTGGAGGGGTTACAGGATATATAAGCGACGCGCGGCGCGGCGGACCGGGCGAGCACAGCAACCTGCTCCTTCGCGCCCGCGCGCGGCGGATCGAGTATCACGGCTTCGAAGCGACCCAATTCCTTCTCGTCTAGCGGGCGGCGGAAGAGGTCGCGATGATCGACGAATACCTCCCGCTGCGCCCGGTTCGCCGCCGCCTTCAGCGACAAAGCCGCGTCCCGCGCGCCTTCGGCGGCATAGGTTTTGCCCGGCAATGCGAGCGCGAAGGTGCCGAGCCCCGCGAACAGGTCCGCGACGATCCGCGCGGGACCGACGGCTTCCCGCATCGCGGCGACCAGTGCCGCCTCGCCTTCCTCCGTCGCCTGCAGGAAGGCGCCATGCGGCAACGGCACCGGAACCCCGCCGAGGGTGACCGTCACCGGCTCCGGTTCCCACCGCGTCTGCGGCCCGTAGCCGTCGTCGAGCGCCAGCCGCGCCAGCCGATGCGTCTCGGCGAAGGCCGCCAGCGCCTCGGTCGCCGCCAGGCTGTCGGCTGCGGCATTTTCGAGCAGCACGTCCACGCCCTGATCGCAGAGCGTCAGCCGCACGCCGCCATTGCCGCGCGGCCCCAGCAAGGTGCCCATCAAGGCCCGGAGCGGCGCGACCAGGGCAAACAATTCCGGCCGCAGGATATGGCATTCGCGCATGTCGACGATGCGGTGGCTGCGCTCCGCATTGAAGCCGAGCAAGACCGTCTTGCCCCGGCTCTCCGCGCGCAGCGAGGCGCGGCGGCGGCTCCTCGGCGGCGAAATATGGGGCGAGCGGATCTCGGCTTCGAAAATCCCCTGCGCCGCCAGCGCCGAGGCCACCCGGTCGCGCAGGAAGCCGGCGAAAGCGATGTCGTCGATATGCTGAAGCTGGCACCCGCCGCATTCGGGGAAATGGCGGCAGGGCGGCACGGCATGATGCGGTCCGGGCGTTACGGCCCCGTCCGCGCCGACCAGGTCGCCCGGTGCCGTCATCGGCACATGGCGCCCGCTTTCCGTCACGCCGTCACCGCGCGCCGCGAGGCGGACGATCGCTTCTTCGCTCATAGACATTCTCGAAGCGCCTCGCCCAGATGCCCGATCAGATCGTCGGCGATCAGAAACGGCCCGGCCAATTCGGCCGCCCGGCCATGCAGCCAGACGGCGGCGCAAGCGGCCTCGAACGGCGGCATTCCCCTCGCCCGCATCGCCGCGACAATCCCGGCCAGCACATCCCCCGTCCCCGCCGTCGCGAGCCAGGCGGGAGCAGCAGCTGAAATCGCCGCCCGCCCGTCCGGCCCGGCGACAACGGTGTCCGCACCCTTCAAAAGAATGACGGCGTTGGCGCGAACGGCGGCGGCGCGCGCCTGCTCAACCTTGCTCCCCGCCAGCGTCCCGAACAGCCGCGCGAATTCGCCGCCATGCGGGGTGAGGATCGGCAGTTCGGAGGAGTCAGAAAACAGGCCCCAATCCTCTCCGACAAGGTTCAGCGCGTCGGCGTCGAGAATGAGCGGGTGCCGGGCTTCAATGGCTTGGTGCAAAAGCGACCTGGAGCGGCCCGAGCGCCCAAGACCCGGCCCGGCGAGAAGAGCATTCACGCGGGGGTCGGCAAGTAAGGCCGCAACATCATCATTGTGCTCCGGCGCAGGCCGGAGCCCAGTTTCTCCTTTTGGCGCGGCTGGGCTCCGGCCTGCGCCGGAGCATAATGGAGATTGCACCACCGCCTGGGGCACATCAGGGACAAATGCATCGGCGATCAGCCGCACATAGCCGGCTCCAGCCCGCATCGCCGCCGACGCGCACAGCGCCGCCGCGCCGGGCATTTCGCCGCCGACGACCGAGACATAACCACGATCATATTTGTGCTCGTCCGGACCCGGCGCGCTGAGGAGCGGGCGCCCGATCCGGCTAAGATTGCTCCGGGCCGCGATCCCGATATCGGCCAGCACGATCCGCCCCACATGCCGCGCGGCAGGCTGGAGCAGATGGGACGGCTTCAACGCCCCAAAGGTCACCGTCATGTCGAAGTCCGGAACCGGCGACAGGATCGCGCCGTCGTCGCTCGCCACGCCGCTCGGCAGGTCGACCGCCGCCTTGACCCGCGCTTCGCCCGCCAGCCGCAGCAGGGCACCGCTCAACGCCGCATCCAAGGGCCTCGATAGTCCTGTTCCGAATAAGGCGTCGATCAGCAGCGGCGCGCTCTCGGCGGCCTCGATGGGCTCGACAGACCCGGACCACGCCGCCCGGGCATCGCGTGCGATCTGGGACACTGGGTCACCCGTCACCGCGATCCGCACGTCCACACCCGCCTCCGCCAGCCGCCGCGCGATCACATAGCCGTCGCCGCCATTATTGCCCGGCCCGCACAGTATCAGGGCCGGCAAGGGCCCGGCAAAGGCCCGGATCGCCGCCGCCGCCGCCTGCCCCGCTCTTTCCATCAGAGCCCGCGCGGGCGTGTCCGCCGCGACGGCGGCTTCCTCCGCGGCGCGCATCTCGGCGGCGGTGAGGATCGGGTCAGCGGAGCGCATCATGGGTTTCGCGAATGACCGGAACCAGAATGTCGGCCCAGCGCGTCACGCCAGCTTCCTTCAGGATCAGATCCTGCCGCACCTCGATGGCGAGATAGGGGAGCCCCCGGCTCTCCGCATGCCGATCCATCGTCGCGTTGAGCAGCTTGCCCGAATAGGGTTCGTTGTCGCCGGTCGGAATGCCCCGGGCGCGCAAGCGGTCTATGGCGATCCGCGCCGCACGGTCGTCATTGTTGTAGAGCAGGCCCACTTCCCACGGGCGCGCTTTATCGGGTTCGGTCCGCAGCCGGGGCGTGAAGCTATGGAGGGTGAAGAGCATGGCGGGCTTCAACGCCTCGACCTTCTCCTCGATCAGCGCATGATAGGGCCGGTAGAAGCGCGCAATCCGCGCCTCCCGCCCTTCGGCGTGAAGATCGGTATTGCCGGGAACGACATGGCCGTCGCTCACCGGCGGAATGGCGGCAAGCTCATGTTCGTGCCGGTGCAGATCGACTACCAGCCGCGACACCCGCGCCAGGATCGCCGGACAACCGAGCCGCGCCGCGACGATCCGGGCAAGCGGATCGATGCCGATGTCGACCGCGATATGATCGTCGAGCAGAGCGGGATCGATGCCGAGGTCGATATCGTCTGGCACATGATTGGAGGCGTGATCGGCGACGAGCAGCAGGCCATCCGCCTGCCCCTCGATAAACTCCGCCACGCTCATTTCTTCACCCTCAGCGCCACGCGCGCGGCGAGCGCTTCGGATGCCATCAAGGCGTCGAACAATCGATCCTGTTCCCCGTCCTGCCGCTGCCCCGCGCCCGCCAACCGGACGCCGCGCCGCAGCGCCGCGAGGCTCTCGGGATCGAAGGAGGCAATGCTGCGGACCAGGGCTTCCGCCGCCTCATCCGGGCAATCGCTGGCAATCTCGGCCAGGCCGATGACGGAAGCCTCACCCCCACTCACCGGAGCGGCGGAAAGCAAAAGCCGTTGCGCCTGCCCCGGCCCGACAAGCTGGACGAGCCGGTAAATGTCTTCTTGGGGGTATGATATGCCGAGCTTCGCGGGCGTGATCGCCATCTGCGCATGGGTCGCCGCGACCCGAATGTCGCAAGCCATGGCGATCGCCACCCCCGCGCCATAACACGCCCCCTCGATCACAGCGACACTCGGAATGGAAAGCCCCGCCAGCCGATCGAGCGCTCGCCGCATCGCCGCGCGAAAGGCGCCCGCCGCCGCCGCGTCGTCAGCAAAGCCCGCAAAATCCGAAATGTCCGCCCCCGCGCAAAAGGCCCCGCCCGGCACGCCGGAAAGCACCAGCACCCGCGCGCCGCTCTCCTCGGCCTCACCGAGCGCCGCCTCCAGCATCCCCCACCCCGCCAAGGGCACCGCATTGCGCGCCTCCGGCCGGTTCATCCGCAACCGGGCAATGCCGTCGTCGAGAGTGAGGTTGAACATGATGCTCCTCTGCCTTGCGGCGGCCATTTTGTCTTCCGCGAAATGAAGTGAGTGCCGCCATCTTGGCTCAAGCTCAAACACAATGCATATGATCCATATACGAATCATATAGGGAACCCTCATGGGCATCGTGAACATAGACGACGATCTGCACGATCAACTGCGCCGGACGGCCAAGGTCTCCTGCCGCTCGATCAACGCGCAGGCTGCTTACTGGATCAAGATCGGCATGCTGTGCGAAACCAACCCCACGCTCAGCTTCACCGAAATCCTCGCGCGCGAACTGAGCGCTGCGGGCCTCTCGCCGCCACCCCTCGCGCTTGCCGACGCATGACGAAGCAGCCGCACGAACTGGCGCTGATGGCGGAATCCGGCCGTCTGCTCGCCTCCGTCTTCGAAATGCTGGATCGCATTCCGCTCGCGGGCAAATCGACGCTGGAGATCGATGCGCTCGTCGAACGCTTCATCGTCGACGATCTCCAGGCCCGCCCCGCGAGCAAGGGGCAATATGGCTTTGCCTTCGTGCTCAATAGCTCGATCAATCATGTGGTCTGCCACGGCGTCCCCTCGGCATCGGACGTGCTGAAGGACGGCGACATCGTCAATTTCGACATCACGCTGGAAAAGAACGGCTATATCGCGGATTCCAGCAAAACCTATTGCGTGGGCGACGTCCACCCCGCCGCCAAAAGGCTGGTCCACACCACCTACGAAGCGCTGTGGAAAGGCATAGCCCAGGTCCGCCCCGGCGCGCGGCTCGGCGACATCGGCTTCGCCATCGAACGCCACGCGAAGAAGAACGGCTATAGCGTGGTCCGCGAATATTGCGGCCACGGCATCGGCCGCGACATGCATGAAGACCCGCAAATCCTCCACTTCGGAAAGCCGGGCACCGGCCTCGTCCTTCGCGAAGGCATGACCTTCACCATCGAACCCATGCTCAACCGCGGCCGCCGCGCCGTCAGAACCGAGGCGGACGGCTGGACGGTGGTCACGAAAGACGGCTCGCTCTCGGCACAGTTCGAGCATACCGTCGCCGTGACGGCGACGGGGGTAGACGTGCTGACACTACGGGAGGATGAAGTTGGGATGTTGAGCAAGAAGACTGCGGCTTGAAGAATACCGCAAACCGATGGAGGCAAAGTACGATTAGCCCGTCAAAGACCGAAAGTAATCGTCGATCGATTTTCCCCAATAAATTTCATGATCATGAAGCAACCCATCAGCCTCGATCACGCTTTGGATATGACGTCGAATTGTTTTTGCTAATCTTGGATGTTCATGACATCTGATCAGCGATCCGTAGAACACTTCTGGGTCAGGCGAGAGCCGTTCCGCATGTGCCAAGATGTCTTCCATCGGTGGATCACCCGGCAGCTCTTCCCTTACCCAATAGCTGCAAACAAATTTTTCAATCTCATCCCTCTCAGTTGGATGATAATCCTTATCGCAGCGGGCCATGAAAACGAGCGCATTCATCCCTGCCAAAAGATCCGCTCGTTGTGAAACGCTTATGCCCCAGCCAATTTTCGACTCCTGCCTAAACGTCACTTCGAAGCGGGAAAAGTAACTTACCCCATCTTCCGCTATAATCTCAGCGGTATGAAGGTCGGCCACGGCTTCGATGCGATCTAGCCGGAATTGCCGATTGGCTGCCCGGGCGTGACAAAAAGCACGAAGATATTTCGTCGAAGCCGCCTCCTCGAGACGAATGCAAGTCACTTGGCGCTGTGTGGCGACGCCCTTCGCGTTCCTGTAAGCAATTATACAGGTGAAACCGGAAAGGGCCTCTAAGGGCTGCTTCGGAGCTTGGTGAAGTTCAGGAACGATGATGTCTTCATCGTCTTCTTCATGCAGAGGAGCGACTGCTCGGCCTCGTCCCTTACCCTGAATGGTCGTCCAAAGCTCTTGCAGCATAGCCCCCTCCTCTTCAGATGAGGGAACATATCAAAAGACGACGCGCCAGCAACTTATCCCGCAAGACTCACAATAGCGAGATGGCAAGGCGCCACCAATACGGATGCAGCGACGCAATGCACGCCGAAGCCGCATCTCGCACCGCTTCATCCTTGAACAGGGCGAAGCAGGTTGCGCCTGATCCTGACATACGGGTGAAGGTTGCTCCGGGTTGGGCGGCGAGGGCGGCGAGGACGGTTTCAATTTCCGGGGCGAGGGCGCAGGCGGGGGGTTGGAGGTCGTTGCGGGCTTCCCGCGGGTCGTCCGGCATCGGGCCCTTGTCCACGCCGTCCCAGCCTTTGAACACCGCGGCGGTAGAGACGGCGACGCGCGGGTTGACGAGGAGGACCGGGGTTCCGGCGAGGCCCAGGTCCACAGGCCGCAGCCGGTCTCCACGCCCATCGCCGCGCGCGGTGCGGGAGGCGAGGCAGGCGGGCACGTCCGCGCCGAGGGTTTGGGCGATTTCCTCGATTTCTGCGTACAGAGACCGTTGTGCTCCTGCGAAAGCAGGAGCCCAGTTGCTTTGCTGGGGCTGGGCTCCTGCTTTCGCAGGAGCACTCGGGCTGGCGTCACCAGCAATATCCCACCACCGCGCCAGCAGGCGGAGGGCGGCGGCAGCGTCGGCGGAGCCTCCGCCGATGCCGGAGGCGACGGGGAGGTTCTTTTCCAGCGTCAGGTGCGCACCCGTATTCACGCCGAAGCGGTCGCGCAGCGCGTGGGCGGCGCGGAGAACGAGATTGTCCTCGCCCGCGCTCAGCCCTGCCGCGAAGGGGCCGGTGATGGAAAGGCTTAGCCCCTCGCCTTCCTCCACCCGCAGCCGGTCGCCGTCCGCGCAGAAGGCGAAGAGGGTTTCGATGCGATGGTAGCCGTCCGGCTCCCGCGCCCGCACGTGGAGGGCGAGATTGAGCTTGGCGTAAGCGATTTCCTCCACGTGGGGCTGCTTACATGTTCGGATAATTGGGGCCGCCGCCGCCTTCCGGAACCACCCAGTTGATGTTCTGCGTCGGATCCTTGATGTCGCACGTCTTGCAGTGGACGCAATTCTGGGCGTTGATCTGCAGGCGCGGGTCGCCTGTCTCCTGCCCCACGATCTCGTAGACGCCCGCCGGGCAGTATCTTTGCTCCGGCGCGTCGTAGAGCGTGAGGTTGACGTCGATCGGGACATTGGCGTCCTTCAGCGTCAGGTGGACCGGCTGGTCTTCCTCGTGATTGGTGTTGGAGAGGAAGACCGAGGACAGGCGATCGAAGCTGATCACACCGTCGGGCTTGGGATAATCGATCCTCCTCGCCGCGTCCTTGGTCAGCAGCCCCTCATTGTCCGGGTGATGGTGCAGGGTGAACGGCAAGCCGATCCCCAGATGCCGCATCCACATGTCGAGACCCGCGACCATCGTCCCGAGCCTCGGGCCGAACTTCGCGACGGCGGGCTCGGCGTTGCGGACGGTCCTCAGCTCCTTCGCGACCCAGCTCTTCTCCAAGGCCTCCGGATAGGCGGAAATCTCGTCGCCCTGCCGGTCCGCCTTGATCGCATCGAAGGCGGCCTCGGCGGCGAGCATTCCGGATTTCATCGCGGTATGCGTGCCCTTGATGCGTGGCACGTTCACGAAACCCGCCGAGCAACCGATGAGGGCACCGCCGGGAAAGGTGAGCTTCGGCACCGATTGCCATCCGCCCTCGTTGATCGCACGGGCGCCATAGGAGACGCGCCGCCCGCCTTCGATGATCGCGCGCACTGCGGGATGCTGCTTCCAGCGCTGGAATTCCTCGAAGGGCGAGAGATAGGGGTTCTTGTAACCAAGGCCGAGGACGAAGCCCAAGGCGACCTGACCGTTGTCCTGATGATAAAGGAAGCCGCCGCCTACTTCGTCCTTAAGCGGCCAGCCTTGCGTGTGAATGACGCGGCCCGGCACATGCTTGTCGGCCGGAATGTCCCACAATTCCTTGAGGCCGATCGCATAGACTTGCGGCTCCCGGCCTTCGCGGAGGTTGAAGATGCGGATGAGTTCCTTGGACAGATGTCCACGCACGCCCTCCGCGAAGAAGGTGTAGCGCGCGTGGAGCTCCATGCCCGGCTGATAATCGGGCTTGTGGGTGCCGTCGCGCGCAACGCCCATGTCGCCCGTCGCGACCCCCTTGACCGATCCGTCGTCGTTGAAGAGCACTTCCGCCGCCGCGAAGCCGGGGAATATCTCGACGCCCAAAGCCTCGGCCTGTCCCGCGAGCCAGCGGCAGAGATTGCCGAGCGATCCGGTATAGGTACCCTTGTTGTTCATGAACGGCGGCAGCAAGGCGTGGGGGAATTCCCGCTTCTTCGTCTCGGACAGGAACCAGTGATGGTTCTCCGTCACCGGCACTGTGAGCGGACTGTCGAGCTCCTTCCAGTTCGGCAGAAGCTCGTCCAGCGCCTTCGGATCGATCACCGCGCCCGACAAGATATGCGCGCCGACTTCCGATCCCTTTTCCAGGATGCAGACGGACAGCTCGCGCCCTTCGGCCTCGGCCAATTGCTTGAGGCGGATCGCGGCGGCGAGCCCCGCCGGGCCTGCCCCGACGATCACCACATCATAGGCCATGGACTCGCGTGACGACATCATTCTCTCCGTATCCAAGGCCTTGCGCCGGACTCATGTCGTCGCAAATGGCCGTCAACTGGCAGATAAGCACCCTTTTTAAGGTTGACCAGCCCGCCGCCGTCTGACCCTAATGGCGGCGTGGAGCGGGGCAGCGACACCTTGTCCCCTGCGACCGCCATGAGTGCGTTGCAGTGGTGGATCGAAGCGGGCGTCGACACGATGGTGAGCGACGAGCCGCGCGACTGGTTGCGTCCTGTGCGAACGCCCCCCGTCACCGCTCCGGCCGCTCCCGAAAAAGCACACGCCGAAACCCTCCCCGAACAGATCGATCTGTTCCAGGCCTATCTGCGCGACAGTGACGCTTTGCCCCTTGCAACTCCCGGCGCGCGGCGCGTCTGCCCGTCCGGCGATCCGGCATCCGGCCTGATGATGATGGTCGACATGCCTGCCGAGGAGGATTGCGCGAGCGGCGCCTTGCTTGCGGGCGATGTGGGCCAGCTTTTCGACCGGATGCTCGCAGCGATCGGGCGCGGCCGCCAGTCCGTCTATCTTGCCTCGCTTGCCTGCTTCCGCACACCCGCGGGCACGCTGACCGATCCCGACGCCGCCCGCTGCACGACGCTGGCGCGCCATCATATCGGCCTTGCCGCGCCGCAAGCCCTCCTCCTGTTCGGCGACGCGTGCGCGCGCGCGCTGACCGGCCTGTCCGTCGCACAGGCCCGTGGGCGCTGGCACGATGTTCAGACCCATGCCGGCCCCATTCCCGCCCTCGTCACGCTCAATCCCGCGCAGCTTCTCGCCCACCCACGTCTCAAAGCCCATGCCTGGGCCGACCTGCAAATGCTGATGAAAGGACCGCCGCAATGATCCGCATCCGCACCCTTCTGCTCGCCGCAACCCTCGCCTTGCCCGTCCCCGCCGCCGCTTTGGCGGACATGGCGCCGCAGGATGCGCGGCCCTCCGCGCAGCTCGATACGAACCAGCGCGCCCAATATCGTCAGGTCTTCGCGTCCATTCGTGCCCAGCAATGGGCGGACGCCGCCGCCCGCCTTGATGGCATGGGCGATGGGCCCCTCCACGCCATTGCCCGCGCCGAACTCTACACCGCGAAAGGAAGCCCGGAGGTTTCGCTCGATCAGTTGAACGCCCTTCTCCAGCGCGCGCCCGAACTGCCCCAGGCCGCGCAGCTCGGCCGTCTCGCCGAGCGCCGGGGTGCGAACACCCTTCCCTTCATTCCGCAGCCCCAGCGCCTCGGCTGGGCGGGCGAGCAGCCGCGCCGCGAACGGGCAAAGAGCGTCAAGGGCGATCCCGTCGCCGCCATGATCGAACCGGACATCCAGAAGATGATCGTCGACGATCAGCCCGCCGCGGCCGAGACGTTGCTTCTCACTCGTGCCGCCGAAATCACGCCCCAGGCGCTGACCGAGTTCCAGCAGCGCATCGGCTGGTCCTATTATATCACCGGCGACAATCTCTCCGCCCGCCGTCTCGCAGACCAGGCCCGGCGCGGCATTGGCGATTGGGCGCTGCAGGCCGAATGGATGCACGGCCTCGCCTCCTGGCGCATGCAGGATTGCAACAACGCCGCTTACTCCTTTGCCACCGTCGCCGCCCGCTCCAGTGATCCCGAACTCGCTGCCGCCGGACATTATTGGGCCGCACGTGCCGACATGAAGTGCGGCCGTCCCGAGCGCGTCCAATCCCAGCTCCGCACCGCCGCGCGCGCGAACGAGACCTTCTATGGCCTGCTCGCCGCGAGCGCGCTCGGCATCAAGACGGCCGGACCCGGCATCCACGATTTCAAAGACCCCGAATGGCGCGCCATCGCTGCCCGGTCCAATGTGAAGACCGCCATCGCCCTTGCCGAGATCGGCGAAAACCGGCTGGCCGACGAGGTGATCCGCCATCAGGCGCGAATCAGCCCGTCCGATCATGAAGGCCTGCTCCATCTTGCCGCCAGCCTCGACCTCGCCCAGACCCAGATGTGGCTCGCCCACAATGTGCCGGGCGGCAAGCGCCTCGCTTTCTCCGCTCGCTATCCCGCGCCCTCATGGCGTCCCGCGCGCGGCTGGCGGGTCGATCCATCACTCGCTTATGCCCATGCCCTCCAGGAATCCGGCTTTCGCACCGAAGCGGTGAGCCCTGCCAACGCCCATGGCGTGATGCAGGTCGTCCCCGGCACCGCCAACGACATCGCCCGCAAGCGCGGCGATCCGTTCAGTCGCGAGATGCTGTTCGACCCCAATGTGAACGTCGAATATGGCCAGTCCTATCTCGAATACTTACGCGACTATAGCGGCACGGGCGGGCTGCTGCCCAAGGTGATCGCCGCCTATAATGCAGGCCCTGCCCCGATTTCCCGCTGGAACGAACAGCAGATGGCGGGCGGCGACCCCCTGCTTTACATCGAGTCGATCCCTTATTGGGAAACGCGTGGCTACGTGCCGATCATCCTGCGCAATTACTGGGTTTATGAGCAGCAGGCGGGAAAAAAGGACTCCCCTTCGCGCCATGCACTGGCACAAGGAATGTGGCCTCGATTTCCAGGCCTTTCCGGCCCTACCGCCATCCGGCTCGACTCACAGGCGACTTCAGCTTCCTACGGCTCACGCTAATTTAGGTTCTTGTTTTGTTCTCATTACTGCAGCATGTTGCAGTCATGAGACACGAAGTCCGCCCCGGACGCGGCGCGCCTGAGAACAAGGTGCCGACCCGCTTCGGCCTTGCGACGCGCGAGGCGGACGGCGACTGGCTGGACGCGCGGGAGGATTTGGACGAAGGCGCTCCTCCCCTCCGAACCACCGTGACCGTCGAGAAACCGAAGACGATCATCACCCGCAACAGCTCGCCAGACATCGGCTTCGATCGCTCGATCAATCCCTATCGCGGCTGCGAGCATGGCTGCATCTACTGTTTCGCCCGCCCGACCCATGCTTATCACGACCTGTCGCCGGGGCTGGATTTTGAATCCCGCCTGTTCGCCAAGCCGGATGCCGCCGCCCTCCTTCGCGCGGAGCTCGCCAAACCCAATTACGTCGTGCGCAACATGGCGATGGGCACCAACACCGATCCCTATCAGCCGATCGAGGGTAAATGGCGGATCACCCGATCGATCATCGAAGTGCTGGCCGAAACCCGCCACCCGCTGATGATCACCACGAAATCCGACCGCGTGCTGCGCGATCTCGACCTTCTCGCTCCGATGGCGGCGCAGCGGCTGGTCGGCGTCGCTTTGTCGGTGACATCCCTGACACCGGAGATCGCCCGCACCCTGGAGCCCCGCGCCGCCGCGCCCCGCAAGCGGCTCGCGGCGGTGAAGGCGCTGCGCGAAGCGGGCGTCCCCGCCTATGTCTCGATCGCGCCGGTCGTGCCCGGCATTACCGATCACGAGCTGGAACATATCGTCGAGGCCGCCGCGGAAGCGGGCGCCATCGGCTGCTTCTACATCCCCGTCCGCTTGCCGCACGAGGTCTCGCCCCTGTTCCGCGCCTGGCTCGACGAGCACTTCCCGGACCGGGCGGGCAAGGTGATGAGCATCATCCAGTCCCTGCGCGGCGGGCGCGACAACGACCCCTATTGGTTCAGCCGGATGCGCGGATCGGGGCCCTGGGCGGAACTTCTCGCAACCCGCTTCAAAATCGCCTGCCAGAAATATGGCCTCAACAAGGAGAAGCTATCGCTCCGGACCGATCTCTTCCGTCCTCCTGAAGGCCCGCAGATGCGGCTATTCTGAAGCGCCCGTCTCGCCTTCTTTCGTCATTCCAGCGAAAGCTGGAATGAAGTGGAGGATATCGCCGAAGGTGCAACTCAGTAATCTATTGGTTCGAAACCAGAGCCAGTCGATTCTGATCGGCGATCAGGCGGACCGCCATCACGCCGGGCAGCCGCTCGATATGCGCCGCCACTTCGGCATCGAGGCAGAAGTCGCGGCCAAGGAGCATGAGCACAGGCCCGCCTTCCGTTGCCAGCCGCAACATCAAGCGGCCGTTACCCTCACGATGAGAAGCCAATGTATCCGACAACAGCGTCAGCACCTCCGCCGTGTCGACCTCCACCTCCATCTCTAGACGACTGCGCTTCGACAGGCTTTCGAACGGCTGGATCGACCGTATGGCGATACGCGGCGTCTCCTCGCCAGGCCGCCGATCGAGCTCGACGTTCAGGAGACCGCATCCGCCCGCCTTCGCCGCCTCTTCGATCTGAGCCGCCACTGCATCGTCGAACACAGTGAACTGAAATTGCCCCGACGAATCCGACGCCGTGCCCATCATATAGCGGCGTCCTTTGGCCGACGTCCGCCAGCGCGCCTCCTCGATCAATCCTGCCATGACAGCCGCCGACCGGCCGCCCTCAGCGGGTGCGGGCAGAGCTGAAATCTGCGCGAAGGTCTTCGCCCCGTGCCCGTCGGCAAGATGGCGGTAATTGTCGACCGGATGGGCGGAGAAATAGAAACCGAAAGCCTCCTTCTCCTGCGCCATGCGCTCGGCGAGACTCCACCCCTGCGGGGAGGGCATGCGGATCGGCACGACGTTCGCCGCGCCTTCGCCGAACAGCCCGCCCTGCCCGCTGATCCGCGCGTCGGCGGCACTGGCGGCGGCGGCCAGCAGGGTTTCAGCCGCGCCGAAGGCCATCGCCCGGTCGCGCGCGATCGCATCGAACGCCCCAGCGCCCGCGAGGCTTTCGAGTTGCCGCCGGTTGAGCAAGCGAGGATCGATCCGCGCCGCGAAATCGTCGAGATCCTGATAAGGTCCGGCAGCATCGCGTTCGGCGCAAAGCTGCTCCATCGCCTTCTCGCCAACCCCTTTCAGCGCGCCGAGGGCGTAGCGGACGGCATGGCCCTCACCCGCCGCTTCGACCGAGAATTCAGCCTCGCTGGCGTTGATGCAGGGGGGCAGGAACGGCACCTCCAGCCGCCGCATATCCTCTACGAAAATAGCGAGCTTGTCCGTCTGATGCATGTCGAAGCACATTGACGCGGCATAGAATTCGACCGGATGATGCGCCTTCAGCCACGCCGTTTGATAGGCGACGAGCGCATAAGCCGCCGCGTGGCTCTTGTTGAAGCCGTAACCCGCGAACTTGTCGATCAAATCGAACAGCTCATTGGCCTTAGCGGGCGTGATCTGGTGTGCCGCGCACCCGGTGACGAAGCGCTCGCGCTGCGCGTCCATCTCCGCTTGGATCTTCTTGCCCATCGCGCGGCGGAGGAGATCTGCCTCGCCGAGGCTGTAGCCGGCCAGCACCTGCGCGGCCTGCATCACCTGCTCCTGATAGACGAAAATGCCGTAGGTTTCCTTCAGCACCCCTTCCAGCAGCGGATGCGGATATTCGATCGGCTCCCGCCCGTTCTTGCGCGCACCGAACATCGGAATATTGTCCATCGGGCCCGGCCGGTAGAGCGAGACGAGCGCGATGATATCCTCGAAATTGGTCGGCTTTACTGCCGCGAGCGTGCGGCGCATGCCCTCCGATTCCAGCTGGAACACGCCCACCGTCTCGCCGCGTTGCAGGAGCTTGTAGACTTCCTCATCGTCCCATTCGAGCCGGTCGAGATCGACGGTGATCCCGCGCTTGGCCAGCATCTGCACCGCCTTCTGCAGAACCGACAGCGTCTTCAAACCGAGGAAGTCGAACTTTACCAATCCCGCACCCTCGACATATTTCATATCGAACTGCGTCACCGGCATGTCCGAGCGCGGGTCGCGATAGAGCGGGACGAGCTTGTCGAGCCGCCGGTCGCCGATCACCACGCCCGCCGCGTGGGTCGAGCTGTGGCGCGGCAGGCCTTCCAGCTTCATCGCCAGATCGAACAGGCGCCGCACCTGCGGGTCGTTCTTATATTCGGCGGCAAGCTCGGAAACGCCGTTCAGCGCCCGCTCCAGTGTCCAGGGATCGGTCGGATGGTTCGGCACCAATTTCGCCAGCCGGTCCACCTGCCCGTAGCTCATCTGGAGCACGCGCCCGGTATCCTTCAACACGGCGCGCGCCTTCAGCTTACCGAAAGTGATGATCTGCGCGACCTGATCGCGGCCATATTTCTGCTGGACGTAGCGGATCACTTCGCCGCGCCGGGTTTCGCAAAAGTCGATGTCGAAATCCGGCATCGACACGCGTTCCGGATTGAGGAAGCGTTCGAACAGCAGGTTCAGTTTCAGCGGATCGAGGTCGGTGATGGTGAGCGCCCAAGCGACCACGGATCCTGCGCCTGAACCGCGCCCCGGCCCCACCGGAATATCATTGTCCTTCGCCCATTTGATGAAATCGGCGACGATCAGGAAATAGCCGGGGAAGCCCATGCGGACGATAACGTCCACTTCGAAATCCAGCCGGTCGAAGTAACGTCGCCGCGCTTCTTCGCCGAGATCGTTATAGGCCGCAAGCCGCGCCTCCAGTCCCGCGCGGGCATCACGCCGCAACTGGTCCGCTTCGCCTTCCAAATCGCCCGCAAGGCTCGGCAGGATCGGTTTGCGCTTCGGCGCGCCGACAGCGCAACGCATGGCGACGACGGCCGTATTGTCGATCGCTTCGGGAATGTCGCCGAACAACTCGCGCATGTCCTGCGGCGGCTTCATCCAGGCTTCGGGCGAAGAGCGGACGCGGTCGTCGCGGTCAATCTGGCTCGACTGGGCGATGCACAGCATGGCGTCGTGCGCCTGGTGGAAATGCGCGTCGGCGAAGCAAGCCGGGTTCGTCGCCACGAGCGGCAGATCGCGCGCATAGGCGAGGTCGATGAGGCCCGCTTCCGCTTTCTGCTCCACTTCCATGCCGCGCCGGCACAGTTCGATATAAAGGCGCCCCGGAAACAGCCCCTCAAGCCGCGTCAGATAAGCTTCCGCCGCCTCCTGCTGCTCTTCGGCAACGAGGCGCGCAAGCCCTCCCTCCCCGCCCGCCGTCAGCGCGATCAAGCCATCCGTGCGTCCGGCCAAGGCCGCAAAGCCGACATGCGCATCTTCCTCAACCGGCCGGTCGAGATGGGCGGCCGAGACAAGCGCGCAAAGATTGTCGTAGCCGGTCGTGTCCTGCGCATAGAGCGCGAGCCAATCGAGCATCGGCCCCTGCGGCCCGGAAGGCCCCGGACGTGCCACGGCGAGCATTGCGCCGATGATCGGCTGCACGCCCTCTCCTTTGCACGCATCGGTGAAGGCCATGGCGGCATAGAGGCCGTTGCGATCGGTGAGGGCAACGGCGGGCAAGTCGAGCTTCTTCGCCTGCTTGGCGATCGCCTTCGGCTCGATCGCGCCGTCCAGCATCGTGTAGCAGGAAAAGACACGCAGCGGGACGTAAGGGTTGGAGGCCATGGCGGGACTATGGGCGCGCCCCGCGATTCTGACAAATGGCGGGTCCATCTTTTCCACAGATTTCGGCGTCAGCGCGTATCTGTCATGATGTCCCTGATCTCGCGCATCCGCCCTTCATACGCTTCCGACACGCAGGCTTCGCTGGGGCAGCTGTCGCGATAGGAAAGAAACCGGCTGCGCGTCGAACGCAGCGCGCGGCGCGCTTGGGGCCCTGCGTCCGACAAAGCCGAATAGAAGAGCGACGACATGGCCCTGTCCTGCGCCGCGAGCCGGTTGCTGCCGCAGACCATCCTCTCGCCGCGAGTCTTGGCATAGCGGCAGTTGAAGCTCGGATTGGACGACGAAGCCTGCCGTACCGGCGCCTGTTTGGACGTTGGCGGAGCCCTCGGTGTTGGCGCAGCCTTGGTCACGGGCTGCCGTTCTGGCGGCGGCGAGGCGGGCGTTTGCGGAACGGGCGGCGCGGCGAACGACGGTTCGATCTGACCGGCTTGCGCCTGCCGTTGGCCGGGCACGGCGCTTCCGGGGCCCTGCCTTTGCAGGTCGAAGGCGGCGAGGCGATAGATGATCGGCTCGGCGCCCGTCATGCGATAGACAAGGCCGCTGCCGTCCGCTGCCGCCTGCGCGGCATATTCGATCTGCGCCGCAACATGCCGCTCGCCGCCGAAAGCGGCCTCCGCGCCCGGAGGCACTTCGAGGATGAACAAGCCGCTGCAGACGGTGACGTTCAGATCCTCGTCCCGGCTCTTCACCACGGGATTTTCCATCCTGACCACGCTATGCGCCGCGAACGTGTCGAGATTGACGGGATCGCTGTTGCGGATGCGGATCGCCTCCTCGAACAGCACTTCCTTCAGGCGATTGTAGGTGGCCGGCGATGCGCAGGCTTGCTGAAGCGCGTCCCGCCGCTGCTCCTTGACCGCCGCTTTGGAAGCCTCGGCGCTCTCCTTCGGTTTGGTCAAGCCATAACCGTAAATCGCGGCGGCAAATATGAGGACGCCCAGAAGCGCCAGGAGTATCTTGCGTCGATCCATCATCATCTCTCGCTCTCACAAAACTGGCGCGGAATCTGGTGTCCAGCGACGGCTCACCCGCATGCTAACGCACGAGGGCCATCATCTTTGCGAGCGAATTGAGAATTCGGGCAATGCCACGGGGAGACACGCACGTTGTGGTTGCCCAGTCAGAACTTATTCGAGAACACCAACATGCAGGCGAACGACCCGGTCCATTCTTGCCGCAAGCCGTTCATTGTGCGTTGCGACCAAGGCGGAACTTCCCTCCTCCCGGACAAGGCGCAAGAATTCGGCGAGCACCACATCGGCGGTGCGTTCGTCGAGATTGCCGGTCGGCTCGTCGGCAAGGATGAGCGCGGGGCGATTGGCCAGCGCGCGGGCGACCGCTACCCGCTGCTGCTCGCCGCCCGACAATTGGCTCGGCCGGTGGGTCAGGCGATGGCCGAGACCAAGCGAGGTGAGCAAGGCTTCCGCGCGTCCCGCCGCCGCGGGCCGGTCGGCGCCGTGGATCAGCTGCGGCAGGATCACATTCTCCGCCGCCGTGAAGTCCGGCAGCAGATGGTGGAATTGATAGACGAAACCGAGCGAGTCGCGCCGCACCCGCGTACGCCCTTCATTGTCGAGCTTGGCCGCTTCCTCACCCGCAATGCGGATGGAGCCTTGGAAGCCGCCTTCCAGGAGCCCGACCGCCTGCAGCAGAGTCGACTTGCCCGATCCCGACGGTCCGAGCAAAGCGACGATTTCGCCCTTCCCGACCTTCAGCTCGACGCCGCGCAGGACGTCGATCGTTTCGCCGCCTTGGCGGAAGCTGCGCCGCAGGTCGTGGACTTCCAGAACGTCACTCATAGCGCAGCACCTGCACGGGATCGGTGCTCGCCGCCTTCCAGGCCGGGTAGAGCGTGAAGACGAAGGCCGATCCAACGGCGAGCGCCACGATGGCCAGCACCTCGAAAGGATCGGTCTTGGAGGGCAATTCGGTGAGGAAGCGGATCGAGGGATCCCACAGATTCTGTCCCGTCACGAGCTGGATGAAATTCACCACCGACTGTCGGAAATAGAGAAAAACGAAGCCGAGGCCCATGCCGGCCACGGTGCCAAGCACGCCGATCGTGACGCCCACGGTCATGAACACCTTCATCATACTGGGCCGGCTCGCCCCCATGGTGCGCAGGATCGCGATATCGCGCGTCTTGGCGCGAACCAGCATGATCAGCGAGGAGAGGATATTGAACACGGCGACGAGGATGATGAGCGAAAGGACGACGAACATCGCGATCCGCTCGACCTCCAGCGCCTCGAACAGGGTTGCGTTCATCGAACGCCAGTCGGCGACGACGGCCCTGCCTGCCACTTGCGCCGTAAGGGGCGCCAATATCTCGCCTACCTTGTCGGCATCCGTCGTCTCGACCTCCACGATGCCAACCGCGTCGCCGAGCAGCAGCAGCGTCTGCGCATCCTCCATCGGCATGACGACGAAGGCCTTGTCGTAATCGTAGACGCCGACCTCGAAAATCGCCGCGACATTGTAGGACACGATGCGCGGTACGGTGCCGAACGGCGTCGTCCGCCCTTGCGGGCTGATCAGGCTGATCTGGCCGCCGACCCGCGCGCCCAGCGCATCGGCCAGCCGCGCGCCGATGGCGACATTATTGCTGCCCGGCTGCAGGCTCTCCAGCGATCCGGACAGGACATTGGAGTTTAATGCGGGATTGGCGAGGATATCGGGCCGGGTCATGCCCCGCACCAGCACGCCTTCGACCCTTCCTTCGTAGCTCGCCATCAGTGGCTGCTCGATCAGCGGAATTGCTTCGGTCACCCCGGGAGTCGCGCGCGCTTCCTTCACGATATCCCGCCAATCGGGCAGGCGACCGCCATAACCCTGGATCACCGCATGGCCGTTGAGGCCCACGATCTTGTCGAAGAGCTCCGCCCGGAAGCCGTTCATCACGCTCATCACGATGATCAGCGCCGCCACCCCCAGCATCACCGCGACGAGGCTGATCCCGGCGACAAGGAAGATGAACGCTTCGCCCCGTCCGGGAAGCAGATAGCGCCTGGCGATCATCCGCTCGTAGCGGTTAAGGATCATGGGAGAACTCCCATTCCGTTCGCCCCGAGCGAAGTCGAGAGGCGCTGGCACGGTGCAGGTGAAACGCCCCTCGACTTCGCTCGGGGCGAACGGAATACACAGCTCATTGGGACGTCAGCCTCGCCAAAGCAGCCTCGACCGAAAGCTCCTCGCGCTCCCCGGTTGCGCGCCGCTTCAATTCGACCACGCCCTTCTCCAGACCCTTCGGGCCGACGATCAGCTGCCAGGGCAGGCCGATCACGTCCATCGTCGCGAACTTCGCGCCGCCACGTTCGTCGCGATCGTCGTACAACACTTCGACGCCCGCGGCCTGGAGTTTCGCATAGATATCGTCCGAAGCCGCCGCGCAGGCCGCATCGTCGGCGCGCATGTTGACCAGGCCGGCCTGAAACGGCGCGACACTGTCGGGCCAGACGATGCCATTATCGTCATGGCTCGCCTCGATGATCGCGCCCATCAGACGCGACACACCGATGCCGTAGCTGCCCATCTGCGGATGCACCTGCCCGCCATCCCGGGTCTGCACGGTCATCCCCATGCTTGCCGAATATTTGGTGCCGAAGGCGAAGATATGCCCGACCTCGATCCCGCGCCGCGTGCGCAGGCGATCGGCGGACACCGGGCAATTTTCGACCTTCTGATGCTCCTCTTCCTCCATCGCATAGAGGCCGGTCAATTTGGCGATGGTCGACGCATCGGCGGACAGCAGCTCGTCCCGCGACACGTCCTCGAGCGCCGCGTCATAGAAAACCGCGCTTTCGCCGGTATCGGCGAGGATATGGAATTCGTGACTCAAATTGCCGCCGATCGGTCCCGTCGGCGCGCGCACCGGCACGGCCTGCAGCCCCAGCCGCGCGAAGGTGCGCAGATAGGCGACGAACATCGCCTCATAGCTCGCCTGCAATCCCGCCTCGTCGAGATCGAAGCTGTAGGCGTCCTTCATCAGGAACTCGCGCCCGCGCATCACGCCGAAACGGGGGCGCACCTCGTCGCGGAACTTCCATTGAATGTGGTAGAGCGTGCGCGGCAGATCGCGATAGGACTTCACCGCATCGCGGAAGATGGCGGCGATCATCTCCTCGTTGGTCGGTCCGTAGAGCATCTCGCGCTCATGCCGGTCGGTGAAGCGCAGCATCTCCGGTCCATAGGCGTCGTAGCGGCCCGACTGGCGCCACAGGTCGGCGGACTGGATGGTCGGCATCAGCATCTCGATGGCGCCCGCCTTATCCTGCTCTTCCCGCACGATCTGCTCGATCTTGTTGAGCACCCGCAGACCCAATGGCAGCCAGGCATAGATGCCGGACGCGGTCTGGCGGATGAGGCCCGCGCGCAGCATCAGCTTGTGGCTGACGATCTGGGCATCGGAGGGCGTTTCCTTGGTGACGGGCAGGAAATAACGGGAGAGGCGCATCGGTCTCGTCGATCTGGGTGAGAAGGCTGGATACGATCCTCTAGGCGGGTGGTTCCGCTCTGGCAACAAATGCATCGGAGGTGGGCGCCGCATGATGTGGCGCGGGCGACACAGGCGGCACGCAAATGCGGCGCAAGTGTGACTTTCGCAATGACAATTCGGGCATGCTCACCTAGTCAGGATCCACGGACGAGCGGCCAAAGGCCACGGTTCGGGGAGGCCTTGAGCCCCGCTCCCTCGGCGAGGTGGGGGATGCGCGCGGGCCAGGCGTCTTGAAATAGGGGGTTTGACGAGAAATCGTCACACAGGTGCCCGGGCCGCAAGGCTCGGGCACTTGCGTTTTGGGCAACGTGCTGGGAATGACCGTGCGGTAAGCCATTGTGCCGTGTCCGGATGCGCAGATCGCGAACGCCTGCGATAAGCGCCCGCGATCTGCAGCAATTGGATCATTTCGACTAGGTCGAAAAAGGCTAGGATTTGACGCCGCTGGGCTCGACGACCGCCGGCGGGTGAAAAAGACATCCTTGGCAAACCGGGGGCTCGGGTGGCTGAGCACCCAGGTTCAGGATACCGGTTGCTACGGCCTGCGCAATCATATGGGCCCGGTTTCGCGCGCGCATCTTCATGCGCACATTTTCGATATGCCTTTCGACCGTCCGTGGCGCGATGCCGATTTGGTGCGCCACCTCCTTGGCGGAAAGGCCGTTGGCGACAAGCTCCAGCACCTCGTTTTCGCGGCGCGTCAAATCGGGTTCCGACCCCTGCTCGTTCCACGACATTCAAATTCCCCTGTTTTTATGGGGCGCGGCCGCCAGTGCCAGTCGGCATTGCTGGAGGCGACGTTCCATCACGATTTTCGTAAGCGGATACTCCTGTTGTAGCGACGTTTCCGGCGTAGCTGCGCGCACTCCACGCCTCCATGCAGAAGCCTTTGCTTATAGGGGGAAAATGCACGGAAAACGACTCGGTAAATCTACCTAGACCAAGTTCCTACGCAAATCGTCCGCGTATTCTATCCATTTGCGAATCAACAAGTTTCCCTCACTCTCGGCCTCATAAGCGACCCACGGAAAAAAGAAGGGGACGGCCGGTGATAACACTCTATCCGCACGACGTTGAGAATGCCGGTCCGGCTGCCTCGAGTTTGCTGCGGATCGGTAAGGGCGTCGCCATTTACTACGAAGGGGACAAGGCGCGCCGCTGGTATGAGGTTGTGTCGGGGATCGTCCGCACCTGCCGCTATCACGTGGATGGCCACCGTCAGCTGACGGGTTTCTTTTACGCCGGCGATTTCTTCGGCGTCGACAAGGATCATTACAAGGAAACGGCCGAAGCCGTCACCAATGTCGTCATTCGCCGGCATGGGCCGGAGGCGTCCGCGCAAGGCCGCACCGACGGCCGGGGCGAGGATACCGAAACGGCCCTGCGCCGGGCGCTCACGAGCGCGCAGCAATGCATCTTCCTCTTGGGCCACCGGACGGCGGCCGAGCGGGTCGCGGCCTTCCTCCTTGCAGCTGCGCTCCGCCTCGGCGCCACGAAGGGCGTGCCCCTCCCCATGTCACGCAACGACATTGCCGATCATCTCGGCCTGACCATCCACACGGTCAGCCGCACCATTTCGGATTTGGCACGGCGCCAGCTCATCGCGCTCGAAGGGCCGCAGCGCTTCCGCATCCTGGATGAAGCGGGCCTTCGCGACCTCGCCGGTGAGGATCCGTCGCGGGCGCATCAAGACCACTCACTTGAAATCCCTATTGGACCAGGGGGTTACCGGGAACTCGCCTGACCGAAAAAAGGCGCAACAACGAAAACAGACCGGAGGAAAAAGGATGCCGGCAAGATCGGTGAAAAACATGGCGAACGGCCTGGCCCTGGCGGCCATGCTCACCTCGGCCATTCCAGCGCGAGCCCAGTCGGCCGACATCGCCGAAGAGCTTCGCAAGCTGCATGCGGAATTGAAGCGCCAGCAGGATTTGCTGCAGAACCAGAATGCACGAATCGAGGCGCAGCAAAGGGAGATCGAGGGCCTGAAGGCGGGCCTGGCTCCCGGAGGCTCCGGAGCCGAGCTTGCCATTCCCGGCCTCGCTCCCGGCACTGACATTCCCGATCTCTCGACCTTGCGAGGCAGCGGCCTCGTCCAAACCACGCCCACCGGCCAACCGACGGTGTTGTCGGGGCCGCAGCTGCCGGAGCAGCCGGTAGGCGAAGCGCCGCCCGAACCCGATGCCGAAGTACGCGCCCGGGTCGAAGCCATTCCGCAGGAACAGGGTGTCCTGACCCCCACCGGCCGGATCGTCCTCGAACCGTCGATCGAATATACGCGCTCCTCCACCAATCGCCTCGTCTTCCGGGGAATCGAACTGGTGCCGGGCATCCAGATCGGCCTTATCGAAGCGAGCGACGCGGATCGCGATACGATCATCTCCACCGCCGGCGTGCGCTATGGCGTCACGAGCCGGATCGAGGTCGAGGCGCGCCTTCCCTACCTCTATCGCCGCGACCGGATCGAGGTCGCCCAGCAACGCGACGAAAGCATCGTCCGGACGATCGAGCTCAAGGAAAAGGGCATTGGCGACGTCGAATTCGGCGCACGCTACCAGCTCAACAGCCCGCGCGGCCAGCGTCCCATCTGGGTCGCCAGCCTGCGGGTCAAAACGAACACCGGCAAGGGCCCGTTCGATATCGATTATGACGAATTCGGCGTGGCAACCGGCCTCGCCACCGGCTCCGGATTCTGGGCGATACAGCCCGGCCTCAACTTCCTCCTGCCCTCCGACCCGGTCGTCATTTACGGGGGCGGCAGCTACCTTTATCACTTGCCCGCGGACGTCAATCGCCTGGTCGGCGAAGCGCTTATCGGCCGCGTCGATCCGGGCGACGCAATCTCTGCCAATGTCGGTTTCGGCTTCGCGCTCAACCCGCGCTTCTCCTATTCGCTCGGCTACCGCCATACCTATCTGATGCGGACGAAGACGGAGATTAACGACACCACCCAATTCTCCAATACGGGCCATGTCGGGTCGCTCAACATGGGCCTGTCCTATCGCCTGACCCCTCGGCAATCCGTCAATCTCGGCTTCGAATTCGGGGTGACGTCAGACGCGCCGGACGTCAGCATCACGCTGAAGATCCCGACCAGCTTCTGACGCGGCCGATCGGCCATGCTATCGGTCAGTTGTTAAGGGAATTGAGCGTGGCGCTCGCAATCGACGCGCCGATCGAATCCGACAGCCGCTCGCTGACGAGGCCGGCGCTGAATTGCTGGAACCCGCCCAGGTCAAGATTCGCGTCGACCTCCTGCGTGAAATTGACGCCGCTCGCCGTGTTGATGAGCACGTTCTGCAGCCCGCCATCCGTCCGGTGCATCAGCGCGGTCTGGCCCTGGTTGGCGAGATAGACGGTGTTGTCGCCGACCCGCATCGTGATACCACCCGTCGACAGGATGCCCGCCTGCAGTTGCGCGGCATCGGCGGGCGTCAACGCGCCCGACATGACCTCGGTATTGCTGGTTCCCGTGGCGCCCCAATTGACCGTGGTCTGAAGCACGAGCTCGCCGTCGAGGTAAGTCCGGATCTGAGCACCGAGATTGATGTCCATTCCGGCGAAGACGAACCCGCCGCGCTGCTCGGCCAGCTCCTCGTCGTCTACCATTTCAAGGGTGTCGAATATCTCGTCGCCTGCCACGGGGGCGTTGGCGGTGAGAAGAAGGCCGATCACGGCCGTGCGAACGAAGAAAAGTCGTTTCATGTCAATTCACCGTTCCTACCCGCACGGCCAGCAAAAGCTGCGGGCTGATCTGATAATCTGGGGGCAGATGGTCGGTAATGTCGCTGGCCGCGACCCGAAGGGCTCCGCCCTCCTCCATCGGCGCTCGCGACCATGGCCCCCAATCGGAAGCGAGGTTGAAGCGCGGCGCTTCACCGCCCGCTGTCTGCCGCACGACGAGCGCGATATTGTTCCAATATTTCTTGAAATCGCCCGCGCTATATTCGGTGAGACCCAGCATCGGATCGCCGGTCAGCACCCGCCCCTCCTTCACGCCCTTCACCACCACGAAATGCTTGAAGCCGTTGAGGTCGAGGAGGACGATGCTCGGCCGGTTCATCTTGCCGAGATCGGCGACCGACAGGCGATAGCCTTCGGCCTCATAGCCGAGGCTGCCGAGGAAAGTCTTCATGTCGAACATCGAAAAGCCGACCTTGCGGATCGCCGCCTGGTCGCCCGCCTTCCACATCTGCGAAAAGGCTTCGCGCTCGGGCGTGGGTCGGTCGAAATGATAGGTGAGCAGGGTGGCGACCGCTGCAGAGCCGCAGCTGAAATCATAAGCCTGGCGGACAACGCTGCGAAACGGAATCGCCCACCAGCTCATCACGTTGACGTCGAAATTGCTGCCCGTCGCCTCGGTGCCGAGGCGGACCTGCGCGAGCGTCGGAGACGGCATGAGCAGAACCAGGCTGGCGCTCGCTGCCGCGATGGCCAAGGCCGGCAGCACCCGCCTGCCGCGATATGTCCGCTCTCCCATCATGCCCTCAATCGCCGACGTTGATCGTGAAATTCATGCCCGTCTGGAGGCTGACCTGCGCGCCGGTATTGATGAGCAGGTTTCCGATCCCGTTGAAGCTGGACAGGGCGTTGTCGGAAAGCGTCACCGCCCCGGCGATATAATCGCCGTTCAAGATGTTGCCGGACGTGATCGCCGTCATCGTCTGGTTGGTGATCTGAATGGTCTGGCCGCCGCGCTGCCCGTCCAATTCCTCATTGGAAATGGCCGCCGTGTCGTCCGGAAGGATGTCCGTCACAACGTCCTCCTCGGCAACCGGCAGCGGCAGGATCGCGGCCGGAGCGAAGAACATTTCGTCGGTCCTGCTTGTATCGACCGCGTCGACTCTGGCAGGGTCCGCGATCGCCGGAGACGCTGCGGCGATGAGGCCGCCCGCGACCAGAGCCTTTATCAAATGCGGTTTCATGGCTCTTTCTCCCAAATATAAAAAAGCCGGGCCGGCGGATGCCGGCCCGGTAGAGCGAAAGCTCAGTCGCCGCCGCCGGCGCCGCCATCGTCGGCCGCAGCACCGCCGTCGCCGAAGGTCACGGTGCCCTGAGCCGCAATATTCGTCGCCGCCTGCACGTTCGCATTCAGGCCGGTATTCCATGCCTGATTGAGGATGCCGGCAAAGGCCGAGAAGGAATTGCCGTTCACCGACTGGTCGCCGCTATTGTAGCCGACGCTGCTTTCGGTATCGTCCTCTCCGTCAAAGTCGGCGACTTCGTCCAGTTCGCTGTTCGAATTGACGGCGATCAGCACCTGGGTCGCGACGATTTCGGCTTGGCCTGAATTGTCGTTATAGGAGTCCTCGGCTTCCGAGTTTCCAGTCAAGGTATTGCCCGAATCCTCAATTTCGCCACCGCGAGAAGCAGACCATGAGCCATAATTCTCGTTGTCGCGATTATCGCCGTTGTCTTCGACTTCATTGTCGCGATTGTTACCATTATCGTCATTATAGCTGTTGACGTCATTATCACGATTATTGCCATTGTCGTCATTATAGCTGTTGACGTCGTTATAGCTGCCGACGTCATTGTTATCGGACGACCCAGGCCCGGCTTCGTTGACCGAGGAATCTTGCGCGACCGAAGGCGCGGCAAGACCGATTGCCAGGGTAGCGGCGGAAACCGCCAGGATATGCTTGAGTTGCATGCTTCTTCTCCCATCCTATGGAAGTCCCGGCCCCGCTTCCGCGGCCCCCGAGACTCGCTTTTGGCGCTCGCTTTTGCGAACTTGGCAAGGTGTAGGAGAGTCCCGGTTGGGCGGCGTTGCGATAAGGCAAAGGCTCCCAAAAAAGACACCAAATGCGCAAAAATGCGGAGCGGAGGCGAAACGGAGCCACGTTTTGCACGGCGCGAGGTTGAACCGTGCGCGGCGATCGACTAAGTCGCGCGCCACAGCTTCATTCCCGAAAGTCGTCCGATCCATGTTCACCTTCCTGCTCATCGTTCAGACGATCGTCGCGGCGGCGCTCGTCACCGTCATCCTGATGCAGCGTTCGGAAGGCGGCGGCCTGGGCGTCGGCGGCAGCTCGTCGGGCCTCATGACCGCGCGTGGCGCGGCGGACTTCCTGACCCGTGCGACGGCCGTCCTTGCCGCGCTCTTCATTCTCCTGTCGATCGTGCTGGCGGGCCTTGCCGCCGTCGATCGCGCGCCGAGCGAGATCGATCCGACGCTCCAGCGCGCCGCACCCGCGTCATCGGCCGTGCCGCTCGCCAATGGAGGCACCGCGGCGCCCGGCGATCCGCTTTCGGGCGTTGCCGAGCAGGCGGGCAATGTCGCGGTTCCCGCGCAGCCCGCGGCCAATCAGAGCGTTCCGCTCGCCCAGTAAATCCCGCTCGTCATTGCGAGCGCAGCGAAGCAATCCAGCGGCACAGCGATCGCTGGATTGTTTCGTCGCATCCGCGCCTCACCATGGCGTGAGAAATATTCCGCCCTTCAACCGATTCTCACCCTTGCCTGAACCGCCTCGACCCGCTTAAGCCCCAACTCCCATGGCGCGGTTCATTTTCATCACCGGCGGCGTGGTCTCCTCGCTCGGCAAAGGTCTCATGGCAGCCTCCTTGGCGGCCCTCCTCCAGGCACGCGGGTACAAGGTCCGCATCCGCAAGCTCGATCCCTATCTGAACGTCGATCCGGGCACGATGTCCCCATACCAGCATGGCGAAGTCTATGTGACCGACGACGGGGCGGAAACGGATCTCGATCTCGGCCATTACGAACGCTTCACCGGCGTTCCGGCGCGCCAGTCGGACAATATCACCACTGGGCGCATCTATCGCGACATCATCGCCAAGGAGCGGCGGGGCGACTATCTCGGCGCCACGGTGCAGGTCGTCCCCCACGTCACCAACGCGATCAAGGATTTCATCGGATCGGACATCGACCCCGATCTCGATTTCATGATCTGCGAAGTCGGCGGCACGGTTGGGGACATCGAATCCCTCCCCTTTATCGAAGCAATCCGCCAGTTCCGCAACGAGCGCGGCCGCTTCGACGCCATCTCGATCCACACCACGCTCGTCCCCTATATCGCGGCGGCGGGCGAGCTGAAGACCAAGCCGACCCAGCATAGCGTGCGCGAGCTCACCAGCCTCGGCATCCAGCCGGAAATCATCGTCTGCCGCTGCGAACATCCGCTGCCGGACAATGAGCGCGCCAAGATCGCCCTCTTCTGCAACGTGCGGAAGGAAGCCGTCATTCCGGCGCTCGACGCCAAGTCGATCTACGCCGTTCCAGCCCAATATCATGCGGCGGGCCTCGACGCCGAAGTCCTCCGCGCCTTCGGGATCGAGAATGCGCCAGCCCCCAACATGGCCCGCTGGGACGATGTGATGGACCGCCTCGCCAATCCCGAAGGCGAAGTGACGATCGGCGTGGTCGGCAAATATGTCGTCCTGCCCGACGCTTATAAGAGCCTTACCGAAGCATTGGTCCATGGCGGCATGGCGAACCGGGTGAAGGTCAACATCAAGTGGCTCGACGCCGAACTGTTCGAGCACCCCGAAGCGGAAGTCGCCGCGACCCTGGAGCCCTGCCACGGCATCCTCGTCCCCGGCGGCTTCGGCGAGCGCGGCAGCGAAGGCAAGATCGCGGCGGTCGAATTCGCCCGCACCCGCAACGTCCCCTATTTCGGCATCTGCCTCGGCATGCAGATGGCCTGCATCGAAGGCGCGCGGAACACGGCGGGGCTCGCCAAGGCCGGCACCACCGAATTCGGCCAGACCGAGGAGCCCGTCGTCGGCCTCATCACCGAATGGATGACGGCGGAAGGCCTCCAGAAGCGCGAGGCGGGCGGCGACCTCGGCGGCACCATGCGCCTCGGCGCCTATGATGCGAAACTGACCGGCAACAGCCATGTCGCGTCAGTTTATGGCGGCACCGACATCAGCGAGCGCCACCGCCACCGCTACGAAGTCAACGCCCACTACAAGGACGCGCTGGAACAAGGCGGCCTCGTCTTCAGCGGCATGAGCCCGGACGGCCAGCTCCCCGAAATCGTCGAGCGTCCCGACCATCCCTGGTTCATCGGCGTCCAGTTCCACCCGGAATTGAAGAGCAAGCCCTTCGACCCCCACCCCCTCTTCGCCAGCTTCATTGAAGCGGCGGTGAAGCAGAGCCGGCTGGTTTAGCTCAATTTCCGTTGATGCGATCGATCAGCACGCGATAAGCCTCGATCGCTTCCGGTTTCAACAGAACGTCATTGTGGCTGGCGCCCTCGACGATGGCGAGCAGCTTTCGTCCCTCCGGCAGATGCGAGGCGTTATACAAATCCCTCGATAATTGCGGCGGGGTGGCCTTGTCCTCGGACCCGGCCAGGATCAGCATGGGTTCGTCGATCAGGGCCATGTTCCGAAGGTTGCCCTGACCCTTCAACGTGTCCGCGAGTCTGATTTTTACCGGCATGTTCTTCGCGCGCGCCTTCACCCAGGCTTCGGCGGTGGTGACGGAGCTTTCCAGCACGACGCCCGCCGTCGGGCGGTGCGCCGCCACGTGGCCTGCGATGAAACTGCCGAGGGATTGTCCGTGCACCAGTATCTTTCCGGCCCCCGGGAGAGCAGCCAGATGATCGAAAGCCGCGATGCCGTCGCTCATGAGAGCGGCAACGCTTGGTTGCCCCTCGCTCTGGCCGTAACCGCGATGGTCGACGATCATCAGATTGACGCCCAGTGGGGCGAACACCTCAGCCGTCTTCGTCCCGAAAGCGCCCACCGTGTAACCGTTTCCGCCGAAATACAGAACCGTAACATTCGCCCCGGGCCGGGTGAGATGCACGGCATGAAGCCGGGTGCCGTCCGCCGCGCGTATCTCCTGACGGGCAACGCTATATGGCGAATTGCCGATTGTAAGAACTTCTTGACTAAGGGTGCCACCCGCCATCGGCCTTAAAAGGTTATCCTCCTGAATCCGGACGGAGCAAGCCGACAAAATGGCGCCGATCAAGGCAAGTTGGGCGATAGCAATTCCTGTTCGTGAAACGATCATATTCTTCCTTTGCACGGGTCCACTGACGCTTGTATGCACATCGTATAAAGCAGAAATATTTTTCTGTAAAACAGAAAGAATATTATGGAAAACGATGTGAACCTGGCTCACCGCGCACGCTTGTTCTGCCTGGCGATGATGATGCTTTTCTTCGCGGTGGCGGCCGGAAAGCTGGTTGCCGGTTTCCTGCCCCTGGCCGATCCGGCGCTTTCAACGCTGAAGGTCTATTGCAGGATCGACATGTGCTGGCCGGAAACGGATCCAATGCGCTTGCTTCCGCCCCGCAGTCTTCAGGCAGGTTCCTTACCGGAGGCGCAGCTCGTGCGGCTTCCCGAAGTCATTCGAACACCGCGCGCCAGGAACTTAATGTTTGCGGCTGAATTCGTCCGCTCCCTTCCCGGCATATTTCTATTCGTCAGCCTGGCATTGGCTTCACGTGCGATTGCCGCCGGCGCCGGATTCAGCGCGATCATGGGCTGGTTGAGACGTGCGGCTATATCCGCTTTCGTTCTTGTCCTCGCTCAACAAATTGCCAACACGCTTCGCGCGACGGCCTTGTCGCCCGTGCTTCTCGGGCGTGAAGGATTGTCCGTGTGGCTCAGCGGTGGCGCGTTTCTCGAGGGTATATTATTGACGGGCGCTGCATGGATGTCCGTCTGGGCATTGGAAAAGGCGCGACGCGCGGAAATCGAACTGGCCGAGATCGTCTGATGCCCATTGTCGTCAATCTCGATGTCATGCTGGCCAGACGAAAGGTGAAATCCTACGAACTCGCCAAGGCGGTCGGGATCACGGAATCAAACCTGTCGCTGCTTAAGTCGGGCAAGGTGAAGGGCGTGCGCTTTTCCACGCTCGCAGCGATCTGCCGCTATTTGGAATGTGAGCCTGGTGACCTTTTAGGCTACGTCTCCTCCGATGCCGATCTGAGTGGATCGGCAGAAGAATAGCGATTGGGTACTGCTGCCGAAGCCGTCCAGCCTCAATGGGACGCCTGCCTTCAGGTTAAGGCGCGTGATTTAGCCGTCCGCGCCTTTAGCTATGCCCGATCTGGAAGATCGTTCAGTTTTCTGCGCGTGTCCGGCGTCAGGCCTCGACGTTCGGTGATTTCGTAAATGGCTTCCTGCACGAGAGCGCCGTTTTCGTCCGAGTCGACCTGTTTGCGATCCAGAATGCCGAGGAGTTCCAGAAGATCGGGATCCTTCGTCACGCCAGCCATGGTGTAATCCATGTTCTCGAAGGACGGCGATTTGCTCTCGTTGAGGCAATACATGTTGAGCTGGATGATCAAGGCCTGCTGCTTCTTGTCCTCATCGTCCGTTTCCATCCCGCCACTTGCCCGGCAGAAGGGGATCGGCATGTTGATCCTGGTTCGCTCCACCAGCATCCCGTTTTGCCCGTCCGGATGCTCGCTGATCAGGATGAGCCCCTGCACGAATTCGAACTTGCCGGTCGGATTTCCGTTCTCGTCGAAATATTCCCGCCATTCCCCGTCAGCGGAATCGATGCACAAGGCGATACAGGACATGACCGACCTTCCGGTGCCGATTTCCATATCCTTGTCTTCGCATTCGCCCTCGCCCGCATCGATGCCCTTGACGGGGCCTAGGATTCGAACGCCGGGCGGAAGCCAATTGGGATTGACGTCCGGCTCGCCTTCATCATCCCCTAGGGCGGGACGGAATTTATTCGGGTTCTTGGCGTCCGCGGCCGCTTGTCCCTCGCTGATCGACCGCTTCAACGCCTCTGTTTCCGCTTTGGTCAGTCCCTGCGCCGCATTTGCAAGAGCGGGCGTCGCCGCGAGCAGGAGGAACAAGAAAAACTTTTTCAGCATCGGCTCATCCCCAAATCATGCCTTGAACGAATGACCATCACCCTTAATCACACGTGATTGTTGAAGGGAATGAAGATCTTGTCGACTTTTCGTCGACGAAGGGGCGGGACCGGAGCGACGAGCGCGAGGCCATGGCCGCGAAACCAAAGAAAAACGGCGTTCGCCACCGCCTTGAGGGCGCCGATATCAGCGAACGGCACCGTCGACGCGCAGGGGCTCCCGATCCGGCTCGGCCTGACTGCCGGCCAGGCGCACGACGGCCAGATCGCCGACAAGCTACTCGACCATCTCGGGCCACGCACCATCGTGCTCGCCGACAAGGCCTATGACGCCGACCGCATCCGGTCGCTGATCGAGGAACAGGGCGCCACGCCCAACATCCCAGCCAAGTCCAATCGCAAATGGAAGCCCTGCTTCTCCAAACGACTCTACCGCAAGCGCAACCTGATCGAGTGCTTCTCCAGCAAGCTCAAACACTTCCGCCGCATCGCCATCCGCTACGACAAGCGCGCCGAAAACTTCCTCGCGATGGTCCAGCTCGCCTCAATGCGGCTGTGGCTGCGCGCTTACGAGTCTACGGCCTAAAAGGATGCCTCGCTGTCCTTTGACGCTCAAGACCATCTGGTAAGATGGTATTCGAATCCGTCAAATTTTGATATTGGAGGGGAGCAATGGTTAAAGGTACTTTGCGTACGTGCATGGCTGGCGCGGCGTTGTGGGTTACGGCATGGGCCGCTAGCGGAAGCACGCAAACTTCAGCAAGCGTGACGGCGCAACCGTCAACCAACGCCCAGGCGATAGAGGCAGCCGATAACCAGCTTGCTGCATCTTTAGTCACGGCCATCAATTCCATTGATCCCGCTGAGCGGAGGCGCTGGGCGACGCAGTATCATTCTACGAAAGACGGCGCATATAGCGTTGAAGCTCTAACGAAAATGCTAACTGACATCTCCAATGCCGGCCACAGTGTTTCACTTATTGGAGTAAAGCGGCGAGGAGAGTGGATCGGAGTCAACCTGCGTGCCGCAAACGGAAAAACGGGGCAGCTCCGGCTTCAAACAGACCAAGCCGATGGTAACAAAGTTCTTGGTTTTAATGCATATGCGCGTCCTTCTACCTATCCAATTCCCCTGGTGGATAAACCCGTATCCAGAGAAGTTCTTCGCGCTGCAATTGATGAGAGACTGAAGTTCGCGGCGGCAAAGGATGAATTTTCAGGATCGGTACTCGTCATGAAGGGTGACGAGTTGATCTACAAAGGTGCCTTCGGCCAAGCGGACAAGAATTTCGCTGTGCCCAACACTCTCGATACTCGCTTTCACACCGGGTCAATGGACAAGATGTTCACGGCGACTATGATAGGCCAGCTCATTGACGAGGGAAAGCTAACTCTTGATACGCGGCTCGCCGAAGTGCTTCCTGATTACCCGAACAAGGACGCAGCGCATAAAATCACAATCCGTCACCTGCTCAGTCATCAAAGCGGTGTGGCATCGAACTTCGGCGGTTCCGAAAGCGACCGCTTCAAGCCTTTCGAGCGAGTCTCGGAACAACTGGCCGGTTTTGCATCTAAGCCCCTGGATTTCGAACCTGGGACAAGAGCTGATTATAGCAATGAAGGCTTTACAATACTTGGAGCGGTGCTTGAGAAGCTGACGGATACAACTTTTTACGACCTTGTCCAAAAGCGCATATTTGACCGCGCTGGCATGAAGAATACAGTCTATTATCGCATTGACGAAATCGCGCCGTTGCGCGCTGTAGGCTATCGTTTCCCCGACGAAGATTTTCTCGGCTTCGGCCAGAGGATAAACAATTTGACCTTCATGGGTTTCGGCTATCGTGGGGGCGCGAATGGTGGAAGCTACTCAACTGTTGGCGACATGACATTATTCCTGAAAGCGCTAAGAGCTTACAAGCTCATGTCCCCCACCTTGACGGAAACAATGACCGGACTTCAGAAGGGCTATGAGCAATATGGGTATGGCTTTCTCCACCGGAAGTTGGGCGATAAAACTGTCAGGGGTCACACTGGCGGAGGTGCTTTTTCGGGAATCAATGGCATTAGCCGTATGGTATGGGAAAATGGCTATAGCGTTGTCGTCATGGGTAATTATGACGCTCCCCTCATTGAATGGGTCGGTGACGACATTGTCAAAATGGTCGCCGCGCAGCCGTAATGACTTCGGGATTGGAATGACTTCTTTAGTCTCATCCGTCTAATGTCAAGGCTAATAACCCTCTCTTGCATGTCTATGCATCAGAGGCAGCACAGGGCGAAGAAACCAAAGAAAAACGGCGTTCGTTGGCCCGGCTCCACAAAGGAGCACCGCCTCATGCGCATATTTGCCTTGTCCATCCCGCTTCTCTTGGGGGGCTGCCAAGCCTCCGCTCCCGATCCGCGCGGCGTGAAGGGCAACGAAACCCTGCTGACCGTATCGGCGAGCGGCAAGGCCGAAACCCGCCCGGACGAAGCGAGGCTCCAGCTCGGCGTGCAATCCATCGCGCCGACCGCCGACGAGGCGAGCCGGGGCAATCGCGAGAAAATGGAGCGCGTGAGCGCCGCGCTGTCGCGCCTTGGCGTCAAGCCCGACGATTTGCAGACCCGCAATCTCAGCCTCAACCGGATCGACTATGGCCGCGACAAGGGCCGCTTCCGGGCCGAGAATATCGTCGAGGTCACGCTGCGCGACATGTCCCGGGTGGGCGACGCCGTGACCCTGGTGACGGAAGCAGGCGCGAACGTCCTGTCCGGGCCGGATCTCCGCATTTCGGACCGCGAAGGGTCGACGCGCTCGGCTTATGCGGCCGCCTATCGCGCCGCGCGATCGCGTGCCGACGCCTATGCCGGTGCCGCGGGCCTGAAGGTCAAGCGCGTGCTCGGCATCTATGATGGCGGCGAATATGCCGCGCCGCCTTATCTCTACCCCAGGCCGGTCAGCGTGGAGCAAAGCGCTGCCGCGCCCCCGCCGCCGGTGGCGGCAGCGCCCTTCAATCCGGGTGTGACGACTTCCGAAGTGCGGGTCCGCGTCGATTTTGCCCTTGGCGAATGAGGCGCTGGGGGATCGCGACGATTGTTTTTGCTGCTGGTCGCTGCGTTCGCTCTGATGCTGATGGGGATCGCCGATCCGCAGGGACGACGGGACATTACGAGCAATTCTTTCCGCACGAGATGAAGACGGCTTCTGGAAAGCCGTGAACTTGAACGGCATTCCCGTTTCAGGTCGCGATTTTCAGCATATCCATTGCAAAAGGAAGGGTCGTCAGCGGGCGGGGCGATTGCAACGATTGGGGCTATACGGATGAGCCGCCGGGCCCCGATGGCAGCCGCATCCGGTTCATTAAGTCCTATCTGCTTGAAGGCGAGGTCACGCCTTGTTCGGAAGCAATTGCAGATTGGCCCGCGTTTGCGGCTTCAGGCCTTCTTTTTCCGTGATTTCCCAAATCGCATCCTGAACCAAATCCTTGTGCTCCTGGGTAGTAATTTGCTTGCGATCCAGGATCGCGAGAAGTTCCTGCAGATCCTCGTCTTGTGTTACCCCAGCAGCCCTGTATTGTAGACGATCAAAAGAGGGGCTTTTTTTCGCGTTGAGGCAGTACATGTTGAGCTGGACGATGAACTTCTCGCGCTCTTCTTCCTCGTCTTCGCCGCCGCCGGCCGCACAGAAGGGAAGGGGCTGATTGATCCGCACGCGTTCCACTAGAAGCCCGTTCTGCCCATCCTGATATTCACTTATGAGAGTAAATCCCCTGGCGAATTCGAACCGGCCTGTAGGTTCACCGTTCGCGTCATATGTAGGTGTCCATCGCGCGTCTTCCGGATTGAAGCAGAAAGCGGCACAGACTTGCACCGATCTGCCACTTCCTACGGTCATGCTCTTGCCTTCGCATTCCTGCTCCTCGGCATCTACCCCGGTTATTGGTCCATCGATTTCTACTCCAGGCGGCAGCCAGGGAGATACTTCCGGATCCCCCGGATCGTCGCCAAGGCCCGGCCGGATTTTGTTAACGCCTGCCGGACGCCCCTTATCATTGGCGCCGCTGCGTGACTGCGCAAGAACAGGGCTCGCAACAGAGGTCGCAACAAGTGCAACGATGTAAAGCCATTTCAAAGGATTCATGACACTCCCCTTCCACTTTATGAAACTTGTCTATTACATGCGACAATATTTGCACATCTGCAAATTAGAGAGGTCAGTTTCAGGGCGGATATTTCTAACAATATTCAATGAAAATTCTCTTCGAGACAGGCATTACGGTTCAGGCCCGGACTGCCCTTCAGGCGCGTCGTGAATTGAAGCTGGCCCCAGGAAGTTGGAAGGAATCAAACCCAGAGACCGCCCCGCGCCTGCACCTTGTCCTCTGTATTCACCTCGAAATCGCGCGCATCGTGGCGTTCGCGGAGCTGGGTTTCCGGCGCGCCCAGCTTGCGGTTGACCATCCGCCCGCGCTTCACCGCCGCGCGCGCGCCGATCTGGTCGGTCCACCGCAGGAGGTTCCTATATTCGTGCACGGCCAGGAATTCCTGCGCGCCATAGGCCTCGCCCTTCACGACGCCGCCATACCAGGGCCAGATCGCCATGTCGGCGATGGTATATTCGTCGCCCGCCATATACTCGTTCTTGGCCAAATGCGTGTCGAGCACGTGGAGCTGGCGCTTGGCCTCCATCGCATAGCGGTTGATCGCATATTCGATCTTGATCGGGGCGTAGGCGAAGAAATGGCCGAAGCCGCCGCCGATGAACGGGCCGGACCCCATCTGCCACATCAGCCAGCTCATCGTGTTCACCCGTTTCTGCGGGTCCGTGGGCAGGAAGGCGCCGAACTTTTCGGCGAGGTAGAAGAGGATCGCCCCGCTTTCGAACACCTTGGTCTCCGGGGCCGTCGAGCGGTCCACCAGCGCGGGAATCTTGGAATTGGGGTTCACGTCGACGAAGCCGCTGGAAAACTGGTCGCCCTCATTGATGTCGATCAGCCAGGCGTCATACTCGGCGCCCGCATGGCCTGCCGCCAATAGCTCCTCCAGCATGATTGTCACCTTGACCCCGTTCGGCGTGCCGAGCGAATAGAGCTGAAGCGGATGCGCGCCCACCGGCAGTGCTTTTTCATGCGTGGCGCCGGAAATGGGACGGTTGATGTTGGCGAACTTGCCGCCGCTGGCCTTATCCCAGGACCACACCTTCGGCGGCACATAGCCGGCGGGCTGGCTGTCGGCGGGGTCGAATTCCTTGCTCATCGTCGCATCTCCTCGCTCTCGCGAACGCCCGGCTTTGCCGCCGCCCGCGCTGCCTTCAAATGCGGCGCCGAAACAAGAATTCAAGCAGGGGCCTTCTTGCCCGTCGCGAAAGGGATCCCCTGGGTCGCTCGCCGCCAAACAACGACGTTTGAAGCGCGGATCAACGGCATCCTGCTGAATAACGATAACAGGCCCGGCCATTGGAACTCCCTTATAAGGGCAGCCTTATAAGACGTCGCTATAAGGGCTGAAGTTCGCTGTGAGGCCGGCTGCACGAACCTTATTTGCTAACCCGTCCGTGCGGACCGATGCCAGTCAAGCCGCCTCGATAATCGGCACGAACTGCGCCGCCGTCAGGCTCGCGCCGCCGACCAGGGCGCCGTCGACATCGTCGACCGCCAGCAACTCGGCCGCATTGTCCGCCTTCACCGATCCGCCATAAAGAATGCGGATCGCATCGCCGCGCGGGCCGAAGCGGGCGGCCAGATGCGCGCGGATCGCCGCATGCATGCTGGCGACGTCGGCCGGGGTGGCGACCTTGCCCGTGCCGATCGCCCAGATGGGTTCATAGGCGACGGTCAGCTCCCCGCCCCTCCAATCGTCGGGCAGCGATCCGGCAAGCTGTCCGGTGACGACGGTTGCGGCATCCCCCGCCTCGCGCTGGCTTTCGCTCTCGCCGACGCACACGATGGTCAGCAGTCCTTCCGCCAGCGCGGCTTGCGCCTTGGCGCGGACATCGGCATCGGTCTCATGCTGGTCCGCCCGCCGTTCGGAATGGCCGACGATCACCATCGTCGCGCCCGCTTCCCGGATCATCGGCACCGACACGCAGCCGGTATGGGCGCCTTTGTCCTTGGCGTGGCAGTCCTGCGCGCCGATGGCGAGAGAGGGCGCGCGTTCCTTCGCGGGCGCGATCAATGTGAAGGGCGGGCAGATGCCGGTATCCACGTCGGCGCGCCGGGATGCCGCCGCCGCGATCGCGTCCATCTCCGCCAGCGCGCCCAGGCTGCCATTCATCTTCCAGTTTCCGACGATCAACTTGCGGCGCATCGGCCATCCTCCCTTGCTTGTTTGCGGCCGCCATATCGGCTCCCGATGGGCTTGTCGAAGGAGCGGTGGCGGACGCCGGTGCAATCTGGGCTTCCGCGCGCGGTCAACAGGCCTTAAGAGCCGTATCGAACCTCAATCATACCGGTAGCTGACTGATGATTTCCTTCCTTCGCCGCGGCCTTTCATCCTGGATCGTGGTCGCCCTTCTCGGCCTCATCGCCCTCGCCTTCATCATCACGGGCGTCGGCACGCCCTCGGGCCTCGGCAATATCGGCGGCGGCGATACGGTCGCGGAAGTGAATGGCGAGGCGATCACCGCCACGGAGGTCGCCGATCAGGTCAATCGCCAATTGAGCCGCGCCCGCCAGCAGCAGCCGGAGCTCACCATGGCGCAGTTTCTTGAGGGCGATACGCTGGAACGGCTCGTCGACCAGATGATCACCGCCCGCGCCATCGCGCAATTCGGCGACGAACAGGGCCTCGCCGCCCCGCGCAAGCTGGTCGACACCGAAATCGCCAGCCTTCCCGCCTTCCACAATCTCGCCGGCCAGTTCGATCAGCAGACCTTCCGCCGGGCGCTCCAGGCCCAGAACATCACCGAGGATCAGCTGCGCAAGGATCTCGCCGCTTCGCTCATCGAACGTCAGCTGATGCTTCCCGTCGGCGCCGCGCCGCGCATTCCGGAAGGCGTCGCCTTGCAATATGCCTCGCTGCTGCTGGAACGCCGCTCGGGCAGCGTCGGCGCCATCTCGCTCGACGCCGTGCCCCCGGGCCCCGCGCCGACCGCTGCGGAGCTCAACGCCTTCTACACGCGGAACCAGGCCCGCTACACGATCCCCGAACGGCGCGTGATCCGTTACGCCATGTTCGGCGCCGATCAGGTCGCCGCCGCCGCCCAGCCAAGCGATCAGGAAATCGCCGCTTTCTACCAGGCCAACCAGGCGACCTATGGCGCCAAGCAGGGCCGTTCGTTCAGCCAGGTCGTGCTGCCCGACGAAGCCGCCGCCCGTGCCTTTGCCCAGAAGCTCTCGGGCGGCAAGAGCTTCGCCCAGGCCGCGCAGGAAGCGGGCTTCGCGGCCGGCGACACCTCGATCGGCGAGCAGACTCGCGAAAGCCTGACCCGCCTTACCAATGCCGCCATCGCCAACGCCGCTTTCTCGGCCGCCGCGGGCACCACCACGCAGCCCGCCCGCTCGGAGCTTGGCTGGCACATCCTGCGCGTCGATTCCGTGACGAATACGCCCGCCCGTCCCCTTGCCTCGGTCCGCGCGGAAATCGCGACGCAGCTGCGCACCCAAAAGACGCAGGAGGCCTTGAGCGCGCTCGCCACCCGGATCGAGGATGCGATCGCCGACGGCTCGACCTTCGACGAAGCGGTGCGTGCCGAAAAGCTCACCGTCGCCCAGACCGTGCCCGTTACCGCCACCGGCCAGGCGCCCGGCACCGCCAATTACCAGCTTCCCGAAGGCGTCCAGCCCTTGCTTCAGCCCGCCTTCGAGCTGACCGCCGACGACGATCCCGTCGTCCAGGCGATCGAGGCCAATCAGCGTTATGCGGTGATCGCGCTCGGCGATGTCATCCCCGCCGCCCCGCCGGCGCTCGCGCAGATCCAGGACCGGGTTCGCGCCGATTTCATCGCCAAGCGCGCCAGCGATCAGGCCAAGCGGATCGCCGACCAGATCGCCGCCCGCATCAACGGCGGAATGGCGCCGCAAGCCGCCTTCGCCGCTGCCGGGGTCAAGGTGGAAGGTCCGCGCCCGGTCAGCGCCCAGCGTATCGAGATCGCCCGCCAGGGTCAGCAGGTGCCGCCGCCCGTCGCCCTCATGTTCTCGATTCCGAAGGGCAAGGCGCGCGTCATCCCGGCACCGGACGGCATCGGCTGGTTCGTCGTTCACCTCAACGAGGTCATTCCCGGCGACGCCCGCGGCCAGCCGCAGCTCGTCGCCGCCACGCGCCAGCAATTCGGCCAGGCGCTTGGCGACGAATATGCGCTGCAATTCGCCCGCGCCGCCCAGCGCAGCCTGAAGGTCGAGCGGCACGACGCCGCGATCCAGCGCCTGAAGAGCCAGCTGCTCGGACGCGGCGCGCAATAAAGGCTTGATGCGGCGCGGACCCCCGTCCGCGCCGGGAAGCCGCAAGGGGCCGTTCCAATGATTCTCGTCGTGGACAATTACGACAGCTTCACCTGGAACCTCGTCCATTATCTGAACGAATTGGGTGCGGACGTCCGTGTCGTGCGCAACGACGCGATGACCGTGAATGAAGCGCTCGGCTCCGGTGCCGGCGCTTTCCTCATCTCGCCCGGCCCCGGCACGCCGGACGAAGCGGGCATTTCGCTCGATCTCGTCGCGGCATGCGCGCATGCCCGAAAGCCCTTGCTTGGCGTGTGCCTCGGCCACCAAGCGATCGGCCGGCATTTCGGCGGCCGGGTCGAACGCTGCGGCACGGTGATGCACGGCAAGACCTCCGCCATCTGGCATGACGGCACCGGCCTCTTTACGGGCCTGCCCGATCCGCTGACCGTCGCCCGTTACCATTCTCTCGTCGTTCCGGAAACGACCCTGCCCGCTTGCCTGTCGGTCACGGCGCGAACCGACGACGGGGTGATCATGGGCATTGCGCATCGCGATCTTCCCATCCACGGCGTCCAATTCCACCCGGAAAGCATCGCGAGCGAGGGGGGGCATGCGCTGCTCGCCAATTTTCTCGCCCTGGCCGGGGCGCCTGGTTAACGCCGCATACGGAATTCGCCGCCTTTATCCGCGCGTAAAGCCTGCCGTTAACCATTCACCCTAAGCATCTGTAAAGAAGCCTAAGCTATTGTCGTGCCGATAATAAGCCTGAGAGGCGACATATGGGTGTACGCGCTTTTCTCCGCAGGTTGCGGATGGACAGACGGGGCAATGCGCTCGTCTTGATCGGCGCCGCGATGCCGGTCATCGTCGGCTCGGCCGGCCTCGCGGTCGACACCATTCAGCTCAGCCTCCTCAAACGCCAGATGCAGCGCGCGGCCGACAGCGGCGCCCTCGCCGGGGCCTTTGCCCGCGTCCAGAACAAAACGATCGGCGCCGCGGTCCAGCAGGCGCTGGACTATAACGGTTCGGTCCGGCTCGCCGCCCCGCCGGTCATCGAAAATGCGCCCACGACCGGCCCTTATGCGAACAACAACCGCGCGGTTCGCGTCATTCTCACCGCCAAGCGGTCCGTGCCCTTCATGTCCTTCTTCACCGGCCACGATCATCCGCTTCGGGTCGAGGCGACCGCCGCCCTCGTCTATACCGGCAAATATTGCATGGTCGCGCTGGATGAATCGGTTGGAACCGGCATCACCTTCTCCGGCAACAGCACGGTGAACCTGGGCTGCGGCGTCATCGCCAACAATAGCGGCGCCGCGGCCGTTTCGGGCGCGGGCAGCGCCGCCGTCGTCGCTTCGCCGATCGCCGCGGTGGGCGGCGTGCCGCCGAGCAGCGCCTATAAGGGGGAAACCCTCCTCCTGCCTTACTCGCTGAAGCAGGCCGATCCCTTCGCCAATCTGCCGCACCCCTCGCCTCCCTCCCCCTGCAGCGGCGGCGCGATCGATGTGGGCAGCAAGGCCACGCAAAATATCGGCCCGGGCTGCTATACCGGCCTGGCGGTCCACGGGACGCTGAACCTCGCGCCCGGCACTTATTACATCACCGGCGACATCACGATTAACGCGCAATCGACCGTCAAGGGCACCGGCGTCACCCTGGTCTTCACCAGCCCGACGCCGACGATCCAGACGTCCTTTCCCAACATCCGCATCGACGGCGGCGCGAAGCTGGATCTGACCGCCCCCAGCAGCGGCGACTATAAGGGCGTCCTCATGTATTATGACGGCCGCCGCATCGACGGCGACCATTATATCAACGGCAACAGCTATTCGAAGCTCGAAGGCGCTTTCTATTTCCCCAAGCAGAGGCTCACCTTCAACGGCAATTCCGGCATGGACAGCAATTGCATCCAGCTGGTGGCGAACCGCCTGACCTTTACCGGCAATACCGAAATCACCAATAGCTGCCCCTCCGACGGCGGCGCCAAGTCGTTCGACGCAAGCTGGGTCCGGCTGGTCCGGTGATGCGCGGGCTTCTCCACCGGCTGCGGACAAACGAGCGCGGGGCGAGCGTGATCGAATTCGCCTTCGCCGCGCCCGTGCTGGCGATGGTGCTGGTGAACGCCATCGACCTTGCCGAGGGCCTGGCCCGCAAGTTCGAGCTGGAACAGGCAAGCTATCGCGCCCTCGAAAAAATCACCGCCGGCACCGTCGGCGCAACCATGGACTCTATCCGGCGCGAAGCGGCGGCGGTGGCGGGAGAAGATGAAACCAATGTCACGATCCGCTCCTGGCTCGAATGCAACCGGGTGGAGCAGCCCAGCATCAACGGCGCCTGCACCGGCACAGAGGAAACGGCGCGCTTCGTGTCGGTGACGATCCGCGGCTATTACAAACCGAAATTCACCGCCAGCATCGTCTCCCGCGCGGTCGGCGCCAGCCCGAATGGCAGCTTCCCGCTTCGGGCCACGGCAACGATGAGGGTCCAATGATCCGCCCGCTTCGCCGCGATGAACGGGGCGCCTCGACGCTCGAATTCGCGCTGGTCGCCCCGGCTCTCATCCTGTTTCTGATCGGCATTCCCCAGATCGGCATGCTCTATTTCGCCAATGCCGGGCTCAACAACGCCCTGGCCGAGGGCGCGCGCCAGGCGACGCTCTGGCCGCGTCCCGATGAGGCCCAGATCAAGGCACGCATCGCCGCCGGCCAGTTCGGCCTCAAACCCTCCGCACTCACTATCGCGCCGCTTGCTTATGGAAACAGCGATGGCGCCGATTATGCGGAAATCACGATGCGCTATAATGTGCAGCTCGACTTCGGTTTTTTCCGCCCGGATCCGATCCTGTTGCAAAAGAGCCGCCGCGTCTATCTTCAGCGCATGCCGGCGCCATGATGGCGCGCCGCGACGGAGCCGCTTGACAGGGATCATTGCGTTTCCTACACGTTCTCCGTTCGTTCCTTATGGAGAGTGCGGGACATGCTCACGCGCAAGCAACACGAATTGCTCTGCTATATTCACGATCATCTCGCCGCGAGCGGCGTATCGCCCTCGTTCGAGGAGATGAAGGATGCTCTCGAGCTCAAGTCCAAATCCGGCGTCCACCGGCTCATTTCGGCATTGGAGGAGCGCGGCTTCATCCGCCGCCTGCCCAACCGCGCCCGTGCGCTCGAAATATTGAAGGCGCCGGAGCGGACGGAGGCAAAGGGTTTGGCGGCATCCCCAATGCGCGTTCAGGCGGCCAAGCCAGCCCTTCCCGCCGCCGCGAACGACATCGTCGAGCTTCCCCTGCACGGCAAGATCGCGGCGGGCACGCCGATCGAGGCGCTGCAAGGCACCGAAAGCCTGCCCGTTCCGGCCGCCTTGCTCGGCCCGGGCGAGCATTATGCCCTCGAAGTGTCCGGTGATTCCATGGTCGAGGAAGGCATTCTCGACGGCGACTATGCGCTGATCCGCCGCACCGACACCGCGCGGGACGGAGAAATCGTGGTGGCGCTGATCGACAATAGCGAAGCGACGCTCAAGACCTTCCGCCGTGAAGGCTCGATGGTCCGCCTGGATCCCGCCAACCGCCTCTACGATCCGCAGCGTTACCGGCCCGAACAGGTCGTCGTGCAGGGCCGCCTCGCCGGCCTGCTCCGGCGCTACTGACCGGAGGCTCGGATGGCCAGGATCAATTATGTCGAGCTGCCGGTGAAGGACATCGCGGCGACGCGCACCTTCTACCAGCAGGCTTTCGGCTGGAGCCTCGCCGAATTCGGCCCCTCTTACGCGGCGACGACGACTGGCGATGTCGATCTCGGCCTCCAGGGCGATCCGGATGAAGCGACCGCCGCGCCCCTGCCGGTGATCGAAGTTCCGGATCTGGAGGCGGCGCTCGCTAAGGTGCGTGCCGAAGGCGCGATCGTCACGCGCCCGATCTTCGCCTTTCCCGGCGGCCGCCGCTTCCATTTCACCGATCCCAGCGGCAACGAGCTGGCCGTCGTGAAGAGCGGCGACTGACGCCGCGGAGGTTCGCCCGCTTGTCGATCCTGGGCTTTCGCCGGGCCGGGCAACGGGTCTATGCCGTGCCTTCCGGCCTTTCCGTCTGGCCGGGTCGCGCATCGGAGGATTGTCATGACCATCTATCGCGATGCGGATGCGGACCTTGCCCTGATCCAGGCAAAGAAAGTCGCCGTCATCGGTTACGGCAATCAGGGCCGCGCTCAAGCGCTGAACCTGCGTGACAGCGGCGTTCACGACATCCGCGTCGCCCTTCAGCCGGGCTCGACGCGCATCGTGCAAGCGCGAACCGACGGTTTCCAGGTATTTGCCCCGGCCGAAGCGGCGGTCTGGGCGGACGTCGTCGCCATCCTTATTCCCGACGAATATCAGGGCGATCTTTATACCCAAGAACTGCACGACCGGCTGAAGCCCGGCGCGGCCCTCATTTTCGCGCATGGCCTCGCCATCCGCTTCGACCTCATCGTGCCGCGTGCCGATCTCGATATCCTGCTCGTCGCCCCGAAAGGCCCCGGCACCGCTCTGCGCGACGACTATCTCGCCGGAAGCGGCCTCATCACCCTCTTCGCAGCCCACCAGAATGCCAGCGGCCAGGCGCGCGCGCTTGCTTTATCCTATGCCGCCGCGCTCGGTGGCGGGCGGAAGGGCATGATCGAAACCACCTTCGCCGAAGAATGCGAGGCCGATCTGTTCAACGAGCAGGCGGTGCTCTGGGGCGCGATCCCCGAACTCATTCTCGCCGGCTACGACACGCTGACGGAGGCGGGATTCTCCCCGGAAATCGCCTATTTCGAATGCCTGACCGAAGTGAAATTGCTGGCCGACCTTCTCGTCGCGCGCGGCATCGCCGGCATGCGCGAAGCCATTTCCAATACCGCCGAATATGGCGCCATGACCGGCGGCCTGCGTATTGTGAACGACGGCACCCGCGCCGAAATGCGGCGCATCCTCGCCGAGGTGCAGGACGGCGGCTTCGCCCGCGCGCTGGTCGCGGAGGCGAAGGCGGGCTATCCGCGCCTCAAGGCCGCGCGCGCCGCTTCCGCGCGCCATCCGCTGGAAAAGATTGCCGAAACGATGCGCGCGCTGGATAATCGGTAAATCCCCGGCCCTCTTCAATGAGGCCGCCCCCTCATCCTTGCCGCGATACCCCATCCTTGCGCAGCAAGGCGGCAAGACATGCCGTCCAGGCGAGCCCGAACGACCAGCCGGCCGCCACGTCGCTCGGCCAGTGCACGCCCAGCACCACGCGGCTCAACCCGATGATGAAAGCGAGCAGCAAGGCCGCGGCGACCCAGCCCGGCCGCCTTCGCCTGGGCAGCAAAAGCGCCAAGGCGAGCCACACGATCAGGCCGTTCGCGGCATGGCCGCTCGGGAAACTCGCCGAATCGACCGTGGCAAGCCGATCGGCAAGGACGGGCCGGTCGCGATCGACCGCGATCTTCTGCAACGCCACCGCCGCCCGCCCGCCAAATGTGATGGCGAGGAGAATGGCGGCATCGCGCCGCCGCTTGCGCAAAGTCAGGTAAAGCGCTCCCGCCAGGCTGGCGGGCACCACGGCCGCCCAGCCGCCCAGCACCGTCGCCGCCTCCGCCAGTCGGGTCAGCCAGGGATGCCCGCCGCCGTGAAGCGCGAGATAGACCGCGCGATCGCCCGCCGCCTCGACGCCGCCCAAGACGAGCATCGCGACCCATAGCAAGGTCAAGGCGGCAAGCAGGAAGGACAATCGCTTGGATACCATTCCGCCTTCCCTACACGTCCAGTCGTCGCTTGTCCGGAACGATCGCGGCGAAGCGCCCGTTCATTGCGCAAGGGCGTCCCCGGCCCGTCTTTCGAAGGAAAGCGGCGCCGTTGCGCGAGAGGCCGCCTCGAAACGATGATGAGGTGATTTATGCGTAAGATTGGACTGATGGCGGCAATGTTCGCCGCTTCGACCCTGGGTGCCTGCGCGACCGATACCGATCCGGCGCTGCGCGGCGGCGCGACGGGCGCGGCGATCGGCGCGGCGGTCGGTGCAGGCGTCGGCGCGGCGGTCGATGGTGTCAGCGTGGAAGAAGGCGTCGCGGCCGGTGCCGTCGGCGGCGCGATCGTCGGCGCGGTGTCGTCGAGCCAGCGCCGCTACGCCTGGGACTATGACGGCCGCTGCTACTATGTCGACGGCAACGGCTATCGCCAATATGTCGACCCGGATCGTTGCCGATAGAGGAAAAAGGTGGTGAGCCGTGCTGGATTCGAACCAGCGACCTACTGATTAAAAGTCAGTTGCTCTACCGACTGAGCTAACGGCCCGACCACGTCTGGGCTCCTACGGACGGGCGGCGTCCGGGTCAACAGGCCTTGGCGCCGCAAGTCTTTTCAAAAGCTGGCGGACCGTCAGGCCAGTCACGGGATCGCGCCAGCCCGGTGCGATCGCGGCCAGCGGCTGCAGCACGAACATGCGATCGCGAAAGGCGGTGTGCGGCACGACGAGGCCCGCGCTTTCCCACGCCCCTTGCGACCAGAGCAGGATGTCGAGATCCAGCACCCGCGGTCCCCACCTTTGTCCTGCCCTCCGTCCAAAGTCCCTCTCCACCTGCTTGAGCGCGCGCAAGAGGCTATCGGGCGAAAGATCGCTCGTCAGGATCAGCGCGGCATTGGCGAAGCCGCGTCCGGCTGGCCCCAAGGCGGGCGTTGCGACGATCGGCGATATCACCTCTACATCGCCGAGCGCGCCAAGGCCCCGGATCGCCGCGCGCAGCACATTTGCCGGAGCGCCGTGACGGCCGTGGCGCCGGTTCGATCCCAGGGCGATGGCGTAACGGGTGCGCATCATGCCCGCCGCCTAAACCAACGCCGTTGCTTCCGCCACACCCTGCGTTTCGCCCGTGAAAGGCGGGCATTCATCGGTCCGTCGCAAATGCGCTTCCAGCCATCTTGCAAGCCGCCAAAGTCATGTTACGCATCAGGGAGTTAGCGAGACTCGCCGGGGGGCGTGGATCCAGATGAACATGTCGCGGATGGGCAAAAGGACCGCGACCTTGCCTCTCCTCCCGTCGTGGCCCGCCTGTCTCCGGGGGGAGAATCATGCGCTTTTCGTTTCTTGTCGCGTTGCTGTCATGCCTGTTGCCGCTTTCGGGCGCCGCTGCCCGCGATGCGAGCGAACGTCCCGTCGTTGCGATCATCGACAGCGGCGTTGCGGCGACGCGCGAATTGCAGCCGCTGATCGTCACCGAATATGATCTCGGCACGGATCGGCCCCGGACGCCGTATGCACCGCTTTACGATCACGGCACGATGGTCGCGACCATCCTCGCGCGCGAAACCGGCCACAATGTCGGCATCGTGTCGATCCGTATCGACGATGCACAGGGCTGCCCCGCGCGGGGCACGCCGCCCTGCCAGGCCGATCCCGCCCTGATCGCCCGCGCCATCCGGCTCGCCACGGATCTCGGCGTGGACGCGATCAACGTTTCGCTGTCGCTGTCCGACGACCCGAAAATCGTGCGGGCCATTCGCCGCGCAGCCCGCCGCGACATTCCCGTGGTGCTGGCGGCGGGCAATGATGGGCTCGACCATCCCGGCAACCTCCGCTCGGCCAAGGCGGCCTTTCCCGCCGCGGTGCTGGTCGGCGCACTCGACGCCGCCGGTCTTCCCTGGGAGGGTACGAACCGTCCCACCGCCGAACAGGCGCGCTACGTCTATCGCTGGCAGCGCGGCGTCGACGTGCCCACGGCGCTTGCCAATGGCGCCGCCGCCACGGCGACGGGCACTTCCTTCGCGACTCCCATCGAAACGGCCCGGCTGATCAAGGCATCGCGCACCGGCCATGCGATGGCGAAGACCCTCTCACGCGGCGATCGCGGCAGGATCAGCTGAGGGGACGCCATTTGATCATCACGGCGATGGCGATCCGCTGCTGAAGCTGCCGGTCGCCGTGCCATATTGCGCGGACATGTTGGTGGCGCCCTGGGTCTGGGCATCCTGGCCCGTATTCCAGTTCTGGCTGACGAAGCCGAAACCCGCGACATGGCTGTTGTCGGCACTATGATTGGGAGCGCTGAAATAGCCTGCAGCGCTTCGGATTGCTGGAGGGCTGGCCAGCACTTGGTTGCCATTTAGGCCCTTGCTGACATGAAGGGCAATCAACGCTTCATCCTTGACGGCACCTTGCGCGAAAGGTTTGCCATCGTCCGGCGCCAAGGCCCGCGCCTTGCGGGCATGCCCGGGCGCGGAAGGATCGTCAGACGCCTTGTCCATTATCGCCCCCGTTAGCGGCGCGACGAGCGCCAAAGCTGCCGTCGCAACGATCCAGCCTTGCACGATGCTTTCTCCGATTTCCTGTGGAAGAAAGGCTTAGGGCAATGACGCGCCCGGTTCATTGCGCTATGGCAATGACCGTTTGTTTCCCGGCGCGATCAGCCCTTGCGGAAGATGACGGACAGATTGTTGGCCGGCATTTCGACCACCCGGTCCAAAACAAGCCCTACCCGCTCCGCCGCCGCCACGACCGTTTCCAGGTCGCGAATGCCCCAATCCGGATTGCGGCTCTTCAATGACTCGTCGAACGCCAGGTTCGACGGCGCGGGCTCCACTCCGGCCTCAAATAAGCGCCATAGAGATAGAGCGGGCCCCCCGGCGGCAGCGAACGCCCGGCACCTTCCAGCAGCCCCAGCGTCGCTGCCCACGGGCTGATATGAACCATGTTGATGCACAGGATCGCATCGGCCCGGTCGACCGGCCATCGATCGGGCGTCGTCGCGTCCAGCGGCACGGGCGCGAGCAGGTTCGGCCCGCCCTCCCCCGACCGCCAGGCCTCGACGGACCGGAGCGCCACCGGATCGGCATCGGTTGGCTGGAAGAAGAGATGCGGAAAGGCCCGCGCGAAGGCCAAGGCATGCTCCCCCGTCCCGCTTGCGACCTCCAGCACCATGCCTTCGCCGGGCAACACATCCTTCAGCACGTCGATGATCGGGCCGGTGTTGCGCGCGGCATGCGGCGTCGAACGGCGCAGTTCGCGCATGTCCCCGGACGTGTAAGGCGCTGATTTTTCCTGCTCGGCTCCGTTCATGTCTTGCTGGCCTTTTCTGCTGGCGGATTGGGGAAACATGCGTCATCCTGCGAATAAGGGGGAAAAGACAATGCTCAAATCGGCTTTTGCCGCCATCGCGGCCACATTGCTTCTGTCTGCCGGGGCAATCGCCACGCCGTCAAACAGCGGGGCGGAGGAGAGCTTCCTCCGCAGCCTTCACCCTGCCACAGGCGACGTTGCGATCGCCGGCGCAAATGCCGTGCTCCACCTTGGCAGCAATTATTATTTCCTGCCCGCCGATGAGGCCAAACGCGTTCTCACCGATGTCTGGGGCAATCCTCCCGATGTGGCTGAAGGCGTTCTCGGCCTCGTGCTGCCTGCCGGAAAGACGGTTTTCGACGACAGCTGGGGCGCCGTCATTACGTTCGAGGAAACCGGCTACGTTTCCGATGAAGATGCGAAAACCTCGGACTATGATGAAATCATCGAGAATATTCGCGCCGCGGAGCCGGAAATCAACGCCGAGCGGGCACGGGGCGGGTATGCGGAACAGCATATCGTCGGCTGGGCCCAGGCGCCCACCTACGATCCCCAGACCCATTCCCTCATCTGGGCGCAAAACATCCGCTTCGGCGATCAGGCGGATCATTCGCTGAACTATGATGTCCGGCTGCTGGGACGGAAGGGGGTGCTCAGCATGAACATGCTCTCCAGCATGTCCCACCTCGCCGAAACACGCGAGGCTGCGGGCAAATTCGGGCGGTCCGCCGAATTCACGCCAGGCAATCGCTATGCGGATTTCAATCCGGCGACGGACGCGAAAGCCGATTTCGGGATCGCGGGGCTCGTGGCCGCCGGCGTCGGCGTGGCGGCCGCCAAGAAACTTGGACTCCTCGCCCTCTTGCTCGCGTTCGGGAAGAAATTCTTGGTTCTCATCCTGGTCGGCGCTACGGGAATCTGGCGCTGGCTCCGCAACCATCTAAAGGGCAGGGCGGAAGCCTGAGTTTTCTTCCTCGGCCGGGTTAAGCGGCGGATTACTCCGCCGCCATTCCCTGCACCGGTTCCTTCCATGCCAGCACCGGCTTCCTTGCCGCCAGCGTCTCGTCGAGCCGCCGCCGGGGCGCATGGAGGGGCGCGGCCTTCAGCGCCGGGTCGCCCGCCTTGGCCCGCTCCGCCACGCTCCGCAGCGCGCCGATGAACTGATCTAGCGTCGCCTTCGACTCCGTCTCGGTCGGTTCGATCAGCATCGCGCCGTGAACGACCAGCGGGAAATACATGGTCATCGGGTGGAAGCCCTCGTCGATCAGGCCCTTCGCCACATCGAGGGTAGACACGCCCTCGGCGAAACCCTTGTCGCTGAACAAGGCCTCGTGCATGCATGGCCCGCTCGCCCCGAACGGCGCGTCAAGCACGTCGTCGAGACTGCGCAGAATGTAGTTGGCGTTGAGCACCGCATCTTCCGACACTTGCCTGAGGCCGTCGGCGCCGTGGCTGAGGATATAGGTGAGCGCCCTGGTGAACATACCCATCTGGCCGTGGAAGGCGGTCATCCGGCCGAACGTCTGGCCGTGATGCTCTTCCGCCGTCTCCTCTTCGATGAGGACATAGCGGTCGCCCTGCTTCTCGACAAACGGCAAAGGCGCGAACGGCGTCAGAGCCTCAGAGAACACCACCGGCCCCGATCCCGGCCCGCCGCCGCCATGGGGCGTCGAGAAGGTTTTGTGCAGGTTGATGTGCATGGCGTCGATGCCAAGGTCGCCGGGACGGACGCGCCCGACGATGGCGTTGAAATTGGCGCCGTCGCAATAAACCAGGCCGCCCACTTCATGCACGGCCTTGGAAATCTCGATCATGTCCGGCTCGAACAGCCCGCACGTGTTCGGATTGGTGATCATCACGCCCGCGACGTCCGGCCCCAGCCGCGCCTTCAAGGCCGCGAGGTCCACGCGCCCGCGTTCCGTCGCCGGGATATTCTCGACGCGATAGCCGCAGAAGGCCGCCGTCGCCGGATTGGTCCCGTGCGCGCTTTCCGGCACCAGGATCACCTCGCGGGCATCGCCCCGCGCCTCGAGCGCCGAACGGATGGCGAGAAGGCCGCACAGCTCGCCATGCGCGCCCGCCTTCGGGCTCATCGCCACCGAATGCATGCCGGTCAGCTTCACCAGCCATTCGCCAAGGTCGGCGACCACCTTCAGCGCGCCCTGCACCGTGTCGATCGGCTGCAGCGGGTGAATGTCCGCGAAACCGGGAAGCCGCGCCATCTTTTCGTTGAGACGCGGGTTGTGCTTCATCGTGCACGAACCCAGCGGGAAGAGGCCGAGGTCGATCGCATAATTCTGGCGGCTAAGGCGCGTATAGTGGCGCACCGTCTGCGGCTCGGAGAGCCCTGGAATGCCGATGTCGCGCTTGCGTTCGAGACCGCCGAGGCGGCTCGCCACCTTGGGCGCCGGCGCGATGTCGACGCCGCAGCCGCCCTGCTCGTCCATTTCGAAGATCAAAGGCTCTTCCAGCATCAGCGCCCGATTGCCGGTGAAGGTCTCCGCCTTCACTCCCTCGCCCGATCCCATTTCGGGCTTCCACCCGCTCGCGTTGATGCTCATGCTTCGAGCTCCTCGATTAAATAAGCCCCTCCCCTCGATGGGGAGGGGTTGGGGAGGGGTGATGCTGGGGAAGAGTACAGCTCTACACCGCACATCACCCCCACCAAACCTCCCCCATCAAGAGGGAGGCTTTCGATCTTGCGAGCCCGAAACGTCACGCCAACACCTCCTCAAGCGCCGTCGCCAGCGCTTCGATATCCTCGTCCGTCACCACTTCGGTCACGGCCACGATCAGTCCGTTCTGCAGCGCCTCCGCCTCCGGATAGAGGCGGCCGAGCGACACGCCGCCCAGCACGCCTTTTTCCGCCAGTGCCCGCACGGCAGGCCGCGCTTCCTTGGGCAGCTTCAGCGTGAATTCGTTGAAGAAGCTGTCGTTGATGATCTCCACGCCCGGCACCTGCGCCAGCCGGTCCGCTGCTTGAACCGCGCGCGCATGATTCAATGCCGCGAGTTCCCGCAGACCCTTCTCGCCGAGCAAGGTCATGTGGATTGAAAAGGCAAGCGCGCAAAGCCCTGAATTGGTGCAGATATTCGATGTCGCCTTTTCGCGGCGAATATGCTGCTCGCGGGTCGAGAGCGTCAGCACGAAGCCGCGCTTGCCTTCCGCATCCACCGTCTCGCCGCACAGGCGCCCCGGCATCTGGCGGACGAACTTTTCCTGGCAGGCGAACAGACCGACATAGGGCCCGCCGAAATTGAGGCCGACGCCGATCGACTGGCCCTCGCCCACCACGATATCCGCGCCCATATGGCCGGGCGCCTCGATCGCGCCGAGCGCGACCGGCTCCGTCACCACCGCGATCAGCAAAGCGCCATTGGCATGCGCCTTCTCGGCAATCGGCGTCAGGTCCGCGATGCGGCCAAGAATGTCGGGATATTGCACGACGACGCAGCTCGTTTCGCCATCAATGGAGGCGAGCAGCCGCTCCGCGTCCGTCTCCGCCGCCAACTCCGGCAGGGCCACGTCGAGCTGGTCGCCGGTGAAGCGCGCCATCGTCTGCGCCAGCGACACATAATGGGGATGAAGGCCGCCCGACAGGATCGTCTTGCCGCGCTTGGTCACCCGCCGCGCCATGGTGATCGCCTCCCAGCAGGCGGTCGAGCCGTCATACATGGAGGCGTTGGCGACGTCGCAGCCATAAAGGCGCGCGACCTGCGTCTGGAATTCGAAGAGAACCTGCAACGTCCCCTGTGCGATTTCCGGCTGGTAGGGCGTGTAGCTCGTCAGGAACTCGCCGCGCTGGATGATGTGATCGACGCTGGCGGGCACATGATGCTTATAGGCGCCAGCGCCGAGGAAGAAGGGCACCTCTCCCGCGACCATGTTTCGGCGCGCCATCGCCGTCATCTGCCGCTCGACGCTCATCTCGCTGGCATGATCGGCCAGCCCCTCGATCTTGCCCGAAAGCCGCGCCGCCTCCGGCACGTCCACGAACAGATCGTCGATCGATTTCGCGCCGATCGTCCGCAGCATCTCCTGACGGTCGGTATCGGCAAGGGGAAGGTAACGCATTGTCTCGTCCTCATAAGCCCCTCCCCCATCAAGGGGTTGGGTCTTCCTCAAGAGCCCTCCCCCTTGATGGGGGAGGGTTGGGTGGGGGTGATCTACGACGTAGAGCGCGTTCCTTCCGGAAGCATCACCCCTCCCCAACCCCCTCCCCATCAAGGGAAGGGGCTAAAAATTACTGGCTATCGACGAAAGCCTTATACTGCTCGGCATCCATCAGCCCTTCGAGCTGGCCGTCATCCGCCAGCTTCAGCTTGAAGAACCAGCCCTCGCCCTCCGGCGCGCTATTCACCAGCGACGGATCGGCCTCGAGCGCCGCATTGCCCTCGACGACTTCGCCCGAAACCGGCGCGTAGACGTCCGAAGCCGCCTTGACGGACTCAACGACGGCCGCATCGCCGCCCTGGCTCACTTGCGTGCCGGGCTGCGGCACTTCGACGAACACGATGTCGCCAAGCTGCGATTGCGCGAAATCGGTGATGCCGACCGTGGCAACGTCGCCCTCGACTTTGATCCACTCATGTTCCTTGGTGAAATAGAGGCTCATTTACCGGCTCCCTTGCGGTGATATTTGTGCGGAACGAAGGGCATCGGGACGACCCGTGCCTGGAAAATCTTGCCGCGCTGGGCGAGCGTGATGGTCACGCCCGCCTCGGCATAGGCGACGGGCACATAGGCCATGGCGATTGGTACTTCGAGCGTCGGGGAAAAGCCCCCGCTGGTGACACGGCCGACCTCATTTCCGTCCGGATCCACCACGATCGCGCCTTCGCGAACAGGCTGGCGCCCGTCGACGATCAGGCCGACGCGCTTCACGATGGCGCCGTTCTGAAGCTCCGATGCGATGCGGTGCCAGCCGGGAAAGCCCCCCTCTTCGCGGCGCCGCTTCGACAGCGCGAAGGTGAGGTCCGCCTCGACCGGCGTCGTATTGGTGTCGAGATCGTGCCCATAAAGCGGCAAGCCCGCCTCCAGCCGCAGCGAATCGCGCGCGCCAAGGCCGATCGGCTTCACTTCCGGTTGGGCCGCGAGCAGGTCCGCGACCGTCTCGACATCCTTCGCCTGCACCGAAATCTCGAACCCGTCCTCGCCGGTATAGCCGGAACGGCTGATCCAGGCCGGAACGCCGTCGATCTCGAACATGCCGCCGGTCATGAAGGTCAGCTCCGCGACACCCGGCACGACACGCTCCAGAGCGTCCACCGCCTTCGGGCCTTGCAGAGCCAGCAACGCCTGCTCCTTCATATGATCGATGACGAGCCCCGGCAGCTTGCGCTCCAGATGCGCGATGTCGCCTTCCTTCGTGGCGCCGTTCACCACCAGGTAGAAATGCTCGCCGCGCCGCGTCGCCATCAGATCGTCGATGATGCCGCCCTCTTCGGTCAGCAGCAGCGAATAGCGCAACCGTCCGTCCTTCAGCAGGCCGAGGTCGGCGGGCAGCACGCTTTCCAGCGCCTTGTCGAGATTGGGACCGGTGACGATCAGCTGGCCCATGTGGCTGACGTCGAACAGCCCGGCGCTGTCCCGCGTCCACTTATGCTCGGCCATGATGCCTTCATACTGGATCGGCATCCGGTAGCCCGCGAACGGCACCATCCGCGCGCCTTTCGCGCGGTGCCATGCGTCCAGCGGTAACGTTTTGTCTTCGCTCATCATCGTCTCCAAAGGCGGCATGGCGGCACGGCTCACACAAGCGCGTTCCCAATCCATACCCCCTCTGTCCCGAGACCTGAGAGCTTTCACGCGCCTTGCGGCGGCTTACCCCTTCGGTGGGATGCGCCGAAGCCCATCCGCTTTCCAGAGTGTCTAAAACCCGCGCGGTCCTTGAGACCTGAGAGATTCCGGGGTGGTTGCTCCTTCGGCGGCGGCGGATTTTGGTCCGCCGCGCTCTCCCGCGCGAGTCTCCGGGCGGTCAACCCGGCGACGGCTAAGCTCTGGCCGCAGGGAGAGCCAGAGTCAACGCACCTTATTTGGTGGCGTTATAGGCGAGCTGTTCCGGCGTCAGCTGGAAGCCGACCAGCAATTCGAAGCTCGCCCGCTGCACCGCAGCGCGGACATTGGGGTTGGAGAGCGGATCGACCGCCGCATCCGCCTCGCCCGCCTTTCGCTCGCGCGTTACTTCGCGGCGAATCTCTTCGGGAAGGGTAGCGGCGGAGCGGAGCACGCGCGACGTCGCCTGCCCAGTCGTACTGGCCCGCGCCTCGCCATCCGCGAAGCGAAGGCCGACGCGATTGACGCTCTTCGACACGACGTTGGACCCGGCATGCACGACCGTCGCGAAATAAGGCAGCACGACCTCCCGCGCGCCTTGGGTATTGCGGCGCTGCGCCTGCACTTCGAAATTGGCGGTGGTGATGACGTAGTCGCCTGTTTCATCGCAGGTCGACGTGAGCTTGGTCATCGTCGCCACGATGTCGATGGCATCCGCCGTCCGCGCATTTTCCGGGCTGAACAAGGTGACATCCCCCGTTCCTGCCGGGATCGCGACCGCCGTACAGGCGCTGCGGGTAACGAGCACCCCGCCCGTTTCGGTGATGAGGCCATCCGAGGCGCAGCCGAGCAGCGCGAGGGAAAGAAGGGCGGAAGCGGCGAACCTGGCCTTGATCACGAAGCTGTTATCCTTACCTGCAAGGGCACGAAACGCTGCCCGATTGCGGGCGATCATAGGAAGCGGCTTTCAAGCCTGCAAGCAAAGGCGTAAAGCACCCCTCATGTCTGCATCGAAGCCGCCCCTGACGCTCCTCATCGCCGCGCCACGCGGCTTTTGTGCCGGCGTCGACCGTGCCATCCGCATCGTCGAGCTGGCTCTCGAACGCTACGGAGCGCCGGTTTATGTGCGCCACGAAATCGTCCACAACAAATATGTGGTCGATACCCTGAAGGAAAAAGGCGCCATTTTCGTCAAGGAACTGGACGAAGTGCCCGATGGCGTGCCCGTCGTCTTTTCCGCCCATGGCGTGCCGAAGGCCGTGCCGGCCAAGGCGGAGGAGCGCGGCCTCGACTATCTCGACGCCACCTGTCCGCTCGTTTCCAAGGTTCATCGCCAGGCTGAGCGGCTGGTGGAAGCGGGCAAGCACATTCTTTTCATCGGCCATGCCGGGCACCCCGAGGTCATTGGCACATTCGGCCAGGTGCCGGACGGGCAGATGACCTTGATCCAGACCCTCGCCGACGCGGAAACCTATGCCCCAGCCGATCCTGACAATCTCGGCTTCCTGACCCAGACGACCCTTTCAGTCGACGACACCGCGGACATTGTCGCAACCCTGCAACGCCGCTTCCCCAACATCCGCGCTCCGAAGGGCGAGGATATTTGCTACGCCACCTCTAACCGCCAGGCAGCGGTCAAGACGATGGCAGGACGGTGCGATTTCGTCCTGGTGATCGGCGCGGCGAACAGCTCCAATTCCGTCCGTCTGCTCGAAGTGGCGGAGCGGGAAGGCACGCCCGGCCGCCTGATCGCCCGGGCGTCCGACATCGACTTCGCATGGCTTGACGGCGCCCGCACGCTGGGCATCACGGCAGGCGCATCCGCGCCGGAGGTGCTGGTCCGTGAGGTCGTGGACCGGATCGCGCAGCATTTCGACGTGACGGAAGAAATCGTCCAAACCGCGGTCGAGAATATGACGTTCAAGCTCCCCGCCGCTCTTCGCGCGGCCTGATTCCCAATCTTGTGACCGAAGTCGAAATCTTCACGGACGGCGCATGCAAGGGCAATCCGGGGCCCGGCGGCTGGGGCGCCGTGATTCGATCCGGCAGCCGCGAAAAGGAATTGAGCGGCGGCGAGGCTCTCAGCACGAACAACCGCATGGAATTGATGGCCGCGATCAAGGCATTGGAAGCGCTGAAGCGGCCCTGCACAGTGACGGTCAGTACGGACAGCGTCTATGTCCGCGACGGCATCACGAAATGGATTCACGGCTGGCGCCGGAACGGCTGGAAAACGGCGGACAAGAAGCCGGTGAAGAACGCCGAATTGTGGCAGGAGCTTCTGAACGCCTGCGCGCCGCATCAAATCCGTTGGGAATGGGTGAAGGGCCATGCCGGGCACCCGGAAAACGAACGCGCCGACAAGCTCGCCTGCGACGCCGCGCTTCAATTCATGAAGCGTTGAGCCGCGTAAGGCGCGGGGTCGATGCCGGCGACCATCGCCTCGGGTGGGGTGCGGAGGAGCAGGGATGCCCCCAGTTTCGCGGCCGCGGGCGCGGTCTGGATTCCGAACCCTCCCTGCCCGGCAAACCAGAAGAAGCCCGGATCGGCAAAGCCGTAGACCGGCAAGCGGTCCGGCGCGAAGGTGCGGAGGCCCGCCCATTTCCGCTCCACCGCCTCGATCCGCCAATCGACGACGTTCGCGAGGCTCTCGATAGCGCGGGCGACATCCATCTCCTCGGGCGCCGAATCGCAGGGCGGGCACGGCGTTTCATCATGCGGGCTGAGCCACAGCCGCCCGCCTGCTTCCGGCTTGAAATAGAAACGCTCCCGGGCGTCCATGACGAGCGGGAGGGCCGAAGGCGCCGGGGGATCGACGCGCAGCTGGATCATTGTCCGGCGATAGGGCTGGAGGCCGACCTGTCTCACGCCTGCCATGGCGGCAACCTCATCCGCCCAGGCCCCGGCGGCATTGACGAGAATGCTCGCTCGCGCCGTGCCGTCGCGCCATTCGAGATGCCACGCGCCTCCCCGCCGTTCCGCCCCCGTCAACCGCGCGCCGGCCGCCAATCTTGCTTCGCTGCGGCGCGCTGCCCGCAAATAGGCATTGTGAAGCGCAGCCACGTCGATGTCCCGGCAGTCCGGCTCCGCGAGGCCGGCATCCCAAGCGCGGCGGAGGCCCGGGATCGCGCATTGGAGCGCCGCACGGCCTTGCCTGTTCAATTTCACGGGGCCGCCGCCGAACGTCCTTTCGATTCCCGCGAGCGCCTCATGCCCATTCTCGTCCGCAATGATGAGGCATCCGCGCGGGTGAAGGAAGGAGCCGTCGTGAAAAGCCTTGGGCGGCGACTCCAGAAACGGTCCCGATGCAGTCGTCAGCGGCTGGATGAGCGGACCGCCATAGGTTTCGGACCAAAAGGCAGCGGACCGGCCGGTGGCGTGATATCCGGGCTGCGCCTCCGCTTCGAGCAGCAGAACCGAACAGTGAGGCGCGATTTCGGCGGCAAGGCTCGCGCCCGCAATGCCCGCCCCGACGATCGCGACGTCATAATGCGTCATGACGCCGCGTGCCGGTCCAGAAAAGCGTCGATGCGATGCATGGCAGCGAGCCTGACCGGGTCGTCCTCCCGCAGGATTTCATGCGCCGAATCGAACAAGGCAAGCTCGGCATTGGGGAGCAATCGCGCCGCTTCGCGAATGGCGCGGGTGTCGACCAGCCTGTCCCGGTCGGTCGCCAGAATGAGCAGGGGGATACGGACCGCTTTCAATGCGCCAGGCGTCGATGCCGCCATGGAGCGATAGGCGGCCGCCACCCAATCCCAGGTGGGAATGCCAAGGTCGTAGCCCGGCTGCCTTCCATGCCACCATTTTTCATCGGCATAACGATCGGCGCTGGAGGTCAATCGATTCTGCCGCGCCGCTTTGCCCTCGATCGCCGCTTGGTAATCGCGCGCCACCGGAAACGACCCGCGTCCTATTTTCTGGAAAAATCGCGCAAGCCGCGCGCTCAACCAGCCGGGCAGGAGCCCTGTATTGATGCCGATCATCGGCGCGACCAGCACGGCTGCCGCGAAAGGTGGACTTGCTTCAGCGAGCGCGCGAAGCAGCAAATGGCCGCCCATCGAATGGCCGACCGCAACGTGCGGCCCGGGATGCGCGGCGATCCATTCTTGCGAAAAAACGGCAAGATCGTGGAGCAGCGGATCGAAACCCGCATCCGGGCTGGGGCCGCCATCTTTCCGGGACGCGCCCTGCCCGCGCCAGTCGAAACTGGTGATATGCCAGCCCCGCATGTGCCAATGATGCATCGCCTCGAGATATTTCTCTATGAAGTCCCCGCGCCCGCCGAGGAAAAGCAGGCTTCCGCGCACTGGAACGTCTCTCGGAGGCGGCCAGTCCATGACCCGAAGCCGCCAGCCGTCAGGCGCCGTCCATGACGAGAATCGTGCGCCTTCCGGGTGAGCGCGCCTGTCGATCGGCGTAACCTGCATAGGATCAGTTACGGTTTTGAAAGCGGGCTCGTCTAGGGCATGACGCGCTTATGGGGCACATCTCTTATCTTCTGCTCGGTCTTTTGATCGCCATGCTGATCGCCGCCGCGATCTGGGACTTGCGCAGCCGAACCATTCCGAACGGGCTCAATGCGGCGATCGCCCTTGCCGCAATCCCTTATTGGCTGTCGCTCGGCCTCTCCTTCTGGCCGGCAATGGCCGTCCAGGCCGGCATCGCCCTGCTCGTCTTCATTCTCTTCGCGATTGTGTTCGCCTTGGGCGCAATGGGCGGCGGGGACGTGAAGATGGTCGCGGCCGTCTCATTGTGGCTCGCCCCGGGCGCGACATTGACGATGCTGCTGGTCATGTCTTTGGCGGGCGGCGTCCTGACGCTCGTCATGGTCGCGGGCCATCATCTGACCAAGTCGCGGAAGCGTCTGGAAATCCCTTATGGCGTCGCGATCGCTTTTGCGGGCATTTGGGTGGTTGGCGAACGGTTTCTTAACCACTTTAGTTGATGAATGGCCTCTTGAACCGGCGTTCGGTGTGGAGGCGTTAGCGTCATGGATGTGAGGAAAGTCGTGCTTTTGGTGGGGGCGCTGGTCGTAGCCGCGATCACCGCCGTCATGGCCAAAAACATGTTTACCGGTGCCAGCGCGCCGCAAGCCCAGGCGACACCGATGGTGCAAGCCGGCCCGGAAGTGCTGGTCGCCACCAAGCATCTGCCGGTCGGCACGATCATCGACGCCGAATCGCTGCGCTTCCAACCCTGGCCCAAGGGCTTGGTGCAACCGGCTTATTTCACAAAGGAAAACGGCGCCGATCCGGCAAGCCTGCTCGGCACCGTCGTCCGGACGGAAATCACCGCGGGCCAACCGCTGACCCAGGGCGCGCTCGTGAAGCCTGGCGAACGCGGCTTCCTTGCCGCGGCACTCGGACCGGGCATGCGCGCCGTTACCGTCTCCGTTTCCGCGACGAGCGGCGTCGCCGGCTTCGTTTTTCCTGGCGACCGCGTCGACATCGTGCTGACACAGGAAGTCCCGGGCGGCGGCGAGGGTCCGCCCCTCAAGGTCGCCGAGACCGTGCTGAGCAACGTCCGCGTTCTCGCCGTCGATCAAGCCACCAACGTTCAGGACGAAAATGGCGTCGCGACGCCGCGCACTGTATCCAATGTGACGCTCGAGACGACGCCGAAGATCGCCGAAAAGATCGCGGTGGCACAAACCATCGGATCGCTGTCGCTGTCCTTGCGCTCGATCGCCGACAATACCGCCGAATTGGAACGCGCCATCGCCGCGGGCGAAGTGGACGTGCCCGCGGACGGCGATGCCAAGGCGGAGCGCAAGATGATCCTCGCCGTGCAGAGCCGGCCGTCGGACAATAACACGACCTTCACGGTGGGCTCGGACGTCTCGCGCTACCAGCGCAGCAGCGTTCCGGCGAAGACGGCTTCGACGCCGTCCAGCAGCGCAGCGCCTGCGCCCGCGACCGGCGGCGCTCCGGCACCGCGTTCGAGCGGTCCGATCGTGCGGGTGGCGAGGGGCAACAATGTCACCGAAGTAGCGGTGGGGGTAAGGTGAGTATGACGAAGAGCAAGATCATGCGCGGAGCGCGTCTGCGCCTGCTTTGTGCGGCGATGCTGGCGACGGGCCTTACCGCCCTGCCCACGCCGTCATTGGCCCAACCGACCGCCGAACGCCCGGCGAACGATGTCACCCTGTCGGTCGGAACCGGCCGCATGGTGCGCCTCGACGGCGCGATGACGGACCTTTTCGTCGCCAATGACGGCATTGCCGACGTCCAGGTCCGTTCGTCGAACCAGCTCTACATTTTCGGCAAGGCAGCGGGGGAAACCACCGTCTACGCCACGAACGCGGCGGGCCGCGTCGTCTATTCCGCGAACGTCCGGGTCGGAACCAATATCGATTCGATCGGCAGCCTGTTGCAGACGGCCATGCCCGAAGCGCAAATCCAGGCCACGCCGATGAACGGCGTCGTGCTTCTCACGGGCACGGTCGCCGGACCCAATGACGGCGCGGAAGCGGTGGATCTGGTCCAGGCATTTGTCGGTGACGGCACGAAGGTCATCAGCCGCCTCAAGACCGCGACGCCGCTCCAGGTGATGCTCCAGGTCAAGATCGCCGAAGTCAGTCGCAGCCTGGTGAAAAATATCGGCGTCAACCTGTTGAGCTCCGATTCGACCAGCGGCTTTCTTTTCGGGATTTCGCAGGGGCGGGACGGCGCGATTGCCGACGATCTTGGCAGTTTCAGCCAAATTCCCAACGGATCGACGATCGGGATAGGCGGTAATCTGCTCGGCCTCGACCTTCGTGCTACCATCGACCTTGCGGAAAATGACGGTCTCGTTACCACTTTGGCGGAGCCCAGCCTCACAGCCTTGTCCGGCGAAACGGCCAGCTTCCTCGCGGGCGGCGAATTTCCCATTCCGATTTCCCAAACATTAGGCGTCATCACCATCGAATATAAATCGTACGGCGTCGGCCTCGCCTTCACTCCGACCGTTCTCGACAATGGACGGATATCGATGCGCGTCCGCCCGGAAGTGTCCGAGCTGTCGAACGAAAACAGCATCGACCTGAACGGCTATGAAGTGCCCGCGATCACAACCCGCCGCGCTGAAACCACGGTAGAGCTGGGCTCGGGCCAGAGCTTCATGATCGGCGGCTTGCTGCGCAACACGAACACGAATTCGATCCAAAAAGCGCCCTGGCTGGGTGACCTGCCGATCCTCGGCGCGCTGTTCCGCTCGAATAATTTCCGACGGGCGGAAACCGAGCTGGTGATCATCGTCACGCCCTATCTCGTGAAGCCCGTCTCGGGGCGCCAGATTGCCCTGCCGACCGATGGGCTCACCACGCCCAACGATCCGCAACGCGTGCTTCTGGATCTCCAGACGACAGGCCAGTCCGGCGCCCAGCGGCCGGTTCCCATCATGACGGCGCCGCAAACCGTTGCTCCTGCAGCTGCTCCCGCCACCGCACCGGGCGCGGCGGTGCAACCCGGCTTCAGCTTCAATTGAGCGGTACGGCTTTTCAGAGGAATATGATTATGTCCCGCATCATCGCATCGGCAGCCGTCGCCACCGCCGCATCCTTGCTGACCGGCTGTTCGGCCGACAAGGCAGGCCTGCCGACCAACCGCAGCGTCTATTCGATCCATCAGCCGGTCGTGCAACGAACCGATTACGTCCTTGACTTGGCCCAAAGCGGCTCCGGCCTGCCCCAGGCGGAGGCCGATCGCCTTGCCGCCTGGTTCGACTCCCTACGCCTGGGTTATGGCGATGCCATCCATGTCGATGGCGGCTATGGCGCGGAAACAGCCCGCGCCGATGTCGCGCGCGTCGCGGGGGATTACGGCCTGATGCTGAGCGACGGCGCGCCGGTCACGGCGGGCACCGTTCAGCCCGGCTCAATTCGGGTCATCGTCAGCCGCACGACGGCAAGCGTGCCGGGATGCCCCGACTGGCGCTACGCCGCGACGCCCGGCGGCCAGATTTCGACGCCGCCCAATTTCGGCTGCGCGATGAATTCCAATCTGGCGGCCATGGTCGCCGATCCGAACGATCTCGTTCTGGGTCAGCCCGGCGCCCCGTCCGGCGATAGCGCGACCGCGGCAAAGGCGATCAAGGCCTATCGCACCGCGCCTCCGACCGGTGCCGGGGGCCTGGATGAGACCAGCACGAAGGGGGGCAATTGATGAACGCGCCTTTTCCACGGGGATCGCTGCGCGATCCGTTCACCGCTTTCGTATCCGACGAAGCGACCGCCGAAATCCTGCGGAGCGTCGCCACCGAACAGGGCTGGCAACAGGAGAAGGTCAACAAGGGTGGCCTGCGCAATGCCGTCCAATCGCTGTCGGTTTCTGCAAGCCCAAGCATCCTGTTCGTCGACCTTTCGGAATCGGCGGATCCGCTGAACGACATCAACGCGCTTGCCGAAGTCTGCGAGCCGGGCACCGTCGTGATCGCAGCAGGAACGGTCAACGACGTACGGCTCTATCGCGACCTTATCGCCAGCGGCATCCAGGATTATCTGCTGAAACCGTTCACCGCCGATCAGGTTAGGGACACGCTTGCCCAGGCACAGCTCACGCTTGCCGGTCCGCGCGTCAACGATGCAACCCAGGATCGGCCGCATGTCGTGGTGGCCGTGACCGGCGTCCGCGGCGGCGTGGGGGCCTCCACGATCGCTTCCTCTATTGCATGGCTGATGGGAGAATCGCTGGCGCGCTCGACCGCCCTGCTCGATCTCGACATTCATTTCGGCACCGGCGCGCTCGCCCTCGATCTGGAACCCGGCCGCGGCCTGACCGACGCGATCGAAAATCCAAGTCGCATCGATGGCTTGTTCATCGAGCGAGCGATGGTCCGCGCGGGCGATAAGCTCTCCGTCCTTTCAGCGGAAGCGCCGATCAACCAGCCGATCCTGACCGACGGTTCCGTTTTCTTCCAGCTTCAGGAAGAGATGAAGAATGCATTCGAGACCACGGTCCTCGATCTGCCGCGCGCGATGCTGATCCAGCATCCGCATCTGGTGAACGATGCGCATGTCGCCATCGTTGTCGTGGAATTGACCCTCGCGGCCACGCGCGACGCCATCCGCATTCTGGCCTGGTTCAAGGCTAACGCGCCGCAGGCGCGGGTCGTGGTCGTCGCCAATCGCGTCGCCGCGCCCGCCGCGCAGGAAATCAGCCGGAAGGATTTCGAGCAGTCGATCGAACGCAAGATCGACGTCGTCATTCCGCTCGACCAAAAGGCGGCGGCAACGGCCGCGAAGCTCGGCCAGCCCCTCGCGCGCACCAAAGGCAACGCCAAGATCACCCAGCCGTTCAACCGGCTGCTGGCGTTGACCGTCAGCACGGTCGACGATGGCGAGGAAGGCGGCGCGCCGACCCAGAAGTCATTGCTCGGAAACCTCAAAACCCTGATGGCCAAGCGGCCGAAGGAAAAGCAGGCCGCTTAAGGAACAAGGGACATGCCCATTCTTCCAGTCGTCATTTTCGGCTTGGTGTTGATCGGCGCGGTCGTGCTGATCTTCGCCATCAGCGGGCCATCGCCCGCCAAAGTGCAGAGCCGGCGGCTGGAAGAGTTGCGCGAACGGCACAGCCGGTCGGCTGAAATCACCACGCAGGCGCAGATGAAGAAGTTGATGGCGTCGCGGAAAACGAGCGCCATTGACGGTCTTGCCACCAGCCTTATGCCGAATCCGGCGTTGCTTCGTCTGCGTCTGTCGCGCACCGGCAAGAATTGGACTCTCGGCCAATATATGACGGCCTGCGCCGGTATCGGCATGTTCGTGCTCTTCATTCTGACGGTGCGGGGGGCGCCTTTCTTCCTGTCCCTGCTTATCGCGATCATGGCCGGTCTTGGCCTTCCCCATTTCATCGTGGGAAAGATGATCAACCGTCGCGTCGCGCAATTCACATCCAAATTTCCCGATGCGATCGAACTCATGGTCCGCGGCCTTCGCTCCGGTCTTCCGATATCGGAAACGCTTGGCATTGTTGCGTCGGAGGTACCGGCGCCGGTATCCACCGAATTCCAAAATGTTTCCGACAAGATGAAGATCGGCCGGACGATGGAGCAGGCCTTGCAGGAAACCGCCGACCGGCTTGGCACGCCCGAATTTCAATTTTTCGTCATCACGCTCGCGATCCAGCGCGAAACGGGCGGAAACCTCGGCGAGACGCTCGCCAATCTGTCCGACGTGCTTCGCAAGCGCGCGCAGATGAAGCTCAAGATCAAGGCGATGTCGTCGGAGTCCAAGGCGTCCGCGATCATCGTCGGCGCTCTTCCGTTCATCGTCTTCGGTATCATCTTCATGCTCAACCCGGGCTATATGGGCGGCTTCTTCAGCGAACCCCGGCTGATGATCGCCGGCAGCGTCGGTCTTGGCTGGATGGGGATCGGCGTGTTCATCATGGCCAAGATGGTCAGTTTCGAGATCTGAGGCTTTAGGAATGGCACCCACCAATCCCACATTGCTCGGCGTCGATGTGATGATGATCGCGACAGCTTTGTCGGCGGTCGCCACTTTCGCCGTGCTTGTCGCTCTTTATGCCGCGACCACGGTCCGCGATCCGATGGCAAAGCGGGTGAAGGCACTGAACGAGCGGCGCGAGCAGCTCAAGGCGGGCATCATCGCCTCCACCTCCAAGCGCCGAAAGAAGATCACCAACCACAACGAAGCGGCCGACAAGGTCCGGTCGATCCTGAGCTCGTTCAAGATGCTCCAGGACGAACAGGTGGAAAAGGCGCAGAAGAGCCTGCTTCAGGCGGGGATCCGGTCGAAGGATCTCGCCTTCGTCGTCATCTTCGCGCGCCTCGTCTTGCCCATTGTCGTGGGCGGCATCGTGATCGTGGGCGTCTACCTTCTCGACTGGTTTCCAGACTGGGGCGGCTTCAAGAAATATGCCTTCGTCGCGGGCGCGCTGATCGGCAGCTATAAAGCGCCCGACATGTTCCTGAAGAACAAGATCACGAAGCGCAGCCATGCCATTCGCAAGGGCCTGCCAGACGCGCTCGATCTGCTCGTCATCTGCGCCGAGGCCGGCCTCACCGTGGACGCCGCCTTCGCCCGCGTCGCGAAGGAGCTTGGCAAGGCCTACCCCGAGCTGGGCGACGAATTCGGCCTCACCTCCATCGAACTCGGCTTCCTCACCGAACGGCGCCAGGCGTTCGAGAACCTTTCAAACCGCATCGACCTCGAGGCGGTGCGCGGCGTCGTCACCACGATGATCCAGACCGAGAAATACGGCACGCCGCTCGCCAGCGCGTTGCGCGTCCTGTCCGCCGAATTCCGCAACGAACGGATGATGCGCGCGGAAGAGAAAGCGGCGCGGCTTCCCGCGATCATGACGGTTCCGCTCATCCTCTTCATCCTGCCGGTGTTGTTCATCGTCATCCTGGGCCCGGCGGCCTGTTCGATTTCGGACAATTTCATCAACCGCTGATTGAGGGGAACCGGAAGGCAGCATTGCCGATTGTCTCAGCGGATAATCTGCGCGGAGACTGACGCCATGATCGCTTTCACGCTCACCGAATGGGTCATCCTGCTCCTCGTCTTCCTGCTCGGCCTCCTCATCGGCATGTCGATGACGGCGGGCGGCAAGTGGAAGCGCCGTTACCGTGCCGAAACGGCGCGGCGCGAGGAGCTTGAGACCGAAAATACGCGCCTTCACCGCGACGCCCGGGAAATGGACTCGCTTCGGCACAGCGCGGCCAGGGCACCGCTACGGCGCGACGACGAGCGGCCGCTCTAACGCGCCTTTAGCGCCGCCTGCGCCGCCGCCAGGCGGGCGATCGGGATCCGATAGGGCGAGGCCGAGACGTAATCGAGGCCCGCCCCCTCGCAGAAGGCGATAGAGGACGGATCGCCGCCATGTTCGCCGCAGATGCCGAGTTTGAGGCCAGGTGCGGTGCCCCTGCCCCGCTCGGCGGCAAGGCGGATGAGTTCGCCGACGCCGTCCTCGTCGATGCTGACGAAGGGATCGCGGGCGAAGATGCCCTTTTCGACATAAGCCGTGAGGAAGCGGGCGGCATCGTCGCGGCTGACGCCCAATGTGGTTTGGGTGAGATCGTTGGTACCGAAAGAGAAGAATTGCGCTTCCTCGGCGATTTCCCCGGCGCGGAGGGCGGCGCGGGGGAGTTCGATCATCGTGCCGACGAGATAGTCGATGGAACGGCCCAGCTCTTCGAACACCTTCCTGGCCGTGGCGTCGATCAGTTGGCGGATGATCGCGAGTTCGGCCCTGGTGGCAACGAGCGGCACCATCACTTCCGGCAGTGGCGCCTCGCCGCTCTTGGCGACCTCGACGGCCGCTTCGAAAATCGCACGGGTCTGCATCTCGTAGATTTCGGGATAGGTGATGCCGAGGCGGCAGCCGCGATGGCCGAGCATCGGATTGAATTCGTGAAGCTCGGCGACGCGCTGCTTCAATTGCTCGACGCCGACGTTCGCGGCCCTGGCAACCTCGGCATATTCGTCCTCGCCGTGCGGCAGGAATTCGTGGAGGGGCGGATCGAGGAGGCGGATCGTGACGGGGAAGCCCTTCATGATCTCGAAAATCTCGACGAAGTTGCTGCGTTGGGCGGGGAGCAATTTGGCGAGCGCCGCGCGGCGCCCGGTCTCGTTTTCCGCGAGGATCATCTGGCGGACAGCGGTGATCCGTTCGGCGTCGAAGAACATATGTTCGGTGCGGCAGAGGCCGATACCTTCCGCGCCGAACTCGCGGGCGGTGCGGCAGTCGTTCGGGGTTTCGGCGTTGGTGCGGACCTTCAACCGGCGGACCTTGTCGGCCCACTCCATAAGCGTGCCGAAATCGCCCGCCAGCTCCGGCTGGACGGTGGGGACCGCGCCCAGCATCACCTCGCCGCTCGCGCCATCAATGGTGAGCGTGTCCCCTTCCTTCACCTCCACGCCGCCGACGCGCAAAGCCTTGGCCTTATAGTCGATGGCGAGTGTGCCCGCGCCCGAGACGCAGGGGCGGCCCATGCCGCGCGCCACGACCGCCGCGTGGCTCGTCATGCCGCCGCGTGCCGTCAGGATTCCCTCCGCGGCGTGCATGCCGTGAATGTCCTCCGGGCTCGTCTCGATGCGGACGAGAATGACCTTGTCGCCCTGCCCGGCCCGGCGCTCGGCGGTGTCCGCATCGAACACCGCGATACCGCACGCCGCGCCGGGGGATGCAGGGAGGCCCTTGGCGATGACCCGGCGCTCCGCCTTGGGATCGAGGGTCGGATGGAGGAGCTGATCGAGCGCGGCGGGATCGACGCGGAGGACCGCCTCCTCTTCCGAGATCAGGCCTTCGCGCGCCATGTCGATGGCGATCTTGAGGGCCGCTTTCGCCGTGCGCTTGCCGGAACGGGTCTGGAGCATCCAGAGCTTGCCGCGCTCCACGGTGAATTCGATGTCCTGCATGTCGCGATAATGGGTTTCCAGAAGATCGAAAACGCGGGCGAGTTCGCCATAAACCTCCGGCAGCGCTTCTTCCATCGAGGCGGCCTTGGCTCCCGCCCGCTCGCGCGCCGCCTTGGTAAGATATTGCGGCGTGCGGATGCCCGCGACGACATCCTCGCCTTGGGCGTTGATGAGATATTCGCCATAAAAGGCACGCTCGCCGGTCGCAGGATCGCGGGTGAAGGCGACGCCGGTGGCGGAGGTATCGCCCATATTGCCGAACACCATCGCCTGGACGTTGACCGCCGTGCCCCAGTCGCCCGGAATGTGGTTGAGGCGGCGATAGACCTTGGCGCGCTCCGATTGCCAGGAACCGAACACCGCGCCGACCGCACCCCAAAGCTGTTCGTGAACGTCCTGCGGGAAAGGTCTGCCGAGTTCCTGCTCCACAATGTCTTTGTATCGCTGGACGAGCGCCTTCAGGTCGTCGGCATCGAGTTCGGTATCCAAGTGGACGCCCTTATCTTCTTTCGCGATTTCCAGCGCCTCTTCGAAGAGGCCGTGATCGAGGCCGAGGACGACGTCCGAATACATCTGGATGAAGCGGCGGTAGCTGTCCCAGGCGAAGCGCGGATCGCCGGAAGTGGCGGCGAGACCCTCCACCGTTTGGTCGTTGAGACCGAGGTTGAGAACCGTGTCCATCATGCCCGGCATCGACACGCGGGCGCCTGAGCGAACCGACACGAGCAGAGGGTCTTCCGTGTGGCCGAAACCCCGCTGGGTCGCGACCTCGATGTGATTGAGGCCCATCGTAACCTCGTCGACTATGCCGGAACCGAATTTCTGCCCGTTCTCATAATAATGCGCGCACATGTCCGTGCTGATCGTGAAACCGGGGGGAACGGGGAGGCCGATGGACGCCATTTCGGCGAGGTTCGCGCCCTTCCCGCCGAGCAAATTCTTGTCCCCATTGCCACCGTCCGAAACGCCGCCTCCGAAGCGATAGACGTAGCGGCTCTCTGCGGCGCGGTTCATTTCAGGGATTCTCCTGCGGGAAGATGGCGTGCCGGACGGCGGCGGAAGAATGCGAGTTCATCCTTATTGTTCCCCTGCGAAAGCAGGGGTCCAGTTGCGCAGGAAGAGCCACTGGGTTCCGGCTTTCGCAGGAACACGGGGCATGGAGGAGCGCATCGTGCTCCGGAAGGCCGGAGCCCAGCCTCATCGTTCCGCGCCGCTGGGCTCCGGCCTGCGCCGGAGCACTGATGAATTTTCCTTCGAGGAGAAGTTGATGAAACTGATGCTGTGGCAACATTTCATCGACCCTCAACTTCAGCCTTCTATTTTGGAGAAGTCCGCGACCCTGTGCACCGCGTCGCGCATCCGGGCGAGGAGGTTCAGCCTCGCCTCGCGTTTCGCGGGGTCGGGATCGTTGACCGTGACCTTGTCAAAGAACATGTCGACCGGCGCGCGGAGGCTGGCGAGGGCCGCCATCGCGCCTTCGAAATCCTCCGCCTCGATCGCTGCCGCGGCCTTGGGCTCGGCGGCGTCGAGTGCGGCGATCAGATCAGCCTCTTCCTTTTCGGGCGTGTAGGAAAGTGGCTTTTTCGGATGATGATGCGCCATTTCGGCGATGGCGTCCGCGACGCCCGGTTCCTCGACCAGCACGAGCGGGTCTTCCTCGCCCGTTTGCGGGATGCCCTGGCTGCCGGTGGAGGTCAGCGCCTCGGCGCCGGTCCAGCCTTCCTTCTTCAGGATATTGGCCGCGCGCTTGTAGCCGGCGAGAAGGTCCGTCCCCTCGCCCGTCTCGACGAAAGATTGCAGCGCCTTCACCCGCGCGAGCAGGCGGACGAGATCGTCCTCACCGCCAAGGGCGAAGACCGCGTCGATCAGGTCGTGGCGAACGCCTGCTTCGCGCTGCTGGACTTTGAGGCGGTCGGCCAAAAAATCTGCCGTGAAGTAGATTGTCCCCAAAATCTTGTCCGCGAACCAAGTGTCGCGGTCCGCGAGAGCGGCGTCCCGCTTTGTTGCCAATATCGATGCATAAAGGTCCAAGAGTTTCTGACGATCAGCATACTCAGATGCGATCTCGTACATGGCATCGGCGGCACTATGTGTCTCGCTTGTATAAATTTTAACAGCTCGGTGTACCAGCGGCTCAAACAGAGCAGCACGGAGCGGCAGCCGGATTTCGTTGGAGATCAATAGGCTCAGGACACCCAACGCAGCTCTCCGCAGGGCGAAGGGGTCTCGCGATCCAGTAGGGACTTCATTCACGATGAAGAACTGCGACAAGCTATCCAGCTTGTCCGCCAAGCTCACCGCCACCGTGACCGGGGCGGTGGGGACTTCGTCGCCTTGGCCGACCGGCTTGTAATGGTCGCGGATGGCGTCGGCGACGGCGTCCGGATGGCCCTGGGCGCGGGCGAGGTAGCCGCCGATGAGGCCCTGCAATTCGGGGAATTCGCCGACCATGCCGGTGACGAGATCGGCCTTGCAGAGGCGGGCGGCGTCGTAGGCTAGTTGGGCCAAAAGCTCTCTCTCCCCTTCAGGGGAGAGAGTTGGAGAGAGGGGGCGGTCTGCAGGTGCGCTGGATGAGAGAGGAGAGGTCTCGGACTCCCCCTCTCCCAACCCTCTCCCCTGAAGGGGAGAGGGCTTAATGATCCCCTCTTCCACCAGCCAGCGGGCGAGTTTGGCGACGCGGTCGACCTTGTCGGCGACCGTGCCGAGCTTTTCGTGGAACACGATCTGGTTGAGCTTCTCCGCCTGATTTTCCAGCGGAATTTTGAGATCCTGTTCCCAGAAGAATTTCGCGTCGGAGAGACGCGCGGCGAGGACTTTTTCGTTGCCCGCGACGATCGAGGCGCCGCCGTCGGCCGCGTCGATGTTCGCGGTGCAGATGAAGTTTGGAGCCAACGTGCCAGCCCCTCCACCAGCCTTCGGCTGGTCCCCCTCCCCGTCCCGGGGAGGAATTTGAGCGGCGAAATATTTCTGGTTGGTCCGCATGGTGAGCTGGATCACTTCGCGCGGGACGTCGAGGAAGGTCGGGTCGAACGAGCCCAGCAAAGGCACCGGCCATTCGGTGAGGCCGGCATTTTCGGCGACGAGGCCTTCGTCTTCGACGAGGATCAGGCCCGCATCCCTAGCGGCCTTCGCGGCGCCGTCGCGGATGATTTGCTGGCGTTCCCTGGGATCGACGATGACGTGGCAGGCGCGGAGCTTTTCGGCATAATCGTTCGCGCTACCGATGGTGATCTGGCCCGGATGGTGAAAGCGGTGGCCGACCGTCGCGGCGCCGGAGCTTATCCCTGCGACTTCGAAGTCGACGATTTCCTCGCCGAGCAGGGCGACGATGCCTTGCAGCGGGCGGACCCAGCGCGGGCTTTCGGTCGAAAGCGAGGCGGCGCCCCAGCGCATGGATTTGGGCCAGGGGAAGGCGCGGACGATGGCAGGGATGGCTTCGGCCAGCACGTCTTTCGTGGCCTGGCCGGGCTTGTCGATGACGGCGAAATACGTGCCGTCGCGGTCGACGAGCTGGTCTTGGCGGAGGCCAGTCTTGCGCAAGAAACCTTCGAGCGCCTGCGGCGGGGCGCTGGTGCGGGGGCCCTTCAGCTCCTCGCTGACGGCGACGGTTTCCGTGGGGAGACCCCGCGCGATCAGGGTCAGGCGGCGGGGCGTGGAGAAGGTTTCGATGCCTTCCGCCTTCAGGCCCGATTTGATGAGTTCGGCGTCGAAGAGGGATGCTAGATCCTTCTCCGCCTTCGCTTGCATGCGGGCGGGGATTTCTTCGGACAGGAGTTCGAGGAGGAAATCAGGCATTCGTTGCATTCCCACTCGTCATTCCAAGGTGCTTAAACGTCATTCCAGCGAGCCCTTCCGTCATTCCAGCGAAAGCTGGAATCTCACTGTCTTTAGATCGGTCGGTCCAAGGAGAAGGGAGATTCCAGCTTTCGCTGGAATGACGGAGGGGCGGGGCTATCACGCGTCCCACCCGTTCTTGTCCATCCACGCCGCACAGGCGCCTTTCGCCAAATCGCGGACGCGGCCAATATAGGCCTGGCGCTCGGCGACGGAGATGACGCCGCGGGCCTGGAGGGTGTTGAAGATGTGGCTGGCCTTGATCGCCTGATCATAGGCCGGGAGCGGCAGCTTCGCCTCGATGCAGCGCGTGCATTCCTCGGCGGCGTCCTTGAAGCGGCGGAAGAGGCTGTCCGTGTCGGCGACTTCGAAATGATAGCCTGAAAACTCGACTTCGTTTTCGTGGAAGACGTCGCCGTAGCTGACGCCGTCGTCGTTGAAGGCGAGATCATAGACGCTGTCGACGCCCTGAATATACATGGCGAGCCGTTCGAGGCCGTAGGTGAGCTCGCCCGTCACCGGCTTGCAATCATAGCCGCCGACCTGCTGGAAATAGGTGAATTGGGTGACTTCCATGCCATCGCACCAGACTTCCCAGCCGAGGCCCCAGGCGCCGAGCGTGGGGCTTTCCCAATCGTCCTCGACGAAGCGGATGTCGTGCTTCGTGAAGTCGATGCCGATGGCCGCGAGCGACCCGAGATAGAGTTGTTGGAGGTCGGGCGGGCTGGGCTTCAGCACCACCTGATATTGGTAATAATGGCCGAGCCGGTTCGGATTTTCGCCATAGCGCCCGTCGGTCGGGCGGCGCGAGGGCTGGACATAGGCGGCCTTCCACGGCTTGGGACCGAGGGCGCGTAAGGTGGTCGCCGGGTGGAAAGTGCCCGCGCCCATCTCCATGTCATACGGCTGGAGGATCACGCAGCCTTGCTGGCTCCAATAATCGTGGAGGGTGAGGATGAGCCTTTGGAAGCTGAGGGGTTTGGTCTCGCCCAACTTTTCGCCTTCGCATCTGCAACAACGGGGTCGAAACGCTTTGGCGCATGGGGCATGGTGCGGTCAAGAAATAGGGAGAGATTCGTGATTGTGACCTCTTTTCGCCGCAAAATCCGCTGGGCGGCCTGCACCGCCGCCGCCGCGCTCGCCGCTTGCACGACATCGTCCGCGCAGGAAGCGCCTGCCGCCAAGCCCGCTTTGTGGAAGCTCGCCGACGAAGACACGACAGTCTATCTGTTCGGCACGATCCACCTGCTGCCGGAAGGCGTGAACTGGCGGACGGACACGCTGGAAAAGGCGATCCGGTCGTCGGACACGCTGGTCCTGGAATTGCCGGGCGACGAGGATCCGATGGCTGCGGCGCAGCTGATCGGAAAACTCGGCTTCTCGCCCGGCCTCCCTCCCCTTTCCGAGCGCGTGCCGCCGGACAAGCGGGATGCGCTCGCCAAGGCACTGGCGACAGCCAGCATCCCGGCCGAGATGCAGAACTCCATGGAAACCTGGACCGCCGCGCTCGCCATCCTCACCACATCGTTCAAGGATTTGGGGCTCGACCCCAATCTTGGCGCGGAACGGAGCCTGCAGGCCACGTATAAGGAACAGGGCAAGAAATTCGGGGCGCTGGAGACGGCGGAGGAGCAGATGGGCTTCTTCGACACCCTGTCGGAAGAGGCGCAGCGGCTGGTGCTGGTGAGCGCGCTCGACGACCCCGAAAATGCGCGGGCGCAGTTCAAGCAGATGCTGGATGCCTGGGTCAGAGGCGACGTGGATGCGATCGCCAAGACATTCGACGATGAAACGGCGCTTTCCCCGGAACTGCGCGAGGCGCTGATGAAGGACCGGAACGAACGCTGGGCGGAACGGATCGGCGGCATGCTCGACGAGCCGGGCACGGTGATGGTTGCGGTCGGCGCAGGGCATCTCGCGGGTGCGGATTCGGTGCAGACCATGCTGGAAGCGAAGGGGCTGAAGGTCGAGCGGGTGCAGTGAGTGCTCCGCTTTCGATTTTACTAAGATGCCTGAAGGCGCTTTAGTAAGGTTATACTTGCGATTGTAATATCTGTTTCGCCGAAATATGATCTGAAGGCTGCACCGTTTGCAGAAGAGGGGGAATATCGTGAAAAAATTCTTTGCCGCAGGCCTTTCATTGGCATTGGCCGTAAGTCCAGTAGCTGCTGCTTCGCCAGCGTCGTCATTGTCGATCTCGAACTCCCAGCGCGCGGCGTCCGATGTTGAAGGCAATGATTTGACGGGGACGCTGTTATGGGTGGCGATCAGCGTCGCAGCAGCGGCTGCTCTCGCTTATCTTGTGATCGAAATCACTGACGAAGGTGCCGTTCCAGAAAGCGCCTGATCATCCGCGCGAGCACCACCCTTGTGGCGCTCGCGCTTTCGCCCTATAGGCGCCGCTCCCGCGTCATGGTCATCCCTGGAGGCGTGACGGGGAGTTTATCAATCTGTTTCGAAAGGCATGCACATGAGCGAACAGCTTCAGCTGTCGGCCGAGACGCGCGAACGGGCTGGCAAGGGAGCCTCCCGTGCCATGCGTCGTGAAGGCCGCGTCCCCGCCGTGATCTACGGCAACAAGGAAGAACCCGTCTCGATCCACCTCGAAGAAAAGGTGCTGGTGAAAGCTCTCAACACCGGCCACTTCATGAACACGGTCGTGATGATCGACGTGGGCGGCAAGGTGAGCCGCACCCTTCCCAAGGACGTTCAGTTCCACCCGGTCACCGACCGGCCGCTGCATGTCGATTTTTACCGCATCGGCGAGCATTCGACCGTCACCGTCGCGGTGCCGGTGCGCTTCGAGAATGAAGAAGCCGCGCCCGGTATCAAGAAGGGCGGCGTGCTCAACATCGTCCGCCACGAAGTCGAGCTCGTCTGCGACGCGGCCGAGATTCCGGACGACCTGGTCGTCGACTTGACCGGCTACAATGTCGGCGATTCGATCCACATTTCGGCGGTGAAGCTGCCGAAGGGCGCCAAGCCCGCGATCGAAGACCGCGACTTCACCATCGCTACGCTCGTCGCCCCGTCCGGCATGAAGTCGGCCGAAGGCGCCGCGGAAGCCGGTGAAGGCGGCGAAGCGGGCGAAGAGAACGCCTGATTTCCCGTCTCTCGTCATTCCAGCGAAAGCTGGAATCTCTCTTGAAACGGAAGGGAGATTCCGGCTTTCGCCGGAATGACGGAGGCTTCGAGAAAGACGCGATGCAAATCTGGGTCGGCCTCGGCAATCCGGGCGCGCAATATGCGCTGCACCGGCACAATGTGGGCTTCATGGCGATTGACGCCATCGCCGAAGTCCACGGTTTCGATCCGCCCAGGAAAGCCTTTCAGGGATGGGCCCAGCAGGGCCGGATCGGCGGGGAGCGCATCCTGCTCCTGAAGCCCGCCACCTTCATGAACAAGAGCGGCCAGGCGGTCGGCGAGGCGATGCGCTTCTTCAAGGCCGAGGTGGGCGACGTTACGGTCTTTCACGACGAACTGGATCTCGCGCCGTTCAAGGTGAAGGTGAAGACCGGTGGCGGCACTGCGGGCCACAATGGCCTGCGCTCCACCGAACAGCATATCGGCAACCCCTTCCGCCGCGTGCGCATCGGCATCGGCCATCCGGGCCACAAGGACAAGGTGACCGGACACGTCCTCGGCAATTATGCCAAGGCCGAAATGGACGATCTTGCCGGCATGCTTGGCGCCATCGCCGCGGAAGCCGGGTGGCTCGCGGCGGGCGAGGACGCCCGCTTCATGAGCGACGTGGCTTTGCGGTTACAGAAATGAGTGGCTGAATTTTCACGGCTAAGCTGAACGTTTCCCTTCAGCAATGTTCAGCTTGGCGAAAGTAACACAGCCCTAGTGCAGCGAAGCCGACATGCCCGGGAGGTTGGTCGGAAAATAATGCCGGGAAATCGCCCTCCAGGCGGCAGTCATCCACGGCGCATTCTACAAAGGGGTTCTACACATGAAGTATCTTTACGCCACCGCCGCGATTGCGGCGTCGCTCGTTGCCGCGCCGGCTTTCGCTGCCGATATCAGCGGCGCCCGTATCGAGGGGATTGTTGGATATGATAGCCCCAAAGTCAGCGGCCTGGAAAAGGAAATCCAAGAGTTCGGCATCGATGTCGACGCTGATTTGGATGGCATCCTATACGGTGTCGGTATCGGATACGATTTTGCGGTCGGTAATAATATTTCCCTCGGCGTCGACGCGGAATATTCGGATAGCTCATCCGATTTCAACCTCAAGAATGGCGATGAATTGGTCACGATCTCCTTCGCTCGCGACCTTTACGTGGGAAGCCGCATTACTACGGCCGTATCCGACAGCTTCAATCTTTATGGCAAGCTCGGCTATACCAATGCACGGGCGAGCGTTGGCTATTATGATGGCGACGAAGGCTTTGGAATTATTGATAATATCGATGGCGTCCGGGCAGGCTTCGGCGGCCAGTTTGCGCTAGGCGGTAATTCCTATGTCGGCCTAGAATATCGTTACTCCAATTATGAATCCGACCTTGAACGTCATCAGGTCGCCGCAACGCTCGGCTTCCGCTTCTAAGCGGATTTTAGTCGGGTTATGAAGGAGGGGGCACCGCCCCCTCCTTTTTTATTTCAGCATGCATGCATTTGCTTTAGCCCGACTGGCGTGACCATCCGCTCGCTCTTCACCACGCCTTTCTACGAAGGCACACTCGCCGCACCAGAATTGCTGGCGGAGCTGGAAGAGGCGTGCCTCGCGCTGGCGGGCGAGGATGAAGCGGGGCGGCGCTGGTCGAAGGCGCATGGCTATCGCGGCTATACGTCTTATGCATCGCTGAACGACTTGCCCGCGCGCGACCCGCGTTTTGCGGACCTTGTGCGTCATCTTAACCGCCACGCCGCCGCCTTTGCCGAGGCGTGCGCGTTCGAGCTGGGCGGCAAGCGGCCGAAGCTCGACAGCCTTTGGGTCAACGTGATGAAGCCGGGCGCCACGCATTCCGGGCATATCCATCCGCACAGCATCATTTCCGGCACGCTCTATGTCGCAGTGCCGCCTGGGTCCGGCGCATTGAAGCTGGAAGACCCCCGCCTGCCGATGATGATGGCCGCCCCGCCCCGGCGCGCGGGCGCGCCGCCCGAGCTTCAGACATTCGTTTATGCCGAACCGCGGCCGGGAAGCATTTTCCTGTGGGAAAGCTGGCTGCGGCACGAAGTGACGCCATCCGCCGCGAAAAGCGAACGGATCAGCATCAGCTTCAACTATCGCGCCTGACGCGCGTCTATTTTGCCGCGAGCTTTATGGAGCCGAGAAACGCGTCCGCATCCGGCGCGCCCGTCGCGGCATTGTAGAGGACAAGCAACGTGTAAAGGCGCGTCCCGACCCAATAAAAGCGGGCTTTGACTTCTCCGGCATCCGAAGAAATGGCAACGGCTTTTCCCGGATGGTTGCCGAGGGTGACGGCGGTTTCCGAGACGATTTTGCCTTTCAGCTGATTGGCAAGACCATCCCTACCCTCATTCATGAATTGGTCTGGCGTGTTGGCGACCACAATCTTTTCGGGATAGTCGGCATAACTTACCGAATAGATCGCGCCGTCACCCGTAGGCGCGGTCCAGGACGCCGTCTTAACCTCTCCGCCAGAAATTTGAACAGTGTTGCGCATGGCCTCCGGCTGCCCAGGCATGCGGATGGCGAAGCCTTCCCCGGTTTCCACAGTCCGTAATTCGGCCCAGGCCGGTGAAGCCAGGATCGTCGAGGCGACGGCAATAGCCCGTCCCATATTCGCCGGCAAGGTCAAGCCGATGGCAGCAGCAATTCTTTTCATATTCATCCCCCTAATGTGCATTTCCTGCCATGACGACATGGCGGCACGGACGTGCATCGGCCCTTACCATGCGAACGGCATCAATGGCTGGTGCACGGCGCGCATTTCACTGCGCAATGCCGCCCTTCTTTTTCAATTCAGCAACGCATGCCTTGAGTTGCGCATAAGCCTGGTCGCTGCCGCTGACATCCATATTGTCCTTGGCATTCGCCGCATCGGCGCTGAACAGGAAGAAACCGGATTTCATCATGTCGTCGATAAAGACGGGCTCGGCTTCGGTGATGAAGCCCTTATAGTCGCCATCTACCCAGCCCCGGACTTTTGCTTCGCCCACAGTATCTTCGTCGATTGCATAGCGAATGTCGTAGGGCTTGTCGTTTTCAAAGGACCATTGGGTACCGCTAGCCCCGATCATCGCCTTGCCGTTCGTCATCATCACGATGCTGAACTTTACCTCATCCTTCTCGCCATAGGTTGTCGCCATCTCGCAGAAATCCGAGTCTTCAAAGAAGAACCAATTCTGCAGGTCGGGCCATTCCCGCGCGGCAGCCGGCTGGGCGAAAAATGCGGCAAGAACGGCGCCAGAAAAGATGAGATTTTTCATAATACCCCCACAATGGTTTTAGCAGCATAGTGGCTTCCCATCCGTTGCGCTATAACCACCAAGGCGACTTTTTTCATAATCTCTCCAATGCATTGGCGGCCGCCATAACGGCGGCGCTGGCATTGCGCCATGGGAGCGGCTAGGGGAACGCAACTCTGTTCAAAGGCGGGACAATATGGGCTTTCGTTGCGGGATCGTGGGGCTTCCCAATGTCGGGAAATCGACCCTTTTCAACGCGTTGACCGAAACGGCGGCGGCGCAGGCAGCCAATTACCCCTTTTGCACGATCGAGCCCAATGTCGGCCGCGTCGCCGTGCCCGATCCGCGCTTGCAGGAGATCGCCAAGGTCGCCGGGTCGGCGAACATCATCGAGACGCAGCTGGAATTCGTCGATATCGCCGGCCTGGTGCGCGGCGCATCCAAGGGCGAGGGCCTGGGCAACCAGTTCCTCGGCAACATCCGCGAGGTGGACGCCATCGTCCACGTCCTGCGCTGCTTCGAGGAAGGCGACGTGACCCATGTCGAGGGCCGCGTCGATCCGATCGCTGATGCGGAGACGGTCGAAACGGAATTGATGCTCGCCGACCTAGAGAGCCTGGAAAAGCGCGTGCCGAACCTCGTCAAGAAGGCGCAGCAAGGCGACAAGGAGGCCAAGGTGCAGGCCGCGGTTCTGGGCAAGGCGCTGGATATCCTCCGCCAGTCCAAGCCGGCGCGGCTGACGCAGCCCGCGGACGAGGAAGAGGCGAAGGCGTTGGAACGGGCGCAATTGCTGACGGCGAAGCCCGTTCTTTACGTCTGCAACGTTGACGAAGGCGATGCCGCGACCGGCAACGCGCACAGCGCGCGCGTGTTCGAGAAGGCGGCGGCGGAAGGCGCCAAGGCGGTGATCATCTCCGCCGCCATCGAGGCGGAAATCGCGACCATGCCGGTCGAGGACCGCGCCGACTTCCTGAAGGATCTGGGCCTCACCGAAACCGGCCTTTCGCGGATCATCCGGGCGGGGTACGATCTGCTCGACCTCATCACCTTCTTCACGGCCGGGCCCAAGGAAGCGCGCGCCTGGACTGTCGAGAAAGGGGCCAAGGCGCCACAGGCGGCGGGCGCCATCCACTCCGATTTCGAACGCGGCTTCATCCGCGCCGAGACGATCGCTTACGAGGATTACGTCCAGTATAAGGGGGAAAGCGGCGCGCGGGACGCAGGTAAGCTCCGGTCCGAAGGCAAGGATTACGTTACCAAGGACGGCGACGTGATGCTGTTCCGCTTCAACGTCTGACGGGCTTTTCCGCGCCGCTCCAGGGCGGCGTGATGCGGGTGATGCGGTTGGCCGCGGGCGGCGCCAGGCGGCCGGACGCCACGATATAGCGTTCGAGCGCATCGACATCGATCGGGCCGCCGACGGGATCGCCCCCGTCGCGAAAGATCGTGAAATTGTCGCCGCCGGTGGCGAGGAAGCTGTTCATCGCGACGCGATAGACGACGGCATCGTCCAAAGGCGCGCCGTTCAGGCGGATGTCGATTATGCGCTGCCCGGCGGGCTGGCTAAGGTCATAGCCATAGGTGAAGCCACGTGAGGGCAGCAGCATATTCGGGCGTTCGGCGGTGTTGGTGCCGCTGTTAAATTGCTGTTCCAGCAGGGCGCGGATCTGACGGCCGGTGAAGCTCTTCACGAAGAGGGTGTTGCCGAAGGGCTGAGCCGCGAATAGCTGGCCGTAAGTGACGCTGCCGTCTTCGGCGGGCACGATGTCGGCACGCAGGCTTCCCGCGTTGGAAAAGGCGATTTGCGCGCCGCCATTTTCGGGGGCGCTGGTCGCGGCAAGATGGGCGTCGGCGATAAGAGCACCGAGGACCGATTCCCCCGCTTCGTTCGCCTGGCGCAAGGCAGGCCCGGCGAGCGTCCCGACCTTGCGCTGCGCGACGGGCGCGACGGCGGCGGCATAGCGATCGACGAGGGCGGCGACGCGGGGTTCACGCGGAAAACGGGGGTAGAGGCCGGTGGCCGCGACGGCACCGGACGCGGATTGATAGCCCTCCCCCTGCACGATCATATTGTCGGCGCGGCGTGCGACGACGTCGCCCTGCGACGGATCGATGGAGAGAGTGATGTCGGTGAGCAAGGTGCCGCTGCGCCCCGCGCTGGTGACCAGGAAAGGGCGGGCCGGATCGATGCGGCCATAGTCGCAGATATAGGCATTGTGGGTATGGCCGGAGACGACGAGATCGACTTGCGGGTCGAGGCGGGCGAGGATCGGCATCAGATCGCCGTCCATGCCGCCGCAGCTCTTGTCGTTATAACCGACCTTCGTCGACACGCCTTGGTGGATCAGCACGACGATGGCGTCCGCGCCCTCGCTCCGCAATTTGGGGATGAGAGCGTTAATGCTGTCGGCTTCGTCCGCGAATGAGAGACCCGCGACGCCCGCCGGCGTGACGAGCGTTGGCGTTTCCTTCAGCGTCAGGCCGATGAAGCCGATTTGCACGCCCCCCTTCCCTTTTCCGTAGCTGCGGATGCCATAGGAGGGAAACAAAGTGCCGCCGTTTTCGGTCTTCACGTTGGCGGCGAGGAATTTGAAACGCGCGCCGGGAAAATCGGGATCGACGGCGCAGGGCTGGAGCGCCGTATTCTTGTCGCAGCCGCCATGCTGCATGCGCAGCAATTCGGCTCGGCCGCGATCGAATTCGTGATTGCCGACCGCATTGAAATCGAGCCCGATCATGTTCATCGCATGGATGGTCGGCTCGTCGAGGAAATAAGAGGAAATGAGCGGCGAGGCGCTGATAAGGTCGCCCGCGGAGACGACGGCGTGGTTCGGGTTGGCGGCCTTCAGGCCCTGCACCGCCGAGGCGAGATAGGCAGCGCCACCGGCGGGCACGCGGACCGCCCCGCCATCCGGGGCGGTGGCGGGGATGGCGATGCCGGGCGGTTCGAGCGCGCCGTGGAAGTCGTTGAGGGCGATGATTTTCACATCGATCGGCGCGGCTGCCCGATCCTGCACCGCGGTCGTGGCGCAGCCCGAAAGCGCGAGAAGAACCGCACCCGCCGCCAAACCGTAACGCATGTTCATCCCTCCGCTCACCCGGACCAAAGCCGTGCCGCTCTTCGCATGGCAGGGGCGCATTGTCATCCCGGGCAAATGGTTGCAAAGCGCAACGGAGCCGCAGTCAGGGAGCATGGCATGCTGTATTTGGAAGATCTGGAAATCGGGCAAAAGGCGGCGTTCGGGCATTATCCGGTCACGCGCGAAGAAGTGCTGGACTTCGCGCGCAAATACGATCCTCAGCCCTTTCACCTTTCGGACGAAGCGGCGGCGAAGACCTATTTCGGCAGGATCGCGGCGAGCGGCTGGCACACTTGCGCGATGATGATGGCGATGCTGGTCGAAAATGGCAGGGAGCGCCCGATGGCGAGCCTCGGGTCGCCTGGCGTCGACGAGCTGCGCTGGCTGAGGCCCGTCTATCCCGGCGACACGCTGCGGCTGGAGACCGAGATCGTCGACGTGACGCCGTCCCGCAGCAAGCCGGATATCGGCACGTTCAAAAGCCAGGTGAGCGTGCTGAACCAGGACGGTGTGGCGGTCGCGACGATGCGCACCATCGTGCTGATCCGGCGGCGTCCGGCGGATTGAACCTACGCGCAGCCGCCGACGAGCCGTTCCCGGTAGGCGGCAATCGACTCCAGCCCGACTTCCGCACGACGCCGATCCAACGCTTCGGGCGCGACCGAAAGTTTCGGCTGCCAATCCCCAGGTCCAACGCATCCGCCCTGCGTGCCATAGGTTTGGGGCTTGCCGGCATTCACCGCGACCCGGTCCACGAGATAGGCATAATAAGTGCCCTGCATGTCGCCGCTCTTCACTTTCGGCGCCAGCGTTTCCAGCATCGCCTTCTGCCAATCCGGATCATGATCCGCATGCTGGACGACAAGCCAGGCGGCCTGGGACGCCCGCTCGCCATATTTTGAAATATCGAACCAGCCGATCCGGCCCAGCACGGCTTTCAGCCACACCACATTGTCCAGCAGGATTGCTTGCGTATCGGGCTTAAATGCCGCCCGGAAGGCCGCCTTGCCCGCCGGGTCGAGTTCCGGTCGCATGGTCAAAGCGGACTGATCGAGAAACACCCGTTCGAACAAAGCGCGCGCATCGGGATCGGCCGTGGCGGCGCGCGCCTTCAAAAGCCAGTGGCTTTCATCGGCATAAGGCCCACCCGCCTTCATCGTCGCCAGCTTTGCGCGGGCAATCTTGAGCTCGGCGGCGATCTTGTCCCAGCGCGCGGCATAATCGGTCGCGTCGGTGCTGGCTTCCGCCACCATCATCCGCGCCAATCTTTCACTGTCGGCCGGGCCGATCATGCTTGCGGCGAGCAAGGCGTCGAGCCGCGCCTTTTCCAGCTGAAAGGCAGGCGCATCCGACTGACGCCAGGCGAAAATATCCGATGCGGGACTTGGCGTCGAAACGGCCAAGGCGGCGGCCACAATCACAGAAAACACGGCATTCCTTTCTTAGCGCGCTAGTGCTTATCACCACCCGTCATTCCGGCGAAAGCCGGAATCTTGCGGCACGTGCGACACGTTCTTTCGCGACAGATGCGCTAACCTGCGCCGAAATCGTCGATGAAACTGTCCGGGCCGCGAAGGCCTTCGGCGGGTGCTTTCTAGCGCAGCCGTGCCTTGGCCGCGACGGCGCCGCCCGTGCGCGTGTCAATTTGCGGCTGATAAACGAGATCGGACTGACCCTGGGCCACGGTCTCGCGCAGCGCCCGCTCCGTGCGCAATTTCTGCTCGAAGGCGAGGGCAAGCTCGGCATTGAAGGTGAACACTTCGCCCCCGCCCAGCGCCTTGGCATGGTACATGGCCATGTCCGCCGCCTTCATGAGGTCGGTGAGCTCGACGCCATGCGAAGGGTGCATGGCGATGCCGATCGAGGCGCCCAAGGTGATGGGCTGCCCCATATGATCGAACGTGCCGGTGAGGGCGTTGAGGACTTTATAGGCCGTGGCCGCGGCGGCATCCTGGGTCGGGGCGGGCACCAGCATCGTGAATTCGTCGCCGGCGAGACGTGCGAGCAAGGGCTGCCAATGCGCGGCGGCGCTCCCGATGTCCGCCGACACCGCGCGCAGGCGGTCGGCCACCATGACCAGTATTTCATCGCCCTGCGCATGGCCGAGCGTGTCGTTCACATCCTTGAAGCGGTCGAGATCGATGAAGAGCAAGGCGGCGGTGTCCCCTTGCCGGACCTTCAGGATGCGGTCCGCCTCGCGCTTGAAATGGAGGCGGTTGGGAAGATTGGTGACCGGATCGTGCATGGCGATGCGCTGCGCATGATCGATGCTGGAGCGCACCTGTTCGAAGAGGCTGTCCACGGCGCTTGCGAGGCGTGGCATCTCTCTGCGCAGAACCGGGGGTGCGGGCGTCGAGAGATCGCCCCCCTCCACCGCGAGCAAACGATCGATCAACGCCGAAACGGCGCGGGCATGGTCGCTATTGGGTTTTTCCGCCGCGACCCACACGATGAGCAAGGCGAACAAGCCGATGCCGAGCGACGCGGCGATCTGCTGATCGAGATTGCGCAGGAGGACGAAGCCGCCGAGCGTCAAAATGAAAGACGAAACACCCGCGCAAAAGGAAATGGCGCGATTGCTGAGCCACTCGGCCTTTTCCCAATAATGCGATACTCTTAACCCCAACCCCGTCACTCCCTTAAGCGATGAGCAGGTGTTCGCCACCAATAAGGCTAACGGGTTAATAATCCTTTCCTTTTTGTCCCATCATCCATTTTGGACCAATGACAGGACGAACCCCTGGAAAAGCGCCGCATTGCCCGCGAAACGGAAGACGGTCAGCGCTTGCGGCGCAGCACGATGTACAGCGCGCCGAGGCCGCCATGACGCGGATGGGCGCCCCGCACCGCGGCGATATGGGCGGCATGGCGGGATGCCTGGAGCCAATCGCCCACCGCCGCGCGGATCGCGCCGCGCGCGACGGGCCAGCGTTCGCCCGCCGGCGGCTTGCCGGTAACGAGCAGGAGAAGGCGGGCGCCCGAAGCAACGGCCTGTTCAAGGCGGGTGTCGAGCATGGCATAAGCGGTGGAGAGGTTGTGACCGTGCAGGTCGACGGTGAGATCGGGGGCGACGAGCCCGCGCGACAGGCGTCGGTCCCAAGTGGCATCCAGGGTGGTGCCAGGGACCGGCGCGGCCTTGGCGGGAACGATCGCGGGCCGGGTCGCAGCGCCTTGTGCTTTTACCACCGGGGCGGCGCCCTTCGGCTTGGAGATGGGCAGAGCAGGCTGAACGATATCGGCCTTTTCCGCCATTGCTTGCCGATGGAGGGGGCTGACGGTCGCGACCACCTTGTCCCACAAAGCGCGTTCCTCAGCGTTGAGCTTGCGGACCATCGGCCTGACGCTGGATGAGCCGCGCGGCGGCGACGTTCGGGAGGAGGATCCAGGCCGATCCCTTGACCTGCAGGCCGCCCGCCTTCGCGCTTGCCTCCGGACCCGCGCCCCAGAAGGTGTCGAAACGGTTCGCGCCCTTGATCGCTCCGCCGGTATCCTGGGCGACCCACAGGCCGCTCGCCTCCGGATCGTCCATCGACAGGAGGACGGGGGCGCCCAGCGGCACGAATTTGGGATCGGCGGCGACCGTGACGCGCGGGGTCACCGGAAGGTCCATCGCGCCGAGCGGGCCGGGGCCGGTCAGCTCGCGGAAGAACACATAGCTCTTATTCTCCCGCATCAGGGCGCGCCCGGCCTCCGGATTGGCGCGCAGCCAGCCGGTGATCGCCTGCATGGAGACGGGGCCGGTCAGCAGCCCGCGATCCTTCATCAGCTTGCCGATCGCGACATATTCGCGGCCATTCTGGTCCGCGTAGCCGATGCGCATGACTCCGCCGCCGGGAAGCAGCAGCTGGCCCGACCCCTGAATCTGGAGAAAGAACAGATCGACCGCGTCGGCGGCCCAGGCGATTTCCAGCCCCTTTCCCGCGAGGACGCCATCCTCGATCGCGGCGCGATCATGATAGAGCGTATAGGCGCCGCTTTCGTCGAGACGCCCCCTTCCCTTCGCCCCCGTCAGCGGATTGGCGGCGAGAAGATCGGCGGGCTTGGCATAGATCGGCACCGCATAGCCCGGCGCCCGCACCCGCGATCCGGCGATCTGCGGCTCGTAATAGCCGGTGGCGAAGGCCGTGCCCTCGCCGACGCGAACCAATGTAAAATTATCGCGCAGGAATAAGGCGATATCCTGCGGGCTTTCGAACAGACGGGGCGTGCAAACGTCCCGCCAATCCTCCGGACGGGTCAGGCCGCTGACATCCTCACGCTTCAGGAGCGCCGGGCAGCTTGCCTGAAAGGCGTTCCAGGCGCGCATGGCGGCGTCGGGTGCGATGCCGGGCAGCGGCGGTCCCAGAGTGACTCCGGCCTCCAGCGCGGTTGCGGCTGCCGGAGGTGCGAGCGGTACGGTCGGCACGGGCGGCACAGCAATGGGCGGCTGTTCCTGCGCTGGCGGCGCGGGCTCGACTGGGCGAGGCGCCGGTACGCAGGCCGAAAGGCAGAGAGCAAGGGCGAGAAAGGCTCTGCGGGTCCGACGGATGCTCATATCCCCGCCATAGCCCGACTGACGAAAATTGGAAAAGGCCCAGCAGCCTCAGGCGACAGCGTCGGTTTCCACCAGCATCCAGTTCGGATCGGCGCTGCCGAGATCCCGCTGGAACGTCCAGATGTCGTGCGTTTCGATCGCGTCGCTCAGCGATCCGGCAACGACATTGCCGTCGCGGTCGCGGGTGACGGCCGCGATATCGGCGTCGAAGCGGACCGACACGAAAGCGGTGCGGCCGCTGAGCTCGACGGATTCGATCACCGCCTTGTCGATGGCGATGAGGCGGTTGTTGAGGGTCAGTCCCTCGGCCTCGCGCGCGGCAATGGCCTCTTCGAACGCCTGCTGCGCCTCGCCGTCCACCAGTTCGTCCAGCTCGGCGCGGTTGCCCGTCCAGAAGGCCTCGAGGATCATGCGGTAAGCGGATTGCGCGCCTTCGAGAAAGCGGGCGACGTCGAAGGAAGGATCGGCGGCGATCAAGGCGCGGATTCCGGTTTCCGCACTCTTTTCATAAGCGAGACCATTGGTTTCGAAGCGCTCGGCCGGCAGATCCTGGACCGGGGCGGGCGTGTCGACGCTGGCCATCGTCTTCGGGCGCAAGACCGGCTGTTGCTCATGGCCCGTCCGGCGGCCCAGCACGGCATAGAGCCTCAGGCCCGCGAACACGGCCACCATGGCCAGCAACACAATCTCGACTGTCACGAAAAAGCACTCCGTTCTGAACTTGCCGCCAACATAGGCCGGATGGAGCCCAGTTTCAAATGGCGGCCGCATGTTGCGCCCACCCCCCTCACCTGCTACCCGCGCCTTCGACCGGCGAAGCGTGCCGCCCGCCGTCTTTCAACACGATTTTCAAGGTAAGGAAGCATGGCCGAAGAATTAGGCGCGACGGACGGAAACGAGCAGGCGGTGAACGGCAACGATACCTCGCCCGCAATCGCCATCCTGTCCCAATATGTTAAGGATTTGTCCTTCGAAAACCCGAACGCCCCGGCCGTCTACCAATGGCAGGGCCAGCCGCAGATCGACGTGCAGTTCAACATCGGATCGCAGAAGCTGGGCGACGATGTGTATGAAGTCGGCCTGAAGATCGACGTGGTGGCGAAGCACGACAACGGCACCGCCTTTGCCGTCGACCTTCTTTATTCGGGCCTGTTCGGGCTGCGCAACATTCCCGAAGAGCAGCTTCAGCCCTTCCTGCTCGCCGAAGCGCCGCGCCTCCTGTTCCCGTTCGCGCGGCAGATCGTGGCGGAATCGGTGCAGAACGGCGCCTTCCCGCCGCTGATGCTCGATCCGATCGATTTCGGCGCGCTCTACATGCAGCAGGCGGCGCAGGCCCAGGCTGCGGGCGGCGGGGCGCAAGCGCCGGAGATTACCGGACAGGCTTAAGGCAATGTCACTCCAGCGCAGGCTGGAGTCCAAGCGGTGCATGTCATCAGCATCGTCTGGATTCCAGCTTTCGCTGAAATGACTTAAGGGCGGGTGAGCATGAACCTCCACAAGGCGATCGGCACGATTGGCGGCCTCACCATGGTCAGCCGCGTGTTCGGCTTCGCGCGCGAAATGCTGATGTCGCGCATCATGGGGGCGAGCGGCGCGGCCGACGCCTTCCTGGTCGCCTTCCGCCTGCCCAACACGTTCCGCCGCCTGTTCGGCGAGGGCGCCTTCTCGGCGGGCTTCGTGCCCCTGTTCAGCCAGCGCTATCACGGGCCGGGCGGGCTGGAGGAAGCGAAGAAATTTTCCGAAGAGGTGCTGGCGGTCTTCCTCCCCACCCTCTTCCTTTTCACGCTCGTCTTCGAACTCATCATGCCCGCTTTCGTCTGGGCGATCGCATCGGGCTATGCCGATGAACCGGCGAAGTTCGACCTGACCGTGTTCCTCACCCGGATCACTTTCCCCTATCTGCTGCTGATCAGCCTCGTTTCGCTCTTCTCCGGCGTGCTGAATTCGCTGACGAAATTCGCGGCGGCGGCCTTCGCGCCCGCCTTGCTCAACGTCGCGATGCTCGCGGCCTTGCTCATCGTGCCGACGGGCGGCGAAAGGACCGCGCTCGCCCTCTCCATCGGCGTTACCGTGGGCGGCGTCCTGCAGCTCGCGCTTGTTTGGAACAGCGCGCGCAAGGCGGGCGTGTCGCTGCGCTTGCGCAAGCCCGAAATCACGCCAAGCGTGAAGCAATTCTTCCTCGTCGTCATTCCGGCGACACTGGGCGCGGGCGTCTATCAGATCAGCCAGCTGATCGATACTTTCTTCGCGACGCGGCTTCCCGAAGGATCGATGTCCTACCTCAATTATTCGGATCGCCTCAATCAGCTGCCGCTGTCGGTGATCGGCACCGCGCTCGGCACGGCGATCCTGCCGCAGATCAGCCGCTTCATCGCCAAGGGAGAACCGGATGAGGCCGCCCGCGTGCAGGGCCAAGCGGTGGAGCTGTCGATGCTGCTCTGCATTCCCGCAGCCCTCGCCCTCGCCGTCGTCGCCGGGCCGCTGGTCGCCGCGATGTTCCAGGGCGGGCGCTTCACGGCGGAAGACGCCGCGATCACCGGCAATGTGTTGGCGATCATCGTCATGGGCCTTCCGGCTTATGTGCTGGTGAAGGTGATCACGCCCGGTTTTTACGCGCGCAACGATACCAAGACGCCGGTCAAGACGGCGGTCGTGGTGCTCGTCGCCAACATCGCGCTCAATTTCGCATTGATCCCGCCTTTCGGAATCTATGGCCTTGCCGCGGCCATCGCGCTCTGTTCGTGGATCAACTGCATTCTCCTCTACGTCATTCTGCGCCGCCGCGGGCATTTCCGGATCGAAGGCTGGCTGTGGAGCCGGATCGCGCGGCAATTCGCGGCGGGCCTTGCCATGGGCGCGGCCTTGTGGGGCACGCGCGCACTGCTCGCGGGCTTTTTCGCCGGATCGGTGATCGAGCGGCTGCTGGGCGTCATGGCACTCGTCGGCGTCGGCGGCATCGTCTATTTCATCGTCGCCTGGACGATCGGCGCAATGAACCGCGACGACATCCTCATCCTCCTGAAGCGCAAGAAGGTCAGCTGATGCGTATCATTTCCGGCATCCAGCCCACCGGCGAGCCGCACCTTGGCAATTATCTGGGGGCGATCAAGCGCTGGACGGAGCTTCAGCACGAGCAGGAATGCCTGATCTTCCTCGCCGATCTCCATGCCATCACGGTCTATAACGAACCCGGGGCTCTGGCCCGCACCATTCGCGAGGCGGCGGCGACGTTGATCGCGTGCGGCATCGATCCGAACAAGACCGTGCTGTTCGACCAGGCCCGCGTGCCCGCTCATGCCGAAATGGCCTGGCTCCTCAATTGCACCGCGCGCATCGGCTGGCTCAATCGCATGACGCAGTTCAAGGAGAAATCCGGCAAGAATCGCGAGAATGCGAGTGTTGGGCTTTATTCCTATCCGGTTCTTCAGGCCGCCGACATCCTGCTTTACCAGGCGACTCACGTGCCGGTCGGCGAAGACCAGAAGCAGCATCTGGAGCTCACCCGCGACATCGCAACCAAGTTCAACACCGATTTCGGCGTCGAAGTCTTTACCGTGCCCGAACCCCTGATCGGCAAGGCGGGTGCGCGGATCATGTCGCTCCGCGACGGCACGGCCAAGATGTCGAAATCCGACCCCTCGGACATGAGCCGCATCAATCTGACCGACGACAGCGACACGATCGCGCAAAAGGTTAAAAAGGCGAAGACCGACCCCGAGCCGCTGCCCGACACGATGGATGGGCTGAAAGGGCGCCCGGAAGCTGCGAATCTCGTCACCATTTTCGCCGTTCTGGCGAATCGCACGCCCGACGAGGTGCTCGGCGAGTTTGCCGGCCAGGGTTTCGGGGCCTTCAAGCCGCGCCTCGCCGACCTCGTGGTCGAGACGCTCCGGCCGATCCGGGCGCGGTTCGAAACATTGCGTGCCGGTCCGGCGGAGATCGACCGGATATTGATGGATGGAGCGGTGAAGGCGCGCGCTTTGTCGGCGCCGACGCTGGCAGCCGCTTACAAAGCGGTGGGGCTGCCCCGCTGACTGCCGGCAGGCGACACGTGCAATCGCCGCGACGAAGCGCTATTCTTAAGCTATGGTTCAGCCGAGCGACTGCAAAAGTCGTGCCGCAACAGCCAGTTAGAGTTTGGAGAGGCCCGTTCATGTCCTTCAGCAAGAAAATCTTCGCCGTCGCGGCGTCCGCAGCGTTTCTGACGCTGGGCGGCTGCGCGACCGGCTTTCCCGCCCAGGTTTCGCGCTTCCAGGCGATGCCCGCGCCGCAAGGCGAGAGCTTCGTCATCCAAGCGGCCGATCCCGACAAAAGAGGCGGGCTTGAATTTTCGCAATATGCGGGCCTCGTCCGCCGCCACCTGACCGCCCAGGGCTACAGCGAAGCCGCCTCGCCCGCGCAGGCGACCTTCGTCGTCGAACTGGATTATGGCGTCGACAACGGCCGCCAGCAGGTCGCGACCCGCCCATCCCTTGGTTACGGCGCGGGCTGGGGTCACCCTTATTATTCCCGTTTCGGTTATTTTGGTCATCGCTATCGCAGCCCATTTTATTATGGCTGGCGCGACCCGTTCTGGGGCGATCCGTTCGACCGCGAAGTCTATAGCTACACCGTCTATACCAGCTACCTCGATATGGACATCAAGCGGACCGCCGGCGGAGAGCCCTTGTTCGAAGGCACAGCCAAGGCGCGCTCGCGCACCGATCAGCTTCAGACCCTGGTCCCGAACCTGGTCGAAGCGATGTTCACCAATTTCCCGGGCCGGTCCGGCGAAGTGGTGCGGATCACGGTTCCGACCGAGCGGACGCGCGGTTAAGCAGCGTCATCCTTCAGAAAAGGGGCGGATTTTCCGCCCCTTTTCTGATTCAATTCTCGGCAAAGGAACCGATTTCGGAAGCTCTATGCATCCGAATGCGATTTCATGGGTTCTTGCCCTGCCATTATCGCAAGGCCGCGTTCGGGAACCAATGAGGCAAAGGGACGAGGCCCCGGCTGAGGAGGGAGCCAGGACGTGCCCCACTATTTCTTCCATCTGCGCGACGGAGATTCGCTTTACAGGGACTTGGAAGGATCCGATCTGCCGGACCTGACGGCGGTGCGGCATAGCGGAACGACGCTGGCCCGTACGCTGATCGGCGTCGGCGTCATGGAGGGCAGCGTTCCTCTCGATCTCCAAATCGAAGTCCATGATGAGTGGTCGAACGTTTGCTGGAGTCTCGACTTTAAAGACGCAGTGAAGGTCATTCCGCCCAAACCGGCTACACTTCGCACCGAAGAGATATTGGGCTCCCTGCCGGTGCGCCTCCGCTACCGGCGGGCCTGACGCTCAGCTTTCGAGCTGGCGGGTCAGCAGGCGGATGTCGGCATCGAGTTCCGCATCCTGGGCGCGGAGCTTTTCAATCTGACGAACGGCATGAATCACGGTGGTATGATCGCGTCCGCCGAAGCGGCGGCCGATTTCGGGGAGCGAACGCGGCGTCAGCTGCTTGGACAGATACATGGCGACCTGGCGCGGACGGGCGACCTCGCGGGCGCGGCGGGCGGAGGTCATTTCCGCCTTCCGGATGCGGTAATGGTCGGACACCTTGCCCTGGATTTCGTCGATCGAAATCCGGCGTTGGTTGGCGCGCAGGATGCTCGCCAGCACGTCACCGACGAAATCGAGGTCGATCGCGCGGTTCTGCATCTGGGCATAAGCGGCGATACGGTTGAGAGCGCCTTCCAGCTCGCGGACGTTGGAGCTGATGCGCTTGGCAAGGAACATGACGACATCGTCCGGGACGGAGACGCCCGGCAAGGTTTCCAGCTTCTTCTGAATGATGCCGAGACGCAGCTCGAGATCCGCCTGATTGATGTCGGCGACAAGGCCCCAGGACAGCCGCGAAAGGATGCGCGGCTCGATGCCGTCCAGATCCTGCGGCGCGCGGTCCGAGGAGATGACGAGTCGGCTTCCGGCCGAAATGATCTCGTTCATCGTGTGGAAAAATTCTTCCTGCGTCGATTCCTTGCCCGCGATGAACTGCACGTCGTCGATCATCAGCAGGTCGGCGGAGCGCAATTGCTGCTTGAAGCGGATCGTGTCGTTGGCGCGCAACGCCGCGACGAATTCCACCATGAACTTTTCGGCAGACATGTAGACGATTTTCGCACCGGGGCGGCGGGCCCGGAATTCGTGGCCGATGGCGTGGAGAAGGTGCGTCTTGCCGCGCCCCGTGCCGCCATGAATGAAGAGCGGGTTGAAGGCAACATTGTCGGCGGTCGCAAGCGTGCGTGCGGCATTAAAGGCCACTTCGTTCGCCTTGCCGACGACGAAGCTGTCGAATCGGTAGCGCGGCTCGAGCGGCACGCCGTAGAAGCCGCCGTCATTTTGGACCGGCGCTTCCGGCTCCGGCGCCGAGGGAATGGCGGCCATCGCGGCGGTACGGGGCGCGCCGGCGCTCACAGCGATGCGGATATGCCGCACCGCCGGCAAGGTCGCCCGCCAGGCGAGCGCCAACCGTTCGGCGAAATGGGTCTGCACCCAATCGGCCATGAATTGCGACGGGAGCTCCAGCGTCAAAGTCGCGTGATCGGCATCGAAAGCGCCGAGCGCGATCGGACGCAGCCAGCCGTCGAAGGTCCGCGCGCCGCAATCGCGCTTGAGGCCCGCGCGGATCGCATCCCACGCGGCCGCAACCGGATCGCCGGCAAGCGCCTCCCCTGCGAAACTTACAGCATTGGCTGGCGTCTGACCCACGCGCATCCCCCTTCGATCGCCGCCACGACACGGCCCCTGGTGAACAGTCAAAACCTTCCCGCACGGCGAAACACCCGGTGGGAGCGCCGATATTGAGGCTATTTTGCTGTGTGCATCCGGGAAGCAGATTCGCACCCCCGGAAGAAGGATGTTCTACGGACGGATTCGGTTTCCGATCAAGGCCCGATCACGTCATTTATCTGAAATAAATCCGTTGACACGCAAATGCTTGGGTCATCCCAGAAACGGCAAAAAGTACAGATATTTCAGACACTAATTCCTGAACCGGTACGAAGCGGGAACCCCGCGAATCGCTGGAAATGCTGGACTTTTGTCATTTCGCAACCGGCACAAAAAAACCCGCCGGACTTGTCGTCCAGCGGGCTTGGTTGTTTTGAAATGGAACGGGATCAGCCGAGCGCGGCAACCCGCTTCGAAAGGCGCGACATCTTGCGCGCGGCAGTGTTCTTGTGGACGACGCCCTTGGCGACGCCACGGGCGAGCTCCGGCTGAACCTTGGCAATGGCGTCCTTCGCCTTATCCTTGTCGCCGGCGGCGAGGGCAAGCTCGACCTGCTTCACGAAGGTGCGGATGCGGCTGACGCGCGCGCCGTTGATTTCGGCGCGGCGATCATTGCGGCGGATACGTTTCTTCGCTTGCGGCGTGTTCGCCATTCTAACTGCCTCGTTTGTCGTAAAATGAAAAAGGCGCGGAATCGTCCGCACCGGTCAGGGCCGCCCTCTACGCGGAAAGGGGCATAGGGTCAACCGGTCAGCGCTGGCATTTTCCGCAATAGAAAGTGGATCGCCCGCTGTCGATGCGGCGCAGGACGGGGGCGCCGCATGCGCACGCCTCCCCTTCCCGGCCATAAACGCGCCAGTCCTTCGAGAAATAGCCGAGCTCTCCGCTTGGCCGCGCATAATCGCGCAGGGAAGAACCGCCCGCTTCGATCGCCGCGATAAGGACCGCCTTGATCGCTTCGACCAATTTTTCGAGACGCGGCCTGGAGACCTGCCCCGCAGGCTTGCCGGGGTGAATGCCGGAGAGATTGAGCACTTCGCAGATATAGATGTTGCCAAGGCCCGCAACCACGGACTGATCGAGCAACATCGCCTTGATGGGCGCCTGCCGCCCGGCGAGCCTATCCTTCAGATAAGAGGCGGAGAAAGCGTCGCCGAGCGGCTCCGGCCCCATGCGGGCGAAAGCGCCGTAGGAAGCGAGATCTTCGGTGGCCCAGAGGTCGACGAAACCAAAGCGGCGGGGATCGTTGAGGACAAGCGTCCGCCCCTCTTCCGTTTCAAGCAAGAGATGATCGTGGGGGCCGAGCGCGCCGGGATCGATCCGCCAGCGGCCGGACATGCCGAGATGGAAGATCATCGTATCGCCGCGATCCGTCTCGATCAGGCCATATTTTGCGCGGCGGCCGAGGCCGGTGACGCGGGCGCCGGTGAGGCGCTGGCGGAGGTCTTGCGGGAAGGGCTTGCGCATGTCGGCGCGGCGCGTTTCGACACGCGTGAGGCGATGACCCTTCAGCACGGGAACAAGTCCGGCGACCGTGGTTTCGACTTCGGGAAGTTCGGGCATGATGAAGGTCTACCCGTTCGTCCCGAGCGAAGTCGAGGGGCGTGCTTCCGAAGTTCGTGCCAGCGCCCCTCGACTTCGCTCGGGACAAACGAGAAGATGGGGCACTGCACAGACGGCATTTCCCCTGCTAGAGGCTCGTGCCATGGAAAAGGTTTCGTTCGGTTATGAGGACGTCGACCCGCGGGAAAAGACCCGGCGGGTGGGCGATGTGTTCCGGTCCGTCGCGTCGCGCTACGACCTGATGAACGACTTCATGTCGGGGGGCATGCACCGGCTGTGGAAGGACCAGTTCGTCCGCCGGGTGAAGCCGCGTTCCGGCGAATCGATCCTCGACATGGCGGGCGGCACCGGCGACATCGCCTTCCGCATGGCCGCTAAGGGCGCCAGCGTCACTGTCGCCGACATCAATGACGAGATGCTGAAGGTCGGCATCGAGCGCGCCAAGGAGCGCGGCATCAGCGGCCTCGTGTGGGCCGAGGAAAATGCCGAGACCTTGTCCTTCTCCGACAAGAGCTTCGACGCCTACACCATCGCCTTCGGCATCCGGAACGTGACGCATATCGACAAGGCCTTGGCGGAGGCGCATCGCGTGCTGAAGACCGGCGGGCGCTTCTTCTGCCTGGAATTTTCGACCGTCACCTGGCCGGGCTTCAAGACGGTCTACGACACCTATTCCCACCATCTCGTGCCCAAGATCGGCAAGGCGGTGGCGGGCGATGAGGAGAGCTATCGCTATCTCGTCGAATCGATCCGCCGCTTTCCGGACATGGAAACGTTCAAGGGCATGATCGGCAAAGCCGGCTTCGTTCAGACCAGGGTCGAGCCGATCCTCGGCGGCTTGGTCGCCATTCACAGCGGCTGGAAGATTTGACCGCCCCCGTCACCCATATCTGGCGGCTCCTGAAATGGGGCCGGGTGCTGGCGCGGCACGGCGCCTTGCGCGGTATAGAGCGCGATCCCAACACGCCCGCGCCGGTGCGCCGTCTCGCCCGCCTGGCGCGGTTTGGCGCGCAGGTGCCCAAGGTGCCGGAATATGCCGTCGCCTTCCAAAATATCGGTCCGGCCGCGATCAAGCTGGGTCAAGCTCTCGCGACGCGGCCGGATCTCGTCGGCGAGGCGGCTGCCCGCGACCTGCTGCGCTTGCAGGACGCCCTGCCCCCTGCCCCCTTCACGCAGATCAAGGCGGCGATCGAGCAAGCGCTGGAGCGGCCGCTCGAGGAGATTTACGCGCAATTCGATCCCGAACCGGTCGGCGCCGCCTCCATCGCGCAGGTCCATCGCGCGGTGACGATGGAGGGCCGGGAAGTGGCGGTAAAGGTGCTGCGCCCCGGCATCGAGGAGGAATTCGCCAAGGCGCTCGACACCTATGAATGGGCGGCAGCGCAGGTCGAGGCGATGGGCGGGGAAGCCGCGCGGCTCCGTCCCCGTCTCGTCATCGCCCATTTCCGGCAGTGGACGGCGCGCGAACTCGACTTGCGGCGCGAGGCGGCATCGGCATCCGAACTGGCCGAGGGGATGGCGGCGGAGCCCGGCTTCGACGTGCCCGCCATCGATTGGACCCGCACCGCGCGGCGGGTGATGACGATGGACTGGATCGACGGCATCAAGCTGTCGGACCGCGAGGCGCTGATCGCGGCGGGCCTCGACACGCGGGCGCTGTCGCAGCGCCTGGTCCGCGCCTTCCTGCGCCAGGCGATCGCTGAAGGGTTCTTCCACGCCGATCTCCATCAGGGCAATCTCTTCGCCAAGCCGAACGGCCATATCGGCGCGATCGATTTCGGAATCATGGGCCGCGTCGACCGGCAGGCGCGGCTGTGGCTCGCCGAAATCCTCTATGGCCTCATCACCGGCAATTATGCCCGTGTCGCGGAAATCCATTTCGAGGCGGGCTATGTTCCCGCCCATCACAATATGGCCGAATTCACGACGGCGCTCCGCGCGGTCGGCGAGCCGATCCGCGGCCTGCCGGTCAAGGACATTTCCGTCGGCCAGATGCTGGACGGCCTGTTCGCAATCACCCGCGATTTCGACATGCCGACCCAGCCCCACCTCCTGCTCCTCCAGAAGACGATGGTCATGGTGGAGGGCGTGGCGACGGCGCTCGATCCCGACATCAATATGTGGGAAACCGCCGAGCCGTTCGTGCGGGAATGGCTGCGCAGCGAGCTGGGGCCGGAAGCGAAGATCGCCGACGAGCTGGTGCGCAACGTCCGCACGCTCCGCAGACTGCCGGAGCTTATCCGCCGGATCGATTATTACTACCCGGCGCCAGGCGCGGCGCCGCCCCCGCCGCCCTTGCGCGAGATCGCCGTGGTGCAACCACCGCGGTTCGGAGGCTATTTGCTGACGGCGATCGTTTCGGCGGCGGCTGGCGCGGCGGCGATGTTCCTCCTAAATTGAAGCCATGCAGGGCAAGCGCATCCTCCTGATCGTCGGCGGCGGGATCGCGGCCTATAAAGCATGCGAGCTCATCCGGTTGATCCGTAAGGAAGGTGGCAGCGTGCGGTGCGTGCTGACCAAAGCGGGCGAGCAATTCGTGACGCCGATGACATTGGCGGCGTTGTCCGAGCAGGAGGTTCACACCTCGCTCTGGAGCCTCAAGGACGAGGTCGAAATGGGGCATATCCAGCTGTCGCGGCAGGCGGACCTTGTCGTCGTCTGCCCCGCGACTGCCGATCTCATGGCCAAGATGGCGGCGGGGATCGCGGACGATCTCGCCACGACGCTCCTCCTCGCCACCGACAAACCGGTGCTGGCCGCGCCCGCGATGAACGTGCGCATGTGGCTGCATCCCGCCACCCAACGCAACGTGGCGCGGCTCCGGGCGGACGGAGTGACGGTGCTGGAACCCGATGAAGGCGAAATGGCCTGCGGGGAATATGGGCGGGGACGGCTGCCTGAGCCTGCAGCCATTCTTGAAGCGATCCAATCCGCGCTCGCCCCGAGTGAAGGTGAGGGGCGCAGGCGCGAATGGCCCTCGCCTTCGCTCGGGACGAACGCCAGGCTGACCGGAAAGCACATCATCGTCACCGCAGGCCCAACCCACGAAGCGATCGATCCCGTCCGGGTGATCGCCAATCGGTCCTCGGGCAAACAAGGATATGCGATTGCCGAGGCGCTGACCGCGCTGGGCGCCCGCGTGACGCTCATCTCTGGACCGACCAGCCTTGCAACGCCCTCAGGCGCGCAGCGGATCGATGTTCAGACCGCGGCGCAGATGGAACACGCTGTCGACCAAGCCCTTCCCGCCGATGCAGCGATCCTGGTGGCGGCGGTGGCCGACTGGCGAGTCGAAACGGCGCCGTCCAAGCTCAAAAAATCCGCGGGACCGCCGGACCTCAACTGGATGCCGAATCCGGACATCCTCGCCCTTCTCGGAGCGCGGGCGGACCGCCCCCGCCTCCTGGTCGGCTTCGCGGCCGAGACCGACAATGTCGTCGCCGAAGCCCAGGCCAAGCGCGTCCGCAAGGGCTGCGACTGGATCGTCGCCAACGATGTGTCGGGCGACGTGATGGGCGGGGACACCAACGAAATTCACCTCGTCACCCAGGACGGCGTCGAACATTGGGACGCGGCGTCCAAGGCGGACGTCGCCCGCCGTCTCGCTGGAAGGATCGCCGATGCCCTCGCCTGAAATCCGCATCGCGCTGAAGCGTCTGCCGCACGGGCAGGGGCTGCCGATCCCCACTTATGCGACCGAGCATGCGGCGGGAATGGACGTGGTCGCGGCCGAAAGCCTGACGCTCGCGCCCGGCGCGCGCCACGCCGTCGCGACCGGCTTCGCCATCGCCATCCCGGAAGGCTATGAAGTGCAAGTCCGGCCACGTTCCGGCCTGGCGCTGAAGCATGGCATCACCTGTCTCAACACGCCGGGCACGATCGACGCCGATTATCGCGGCGAAGTGAAGGTCATCCTCGCCAATCTTGGCGCCGAGCCGTTCGACATCATCCGCGGCGAGCGCATTGCCCAGCTCGTCCCCGCCCCCGTCCAACGCGCGCATTTCGCGGAAGTCGAAGAATTGGACGACACGCCGCGCGGCAGCGGAGGCTTCGGCTCGACCGGCCGCTAGACGCCCATGAACCTCACCGACGCCCAGCTCGATCGCTACGCCCGGCACATCGTGCTGCGCGAGATTGGCGGCGCGGGCCAAAAGAAATTGCTCGATGCGCATGTCGCATTGATCGGCGCCGGGGGCATCGGCTCGCCAGCCCTCCAATATCTGGCGGCGGCGGGCGTCGGCACGCTGACCGTGATCGACGACGACGCGGTCGCTTTGTCCAACCTGCAACGGCAAACCCTGTATCGCACGTCGGAGATCGGCATGCCCAAGGCCGAAGCCGCAAGCCTCTTCGCCGAAGCGCTCAATCCCGAAGTCGCGATCATGCCGGTCATCGAGCGGATCGACGCACGCAATGCCGAGCGGCTGCTTGGCAATGCCGACGTAATCCTCGACGGCTGCGACACTTTCGAGACGCGGCTGATCGTCGCCGATGCCGCGACGCGGCTGCGCATCCCGCTCGTGTCCGCCGCCGTGGCGCAATTCGAAGGGCAAATCGCCGTCTATCGCGGGTGGGAAAGCGGTGAGGCCTGCTACCGCTGCTTCGTCGGGAGCGAGCCGGGCCTGCCCGAGCAAAGCTGCGCCGAACAAGGCGTGCTGGGCGCGATGGCCGGCGTCGTCGGCAGCCTGGCGGCGCTGGAGGTGATCCGCGCCGTCGCCGGATTCGGCGCGAGCCGGTCCGGCCAGCTGCTGCGCATCGACGCTCTCGACATGCGCTTTCGCAGCGCGCGCATTGCGAAGGATCCGGCATGCCCGGCATGCGGCCGCTGACCGTCATCGTCGCGGGGCCGGACCCGGCGCGTTTCCACGCGGCCCTGTCACTCGCGGCTGCGGCTGCGGCGCTCGACCGCCCGGTCCGTCTGTTCCTCCAGGCCGAAGCCGTCGCCCTCCTTCGCGCGCCCATCGCGGCTCCAGGCGATGCGGCTTATGCCAAGGCGGGAATGCCGGTGCTGGCGGCGCTTCTGGAAGAGGCCCAGGCGCTAGGAGTCGCCGTGACCGCGTGCCAGAGCGGCCTTGCTCTCGCCGAGATGACGGCGGCCGCGCTTCCGCCAGAGGTGGACACAGGCGGGCTGATCGAAGCTCTCGCGGGCCATCCGGAGATCGCCGTCTTCTGATCGCGGCCGTTTAGCGCGGCAATCCGACCAGGTTATTGCCAACAATCGATCAGAACGCTGCCCTCCTCTGTATGGGCCTGCCCACTTAGCTGTAACTGTAAAATGTAGCTGTAGCTGCCGCCCTCACTGTCCCACCCGAAGCGTTTCTTTGAATCCTTATAAGGATGCGCTAATAAGCGCCCTTATAAGGGCGCTTATTCCCTCTCTAGCATGATGGGTGGTGCGAGGCGGTTGCGGACTGGATGGGTCAGCTTGGATGCTGGCCGGCATGCCGGTTCACTTAGGCGGTGATTGGAGGGGCAATGAGCGGATCGAAGCAGATTGGAATCGACGTCGACGTGCATCGGCTGATCGAGCAGAACAGGCTGTCCTTCAGCGAGAGCGAAAACGACATTCTGCGCCGGTTGCTCATCGCGGCGCCCGCCAGCGGAGGCGATGGCGACACAGCGGCGGGCAAGCGGCGGCGCTCACCCGCGCGGATCGGGGGGCGGGTGCGCGGCAATTGGGCCGTGGTGTTCGGAAACGAACGCATTCCGGCGACGAACCTCAAAAATGCTTATTATGTCTTCCTGCGGCGGCTGGCCGAGCATGACCCGGATTTCCTTCCCCGTTTCGGCGCAGAGCAAAGCCACAGCCGCCGCTACGTGGCGCAGGTGGCCGAGCATCTTTACGGCAATTCGCCGCACCTCGCCCGCACCTTTGCCTGCACGCTGGTCGACGGCTGGTATTATGACAGCAACCTGTCCGCCGATCAGGTCGCCAAGCGGGCGCGGGTCGCGGCGCGGCTGTGCGGCCTGCATTACGGTCTCGATGTCAAGATCGTCGACAATTTCCGCGAGATTTGAGCGTCCGCGCGGCCTCTTTCGCCGGGCCGCAGTTCGGTTAAGGTAAGCGCATGACCGATCTCTCCGCCCTCATCCAGCCCGACAAGGGTCAGGCCGCCCGCTCCCTTCATCTCGTCGACAAGAAAGGGTTTGAGCCATGGCTGTCCGGCCAGCCGGAACGTGTGCGGCAGGCCGTCGCGGCGAGCGGGTTCAAGGCGGACGGTTATCAATTCATCCTTCTGCCCGGCGAGAAAGCGGAGGATTGGTCGGCGGCGCTCGGCGTCACCAATGCGAACGATCCGAGCGTCTGGTGCCTGTCCAAAGCCGCCGACGCTTTGCCCGAAGGTGTTTATCGCGTCGCCGGGCGCGGGCCGGGGCGGGCCGTGCTCGGCTGGTTGCTCGGCCAATATCGCTTCGACCGCTATCGCAAGGAAGCCGACGCTAAGGGACCGCGCGTGCTGCTGACCGACGATCCGGCGCGGATCGCGGAGACCGTGACGGTTGCGGAGGCCACGCATCTTGTGCGCGATCTGGTCAATACTCCCGCCGCGGATCTCGGCCCGGCCGAATTGCAGAAGGTGGTGGAGGAGATCGCGGCCGACTGCGGCGCGCCCGTCACCATTACCAAGGGCGACGACCTGGTTGCGGGATATCCGATGATCCAGGCGGTCGGTCAGGCGGCAAGCGGTGACCGCGCGCCGCGCCTCATTGAGCTGGAGTGGGGCGATCCCGCCAATCCGCGCATCGCCATCGTCGGGAAGGGCGTCTGCTTCGACAGCGGCGGGCTCGACATCAAGCCGGCGGCGGGCATGCGCCTGATGAAGAAGGATATGGGCGGCGCCGCACATGCTCTCGCCTTGGCGCGGATCGTGATGAAGAGCCGCCTGCCCGTGCGGCTCCACCTTCTGATCCCGGCAGTGGAAAATGCAGTGTCCGGCAATGCCTTCCGTCCCGGCGACGTGCTGAAAAGCCGCAAAGGGCTGACGGTAGAGATCGGCAATACCGACGCCGAAGGGCGGCTGATCCTCGGCGACGCCCTCACCAAGGCGGCGGAGGGCGAGCCCGAACTCATCCTCGATTTCGCGACGCTGACCGGCGCGGCGCGCGTGGCCTTGGGGCCGGACCTCCCCGCCCTCTTCGCCAATCGCGACGATCTGGCGGAGGATCTGCTCAACGGGGGCGAAAAAGTGTCCGATCCGGCTTGGCGCATGCCGCTCTGGAAACATTATGCCGAAATGCTGAAATCGGACATCGCCGATTTGAACAATGCGGCCGACAGCCCGATGGCGGGGTGTGTCACCGCGGCCCTGTTCCTGCAGAAGTTCGTGCCGGAAAATACGCCCTGGGCGCATTTCGACACGTTCGCCTGGCGGCCCTCGGCCAAGCCTGGGCGGCCCAAGGGCGGCGATGCCATGGGACTGCGCGCGGCCTGGGAGTTGCTGAAAGGGCGATATTCCCGTTGAGACGGGCCGAATCCCCTTTTGCGGTGAAATAAGTCCTCTGTTCGAAACGAAACGCGATCTGACTGGTTTTACTTCCGAAACGTGAAAATATTGCAATTACGGAGACTTCCGTGTCGGAGCGCAACAGTCTTATCAGCTGGATGGAAGCCCTTATCCGCTACGTCCGGTCCGGACAGCCGGATCTCACCAACCGTCAGATGGCCTTGATGATGCTGGTCTACCTGACGCCCGGCCCCCACACTGTGCGCGGATTGGCACATATGCTGGGCGTATCGAAGCCCGTCATCACGCGCGCCTTGAATACCCTGGGCGCTCTCGGCTATCTGCGGCGCGTCCGCGACGAAGCGGACCGGCGAAACGTCTTCGTCGCCAAGACACCGACAGGGCAGGACTTTCTTGACAGTTTCGAACGCAATATCGGGCCAGCCGCCAGCGGCCGAAAGCAGGACAAGGAACGCGGACTCCTCCTCCAGCACGGTTGATCGATTCACCCTGAGCGGCCCGTCCAAACCGCTCGACCCCGCACGCGACGCATGGCGCGGCGACCTTGCCGACATCGCGCTCGCCAGCGCCCATTTCGCGCCCCATTATGTGAAGCCGGTGACCCGCGTCGTGAACGCCGGGCCGCTTCACCAAAAAGCTGATGCCGCCTCGAATATCGTCGCCGACCTTGGCGAGGAAAATTTCGCACTGCTCGACATTACCGGCGGCTGGGCCTGGGGATATCGGCTTTCCGACCATCTGGTCGGCTACGTCCCGGCGGACCGGTTGAAGGCCTGACCTACATTTCTCCGCGCGCGCGGCGGATTTCATACCATTTGCGGACGTTCGCATTATGCTGTTCCAGCGTGTCCGCGAAAATGTGCCCCCCCGTGCCGTCCGCGACGAAATAAAGCGCTTTAGTCGGTGCCGGATCGAGCACGGCGGCGATCGATTCACGGCCGGGATTGGCGATCGGGCCGACCGGCAGGCCGGGGCTGGCATAGGTGTTGTAGCCGTTCTTCGCCTGAAGCTCAGAGCGCAGGATGCGGCGGCCGAGCGGCTTGCCCTTCGTGATCGGATAGATGACGGTCGGGTCGGCATCCAGTTTCATGCCGATGCGGAGGCGGTTGGAATAGACGCCCGCCACCATGCGCCGTTCGGACGGCTTGCCGGTTTCCTTTTCGACGATGGAAGCGAGCGTGATTGCTTCCGCTTTCGATTTGACGACGCTGCCCGGCTTACGCCCCGCCCAGAGCCGGTCCAGCTCCTTGGTCATCGCGTCCTGCATGCGCTTCAGCACGGCAGCGCGGGTTTCGCCGCTTTCATAGCTGTAGCTGTCCGGCAGCACGCTGCCTTCCGCGGGAATGGGCACCGGGCCCACCAACCGCGCCTCTCCGCGCAGCCGTTCATGGACGAGGATCGAAGGCATGCCTTCGGGAATCGTCACCAGACGCCGGATCGGCTGGGCATGCTGCAGGATGTCGAGAATCTGCGAGCCGCTCGCGCCCGCCGGTATCGTGAACTCGCCCGCGCGGACCGGGTCGCTCGATCCCAGCACGGCGGCGAATTTCGTGAAGGCGCCGGCGGACCGGATCAGGCCCTTCTCCTCCAGCTTCCGCGCGGTGCCGGTCAGGGTCGCCCCCTGCTCCACCACGAAATTGCGGTCGCGGGACATCGGCCCCTCGCCCCACCAGGTCTTGACGACGAATCCGACGGCCAGAACCGCCAGGATCAGCGCAGCGTAAGCGAGAAGGGCCTTGACCCGGACGGACATTAGACGGCGCGCAGCACCAGGCTGGCGTTGGTGCCGCCGAAGCCGAAGCTGTTGTTGAGGATCGCCCTCACCTTCCGCTCCTTCGCCGTGTGCGGGACGAGGTCGACGCCCTGCGTGATTTCTTCCGGATCGTCGAGATTGAGGGTCGGCGGCACGATCTGGTCGCGGATGGCGAGGATGCCGAAGATCGTCTCGACCGCGCCCGCACCGCCCAGCAAGTGGCCGATAGCGGACTTGGTCGAGCTCATCGACAGGCCGCCAACGGCGTCGCCGAACAGGCGCTTCACCGCGCCAAGCTCCAGCTCGTCGCCAAGCGGGGTCGAAGTGCCGTGGGCGTTGATATAGTCGATGTCCTCAAGCGCGAGGCCGGAGCGGTTCATCGCGGCCTGCATCGCGCGGAAACCGCCCGCGCCTTCCGGATGGGGGGCGGTGACGTGATAGGCGTCGCCCGACATGCCGTAGCCGATGACTTCGGCGTAAATCTTGGCGCCGCGTGCCTTCGCGCGCTCATATTCCTCGAGGATCACGACGCCCGCCCCCTCGCCCATGACGAAGCCGTCGCGCGCCTTGTCCCAGGGGCGGCTCGCCTTTTCGGGCTGGTCGTTAAAATTGGTGGAGAGGGCCCGCGCCTGGGCGAAGCCGGCAATGCCGAGCGGGCACAAAGCGCTTTCCGCGCCGCCCGCGACCATCACGTCGGCATCGTCGAGCGCGATCATGCGCGCGGCGTCGCCGATCGAGTGGGCGCCGGTCGAGCAGGCGGTGACGACCGCGTGGTTCGGGCCCATCAGGCCATATTTGATCGAAACCTGGCCGGAGATGAGGTTGATGAGGCGGCCGTGGACGAAATGCGGGCTAACCCGGCGTGGGCCCTTTTCGTGGAGGACGATCGATTCCTTTTCGATGCCCGGAAGGCCGCCAATGCCCGAACCGATCGAGCAGCCGACGCGATAGCGCTGCTCTTCCGGCATATCGGTAAGGCCGGCATCTTCCAGCGCTTGGCCCGCGGCGTCGATGCCGTAGACGATGAACGGATCGACCTGGCGCTGGATCTTGTGATCGACGCGCTTCCCCGGATCGAAGCCATATTCGTGATCCGGCGCCTTCACCTCGCAGGCGATGGTGCAGGCATAATCGGTCGGATCGAAGCGGGTGATGCGGGCGGCACCGCTTTTCGAGGCGAGGATGTTCTTCCAGCTGGTTTCGACATCCGCGCCCAGCGGGGTCACAAGTCCAAGTCCGGTTACAACAACGCGGCGCATCCGCTAAACTCCCTTGTTCGTCAAAAGTAAAAACGGCTCCATGGCCTTTGATGGCGGGGAGACGCTACGTCAATCGGCTTCCCGCCCCTGACGGGACCGGGCCTCCCGCCCGCCACGCGCGTAAAGTGACGGCTTTGATGCTTTCGCACGGCGATTCCGTCAATTTTGTCAATTTCCGTCCTGTCCCGAACGCATTGCGGTTTGACTGACCATGACAGGAAGAAACGGTGTAGGAAAACGGAAAACGGCTCCCGGCCTTTCATGGCTGGGAGCCGCTTTCGTCAATCACTCCGCGTGAAGGCTTTCCTGCCTATCGTGTTCCGGCGAAAGCCGGAACCCAGCCTCACCTTCAGTGCCGCTGGACCCCGGCTTCCGCCGGGGAACGGGGTTTTGCTGCAAGCCTCGCGGGTCGTAAGGCTTAAGCCTTGTTCTGATCGATATAGTCGATGGCGTCCTTCACGGTCGCGATCTTTTCGGCCGCGTCGTCCGGAATTTCGACGCCGAATTCTTCCTCGAACGCCATGACCAGCTCGACGATGTCGAGGCTGTCCGCGCCGAGATCGTCGATGAAGCTCGCTTCCTCGGTGACCTTCTCGGCTTCGACGCCCAGATGCTCCACAACGATCTTCTTAACGCGCTCAGCGGTCTCGCTCATGATATAAGCCTTCCTCAGTTTGTTTGCGGTTGCCCTAGCCGCTCTCCCGGCCCGCTGGCAAGAGGCGGCGGCAAGGGACGGTTAATTCGTAAGCCGGGTTTCGCTCTATTTTAGAGCATCGCCATGCCGCCGTTGACGTGCAGCGTCTGGCCGGTGACGTAGGATGCTTCCTTGCTGGCAAGATAGACGGCGGCGGCGGCGATGTCGTCGCCCGTGCCGAGCGCGCCGACCGGGATGCGGCCGAGCAGCGCCTCCTTCTGCGCGTCGGGCAGGGCGTCGGTCATCGGCGAGGCGATGAAGCCCGGGGCGATGCAGTTGACGGTGATGCCCCGGCTCGCCACCTCTTGCGCCAACGCCTTCGACATGCCGATCAGGCCCGCCTTCGACGCCGCATAATTGGCTTGCCCCGGATTGCCGGTCACGCCGACGACGGAGGTGATGGAAATGATGCGGCCATGCCGGGCGCGCATCATCGGCTTTAGCGCGGCGCGGGCGAGGCGGAAGGCGGCTTCCAGGTTGACGCGGATCACGGTGTCCCATTCCTCGTCCTTCATCCGCATGGCGAGATTGTCGCGGGTGACGCCGGCATTGTTGACGAGGATGTCGATCTTTCCGCCCAGCGCCTCGACGGCCTGGGGGATGAGAGCGTCGACGGCTTCGGCATCGGAGAGGTTGCAGGGGAGAATCACGCTATCCCCGCCAATTTCCGCCTGCACGGCCTTCAGCGCGTCCTCACGCGTGCCGGACAGCGCGACCTTCGCCCCTTGCGCGGCGAGCGCCTTGGCGATGGCGGAGCCGAGGCCGCCCGATGCGCCGGTCACCAGCGCGGTCATTCCCGAAAGGTCGAACATTCTTATCTCTCCCACTTTCCTCATCCGTCATTCCGGCGAAAGGCGGACTTTCGTTGCGGCTTGACGTCTTTCCGTGCCGAGACTCCGGCTTTCGCCGGAGTGACGCTGCGTTTCTTTCATTCGTCATTCCGGCAAGAACCGGAATTTCTTGCCACTTCACACCTCTCCGTGCCGAGACCCGGCCTTCGCCGGAGCGACGTCTTTCTTTCATTCGTCATTCCGGCGAAAGCCGGAATCTCCCTGCGACTTGGCGCCTTCCGTGCCGAGACTCCGGCTTTCGCCGGAGTGACGTTTTACAAGGCATTTTATAAGGCGCTTTTTTACAGGGCTTTCGTCAGATTTCCTTCGTCAGCGCTTCGATATCGTCCATCGACACCACGCTTGTCACATTCACATCCGGCGCGATGCGCTTGACCATAGGGCCGAGCACCTTGCCGCCGAATTCGACGAAATGGGTAACGCCCGCTTCCGCCATCGCCGCGACGCTTTCGCGCCAGCGGACCATGCCGGTCACCTGCTGGACCAGCAGCGTGCGGATTTCCGCAACATCGGCGGCCGGAGCGGCGATGACGTTGGCATAGACCGGAACAACCGGCGGGCGCATCACGGCCTGCCCCAGCGCCTCGGCCATCGCATCGGCCGCAGGCTGCATCAGCGGGCAGTGAAAGGGCGCGGAGACGGGGAGCAGGATCGCACGCTTGGCACCCTTTTCCTTGGCGATGGGAAGCGCGCGTTCGACGGCGGCCTTGTGGCCGGATATGACGACCTGGCTCGGATCATTGTCGTTGGCGACGGTGCAGACTTCGCCTTCGGCGGCGGCGTCGGCGATTTCCTGCGCCAGTTCGCGCGACGCGCCGAGGATCGCGGCCATCGCGCCCTCGCCGACCGGGACGGCCGCCTGCATCGCCCTTCCGCGCAGCTTCAGGAGCTTCGCGGTCGTCGCGAGATCGAACGCGTCGGCGGCGCAGAGGGCGGAATATTCGCCGAGGCTGTGTCCGGCCACGAAATCGGCCTTGTCGGCGAGCGCGATCCCCGCTTCCTTCTCCAGCACGCGCAGGGTGGCGATGGCATTGGCCATGATCGCGGGCTGCGCGTTTTCGGTGAGGGTCAGATCGTCCTGCGGGCCTTCGAACATCAGCCGCGCGAGATGCTGGCCGAGCGCTTCGTCCACCTCTTCGAACACCGCGCGCGCGGCGACGCTTGCCTCGGCGAGAGCCTTGCCCATGCCAGCCGCCTGGCTGCCCTGCCCTGGAAATAGATATGCGCGCATTGCATTCCTTCCTTTTTCGTGCCGGCAGCGGAGCCGCTCCGGTTGCGCCCCTATTTGTACGTTGGCGATCCATGCGGCCGTGGTAAGCGAGCAAATCTGGAGGTCCGCCGCTCTCCCCTTCGGCCGCATCGGCCTTGCCTCGCCTAGCCAGCCCCTCGCGCCTGTGCAAGCCGCTTGCCTTTTCAGGCCCGTTCCGCCATAGGCCTGTCCATCCGGGGCGGAGGCGCAGGCTTCCAGCCCCGGTTTTATTGCTTGAGACGACAGCCGGAGGGGCGTCCGCACGGGGCGGCGTCAGCGATCGGCCAATATGAAGGACGTATGACATGCCGCTTTACGAGCATGTGTTTCTCGCGCGTCAGGATCTGGCCCAGGCCCAGGTCGATGCGCTGGCGGAAACCGCCACCAACATCATCCAGGACAATGGCGGCAAGGTCGTGAAGACCGAGACCTGGGGCCTGCGCAACCTCGCCTACCGCATCCAGAAGAACCGCAAGGCGCATTATGTCGCCCTCGATTTCGAGGCACCGGCCAATGTGATCGCGGAGCTGGAGCGCCAGACCCAGATCAACGAAGACGTCATCCGTTACATGACCATCCGCGTCGATGCCCACGAACAGGGCCCGTCCGCGATGATGCGCCGTAACGAGCGCGACCGCAGCCGCCGCGAAGATCGCGGTGAGCGCGGCGACCGCGGCGAACGCCGCGGCCGCGACGAATATGAAGAAGCGTAAGGAAAGGACCAGCAATCATGGCACGAGCCTTTTTCCGCCGCCGCAAGAGCTGCCCTTTCTCCGGCAAGGACGCTCCCCGCATCGATTATAAGGACGTTCGTCTGCTCCAGGGCTTCGTGTCCGAGCGCGGCAAGATCGTCCCCAGCCGCATCACCGCGGTATCCACGAAGAAGCAGCGCGAGCTGGCCCAGGCGATCAAGCGCGCCCGCCACCTCGGCCTTCTTCCCTATGTCGTGAAATAAGGAGCGGATCCCATGCAGATCATCCTGCTCGAACGCATCGAGAAGCTTGGCGCCATCGGCGACGTCGTCAACGTGAAGAACGGCTATGCCCGCAACTTCCTGTTGCCGAACGGCAAGGCCCTGCGCGCCAACGAATCCAACCGCAAGGTCTTCGAAGCCAATCGCGAGAAGATCGAAGCGCAGAATGCGGAGCGCCGCAGCGCCGCCGAGAAAGAGGCGAAGACTCTGGACGGCGTCACGATCCAGCTCATCCGCCAGGCGTCGAACACCGGCCAGCTTTACGGCTCCGTTTCGGCCCGCGACCTCGCCGAGGCCCTCGAAGCCGACGGCCACAAGATCGCGAAGAACCAGATCGTCCTCAACCGTCCGATCAAGGCGATCGGCGTGCAGGACGTGAAGGTCGCGTTGCACCCGGAAGTCGCCGTCACCGTCAAGGTGAACGTCGCCCGCTCGCCGGAAGAAGCCGAGCTGCAGGCCCAGGGCGTCGACGTCATGGCCCAGATGTTCGAAAAGGACACGGCGAGCTTCACCGAAGAGTATGACGCCAATGCCGAACCCGGCACGATCGTCACCGACGAGGAAGCCGCTCCGGCCGCCGAGGGCGAAGCCGCCTAAAACGGTTACTCGTCTGGACAGAATCAAGGCCGCCCATCGCAAGATCGGCGGCCTTTTTCTATCGGCATGGGCAAAGGGCGGTTCAGAACCTTTCCTGCGTTAAGCTCCGCAACGCCAGGAGGCGCGGACGGTCACCGGTTTATCCCCCCCCTTCAGGCGGACCGCGGCTTCGACGGGCCAGCTCGTCGTTTCGTCCAACGTGGCGCCCGGCTCTTCAGCGATGCGGCCGATGCTGACGGTTGCACCCTCCCCTTCGAAGAAGCCGCCGGTGGGGCCGGGGCGGGTTTCGCCCTTCAAGCGGGCGATCTTGCCGTTCACCTTGACGATGGCGTCGCCGTTCAAGGCGGCGACGAGCAGATAATCGCCGCCGCGCGTCAGGTCGCAGCCGGCGCCCGGATCCAGCGCCGCATGAACCTCATCGATCGCGATCGGCTGGAGCGGGAAGGAAGGCCTTGGCGCTTTCTCTTCCGCCTCGCCGGTTTCAAGGACGGCGAGGTCTTCGATCTCGTTGGTCAAAGCGGGATTGTCGGCGTTCGACGCGCCCTCCCCGCCATCCCCGCATCCCGCGAGGAGCAGAAGGACGGAGAGCAAGGGGCGCCTGCCCATATCAATAGCCCATCAGGGCCAGGACTTCGCGGCGGCTTCGCTCGTCGGACCGGAAGGTGCCCATCATCCGGCTGGTCGTCATCATCACGCCCGGCGTGTTGACGCCCCGCGCGCTCATGCAGGCATGGCTCGCCTCGATGATCACCGCGACGCCCTTGGGCTGAAGATGCTCCCACACGCAATCAGCGACCTGCGCGGTCAGCCGCTCCTGCACCTGAAGGCGCCGCGCGAAGCCGTGGAGGACGCGGGCGAGCTTCGAAATGCCGACGACCCGGTCGCGGGGCAGATAGGCGATCGCCGCCTTGCCGATGATCGGCGCCATGTGATGTTCGCAATGGGACTGGAACGGGATGTCCTTCAAAAGGACGATCTCGTCATAGCCGCCCACCTCTTCAAACGTGCGGCTGAGATGGTGCGCCGGATCCTCCCCATAGCCCCGCGTATATTCCTTCCACGCGCGGGCAACGCGGGCGGGCGTGTCGAGCAGGCCCTCGCGGTCGGGGTCGTCGCCCGTCCAGCGGATGAGCGTGCGCACGGCCTCCGCGACATCGTCGGGGACGGGGATTTTGGCGGGAGCTTCGACGAGGTCGCCGTCTTCGGGTGCTGCGTGGCTCAATTTGGGCTTTCCATTATTCGTTTCGGCCACCGATACACGTTCATGCGGCGAAGGCGAAGCCGGCATGAGGGAACAGGCGCGCCACCCGGTTGTTCTCTTCCCAACATCCTTGAACAGATTTGGGAAAATCATCCATGGCAACTTTGCCAAAAGACGCCGCGCGCCCCGTTCACGGCGCGCAGTTCCTGACCGATTCCTTCCAGCGCGGCCTCGCCCACTGGAACCACGAACGCCTGGCGCCCGCCTTTCCGGAGGCGGATTGGCAGCAAATGCTCGACCGCGACGCGCGGATGATTCGCCTTGAAGGCGCCTTCCTCGAAAGCCTGCGCGCGGAAATCGCGCAGGAGGCCGCATCCGCCCCGACGGACGCGGACGGCTTCGTCGCCTGGTTCGAAGCATTGCAGGACAAGGGGCCGGGCCAGGGCGATCCCCTCTTCCCCTGGATCGCGGAAGAGGCGACTCGCGAGCAGCTCAGCTGGTTCCTGGAACAGGAAGCCGCCGGGGAAGCCGGATTCGACGACCTCGTCGCCTATACGCAGGTGAAGCTGCCAAAGCAGGCCAAGCTCGAACTCGCCCGCAATTATTGGGACGAAATGGGACGCGGCAATCCCAAGGGCGTGCACGGCCCGATGCTCGACGGGCTGATCGCGGCGCTCCAGCTCGACGCCCGGATCGACAATACGGTCTGGGAAAGCCTCGCGCTCGCCAATGCGATGACCGCGATGGCGACGAGCCGCCGCTACGCCTGGCACAGCGTCGGCGCCCTGGGCGTGATCGAGCTCACCGCGCCTGGCCGCTCCGCCGCAACTGCCACGGGCCTCCGCCGCCTTGGCTTCAGCGCCGATGAACGGCGCTATTTCGACCTCCACGCCGTTCTCGACGTGAAACATAGCGAGGCGTGGAACCGGGAGGCGTTGCAGCCCCTGGTCGCCGAGGATCCCAGGCGCGCCACCGCGATCGCGGAAGGCGCGCTCATCCGCCTCACATGCGGCGCGCGCTGTTTCGAGCGTTACCGGGCGGAATTGTGGTGAGCAGGGCGATGATGTTCTCCCGCCCGATCGCCGAAGGGAGGCCCGACCTCCTCATGCGCCGCGAGCACACCATATTCGGCGAGGATTGGGGCGCGGGCGGCCATGCCCTTCCCCGCTTCGGCGTCAGTTCCGAAAGCGGCGTGCTCGACACCGTCCTGCTCGGAGCGCCCTGCCACCTGTCGATCGTGCCCGCCAATTCGGTCAGCCGCGAAAGCCTGCGCAACGGCCTGTGCTGCTCCACCCGGCATGCGCGCGCCCAGCATGCCATGCTGGCGGAGGCGCTGGCCGGTTGCGGCGTCCGTACGCATGTCGTGCCCGCAAAACCCGATCTGCCCGATCTCGCCTTCACCCGCGATACGACGCTGATGACGCCCTGGGGCCTCGTCGAGCTCCGCCCCGCCGCCGGACATCGCCGGGCCGAAGCGCCTTATGTCGCGGGCATCGTGAAAAATATCGGCTTCCCCCTTCTCGGGCGGATCGAGGAAGGGACCGTCGAGGGCGGCGATGTCAGCATCGTCCGCCCCGGCCTCGTCATCATCGGCTGTTCGGGCGAACGCACCGACGAAAAAGGAGCGAAGGCGCTCGCCAGCATTTTCGAACGAAAGGGCTGGCAAGCGATCGTCTATCGCTACGACCCGCATTTCCTGCATCTCGACACCATTTTCTGCATGGTGGATTCGGCAAGAGCGCTCGCCTGCACCGACGTGCTCGACGACGACTTCCTCGCCCGGCTCGGCGCGCTCGGCATCGACCTGGTGCCGGTGGGTTACAAGGAAGCCCGCAAGCTCGGCTGCAATGTGCTGAGCCTCGGCAAGAAGCGCATCCTGTCGACCCGCGACAATGCGCACGTCAATGGCCGTCTCAGGGCGCTCGGCTATGAGGTCATCGAGGCAGACATCGGTCAGTTCACCCAATGCGGCGGCGGCGTGCACTGCCTGACGATGCCCTTGGCGAGGCATTGACGCCCGATAGACCCTTCCTTTCCCCTATGCCATGATGGCATGAGCCTTCGCCTGTTTGCCACCAAGGCTCATCGGGGGAATCGAATTCATGAAATATCTCGCCGCCATATTTCTCGCCACCGCCGCCGCGGCTCCGGCGGCGCAGCAGGCATCGCCCGCCGCAGCGCCCGCACCGTCGGCGGCCTTCAATGCGGCAGAGGCGCGGCAGGCGGTCGAGACGCTGGCGACCCGGCTCGAAGCCGATTTCGTGTTTCCCGAGACCGGTCAGTCCTACGCGAAGATGCTGCGCAAGAACCTGGCGAGCGGCGCCTATGACGCTTTTCCGGATGCGCGGGCATTCGCGGACAAGGTGACCGAGGATTTGCGGGCCATTTATTATGACGGCCACTTGCGGCTTCGCCCGCCCCCCGCGCCCGATGCCGCCCCGGCAGGACAGCAGGCGCGGCGCGGATCACCGCCCGTCGGCATTCAGAAGGCCGGGTGGATCGCTCCCGACATCGCCTATATCAGTTTCGATGCCTTTCAGGGCGATGAGCCGACGCTGGCCCGGCTTCGCCAGTTCCTCACCGATCATGGCGGCGCCAAGACCCTGATCGTCGACGCGCGCGCGCATCGCGGCGGCGGCCTGAACGAGATGGATGTGCTGTTCCCCGCCCTCTACGCCAAACCCACAACCCTGGTGCAAATGGATACGCGCCTTGCCGTGGAACAAGCGAGCCGCGGCGCCCTCCAGGACGGGCCGAACCTGAAGAGGATTGCGGGACCGGACACGGTCGTCCGCCGGGAACATAAAGTCGTTCCCGCCGGGCAAGCGAGCGGCCTTCGCACGGCCAAGGTCTATCTGCTCGTGTCGCCGCGCACGGCGTCGGCCGGGGAGCATCTGGCCCTTTCCCTGAAACGCACCGGCCGCGCGACCCTGATCGGCGAGACGACGGCCGGGGCCGGGCATTTCGGGAACGATGCGGACCTTGGCGGCGGTTACCGCGCCTTCATTCCGGTCGGCCGCACGTTCGACCCGGAGACGGGCGAGGGTTGGGAAGGCATCGGCGTTGCCCCGGACGTCGAGGTTCCAGCCGAACAGGCATTGATCGAAACGCTCGTCCGCAGCGGCGTCGCGCGCGCCGATGCGGAGCGCCTGTCCAAGGAATTCGGCCCATCCACACCGATGACCCGGATCGCGCCATTGCGGAAGTAGGCGCTTCGCCAAGGTCCGGCGAAGCGAAGATGGTGACCCCGACTGGATTCGAACCAGTGGCCCTCAGATTAGGAATCTGATGCTCTATCCTGCTGAGCTACGGGGCCAGCCGGGGGTGGGTTAGGCCGGGAGCGGGCGGCGGTCAATTCTCGTCGCGCGGATCGAGAACCGGAAAAGGGAGCGGCGCGACGGGCACGCCTTCCTCGATCAGGCTCCGCGTTTCCGCCGCCGTCGCCTTGCCGTGGATCGGACGGGCATCCTTTTCGCCATGGTGGATGGCGCGCGCTTCGTCGGCGAAGCGGCCCCCGACATAAGTGGATTGGGCGAGCATCCGTTTCTGAAGGGCGGCCATGGCGGCCATCATGTCCTTCATCGCCTCCGGATTTTGGCTCGCGACAGGCCGCATATCAGGCGCGGCGCGATTGCCCTTTGCGGACACGCGCGGGGCCATCACCGCCTTGTCGACATCCGTATCGCCGCAATAGGGGCAGGCCACCAAACCGCGCGCTTTCTGGTCCGCATAATCGCCGGACGAACCGAACCAGATTTCGAAGACGTGATCCTGGCCGCAGCGGAGGTCGAAGACGATCATCGCACGACCCTGACCGGGCCTATGGCCCTGCGATGGCGGATGGCGGGGACGCGAGCGCGGACGGCTTCCACCGCCGCCGGGTCAATCTCCGCAAAGCCCAGCCCGTTTGCATCGCCCATGTCGAGCAGGACTTCGCCCCAAGGGCCGACCACCAGCGAATGACCGAAGGTTTCGCGGCCGTCCGCATGGCGGCCGCTTTGCGCCGTCGCGACGACGAACACGCCGGCTTCGATGGCCCGCGCGCGGAGCAAGGCGTGCCAATGGGCCTCGCCCGTCGGCACCGTGAAAGCGGCGGGGATGGAGAGGATCACCGCCCCGGCATCGGTGAGGGCGCGATACAGGTCCGGAAAGCGAATGTCGTAACAGATGGAGAGGCCGAGAAGCCCAAGCGGCGTTTCCACCGCCACCGGCCCCTCCCCCGCGCCGTAAGCCGCCGATTCGCGCCAGCTTTCGCCGGTCGGAAGGTCGACGTCGAACAGGTGCATCTTGTCGTAGCGCGCGCGGATTTCGCCCGCCCCGTCGATGACAAAGCCGCGATTGACGAGGCGGCCGTCGGCGCGCTCGTCCTTCAAGGCGAGCGATCCGAGGTGGACCCAGATGCCCGCATCCCGCGCCGCCGCGCGGGCGGCGGCAAGCACCGCATCTTCAGCCTCCGGCCGAAGGTTGGCGCGCGCCCGTTCACGCTCGCGGTCCAGCATGCCGCTCATTTCCGGCGTGAAAAGCATGACGGCACCGGCCGCCGCCGCATCGCGCACGGCCTGGCCGATGTCCCGCGCGCTGGCATCCGGATCGATGCCGGTCCGCGCTTGGTACAAGGCAATCTTCATTCAGGCGTCCAGCAGCGGATCGAGCTTTCCATCCCGGTCGAGGGCATGGAGGTCGTCGCAACCGCCGACATGGCGATCGTCGATGAAAATCTGCGGGACCGTGGTGCGGCCGTTGGCGCGGCCCAGCATTTCCTGACGCTGCGGGCCACCCATGGTGATGTCATATTCGGCGAAATCGACGCCCTTGGCGGCAAGCAATGTCTTCGCGCGGGCGCAATAAGGGCAGAACATCTTCGTATAGATTTCGACGCGGGCCATTCAATCTTCCTTACTGTCTTGCGGGCGGACGTGCGGCGCGCCCGCAGGCTTGTCAATCGTCACGAATAACCCGCGCCCAGCAGATTATGTCCACCCGCGCCGCGCCCGCGCGGTTCAGGACGGCCGCACAGACGCGGGCCGTCGCGCCGCTGGTATAGACATCGTCGACCAGGAGGACGGGGCGGCCGGCAAAGCATGCCTTTCCCTCCGGCGTCACTGCGAAGGCGCCGCGCATCGCCCGCGCCCGCGCGTTGCGGCCCATGCCGCGCAGCGGCGGCGTTGGCTTGACCCGGCGCAGCCCGTCCAGCACGGCCGCGCGGCCGGTGAGGCGGGCGAGCGCCGCCGCGATCAACGCCGACTGATTGTAGCCCCTGCGCCAAATTCGCCAGCGATGCAGGGGCACCGGCACGATCACGGCATCGGGGGCAAGGTCGCGGGCATGGCGGGCCATGAAGCGCGCCAGCGTTTCGGCGACACCGGGGCGGCGGGCATATTTGAGCTTCAGCGCGACCGTTCGCGCGACCGGGCCGTAAGCGACGGCGGCGCGCAGCCGGTCGAACGGCGGCCGATCGGCGAGGCAAGCGCCGCATTCCTCCTCCGCGTCCCGCGCGAAATCGAATGGGAAGCCGCAGCGGACGCAGCAAGGCTCGCCCAGGAAATGCAACGATTGCCAGCAGGCGACGCAAAAGCGGTGCGGACCGTCGGTCACCGTTCCGCACGCGCCGCAGCGGGGCGGCAGGGCGTAATCCACAGCGCGCCGCAACGCCCAGCTCAATCCTCTTGCCGCCGCCGCCATCATCGCTTTCTTGTCATCCAGCCCGCCGCGCTGCACAAGCCCGCGCGTGAGCATCGACACGCCTTTCGACCGCGCCCTGCGCCGCCTGCGCCGCGATCGCGCCCAGCCCCGGTTCGCGAGTGCCGACTATCTTCACCGCCTTGCCGCCGACGAATTGCTGGACCGGCTCGATTTGGTGAAGCGGGATTTCCGCGATGTCCTGGATCTCGGTTGCGGCGGGGGATATTTGACTGGCCAGCTTCGCGCGCGGGGCATGACCGTCACGCCGCTCGACGCGGGCGCGCGCTTCGCCGAAGCGGCGGGCGGGATATGCGCGGACGAGGACAAGCTGGCTTTTCCTCCCGAATCCTTCGATCTCGTCATGTCGGTCGGCGTTCTCGACAGCGTCAACGACCTGCCCGGCGCCCTGACCTTGATCCGCCGCGCCCTGCGGCCCGACGGCTTGTTTCTGGCCGCGTTCGCGGGTGCCCGCAGCCTACCCGCGTTGCGCGCGGCCATGATGGCGGCGGATGAAAGCGCGGGCGCCGCAGCGCCGCATATCCATCCCCAGATCGACCTCCGAGCGGCGGGCGACCTCCTCACCCGGGCCGGTTTCGCGCTCCCCGTCGCGGACAGCGCGGCCGTCCCGGTCCGCTTTCCGCATCTGATGGGGCTTGTGTCGGACTTAAGAGCGATGGGCGCGACGAACGTCCTGGCCAACAGGCCGCGCCGGCCGGTGCTGAAGGCCGGCCTCCTCGCTGCCCTCAGCCGATTTTCCGAATTGGCCGATCCGGACGGCAAGACCGGCGAAACGTTCGAAATCATCTATCTTTCGGGCTGGGCTCCGGCACCCGATCAGCCCCAGCCCGCCCCCCGCGGAAGCGGCCGGGTTTCGCTCGCCGATGCGCTGAAGGGGGCTGTGCCGGGCCGCCCCTAGATCAGCGCGTCGAGCAGGCCGATCAGCGGCTTGTCGGCGGGGGGCATATCGAGCGCGAACATCTGGTGCGGACGAACCCATTGGAGGCCATCGCAATCCAGCGGCTCCGGCGTGCCGCGCCATTTGCGGCAGACGTAGAGCAGCAGGAGGAGGTGCCGTTCGCCGAGATCCGCGCTCGCGAAGGTGGCGGGCGCCAGGCAGGCGGCGTCCGTGTCGATCCCCAATTCTTCCTTCAGCTCGCGGATCAGCGCCACCTCCGGCCGCTCGCCCGCCTCGACCTTGCCGCCGGGAAATTCCCAGAGACCCGCCATGGCGCGATGGGCGGATCTTTTCTGAAGTAAAACACGACCTTGGCTATCGACCAAGGCAACCGCAACTACGGTTAACGTCGAATTAAGCATGAATTCCATTCATTCCTTAAGAAATAATCTGGATTTAAGGCAGGTATTCGTGCGACATTCCGCTTGGGGGGATGATGAATGCTGAAAAAACTGCCTCATTGTTGCTCAGGCGCGACCGCCATCGAATATTGCTTGGTGGCGAGCCTGATCGCCTTGTCTATCGTGGGCGTAATGTCACAAGTGGGCGGCCAATCCAATGGCATGCTCAGCCAAGTCTATGATGACGTCGCGAACGCAATGGCGCGTTGATGTTAAGTTTTTTGCAACTTCTCAATCGTAAACCCGAACAGCTTAACCCCCTAGGGCGAGGCAGGAAGAGTGGACACTTCCTACGGACAAGGAGATCGGAAATGTTGAAAATTCGCAATCTTTTGAAGAATGCCAAGGGCGCGACCGCCATCGAATATGGCCTGATCGCGGCCCTCATCGCCGTTGCCGCTATCACTGCTATGGCCAGTGTTGGCAACCAGCTTGAAAACACATTCCAAGACGTCAACGGCGCGCTGGCTAACGCGGCGAGCTAATATTTCATAATATAAAGTGAGAAGGGCGGCAGGCTTCCTGCCGCCCTTTTTCGTGTCAGCTCCGATTGCCGTAGACGATCAATTTCACCTTGTCCCCCGCGCGAAGCTGGCTGTTCGCGGCGAGGGAGTTGAGGACGAGGAAGCGTTCGAGCTTCAAGTCGTTATACGCCATGCGGCTGGCGAGACTCTGCACCGTATCGCCCGCGCGGACCGTCACGACATCGATGACCCGCGGCCGGATCGCCGCGGCTTCCGTGGCCGACAGCCGTGCGACGGAACCCACCAGCGAACTGAACGGCCCAAGCCCGGTTCCCGCCCGCGTCAGCGTCGCGAAATGGTAAGCGGTATTCGAATCCCACTGATAGGCGAAGACGGTGAGGTCGACCTGCCCTTGCTGAGTGGCGACACGCGCCGTCGAATAAGCGGCGGGAATGCCGTTCACCGTCGTCGCGCGCGGCTGTGAAAAATTGAGCTGGGTCTGGCCGGCCAAACCGCGGAAAACCTGCGCGATATAGCTGCCCAGATCGCCCTGATAGCGTCCGCCAGAGAACATAGCCTGGCCGTTGGCGCCCGACACCGTCACGGCGCGCGTTCCATTTTGGATACCGTAGCCATTGGGAACTGTGAAACGAAGCCGCAGGTCGGGATGGAAGAAATTGCGGCCTTCGACGACGCCCTGCGCGGGATCGTCGCCCCACAACATGCCATCGATCTGCGCGAGGAACTGATCCCGATTGCGCGTGCCGCGATTGGCGAGGCCCGTCGCGTTCGCCTGGCGCGTAGCACGAGTGACGCGATCGGCGCTGAGCGGATGGCTTCGCGCCCAGGACGGGATCGATCGTTCGTCCGGACCGCCCGACACGCGTGTTTCGAGAGATGTGGCGGCCCCGAGCGAGGTTAGCAAAGTCGGTGATGCGCCCGGATCATAGCCGGCGCCCGCCATGTAGCGGATGCCGAGATCGTCGGCCTGGAATTCCTGGCTTCGGGAGTAATTGAGGACCAGGCCTTGGCTGAGGGTGCTCGCGACCTGCGCGACTTGGCTCGATCCGGTCACCACGCCTGCCAGAGCGGCAAGCACTTGGCTGATCTGCGACCGGCTGGAGCGCTGGGCTGAGTGGTCCGCGGCGATATGGCCGATTTCGTGGCCGAGGACGGAAGCAAGCTCCGCCTCGTCGTCCATCAAACCCAGCAGCTCGCGGGTGATGTAGATATAGCCGCCCGGCACCGCAAAGGCATTGAGAACCGGCGAATTCAGTGTCGTGAAGGTATAGGCGCCCGCCCCTGCGCCCCGGACGCCCGATTGAGCCGCGACCCGGCGTCCGACGCTGGTGACATAGGAGCTCCGCGCGCTGGTTTCGGCGCCGCCGAACTCCTCGATGATCTGCGGGTGCTGCTGCGCCGCCGTCTGCGCCGCGCTTTGAGAAATCTGGCGATTGGGCCCTTCGCCCACGAGTCCTCCGGTCGCGCAGCCGACCGCCAGAAGAGAGGCGGACAGCACGGCTAGCATCTTGGTCTTCATGAACCGGCACTCCTGATTCTATTCGGGAAATTTACGATCCGAAATGAACACAGGAATTTGCTTGGGGTTCCGTCCAGCACCGGGCTGGACGCGCCGCCGATCAGGCGATGTTGAGGAATTTCTGGCGGCGTTCGGTGCGGATTTCGGCCGCGCTCATCGCCGCATAGCGGTCCAGTTCCTCGCCGACCGCCGCGCCTAGAGCGGCGATGGCGCCCGCCCTTTCCCGGTGCGCGCCGCCCACCGGTTCGTCGACGATGCGATCGATGACGCCCAACGCCTTGAGGTCGCCCGCGGTCACGCGCATGGCTTCGGCGGCGTCCGCCGCTTTTTCGGCGGTGCGCCACAGGATCGAGGCACAACCTTCGGGCGAGATCACCGCATAGACGGAATGTTCGAGCATCAGCACGCGGTTCGCCGCGGCCAGCGCGATGGCGCCGCCGGACCCGCCCTCGCCGACGATCACGGCGACGATCGGCACGGACAGGGAAAGACATTCCTCGGTCGACCGCGCGATCGCTTCGGCCTGGCCGCGCTCTTCGGCCTGCACGCCCGGAAAGGCGCCGGGCGTATCGACCAGGGTGACGACCGGAATGCCGAAACGATCGGCGAGCTTCATCAGGCGGATCGCCTTGCGATAGCCTTCCGGCTTCGCCATGCCGAAATTGTGCTTGATGCGGCTCGCCGTGTCATCGCCTTTTTCGTGGCCGATCAGCATGACCTTGCGGCCGCCCAATTTGCCGAGCCCGCCAATGATCGCCTGATCGTCGGCGAAAGCGCGGTCTCCGGCCAGCGGCACGAAATCTTCGATCAAGCCCGCCACATAATCCTTGAAATGCGGCCGTTCGGGATGGCGCGCGACCTGCGTTTTCTGCCAGGGCGTCAGCCGTCCATAAGTCTCGCGCAGCAATTTCTCGGCTTTCGCCTCGAGCTTGCCGATTTCGGCGTCGATGTTGAGTTCCCCCGCCGCCGCCGTGTCGCGCAGCTCGGCCACGCGCGCTTCCAGCTCCGCGATCGGCTTTTCGAAATCGAGATAAGTCGCCATGGAGCGCGGGGTTACGGCCGCTTTGTCGTTACGTCAACGAGCGGGTGGCGGCTGTTCACCAGCTCGACCAGATGGCGGCTGTCGACATGGGTGTAGATTTGCGTCGTCGCGATGTCCGCGTGGCCGAGCAGCATCTGGAGCGCGCGCAGGTCGGCGCCGCCCTCCAGCAGATGAGTCGCGAAGGCATGGCGCAGGACGTGAGGGCTCACCCGGTCGGGCGGAATTCCGGCGGCTGCCGCCAGATCCTTGAGAAGCTGGTAAAGGCGCACCCGGCTCAAATGGCTCTTGCCGGATGGAAACAGCCAAAGCGAATCCCGGGGCACGAAGGCGCTCCATTCCGCAACGGCGGCGCGCGCGCGGTCGGACAAAGGCACCAGCCGTTCCCGTCCGCCCTTGCCCTTGAGGATCAGGAACGGCTTATCCGGCTGCACGGCGTTGCGCGGCAGCGAGACCAGTTCCGTGGCGCGCAAGCCCGATCCGTAGAGCAGCTCAACGAGCGCGATCATGCGGATCGTGCCGCTGCTTTCCTCTTCCCGCTTGCGCCGCTCCAGCTCGGCGAACAGGGCGTCGACCGAACGATGATCGAGGATTTTCGGCAAGGGCCGCTCGCTTGCCGGACGCGGGAGGGCTGCGGACGGGTCGTCCTTCCGATATCCTTCATCCAGCAGGAACCCGTAGAACCGGCGGAGCGCCGCGGCCTTGCGCGCCACGGTCGCCCGTTTCAGCGCCATCCATTCTCCGCCGAGTTTCGACACATCGCCGGATGTCGCGACGGCGAGCCGTCCCCCCAGCAATTCCGACGCGCCGTGAAGATCGCGGGCATAAGCGAGCAACGTATTGCGCGCGGCGCCCGCCTCCGCCGCCAGCATTTCCAGGAAGGCGGCGATCTGCTGGCGATCCTCGCTCATCCAATCAGGCCCGGTACAAAGCCTCGGCGGCAATCATGTGGGCTTCATATTCGAGGCCGACCGAGCGCAACGCGCGAACGATGCGGTAAAGATGTTCCGGCGGCACGCCCGTCCACGCCCCGGTCTGCATGCCGATGCCCGACAGGATCGCGACGGTGCCTTTTTGACGGCGCGAGGCGGCCTCCTCCAACGCCTGCGTCCAGGCGTTTTGTCGCGTGAATGCGATGCCGAGGTCTTCGCCAAAACGCCCGGCGGTGGCCGCATCGATCCGGCCCAGCCCCGCGAGCGCCGCGACCAGCAGGCGCGACCGTTTCCGTTCCGCGGTCTCGTCGGCATCGACAATGTCGCCGACCCTGCCCGCGTCCACCGTGACATCCGGCGCGCCGACCGCCAGCAACGTCCAAGCGAGATGGCCGCTCTCGCCGTCCATTTCGGCCGCGACCGGCAGCCACCGGGCCGCGCGGCGGTCCATGCCGGCCGTCAGCATCGCGGCGACGAGCCGCCCCGCAATGTCCTCCCGATCCTTAGACGGTGCAATGCGCGCGGCGGCGCCCGCCGTCATGATGAGCCGCGCATGACGTTCGGCCGGCGTGTCCCCGCCCTCCCACAATTCGCGCAGGGCGGCGATGCGATCGTCGACCGGGCCGGCATAAGCGCGGCCCAGGCGCTGCGCCATGCTGCCCTGCATGTCCGCAGGATCGGTGCGGTCGCCGATGAGGCTGTATAGCTCGACCAGCGCCGCGCTCGAAAATACGCCGAGAGAAGCGGCGATGTGGGAGGCCGCCAACCTCTGCTCCAGCGGCAGCATCGGCGCGCGCGCCTGCCAGGCCCAATATCGCGGGCCTGCCCCCTGCATCAGCGTGGCGGGGATTTCCGTGCCCGCCGCCGCCGCGAGGCCGAAACGCCAGGGCGTCAGGCGGTCGACGCCAGCCCAGTCGAGATTGACGGCGCGGCGCGTATTGGATCCCGCACCGACGATCTTTTCGGCGAGCATCAGATCGATGCCGGAGCCGTCGCGCCGACGCGCCTGATCGATCAACGTGCTTGCCCGCCCCGATTCGCCGGCGAGCGCGGCGCACATGGCGTCGGCAAGCGGCCAGGTCGATGCATCGGACACCGCTTTCGCCGGTTCGACGAGCGGGCAAAGCGCGGCGGGATCGGCGGTGGCGAGCGCGGTTTGCGCGCTCACCTCCATCATGTGCGGCGTGTAGCGATCGACATCGACCTGCTGCACCAGCATGCGGGCGGCGTCCGCCTCGCCCATGCGAAGCAGCAGCCAAGCCCGTTCCGCCGCCCAGGACGCAGGCTGCACGCCCGGCGGCGCGGCGGCCTGGGTCAGCAAGGCCCGGCGCAACAGGATCGAAGCCCAGCGTGACGGCAGCGGCGCATCCATCCGCCGCATCAGCGAGAAGAGGAAGGGGCCGCTCGCGCCCCGGAAGGCGTCGGCGCCGAGCCCCCAATTATCGGGCCCGAGGACACCGACCATCGTTGGATCGCGCCGCGCCCCTTCGGGCAGGTCGAAGGCGCCGGGTTGCTGGGGCGGACGGGCGGCGAGCTCTTCCGACGCCGCGTCGGGCGTGTCGCTGATCACGACATCCGACGGCGCGGCCGCGGACGGCGCAGGGGCTTGCGCGGGCGGGCGCTGTCCCTGTGCCGGCGCCTGAACGTTCTGCACTGGCGGAGGCAGGGTTTCCGGATCCTCGAAGCCAGGCGGCAACAGCGATTCGGGCGTTTCCTGGCTGATCGCGGGGATCGCGGCGGCGAGAGAGATTCCCGCCAGGATCAGGGCCTTATTGCGCCAGCGCTTCATTCGTCACGTCCTGCTCCATGCGCGTGGTCGGCACTTCGGTCGCGCTGCGGGACAGATAGACCGCGCCGGCGACGAGCGCGATGAGGATGATGAGGAGAAGGAGGACGGATCGCGGCATCAGCTTTCCCGTAAAATTGGCACAAGGGATTGGACGATGCGGGCCTTTTGCCTCACGATGCGCCCCTATGTATAGCCCCGGCGGCATGGCGAGACCAATCTCCTCCTTCGACCGCTCGATCGTGCTCGTCGGCCTGATGGGCGCGGGCAAGTCGACGGTCGGGCGACGGCTCGCCCGAAGGCTCAAAATGCCCTTCGTCGATTCGGACCATGAGATCGAAACCGCCGCCAGCCGAAGCATCGCCGAAATCTTCGAGCAATATGGCGAGGAGAGCTTTCGCGACGGCGAGCGGCGGGTGATCGCCCGCCTGATCGAAGGACCGCCCAAGGTGATCGCGACCGGCGGCGGCGCGTTCATGAACGAGCGGACCCGGCGGCTGATCCTGTCGCGCTGCATCGCCGTGTGGCTGGACGCCGAGCCCGAAATATTGGCCGAACGAGTCTCGCGCCGCGACACTCGCCCCCTCTTGCGCGACAAGGAAGCTTTGCCTTTCCTTCGCGACCTCGCCGAGATCCGGAACCCCATTTATGCCGAGGCCCATATCCATATCCGCACCCTCCCCTCACCGCACGACCGCGCGGTGGCCGATATCCTGAAGGCGCTAAGCGCGCTGCGGAGCGCGGCGTGACGGTCGTGGACGTGGCGGCGGGAGGCAATGCCTATCCCGTGCGGATCGCGGCGGGGCTGCTGGACCGGGCGGGCGAGCTCCTTGCCCCTTATGCCCGTGGCCGTATCGCGGTGGTGAGCGAAGATGATGTGTGGCGGCTATGGGGCGCACGGCTGGCGGCGGCGCTGGGGTCTGAGGGGATCGAGGCCTTGCCGATCGTCGTTCCGGCGGGCGAGGCGAGCAAGAATTGGGCGACGTTGGGCGGCGTGCTCGACCGGCTGCTCGCGCTCGGCATCGAGCGGAGCGATCATATCGTCGCGTTCGGCGGCGGCATGGTCGGCGACCTTGCGGGCCTCGCGGCGGCGTTGCTGAAGCGCGGATGCGGGCTGATCCAGATCCCGACTACCTTGCTCGCCCAGGTCGATTCGTCGGTCGGCGGCAAGACGGCGGTGAATGTCGCGGCGGGGAAGAATCTGGTGGGCGCTTTCCATCAGCCGGACCTCGTCCTCATCGATCCCGCCTTGCTCGACACCTTGCCCGGCCGGCAACTGGCCGCCGGTTATGCGGAGGTCGTGAAATACGGCCTGATCGACGACGCCGATTTCTTCCGCTGGTGCGAATATGAAGGCGCGGCATTGCTTTCCGGCGACCCGGCGGCGCGGCTTCATGCCATCGAGACTTCGGTTCGGGCGAAGGCGCGGATCGTCGGCGCGGATGAGAGGGAAACGACGGGGCGGCGCGCCCTGCTCAACTTCGGGCACAGCTTCGCGCATGCGCTGGAGGCGGAGGCGGGCTATTCCGGCGCATTGCTGCACGGCGAAGCGGTGGCGGCGGGCATGGCGCTCGCCATGCGGCTGTCGGTCGCGGAAGGACTGTGTCCGGACGAAGATGCGATGCGGGTCGCCGGGCACCTGCGCGTCATGGGCCTGCCGACCGGCATTCCGGGCCAGGCTGCGGACCGGCTGATCGCCCATATGCGGCAGGACAAGAAGAATAAGGACGGGCGCATCACGCTCATCCTGTCGCGCGGGATCGGCCAGGCGTTCGTCACCGATCAGGTACCGGAGGAGCGGCTGCGCGCCTTTCTCCGAACCGAATGCGCGGGGGAAACGATCACGTCTCCTGCATCGGATTGGCGGGGGTGAACATCCGTTCCTTCAGCGCATGGAGATCGCCGGATTTGGACTGAAGCTCCAGCCGTTCGGCATCGCGCTTTCGATATTCGTGCTCAATCGCGGCGGCCTCTTCCTCGCTGCAGCCAAAGCCGATCAGTGCCTGGCGGCCCATCAGCACCGCCGATTCAAATACTTCGCGATAGGTGCCCGCCACATCGACGCCATCAAGGCTCATGATGTGAACCCGATCGAAGGCGCGGACGTGGACGGCGGCGTGTGGAAAGGCTTCCAGGATCGGCTCGAGGCGGTGGGCATCGAGACCACGGCCGTCGACGCAGAAGAACAGGGCCTGTGCCTCCCCTGCCCCGGCCTGGCGCAGCAGGTCGAGCCGCGTCCCGTCGCCATAATAAATCTTTTGGCCGAACGTGCCCGCAATTTCGATCTGGCTCGGCTTGCGGTCGATGATCGTGACGCTGATGTTCCTGGCCATCAGCATCTGCGCCACCGTCTGCCCGAACCGTCCGTAACCGATGACGATGGCTTTTGTGACCGGCGACGTTTCCGGTCCGTCGAGATGATCCGTCGCCGGGCGGACGCGACTGTCGCGCCAGGCGTTGAACATCATCAGGAATGGCGTCGTGGCCATCGAAAGGGTGACGACGGCGCTGAACAGACTGGCGGCTTCGGGCGCGATCAGGACCGCGCGCTGCGCTTCGGCGAAAAGGACGAACGCGAATTCGCCGCCCTGGCTGAGGAGCAGGCCGAGCTTCACCGCCTTGCGCCCGTCCATGCCGAACAGCCGTGCGAGGCCGTAGAGGACGCTTGCCTTGATCGCGATCAGGCCGATGGTGAGCGCGATGACGAAGAAGGGCCGTTCGGCGATCACGTGCAGGTCCAGCATCATGCCGACCGCGATGAAGAAGAAGCCGAGCAGGATCGAGCGGAAGGGATCGATGTCCGCCTCCAATTCGTGCCGGTAGGGCGAATCGGCGAGCATCACGCCCGCGACGAAGGCGCCGAGGGCGGTCGAAAGATGGAGCGACTGCATCACGACGGCGGATGCCATCACGGTGAACAGTCCCGCGATCACGAACAATTCGCGCTCGCTGACCCGGCCGACGATGCGGAACAGGGGATTGATGATGAAGCGTCCGGCCAGAACCAGGCCGGCAATCGCGGCGACCGTCAGGAGGCCGAGCTGCCAGCCCGGCGGCGCGGACGGATCGGGATCGGCGCGCGAAAGGGCGGCGATGATCGTGATGAGCGGGACGATCGAGAGATCCTGGAACAGGAGGATCGAAAAGGCCCGCTCCCCCGCAGGCGTGTTGATCGCATCCGGGCGGAGGCTGGGCAGCACCTGCGCGGTCGAGGACAAAGCGAGCGGCAGGCCGATGGCGAGCGCGGCGGCGACGCTGAAACCGGTGGCGACATAGACGAGCGCGCTGATCGCGAGCCCGCTCACCGCGACCTGAAGCGATCCGAGACCGAACATATCGCGGCGCAGGCGCCAGAGGCGGCTCGGGTTCAGCTCCAGGCCGACGAGGAAAAGAAGGAGGACGATGCCGAGATCGGCGATGTGCAGAATGGCCTCCGCCTCGCCCGCAAGGCCGAGCCCATGCGGCCCGACGAGCGCGCCAGCGACAAGATAGCCAAGCACCGCGCCGAGGCCGAGGCGCCGGAACAAGGTGACGAACACCAAGGCCGCGCCGAGCAGCAGCACGCCGTCGCGCAGCATCAAGGCGGTGGCGCCGCTTCCTTCCATCATCGTCCTCCGGCTTTGAGAGGGCCGTTCGCTGCCGCCGCTTCCGCAGCCGCAGCCGCGACCGCATCGAACGGCAAGAGGATCGAAGGATGGCGGGCGGTGTAAGGCAGCGCGTCCTTCAGAATGGCGATGCCCGGCCAATCGCCCGGATCGCCGCGGCGGCGGCCAAAGAAGTCGGCGAGCGCGGCGCGGGCGGCGGCAAGATCGGCGGCGGTGCGGCCGATGGCTGAAGCGCCCATCAGCGAAGCCGAGGCCTGCCCCAGCGCGCAGGCCTTCACCTCTTGTCCCAGCGCTGCGACGCGGCCGTCATGGTCGAGGACAAGGTCGACGACAATCCGGCTGCCGCACACCGGCGATCGGCGTTCTGCACTCGCTTGCGGATCGGCAAGCCGCACATGATGCGGGATGGAAGCCGCGAGCCGAAGAATGTCCCGGTTGTAGAGCGCCGTGGTCATGCGGAGCATATAGAGCCGCGCGCGGCCCCGCGCCAGCAATGCGCCATCCGGAGAGTGAAACGGGCGATCTTTCACACTTGAGAAGCGAACTGCCCCAGCTTGCCAGCCTCAGGCTCGGACGAGTGCCGAGCGGAGCTGGGCGTGAGTTATTGAGAACTCATTTTTTGAACGAGCCCATGCGGACGCCCAGCACGCGAAACTCATATTCCACGATGCCGAGCTTCGGCAGCTGATCGTCCTTGATAAGCTCACGCGCCTTCGCTTCGTCCACTCCCTCGGTCCAGATCGTCATGCCCAATACCGGCTGCCCTTCGAAGGCTCCACCCGCGATCGTGTGCCCTTCGGCTGCGAGGCGCTCGTAGATCGCTTGGTGAGCTTTTGCCTCTTCCATATGGTCACGCAATTTGGCGAAATTCGGCCCGGCTCGCGTCATCATAACCAGGTGACGAGCAGGCGCGGCAATGGCAGGGCGAGCCGAATTCTGGGCGTCTTGCGCCATCGCGGCAGCCACCGGAGCAAACAGAATGGCAAAAAAGGTCAGTACTTTCATAAGACTCCTCACCAATCCAAAATCATGACGGGCATGTCACAAAAAAGAGGTGAATGCCGAATTAATACAGTTTTGACGTTGTGAACTGCGGTCAGCGCGGCGCGCAAAATGCGCTTCAGGAGCGTCGCCAGGTGGTTCCGCCGGAGCCGTCTTCCAGCACGACTCCTTCCGCCGCGAGGTTGGCGCGGATGCGGTCGGCCTCGGCGAAGTTCTTACTTTTTTTGGCTTCGGTGCGGGCGGCGATCAGGGCGTCGATCCGGGCGTCGCCTTCGCCCTGAAACCAGTGGGCGGCGCTTTCGGTGAGGAAGCCGAGAAGGGCGGCGCTTGCCTTCAGCACGCCGGAATCCTCGATCGCGCCGAGGCGGGATAGAGCGAGCGGCGTGTTTAGGTCGTCGGCGATGGCTTCGATCACGGCCGCATCCGGGCTGGCGGGCTCGGCGTCGCCCGCCGCGCGATAAAGCCGGTCCAAAGTCGCTTTCGATTGCGCGATGAGCTGGTCAGACCATTCAAGCGGCTGACGATAGTGGGCCGACAGGAGAGCGAGTCGAAGGGTTTCGCCCTTGTGGCCCTGCGCGAGCAGGTCGGCGACGGTCACTACGTTGCCGAGCGATTTCGACATCTTCTCGGCTCCCGCCATCGACAGGAAGCCGTTGTGCATCCAGTAGCGGGCGAGCGGGGCGCCGTGGTGGGCGCAGCGGCTTTGGGCGATTTCGTTTTCGTGATGCGGGAAGATGAGGTCGAGGCCGCCGCCGTGAATGTCGATCGTCTCGCCCAGATGCCGCTCGATCATCGCCGAGCATTCGATGTGCCAGCCGGGGCGGCCGCGGCCCCAGGGGCTGTCCCAGCCGATGACTTCGGGCGCCGAAGGTTTCCAGAGGACGAAGTCGGCGGGGTCTTTCTTGTAGGAGGCGACCTCGACGCGGGCGCCGGCGATCATCGCATCCCGGTCGCGGCGACCCAATGCGCCGTAATCGGGATCGGAGGGAACGTGGAAGAGGACGTGGCCGTCCGCTTCGTAAGCATTGCCGGTTTCGATCAGGCGGGCGATCATGGCAATCATCTCGCCCACATTCTCGGTCGCCTTGGGCGCAAGCGTGGGCGGAAGGACGCCCAGCGCACCCATGTCGGCGAGATAGAAATCCTCATAGCGCCGCGTGATGACGGAGGGATCGACGCCTTCAGCCTTCGCCGCGTCGATGATCTTGTCATCGACGTCCGTCACATTGCGGGCGTAGACCAAAGTACCTTCGCCATAGGCGTGGCGCAGGAGGCGGGCGAGGACGTCGAACACCACGGCGGGGCGCGCATTGCCGATATGGGCGCGGTTATAGACGGTGGGACCGCACACATACATCGTCACCCGACTTGGATCGGCGGGCACGAAGGCCCGCTTTTTCCGCGCCAATGTGTCGTGGAGGCGGATTTCCGTCACTGACGGTTCTCCACGGCAGCTTCCCGATCCTCGATGTCGGCTTCTCTGCCGCGCCGCGTCTCGACGAAATCGACGATGGCCCGGCCGCTGGCGTTGAGCAGAGGATAGGTGCGCGAGTTCATCATCCATTCCGGACGCTCGGCATCGCGGCCGTAGAACAGGTCGTAGGCAAGGCTCGCGGCGAGGAAGAGCAGGGTCGCGCCGATCAAGCCCTTCAGTGCGCCGAAACCGCCGCCGAGTACGCGGTCCACCGGCCCCACGATCGACTTGCGGGTCGCGCCGCCGATGCGGTGCGAGACGAGCTTGCCGGTGACGAACACGCCGAGGAAGATGACGGCGAAGGCCAGCACGGACGCGCCCGACACGGTGCCGACCGGTTCCTCCAGCCGCGCGGCGAGCGGGGTGTGGAAGAGCTTCAGCGCCGCGATGGCCGCGATCCAGGCGGCCAGCGCCAGCACTTCGGTGACGAAGCCGCGCAGAAAGCCGCGGACGAGGCCGCCGCCGACGAGCAGCAGGGTGATGATATCGAGTGCGGTCATGCGGTTCCTGCTAAGGGGTGCGGAGAAGTTGGGGAAGAGGGGTTTTCGCCTGTTTCATTGTGCTCCTAGGGGCGCAGGAACGCGAGGTGCTAGCGCCCCAGCATATGATCCACCAGCTCGCCCAAGGTGCGGAAGCCCGTGAGGGCAAGCGGCCCCTTCTCACCCTTCAAGGAAGCCGGAACAAGCGCGCGTTCGAAGCCCAGTTTGGCGGCTTCCTTCATGCGGAGGGCACCATGGGCGACGGGGCGGAGTTCGCCTGAAAGCGAGACTTCGCCGAACGCGATGGTGTCGGCAGGCACGGGGCGTTCGGACAGCGCGGAGACGAGGGCGGCGGCGACGGCGAGATCGGCGGCGGGATCGCCGACCCGGTAGCCGCCCGCGATGTTCAGATAGACTTCGGCCGTCGAGAAGCTGAGGCCGCAGCGCGCCTCCAGCACGGCGAGGATCATGGCGAGGCGGCCCGAATCCCAGCCGACCACGGCGCGGCGCGGCGTGGCGCCGCTGGCGAGGCGGACGGTGAGCGCCTGGATTTCAACCAGAACGGGGCGCGTGCCTTCAAGCGCGGGAAAGACGGTGGCGCCGGACACGGCCTCGCCGCGATGGGTGAGGAAGAGGGCCGAGGGGTTGGCGACCTCCTGCAGCCCCTCTTCCTGCATCGAGAAAACGCCGATCTCGTCGGTGCCGCCGAAGCGGTTCTTCACGGCGCGGAGGATGCGATATTGGTGGCTGCGCTCGCCTTCGAAGGAAAGGACGGTGTCGACCATATGCTCGAGCACGCGGGGCCCCGCGATGCTGCCGTCCTTCGTGACGTGGCCGACGAGGATCAGCGCGGTGCCGCTTTCCTTGGCGAAGCGGATCAATTCCTGGGCCGAGGCGCGGACCTGGCTCACCGTGCCGGGGGCGCCCTCGATCAAGTCGGAATGCATGGTCTGGATCGAATCGATGACAAGCAAGGCGGGCGGCGCGCCCTCCCCCAAAGTCGTCAGGATGTCGCGGACGGACGTGGCGGCGGCGAGCTGGACCGGAGCCTGACCCAGGCCGAGGCGGCGGGCGCGGAGGCGGACCTGATCGGCGGCTTCCTCGCCGGAGATATAGGCGACGGAGAGCCCGCGCGCGGCGATGTTGGCCGCGGCCTGGAGGAGCAGGGTCGATTTGCCGATGCCGGGGTCGCCGCCAATGAGCGTCGCCGAACCCGTCACCACGCCCCCGCCGAGCGCGCGGTCGAATTCGGCGATGCCGGTTTTTGTCCGGTCGGGGAGCGCGATGTCCGCGTCGAGGCCGACGAGAGCGACCGCGCGGCCGCCGGAACGGAGATTGTGCTTGGCGGAGAAAGGAGTCACGATTTCGGACGCGTCCTCGACCAGCGTGTTCCATTCCGAACAGTCGGCGCACTGGCCCTGCCAGCGGCTGGAGACCGATCCGCAGGCCTGGCAGACATAACGTTTCCGGGGTTTCGCCATGAAGGCTTGTTAGCAGGATGGGGGAAAGAAGCGAGGGCTGCCGCGTTGCATCGGCGACCGGCAATCACCACACAGGGGCGTAATGATCCTCGTCGCCAGCTACAATATGCGCAAGGCCGTGGGCACCGACCGGCGGCGGCGGCCGGATCGCATTCTCGACGTGCTGAACGAAGTGGGGGCGGACGTGGTGGCGCTGCAGGAGGCCGACCGGCGCTTCGGCGAACGGCAGAGCGCCCTCCCCCTCCACATGATCGAAGAGCATAGCGATTATCGCCCGGTCCCATTCGGCGCGCGCGACGGCAGCCTCGGCTGGCACGGCAATGCGATCCTGGTGCGGAAGGATGCCGAGGTGACCGGACATGCGATGCTCCACCTCCCCTCGCTCGAACCGCGCGGCGCGGTGATGGCGGACGTACGGGTGCATGGCGAGGCGCTGCGGGTCGTCGGCATGCATCTCGATCTCTCCGGCCTGTGGCGGCGGCGGCAGGCGCATGCGATCCTCCACCGACTGGAGCATGAAGAAAGGGGGCTGCCGACAGTGCTGATGGGCGATCTCAACGAATGGAGCGCCAAGGGGGGATGCTTGCGCGATTTCGGGCACCACTATCGCCTTGCCGATTGCGGGAAGAGCTTCCACGCGCGGCGGCCGGTGGCGCAGCTCGACCGGATCATGGTTTCGGGAGGAGTCGAGATTTTGGAGAGCGGTGCGCACCAGAGCGCGTCGGCGCGGAAAGCCTCGGACCATTTGCCGATTTGGGCGCGGATACGGCCGTGATTGGATCCCCCCCGGTACGGGGATGATTTTTAGCTTTCCAGCTTTAGCCAGTCCTTGGGCTCCAGGCCGTAAAGCATGTCGAGCACTTCGAATTCGATCCCCGCGGGCTGGCTGGTCGCGCTGTTCCACAGCGCAACGACGCCGCTCTTCTGCTGGGGATCGAAGAGGATCAGCGAGCGGTAGCCGGTGACGCCGCCGCGATGACCGACGACGCGGTGGCCGGCATAATCGTAGATGCGCCAGCCGAGGCCATATTGCGCCGATTTCAGCCGCTCGCGAGCGATGCGGAGGCGGCCGAGTTCGCCCGGCGTGGCGGTGAGCGGCGTCTGCACCGCTTCCAGCGCGCCCTCCGGCAGCACGTCCGGCATGCCGCCCATCTGCGCGATCATCCAGAGCGCCAGATCCTTGATCGAGCTGTTGATGCCGCCCGCGGCGGGCACGCGATAATAGGAATCGGTGACCTCGACCGGCTTGGACTCCTTGCCGCCGCGATGCGGCCTGGCCCAGCTTTTCGCGGCATAGAGGCCTTCGCGGGTCGCGGTCGCGCTGGTCATGCCTAGCGGCATGAACAGGCGCTCGCGCACCGCTTGCGGATAAGGCTGGCCCGTCACCTTCTCGACGATCTCGCTCGCCGCGTCATAGGCGACGTTCTGGTAGGCATGGCATTGGCTGGGCGGGCAGATGAGGTTGAGGGTGGCCAGTTCGCTGCGAAGGAGGCGCGCGTCCATGCCGTCCTCCAGCTTCGAATCGTTGGCATGGGCGAAAAGGCCGAGACGGTGGGACAGAATGTCGGACACCGTCGCCTTTTGCTCGGCCGCGCCCGGCAGGCGGAGCGAGGGCGCATATTTGCCGGCCGGATCGTAGAGCGACAACTCGCCTTCCGCGGCGAGCTTCGCGACCATATCGGCCGCCACACCCTTCGATACCGAGGCCCAGCGGAACACGGTGCTGGTCGTGACGGGATCGCCGCTGCCCGCGACGGTCTCCCCATAACCCTTCATGAAGCGGATTTCGCCATTTTCGACCACCGCGACGGCGAGACCGACGACCGGCTTGCGCCCCGCCAATTCGGTAAGAAGCCGGTCGAGCCGGGCATAATCGACCTTGCTTGGCCGGGGCTCGGCATCAACGATTCGCGTGAGCGCCGCCTTCAGGCCCGATGCTTTCGCCATGCCGCCTTCGGTCCCGGCCCCCTTTCCGGATCCGCCCGAAGCGACGAGGATGACGAGAATGACGAGCAATATGCCCGCAAGCGCATAATGGATTCGCCGGCTCAGCGAACCTCTCCCTTCACGGCTGAAAAACAAAAGAGCGGCGGAGGGGGAAGCCTCCGCCGCTTCATGCTTACCAGACTTTCAGCCGTTGTTCAGGGGGCAGATACGGCTTTCCGTCCTTTACATCGAACGCCCTATGCCATTCGTCGAAGCTGCGGACAGCGAGCAGGCTGCGATGGCCAGGCATGTGCGGGCCGGTCGCGCTCTGCTGCTGGATAAGCGAGCAATTGACTTTCGCGCAGGATTGCGTCGAAGCGTCCCCATGCAGCAAGCCACGCATCGAGACACGCACCGCATCGTCATGCTGGCTTTTCCCGACGCGCAGATATTGGATGTGACCGGACCGCTGGAAATCTTCTCCCGCACGGCGCGGTGGACGGAAGAGCATGTCGAAGCGGGATGGACGCCCTACAGCGTCGAAATCGTGGCGGAACGGGCGGGTTCGGTCCGCATGTCGAGCGGCCTTGAAATCATGGCGTCGCGATCCTGTTTCGATGTGGATCGGGCCGATACGCTGCTTGTCGCCGGGGGCGTCGGCCATCGGCAGGTGGCGGCCAATGCAGCGATCCTGTCCTGGTTGAAGGGTGCGGCCGCCCGCTCGGACCGTGTCGGATCGATCTGCACCGGGGCGTTTATCCTGGCGGCGGCGGGACTGCTGGATGGCCGCCGGGCGACGACGCATTGGGCTTATTGCCAGGAGCTGTCCCGCGTCGCCAATTGTTCGGTATCGGCGGATACGCTCTACGTGCGCGACGGCAATATCTATACGTCGGCAGGGGTAACCGCGGGCATGGATATGGCGCTGGCCCTGGTGGAAGAGGATATGGGCCGCGCCATCGCCCTTCGCGTCGCCCAGGAGCTTGTCATGTATCTGTTCCGGCCGGGCGGCCAATCGCAATTCAGCCGGCAATTGGAGGCTCAAAAGCGGGAAGGCCCTTTCGGGGAGCTTCAATTGTGGATGATCGAACATCTCGGCCAGCCGCTGTCCCTCGACGCGCTCGCGGAGAAAGCGGGCATCAGCAGCCGTCACTTCACCCGGCGCTTCACGGCGGAATTCGGGATGGCGCCTGTCGCCTACCTCACCCATTTGCGGATCGAGCGGGCGCGCTCGTTGCTCGAAACGTCCCGCCAGTCCGCCAAGGCCATCGCCCGTGAAACCGGGTTCGGGAACGAACAGAATCTCCGTCGCGCATTCCGCAAGGCGCTGGGCGTGACGCCGGAGGATTATCGCGCGCGTTTCGGGTCTGGTTCGGCCGAATAGTCGAAAGCCCCTTTCTTTCGTCCTTTCAAGCTGTCAGCGTGAGGATATGCGCGAGAAGGAACTTCGCCTGGCGCTCGTCTGCTACGGCGGCATCAGCCTCGCCGTCTACATGCACGGCATCACCAAGGAGGTCTGGCGCCTCGCCCGCGCGAGCCGCGCCTTTCACGACGGGGATGCCGCGGACAGCACGTCGGATGTCTACCGCACCCTGCTGGAAGCCATTGCCGGCGAATGCGACATCGAGCTGCGGGTCATCGTCGATATTTTGGCGGGCGCGAGCGCGGGCGGGATCAACGCCATTTTCCTCGCCGAAGCCATCGCGTCGGGCGCCTCGCTCGACCCGGTGACCGACCTGTGGCTGGAAACCGCGGATGTCGACAAATTGGTCGATCCGGAGGTGAGCGCGATGTCCCGCTTCGCCAAGGCGGCGGCCGTGCCCTTCGCCTGGATGCTGTCCGCCAAGCGCGGCGGGACGGTCGACAAGACGGTCGAGGCCGAACATCGCGGCGAAGTGCGGGCCAAGCTCGCCAATTTCGTGCGCGCGCGCTGGTTCGACCCGCCGTTCGGCGGCACGATCTTCACGAACCTCATCCTCGACGCGCTGGATGCCATGCGAGAGGGACCGAAGGGCAAGCCGCTGCTGCCCGATTATCAACCGCTCGACCTGTTCGTCACGGTGACCGACTTCCACGGCTATCCGCAGCGGCTGCGGCTGCACAGCCCGCCGGAGGTCGTCGAGCGCGAGCATCGCATCACCCTTTCCTTCCACGATGAGGGCGGGGTTGAACGGCGGCTCGCCGATCCGGCGGAATTGGCCTTCGCCGCGCGTGCCACGGCGAGCTTTCCGGGCGCTTTTCCGCCGTTTCGCGTGACCGAACTGGATGCGGTGCTGAAGGAACGGGGGCAGGATTGGCCGGGGCGGGCGCAATTTCTGGAGCGCGCCCTTCCCCGCCACGTCGCGATCGGCGATGCCGACAATGCGACCCTGATCGACGGATCGGTCCTCGCCAACGCGCCTTTCCGTCCTGCGCTCGGCGCGCTGGCGGACCGCCCGGTGCGGCGCGAGGTGGACCGGCGCTTCGTCTATATCGACCCGACCCCGGGGCATAAGAGCGTCGGCATGCGCGGCGGCGAAGGCGACAAGCCGGGTTTCTTCGCCACCATTTTCGGCGCGCTGTCCGATATTCCGCGCGAACAGCCGATCCGCGACAATCTGGAGGCGATCGACCAGCGTTCGTCGCGCATCCGGCGGATGACGCGGATCGTCGCCGCGATGCAGCCGGAAGTGGAAGCGGCGATCGAGCGCGCGTTCGGCCGCACCTTGCTCCTCACACGCCCGACACCCGGCCGCATCGCCGGATGGCGTTTCAAGGCGAACACCATCGCGGCCCGGGAATCGGGTTTCGCTTATCCCGCTTACGGCCACCTCAAGCTGTCGGTGGTTGTCGAGGAAATGGCGGAGACCATTTTCCGCCTTGGCGGCGGTGGCGGTCGCCATCGGCATGAAGCGGTGCGCCAGGCTTTATGGGCACGCGTCCGCGCCATGGGAATCGATGCAACCGACGCCCTGACGGCGCGCGGGGCGCGGGCGGACGTCATCGATTTCATGCGGCGCTACGATCTTTCCTATCGAATGCGGCGGCTGCGCTTTCTGGCCCGGCGATTTGGCGCGCTGGACGAGGGGGGAGAGATGCCGCGCCCGGCCGCGGACGGCGCGCGTGAGACCATCTATCGCCTGATCGGACGCTATCGCGCCACCCCGGCGACCGCGGATAAGGGAATGACAGCACGCTTCGCGGCGGTCGTCGAGGATCCGGATGGGGCGATGACGGCGCTCGGCGACCTGCTCGATCTCCAGGCGCTCGACACGGCGGCGGATACCGCCTTGGCGGAGGCGCTGGGGGCCCTGCCCGGGCCCGAACGGCGGACGTTGATCCTGAGCTATCTCGGCTTCCCCTTTTACGACATTGCGACCTTGCCCTTGCTGCAAGGCGAAGGGCTGGACGAATTCGACCCCGTCAAGGTCGACCGCATTTCCCCCGACGACGCGACCGCGATCCGCGAAGGCGGCGCGGAGGCAACGCTGAAGGGCATCCAGTTCAACAATTTCGGCGCCTTCTTCAGCCGCGCCTATCGCGAGAACGACTATGTCTGGGGCCGTCTGCACGGCGCGGACCGGCTGATCGACATCGTCGTGTCGGCCCTCCCCGAAGGCGCGCATTTGGCGGCCGGGCGGGTAGCGCAATTCAAAAAGGACGCGTTCGCGACAATTTTGGAGGAAGAGCGCGGCCGGTGCCTCAGCATCGGCTCCCTGCTGGACGAACTGGCGGTGGAGATTGGGCAGCGCGCGGCTCCATCACCCGGGACTTGATCGAGGTGACGAGGATGGAAACGAGGATGTCCTCCTCCCCCTCTCGACACGCGGAGTTTTTGCCGTAAGGCAGAAGGCGCCGAGGAGGTGAGACGATGCATTTTTTGAAAACCCTGTTCTGGGTCGTGCTCGCGGTCGCCGTCGTGCTGTTTTCAAGCGCGAACTGGAATCCGGTGACGCTCAATCTCTGGGGCGGGCTGCAGGCGGACGTGAAGCTGCCCGTGCTGATCCTCGCGGCCTTCCTGCTGGGCTTCGTACCGACCTTCGCCTATTTCCGGACGCGGCTTTGGACCCTCCACCGCCGCCTCGGCAATTATGAGCGGCAGGCAAAGCTCGACACGCAGGCTTCCGCCTTGTCCGCTCCGGCCGCACCCGCGCCCGTTTCCGGCGATGAGGAGGGGCCGGTGATATGAGCAGCCCGGTCTATGTCGCCATCGACACGCCGGATATCGAACGCGCGAAATTGCTTGCGCGCCAGGTCCGGAACCATGTCGGCGGCCTGAAGCTCGGCCTTGAATTCTTTTCCGCCAACGGGCGGCAGGGCATCCGCGAGATGGCGGAGATCGGCCTGCCCATCTTCCTGGACCTGAAGCTCCACGACATTCCGAACACGGTAGCAAAGGCGGTGCAGGCTCTGCGCCCGCTCGATCCGGCCATCCTCACCGTCCATGCCGCCGGCGGGCGGGCGATGATGGAGGATGCCAAAGCGGCGGCGCCCGAGGGCACGAAGGTGGTGGCGGTCACCGTCCTCACCAGCCTCGACGCGAGCGATCTCACCGCCATCGGCGTCGCGTCCGAACCCTATGCCCAGGTGGAGCGGCTGACCGCCCTCGCCCGGGAGGCCGGCCTGGACGGCGTGGTCTGTTCCGGCAATGAGGTCGCGGCCGCCAAGGCGCTGTGGCCGGACGGCTTCTTCGTCGTGCCCGGCCTGCGCCCCGCCGACGCGCAGGCGGGCGATCAAAAGCGCGTGATGACGCCGCGCGCGGCGCTGGACAATGGCGCCAGCGTGCTGGTGATCGGGCGGCCGATCACCCAGGCGGACGATCCGGACGGGGCCGCGCGGGCGATCGGCGCCACCCTTTAACACTCAATCGTCGCGGCCGAGCCGGTCCTGCCAGTAACGGCGGGCATCTTCGTCACTGCGAGAACGGCGATCCCGGTCCCGCCGCCAGTCGCGCCGGTAGCCGGACCAATTTTCGCGGTAATCGCCGCGATGCTCGCGGCGCCATTCGCGGCGGCGGTCTTCCCAATAGCGGCGCTGACGGTCGTTCCAGCGGTGGCGGTCGCCATGGCGGTTCCAGACATAGGCGCCGCGGCCGGGATAATAATAATCGCCGTACCAGCCGTAATAAGGGCTGGTGCGGTAACCGCTGCCATAGCCGACCGCGACGCGATTATAGCCATAGCCGTAACGATTATCGTCATAGACGCAGGCCGCGAGGGTCACGGGAATGAGGGCGGCCAAGGTGAGGGTTTTGATACGCGATACAAGCATCGTCATTCTCCCGAATGCCCGCTCACCATCCCGTTAAAAAGATTGCACAATCGGCTTGAACTTGGGCTGAACCGGCAGCGGAGCAGCCGCAAAAAGAAAGGGCGCCGCGGGCCAGCCGCGACGCCCTTTACTATGTTCCGGGAAGTCGCGCCTCAGCGGTACTTCTTTTCCGCCCAGATGTTGCGATATGCCATATAAGCGAGGCCCGTCGCGATGAGCAGGAAGAAGAGAACCGCGATGCCGGTGCGGTGGCGATTCTCCAGCTTCGGCTCCGCCGTCCAGGTGAGGAAAGCGGCGACATCCTTCGCCATCTGGTCGACCGTGGCGTTGGTGCCGTCGGCATAGGTGACCTGGCCGTCCGACGTGATGGGCGGCGGCATCGCGATGTTGAGGTTCGGGAAATAGGGGTTGTAGTGCAGCCCCGTGCCCGGACGATTTTCCGCCGGGAGGTCGGCCGGCGGGTTCTGATATCCGGTCAGCAGCGAATAGACATAGGCCGGGCCGTGATGACGCGCCTTGGTGATCAGCGACAGATCGGGCGGCAGCGCATTGTTGTTCGCGGCGCGGGCAGCCGTCTCATTGGCATAGGGGCTCGGGAAATTATCCGATGCAATGGCCTTGCGGGTGTTCGGTTCGCCGGTCGCCGGGTCGATCGAGGGAACCTCGATCTGCCATTGGTCGGCGATCGCCTTCACTTCCGCTTCGCTGTAGCCGAGATCCGCAAGGTTGCGGAACGCGACGAGGTTCAGGCTGTGGCAGGCGGCGCACACTTCCTTGTAGACCTGGAAACCGCGCTGAAGCTGCTGGCGGTCGTAATGACCAAGCGGGCCGTCGGAGGCGAAATGCACCTCTTTCACAGGTTTGTGGAAGCGATGCTCGACGCTTTCCACTTTCTCTTCGGTGGCGAAGGTAACCGCGCCGCTGATGAACGAAATCATCAGGACGCCGACGAAGCCGAGGCCGACCAGGAAACCAATCAAACGAACCATGATTTTTTAGTCCCCCTTAAGCCGTCACGGGCTTCGTGCTGTCGACGCCATAGGGCGCCGCTTCCTGCTTTTCGCCGTGCAGCACCGATTCCGAAATCGAATTGGGCAGCTGCAGCGTCCTCTCGAACTTCGAAATGAGCGGCAGGATGATGAGGAAGTGCGCGAAATAATAAGCCGACGCGATCTGGCTGATCATGACATAGGGCTCTTCAGCCGGAGCGCCGCCGCAATAGCCGAGGATCAGCACGCACGGGATGAGCCCGAAGAAGAAGAACTTCTTGAACAGCGGCCTGTAATTGCCCGAGCGCACCGGCGACTTGTCCAGCCACGGCAGGAAGAACAGCAGCAGGATCGCCGAGAACATGGCGAGCACACCCCAGAGCTTCGCGGGCAGGATGAAGTCGACGGTGAAGGCGCGCAGGATCGCGTAGAACGGCCAGAAATACCATTCGGGAACGATATGCGCCGGGGTCGAGAGCGGGTTGGCCGGAATGTAATTGTCCGCGTGACCCAGATAGTTGGGCGCGAAGAACAGCACCAGGCTATAGGCGATCAGGAAGATGCCGAGTCCGAAACCGTCCTTTGCGGTATAATAAGGATGGAAGGGCACGGTGTCCTGCGGCGCCTTCACGTCCACGCCGGTTGGGTTGCTCGAGCCCGGAATGTGCAGCGCCCAGATGTGCAGGATGATGACGCCCGCGATCACGAACGGCAGCAGATAGTGAAGCGAGAAGAAGCGGTTAAGCGCCGCATTGTCCGGCGCGAAGCCGCCCAAGAGCCATTGCTGGATCGGCTCGCCGACGAGCGGGATGGCGCCGAACAGGCCGGTGATGACCTTCGCGCCCCAGAAGCTCATCTGGCCCCAGGGAAGGACGTAGCCCATGAACGCCGTCGCCATCATCAGCAGGAAGATAACGAGACCGAGGAGCCACACCATTTCCCGCGGTGCCTTGTACGATCCGTAGAAGAGGCCGCGGAAGATGTGGATGTAGACCACGATGAAGAAGAAGCTCGCGCCGTTCGCGTGGGCGTAGCGCAAGAGCCAGCCCTGATTGACGTCGCGCATGATATGCTCGACCGACTGGAAGGCGATCGCGCCCGCCGGTGCATAATGCATGGCGAGGATGATGCCGGTGACGATCTGCAGCATGAGCGCGAATCCCGCCAGCACGCCGAAATTCCAGAAATAATTGAGGTTGCGCGGAACCGGATAACCGGCGCCGACCGCATTATAGACGAGGCGCGGCAGCGGCAGACGTTCGTCCAGCCAGCGCATCAGCGGCATTTTCGGGGTATAATGTTCCGCCCAGGGAAAGCTCATCTCGTTCTTCCTCAGCCGATCTGGACAACAGTGTCGGAGGTGAATTCATATTCCGGCACTTCGAGGTTCTTGGGCGCCGGACCTTTGCGGATGCGGGCGGCCGTATCGTAGTGCGAACCGTGGCAGGGGCAGAAATAGCCGCCGAACTCGCCCTTATTCTCGCCCTCGGCGGCGCCCAGCGGCACGCAGCCCAAGTGGGTGCAGACGCCCAGGGTGATAAGCCAATTGGCCTTGCCTTCCTTGGTCCGCTCGGCAAGCGTCTGGGGATCGCGCAAGGAACCGACGCTGACGGCGTTGGCTTCCGCGATCTCCTTTTCCGTCAAATTGCGGATGAAGACCGGCTGCTTGCGCCAGATGGTCTTGATCGCCTGCCCGGGCTGGATCTGCGACACGTCGACCTCGGCCGAGGCGAGCGCCAGCACGTCGGCGGACGGGTTCATCTGATTGACCAGCGGATAGACCACCGCCGCCGCGCCGACCCCGGCGAAGCTGACTGCTGCGATATTGATGAAATCGCGGCGGCGAACGCCGTCGGGCGCCCCTCCTGCCGTTCCATCGGTGTTTTCGACCGTCGCCATCATCACCCTTCAAGCGATTCAATATGAGGATGCGAATATGCCGCCCCTCCCGAAATCCTTCGGAAACGGCGGTTTTCCGCATGACCGCTCCTGGTTCCCCCTGTCGCGGCTTGCGGCCTGATAGCCGCCCCCATGCCGCTTTGCCAACAGCGATTTTCGCAGGGAAGCTCCTCCCCCTTGATGGGGGAGGCTGGGTGGGGGTGATCTACGACGTAAAGCGGAGTGTTTCCGGAGGCATCACCCCCACCCAACCAGCGCCGGGTCGGCCATGCCCCCGGCATGGCCTGAACAGCGCGGGGCGCTGTTCATCCGACACTTCCATCAAGGGGGAGGGCTTTATGGATCGAAGTTTTGAATTAAGGGCAACACATGCGCCTTTCCCTCTACCAGCCCGATCAAGCGGGCAATGTCGGGACGATCCTGCGGCTTTGCGCGTGCCTTGGCGTGCCGCTGGACGTGATCGAGCCGTGCGGGTTTCCGTTTTCCGACCGGGCGCTAAAACGGGCGGGGATGGATTATGCCGAAATGGCGAATGTCACGCGTCATGCGAGCTGGGAGGCATTCGAGGCGGCGGCGGGCGGACGGATCGTGCTGCTGACCACCAAAGGCGGCGTGCGTCTCGACGAAGCGCAATTCCTGCCCGGCGACATCCTTTTATTGGGGTCCGAAAGCCGAGGGGTGCCGGACGATGTCCACGCCCGGGCCGACGCGCGGGTGCGGATTCCGCAGGTAGAGGACACCCGGTCCTTGAATATCGCCGTCGCCGCGGGCATCGCGCTCGGCGAGGCGCTGAGACAGACGGAAGGGTGGCCCCTATGATCGAGCTCGACGAAGAGCAATTGGCGGCGAAGACCTGGTTCGAATCGCTGCGGGATCGCATCTGCGCGGAATTCGAAGCGATCGAGCGGGAGGCGGGCAGCGACGCGGCCTTTCAATATCTGCCTTGGGATCGGAAAGACCATAGCGACGCGCCCGGCGGCGGCGGCGTGCGCGGGCTGATGAAGGGCAAGGTGTTCGAAAAGGTGGGCGTCAACGTCTCCACCGTCGGCGGCACGTTCAGCCCGGAATTCGCGCGCACGATCAACGGCGCCGAAGAGGATCCCCGCTTCTTCGCGACCGGCATCAGCCTTGTTGCGCACATGGCGAACCCGCATGTGCCCGCGGTGCACATGAACACGCGGTTCCTGTGCACGACCAAGCGCTGGTTCGGCGGCGGCGCGGACCTCAATCCGCCCCTGCCCTATGACGACGACACCGAGGCCTTTCACGCGCGACTGCGGGCGGCCTGCGCGGCGCACGACCCGACTTATTATCCGCGCTTTTCCAAATGGGCGGAGGAATATTTCTTCATCCCGCACCGGGGTGTCCATCGTGGCGTCGGCGGCATTTTCTACGACCATCTCGAAGGGCTATTCGATCCGCATTTCGCCTTCACCCGCGAGGTCGGCGAGGCGTTTCTCGACATCTTCCCGGCGATCGTGCGGCGGCGGATGGAAACGCCCTTCACGCCGGAGGACAAGGCCCGTCAGCTCGAATGGCGCGGGCGCTATGCGGAGTTCAACCTGATCTACGACCGGGGCACTTTGTTCGGGCTCAAGACCGGCGGCAATGTCGACGCGATCCTGATGAGCCTGCCGCCGGAGGCGACGTGGAATTGAAGGTCGTTCTTCCGAAGCCCCTCCCCCTTGATGGGGGAGGGCTATTATGAGCGGCGAGCAGATCATCGACATCCCGCCGGGTCATGTCGGCACGGTGGTGACTTTCCTTGAAATGACGGAACGGCCGAAGCCGCGGCCAGTGCCGCCCTCGCCGCTCCGCTTGCAGCGTTGGGCGGAGGCCGATCCGCGCAAATATCGGCTGCTGTTCGAACGCGTCGGAGGCCGCTGGCTCTGGTATTCGCGGCTGGCGATGGACGATCGGGCGCTCACCGCGGCGATCTGCGAGGTGCATGCCGTGCTCGATCCGCGCGGTGTCGAAGTCGGCATGATCGAGCTCGATTTCGCGCAGGAAGGCACCTGCCTCATCCGCTTCCTCGGACTGGTGCCGGAACTGGCGGGCAAAGGGCATGGCCGCTGGCTGTTCGCGCAGGTCGCGCAGCTTGCGTGGCGGGCGGGGGTCGAACGGGTGATCGTCAACACCTGTACGCTCGATCATCCCGCCGCTTTGCCCGCTTATCTGAAGGCTGGCTTCACCGCCTGCCGCCGCGCTTTCGAGAGCTTTCCCGATCCGCGTCTTTCCGGCCTGCTGCCGTGCGATATCGCACCTCAGATCCCGCTCGTCGAGCCTTCCGCCAGCTGCGCATAGATGCGGGCGATGGCGACGGTTATGTAGACCGAGAAGACCGCGCTTGCCACGCCGCTGACGATCAGGGTCAGGACATAGGACAGGTTGCGCGGCTCCGGCGCCCCGAACAGCAGGGCGATGACGGTGCCAAAGATCAGGCTGACCGCGATGAGAATGATCAGGGCGACGATGGTCAGCACGGTGATGAAGCCGATCAGCTTGCTGAAATGGCCCCTCGTCAGGTTCCAGCTGCGCTTCAAGAGAGCGACCGGCCCCAGCGGTTCGGCGACCGCGGCGGGCGTGAGCAGGATGAAACGAATCCAGAGGAAGGTGAGGATTGCGAGGAAGAGGAGAACCATCAGGATCGTCGTCGTCCGCTCGGCCAAACCAAGGAGGGCGATGAGAATGCTCGCGGGCAAGGCGATGGTAAAGCTGCCGAGGCCGAGCAAAAAGGCGGCGCCAAGGACGGGAAGGATGCGGCGCATGCCATGCCCGATCGCCTCCTGAACGCTCTGCGCGGGGCGCAGAGCGAGGGCGGTGATGGCGAGCGAACCGATCAGCGTCAGCAGGATCAGCGGCAGGAGCAAGAACATCCAGGCACCCAATTCCGGTTGCTGGCCCGGCGCGGCTTCCGGCATGAAAAATTGCACGACGATGCTCGGCAAGGCGAGAAACGCGAGCGCGATGGGGAAAAGCAATCCCGCTTCCCGCTTCACGAAGGCGGCGGTTTCGTTCCACGCGGCGGATATCGAAAGCGGTTTCATGGCAGCACTCCCCTGTTCGCTCCGGACGATAGCCGCAATAGTTTCGGGCGCGCAATGCGGCTCTTGCACCGCCGCACCGGGCAGGCCACATGCCGCGCGTGACCGGAACGGATATCGAATGGCGCGAGACGCCGGGCCTGACGCCTTATCCCGACGCGCTTGCCGAGATGGAAATGCGGCAGGCGGCGATCCTGGCCGGGGAAGCGCCCGAGCTCATCTGGCTGCTCGAACATCCGCCGCTCTACACGGCGGGGACGAGCGCCGATCCGGCCGAATTGTTCAATCCGGACGGATTTCCCGTTTATGATGCGGGCCGGGGCGGCCGTTACACGTATCACGGGCCGGGGCAGCGCGTGGGCTACATCCTCCTCGATCTCAACCGCCGCGGCCGGGACGTGCGCCATTTCGTCCACAGCCTGGAAGGATGGCTGATCGCGGCGCTCGGGCAGTTGGGCGTCACCGCCCGCCGGGCCGAGGGCCGGATCGGCATCTGGGTGGATCATCGCGGGACGGAAGCGAAGATCGGCGCGATCGGCGTCCGCGTGCGCCGCTGGATCACGATGCACGGCTTTTCGATCAACGCCGATCCGGAACTTTCCCACTTCTCGGGCATAGTGCCTTGCGGGATCGCCGAATTTCCGGTGACCAGTCTGAGTGAGCTGGGCGTAAATGAAGGCAAGACGCGTTTCGATGTTGCATTGAAAGACGCGCTGCCCGCCTTCCTTGGATCGTTGGACTTGACGATCAAGGAGGGTTGAGGCCCCTTTCCTTTCGGATTATTAAGCAGTCGATTTGGCAGAAAAGGGGCCACCCCGACCAAATCATCTAACGAGGGAGTTAATTGGATGCGTGCACTTCTTTCGAAGGTAATGACCGGTTCGATGGTTGCCGGTGCGGCCCTTCTCGTCGCGGCGTGCGGCGGCAGCGAAGACGCTGCTGTCAACAACACCGCCATGACGGAAATGGACAGCAACGACATGATGATGGACGGCATGACGAACGACATGCAGGCCGTCGATTCCGGCGCGAACATGACCATGGACAGCAACATGACCATGGACGCCAACATGTCGGCGACCAACACGACCGGCGCGACTACCGCGACCAACACCACCGCCGATGCGGACATGACCAACGGAATGTAATTTTCCGTTGGTTCTTTTTTGGGAAGGGGCCGCCCGGCATGCCGGGCGGCCCCTTTTCCATGCTTAAGGCGTCAGGAGGGGATTTCCGGTCCAATCTCCGAAAGGATCATTCGTCCTATCGCTCTGGCATTGCGGCATCGCTCCCGTTAAGCATAATGGCAGGAAGAGACGGCTAAACCGCCGTGCGGAGAGTGAAATGGCGTATCGGGTCGGAAAAATCCTGTTGGCGGCGGCAACCATGACGGGCCTGACGTTTCCGCAGGCGGCGTCCGCGCAGCTTTTCTTCAACAATCCCGATTTCAAGCCCGGCGCGATCAGCGCGAGCGATCCGCTGGTCGGCCTTCCCCTTCCCGGCGCGACGGCGCAGGAATATGCCGCCAGCCTGGTCTGGAACCTGCGCGCCGGCCTCAACGTCGCGGCGCTGCAATGCCAATTCTCGCCTTATCTGCGCGTCGTCGACAATTATAACGACATATTGGCGCATCATTCGAAGGAATTGATGAACGCCTACACCACCGTCGGCAGCTATTTTAAGCGCGTCCACGGCGCGAAGCCGGGCCAGAAATTGTTCGACGATTATTCGACCATCACCTACAATAATTTCTCCACGCTCCACGCGCAGGTCGGCTTTTGCCAGACGGCGGCCGACATCGCGAAGGACGCCCTGCGCCGGCCCAAGGGCGAATTTCACGTCACCGCCGAACAGCGCATGCGGGAGCTGCGCAACAGCCTGATCCCGGCCGGCGGCGCGCGGACGTGGCAATATAATCCGCATACCATGGTCCGCCAGCTCGTCCTGCCGACCTTCGATCCCAAATGTTATGACAAGAAGGACCGGCTGCGGAAGAAGTGCCGGGGGCAATACGTCACGGTGTAACTCGATGCCGCTACCCGGGCGAAAGCCGGGATTTCCTGTGGGTAGGGCCTTTTCCGTTATGAGATTCCGGCTTTCGCCGGAATGACGTGGGGGAGGTAAGAGACGCGGGAGCGTCGAGAATGACGCGGGGGAGTTACGGCAACCCCAGCAATTTATGGGTCTGAAGCGATAGCCGCCAGCGCGGATGGGCCATCACGAAAGCGATCGCCTCGCGCAGCCAAACGTCTCGATCCATCCCATCTTTCGGCTGGATCAGGAAATGATCGAAGGCCCAGCCTTCCATCGCGCGGGGATCGACGCCGTCCTGCGGCCAGACCAGTTTCAGCTCGTCGCCATGCGTCTGGACGACCGGGTTATTTCCCTTCGGGCTGACGCAGATCCAGTCGATCCCGTCCGGCGCGTGCTGCGTGCCGTTGGTTTCCACCGCAATCTCGAAGCCGCGCGCATGGAGCGCCGCGATCAGGGGGGCATCAACCTGCAAGAGCGGCTCGCCGCCGGTCAGGACGACATAGGGGCGCTCCCCCTCCCCCCACAGCGCGGCAACCTTCGCCGCCAGCGCATCGGCATCGTAGCGGCCGCCATTTTCGCCATCCATGCCGACGAAATCGGTATCGCAGAAGGTGCAGGCGGCGCCGGCCCGATCCTGTTCGCGGCCCGTCCACAGGTTGCAGCCCGCAAAGCGCAGGAAGACGGCGCGTCGACCGGCCTGCGCGCCTTCGCCCTGCAGGGTCAGGAAGATTTCCTTGACCGCGTAGCTCATGGATGCGCGGCGTAGATCGTGGGATCGGAGAGGCCCGCTTCCTCGAAGCCCTTGGCGCGCAGGCGGCAGCTGTCGCAATAGCCGCAATGTTCGCCCTTCGGCGTGGGATCGTAACAAGACCAGGAAAGCCCGGCATCCAGGCCGAGACGCGCGGCTTCGGCGGCGATATCGGCCTTGCTCATGTGGAGAAGCGGCGCTTCGATCTTGAAGCGGTCGCCTTCGACGCCGGCCTTGGTCGCGATATTGGCCAACCGTTCGAACTGGGCGATGAAATCCGGGCGGCAATCGGGATAGCCCGAATAATCGAGCGCATTGACGCCGATATAGAGGGAGCGCGCGCCCGCCGCCTCCGCCCAGCCGAGCGAGAGGGACAGGAAGATCGTATTGCGGGCGGGGACATAGGTCACCGGCACTTCGCCGTCCACCACGCCGCCCTTCGGCACGGCGATGTCGGCGGTGAGCGCGGAGCCGCCGAAGCCGGTCAGGTCGAGGGGCAGGACGATGTGCCGCTCCACGTCCAACGCAGCGGCGATGCGGCGGGCGGCGGCGATTTCGATCCGATGGCGCTGGTTGTAATCGACGGTGAGGGCCAGCACGCGATAGCCGTCCGCCCGCGCGCGGCCAGCGGCGACCATCGAATCGAGGCCGCCGGACAGGAGAACCACGGCAAGCGGGGACGATGCATTCATGGCGCGCGGGCTAATCCTGTTGGCCGGTCAGCGCAAGCAAACGCGAAAAAGACGGGCCGCCTCTTTTCATTCGAGACGGCCCAGGTCGGACCTATGGGTCCAAGGGAGGAAAGCGTGCCCTTCTCGGCACGAAAAATGCTGTACGCTCCGCAGGTTAAACGGGGGCTTAACAATCGGGCGCCGGGCTGCGTCAGCGGCAGGCGCCGGTCCGCCGCGCCTCGGCCCGCATTCCATAAGGAATGCCGTTCAGCACCCCTTGCGAGTCGATTTGCGCCAGCCGGGGCGTTTCCAAGCGCATCGCGGTACGGCCCGAGCCATTGGGGCAGCTGTAGGTGATGGTCGATTGCCGCGCTTCGTTGCGGATCACTGTCCATTCGCATTGCGCGGCGCCATGGCGGATCTGCATGAGCACCCGGCGATCGCCGACGCACAGGGTCTGCGAGGCACCGCTATCGAGATCGCGAATTTGCCAGCGCCCCGAATCGAGCGCCGATAGAGCGGAAAGATCCCGTGCTGTTTCAGGGCTTGCCGCCGCTGTCGCGGCAAGACCGATCCCCAATCCCAAAGCCGCGCGAAGCAACAAGCTCCTCATGCATCCAGGTCCGTCATCTTGATCGGGAAAACGCGCGAACAGAATTCGCAATCGACGCTGATGAAACCATCGTCGTCCGCCATGTCCCCGCGCTCTTCCGCGCCGAAGCGGGAGATGACGCTTTGAATATATTCGAAGCTGCACCGGCATCCCTTGGACAATGCGATTCCATTGGTGACGCGCACCTCCTCCTCTTCATGGAACAACCGCCAGAGCAGGGTTTCGAGGGGCAGGTCCGCATCGAACAATTCGTGCGCCTTCGTCGTTTCGGCGAGCGCGCGAACATGCTCCCATTCCGGATGATCGAGACGGGTGTGCAGACGCTCCCGCCCCTCTTCGCCTTCGGGAAGATGCTGGATGAGAATGCCGCCTGCGACATGGCCGGTATCGTTCACGGCAAGGCGAACGAGGCTCGGTATCTGCTCCGACTGGCCGAAATAGCTTTCCGCGGCTTCGGCAAGACTCGCGCCTTCGAGCGGCACGATGCCCTGATAGCGCTCGCCGGTCGCAACCTGGTCGAAGGTGATGGCGAGATAGCCCTCGCCGAACAGCTCCTGCAGATGCGGCACCTGCTGCTGGGCCGCCAGGCGGTCCTTGTCAAAACGGACATAGCCGCGCAATTCGCCGCCTTTATAGTCGCAGACGAGCAGGTCGACGATGCCGTCCTTGGTCTGCGCCTGAAGCGTCAATTGCCCGCCCGCATCCTTGAGCATCGCGCCGAGAAGACCGGCCAGCACCAAGGCTTCGGAGAGGATGCGCGCGATCGGCGCCGGATAATCGTGCGCGGACAGAATGTCGTCGAGCACCGGGCCCAGCCGCACGACGCGGCCCCGGGCATGACGATCGGGAATCGTGAAGCCGACCGCCTGATCGAGATGGGCGGCGGGCGAAAGAGTGTCGGAATCGGAAACCATGAGCCTGATTTAGGAAGCGAAGGTGAAGATTTCAGCCCCATTGCGATTTGGCGGCCGAGCCATCCCCTCTTAGGGCACCACCCCGGACTTGATCCGGGAAGTGACGGTATAAGTCAGGCAGCCTTTGGCACCTCATATTGCCGGGCGGCCTGGGACAGCTTTTCCACGAATTCCTGGATATGCGCCTCTTCGATGACGAGCGGCGGCAGGATGCGCATCACATTGTCGCCCGCCGAGACGGTGAGGAGGCCGTGATCGCGCAAATAAGTGACGAAGGCGCGGCTGTCCGCCTTCATCTTGATGCCGAGCATGAGGCCGATGCCGCGCACGCCTTCGAACAGATCGTCGTGATTGGGGATCATTTGCTCCAGCGCGCCGCGCAAGCGCTCGCCCATGCGGGTGACATGATCGAGGAATTGCGGAGTGTTCACGACATCCAGCACCGCCTGACCGGCGGCGCAGGCGAGCGGGTTGCCGCCATAGGTGGAACCGTGGGTGCCGATTACCATCCCCGCCGCGGCCTTTTCGGTCGCAAGGCAGGCGCCCATCGGAAAGCCGCCGCCAATGCCCTTGGCGACCGCCATGATATCCGGTTCGATGCCGTAATGTTCATAGGCGAAGAGCTTGCCGGTGCGGGCATAGCCGCACTGAACTTCGTCGAACACGAGCATCAGATCGCGCTCATCGCAAGCCTGGCGGAGGCCCTGAATGAATTCGCGGCTTCCCGGACGGATGCCGCCCTCGCCCTGCACCGGCTCCAGCAGGAAACCCGCCGTATGATCGTCGACCGCGGCCAGCGCCGCGTCGAGATCGTCGAATTCCACCACCTCGAAACCGGGAAGGAGCGGCGCGAAGCCGTCGCGCAGCTTTTCCTGATTGGTCGCGCTGATCGTCGCCATCGTCCGGCCGTGGAAGGCGTTGGAAAAGGTGATGAGCTTGTGCTTGTGGGGATTGCCCTTGGCATGATGGTAGCGGCGCGCGGTCTTGATCGCGCATTCCACCGCCTCCGCGCCGGAGTTGGTGAAGAAGACGGTATCGGCGAAGGTCGCGTCGACCAGCCGCTGCGCCAGCGCCTCGCCCTGCGGGCTGCCATAGAGGTTCGACACGTGGATCAGGGTTGCCGCCTGATCCTGGATCGCCTTGGTGAGGTGCGGATGACCGTGGCCCAGCAGGTTCACCGCGATGCCGCTGGCGAAATCCAGATATTTCTCGCCATTCTCGCCATAGAGATAGACGCCCTCGCCGCGCACCGGCCGCACCGGCGAACGCGGGTAGACGGGCATGAGCGGGGTGATGGCCATGGCGAATTCCTTCATCGCAATTGTACAAAAAAGGCGACCATGACGGTCGCCTTTCATGCCCCTTCTATAGGGTTTGACGGGAGGGCCAGTCAATTACAGGACCGGCCCTCCCCCCAAGCCAGCGGGAAAAAATCAGCCCCGCCGGCCGTCGCGGTCGCGGCGTTCGAAACGCAGATCCTGACGCAGGTCGTGGATCTGGCGCTGCAACTGCGCCATTTCGCGGCGGTCGAGGCCGTTGCGGGCGTAGCGATCGTGCAGCCGGTCGATCTGGTCCGCGCGCCGCAGCAACGAAGCGGCTTCACGGCGCGAAATGGCACGGCGCTGTTCGGCGCGCTCGATGCGGTTGGCGATTTCGTCCAACTGACGTTCGATGCCCGAGCCGCGATGGCTGTAATGCTGGGCGGAGGCGGGGGCCGCGACGGCCAGCGTCGACACCGCGACGAGAGAAAGAAGAACCTTACGCATGACACATACTCCTTGCCGTATTCACAAGGAGGCTTTTACCGATTCGCGGCTGTTCGAGTTCTGAACGGACCTGTCAGCCTCGGTTCAGCCGCGTAACAACGTCGCGGCTTTGTATCAGTTCTTCAATTTCCATCCACTGCGCAGGAGCGTGTAGCAGGCCGCCCAAAGCGCGACGTTGATGCCGAGCAGCAGCAAGGCGCCGAACAAGACCGGCGAGTCGGCTTCGCTCAGGAATCCGTAGCGGAAACCGGAAATGACGTAGAAGAAAGGATTGGCATGGCTCACCGCCTGGAAGGTGGGATGCAGGCTTTCGATCGAATAGAAGGTGCCCGACAGCAGCGACAGCGGCGCCACCACGAAATTGGTGACGGCGGCGGCATGGTCGAACTTTTCCGCCCAGATCGAGGTCAGCACACCGAAGAAAGCGAGCATCATGCTGCCCATCAGGCCGAACCAGATGATCGCGAGCGGATGGACGGGCGCGACATGGACGCCGGGCCAGAGCAGCATGGCGAGCCAGACGGTGATGCCGACCAGAATGGCGCGGGTGACGGAGGCGCCGACCAGGGCGGCGATCAGCTCCCCGACCGACAGGGGCGGCATGAGATAGTCGACGATCGTGCCCTGGATCTTGCCGACCAGCAGGGAGAAGCTGGAATTGGCGAAGGCGTTCTGGATCATGCCCATGATGATGAGGCCGGGCGCGATGAAATCGGCGAAGGGCACGCCGAGGACGGTCCGCCCCGCGCCGCCCAGAGCGACGGTGAAAATGATGAGGAACAGCAGGGTCGTGATCGACGGGGCCCAGATGGTTTGCAGCTGGACCTTGAAGAAACGCCTCACCTCCTTCAAATAGAGAGTCTTGAGGCCGCCCCAGTTCACGCTCCGTATGACGGGGACGCCGGGGGCGGTCCTAACCCAATTCGAAGGCTGGTCGTTCATCGCGCCGTCGCTACTTTAGGACGCTGTGAGCCGCAAGCCCGTGAAGCCGATTGAAGGATGAGATATGTCGTGGACCGATGAACGGATCGATCGCTTGAAGGCCCTGTGGACCAAGGGCATGACGGCGAGCCAGATCGCCGACGAGCTGGGCGGCGTTTCCCGCAACGCCGTGATCGGCAAGGCCCATCGCCTCGGCCTGCAGTCGCGCCCGTCGCCGGTCAAGGCGAACGAACCCGCGGCCAAGGCGAAGAAAGCCAAGCCGGAAGCTGCGCCGAAGCCCGCGGCGGAAACGCCCGCGCCCAAGCCGCGCGTCGAAGCCGCACCTTCTGCTCCCACGCAGCGCGCGGAAGCTCCGGCAGCTGCCGCCGCCCCCGCCCGTTCGCAGGTTGCACCGGAATCGCAGCCCATCATCCGCTCCATCGGCCCGGGCGGCTTCATCCGTCAGACGCCGAGCGAGCAGCAGGCGCCGATCCCGCCCGCCCCGCCGCGCCGCCTGGTGCCCGCCAAGCCGAGCGCCGAGGTCGCCGACAAGACGAGTCTCCTCGATTTGAACGAGAAGATCTGCAAATGGCCGATGGGTCATCCGGGCGAGCCGGATTTCCATTTTTGCGGCAATCCGGCCAATCCCGGCTTTCCCTATTGCGTCGAACATTGCGGCGTCGCCTATCAGGCCCAGATGCCGCGCCGCGACCGCCGCCCCCCGCCGCCGCTGCCGTTCGGCGGCCCGCGAATCCGTTAGAAATCCGGGGAACTGTCCCGGATTCTCGCCGTTTTAGCGGTCACTCCTGATGCCGGGCCTCAGCGCCCGGCTTCTTAACATTGATGGATTTGGGAATCGGGCGATGTCGCGCGAGGAAGTCGAATATTATGAGAGCCGGGCCGAAGCGGCTCTCGAGCTGGCGCAGAAAGCGAAGAGCAAAGCAGCCGTGCAGGCGCATTATCAGATGGCGACGGCGTATCTGGACCGCATATACAGCGAAGAAGGCGATTCGCAGGCCGCATAGGTGAGGCGGCACGCGTTTTTCCAGGCCAGCGAATTGAAGCCAATCGTATCGCCGTTTGCTGGGGCGTGGGTTATGCCTTTTTGAAAATCCCCCGCATCAGACGAGTGCACGGCGGCGATGGCCGGGAAAATAACCCGCCTTGCATCCTGAACGTGGTCCGATTTGATGACGGTCATGATTCCTTAACTTTTTGCCTTTCCGCCGGTTCCGTCATTCCGGGCCCGGTCTCAACGATCTTTCTACGAATCACCCCGCTTTGCACGACGAACGCGCGCATCTATAGGTCGGGCATGACTGACCTGTTCGCGTCGCCTTCCTCGTCCACGCCCGAAACCTACGACGCTTCCGCCATCGAAGTCCTCGAAGGGCTGGAGCCCGTCCGGCGGCGGCCCGGAATGTATATCGGCGGGACGGACGAGCGCGCCTTCCACCATCTCGCCGCCGAAGTGCTCGACAACAGCATGGACGAAGCGGTGGCGGGCCACGCGACCCGTATCGAAATAACGCTGGAGCCGGGCAATCGCCTCACCATCGCCGACAATGGCCGCGGCATCCCGATCGACCCCCACCCCAAATATCCGGGCAAGTCGGCGCTGGAGGTGATCCTCACCACGCTCCATTCGGGCGGCAAGTTTAGCGACAAGGCCTATGCCACGTCGGGCGGCCTGCACGGCGTTGGCGTCAGCGTGGTGAACGCGCTGTCGATCGACACGGCCGTCGAGGTCGCGCGCAACAAGAAGGTCTACCGCCAGACCTTCGCCAAGGGGCATCCCACCAGCGGCCTGGAGGAAATCGGCCAGACCCAAAACCGGCGCGGCACGACGATCGCCTTCACGCCCGATCCCGAAATCTTCGGCCCCGACGCAAAATTCAAGCCCGCGCGCCTGTACCGGCTCGCGCGGTCCAAGGCCTATCTGTTCGCCGGCGTGGAAATACGCTGGAAATGCGACCCTGCGCTGATCGAGGGCGCCAGCGTTCCCGCCGAGGCCGTGTTCCAATTCCCCGGCGGCCTTGCCGATCATCTGAAGGAGCAGATCGGCACGCGGAATTGCGCGACGAACGAATTCTTCAAGGGACGGCAGGAATTTCCGGACAGCCAGGGCTCCGTCGAATGGGCCGTCGCCTGGCCGCTCTGGAGCGAGGGCGGATCCTCTTATTATTGCAACACCATTCCGACGCCCGACGGCGGCACCCACGAACAGGGCATTCGCGCGGCTTTAACCCGGGGCATTCGGGCCTTCGCCGAGCTGGTCGGACAGCAGAAGAAAGCCAAGGACATCCAGGCCGACGACATCGTGTCCGGCGCGGAGATCATGCTGTCTGTCTTCATCCGCGACCCGCAATTTCAGAGCCAGACCAAGGACCGCCTGACGAGTCCCGACGCTGCGCGCCTGGTGGAATCGGCGATCCGCGACCATTTCGACCATTATCTCGCCGACAATATGGAGCGCGGCCGCGCCCTGCTCGGCTTCGTGCTCGACAGGATGGACGAACGGCTGAAGCGCAAGGCCGAACGCGAGATCAAGCGCAAGACCGCGACCAGTTCGCGCAAGCTCCGCCTGCCCGGCAAGCTCACCGATTGTTCCAACGACGATCCGGCCGGCACCGAGCTTTTCATCGTCGAAGGCGACAGCGCGGGCGGCTCCGCCAAGCAGGCGCGCGACCGCAAGACGCAGGCCATCCTGCCAATCCGCGGCAAGATATTGAACGTCGCCAGCGCCAACAGCGCGAAGATCGGCGCCAACCAGGAAATCGCGGACCTGGGATTGGCGCTCGGCTGCGGCTTCCGCGACCGCTGCGATCCCGATGCGCTCCGTTATGATCGTGTCATCATCATGACCGACGCGGACGTGGACGGCGCCCATATCGCGACCCTGCTCATGACCTTTTTCTTCCAGGAAATGCCGGAGATCGTGAAGCGCGGGCACCTCTACCTCGCCCAGCCGCCGCTCTACCGTTTGTCGGCGGGCGGAACCGTCGCTTATGCCCGGGACGATGCCCAGCGCGCCGAACTGGAAGCCACCGTTTTCAAAGGCAAGAAGGTCGATATCGGCCGCTTCAAGGGCCTGGGCGAGATGAATCCGGCCCAGCTCCGCGAAACCACGATGGACCCCAAAACCCGCAGCCTCATCCGCATCACGTTGCCCCAGGATTATCAGGACCAGCAGCCGGTGAAGGATCTCGTCGATCGGCTGATGGGCAAGAATCCCGAACATCGCTTCGCCTTCATCCAGAAAAATGCGGCGACCGTGGACGAGGAAGAAATCGACGCCTGACCGATTGGCGTCCTGATCGCGCCGAAGTAAGGGGGAAGCTGACGCCCCGGCCGGGGCGTCAGCTTTCCACTATGGACGTTTGCAGCGGAAAGCGCGGAATGGCGGCGGCGAAGACGGCGCCGTCGGCCGCGATCATATTGTAACGCCCCTCCATCGCGCCGTTGGGCGTGCCGAGGGGGCAGCCGGAAACATAATCGAACGACCCGCCCGGTTCGATGACCGGCTGCTCGCCGACGACGCCGTCGCCCTTCACCTCGTGGACGATGCCGTCCCCGTCGCTGATCCGCCATTCGCGGCTGAGGAGTTGAACGGCGTGATCGCCGTCATTTTCGATCCGCACATGATAGGCCCAGAACCAGCGGCCCTTGGCGGGCTCCGACTGATCGGCGAGAAAGCTCACCGATACCAAGACGGTGACGCCGCGCGTCGTGGCGCTGTGCGGGAAGAGCGATCTCACGGAAAAGAGTTTTCCTGTTTCCATTGCCGCCGTCAACGCACGACGCGACGCAAACGATCAATCAGCCTGTCGCGCGCGGCGAGCGCCTCCGCCTGCCGGTCGATCAGGACATCGCGGGCGAGGAAATGGCCGGTGAGCCTGAAGCCGTCCAGGATCGCGTCCCATCCGCCTTCCCCGCCTCCGACCAAGAAGGGGGGCAAGGGCAGCAGGCGATCGCGATACGCCCCCGCGCCTTCCCGGCTCACCGCGCGCCCGCTTTTAGGGCTGACGAAAGCGAGGCCGTCCCGAGCGCCTGTCGCCGCGCATTCGGACAGGTCGAGGCCGAAGCCCAATTCCGACAGCAGCAGCAATTCGTAGCGGACGAACGCCGCCGCCCACCCCTTGGCCGATGGCGCGGCTTCAATGGCGGCGAGAAGGCCGTCAAGCGCTTGGTAAAGACGCGGATAAGGCTGCCCCTCCGGCAAGGCCGTGGCCGTCAAGGTCGCCGCCCATTCGATGGCGGCGGCAGGCAGCGCTTCGCTGAACAATGGCGCACGGCTGGCGACCAGCTCGACGGCGAGCTGGGCCAATTGCTCGTCGGTTCGCGCACGATATTCGGCCTGGACGATATTGCCGGGCACCAGCACCGGCTTGAGCCGCCGCGACCGCCCGCCCCTTACGTAACCGGCCTGCACCCCTGCTTCGGGTGTGAGAAAGCGCGCGATCGTCCCATGTTCGCCATGCGGGCGCAGCGAAAGGACGATGGCGGTCGTGGCAAGGTGCACCGACTTCAGCCACCGTTGCGCCGCATCAGGCGCGCGAGAGAATTCATCCATTGCGATGCGAGGATGGACGGCAGCGCAGACCCTGCCGGCCGGGGCGGCTGGCAGAAAGCCCTGGCACCGCGATGTCCCGCTACCATGATTGGCACCCGCCGGCGGGACCGTTCATTCATCATCGGACCGAAGAGGCGCGGCTCTGCCATGCCTCTCTCCTTGCGCCCTATCGAAGCGGAACGTTCCCGCGCAGGCCACGGCAACATAGGGTCGCGACACGGGGCCCAACCGCGCGTCTTGAACCGCAGCGGCGGACGTCTGGATCGCCGCCATTCCGGCGCCCAATGCATCGCCCGGGAAAAGCCGCCTGTTCACGCTCATGTTCATCCCTTCGCCCCGCAGTGATGGCCCGTAAGCAGGGCAGTTTCAAGGACGTGTCGCACCCTTGGATTCATTCGCATGCCGCAGCGTTCCGGCACTTTATGCACCATGCCTGGCTTTGGTCTCAGCCCCTCACTTCCAATCCCCGCATAGCCACGATCCAAGCATCCCAGCCAAGTACTGAATGCACATCAGCAGCAGAAACCCGGTGACATCCTTATAAGGGACCCTTATAAGGATCCCTTATAAGGATAGATGATTAGCTTCGGAGAAGAAGAAGGAGGGAGTGGAGTGATTTGGGGGAATTTGGGGGGATTGGGGGTAGTGGAGGAATGGTGGTAGCGGTGATGGAGAAGAGTTTCGACTGCGGGCGCCGCCCTTGATGGCGGAACCCTCCCCCTTCCCCGCTCATTGAATCGCCCGCGTATCATTTGGAGCAGGTCATGGCCGCACGGGCTTATTGGAAGGGACAGATCAGGCTCGCCCTCGTCTCGATCCCGGTCGAAATCTATTCCGCGACCAAAAGCGGCGCGACCATCGCGTTCAACCAGATTCACGAGCCGACGGGCAAACGCGTCAAATATGAAAAGGTCGTGCCTGGCGTCGGGCCCGTCGACCCCGACGAGATCGTCAAAGGCTTCCAATATGAGAAAGGCCACTATGTCCTTCTGCAAGAGGATGAAATCGAGGCGGTGAAGCTCGAGAGCAAGAAGACGCTGGAGCTCACCCAATTCGTCGACCAGAGCGAGATCGACGTCCTTTATTACGAGAAGCCTTATTATGTCGTTCCAGCCGACGATCTCGCCGAAGAGGCGTTCATCGTGCTGCGCGAGGCATTGCGGCGGACGAAGAAGGTCGGCCTTGGGCAGCTTGCCCTGCGCGGCCGCGAATATGTGGTGAGCCTGAAACCGTGCGGGCGCGGTCTGGTGTTGGAGACGCTGCGCTATGCCGACGAGGTCAACAAGGCGCAGAGCTATTTCCGCGACATCGGCGATGGGAAGCCGGACGAGGAGCTGCTCGACCTCGCCGAGACCTTGATCGAAAAGAAGACGGGCCCCTTCCACCCCGACGAATATCACGACCGCTATATCGATGCGCTGAAGGAGCTGATCGACCGCAAGCGCAAGGGCAAGACGATCGAAACCGAGGAGGAAGAAGCGCCGAGCCGGGGATCCAACGTCATCGATCTGATGGCGGCGCTCAAGAAATCGCTCGACAAGGGCGGGGGGGACGCGGGGGATGCGAAACCGGCGGCCGAGAAAGCCTCTCCCTCCCGAAAACCCTCCGCGAAGAAGGCGCCTGCCAAGAAGGCGGCCGCCAAAGCACCGGCGCGGAAGCGGGCATGATGCCTCCCCTCTTTCGTCATCCCGGCGAAAGCCGGGATCTCAGGACGAGAACGTGCCTCTTCCGTAGAGAGACTCCAGCTTTCGCCGGGGCGACGGGGAGGGTCCATGGCTAAAAAGGCAGCCGATCCCCTCGCCCGATACAAGGCCAAGCGCGATTTCACGAAGACCGCCGAGCCCGCGGGCCGGGTGGAGGCGACCGGCAAGAACATCTTCATGGTGCAGAAGCATGACGCGACGCGGCTCCACTATGATTTCCGGCTGGAGCTGGACGGGACGCTGAAGAGTTGGGCGGTGACGCGGGGGCCGAGCCTCGACCCCGCCGACAAGCGCCTTGCGGTCAGGACGGAGGATCATCCGATGTCCTATGCGACGTTCGAAGGCACGATCCCCAAGGGCCAATATGGCGGCGGCACCGTTATGCTGTGGGATCGCGGCACCTGGACGCCGGAACCCGGCAAGGATCCGCGCGAGACGCTGGAGAAGGGCCATCTCCACTTCAGCCTGGACGGCGAGCGGATGAAGGGCGAGTGGATCCTCATCCGCCTCAAGCCGCGTCCCGGCGAGCGGAACGAGAATTGGCTGCTGCGCAAGATCGAGGACGTGCATGCGGGCAGCTCGGTCGGGCTGACCGAGAAATATCTGACTTCCGTCAAGACCGGCCGGACGATGAACGAGATTGCGGAAGGCGACGATCCGCCTTGGAACAGTGATCGGGCGGAAAAGTCTCCTCCCCGGGACGGGGAGGGGGACCAGCCGAAGGCTGGTGGAGGGGCTGGCCGGAAGTCCGCGAAAACCCCTCCACCGCGCTCCGCGCGGTCCCCCTCCCCGTCCCGGGGAGGATTGAAGCTCCCGGCCTTTCGCGAGGTGCAGAAAGCCACCCTCGTCGATCATGTGCCGAGCGGCTCGGCCTGGTTGCACGAGATGAAGTTCGACGGCTATCGCTGTCTCCTCGCCATCGCGGAGGGCCAAGCGAAAATCTACACGCGCACCGGGCTCGACTGGTCGGATAAATTTCCGGAGATCGTCGCGGCCGCGCAGGAACTGGAAGTCGGCTCCGCACTGATCGACGGCGAGATCGTGAAGGTCGACGACAAGGGCAGTACCAATTTCTCCGCGCTTCAACAGGCGATCAGCGAGGGCGGCAAGGGCCTGACCCTGTTCGCCTTCGACCTTCTCGAGGTGGACGGCGAAGATTTGACGCGCCTTCCCAATATCGACCGGAAGCAACGGCTGTCCTCCCTGCTCGGCGAAGGCAAGCCGCCCTTCATCCTCTATGCCGATCACGTTATTGGCGCCGGCGAGAAGCTGTTCGACGCGATGTGCGATGCTGGACAGGAAGGCATCATCTCGAAAAAAGCCGACGCGCCCTATCGGGGCACGCGCACGAAGAGCTGGCTCAAGATCAAATGCACGCGGCGCCAGGAGTTCGTGATCGTCGGCTGGACGCCGAGCGAGAGCAAGGCGCGAGCGCTTCGCGCCTTGCTGCTGGCGGTCCATGAGGTCGGCAAGCTGCGCTATGTCGGCAAGGTCGGCACCGGCTTTTCGATGGCGACACTCCAAGACCTGCTCGGCAGGCTGAAAAAGCTGGAGACGAAGGAGGCGCCGGTCGCGGTGCCGCGATCGGAATCGCGTGGGGCGCATTGGGTGAAACCGGAACTGGTGGCGGAGGTCGCCTTCGCCGAATTTACCGGCGAGGGATCAGTGCGCCACGCGAGTTTCCTCGGCCTGCGCGACGACAAGCCGGCTGAAGCGGTGGTCGAGGAAAAGCCGCAGCCGATGCCTGAAACAGCGGGCGACGATGTGAAGATCAGCAATCCCGATCGCGTCATCTTCCCCGACGCCAACGTCACCAAGGGGCAGCTCGCCGATTATTACCGCGCCGTAGCGCCCTTGATGCTCGAATGGGTGAAGGAGCGGCCGATCAGTCTGGTCCGCTGTCCGCAGGGACGGGCGAAGAAATGTTTCTTCCAGAAGCATGATGCGGGCACGTTCGGCACCCACGTCCACCATGTGCCGGTGCTGGAAAAACGCGGGAATACGGAAGATTATCTTTACGTCACCGACCAGGCCGGGCTGCTCACCTGCGTGCAGATGGGAACGATCGAGTTTCACGGCTGGGGATCGCGCGTTGCCGATATCGAGAAGGCCGACCGGCTGATCTTCGACCTCGATCCCGACGAAGGATTGGGTTTCGAGGCGGTCAAGAAGGCGGCGGTGGATCTGAAGGGGCACCTTGCCGACATGGGCCTTCAGACCTTCCCGCTGCTGACAGGCGGTAAGGGGTTGCACATCGTCGTGCCGCTGGCACCCAAAGCGGAATGGCCAGAGGTGAAGGATTTCGCCCAGCGCTTCGCCCTTGCCTTGTCGGAAGCGGAGCCGGAGCGCTTCACCGCCAACCTCGCCAAGGCGAAACGGAAAGGCCGGATCTTCCTCGATTACCTGCGCAACCAACGTGGGGCGACGGCGATCATGCCTTACTCCGCCCGATCACGCGAGCATGCGCCGGTGTCGGCGCCGATCAACTGGAACGAGCTGGACGAAATGGATAGCGGCGGGCGCTTCACGGTGAAGGACGTGGACCTGCTGCTGAAGCGCGCGTCGGGGCGCCTGCTCCAAGGCTGGGGCGAGGCGGAGCAGGTGCTGCCGGACCTTTGAATAGGTGTATTGTAAAAACAATACACTTTTCCCCTTGCGCTGAATGGCCCAAAAGCCCCATCTTCACCCTCGAACAACCAAGGGGTTAGCGCATGGCCACTGAAACCAAGCTGAAACTGGAAGCTCCGGACGTCGTGGCGCCGATCGAGCCCGCCGAGGCCGCGGGTCTGGTGCCGCTGAAGGCGGAGGAAAAGACCGCGCTTGAATCCAAGGTGGACAGCTTCATCACCGATCTCGTCGCGCTCGACGCCAACAGCCCGGATTTCGGCAAGAAAGTGGATCAGCTGACCACCATGGGCCGCAAGGAAATCGCGGAAGCCGCCGGTCATTCCAACCGCTTCCTCGACCGGCCGGTCAAGGCGATCGACAGCGACACCGGCATCGGATCGGATCTCACCAAGCTCCGCAAGACGGTGGAGGAATTGGACCCCGGCCGGGGCGGCGCGCTCACCAAGCCGCGCAAGATCCTGGGGATCATTCCGTTCGGCAACCGGATGCGCAGCTATTTCATGAAATATCAGTCCGCGCAGACCCATATTTCGTCGATTCTCGCCAGTCTCGCGTCGGGCAAGGACGAGCTTCTGATGGACAATGCCGCCATCGACGTCGAGCGGGCAAACCTGTGGAAGACCATGGGCAAGCTCGAGCAGATGATCCACATCTCCAAGACGCTCGACCAGAAGCTTGAGGACAAGGCGAACGAGCTCGATGCGACCGAGCCCGCCAAGGCCAAGGCGATCCGGGAAACGGCGCTTTTCTACACGCGCCAGCGGACCACAGACCTGCTGACCCAGATGGCGGTCAGCGTGCAAGGCTATCTCGCGCTCGACTTGGTCAAAAAGAACAATGTCGAGCTGGTGAAGGGCGTGGATCGCGCATCGACGACGACCGTCGCGGCACTCCGCACGGCGGTCACGGTGGCACAGGCGCTGACCAACCAGCGGCTGGTGCTCGATCAGATCAGCGCCCTCAATACGACGACCGCGAACATGATCGACACGACGGGCACGTTGCTCAAGAGCCAGTCCGGCGAAATCCACAAGCAGGCCGCGTCCGCGACCATACCGCTCGAAACCCTGCAGCGCGCCTTCCAGAACATCTACGAGACGATGGATACGATCGACCGGTTCAAGGTCGAGGCCCTGGGCAACATGAAGCAGACGGTGAACGTCCTGTCGTCCGAAGTCGAAAAGAGCCGGGGCTATATCGCCAGGGCGGAAGGCGTGGAGCAGAACAAGCTGGCTGGGCCCGCGGAATCGCCGTTCACGGCGCTTGAGGGGTAAAATGGCGCGCACGCCCCGCCGCGTCGAAGACACCCTCGCCCGCTTCGACGAGATCAGCGCGCGGCTGGACGGCCATGCGCCCTCCACGCGGGCGGCGGCGCGGCGGCATTACGGACGGTCGGCGCGATCGCTTGGAAAACGCGTGGGAGCGATGACGGCAGCGATCGGCGCCCTGATCGTCGCGACAATCGGCTTCGGCTGGATCGTCGGGCCGATCGGCATCGGCGGCCTGTTCCTGGTGGCGCTCGCCATCATCTTCATCCTCATCTTCATGTCGGTCTGGCCGGGCGAGAAGGCGGAGAAGCCCTACACGCAGGACATGTCGAACCGGCAAGTGGTGAGCCGCCTCGATTCCATCCTGCACCTGAAGCGCCCTGCCCTTCCCTCTCCCGCCGGGCGCCGGGTCGATGCGATCTCCGCGCAGCTGCCGCTGCTCGAATCCCGGCTGGGCGAGCTCGACGCGCTCGATCCGCTGGCGCAGGATGCGCGGCGGCTGATGGGGCAGCATCTGCCCGAGCTGATCGAACGCTACGAACGTGTGCCGCCCGCCTACCGTCAGCAGCGCGACGGCGAGGGTCTCACTGTCGACGAGCGGCTGGTCGCGGGTCTCGACGCCGCCAAGACCGCGCTCGACGATCTCGGCGCCCGGTTGACGCGCGGCGATCTCGACGCCTTCGAGACGCAGGGCCGCTTCATCGAGAGCCGCTACAAGGACGACGGAGGCGTCGGGGGCCAGTGATCGGTCTGGGCGAGGCTTTCGACGCGGCCGAGACGTTCCTTCGGAAGCACATCAAATCCAAAGCGGTTCGCGCGGCCGAGAAACGGCGCAAGGAACGCAAGCGGCATGAAGCGGCCCGGAAGTTCGGGCGGGCGGCGACCGCTACCGCCGTGTCGGGCGGAAGCATCGCTGCCTACAGCCTCGCCGTCGCCCCGCTTGCGACGCCGCTCCTGCTGGCTGGCGGCGTGGCGACGGTGGGGCTCGCCGTTCTTGCGGCACGCTGGCAAGGCCGGACGCTCAAGGGCTTTTCGCGGGAGGAGTTGACCGCTCTTCCCGGCAAGGCCGAAAGCTGGCTGCTCGACCTGCGCGAACGGATGCCGCGCGAAGCCGGAGACCCTCTCGACCGCGTGCTATCGCGGCTTGGCGACCTGCAGCCGCAATTGGGCGAGATCGACCCCAATTCGACCCTCGCCTGGGACGCGCGGCGGCTGATCGGCGACCACCTGCCCCGCCTCGTCCGTTCCTATTGCGAGCTGCCCGCGCACGCCCGGGCGGAGGATCCGAGCTTCGCCTACCGCCTTGCCCAGGGCCTCGACACGCTGGCGGACGAGCTTGGCGACCTGTGCACCCAGGTGAGCCGCGACCGCCGCCTGACCTTCGAGGCGCATCAACGCTTCATCCAGAGCCGCTATCGCGACGACATCAAGGCGGAGTGATCATTAGGCCGAGCGTGCGCCGGGCCTGCACGAGGTGCGGCCGGTCGATCATCTTGCCGTCGAGGGACAGCGCGCCGACGCCAGGATTGGCGGCGAAGGCGTCGACGATCGCCTGGGCATGGGCGATCTCCACCTCGGACGGGGTGAAGGCGGCGTTGATGACCGGCACCTGCGCCGGGTGGATCGCCATCATGCCGGTGAAGCCGTCGCGGCGGGCGCGGGCGGCATAGGCGGCAAGGCCGTCGAGGTCGCGGAAGTTCGGATAGACGGTCTCGATCGGCGCCACGCCCGCCGCCGCCGCGCCGAACAGGCAGAGAGAACGGGCGAGTTCGTAAGGCGGCGTGAGGCTGCCGTCTTCCTCGCGAGAAGTGGCGGCGCCAATGGCCGCAGGGAGGTCTTCGGCGCCCCAGGTGAGGGCTTCCAGTCTCTTGGCCCCGCCATAGGTGCCGAGCTGGAAAATGGCGGCGGGGGTTTCGGTCGCGATGGCGAGGATGCGGGCGGTGGCGTTGCCCATCATCGTCAGCCGGTGCGCCAAGGCGTCCACGGAGGCGCCGCCTTCGGCCTTCGGAAGGACGACCCCGTTCGGCCGGACAGAGGCGAGCGCGTCGAGATCCTTGTCCGCCTCCCCTCCATCGAGAGGATTGATGCGCACCCAGAGATGGGCGGCAGGGTGAGCGGAAACGAAATCGGCGACAAGACGACGCGCCTCGGGCTTCTTCTCGGGCGCAACGGCATCCTCGAGATCGAGGATCAGCGCGTCGGCGCCGAGGCCGAGCGCCTTTTCCATCCGTTCGGGGCGGTCGCCCGGAACGAAGAGGAGGGAGCGGAGCTTCATTGGCCGCGCTCCAAGAGGCCCCTCCCCCTTGATGGGGGAGGCTGGGTGGGGGTGATGGCTGGGCTAGGTTCGGTGCAGGCGGAGAGATCACCCCCACCCAAGCCTCCCCCATCAAGGGGGAGGGCTTTGAAAGGGGGGGTCACGCCGGTCTCCTTTGCATCAGGGCAGTACGTTCGCAGATGCAGACGAGTTCGTCGCGCTGGTTGAACATGCGATGCTCGAAGGTCGCGATGCCCGCATCCGGGCGGCTTTTGCTGTCCTTCAAGGCGATCACTTCGGTTTCGGCGCGCAAAGTATCGCCGATGAAGACGGGCTTCGGCATCCGCACCTTGTCGTAGCCGAGATTGGCGACGAGCGTGCCAAGCGTGGTGTCGCCCACGGACAGGCCGATCATCAGCGCGAAGGTGAAGGTGCCGTTGACGACGATCCGGCCGAACTCCGTCGCGCCCGCATATTCGGCGTCGAGATGCAGCGGCTGCGGATTGTGGGTGAGCGTCGAGATGAGGAGATTGTCGGTTTCCGTCACCGTGCGGTGCGGCTGGTGCGTCAGCCGGTCGCCGACCTGCCATTCATCGTAAAAGCGCCCTGCCATTGCCTGCTAAATCCCGTGAAGTTGATGAAATTGATGCTGTGGCGAAGTTTTTCAGTTTCCTTTCCCGCATCACCGGAACCGGCGACGGCCCGATGGTGGCAGGAAGCACGCGTGTAGGACAGCCTTTTTATCCTCCCCGGTACGGGGAGGTGGCAGCGCATAGCGCTGACGGAGGGGCTGGTAAGAAGTTCCGAGCAACCCCTCCACCATGCTTCGCATGGTCCCCCGTGCCGTGAGGATTTATTCCGCCTTCTCGATCTTCACCAGCAGCGTCCCCTCCACCACTTGCGCGCCTTCGCTGGCGTTGAGTTCGGTGACGATGCCGTCGAAGGGGGCGGCGAGGCTGTGTTCCATCTTCATCGCTTCCAACGTGACGAGCTTCTGCCCCTTCGCCACCCGATCCCCCTGCCGCGCGTCGACCGCGATGATGCGTCCGGGCATGGGGGAGATCATCGCGCCGTCGCCCGCCTCCCGCGCATCGGCGGATTGCGGGTAGCGGGTTTGCAGCAAGTAGGTCTGGCCGCGCTCTGTGACGATGGCGCCTTCTTCACCCAGCGACCGGATCGACAATATCGCGCTGTAATCCGGCATGCCCCCGGTCCAGTCGCCCGCGACGCGGCTGCCATTCAGCCAAAAGGCGATCTCCGGATCTGGTTCTGCGTTGAGGCGGAAACCGGCATTCTGGTTGCGAAAGGCATAGTCGTCCGCGCCCTCATAAGGCGCATAGGCCCGGTAGAAGGCGGCGGCGCCGTCGATCGCCGCTTGCGACGGCGACGGGGCGGGAAGCAACCGGTCCAGTTCGCGCGGAACCAGCCCGGTGTCGAGCCTGCCAAGCGCGAAATCCTGATGCGCGACGCATTCGTAGAGGAATCCTTTATTGGTCCTGAGCGGCGCCACATAGCTTGCGTTCAACATCTTCATCAGCAGTTGGCGCGCCCAGGCTCGATCGCGGTCCCAGGCCACCAGCTTCGCGATCATCGGATCGTAGAAGGGCGAAATCCGGTCGCCCTGCGCCACTCCGCTATCCACCCGCGCGTGCGACGTTGCACCCGAATGCCGTTCTTCCATCGCATCGAAATAAAGATGGTCCAACCGCCCGATGGACGGCAGAAATTCGTTGGCGGGATCCTCGGCATAGAGGCGGGCCTCGATGGCCCAACCGGTGATGGAAAGCTCATCCTGGCGCTTGGGAAGCGGCTCCCCGCTCGCGACGCGGAGTTGCCATTCGACGAGATCCTGGCCGGTGATCATCTCCGTCACCGGATGCTCGACCTGGAGCCGCGTGTTCATTTCCATGAACCAGATGCGGTCGGCACGAAGGCCCGCCGAGCCGTCGGCGATGAACTCGATCGTGCCCGCGCCGACATAGTCGACGGCCTTGGCGGCCTTCACCGCGGCTGCGCAGACGGCGGCGCGGGTGGCTTCGTCCATGCCGGGTGCGGGGGCTTCCTCGATCACCTTCTGGTGGCGGCGCTGGAGCGAGCAGTCGCGTTCGAACAGGTGGACGACATTGCCGTGCGTGTCGCCGAACACCTGCACTTCGATATGGCGCGGGCGCTCGATATATTTTTCGATAAGGACGCGGTCGTCGCCGAAAGAGGAGGCCGCCTCCCGCTTGCAGGAGAGGAGCATATCGGCGAAGTCGGACGCGGCGTTGACCTTGCGCATCCCCTTGCCGCCGCCGCCCGCCACGGCCTTGATGAGGACGGGATAACCGATGGCGTCGGCTTCCTTTTGCAGACGATCCGGCGATTGGTCGTCGCCGAGATAGCCGGGCGTGGTGGGAACGCCGGCTTCGTCCATCAATTTCTTGGCGGCATCCTTGAGACCCATGGCGCGGATGGAATGCGGTTGCGGGCCGACCCAGATCAGACCCGCCGCGATCACCTTTTCAGCGAAGTCGGCATTTTCGGAGAGGAAGCCGTAGCCCGGGTGAATGGCCTCCGCGCCAGTCGCCTTCGCGGCCGCGATGATCTTGTCGCCGACGAGATAGCTTTCGCGCGCGGGCGGCGGGCCGATATGCACCGCCTCGTCCGCTTCGCGCACATGCAGCGCCCCCGCATCCGCGTCGGAATAGACGGCGACCGTGCGAATGCCGAGCCGCCGGGCGGTGCGGATGATCCGGCAGGCAATCTCGCCCCGGTTCGCGATGAGGAGGGATTGGATCATTCAAAATCCTCCCCGGCACGGGGAGGGGGACCAGCCGCAGGCTGGTGGAGGGGGCCCGAGGCCCGGCACCATTCGATTATGCTCGTCACAACACCCTCTATATTCTGCAGCACGTCGCGTGCGGGAAAGCGGATGGTGTTGAAGCCGACTTGGATCAGCTGTTGATCTCTCACCCGGTCGCGTTCAACCCGATCTTCGCGTTCATGGGCTTCGCCGTCGATCTCAATTCCTAGCCGTGCTTCCAAGCAGGCGAAATCCAGAATGTAGCCGCACTGCGGGAGCTGGCGGCGAAACTTGAATCCTCCGGGCCGCCGCTTCAGTTCGCGCCAGAGCAGGACTTCGGGAAGGCTCATTTCTTTGCGAAGTGAACGGGCTCTTTTGACCAGCTTGATTGGGGAAGTGAGCACTATAGGGCCCCCTCCACCAGCCTTCGGCTGGTCCCCCTCCCCGTTCCGGGGAGGATTTCTAGGTTGGCGCTCATCGTCACATCCGGAAGATGCCGAACTGGGCGCGTTCGGGGATGGGGGCGTTGAGGGTGGCGGCGAAAGCGAGACCGAGGACGTCGCGGGTTTGGGCGGGGTCGATGATGCCGTCATCCCACAGGCGGGCGGTGGCGTAGTATGGGTTGCCTTCGTCTTCATATTTTTGGCGGATCGGGGCTTTAAAGGCTTCGGCTTCTTCGGCGCCCCAAGTCTCGGCGTCGCGGTGGACGGTGGCGAGCACGCTCGCTGCTTGTTCGCCGCCCATCACGCTGATCCGGCTGTTCGGCCAGGTGAAGAGGAAGCGCGGGCTATAAGCCCGGCCGCACATGCCGTAATTACCGGCGCCGAAGCTGCCGCCGATCAGCACGGTGATCTTGGGCACCTGCGCGGTGGCGACAGCGGTGACGAGCTTGGCGCCATGCTTGGCGATCCCTTCCGCCTCATATTTGCCGCCGACCATGAAGCCCGAAATGTTCTGGAGGAACAGGAGGGGTGTGCGGCGCTGGCAGGCGAGTTCGATGAAATGGGCGCCCTTTTGCGCGCTTTCGCTGAACAGGATGCCGTTATTGGCGAGGATCGCGACCGGCATGCCCCAGATGCGGGCGAAACCGCAGACGAGGGTCGAGCCGTAGAGCGGCTTGAATTCGTGGAATTCGCTGCCGTCGACGATGCGGGCGATGACTTCGTGCACGTCATAGGGGGTGCGGACATCGTCGGGGATGATGCCGTACAGGTCTTCGGCGTCGAATTTCGGCGGGACCGGATCGGCGATGTCGATGTCCAGCGCCTTCACCGTGTTGAGGCGGGCCACGATGTCGCGGACGATGGCGAGGGCGTGCTCGTCATTTTCGGCGAGGTGATCGACCACGCCGGACTTGCGGGCGTGGAGGTCGCCGCCGCCGAGATCCTCGGCGCTGATCACTTCCCCCGTCGCGGCCTTCACCAGCGGGGGGCCGCCGAGGAAGATCGTGCCCTGATTGCGGACGATCACCGTCTCGTCCGACATTGCGGGCACATAGGCGCCGCCCGCGGTGCAGCTGCCCATCACGCAGGCGATCTGGGCGATGCCTTGGGAGGACATCTGCGCCTGGTTGAAGAAGATGCGGCCGAAATGCTCCTTGTCCGGGAAGACTTCCGCCTGGTGAGGAAGGTTCGCGCCGCCTGAATCGACCAGATAGACGCAGGGCAGCAGGTTCTGGAGGGCGATCTCCTGGGCGCGCAGGTGCTTCTTCACCGTCATCGGGAAGTAGGCGCCGCCCTTCACGGTGGGATCGTTGGCGACGATCATCACCTCGCGGCCCGACACGCGGCCGATGCCGCAGATCATGCCGGCGCCGGGCGCCTCGTCGCCATACATGCCGCTCGCGGCGAGCTGGCCGATTTCAAGGAAGGGCGAGCCGGGATCGAGGAGGCGTGTGACTCGGTCGCGCGGCAGCAGCTTGCCGCGCGAGACGTGGCGTTCGCGATGCTTTTCGGGACCACCCTGCGCGGCCTGTGCCGCCTTGGTCCGGAGTGCGTCCACGAGGCCGCGATTATGTTCGGAGTAGCGTCGGAAGGCGTCGGAGCCTTCGTCCACTTTCGAGGTGAGAGCCGTCATGCAGGTTTTTTCCTGATCAGATAGCGGTAGACGCCGACGAGATTGATGCAGAGGAGGATGGCGTTCTGCGTCCAGAGCGCGCCTTCTTCATCGGTGAGCCCATAGACGATGAAGGCGATGGACGAGGTGCAGAACAGCACCATCGCATAGCCGGTGACCTTGCGGCCGAGGTCGAGCGCGACGAGCAGGGCGGCGAAGGCCGCGCTTCCGGCCGCATACCATTCGACGATTTCGACGAGTTTCTGGCTCACATCTTCCCCGTCGCTCCGGCGAAAGCCGGAGTCTCAGTGTCCTTTCCGTGCCGAGATTCCGGCTGTCGCCGGAATGACGCGGAAGGATTGGGGGTGGAAAGCGTCATGCGGCCCCGATCAGTTCGCGGCCGATCAGCATGCGGCGGATTTCGTTGGTGCCCGCGCCGATGTCGAGGAGCTTGGCGTCGCGCATGTAGCGTTCGACCGGCCAGTCCTTCGTATAACCCGCGCCGCCCAGGGCCTGGATGGCCTCGAGCGAGGTTTTGACGGCGTTCTCGGACGCGAGCAGGATCGCGCCCGCGGCGTCGAAGCGGGTCGTCTTGCCGGCATCGCAGGCGCGGGCGACGGCGTAGACGTAGGCGCGGGCGCTGTTCAGCGCGACATACATGTCGGCGACCTTGGCCTGGATGAGCTGGAAGCTGCCGATCGGGTTGCCGAATTGCTTGCGCTCGCGGACGTAGGGAAGGACGACGTCGAGGCAGGCCTGCATGATGCCGAGCTGGATGCCGGCGAGCACGGTGCGCTCATAATCGAGGCCGGACATGAGGACGCCGACACCGCCGTTGAGCGGACCCATGACATTTTCTTCGGGCACCTCGCAGTCGTTGAAGACGAGCTCCGCCGTCGGCGATCCGCGCATGCCCATTTTCGGGATCTTCTGGCCGATGGAGAAGCCGGGCATGTCCTTTTCGATGATGAAGGTGGTGATGCCCCGGCTCCCCTCGCCCGTCTTGGCGTAGACGACGAGCGTATCGGCATAGGCCGCATTGGTGATCCAGAATTTGGTGCCGTTAAGGACGTAGCGGTCGCCCTTCTTTTCCGCGCGCATCTTCATGCCGACGACGTCGGACCCGGCGCCCGCTTCGGACATGGCGAGGGAGCCGATATGTTCGCCGCTGATGAGCTTGGGGAGATATTTCGCCTTCTGCTCCGGCGAGGCCCAGCGACGGATCTGGTTGACGCAGAGGTTCGAGTGGGCGCCGTAGCTGAGGCCGATCGAGGCGGAAGCGCGGGCGATCTCCTCTTGAGCGACGACATGTTCGAGATAGCCGAGTCCGAGCCCGCCAAATTCTTCCTCCACCGTGATGCCGTGGAGGCCGAGCGCGCCCATTTCGGGCCAGAGTTCGACCGGGAACCAGTCTTCCTCGTCAATGCGGGCCGCGAGCGGCTGGATGCGGTCGGCGGCGAAACGGGCGGTGGTGTCGCGGATGGCATCCGCCATCTCGCCGAGCGCGAAATCGAGTCCGAAGTCGGACATGTGCAGCCTCTCCCTTATTTTGATCCGGCCCTAGCGAAGGGGAAGGATTTGAACAAGGCGGCAAGGCGGCTTATGTGCAGTGCAACATTCACTTCTCCTCCCCCTTGATGGGGGAGGCTGGATGGGGATGATCTACGACGTAGGGCTCGTTCCTTCCGGAGACATCACCCCCATCCAACCCTCCCCCATCAAGGGGGAGGGCTTTAGATACGGAGCCTTTCACATGACCGATCCAGTCGTCATTCTTTCCTATGCCCGCACGCCGATGGGCGCGTTTCAGGGCAGTTTGTCGAGCGTCAGCGCGCCGGAGCTTGGCGCGGTCGCGGTGAAAGCCGCCGTCGAGCGCGCGGGGATTTCGACCGACGATGTCGAGCGCATCTATATGGGCTGCGTGCTGTCCGCGGGCCTCGGTCAGGCGCCCGCGCGGCAGGCGGCGATCAAGGCGGGACTGCCGAAGAATGTGGAGGCCGTCACCATCAACAAGATGTGCGGTTCGGGCATGAAAGCGGCGATGATGGCGGCCGATTCCATCGCGGCGGGATCGAGCGACATCATCATCGCGGGCGGCATGGAGAGCATGACCAACGCGCCCTACCTCATGAAGAAGCATCGCGGCGGCGCGCGGATCGGCCATGACGCGATTTACGACCATATGATGCTGGATGGTCTGGAAGATGCCTATGAGCCGGGCCGGGCGATGGGCACTTTCGCCGAGGATACGTCGCGCGAATATCAGTTCACGCGCGAGGCGCAGGATGCCTATGCGATCGAGTCGCTCGCGCGCGCCGTGAAAGCGCAGGATAGCGGCGGATTCGACAAGGAAATCGTGCCCGTCACCGTCAAGACCCGCGCGGGCGAAGAGGTGGTGAGCCAGGACGAAAGCCCGAAGAAGGGCAAACCCGAAAAAATCCCGTCGCTGAAGCCCGCTTTCGCCAAGGACGGCACGATCACCGCGGCGACGTCATCGTCGATCAACGATGGCGCGGCCGCCCTTGTTCTGGCGCGCGAATCCGTCGCGGCAGCCAAGGGGCTGAAGCCGGTGGCGCGAATCGTCGGCCACACCGCCCACGCCCGCGAGCCGGAGAAATTCACCACCGCCCCGATCGGCGCGGTCGAGCGGCTGCTGGAAAAGACCGGCTGGAAGGTCGAGGATGTCGACCTGTTCGAGATCAACGAAGCCTTCGCCTGCGTGTCGATGGCCGCGATGCGCGACCTCGGCATTCCGCACGAAAAGGTGAACGTGCATGGCGGCGCGGTTGCGCTCGGCCACCCGATCGGCGCCTCTGGCGCGCGCATCCTGTCCACCTTGCTCGCCGCGCTTGAGCGGACCGGGGGCAAGCGGGGCATTGCCAGCCTTTGCATCGGCGGCGGCGAAGCCACCGCGATGGCGGTTGAGCTGGTGGATTGAGCGCGTAACCTCGTCATTGCGAGAAGCGTAGCGACGAAGCAATCCAGCGGTACCAGCATCTGGATTGCTTCGCTTCGCTCGCAATGACGACAGGCTATTTCCCCTCCGGCGGCGGTTCCGGTTCGCGTATTCGCGCCCCTTCGAGCGCCGCGACGAAATCGTGGCGCCATTTGACGACATCCTCGTCCCGCACGCTTTCCATCATGCTCCGCCAGCGGCGGATGCGCTCTTCACGCGGCATTTCGAGCGCGGTCTTGATCGCGTCGCTCACTTCGTCGGCGCTGTAAGGATTGACGAGAAGAGCATCCTTCAATTGCAGCGCAGCGCCCGCGAAGCGGGAGAGGATGAGAACGCCGGGATCGTCGGGATCCTGGGCCGCCACATATTCCTTGGCGACGAGATTCATGCCGTCGCGCAGGGGGGTGATGAGCGCGATCTGCGCGGCGCGATAGAAACCGGCGAGGCTGGCGCGGTCATAGCCCTGGTTGACGTAGCGGACGGGCACCCAGTCGATTTCCGCGAATGCGCCGTTGATGCGCCCCGACAGGCCGTCGAGATTGTCGCGTATCTCCTCGTACGTCGACACCTCCTCGCGTGTCGGCGGCGCGATCTGGAGCATGAATAGCTCGCCATGGCGGTCGGGATTGTTTTCCAGAAACCGCTGATAGCCGGTGAAGCGTTCCTGGAGCCCCTTCGAATAATCGAGGCGGTCGACGCCGATGATGACCTTTCGGTCGGCCGCACTTTCCCGCAGGCGATTGCAGGCTTGATGGGCGAGCGGCGAGCGGCTCGCTTCCATGAAATCGTCATAATCAATGCCGATCGGGTAGGCCGCGACATGGACCGTGCGGTCGCCGACGTGCAGCGTTCCGTCAGCGTCCAGGTTGCCGCCAAGTTCGCGCACCACATAATCGCGAAACGCCTCCAGCCACTCGCGAGTCTGAAAGCCGATCAGGTCGTAGGCGAGGAGCGAACGCACCAGTTTCTGGTGATCGGGTAGCGAGACGAGCAGGCGTCCCGGCGGCCATGGGATATGGAGGAAGAAGCCGATCCGATTCTTCAGGCCCCGGGCCCGCAATTCTGCACCCAGTGGAATCAGATGGTAATCGTGAACCCAGACGAGATCGTCCTGATCGATGAGCGGCGTCACCGTTTCGGCGAACCGCTCGTTCACCCGCTGATAGCCGCTGTCGAAGCTGCGGTCATATTCGGCCAGATCGATGCGGTAGTGGAAGAGCGGCCAGAGGGTGCGGTTGGCGTAACCGTTATAATATTCGTCCACGTCCTGATCCTCGAGATCGATGGTCGCGGTGGTGACGCCATGCGCGCGCTGCAGCTCGATATGGCCGGTAAATTCATCGGTGCGGTGGCCGGACCAGCCGAACCAAAGGCCGCGATATTCGCGCAGAGCGGCGCCCAGGGCGACGGCCAGGCCGCCTTGCGCGCCCGCCCCGCCCTCTCCCGTCGGCGCGGATACGCGATTGGAAATGACGACCAGGCGGCTCATCGGATCGCGCTCCACGGTTTCGACAGCATCACGGCGCAGTTGATGAGCCCGACCAACGAGTAGGTTTGCGGATAATTGCCCCACAATTCCCCGGTTTCGAAATCGGTGTCTTCGGATAACAGGCCGGCGGGGGTCAGGCGCTGCAGCATCTTGTCGTACAGCGCGCGCGCTTCCTCCGTACGGCCGGTGAGGTGCATCGCCTCGATCAGCCAGAAGGTGCAGAAGTTAAAAGCGGTTTCGGGAAGGCCGAAATCATCCTCGTCGGCATAGCGGAGCATATGTTCGCCGCGGCGAAGGCCCTGCTCCACGACCTCCACGGTGCGGACATAGCGCGGGTCGCGCGGCGCGACGAAGCGGATGTCGGCAAGCTGGAGCAGGCTCGCATCGAGTTCGCGTCCGCCGAACGTGGCGGCAAAGCGCTCCTCATCCCCCATCCAGGTGTCCGCTTCGATCCGTTCCCGGATTTTTTCGGCGCGTTCCCGCCAGAGCGCGGTCTTGTCCGGCAGATCCAGCGCCTCGGCGGCGTTGGCGAGCCTGTCGCAAGCCGCCCAGCTCATCGCGGCGCTATAAGTGTGGACGGACGTGCGGGTCCGGAATTCCCATAGGCCCGCGTCGGGCTGATCGTGCATCGCCCACGCACGTTCGCCGACCTTTTCCAGCGACGTGAAATCGGCCTTGGTGGCGACGCGGAACAGGCGCTGGTCGAAGAAGGCCTGGGCGTTGGACAGGACGATCTGGCCGTAGGCGTCGTGCTGGACCTGGGTGTAGGCAGCGTTCCCCACCCGCACCGGGCCCATGCCGCGATAGCCGGCAAGACTGCTCGCTTCCCATTCCTCCAGCTTCGCCTCGCCAGTGACGGCGTAGAGCGGTTGGATATGCCCGCCCTTCGCGTCGTCGACGATGTTGCGCAGATAGCTTAAATAGCCTTCGAGGACGTCGAGAGCGCCGAGGCGGTTCAGGGCCTGCACCGTATAATAAGCGTCGCGCACCCAGCAATAGCGATAGTCCCAGTTGCGGCCGCTGTTGGCGGCTTCCGGGATTGAGGTGGTGAGCGCCGCGACGATGGCGCCGGTCTGTTCATGCTGGCAGAGCTTCAGCGTGATGGCGGCGCGGATCACGACATGCTGCCATTCGAGCGGAATGGCGAGACCGCGCACCCATTCGCGCCAATGGTCGGCGGTCTGGTGCAGCATCGTCGCGAGGACGTGGCCGACATTGCCCGTGAACGGCTCGTCCGGCCCGAGGAAGAAATGCTGCGCCTTTTCGAGCCGGAACCAGCGTCCTTCCAGAATATGGCCGACCGGCGCATCGGTGGTGAGGCGCAGCGGCTGCGGCTTCAGTAGATAGCGGATGTGGTTGGTGCCGCTGGTCCGCTCCGCATCCTCCTCCCCCCAGAAGGTGGCTGGATTGAGCGTCATCCGCACCCGCGGCGTCCCGGCGACGGGCCGGACGATCCGTGCGAAGGCGACCGGGCGATACATGCGGCCCGACCGTTCGAAGCGCGGGCAGAAATCGAAAATCTCCGCGACGCCGCCGTCAGAATCGGTGAGCTTGGTCACCAGGATCGGCGTGTTGCGCAGGTAACGTTGTTCCGCCTTCACCTGATTTTCGAGCGTGATCCGCCATTCGCCGCGCGGCACGTCGCTCTCCCCCTTGGGATCGAGGAGGGAGCAGAAGAGCGGATCGCCATCGACCTGCGGCGCGCAGCCCCAAACATAGCCGCCCGCCTCGTCGATGAGCGCGCTAACCTGGCAATTTCCGATCGGCCAGAGATTGAGGGTCTTCACGCCGTCTCCTCGACAAAATCGGTCAACCAGCGGGCGACGGCCGCGACGCCGTCGAAACGCCAGAGCGCGGCCGTTTCGCGCGGCGGGCCGACGAGCGCGCCGCCGCCGCCAAGCGCCGCCGCGGCCACGAAGGCGGCCTCGTCGGTCAGGTCGTCACCCACGAATATAGGACGAGCGGACATGAATTTCGGTTCCGTCATGAAAGCACGGACGGCATCCCCCTTGTCCGCGCCATGGGGGCGAAGCTCGGTCATCATCTTGCCATGCTGAACGGCAAGGCCCGCTTTTTCGGCGACGCCCCGCATGAAGGAGAGGACGTTCGCCTCCATGTCCGGCGCCTTGCGATAGTGGAGCGCGACGCCCATCGACTTGTTCTCGACGATGATGCCTTCGGCAACGGCGGCGAAATCCTGAATGGCCTTCACCGCATCGATGAGAGCGGGAGGAAGCGGCGGGGCGACGATCTCCCCGCCCGGCGCGCGGAGCTCCAGCCCATGCGATCCCGACATGGCGATACTGGCGCAATTCACATATTTCTCAAGATCGGAAATGCCCCGGCCGCTCACCAGCGCCAGGCGCCCATCGAGCCGTTCCGACAATTGGCCGAGCAATGGCCCCAGGGTTTCGGGCACGGTGATGGCATCCGGCGTATCGGCCAGCTCGACAAGAGTTCCGTCGAAATCGAGAAACAAGGCCGCGCCTTCCAGGAGAGAAAGCGGCGGCGGGGGAAGATAAGAAGATGACATGCGGCCCCTGCATAGCTTTTTCAAGAAAAGCATCAGGCGCCCGGCTGTTCCACCATCTTCTCCTCCCCCTTGATGGGGGAGGGTTATTTTAGTCGAGCGTTTCGCCCCGGTCCGTGCCCCAAAAATGGGCGGCCTGGATGAAACCCTGCTTCCCTTTCACCTCAATCCGGCACCATGTCCCGTCGCAGCGGGAGATGCGGCCGACGACCCCCGGTTCGGCCCGGAAGCGGAGGCGGGAAGCTTCGCTCGGCTTTTCATAGATCGGGCGCGGTTCGTTGCCGGTCACGAGGGCGGTGCGCGTCTCGCTCAATAGATGGACCAGCATCCAGCCGGTCGTGCCGTCCGGATCCTGCACTTTCCGCCAGCTCGGATAAACTTCCACCACCTTGATCGGCAGATCGGCGCGCCGGTAGAGCCAGGTGCCCGGATAATTGCGCCCCGGCCCCGTCCGCATCATCGCCTCGCCCGCCGAAATGGACGCCCAATATGGCGTCTTCCGCTCCTCCTGGGCGGAGGCCGCGGTGACCGACAGGGTAACCGCCAATGCGAAGAGAAGTTTCCCCAATGCGCGCACCCTCCGTCTCCGATCAATCGCCGGTCAGGATGCGGTCGACGAGTTGCTTCACCGACGGCACGAAGCCGTTCGAATAGAAAGGATCCCTCTTGAAGCGATAAGCGGCGTGGCCGGCGAACATCAGGTTTTCCTCGACCGGGCCGCCATGGGCGATGTCCTGCAGCGTCTTCTGGATGCAGAAGCTGCGCGGATCGGCGAGACGGCCGGTGCTGTTCTTTTCATTGTCCGCCCAGGACGAGAAGGCGCATTGCGACAGGCAGCCCATGCAGTCGGCCTGATCCTTGCGAATGATCGCCTTTTCCTCCGGCGTTACGAAAACGAGCGTTTCGTCAGGCGTCTTGAGCGTTTCAGTATAGCCCTGCGCATACCATTCGCGGGCATGGAGCAGATCGCCCTTCGTCACCCAGACATTCTTTTTGCCCAAAACGCCGACATCAAGCTGGAAGGCATGATCGCCCAGCTCTTCCTTGGTGAAGGCGATCTGGCGATGCGAGCGGGCTTCGAGGTTGCGCAGGAACGGATTGCGCACCGCCGAAGAGTAGAAGCCGGTGGGGGAGAAGCGATGGAGGAGGACGTCGCCTTCCTCCAGCGTCATCAGGCGTGCCTTCCACTCTTCCGGGATCGGGCTTTCCTGCGTCAAGAGCGGGCGGGTGCCGAACTGGAAGGCGATCTGGCCAAGCTCCGGATTGTCGATCCAGCCGTCCCATTCCTTCAAATTCCAGACGCCGCCCGCCATGACGATCGGCACATCGTCGGAAATGCCGCCCTGGCGCATCGTGTCGCGCAGCGCCTTGACGCGCGGATAGGGATCCTGCGGGACGAGCGGGTCTTCGGCATTGGAGAGGCCATTGTGGCCGCCCGCGAGCCAGGGGTCTTCATAGACCACGGCGGAAAGGTAATCGGCATATTTGGAATAAGCGCGCTTCCAGAGCGCGCTGAACGCGCGGGCCGAGCTGATGATCGGCAAATAGGAGACGCCATAGGAAGCGGCGATTTCGGAGAGCTTATACGGCATGCCCGCGCCGCAGGTGACGCCCGCGACCATGCCCTTCGTGCGTTCGAGTACGCCGTGCAGGATGCGCTGGGCACCGCCCATTTCCCAAAGGACGTTGATGTTGATCGCGCCCTTGCCGTTCGCCAGGTCATAGGCGCGGCGGACCTGTTCGACGGCGCCGTCGATGGCATATCGGATCAATTCTTCATGCCGGTCCCGGCGGGTGAGGGCGTTATAGACCTGGGGGATGATGCGGCCTTCAGGGTCGTAGCTATCCGCATTGACGGCCGATACGGTGCCGATGCCGCCCGCCGCGGCCCAGGCGCCCGAACTCATGTGATTGGTCGCCGATACGCCTTTGCCGCCTTCCACCAGCGGCCACACTTCCCGGCCCGCATAAACGATCGGCCTGATACCCTTGAACATCCATCCTCCAAACAATTTCGCGCGGCTATACCGGCGAAATGACATCTTGCCAAAAAAACCTGTCAGGCGCGGGCTAGCACGCGTTCCAGAAGGCGGTCGATCGCCGCCACGGCTTCCGGTTCGTCAAGCAGCGGCGTGTGACCAACGTTCGGAACGGTCACGCTTTCCATGTCCGGCAGGCGCGCATGCATCTTTTCCAACGTCGTCGCCGACAGGAGGTCGGACCGTTCGCCCCGGACGACCAAAGTGGGCACATCCTCCAGCCCCGCAAGCGCCATCCACGGATCGAAACCGGCCGTGCCGTCCGGCGCCTTGAACGGTTCGGCGATGCGCATGTCGTAATCGAAGACGATACGGCCGTTCTGACCGAGCCGGCACAGGCGCTTCGCCTGCGCAAGCCACTGGTCGAGCGTCCAGCCGGGGTAGATGCCCGCCTGCGCCTCGGCGAAATAGCGGGCGGCGTGGAGCCAGGTCGGCCAGCTTTGCGACCGCCCGACATAGGAACGGATGCGGGTGAGGCCCGCTGGGTCGAGTTCCGGACCGATATCGTTGATGAGCGCGCCCTTGAGGCGGCCCTGCTGGCTGTTCGACAAGAGCATGGTGAGGAGCCCGCCGAGCGAGGTGCCGAACAGAATGAAACGGTCCAAGGCCAGTTCGCGGATCAGCGCCTCGAGATCCTGAAGATAGACGGGCGGCACATAGGTCATCGCGTCCTTGGCATAAGCGCTTTCACCCCGCCCGCGCAGCTCGACGCAGATGACCCGCCAATCGCCCGCCAGCCGGCCCGCCACGGCTTCGAAATCGCGGGCATTGCGGGTGAGGCCGGGGATGCAGATGATCGGCGGACGCCCTTCATCTCCCGCATAGTCGCGATAATGGAGCCGCAGTCCGTCATTCGACAACCAATGTCCTTCGGCCCACGCCGCCATGCTTGCACCCTCTACGATAAGCGCCACATATTGACGGATGAACGGACTTCCACAACCCGCAAACTACCGGCCGGAAACGGCGATCCTGTCCCTGGGCACACCCTTTTACGACGCGGTCGAAGCGGCGGATTTTCCGCAGGCCATCCTGCGCTTCCGCAACGACCGCGCGGCGGCGGCGGTCGGCCTTGAAACCCTGAGCGATACGGAATGGGTTCGTCATTTCGGGCGGTTCGAGCCCCTGCCGGACAGTCTGCCGGAGCCGCTGGCGCTCCGCTATCACGGCCATCAATTCCGTACCTACAATCCCGATATCGGCGACGGACGCGGCTTCCTGTTCGCGCAATTGCGCGACCGCGAGGGGCGGCTGCTCGACCTGGGCACCAAGGGATCGGGTCAGACGCCCTATAGCCGCTTTGGCGATGGGCGGTTGACGCTGAAGGGCGGCGTGCGCGAAATCCTCGCGACGGAAATGCTGGAGGCCTTGGGGGTCGGCACGTCCAAGACCTTTTCCCTCATCGAAACCGGCGAGGCGCTGCATCGGGGCGACGAACCCTCCCCTGCCCGATCGGCCGTTCTCGTGCGCCTCAGCCACGGCCACATCCGCATCGGCACCTTCCAGCGCCTGGCCTATCATCAGGACGCGGACGCGATGCGGCGGCTCACCGATTACTGCCTGACGCATTTCTTCGGCGAAGCGGGCGGCGAGGATGGCCCGGCGCGGCTGTTCGGCCACGTGGCAAGGGGCTGCGCGCGGCTCGCCGCCTCCTACATCGCGGCGGGCTTCGTTCATGGCGTGCTCAACACCGACAATATCAACGTCACGGCGGAAAGTTTCGATTACGGCCCCTGGCGCTTCACGCCAATGTGGGACGGCCATTTCACCGCCGCTTATTTCGATCAGACCGGCCTCTATTCCTTCGGCCGCCAGCCCGAGGCCATTCATTGGAACCTGGTCCAGCTGGCCGCCGCGCTTCGCCTCATTGCGGAAGCCGAGGCGTTGACGCCAATGATCGAAGCCTTCCCGGACCTGTTCCGGAGCGAATTGGCAGGCGCGATGCTGTGGCGGCTGGGGGTCAGCCCGAAGAGCCCCGCGGAGGACGCCGCCCTGCTCATCGCCATCGAGCGGGCATTGTCCGAAAAGACGGTGACCATCGACCGCTTCTTCTTCGACTGGCGCGGCGGCCGCCTGCGCAGAGCGAACGGTGGGGCAAGGGAGACGGGGCCGATGCAGGATCCGGGAGGTGTCGCGGACGAAGCCCAGGCATCAGAGGCGGCGGAGGTTGCGCATAAACCTGGTGCAGCAGGGGAACCCGCGGCTTTCGCCGCTTCCTCTTATAAGGATACCCCTTATAAGGCGCCTTATAAGGAACACCCTTATGAGAGCGGTGCCTTTGCCGCCTTCCGGGAGGCGGTTGCGGGTTATGAGGCAGCTTGGGATGATGCGGGCTGGGACAATAGAGCTGCCGGGGCTTATGGGGTTGCCGACAGTGGACCGACCTCAGGACGTGAAACGAGGCCGGGCCATCCCGCGGCTTCAAGCGTCTGCAGCCATCCTTACTGGTCCGATGCGGAGCCCTGCTCCCTGCATATCGAAGAGGTCGAGGCGATCTGGGCGGCGATCAACGAGCAGGACGATTGGAGCCCGCTTCAGGACAAGATCGCCGCGATCCGGCGCATGGGCGAGGCCATGCGCGGCGCTTGACCGTCGCCGCCAAACATGGTGGGGCAATCCCCGCGCGCAGAGAAAGATATGATGACCGAAATCCTCGTTTCGACGGAGCCCGCGACCGGCGCGGCAATCTGGGAAAGCCCAATCGGCGACGTCGAGACCGAAGTCGCCGCGGCGCGCGCCGCCTTCCCGGCTTGGGCTGCCGAACCGCTCGCCGTTCGCACCGAAGCCTTGCGCCGCTTCGCCAACACGGTGCGCGCGCACCAGGCCGAATTCGCCGACCTGATCGCACGCGAGACGGGAAAGCCGCTGTGGGAAGCCACGACCGAGGTCGAGGCGGTGGTCAACAAGGTCGATATTTCGATCAACGCTTATTCGGAGCGGAGCGCGCAGCACCGCTTCGAGGGCGCGATGGGCGCCAAGGTGGCGCTGCGCCATAAGCCGCACGGCGTGCTCGCGGTGCTTGGGCCGTATAATTTCCCGGCGCACCTGCCCAACGGACATATCGTCCCCGCCTTGCTTGCGGGGAATGCCGTCGTGTTCAAACCGTCCGAAAAGACGCCCGCGACCGGGCAAATCCTGGTCAAATTGTTTCACGAGGCGGGCATTCCGGAGGGCGTTGTCCGATGCCTGATCGGCGGCGCCGAACAGGGCAAGGCGCTGGCGGCCCATCCCGGCATCGACGGTCTGCTCTTCACCGGCTCCGCCCGCGCGGGGGTGTCGCTGCACAAGCAGTTCGCGGAAACGCCGCAGAAGATCCTGGCGCTCGAAATGGGCGGCAACAATCCGATCGCCGTCTGGGATGCGGGCGACATGGAGGCCGCGGCGGCGATCGTCGCGCAATCGGCTTTCCTGAGCGCGGGGCAAAGGTGCAGCAACGCCCGCCGCCTGATCGTCAAGGACGGGACAGAGGAAAAGCTGTTGAAGCCGCTCCTCAAGATCGTCGACCGGATCATTGTCGGCGATCCGCACGCCAAGCCCGCGCCGTTCATGGGCCCGGTGATCGACAATCAAGCCGCCGAGCAGCTGCAAGCCGCTTATGCGAGCCTGGTGGCGAAAGGTGCCACGGTGATTCGTGCCCTGGAGCGTCGCGATCCCGCCCTCCCCTTCCTCAGTCCCGCCATCCTGGATGTGACCGATGTCGCGGACCGGCCGGACGAGGAATTGTTCGGCCCGGTCCTCCAGATCATCCGCGTTCCCGATTTCGACGCGGCCCTCGCGGAAGCGAATAACACCGCTTACGGCCTGTCCGCCGCCTTGATCGGCGGCGGCCCCGAATTGTTCGAGCGATTCTGGACCTTCGTCCATGCGGGCGTCATCAATTGGAACAAGCCGACCAACGGCGCCCCGTCCAACGCGCCGTTCGGCGGCGTCGGCCTGTCGGGCAATCATCGCCCGAGCGCCTATTACGCCGCCGATTATTGCGCCTATCCGGTCGTGTCGTCGGAAGCCGAGCAGATTCGGGGCGCGATCACCACCGGCCTTCGCGATCCGGTAACGCTGGAAGGCTGAGGGCGCCACCACTCGTCATTCCAGCGCAAGCTGGAATCTCCCTTCTTTCGCTCGGCAGTAAGGGGAAGTGAGATTCCAGCTTGCGCTGGAATGACGGGAGAGAGGAAGGAGGGATGGAAGCCGCTTAAAGGGGCGCGTCTCGCGCCTCTTTCGCCAGCGACTCCGCCCCCTGCCGCTCGTCGGCCTGCCGGTAGGGCAAGCGAATGGTGGCGCGAAAGCCCTTTTCCAGCTTTTCCGTTTCGAGTGACGCATCGCCGTCGAAGATGAGGCTCAAACGGGCACGGACGTTGGCGAGGCCGACGCCGCCGCCCTCGCCACTTTGCCTCGGCGCGACATTCTCCTCGCCTTCGTTCCTGACCTCCAGAACCAGATCGCCGCCATCGCGCTTCGCGGTCACGCGAATTTCCGCCCAACCGCGATTGCGGTGCACGCCATATTTCACGGCGTTTTCGACGAGCGGCTGGAGGATGAAATTGGGCACCGCCGCATGTTCGACCGCATCGTCATAATCGATGGCGACATCGAGCCGGTCGCCGAAACGGGCGGTTTCGATGTTCAGATAGGATTCGAGCACTTCGAACTCTTCGCCCAGCTCCCATTGATCGTCCGCCGCCGTCGCGGCGCGCAGAAAGCCGGCGAGATTGTCGCTCATCCGGCGTGCCTCGTCCGTGCGGTTGTCCACGATCAGGCTGGAAATGACGTTCAGCGAATTGCACATGAAATGCGGATTGAGCTGCATGCGCAGCATGCTGAGCTCGTTTTGCAGCGCCGCGGCGCGCGCGTCGGCAAGCTCGGTCTCGCGCAGCCTGATCTTGCGGGCGGAGGACGCGACCCACAGCAAGGCTAGGACGCAGGCGAGCTGTATCCAATAAAAGGAGCCCACGATCACCATGAAACGCGGCACGAGGGGGAGCGGCCGGTGGCTGGGGATGATCAGGTGAATGGAATTCTGGATGCCGTAATCGAGGAAGGTCTGGACTGCTGCCGCGACGGTCAAGGCAAGCGGAATGAGAAGAAGCCCGAGCCAAAGCGGCCGTCCGGCTAGCACCTTCATCGTGACGAGCAAGATGCCGGATGCGAGAACGCCCGCCGCAATGCCGAAAACGGAACCGACGAACTCGCTGAAATGCTCGATGCGCCCAGTCAGGAAATTGGTGAGGATGATGATCGAGGCGACCGCGAAGATCAGGACGAAAGCGAGTTGGGCGGCCTCTCTTACAGGCGGAGGCGCGATATCGAGCCTTTTATTGAGTACCCGCATGAACCCTCGCGAACGTTTCGCACCTGAACAGTTTTGCTGTCGCAGGGTTCCAGCTGCTTGTTCTTATCCCCGCATTTCCGGCGTGTAGCTGTCGTCGATATAGTCGCTGAACCGGGTAATCTTGCTGTCGAAGCGGAGCTTGACCTTGCCGGTGGCGCCGTGGCGCTGTTTGGCGATGATGAGTTCGGAGAGGCCATAGGCGCGCTCCATGTCGCGCGCCCAGCTTTCATGGGCTTCGAACGTTTTGGCATCGTCGCCGTCGATCGGGCGCTTGGGCTCGCGGGCGGCGACATAATATTCCTCGCGATAGACGAACATGACGATATCGGCGTCCTGTTCGATCGAGCCGGATTCGCGAAGGTCGGAAAGCTGCGGGCGCTTGTCTTCGCGCTGCTCGACGGCGCGGCTGAGCTGCGACAAAGCGAGGACGGGGACACTGAGCTCCTTGGCCAGGGTCTTGAGGCCGCGGCTGATTTCCGAAATTTCCTGAACGCGGTTGCCGTCCGATGACTTGCCGCTGCCTTGGAGAAGCTGGAGATAGTCGACGACGATCAGGCCGATGCCGCGCTGGCGCTTCAAACGACGGGCGCGGGTGCGCAGCGCCGCGATGGTAAGGCCCGCCGTGTCGTCGATATAGAGCGGCAGGCTTTCGAGATCGGCGGCGGCGCGGGCGAGATTGCGGAAATCCTGCTGGCTGATCTTGCCCATGCGCAGATTTTCCGAGCTGATGCCGGATTGTTCGGAGAGAATGCGGGTCGCGAGCTGGTCCGCCGACATTTCGAGGCTGAAGAAGGCCACCGCCGCGCCCGCCGATTTCTCCTGCGGGATGCCGTCCTCAAGGTCGCGCACCAACCGTTGGGCCGCATTGAAGGCGATGTTGGTGGCGAGCGAGGTCTTGCCCATGCCGGGGCGTCCGGCGAGGATCAGAAGGTCGGACGGGTGGAGACCGCCGGTCTTCACGTTCACCGTGTCGAGACCGGTGGTGACGCCGGACAAGCCGCCGCCGGTATTCAGCGCCTTTTCGGCCATTTCGATGGCCATGCGGGTCGCCTGGGCGAAGCTCTTGGTGCTCCCCTCCCCGCCGCCTTCTTCGGCCACGCGGTAGAGCGCGCCTTCCGCCGCCTCGATCTGGCCTTTGGGGTCGACTTCCTCGGACGTGTCGAGCGCGCTTTCGACCATTTCGCGGCCGACGCCGATCAGGGCGCGGAGCAAGGCGAGATCGTAAATCTGCCCGGCGAAATCGCGGGCGCCGATGATCGCGGCACCGGAACCAGTCAGCTGCGCGAGATAGGCAGGGCCGCCAAGCTCCTTCATCTCCTCATCCGCCTCGAACATCGGGCGGAGGGTGACGGGACTGGCGATCATGTTGCGGTCGACCAGCTTCAGGATCGCCTCGTAGATGCGAGCGTGGAGCGGCTCGTGGAAATGATCGGGCCGCAGCTTCATCTGAATGTCTTCGCACAGGCGGTTGTCGATCATCAGCGCGCCGAGCAACGCCGCCTCCGCCTCGATGTTGTGCGGGAGCGCAGTCGCTTCGGGCGCGGGGGGATCAACAAGTCGGAGTGCGTCGGCCATGTCGTCCCAATAGACGATTATCGGTTCGCCAGATAGGATGCCGGCGACGATTTCCGTGGAATGGCCTGTGGATAAGCCATGCTGCACGCGCTAACAGGAGCGGATGGGCGAGCCGCGCATCATCGACATCAAGCTCGACGAGCGGACGATCATCCGCCGCGGCGAGGATGTCGAGCGGGAGCGACAGGTCGCGATCTTCGACCTGCTCGAAAACAACCATTTCGCGCCCGAGGGTCTCGATGGCCCCTTCAAGGTGCTGATGCGGGTGGAGGACAATCGCCTCGCCATCGACATCCATGATGCCGAGGAAGAGTTGTTGGAGACGGTGCGGATCGGGCTCGCCCGCTTCCGGCGGCCGGTGAAAGATTATTTCGCCATCTGCGACAGCTATTTCAAAACACTGCGGTCCGACTCGCCCCAAGGGATTGAAGCGATCGACATGGCACGGCGCGGCCTTCACAACGAAGCGGCCGAGCTGCTCCAGGAATGCCTAGACGGCAAGATCGAGCTGGATTTCGATACCGCGCGCCAGCTCTTCACCCTGATCTGCGTGCTGCACATCAAATAGGCTTGCCCTCTGCCGCGCGAGCCGCGAAAGCTCGTCCGCATATTCGAAATCGGGGGGCGTTCATGTCGATCATGTCGGACAAGTGGATTCGCGAGAAGGCGCTGTCCGAAGGCATGATCGAACCGTTCGTGGACAGCCAGCGGCGGGAAGGCACGATCAGCTACGGCCTCTCCTCCTACGGCTACGACGCCCGCGTCGCCGACGAGTTCAAGATCTTCACCAATGTCGACAACGCCGTGGTCGACCCCAAGGATTTCGCGTCGAACAGCTTCGTCGACCGCAAGACCGATGTCTGCATCATTCCGCCCAACAGTTTCGCGCTCGCCCGGACGGTCGAATATTTCCGGGTGCCGCGCGACGTGCTGGTCATCTGCCTTGGCAAATCCACTTATGCGCGGTGCGGGATCATCGTCAACGTGACCCCTCTGGAGCCCGGCTGGGAAGGCCATGTCACGCTCGAATTTTCGAACACGACGCCGCTTCCCGCCAAGATTTACGCCAATGAAGGGGCCTGCCAGTTCCTTTTCCTGCAGGGCAACGAACCCTGCGAAACGAGCTACGCCGACCGCGCGGGCAAATATATGGGCCAGCGCGGGGTGACTTTGCCGAAGCTGTAATCCCTTCGTCAGGCCGAACTTGAGCCGGTATCAGGCGGCGAGCTTTTCCACCCAGTCCGCATAAGCATGAATGAATGTCCGGAGGAAATCGCGGGTGCCTTCCTTTTGAATTTCGCCAGTCTCGTCGAACAGGTCGCCCGCGCCGCTGACATAGGCTTCGGGTTGCTGCATCACCGGGATGTCGAGGAAGACCAGCGATTGGCGCAGATGATGATGCGCGCCGAACCCTCCCAGCGCGCCGGGTGAAACGCTGACGACGCCGCCCGGCTTCTTCGTCAACGCGCCCTTGCCATAGGGGCGCGAACCGACGTCGATGGCGTTCTTGAGGGCGCCTGGCACCGAGCGGTTATATTCGGGCGTTACGAACAGAAATGCGTCGGCGGTGCGAACCTGATCGCGAAAGCGGGTCCACTGCGCGGGCGGCGCATCCTTGTCCCGATCCTCGTTGTAGAGCGGCAAATCGCCAATCTCGACGATGTCGAGCGTCAAATGTGCGGGCGCGAGCTTCGCCAGCGCAAGAGCAGTCTTGCGGCTCAAGGATGCCTTGCGGAGGCTTCCGACGAAGACGGCGACTTTGCGATCCTGCGGCATAAGGCTTCCCTCTTGGTTGTCAGCGAGAGCGCGTGAAGAGGTCCGCCGGTTCCGGCTTGGGCTCGGCGGATGCGGTGGTCCAGCCGAGCGTAGGCAAGCCGATCGAGCGGCGGCCGGAGAGATCGGTCCGGACGACGATATGGCCCTGGTCCTCGATGAATTGAAGGAGGCGGCGGACGCGGCCGGGTGAGCGGGTGCCGTATATTTCGGCAATGGCGTCGTCTGACGGACATTCCGCCCCGTGACGCGCGGCGCGGGCGATGAAGAGGAAGGTGCCGAGCATGTCCTCCGGCAAAGTGCCCGCGATGGCGAGCGCATCGGCCCAGCCTTCCTCATCCTCGCGGAAAATGCCAGCCTTCGCCATGCCGAGGCGGCGGCGGAAGGCGGCGATGTCGAGACCGGGATTGCCGAGCCGGCGCATGCGGCAGCGCGTGGCGAAATCCTGGAACAGGACGGCAGGCTGCTGGAAGGCGGAGGCCGGATCGGCGACGATTTCGCGCAACGCCTCCGCGACGATATCCTCTTTCTCTTCATCCCCGATATGTGGCACTTGCGGCGCGGTGGCGGACGGTGCGGGCGCGGCGATGGAACGCATGAGGTCTGCCGCTGGCACCGCCTCGCGGGGTGGGGGCGGAGGCGGTGGCGGGCTTGCCTCGATCGGTGCGAAAAGGAGCGATTGGAGGTCGCCTCCGCCCGGCTGGGGAAGCGGCATCAGCTTCGGGCTGGAGGTGCGCGCCGACGTCTTCACCGCGCCGATCTTCACCGCGACCGGGCGCCGCGAGATTGCGGGGCCCAGCGCAAGGAAATGGCCGCGCGCAAGGTCGCGTATCCCCTCGGCCTGCCGCCGCTCCATGCCCAGCAGGTCGGCGGCGCGAGCCATGTCGATGTCGAGGAAGGTGCGACCCATCAGAAAGTTGGATGCCTCTGCCGCGACATTCTTGGCGAGCTTGGCAAGGCGCTGGGTGGCGATGACGCCCGCCAGGCCGCGCTTGCGGCCCCGGCACATAAGGTTGGTCATCGCGCCAAGGCAGGTGCGGCGCGCCTCGTCCGAGACTTCGCCGGCGGCGGCGGGCGCGAAGACCTGCGCCTCGTCCACCACGACGAGCGCAGGATACCAATGATCGCGCGGCGCGTCGAACAGCGCGCCTAGGAAGGCGGCGGCGCAGCGCATCTGCTCCTCCATCTCCAAGCCTTCGAGACTGAGGACGACAGAGGCACGATGCTCGCGGATGCGTTGGGCGAGACGGGCGATCTCGACCAGGCTGTAATCGGCGCCTTCCACCACGACATGGCCGAAGGCGTCGGAAAGCGTGACGAAATCGCCTTCCGGATCGATGACGATCTGTTGGACAGTGCCCGCGCTGCCTTCGAGAAGGCGGCGGAGAAGGTGCGACTTGCCGGAGCCCGAATTGCCCTGGACGAGCAAGCGAGTTGCCAGCAGCTCTTCGAGATCCATCTCGATCGGCTGCCCGGCGCCGTCCACCCCCATGTCGATCTGCACGCTCACCCCTCGCCTTTGAACGGCTTGGCGGCCGCGAGGCAAGGCGGGAGCGGCAGAAGGATCGAGAAAGCTGGGGATAAGCCCGGCTTACCTCTTGTGATTTTTCAATTCTTTCGGCGCGTGAAAATGATGTGGACCATAGGAACCTCCCCAGTACGGAACAGAGCAACGCTCTTGAATTCTCGAATGTCCGGGCCTTTTACTTCCTCGCTGAAGAGATAGCGGTTGTAGGTGCCTGGGATAAGGCCGGGCACGTCAGCGTGCCATGTCAGCTTCTTTTTTTCCGCATCCCACCGACCCTTGTCGAGGCGCATGTTGTGCATGTTGTTGTCGGTCCACACGCCGACCATCTCATTCTTGACGCTATCGAATCCAAGAATGGCAGTACCCTGATAGGGCGTGCCGTCGACCGCAAGCTCGTCGAGCAGCCACATGCCGGCGGATTTCAGTGTCCGCTTCATGACGCCTTTCGCCTTCTGATCGGGCTTTCCTGCTTCCTGTGAGGGGAAGGTAATGTCCGCATCCCAGGTGCCGGCCGCATCCGCCATGAATGCCTTGAATTCGGCGACCCTGTCGGGCGCCGGGGCTGCGGCCGGCGCCGTCTGCGCCGACGCGGCGGTGCCAAGGCTGCAAGCCAATGCCAAAGCGGACGCCCAAATCGCAATTTTCTTCATAATCCCTCCCCATGATCCCACGCGCTTTTCCCCCGCGCGCATGGCAGGCAGATAGAAGATTTCCTAATCATGGCAAAGCCATTCATTCGTCACTCAGGATGGGTCGCTCATCGCATGCCGGACGAAATGCCTCTGGACTCAGCGCGCGAGGGCAATAGGACGCTTGAACCACCATGCCGATGACAATGCCGAAACCGACAACGATCCGATTTGCCGCGGGCGCAGCCCTGCTGGCGCTTGCCACCCCTGCTTTCCCGCAGACGCAAGACAGTGGAGCGATCGGGACGCCCGCTCTCCAGAATTTCGACTTGCGCGGCGAGCGGGTGGTGCCTGACCGGACCGGACCCGTCGATCCCGAACGCAATGCCCAGCCCCAGGCACAACAGCCCCAGCCGCAGGCCCAGACGGCGGCGCCCGTCCAGCAACCGCCGCAGGCGGCGCCCGTGCGCCTGGAACCGGCGCCGCCGCCCGTCTCGCGCGGCACGGCCACCACGCCAACTCTGCCATCACGGCAGGGCGTGACGCGCCAGCCTCCAATCGCGCAGGAAACGGCATCGGCCGCCGCGCCTGCGGCCGTCGCGGCACCCTCCATTCCCCCCGCAGGTTCCAGCGCGGCGTTCGCGCCCGATGCCGTCCCGCCGGCGGCGATGGACAATCCCGCTCTTCCCGTCCCGGTGGAAGCGCCGGCGGAGGGCTGGCCGATATGGCCGCTTGCCGGAGGCATTCTGGCGCTGGTCCTCGCGGCTTATGCCTTTGGCCGCCGCAATCGCGCCGCGCCTGCCCCCGCTGCGGCGACGCGCACGGCGGCCCCGGTTCCCGCGCCGCAGCCGGGTCCAATGCCGGTCGCTCCCTTGCCGGCAGCGCCCCGACCGGCCGGCCGGCCGGCCCCCGGCCCCCGGGCGGAAATCGAATTGATCTTCGAGCCGACATCCACCGTTCTCGGCGACAAGGATGCGATCGTTCATTTCATCCTCACCATCCACAATCGCGGCGCAATCCCGGCACGGAACGTCCGGCTAGAAGCGCGCGTCTTCAATGCGGGCAACCGGGTGGATGCGGACATCGGCGCCTTCTTTTCTCAACCCCTGCAGCGCCGCGTTGTGCCTCTGCCCGAGCCGCTGCCGTCCGGCGAGCGGTTCGGCATTCAAGGCGAAGTCCCGATCCCGGTCGCGGACATCACGCCACTTGAAATCGAAGGCCGCCGCCTCTTCATCCCGATCGTCGCGGTGACCGCCATCTACGAATGGGAGGGTGGATCGGGCCAGACCTCCAAATCCTATATGGTCGGCGTCGAAGCCCAGCAGACCGGCAAGATGGGGGCCTTCCGCCTTGACCAAGGACCGCGCGTCTACCGGTCGGTCGGCCAGCGCGAGCATCGGCTGGCGCATATCGCCTGATGACGCCTAGCGGGAGCTTCGTCCGCCTTTGTGCCGGATATTGGCGGGCCGTCCGCGCTTGCCCTGCATCCGCTTTTCCGGCTTGCCGGTGCGGCCGCCATCACGGCGCAGGGCGCGGCGGACAGGCGAATCCGTGCCGCCTTCGGGAAGCGCGAAGCGAAGCGCGCCGCTGACCGGATCGGCTTCGGCAAGGCGCAGTTTCAGGCGCTGTCCCGGCGCATATTGTTCGCCGGTCTCATCGCCGGTCAGCGTCTGGCTGGCCTCGTCATAACGGAAATAATCGGTGCCAAGTGTCGAGACCGGCACCAAACCGTCCCCGCCCAATCCCACCACCGTCGCGAAGAAGCCGAAAGGCTGGACGCCGGTGATCCGGCAATCGACCAGCTCGCCGACATGGTCGGATAGATAAGCGGCGACATAGCGGTCGATCGTCTCCCGCTCCGCCTCCATGGCGCGGCGCTCGTGCTGGGAAATGAGCTCGCCCGTCACTTCCATCGCCTCGGCTTCCTGGTCGGTCAGGCCGCCATCGCCCAGGCGGTAGGCGCGGACCAGGGCGCGGTGGACGATAAGGTCGGCATAGCGGCGGATCGGGCTGGTGAAATGGGCATAGGAGCCGAGCGCGAGGCCGAAATGGCCGTGATTTTCGGGGCTGTAATAAGCCTGGGTCTGGGTACGGAGCACTTGTTCCATCACCTGCGGACGGAAATCGGCATCGCCGATCCGTTCGAGGATATGGTTGAAAGTTTGCGGCCGGACGACCTGGCCCAAGGCGAATTCCACTTCGAAGGTTTTGAGATATTCCTTCAAGGCGACGAGCTTCTCGCGGCTAGGCGGCTCGTGATCGCGATACATGACCGGCGCCTTCTTCGCCTCCAGCGCCTTGGCCGCGGCGACGTTGGCGGCGATCATATAATCTTCGATCAGCTTGTGCGCATCCAGGCGCTCGCGCGGGGCAACGGAGAGGATGCGGCCTTTCTCGTCCAGCATCACGCGGCGTTCGGGAAGGTCGAGATCGAGCGGCGCACGCTTCTGACGGGCCTTGTAGAGCGCGTTCCAGAATTGCCAGAGCGGCTTCAGCGTACCGTCCAGGAGCGCGGCCGGAACCGTCCCCTCCCCGCCTTGCAGCTCCGGCATCGCGCAGGGAGCGGAGGACACTTCGATCCGCTCTTGCCCCAGGCTGGCGTCGATCGCCGCCTGCGCATCCTCATAAGCGATGTTCGCGGCGATGCGGACGCGAGCGCGGGTAAAGCGCCAACTTTTCAGCTCCCCGCTCTTCGACACCTGCAAGTGGCAAACGAGCGCCGCGCGATCCTCGTCTTGCTTTAGGGAACAGACGTCGGCGGACAGGGTCTCGGGCAGCATCGGGACGACGCGGTCGGGGAAATAGACGCTGTTGCCGCGCTTGCGCGCTTCCTTGTCGAGCGCTGACCCGGGACGAACGTAGAAGCTGACATCCGCGATGGCGACGATCGCCTTCCAGCCGCCCGAATTCGACGGATCGTCATCCTCCGCCGCCCAGACCGCGTCGTCATGATCGCGCGCATCGGCCGGGTCGATAGCGACGATCGGGATATGTGTGAGATCTTCCCGCTCGCCTAAATCCTGCCTCGCAACTCGCTCGGCCTCATCCAGCACTTCCTGCGGAAATGTGTGGGGAATGCCGTGCTTGTGGATGGCGATCAGGCTGAAGCTGCGCGGCGCGAAGGGGTCGCCGAGGATCGTGTCGACCCGCGCCGAAACGCGCGGCGGGCGGCCGGTCTTCTCGGCGAGAACGAGATCGCCGGCTTCCGCCTCGCCCTTGTCGGATATGGGAAGCTCGCGGCGTTCGCGCTTGTCGACGGGACGCAACCAGTAACGCTCGCCCTCCTGATGGACGACGCCCATGACGAGTTCGCTGCCCTTGAGCAGCTTCTTCATCGGGTGGGCGATATAGCCGTTGCCGCGTTCCTCAGTGCGGGCGAGGATGCGGTCGCCGATGCCCAAGGCTCCCTTCCGCCCCCGCTCCTGCACGCGAATGCGCGGCTGCGGCCCTTCGGCTTCCCAGCGTTCGGGCACCGCCCAGATATTGCCGCCATCGTCCACGTCCTGAACGCGCAGCACCGTCACCTTGGGGATGCCGCCCATCCTGTGAAAAGCGCGGCCGGGGCCGCTGTCGATCAGTCCTTCGTCGCCCATGTCGCGAAGGAGCTGCTTCAATCCGATCTTGTCCTGCGCGCTGAGGCCGAACGCCTTGGCGATCTCCCTTTTGCCCACAGGCGCGTCGCTCGACTGGATGAAGTCGAGAATCTGTTCGCGTGTCGGAAGGCCGTGCCGTTGCCGTTTCGCCATTGGAGACCTTCTAAGCCGTCATGCCGGATTTGACCCGGTATCCATGAACACGGATTTGTCCGGAAATGTTCGGGTTCATAGACCCCAGATCAAGTCCGGGGTGACGTGGGAGGGGCTGCCGGAGCTGAGACGGGTGCGGGCGCTTCATAGGGCCGGAACGCACCACCCGGCACGGCGGATGCAACGGGGCTTTCATGACCATCGCTAGACACGGCGGAAACCCCAAAGATCCAATCGTCAACGCGGATGCCGGCAATCCCTTGCACGTACATAGTCGTCGCGCCTTGCGCCGAGGATTGCGGCTTAAAGCGCAGCTCATGCTCCCATTGACTCGCATCCGTCCTCCGCCAGCGGATGACATAGCCCTGAGCGCCGGCGACCGCAGGCCAGGAAATCACTGTATCATTGGATACCGCGCCTTCAACACTGGGGGCAGGTGGCGGCGGGGCGCTGGCCAGCGCGGCGAGGGCGGCGACATTCAGCTTCGTGACCTTCGCAAGATAGGCAAAATCCATCTTGTCCGGCGTGTCGCCATATTCGATGCCGCCTTCGGTCCGCAGATCCTGGTGCTGCTCGTTATAATTTTCGATAGCAACGGAGAAGCGGATGGCGGGATAACCCGCGTTGAGGAATTCGGTGTGATCGCCGCCTCTTCCGAAGCGATCATTGCGCCAGATCTGCCGGACGTCGAGGCCGAGCGACAGATTATCGGCCAATGTATCGAGCCAGCGCGACAGGTTGCGGGACGGGCTGTCATTCTCGCCGCCGAGGCTTCGTTGCGGCCCGCGGAGATCGGCGCCGCCCTGCCAGCGCGGGCCTTCGGAGAAGACGCGGACATGGGCGTTGTCGCAGACGCCGTCCGATCCGCAGCTGCCGCCGATGATGTCGTTGTTCAAATTGGCGATGACGTTCCAGCCCTGCGCCTTGGCATAATCGGCGAGGATCTTCGCGCCGACCAGCCCCTGCTCCTCGCCCGACAGCACGCCATAGACGATGGTCGCGGGGAATTTGTGCTTCGACAGGACGCGCGCGGCCTCGATCACCGCGACGGTGCCGGAACCGTCGTCATTGGCGCCCGGTGCGTCGGCGGTCGCGTTCATGACGTCGGTGACGCGGCTGTCGATATGGCCGGTGATGATGACGACGTCGTTGGGGCGCTCCGTCCCCTTCTGCACCGCGATGACATCCACGACCCGGGTCGGGTTGGGAATGCGGCGGCCGGTGACCGTGTCCTCGGGCCGCGCGGTCGTGAGACAATTGCCGCAGGCCTTCGAAGCCGCCTTGAATTCCCCTTCCGCCCAATTGAGCGCCGCGCCGATGCCCCGCTTCGGATCGGTGAGCGATGAGAGAGTGTGGCGGGTGCCGAAGCTCACCAGCTTGTCGATATCGGCGCGCAGCCGGTCTTGACTGACGGCGTCGGCAGCGGGGTGGACGGGCGCGGCGGCGATCAGAAGGGGCGCCAGAAGCAAAAGGTGGGGCTTGGTCATGGAAGGACACTGCCCGCGCTTTTTGCTTGTGACAACGCCCTTCGTCGGCCCGATCGCATGGATTGGTCGAATGCTCCTTCTTCTCATCGCCTTATCCGCTAACCTGAAAATTCTCTTTGGGGGGATATGATGCGTACCTATTTACTTGCCGCTACGGCGTTGATTTTTGCTGCCCAAGCCAATGCTGCAGTCCAGGAGGCCGCCAAACCGGCTCAGGCTGCGGCTGCGCCGGTAAAACCGAAGATCAACCAAGGTCAGATCAAATATAACTCGATTTTCCCGGTCAACACACCGGATTCAGTGTTGGAGCCAATGCTTGCCGAAGTTGGCACATGGGACGCAGATATTGAATTATATGTGGGAGATCCCGCCAACCAGCCGATCCGCAAGAAGGGCGTTCAGACCAATCGCATGGTGTCGAGTGGGCGCTACATGCTGAACGAGATGAAATATCTCGACGGCACCTACGAAGGGACGGGGCTGTGGGGCTGGGACGCCTTCACCAACCGCTATACCGGGGTCTGGATGGACGGCAGCCATTATCTCGTCCGCCACGATATCGGTTATTACAATCCGGACAATCATACCTTCCGCTGGGAATCGGACACGATGCAGCCGGATGGTGTCACCACGCGCTTCCGCATCACCCAACAGTTCATGGGCGACAAGCGTACGTTTCAGATGGACACAATGGACGCGAAGACGGGAGAATTCCGCAAGCTCATCTTCATGACCTTCACAAAGCGGAAGGCGTAAGCCGTCTATTCAAACAGGCTCCTGCGAAAACAGGGGCCTGTTTTCACTCATCGCGTTGCTGACTCCTGCTCTTGCAGGAGCACTGGCTTCAGGCCTTCTCTACAGCCTGCTCGATGGTACCGAAAATGGCGTGGCCATGTTCGTCCTCCATCCAGATGCGGATCGTGTCGCCGGCCTTGAGGAACGGCGTGGACGGCTTGCCGTCGAGGATCGTTTCGATCATCCGCACTTCGGCCAGGCAGCTATAGCCTAAGCCGCCACGGGCGACGGGCTTGCCGGGGCCGCCGTCCGCATCCCGATTCGATACCGTGCCGGAGCCGATGATCGAACCCGCGCCGATGTTCCGGGTCTTGGCGAGATGGGCGACGAGCGTTCCGAAATCGAAGGTCATGTCGACACCCGCGTCGGCGCGGCCGAAGGGCTGGCCGTTGAGATCGACCTTCAAAGGGCCATGCAGCTTGCCGTCCTTCCAGCGGTCGCCAAGCTCGTCGGGCGTAACGAGCACGGGAGAGAGGGCGCTGGCGGGTTTGGATTGCACGAAGCCGAAGCCCTTGGCGAGTTCGGCGGGAATGAGGTTGCGCAAGGACACGTCGTTGACGAGGCCGACGAGGCGGATGCAGTTCAGCGCCTCTTCGCGGGAGACGCCGCGCGGCACGTCGCCGGTGACGACGACGATCTCGGCTTCGAGGTCGCAGCCCCAGCTTTCGTCGGCGAGCGGGATGGGATCGCGCGGAGCCAGCATTTCGTCGGACGCGCCCTGATACATGAGGGGGTCCGTCCAGAAACTTTCGGGAAGCTCGGCGCCGCGTGCTTTCCGCACCAGCTCGACATGGTTCACATAAGCCGAGCCGTCCGCCCACTGATAGGCGCGCGGCAGCGGCGCGGCGGCATTGCGTTCGTGGAAACGCATCATCGGGATCGCTTCGTGGGCGAGATCGGTGGCGAGCAGTTCGAGTTGCGGCGCGACCCGCTCCCAATCGTCGAGCGCGGCCTGCAGGGTCGGCGCGATGTGCGTCGCGTCCGCGCACCAGGCGAGGTCGTGGCTCACGACAACAAGGCGCCCGTCGCGCCCCCCTTTTAGCGATCCGAGTTTCATGCGCTCTCCTTCTGCCTTTGCCGTCATTCCGGCGAAAGCCGGAATCTCAGGACGAGAGGGCGCGGCACTTCACCAAAAAGACCCCGGCCTCCGCCGGGGTGACGCTTATTGACCAACCAACTGGCATTTCCGCTCCTGCTTGGCTAGGGGCAGCGCAGATCAAAAAGACTCACATTTGAGGATGCCATGCGGAACATCGATCATTTCATTGGCGGCGCGGCTTATGCGTCGGGCGAGCGGACGAGCGACGTGTTCGACCCCAATAATGGCGTCGTCCAGGCGCAAGTTCGCCTCGGCACCGCGGCCGATCTTCAAAAGGCGATGGGCAATGCGCTGAAGGCGCAGCCCGCCTGGGCGGCGACCAACCCGCAGCGCCGCGCCCGCGTGATGTTCAACTTCAAGGCGCTCGTCGAACAGAATATGGACGAGCTCGCCCACCTCCTCTCCTCCGAACATGGCAAGGTAATCGCGGACGCCAAGGGCGACATTCAGCGCGGCCTGGAAGTGATCGAATTTTCCTGCGGCATCCCGCACGCGCTGAAGGGCGAATATACGCAGGGCGCCGGGCCGGGCATCGACGTCTTTTCCATGCGCCAGCCGCTCGGCGTCGTCGCGGGCATCACGCCGTTCAACTTCCCCGGCATGATCCCGATGTGGATGTTCGGCGTCGCCATCGCTTGCGGCAACGCTTTCATCCTGAAGCCGTCCGAGCGCGATCCCTCCGTGCCCGTCCGCCTCGCCCAGCTGATGCAGGAGGCGGGGCTGCCCGACGGCATCCTGCAGGTCGTCAACGGCGACAAGGAAATGGTCGACGCGATCCTTGACCATGAGGATATCAAGGCGGTGAGCTTCGTCGGCTCTTCCGACATCGCCCATTATGTCTACAAGCGCGGCGTTGCGGCCGGAAAGCGCGTCCAGGCGATGGGCGGCGCGAAAAATCACGGCATCGTTATGCCGGACGCCGATCTCGACCAGGTGGTGAACGATCTGACCGGTGCGGCCTTCGGCTCAGCGGGCGAGCGCTGCATGGCGCTTCCGGTCGTGGTGCCGGTGGGCGACAAGACCGCCAATGCCCTGCGCGAAAAGCTGATCCCCGCAATCGAAAAGCTGCGCGTCGGCATCTCCACCGACGCCGAGGCGCATTACGGCCCGGTGGTGAACGCGGCGCACAAGCAGAAGGTCGAAAATTACATCCAGATGGGCGTCGATGAAGGCGCCGAGCTGGTCGTCGACGGACGCGGCTTCACGCTACAGGGGCATGAAAAAGGCTTCTTCGTCGGCCCGACCCTGTTCGACCATGTGAAGCCGACGATGCAGAGCTACCAGGAAGAGATTTTCGGCCCCGTGCTGCAGATCGTCCGCGCCGACAGCTTCGAGGAAGCGGTGCGCCTCCCCTCCGACCACCAATATGGCAATGGCGTCGCGATCTTCACCCGCAACGGCCACGCCGCCCGGGAATTCGCGGCGCGCGTCAATGTCGGCATGGTCGGCATCAACGTGCCGATCCCGGTGCCGGTCGCCTATCACACGTTCGGCGGCTGGAAGCGCTCCGCCTTTGGCGACATCAACCAACACGGCATGGAAGGTGTCCGCTTCTGGACCAAGACGAAGACGGTGACGCAGCGCTGGCCGGACGGATCAGTGACGGGCGAGAACGCCTTCGTCATTCCGACGATGGGATAAGATGTGACGCCCACCTTCATCTCGCTTGTTGCAATTGCTTGGCTCTCTCCGGCCCCATCCACGTTTTCAACCGTTGAAATGCGGTTTGTAGGGCCAGGCTATTATTGCGGTGGCGGCTTTCTCGTGCGACTCGAAAAAGGTGAGCAGGTGACATTCACCTCGCAACGGATCGATACAGCCACTATCAGCCTGGACCTTGCCGGTCGGCGGGTGGAGGCGACATCGTCACCGGTAGCTCCTCGCGGGAAGCGCGTCCAGAAAATCGCGGAAGGCATTTTACGCCAGAGCTCTGAAAACGGCCGCATCTTTTATGTCGTGGACGATCAACAGCCTATCCTCCTCAGTATCACCAGCCCAGCTTTTCGCGGTTTTACGAAGGACAAGTGGTTCTTCGATCGAATTAACTTCGATCCTACGGCCGAAAAGGCCGTAACCTGTCTGGCTCAACAAAAGTGATTTCGATGACCCAATTCGACCTGACCGACGACCAGCGCCAGATCCAGGAGATGGCGCAGAAGTTCACCGCCGATGCCATCACGCCTTTCGCGGGCGAATGGGACGAAAAGCATATTTTCCCGAAAGATACGATCCGGGCGGCGGCGGAGCTTGGTTTCGGCTCCATCTATGTGTCCGAGGACAGCGGCGGCATCGGGCTGGGCCGGCTTGAGGCGGCGCTGATCATGGAGGCGATGGCCTATGGTTGTCCCTCCACCTCCGCCTTCATCTCGATCCACAACATGGCTGCGTGGATGATCGACCGCTTCGGGTCGGCGGATTTGAAGGCCAAGTATTTGCCGCCGATGGTGACGATGGAGCAGATGGGCTCCTATTGCCTGACTGAGCCTTCCTCTGGTTCCGATGCGGCGGCGCTCAAGACCAAGGCGGTGCTGAACGGCGACCATTATGTCGTGTCGGGCTCCAAGGCCTTCATCTCCGGCGGCGGCGAGAATGAGATTTACGTGACCATGGTCCGCACCGGCGAGGATGGGCCGAAGGGCATCACCTGCCTCGTCATCGAAAAGGACATGCCGGGCGTCAGCTTCGGTGCGCAGGAGAAGAAATTGGGCTGGCATTCGCAGCCGACGGCGCAGGTCAATTTCGACGAGGTGCGCGTGCCGGTGGCGAACCGCGTCGGCGGCGAAGGTGAAGGCTTCCGCATCGCGATGATGGGCCTTGACGGCGGCCGTCTCAACATCGGCGCCTGCTCGCTGGGCGGGGCGCAGCGCTGCCTCGACGAAGCGGTAAAATATACGAAGGACCGCAAGCAGTTCGGCAATACGATCGCGGATTTCCAGAACACGCAGTTCATGCTGGCCGATATGGAGACCGAGCTTCAGGCCGCCCGCATCCTTCTCTATACGGCGGCGGCGAAGGTGACGGCGGGCGCGCCGGACAAGACCAAGTTCGCAGCGATGGCGAAGCGCCTCGCCACCGACACGGGCAGCAGCGTCGTCGACCGCGCGCTGCAGCTGCACGGCGGCTACGGCTATCTGCAGGACTATCCGATCGAGCGTTTCTGGCGCGACCTGCGCGTCCATTCGATCCTGGAAGGCACCAACCAGATCATGCGCGTGATCGTTTCGCGCGAGATGTTGCGGCAGTAGCAAGTTCGTTCATCCCGAGCGCAGTCGAGGGACGAATGTGTGATGATCGTACCGGCGCCCTCGATTGCGCTCGGGACGAACGGAGTTTGAGAATGAGTGACGTTTTGACGTTCATTGACGGCAAGGTCGGCCGCATCCGCCTCAACCGGCCGAAGGCGATCCATGCCCTGACCAAGGACATGTGCTCGGCCATGATCGCGGCGCTGATGGAATGGCGCGACGATCCCGGCGTGGAAACCGTGATCATCGACCATGCCGAAGGACGCGGCTTCTGTGCGGGCGGCGACGTACGGATGCTGGCGGAAAGCGGATCGTCCGACGGCGCCGATGCCCGCGCCTTTTTCCATGAGGAATATCGGCTCAACCATCTGCTCTTCACTTATGCCAAGCCCGTCGTCGCTTTCATGGACGGCATCACGATGGGCGGCGGCGTCGGCATTTCGCAGCCGGCCAAATATCGCGTGGCGACGGAGAATACGCGCTTTGCCATGCCGGAAACGGCAATCGGCCTGTTCCCGGATGTGGGCGGTGGCTGGTATCTCTCCCGCCTGCCCGGTCGGGTCGGCCAGTTCCTGGCGCTGACTGGCGCCCGGATGGACGGTGCGGAGTGTCATTATCTCGGCCTCGCCACCCACTATATTCCCGCCGAGAAGCTGGAGGACGTGAAGGCGCAGATCGTCGTGAAGCCTGACCGGATTGAGGGCATTCTCGGCACGGCGGGCGCCACTGCGCCGGACGCGAAGATCGCGGGCAATCTGATCGCCATCAATCGCCATTTCGCATCGGACCGTTTGGAGGATATCCTCGCATCCCTGGAAGGGGACGAGTCCGAATGGGCGCAGACGGAGCTTGTCACCTTGCGCTCGAAGAGCCCGCAGGCCTGCAAGGTCTCGCTCCGCCAACTTGCCGAGGGCGCGCGAATGACCGATTTCGCGGATGAGATGCGGATGGAATATCGCATCGCAACACATGTCGTGCAGCGCCCCGACTTCGCGGAAGGCGTGCGCGCCGTGCTGATCGACAAGGACAACCAGCCCAAATGGAATCCGGACACGCCGGAGGGCGTCAGCGATCACATGATCGATACCATCTTCTCGCCTTTGTCCGAGGCGGAGGAATGGACGCCGCTGAAACTGTAACCGTCATGCCGGACTTGATCCGGGGTGACGATGAAAGGAAGACAAGAATGGCCGAATACGAAAACATTCTGGTTGAACAGCGCAGAGCGGTGACCCTCATCACGCTCAATCGTCCTAAGGCTCTGAACGCGCTTAACACTTCCGTTCTTCAGGAGCTGATCGCGGCTTTCGCAGCCTTCGACGCGGACGACAGCCAGCGTTGCGCGGTGCTGACCGGCAGCGAAAAGGCTTTCGCGGCGGGCGCGGATATCAAGGAGATGCAGGATCAGGGTTTTGCCCAGATGTATGCATCCAATTTCTTCGCCGGGTGGGAGAAGGTAACGGCGACGCGCAAGCCGTGGATCGCGGCGGTGGCGGGCTACGCGCTCGGCGGCGGCTGTGAGGTGGCGATGATGGCCGACTTCATCATCGCAGGCGACAATGCCCAGTTCGGCCAACCGGAGATCAAGCTCGGCGTCACGCCCGGCATGGGCGGATCGCAGCGCCTGACCCACGCCATCGGCAAGGCCAAGGCGATGGAAATGTGCCTGACCGGCCGGATGATGGGCGCCGAGGAAGCGGAGCGCGCCGGCCTCGTCGCGCGGGTGGTTCCAGTAACTGAGCTTCTCGACGAAGCGCTGAAGACCGCAGAGACGATCGCTTCGATGGGCCCGCTCGCCGCCATCGCCAACAAGGAAATGGTGAACGCCGCGTTTGAGATGGGGCTGGCACAGGGGATCGTGTTCGAGCGTCGGCTGTTCCATGGGCTGTTTGGATCCGAGGATCAGAAGGAAGGGATGGCTGCGTTCGTCGACAAGCGCAAGGCGGAGTGGAAGGGGCGCTGACGCCAGCGTCATTCACTTAGTAAATGAGATTCCAGCTTTCGCTGGAATGACGGAAGGGTAATGACATGGCAAAGGTCGCATTCATTGGGCTCGGCAATATGGGGAGCGGCATGGCCGCCAATCTCGCCAAGGCGGGGCATGAGGTGCGGGCCTTCGATCTGTCCGAAGCCGCGCTCGCCAAGGCCGAAGCGGCGGGTTGCCTCCGCGTCGCCTCCGCTGCCGAAGCCGCGACGGACGCCGACGCGGTCGTTACCATGCTGCCGGCGGGCAAGCATGTGGAAGATGTCTATGAAAACAGCATCTTCGGCGCGGCACCCAAGACGGCGATCCTGATCGATTGCTCCACCATCGACGTCGCGACCGCGCGCAAGGTGATCGCGGACGCCGAAGCGGCGGGCTACCAGATGGTCGACGCGCCGGTGTCCGGCGGCATCGCGGCGGCGGAAGCCGGTACCCTGACCTTCATGTGCGGCGGGACGGAGAGCGCCTTTGCCGCGGCCAAGCCCTTTCTCGAAATCATGGGCAAGGCGGTGATCCACGCCGGCGGCGCGGGCGCGGGCCAGGCGGCGAAAATCTGCAACAACATGCTGCTCGGAGCGTCGATGGTCGCCACCTGCGAAACCTTTGCGCTGGCGCAAAAACTGGGTCTCGATCCCGCCACCTTCTACGCTATTTCGAGCCAGGCTTCCGGCCAATGCTGGTCGATGACGAGTTACTGCCCGGTTCCAGGGGTCGGCCCCGAAACGCCCGCCGACCGCGATTATGAAGGCGGCTTCGCCACGGCATTGATGCTGAAGGATTTAAAGCTCGCCATGGAAGCGGCGCAAAGCGTCGACGCCTATACGCCCATGGGCGCGGAGGCCGAGGTATTGTACGAGCGCTTCGCCAATCTCGGGGGTGCGGGAAAGGATTTTTCCGCCATCATCAAGATGATCGACGACAGCTGGCCCAAGCCCCGAAACGCTTGATCATTTGACGTTCATCCGCGCTCCTGAAAAACTCCCGGCCATTCGGGCGATTCTCGCTCACGAGATATAGGGGCATAGATGAAACTTCTTTCTTCCACCGCGCTTGGCCTTGCGCTGCTTGCCGCGACTCCCGCCATGGCGGACGACGCGCACGATTGCATCGACGAAACCTGCTCGATGCTGTCGCTGTTCGATGGAGCGGGTTCCGCGAGCAGCAGCGCCGCGACGGCGATCATCGAAGCCCCCCGCATGGGAACATGGGGCATCGATACGGCGGGCATGGACACATCCGTGAAGCCGGGTGCCGACTTCTTCGGCTATGTGAACGGCACCTGGGCCAAGACGACCGAAATTCCGGCCGACCGTTCTTCCTATGGTGGTTTCGCGGTTCTGCGCGACCTTTCCGAAGCCCGCGTCCGCCAACTCGTTGAAAGCTACCAGCTCGGCGACCCTGCCAAGGATGGCGACCAGGCGAAAGTCGCCGCGCTCTACCGATCCTTCCTGGATGAAGCCGCGATCGAAAAGTTGGGCGCGAAGCCGCTGGAACCGAAACTCGCCGCCATTCGCGCCGTGAAGAACAAGGACGATATGGCGAAACTGATGGGCCAGTCGCTCGGCCGCATCGGGGGCAGCTTCTTTGGCGCCTTCGTTACAGACGACAGCAAGAACCCCGATTACTACGCGCTTTACATGAGCCAATCGGGCCTCGGCCTCGGCGACCGAGAGCTGTATCTGCAGGAGAAATTCGCGCCGCAAAAGACGCGCTACCAGCAATATGTCGCGCAGATGCTCGGCCTTGCGGGCTGGGCGAATGCGGAAAAGGCCGCAGCCGATATCGTGGCGATGGAAAACAGGATCGCGGAAGCGCACTGGACCCGCGCCGAAAGCCGCAACCGCGACAAGACCTATAACCCGATGACGCTGGCCGATTTGAACAGCCAGGCACCGGGTTTTCCATGGGCGGCGTTCATGCAGGCCGCCAATGTCGGTAAGGCGGACAAGGCGATCGTATCGCAGAATACCGCTTTCCCGAAGATCGCGAAGATTTTCGCCGATGCTGATCTCGATACGCTGAAGGCATGGCAGGCCTTCCACACCGTGGACGATGCAGCGCCGCTCCTGTCCAAGGCGTTCGATCAGGCGCAGTTTGATTTCCGTTCGAAATTCATGAACGGCCAGCCCGAGCAACGCGAGCGCTGGAAACGCGGCGTCGCCGTCGCGGAAAGTGCGATGGGGGAAGCCATTGGCCGCGATTATGTGAAGCTATACTATACGCCCGAAGCCAAAACGGCGATGGACAGCCTGGTCGCCAACGTGAAGGCCGCGATGAAGACGCGCATCGAGGGTCTTCAATGGATGAGCCCGGCGACGAAAGTTCAGGCGCTCGACAAGCTCGCCAATTTCGGCCTGAAGATCGGTCATCCCGACAAGTGGCGCGATTATTCCGCGCTTCAAATCCGTAACGGCGACCTGTTCGGCAATGTCGAGCGGGCGTCGGCGTTCGAATGGAATTACCGGACCAACCGGCTGGGCCAGCGCGTGGACGACGCCGAATGGGGCATGACGCCCCAGACGGTGAACGCTTATTACTCCCCAGTGAAGAACGAGATCGTCTTCCCAGCCGCCATATTGCAGCCGCCTTTCTTCGACCCGAAGGCCGATCCCGCCGTCAATTATGGCGGCATCGGGGGCGTTATCGGCCACGAAATCAGCCACGGCTTCGACGATCAGGGCCGCAAGTCGGATGGCAAGGGCGTCCTGCGCGATTGGTGGACGGCGGAAGATGCCGCGAAGTTCGAAGCGCAGGCGACCAAGTTCGGGGCTCAATACGAGGCTTATAGCTTCCCGACCCTGCCGGACATGCACATCAACGGTCGCGTCGCGATGGGCGAGAATATCGGCGACATGGCCGGCATCACCATCGCTTACAATGCCTATAAGAATTCATTGAACGGCCAGAAGTCGCCCGTAATCGACGGCTTCACCGGCGAACAGCGTCTGTTCATGGGCTGGGCGCAAGTATGGCGGACGCTGTGGCGCGACGATGCGCTGCGTCAGCAGATCGTCAACGGTCCGCATTCGCCGGGCCAGATCCGCGCCTTCGCGCCGCTCCGCAACGTCGACGCCTGGTATGACGCGTTCAACATTCAGCCGGGCGACGCGCTCTATATCCCGCCGGAAGAACGCGCGCGCATCTGGTAAAGCTGGAAGGGGGCCTTTGGCCCCCTTTCTTCTAACGGGCCTGGGCGAGCGCGGCTTGGATGGCGCGCCTCCAGCCTGCGAGCCGCTGCTGGCACACGTCATCCGTCATGGCAGGGCGAAAGCGCCGCACGCCCCCGCGCATCCCGCTTGCCTCCTCCAGGGACGCGAAAAGGCCGCAGCCCAGCCCGGCGAGCATCGCCGCACCCAAGGCCGTCGTCTCGACGAAGGCGGGACGCTCCACCTCCAGCCCCAGCATGTCGGCGAGATCCTGCGCGATCCAGTCGTTGGCGGCCATGCCGCCATCGATCTTCAAGCATTCCCAGCCCGCCCCATCCGCCGCGAAAGCGGTCATCAGATCGTGCGTCTGATGCGCCATCGCCTCGAGCGCGGCGCGAACGATATGGGCGCGGCCCGACGCGAAGCTGAGGCCGGTGATGGCCGCCTGCGCGTTCGGATCCCAATATGGAGCGCCAAGGCCCGATAGGGCAGGCACCAACGACACGCCACCGCTATCGGGCACGGATCGAGCGAGCACCGCGCTTTCCGCCGCATCGGCAAGGATGCCGAGGTCGTCGCGCAGCCATTTTATGAGGCTTCCGGCAACGAAGACCGATCCTTCCAGCGCATAGGTCCGCTCGCCGCCCAGCTGCCATGCGACAGTCGACAGCAGCCGGTTCCTCGAAGGCATCCGGTCCGCGCCCGTATGGGTCAGAACGAAAGCGCCGGTCCCATAAGTCGCTTTCGTGTCGCCCGGCTTCAAGCAGGCCTGTCCAATGGCTGCCGCGTGCTGATCGCCCGCCAGGCCGGTGATGGGAATGGCCGCGCCGAACAGTTCCGGATCGGTCTTCCCGAAGCGGCCAGCGCAATCCACGATCTCCGGCAACGACGCCAAATCGACGCCGAACAGTTCGAGCAGAGCGCAGTCCCATTTCCCGCGCGCGATATCCATCAGCGCCGTGCGCGAGGCATTTGTCGCGTCGCTGACGTGCAGCCCGCCGGTCAGCTTCCAGACCAGCCAGCTTTCTACGGTTCCGATGGCGAGATTGCCGCCCGCCTCCTTCAGCTGCGGCCAGTTTTCGAGCGCCCAGCTCATCTTGCTCGCGCTGAAATAGGGATCGAGCAACAAGCCCGTCCGCTCCTGCAACGCCGTCTCGTGCCCCGCCTCCTTCAGCGTCCGGCACAGGTCCGCCGTGCGCCGGTCCTGCCAGACGATGGCGGGCCCAAGCGGACGGCCGGTGCGCCTGTCCCAGAAGATGATCGTCTCGCGCTGATTGGCGATGCCGATGGCGGCGACATGCGATGCGCCACCGGCCTTCTCTACCATCACCTGCGCGCAAATCAGGCTGGAGCGCCAAATTTCGTCGGCATCATGTTCGACCAGGCCCGGAGCGGGATAATATTGGGTGAGGTTTCTCTGCTCGGTGCCAAGACAGCGTCCATCCGGGGCGAAGAGCATCGCGCGCGTGCTGGTCGTTCCGGCATCGATGACGAGGATCAATTCTGCCATAACCTCATGCGTCAGGATGGAAGCTGGAGGACATAGTGGTGACACGAAGATTGTCGAGATTCCAGCTTTCGCTGGAATGACGTAAGAAGCGGCGATGGCCCAGCCTTACGACCTTCTCATCATCGGCGGCGGAATCAATGGCACTGCGATCGCGCGGGATGCGGCGGGACGAGGGCTTTCGGTTCTGCTGGTCGAGAAAGACGATCTGGCGAGCGGCACGTCGTCCGCTTCCTCGAAGCTGATCCATGGCGGCCTGCGCTATCTGGAGCAGTTGGAATTCAAGCTGGTTCACGAGGCGTTGCACGAGCGCGAAGTGCTGCTGCGGACCGCGCCGCATCTTGTGAAGCCGCTCGCCTTCATTCTGCCCAACCCCGAAAAAGGCCGGCCATGGTGGATGGTCCGTCTCGGCCTTCGCATCTACGACCTGCTCGCGGGCCGGAACCGCCTGCCTGCCGCCCGGACTCTCAGTGCTCAGGACGCGGCATTCGGCGAACCGTTGAAGCCGCATCTGCGGGGCAAGCTCGCTTTATATTGGGATGCGTGGGTCGACGATGCCCGGCTTGTCGCGTTGAATGCCGTCGACGCGTCGGAAAGAGGTGCGGAAATTTCCACCCGCACCGCTCTCCTCTCCGCCAGGCGGGAGGACGGGCTTTGGCGCGCTCACTTGTCCAATGGCCGCCTGGTTGCCGCCCGGATGATCGTCAATGCGGCCGGCCCCTGGGTCGAAGAGGTGCTTGGCGGGCGGCTTCACGCCCATCGAGACAGCCACGCGCGCCTCGTCAAGGGCAGTCATATCGTCGTGCCCGCCCTGTATGACGGGGATCACGCCTATATCCTTCAGCAGCCGGATAAACGGGTCGTGTTCGCCCTTCCGTATGAAGGCCGCTTCACCCTGATCGGGACCACCGACATCGCTGTGGCCAGTCCGCAGGATGCACGGATCGACGACGCCGAGATTCGATATCTTTGCGCGGCCGTGAACCGCTACTTCCTGCGGCGGGCCGAGGCCCGAAACGTGGTTTGGAGCTATTCCGGCATCCGGGCGCTCCATGACGACGGAGCGGCGAATGCGAGCGCCGTGACTCGCGACTACCATCTCGAGCTGAACGAAGATGGGCCGCCCCTTCTCTCGCTGTTCGGCGGCAAGATCACCACGGCGCGGGCTCTGGCGGAAGAGGCGCTCAACATGCTGGGCGTGACAACGGGCCGCTGGACGGCCGGCGCATCCTTGCCGGGCGGCGATTTCGAAACGCTATCGCAAGTTGAGGCGGGATATCCCTGGCTGCCCCGAACGCTGGCGCATCGCTTGGTCCGTTCCTATGGCACAAGAATAAGTGCTGTCATTGGCGCTGCGGATAGCCTTGAGAAGCTCGGCCGCCATTTCGGGTCCGGTCTTTATGAAGCGGAGGTCGATTATCTCCTGCGGAAAGAATTCGCACGCACCGCCGAAGACATCATGTGGCGGCGCACCAAAATCGGGCTCTTCCTGGATCCCGAGGAGCAGAATGGGCTGCGCCGCTATCTGGACAGCGACTATATCGTCTAAGGCCCCTCATGCAGCGGGTCGGTGCCGGGCGGCGGGATTTCGTCGAGTTCGCGACGATGCTCCTCACCCGTCTTGCGTCTTTCCCCATTGTGCGAGGGCTGATTTCCTTCCTTCGAAGGCTGATCCTGTTTCCCATCCATTTGCGTCCGCACGTTCCACATCTCCTTCTCCAAGTCATTCCGGAGAAGCCGGAATCTCATTTCACTTCCGCTCCAAAGGTCAGGGAGATTTCGGCCTTCGCCGGAATGACGGAGGGAAGGTTGAATTACGGTCAATCGCTGACTCTTCCGGCGCCCTTTCACTCTGTGAAACGCAGCATCGGCAGGAACCGCTCCGCCACGGCGTGAATTTGATAGGCATGACCATGAACGCGAAAGAAGCGGCGGCGCATGCCGGCGAGGGAAGATATGTCATCGGCTGGGCCCTGGACCGTGAGCAGCGGCGCGAGCTTCTCCAGCAATTTCCGCCGAAATTCAGCGAGCTGGTGGCGGATCATGTCACCTTGAAAGCGCGTGCCGACGCGAATGCGGCGCTTCCAGGCGAAACGGAAGGAGAGATCGTCGGACGGATCGACGATGGCGAAGGCGTGGAGGCATTGGTCGTCAGCATCGGCGGCACAACGGACCGGCCGGACGGCAGCACCTATCATATCACCTGGTCCCTTTCGAAGGGCCGGAAAGCCAAGGAAAGCAACGACGTGATCGCCCGGCATGGTTGGCAGCCCATCGCCTTGCCCATGCCGGTCATCCTGCAGCCGAGGCGCTTTCCCTGATGCGTCAGCTCTATCTCGATTGCGACGGCGTATTGGCGGATTTCGACGCGGGCGCGGCCGCCATTCTCGGCGCCCTCCCCGACGATTATGCGCGGCGCTACAATTTGGGCAAGATGTGGGCGCAGCTTGCCCGCCACCCCGATTTTTACGGCACCCTGCCCTTGATGCCCGGTGCGATGACCCTCTTCGCGGCCGTGCGCCACCTCGATCCGATTATCCTTACCGGCCTGCCGCGCGGCGATTGGGCGACGCCGCAGAAGGTGCGCTGGGCCGCCCAGCATTTTCCCGGCACGCGCATCATCACCTGCATGGCGGTGGACAAGCGCAATCACGCGGCGGCGGGCGACGTGCTGGTCGACGACATGCTGAAGCACCGGCATCTGTGGGAGGAAGCAGGCGGCATCTTCATCCATCATCGCAACGTGAAACGCACGCTGGAAGAGCTGGCCGCGCTTTTTCCGCTGGCGACGGAAAACGCGTAGCCGGCTTGAGAGGCAGGCCGCATGGCTCTATCGCTCCCGTCTCGCCAGCCGGAGCTTTCGTTCATGACCGCCAAGCCGACCGCCACGATCCTGCTCCTCGGTTCGGGAGAGCTGGGCAAGGAATTCGCGATCTCCGCCAAGCGGCTCGGCTGCCACGTCATCGCCTGCGACAGTTATGAAGGCGCGCCCGCCATGCAGGTGTCGGACGAGGCGGAAGTCTTTTCGATGCTGGACGAGGAGGCGCTGCGCGCGGTTGTCGCCCGGCACCAGCCCGATTTCGTGGTGCCGGAGGTGGAAGCGATCCGCACCGAGGCGTTGCAGGACATAGAGAAGGAGGGCACGATCGTCGTTCCTTCCGCCCGTGCGACGATGCTGACGATGAATCGCGACGGAATCCGGGATCTTGCCGCCAACGGGCTCGGCCTTCGCACTTCCCGCTACCGCTTTGCAGAGACTATGGCGGAGGTGGAAGAAGCGGCCCTGCATACCGGGCTGCCCTGCGTGGTGAAGCCGGTCATGTCCTCGTCCGGCAAGGGGCAAAGCACGGTCCGGACCGCCGCGGAACTCCAAGCGGCCTGGACCTATGCAGTCGCCAACATGCGCGGCGACCGGCGGCGGGTGATCGTCGAAGAATTTATCGACTTCGATTTCGAAATCACCTTGCTCACTGTCCGCACCCGCGACGGCGTCCTGTTCTGCCCGCCCATCGGCCATCGCCAGGAAGCCGGCGATTATCGCGAAAGCTGGCAACCCGCGGAGATGACCGGCGCGGCACTGGACCGTGCACGGGACATGGCGCGCAAGGTGGTCGACGATCTCGGCGGCTATGGCCTGTTCGGCGTCGAATTCTTCGTGAAGGGTGACGAGGTCATTTTTTCCGAACTCTCGCCGCGCCCGCACGATACCGGCATGGTGACCCTGCTGTCGCAAAACCTGTCGGAATTCGACCTTCACCTGCGCGCGATCCTGGGCCTTCCCATTCCCGCCATCATGCTCCGCTACCCGGCGGCAGCCTCGGCGGTGATCCTGGCGGATCGGGCGGCGGAGGACTTCGCCGTCGAAGGGATCGCCGACGCCCTTGCTTCGGGATCGGAGAGTCACGAAGTGGACGTCCGCATCTTCGGAAAGCCGGTTACGCGGCCCAATCGCCGCATGGGCGTCGCCCTCGCTTCGGGCACTGCGCCAAATGATGCCGTTCAGCGCGCCCGCTCGGCGGCGGACCATGTGCGCATCGTTTATCGGGACGGCGAAGTCGGATAATTCGGCACTTGAACGCAAGCCATCTTTTCTCCGGCTTCCGTATCTGGCATGGCTCGCTCAGCAGGGGACAGCGACAAACATTTGGTGCGCGGGCACGCTCGTCATGGGCGGCCCTTCAAGGCCATTGGCCGTGCCGTTCGTCGCTGAACGACCAACCGGCGGAACAGGAGCCGCCACGCAAGGGGTTTAATTTACAATGCGTCATTTGCTTGCTGCCACGTGCCTCACGCCGGTCGCGCTCGTTCTAGCGGCGCCGGCATCCGCCCAAGTCGTCATCAACACCGCGCGGACGACATCGATTTCCACTTCCACCGCGAACAACGGCGCGGCATCCGGCATTCGCGTCGCGACTGGCGGCTCGGTACGCCCGACAGCGGCGGGCGGCGCGGTCATCGTCGACAGCAGCAATGACGTGACCAACGAATCCTCCACCAACGGCGGGATCGGAACGACCGGCGTCAACAATTCGACGGGCATCCTCGTCAATCCCAACCTGACCGCCAACATCAACAATGCGTCCGGCGGCACCATTTCGGTGGTCGAGGATTTCACCCCCGCCGACGGCGACAATGACGGCGATCTGGACGGCTTGTTCGCCCAAGGCACGAACCGCTACGGGATTCGCGTCCTGCCGGGCGGCACGCTGACCGGCAGCATCGCCAATGCCGGCACGATCACGGTGGAAGGCAATAACTCCGCGGGCATCAGCATCGAAAGCGCGCTGGCGGGCCCGCTGACCAACAACGGATCCATCAACGTCACGGGCAATGACAGCTATGGCATTCGCGCGAACGACATCACCGGCAGGACGCGCATCGCGGGCGCGATCGTCGTTCGCGGCGGCAATTCGACCGCTGTGGCGCTGGAGGGCGACATCACCGGCGCATTGGAATTTCAGGGGGCGATTTCCTCGACCGGATATCGCTACACGACGCCGCCGACCAATGTCTCGCGGCTCGACGCCGACGATCTGCTGCAAGGCGGTCCGGCGGTCAGCATCGAAGGCAATGTGACGGGCGGCATCATTTTCGCGGTCGCGCCGCCCGACAACAGCACGACCAACAATGACGAAGACAATGACGGCATTCCCGACGCCACGGAAGGCGCGTCGAACATTGCCACATTCGGCGCGGCGCCCGCGATCCGGATCGGATCGGTCACCGACGCTATCGCCATCGGCCCGATCGCCGGCAACACGTCAGGCCACGGCCTGATCGTTAACGGCACGGTCGCGGCGAGCGGCCTTTACAGCGATGTGGCAGCGACGGCGATCCAGATTGGCGGGCGCGGCGGCGCCGTCAATGTCGCCGGCGGCATGACGATCGGCGCGACGGTCACTGCGGCATCGCTCAACGCGAATGCCACGGGCCTCCGGATCGGCAATGCCGCGACCGTCGACCAGATCGCGGTCACCACCGGCAGCATCCTCGCGAGCAGCGGCAGCTCCTCGGCCTCGACGCAGGTGGAAGGCATCGCCATCGATGCGGGCGCGACCGTGAACCGGATCACCAATAGCGGCGGCATTCGCGCCACGCTGACCGGCAGCAACGGTAATGCCACCGCGATCATGGACCGCTCGGGCGGGCTCGATCTCATTGAAAATACGGGACAGATCATCGCGGCAGGCGCGGCGCTCGACACCAATCGCATCGTCGCCATCGATGTCAGCGCCAATGGCGGCGGCGTGACGGTGCGCCAAAATGCGGTCGCCGCATCCGCGACCGCCCCACGCATCGCCGGCAACATTCGATTTGGCGCTGGAAACGACGTGCTGGACATTTTGGATGGCACGGTCGCCGGCAACACGACCTTCGGTGCCGGTTCCAACCGCCTCAGCCTGGCGGGCGACGCGGTTTATACCGGCAACGCGTCCTTCGGCGCGGGTATCGACACCATTGCCCTTGCCGGAACTTCGGCGTTCGAAGGAAATATCGACTTCGGCGGCGGCGCGGACACGCTGACCCTTGCCGGCACTTCATCGTTCAGGGGCAGGCTGGCCAATAGCGCAAGCGTCGCGGTATCGGTGGCCGGCGGCACATTTGGCGTCACTAACACGAACAGTGTCGCGCTTGCGTCGCTCAGCATGGGTACTGGTTCGAAGCTGAATGTAACGATCGACCCGGTCGCGCATACGAACACGTTATATGATGTGGCCGGTGCCGCCACGTTCGGCACGAACACGCAGGTCGTGGTCCAGCTCGACACGATCGCCCAATCGGAAGGGACTTTCACGATCCTTCGCGCGGGCACGCTGACGGGCGGCGCAAACCTTTCGGCGGATTCGACGAGCCTGCCTTATTTGTACATGGGCAGCGTCGCGGCGAATGAGACCACCGATGTCGTCACGCTCACCATACGCCGCAAGACCGCGACGGAACTCGGCTTCAACGCCTCCGAAGGGGCGGCCTATGGCGCGATTTTCAACGCGCTGGACGCCGACGAGCAGGTGGCCGACGTGTTCCTGGGCATCGGCAATGCCGAGGCTTTCAATGCCGCCTACCGGCAGCTGTTGCCAGACCATGCCGGCGGCACGTTCGAAACCGTGACGCAGGCCTCCCGCACCAGCGCGCGCATGCTGCAGGACCGGCGGATTCCGGCCGCGGAGCCCGGCCGTGTCGGCCTGTGGGCGCAGCAAGTCGTCTGGGGCACGAGCAAGGATCTCGGCAACACGGCGGCCTATGATGTCAGCGGCTGGGGCGCATCGGCCGGCGCCGAAACCCCGCTCGGCGACGCGGGCATGTTCGGCGCATCGTTCAGCTATCTCCTCGGCAAGAATGCCGACGGGAATACGGACAACCAGGTCGATACCAACCATTTCGAACTCGCCGGCTATTGGCGCGGCGCCTTCGGGCCGTTGCAGGCTTATGCACGGGCATCGGGCGCCTTCATCAAATTCGAAGGTCTGCGCCGCTTCGTCGGCACGGATGGCGATCAGACCGTCACTCGCACGACCGAAGGCGATTGGAACGGCACCCTCTTTTCCGGCACGGCAGGTGCGTCCTATGAAATCCAGTCGGGCCGTCTGAGCTTCCGTCCTGGCGCGGCGATCGAATATTATCGCCTGTCCGAAGGCGCCTATACCGAAAGCGGCGGCGGCGAGGCATTCGACTTGTCGGTCGACAAGCGGAGCGGCGATGAACTGGCCGCGACCGGCACGATGACGGTCGGCTATGATCTTGGCAGCATGCAGCCCGACGGCACCTGGCTCAGGATCGAAGCCGAAGGCGGACGGCGCGAAATCGTGGCCGGAGAGCTTGGCGGCACCACTGCCCGCTTCGCGGGCGGCGACGATTTCACCTTGATGGCCGAGGAGCGCCAAAGCGGCTGGGTCGGCCGCCTGCGCCTCGCGGGCGGTACGCCGATCTTCCGTTTGGGCGGCGAATTCAGCGCCGAAGAACAATATGGAAAGGCTGCCGTCGCCTTCCGCATCGGGCTCAACGCCGCTTTTTGATGAGAGCAGGCCCCTGCCCGCTCTGGGTGGGGGCCTTGTTTTCTCAGCGGCAGAGGAGGATGAGTTCGGTCCGGCTCCTGATGCCGAGCTTGTCGAAAATCTTGTGCAGGTGAACCTTCACCGTTCCCTCGGTCAATCCCAGCTCCGTCGCGATTTCCTTATTGCGAAAGCCCTGCTGCACCAAGGCGGCAATCCCCCTTTCGCGCGGGCTTAATATTTTCAGCGGATCGTCCTTGTCCTTCGACAATGTATAATCCATCGCGCGCTGCAAGACTTCACGGTCGACCCAACGCCGTCCTTGCACGACGCTGTCCAGGCAGGGGATCAAATCGTTCGGCGCCGCCGATTTCATGACGAGGCCGTTCACCGCCAGCTGGATCGCCTCGGTCGCCTTGCGGTCGTCGATCCGCCCGGTCAGCAGCACGATGGGGCAGTCGCTGCCCCGGCTGCGGAGGATGCGGAGAATGTCGAGCCCGGTCCGGCCCGGCATGTCGACATCCAAGATCAGCATGTCGGGGCGAGCGGTAGGAAGCTGCTCAAGAACTTCCTCTCCGCTCGTGACGGCTGACACGATCTTGTAATTGGTCTTGGCGAGCAGAAGTTTGATCCCGGACAGCGTCAGGGGGTCATCTTCCGCCAGCAGAACCTTGGTCATCTGCTCCCTTTCAGACCCGGTTATGCGAATCGGCAATTGAGATACTAGACCAATTCGGCCGCGCTCCGGCCTTTTAATATTCCTTTCTGTAACGGACGCTTACGCCGGACCCGCCGAACGAGCTTGCCTGGGACAGGATGCTGAGCGCCCGGGACAAGGCGACTTCCAGCTGAGTGGCGGTAAAGCCCCGGGCATCGGTGATGATCTCGAGATAGATGTCGTTGCTGATGTAGAACCCCGCCGCGATCGCGGTTCCGCGCCCCGTCGACTGATCGGCGCCGAGGATGCGGAGCCGGTCGATGCCGCTTGCCGACTGGAGCTTGCCGAGCGGATTGAGCCCCCCTCCCCCGCCGCGCAAGGAATTGAGCGAGGCCGCGAGCTGCAGCGCCTGGGTCGCCGACAAATCGGTCACCGACCCGCCGAAGAAAATGCGTGCAAGGATTTCGTCCTGCGGCAAGGCTGGCGTGGACGTCAGCGCGATTTGCGGGTTGGCCGATGATCCGCTGACATTGATCGTGGCAGTGATGCCTTCGACCTCGGTACTGGCCGAAAGCTGGATGCGCGGCTCGATGCGCCTGCCGCCAGTGAACGCGATCTGGCCATTGGTGATTTCAAACCGGCGGCCGCCGAAGCTATAAGTGCCGCGAATGACCTCGGCCGTTCCCTCCACGCGCGGCGCGCTCGTCGTGCCGCGCACGGCAAGGTCGGTTTCCCATTCGGATTCAAGGCCCATGCCGGACACGAAAACCTGATTGTCGGCACGCACCCGCAGATCGAGATTCCAGATGCTGGGGGCGGCGGACCCGTCTTCCTCTTCGGGACGTCCAACCGGTTCGCCCCGGCGGTGCACGCCCTCCAGCACCGCGACATCCGCCGCGCCTTGCCGGATGAAGCGGTAGCGCGCCTCGGGCAGGCGCAGGTCACCGCTGATGAGCGCGGGTTGATTGGGGCCGTTGGTAATGGCGATCTGACCGGACACGATAGCACCCAAGGCGTCGGAGCGCGCCAATTGGGCGTTTGCGAGATCGAGCCGGACGTCGATCGGGAAACCGGCGGCCGACGCCAGATCGACGCTGCCGCGCCCGTTGATCGTGCCCTCGCCCGCCCGCGCGCTGATCCGCGACAATTCCAGGCGCGATCCGGCGAACCGGCCCTGGACCGCCATATTGGTGAGGCGGGTGCCGTAAGTTTCGTCGACGAAGGTCAGGTTGTTCGCGCGCACGACGCCGTTGAACTGCGGCCGCTGCACCCGGCCGCTGAAGTCGGCGGCGATGCCGATCGGGCCGGAAACCTGCTGGTCGGAAAGGCCGGTCAGCGACCACAGAACCTCGGCCGGGCCATTGTAGCGGATGCCACCGCCCAGCGGCGAGGCGAGCAGGCGCTGCGTCCAGCTTCCGGCGGCGGGCGACAGTGGCTGGAGGCGAGCCTGGACGCGGCCGATGACCGGACCGCCGCGCCGGATGACGGCATTGAACGCACCACCCTCGGGACGCAGCGTGCCCTGCACCGCCATGTCGACCGGGGCGGAGCGGGTGGCGACCCCTGTGCGCGTGAAATCGTCGACATTCACCCGCAGGTCGGCGCGCGGGAAAGCCGATGCGCTCGCCTGGACAAAGTCCAATCCTCCCGTGACTCGGCCGCCAAGGCCGAGGCCGGGCGAGAATGCGTTGGCGATCGACAGATCCAGACCGTTCATACGGGCCTGAAGCGCCGTTCCGCCGCCAAAGCGTCCGGCCAGGCGCACATTGCCTTGCGGCAGAACGACCGTCACCGGAGTCAGGCGCCAGCCGCCCGCAATCTTGCGCAGGTCGGCGGGGCGTTCGAGTCGGAAAGGGATGCGGTTCACCTGGCCCTGCGCCGCGGCCAGGATGCGATCCGGCGTCACCTGGCTGTTGACGGCCACGGTGAACGGCACGCCTCTGCTGCCTTCGGCGAACAGCTGCACCCGGCCGCTGCCGCCCTGCATGGTTGCGCGGGCTCGGGCGCGGGCGATGCTGAGCTGGCCTGCGCGCACCCCGGCCAGCTGCGCGTCGCCGTTGATCGATGGGCCGCCGGGCAACAGGGTCACCGTCGCGTCGATCAGCCCGCGCTGGATAAGGATCGGCTGTTCGCCCGGAATTTGCGCGCCGTTCGCCGTCGCCTGAATCCGCGCCTGCTGATTGCGTCCGGCGGCGGCGAGCTGGACGATGCCGCTGAGGCCCGCACCGTTCAGCGAAAGCTGCCCCGCGAAGGGTCCGGCGGCGGTCTGGCGGATGCGGCCCGCGAAATCGATCCCGGCAAAGCGCACCAAGGCGACATCGATGGTGAGCGGCCCCGCGCCCGACAAGATCGTCACGTCCGCACTGAACGGCCCATATTGCGACTGGCCGGTGGCCGTGACCGCATAGCCGCGCCCGGTGCCGCGCACCGTCGCCTCGACATCGCTGAGACCGATGCCGAAGCCTGGCCGCGCGGCGCGGAGCCGGACAAGCGGCCGGTCTGCGGTGCCAGTGACGACGACAGCGAGCGGTCCATATTGGCTGGACATAGCCGTGCCACGGATGTTGATCCCGCCGCCCGGCGCATAAGTCCCTTCGCCCGACGTCACGCGAAATAAGTGGGCGAACAGCCTGACGTTGCTGAAGGCGATCACGCCGTCGGGACGCATCCGGATATTGGCGCTGGCCGTGGCGTTGCCGCCGAAGAGGTCGCGCGCGGCGGACACGTCGATCCGCCTGGTGCGCAGCGCGACGCGGCCATCGATTCCGAACCCGGCGGCGGTGCTGACCACGTCGAGGTCGGTGTCGAGATCGACGATGCCGATGCCTTCGATCAGGTAATTGTTCACGCGGCCCTGCAGGGCGCCTGTGTAGCGGCCCCGTTCGAGATCGGCGACGACGACGGCGGTGGCATTGAGCTTGTCGGAACGGATGCGAAGGTCGTCCGACAGGATGCGGTTGTCGCCCAGGGCGAAAGTGCCGTCGAGGCGGACGCCGGTCAGCAGGCCGCCGAGCGCCGGATTGAGCCCGGCGATGCGCGTCGCGCGTGCCGACACGGGAACGAGAATGCGGTCCGTATTCACGCGCGCCCGGCCTTCCGCCGACAGTCCTTCGGCGATCGTCTCGCCGAAGCCGAGGCGCACCGCGTTGAGGCGATAGGCGACAATGGGTGTCGCGAAGGCGCCGTTCAGCACCAAGGCCAGGCGGAGGTCGCGCGCGGTGAGGTTGGGCGCGATGGCCCCGGGACGGGTCAGGCGGCCCGCGACCCGGACATCCTCGAAGCGGCTTTGGCCAAGATCGAGCATGCCCTCCATTGCCAAGGCGATGGCCTGGGAGTTCAGCCGGAGCTTCGTTTCGGCCCTCCGGTTTTCGAGCGTCGTAACGAGATTGAGCTGCACGCTCGGCTGCATCAGCCTTTGCAACGGCCCCTCGGCGAGCAGCAAGGCGGGGCGCAGCAGGCCAGTGACGTCGAACGTGCCGTCGCGGGCCGTGACCGACAGGTCGGCCAGACCCCGTCCGCCAAGCATCGCACGGGCGCGGCCTTGCCAGTTTTTCCAGCTTCCGCGCCCCCCGACAGCGACGTCCAGCGGCTTGTCCAGCCCAATGAGGCCAGCCACGAAGCCATTGCCGGGCGCCTGAAGCCGCATCGCGATGTCGAGCTTATTTTGCTCCGGCACGCCGTCGAGCCGCAGACGCAGCCGGTCCCCGCCCGCGAGGCCCAACGCCGCGACCGCGCCCGCGTCGAGCGCAAGCTGGGCTCGGCCATCGGCGATCTTCGCCTGGCCGGTGAGGCTGAGCAGATGCTTTTGCCCGGTCACGGCGGCGGACACGCCGAGGCGCTCGATTCGGAGGCGGCCGATATCGATGTCGAGATCGGGCAGCAGGGGTGCGTTGGGATCGCCGCTGGAGCGGAGCTCGGGCAGGCGGAACAGCCCCGCTTGCGGGATCACCGCCGAACGTATGTCGATATGATTGCGGAAATAGGCGAAAGGCCGCCAGTCGAGCTCGACCCGGGGCGCCGCGAAGAAGATGCCCTTCGCGTCGCGCAGGATGAGGTCGTGGACGATCAGGTCGCCGTAGAGATTGCCCTCCACCCGGCCGATGTCGATGTCGAGGCCGGAGGCGAGCTCCAGATTGTTGATCTGCCGGACGACATAACGCTGGCCAAGCTGAGTGTTGATCCCGACCACCAGCAAGGCGAGCAGCACCAGGAGCGCGGCAAGGCCGATGCCGGTCCATTTGGCGACACGGCGGCCGGTGTGGCGCCGCACGCGGACTTCCTCGATGGGCGCTGTGTCGGCCTCCTCCGCCATCAGAAGGCCTGCCCGATCGAGATGTAGACGGCGATCCGGCTCTCGCCCTCGCGGCGGCCGAGCGGCGTCGCGACGTCGACGCGAAGCGGGCCGAAATTGGTGTAGAGCCGCCCGCCAATGCCCGCGCCGAAGCGCATGTCGCCGAATTTCGGGAACTGGCCGCTATAGACCTGCCCCGCATCGATGAACGGCACGATGCCGAAATTGCCGAAGCGGTAGCGCGCCTCGATGGCGAATTCGTTGAAGCTGCGCCCGCCCAGCGGATCGCCATTGGGATCGCGCGGACCCAATTGCTGATAGCCGAAGCCGCGCACCGATCCGCCGCCGCCGCCATAATAACGGCGCGAGGGCGCCAGATCGTCGCGGTCGATGCCGGTGATCGTGCCGAACGCCGCGCGGCCCGCGATGACGAGGCTGTCCGACACCGGATAATAAGCGCTGCCGTCGATCCGGGTACGCGCATAAGGCCGGGTGCCATCCTGCAAGGCGACTTCGGGACTGGTCCGCGCCTTCAGGCGGAAGCCGCGCGTCGGATCGAGCAGGCTGTCGGAGCGGTCGTAGCCGATCTCCAGCGGCACTGCGCCGATGAAGAAGGTCGCGCGGTCGCGTTCGCCCAGATCGAAATCAAAGCGGTCCTCGTTCGTCGCCACCAGCTCGGCGCCATAGGACCAGGTCCACACCTTCTGCCAAATCGGCGTCGACACGCGCGAAATGCTGCCCGCCAGCGTTGCGGTATAGGCTTCATAAGCATCGTAATCGCGCCGCGCGGCTTCGGCGGTCAGCGAGACCGTCCGGTCGCGCCGCCCGGCATTGGTGCGGCGGAACTGGACGCCAAGCGACTGTTCCTGCGTACCGCCCACCGCCGCCACGCGCAGCGCGCCCTCCGGCGGGAAGAGATTGCGATGCTCCCAGCTCACCTCCGCGCGGAAGCCCTCGCCCGTATTGTAGCCCGCATTGGCGGCAATTGAGCGCGGCGGCCCCGCATCCTGGCGGACGAGGATGTCGACATATTGCGTGCCGTCCGGCGCGGTCTCGCCGGTCAGGACCGGCTCGGCCGATACGCTGTCGAACAGGTTGGTCGCGACCATCGCCTCGCGCAGGTCGTCGACGAGGCGGCGGTCGTAGAGTTCGTCCCGCTCAAAGCGGGCAAGGACACCGACATGTTCGGCATCGAAAGCGAGGTCGCCTTCGGTCCGGTAGCCGCCGAAGCGCGCCTTCGGTCCGGAATTGAGCGGCAGCACATAGTCGCCGGTATGCGTCGCCGCATCGAGCGCAATGTCGCGCAGGCCGATTTCGGGGAACGGATAGCCCTGTTGTGGCAGCTGGAGGGCGACCCGTGCCTCGGCGGCTTCGATGTCGGTTGCGACAGTCGGATCGCCGCTCTCCAGGTCCAGCGCTTTCGTGGCGATCTGCGTCGGTTCGGGCGGCGCGCCGGTGACGGCGATGCTGCCGAGCTTATACTGGTCGCCTGGAGCCGCGGTGAGGACCACGTCGAGCTGCCCCGGCTGGTCCGGCAGCTGCGTCACGGTCGCGACCGCAGCGCCGTCATAATAGCCTTCGGAACGGAGGATGGTGACGGCCAGCCGCTCATCTTCCCGCGCCCGCGCCGCGACCTGCGCGCCATTGGTCAGTTCGCCGTCCGCATCCTCAAGGGCGGAGAGATCCTGGAACCGGTCCTGCAGCTCCACTTCCTCCAGCCCTTCGGTGCGGAAGGTGAAACGCACTGGCTCCGGCGCGGCAGGATCGACCTCGGTTGTCGCCTCCGGCACGCTGACATCGAAGGTGGCAAGCGGCGCGAGCGGCTCCTGAAGCGCGGGATCAAATACTGGCACCGCTGGCGCGACAGCATTGGGCACGGCACCTTGCGAGACGGGCGGCAGCGGACCTTCGGCATCGATGGTGGGCAGTTCGAAGGTCTCGATCGGCTCCAGCGGCGCTTCGAGCGCGGGGTCGAGCGGCGGCAACGCTTCCTCAAACTGGCTGTCGGAGACGATTGGCTCATCTTCATCTGGTATTTGCTGGGCAAGAGCCTGGCCGCTCATGGCTGCGATGAGGGAGAAAGCGAGCGGGAGAACCGTCATTCGATTGCACCCGGTCAGGCCGCCAGGGCAATTCCGTCCACGGACAGAAGTCGCCATCGTCCCTATGCCCCGCGAGATTTTCATTGCAGGCGCAGAACCAATTGCAGCCTATTTCGTTCCGACCCCGAAAGAACCGGCCCTTTGCCCGACGATCCTTGAAAGCCTCTGTAACTTAGACGCGAATGAATCGTTGTTATGCCATCCTCCCACTGTTGGCGCATGGCATCAGGAACGCTGGATCGGAATGGGAGTGTAGAGATGGTGCTTTCGACGTTTGAAAAAGAAAAAACCGGAACGGCCGATCACCGCTCGCAGCGGTTGGTCTTGCTCCTCTGCGGTCTTCTCATCCTTCTTTGCGGGGCAGCGACGATTATCGTCGATGCGGCCGACCCGCGCGACGTGGTGCGCAAGACCGGCGTCCTGCTGCTGATCGCTGGAGGGTTGGAGGTCATCGCAGGCATCGCCCATCGCCGCTTTGAACAGACTGAAGGGCGATTGGACGTCATCCTCGGCATCATCTCGCTCGCGGTGGCCGCTTATTTCCTTTTGTCCCCCGCTTATACGGCGGTGCGGTTCGCCGGACTGCTGACGTTGTGGCTTCTCTCGAGAGGCGGGATCGACATGCTCGCCGCGTTTCTGACCGGCGACCTGTTCTCGGAGGAAGGCCGGCTGCTGCGCGCCTCGGTCGACCTCGTCCTCGGCCTCGTCTCCTATATCGGCCTCGGCACCACCGCGTGGTGGGAAAGCCTGATGGGCTGGCCGACGACCGCTTCGCACGTCACCTTCCTGTTCGCCGGGGTCAGCCTTGCCGCCGCCGGATTGTTCCTGATCGGCATTTCACGACCCCGCTATGCGCGGGAAGAGGCTCGCGGCATTGACGAATAGTCCCGCCTGGCGGCGACATCGCTTTGATTTCTGGGGAAGAATATGGTGGGCGTGGCAAGGATTGAACTTGCGACCCCTGCGATGTCAACACAGTGCTCTACCACTGAGCTACACGCCCACTCGTGGAGGCGGCTATTAGCGGGCACTTCCTCCCCGCGCAAGCGCCCAATGTCACAATCTTCCGTGCTGATCCTCGGTTTGGAACAGACGGTCGACTTCCGCCACCAGATCGCGCAGATGAAAGGGCTTGGACAGGATGCGGGCGTCCGGATTGGCCTTTCCGGCTTTCAGCGCGACGGCGGCAAAGCCGGTGATGAACATGACGCGCATATTAGGATCGATAGCTGACGCCTTCTGGACCAGTTCGATGCCGTCCATTTCCGGCATGACAATGTCGGTCAATAACAAGTCGAAGCGTTCCCGCTCAAGGATCGGGAGCGCGTGGGTGCCCCTGTCGACCGCCGTTACTTCATACCCAACCTTCTCCAGCGCGCGGGAGAGATAGACGCGCATCGACGTGTCGTCCTCTGCCAGCAAAATCCTCGTCATGCGCGCTCCGGTATTGGAAGAAAGCCTCCAATCGGGGAGGCGGACGCCTTATGCGTTAGAACGCGGCACTTTGCCAGCGGTGCCGTGCCGGGCGATATTTCAGGATTGCGGTTGCGGCGCGGCCTCGCCGGGCGTAGCGCTGAAGCATGGCCGACCGCCCCGCCGATGGCGATTCACGCCCCTTCCGCCGGGTTGGACCGGAAGCCCTCGCCTCGCCCGTCATCCTGTCCGTTCCTCATGCCGGACGCCGGTATAGCGACGCGCTGATCGCCGCCGCGCGCATTCCGCTGCACGCCTTGCAGTCGCTGGAGGACCGGCTGGTCGATCGCCTCGTCTGGCGCGCGGTCGCGGCCGGCGCGACGGCGCTGATCGCCGAGGTTCCGCGCGCCGAGATCGACCTCAACCGTCATGAGCGGGAGATGGACCCGCTGTCGGTCGCCTCGCCGCTGCCGCATTCGGCTTTCATCCAATCGGCACGGACGAAAAGCGGGCTCGGCCTCGTTCCTTCCCGCCATCCGACGGCGGGCGCGATTTGGCGCCACCGCTTGAGCGTGACGGAATTGGAGCAGCGAATCGCCAGCATTCACCGCCCCTTCCATGCGGCGCTCGCCGGTCTGCTGGAAGAAGCGCGGGGCATTTTCGGAGTCGCCATCCTGCTCGATTGCCATTCGATGCCGCCCCGTCATGGACGCGAAAGGCCGGACATCGTGTTCGGCGACCGGCATGGGACGAGTATGGGTCTCCAATATCGCGACACGGCCCTGTCGGTCGCGGCGCGGACCGGGTTCCGCGTTGCACTCAATACCCCTTATGCGGGCGGGCACATCACCGTGGCCCATGGCCGCCCAGGGGACGATATCCATGCCTTGCAGATCGAAATCGACCGTTCGCTCTATCTTGACGCCGCCCTCAAGGAACCGGGCCCGGGTTTCGACCGGGTGACCCGTCTCATCGCCGCTCTCGCTGACGCCTTGGCGGAAGCCGCCATCGGCGACAGCCCCGCACTGGCCGCGGAATAAAAAAGACCACCCCGTGCGTTGCACGGAGTGGCCAAGGTTCAGGGAGGAACGCCCTCAAAGGGACGTAATACAAAGCGGTAAGGGGGAAACCGCGTTGTATCTCTTACGATTTAGGGAGGGTGCCCTGGCTTTCAAGCACCCGATCAACTTCTTGTAAAATAAATAGATTCTTTGTCGCGGCCATGAAAAAACGGCCGGGACGCTGTCCCGGCCGTCTATCATTGACACGTCGGCGCGGCAAAGCGTGCCGCTTTTCCGGTCAGGCGTCCGCCTTGTCCTCCGCCTTCGGAGCGGTGGCGGCAAGATCCGGACCCTTGCCCTGCGCGGCCTGCTTGCCGAAGATGTCCCGCGCGAAGGACAGCGAGAAGAGGTGGGCGAAGATGAGCGGCAGCATGCCGCTCTGGTTCATCTTGCGCAGGGCATCGCCGCGCAGCTCGCGCAGCTTGTCCTCGGCGACCATCTTGAAACCGCGATAGATGAAAGGCGGGCGGCCGTCCGACAGCTGGATCGAGACTTCGCCATCGATCAGCAGATCGGCGTCCTTCAGCTCCTTCACGAAGGCGCCGGTGCGCTGCACGGACATTTCGAAGTCCTCGCACAGCTTCATGATATTCTGGGTCGTCTCGCTCGGCTTGTCGCCGTCGAACAGCGCCTGGCCGTCCTCGAATTCGCCGACGACGTCCGCCGTCCGGTCGAAGCAGAGCGTCAGATCCTGGGCGTCCGGCTGAAGACGCGCCAGCATAAAGGGATAGCGGCGGATATAGGCCGGAACATAAACGTCCTGGTTGAGCAGCTTGCCTTCGTCGTCGACATAGACGTTCACGCCTTCATTGAGACCCATCAGCGCCAAGGGCACCGGATTTTCGTCCGCAGTGAAGACGATCGGATAATGGCGCTGCGCCAGCACGAATTCGTCGACGGTGACCGGAATCGCATTGGCACCGGCAAGGAATGGCGCCTTGTCCGTTGCGCGGACCTTGAAATTCGGGTGGACGTTGCTCGAAAGCGGCTCGAGCTGATTGTAGAAAAGCGGCATTTGATTGGCCGGCGCTGCGGTCGCCATCGGTCGTCTCCGTTGATTTTGCGTATAAGGCTGCCGGATGGCCGCCCCGTTGCTGCCTGCCGTCTACGAGGGACGCGGCTCGTGCGCAAGCGGGACGAGCTTGCCGGGGTTCATGATGCCCCGGGGATCGAGCGCCGATTTGATCGCGCGCAGCATGAAAAGCCGGGCCGGATCGCCGACACGTTCCAATTCGGAACGCTTCATCTGCCCAATGCCATGTTCGGCGGAAATCGAACCGCCTGCGGCGACCACGGCGTCGTGAACGAAGCGAGTCACGGCGGCGCCTTCATTATCCAGCCACGATGCGGCGGCGTCCCGTGGCGCGCGGACGTTAAAATGCACGTTGCCGTCGCCGAGATGGCCGAACGCAATGACCCGCGTGCCCGGAAAGGCGCCTTCGACCGCCACGGCCGTCGCGGTCATGAAGGCCGGCATGTCCGCGACCGGCACGGACACGTCATGCTTGACGGCGATCCCATCCTTTCGCTCGGCTTCGGAAATGCTGTCGCGAATTCGCCAGAGCGCATCGGCCTGGCCCTGCGATGCTGCGATGAGCGCGTCGTCGGCCGACCCCTGCCCCAGTGCATCGTTCAGGGCGGCCGCGAGGCGCGCTTCGGCCTCCACGCCCGCGGCTTCGACCAGAACATGCCAGTCATGACGTCCGGCGAGCGGGGCGCGGGCGCCCGGAATGTGCGCGAGCACGAGATCGAGCGCGACGGCTGGCACCAGTTCGAAACTTTCGATGGCGCCAGGAATCCTCTCCTCCAGCCGGTGAAGCAAGGCGAGCGCAATTTCCGGATCCCGCAGACCGACCCAGGCGACCGCGCGTTCGGCCACCGCCGGCACCAGGATGAGGCTGGCGGCGGTGACGATGCCAAGCGTCCCCTCCGCGCCAATCAGCAAATGGCGCAGATCGTAGCCGCGATTGTCCTTCTTGAGTGGCGCAAGGCCGTCGAAGATCGTCCCGTCCGGCAGCACCGCTTCGAGTCCGGCGACCAATCCGCGCATCGTGCCGAAGCGGAGAACCTGCGTGCCTCCGGCGTTTGTTGAAACGAGGCCGCCAATCGTCGCATTGTCTTTCGCTCCGAGGCTGAGCGGAAAGCGGCGCCCCTGCGCTTCCGCCGCTTCATGCAGATGCGCGAGAATGACTCCGGCCTCGCAAATGGCGAGATTGTCCTCCGGCGACAGGTCGCGGATGCGGTTCATCCGGCGAAGCGAGAGAATGAGCGCATCGCCGTCAGGCGATGGTGTCGCCCCGCCGACCATCGACGTATTCCCCCCTTGCGGCACGATGGGGACGCCCGCCCCGGCGCAAAGCCGGACGATTTCCGCCACTTCGCCTGTGGACGATGGCGACAGCAGCGCCGCTGCGCGGCCCTGAAAGCGTCCGCGCCAATCGGTCAGCCATGGCGCCATTTCACCAGCATCGGCGGAAAAACCTTTGGAACCAAGGAGGTCGGCAAGGCGGGCAAGCAGAGCGGGGGAAGGATTTGCCATATGCGTCGGGGCCGATATTAATCGCATCAGGGCGGAGGGGCAATTCAGCGAATGTTCAACCACGGAAGGGGATGTGCGGCGTCCATGGAGCTTGCCCGATGATCCTGCTGAGCGCCGCGCTCTTCCTCCTGTCCGCTGCGGACGGAGCGGAGCAGCTGCGCCCGATTCCGGCGGGCAATGTGGCTCAAGTCGTCGTCCATCAGCGCACGATCATCCGCATCCCTGTCCGCCTCCGCCAGCCGTCCGCGACAACGGCGGTGGACTGGGAAGAAAGGCGTGGTCCGGATTGCATCCCGACCGCGCAGATCGTCGGCGCCACCTTCCTCGGCCAGAATAGCGTCGATCTGATCCTGAAGAATAATCGCCGCATCCGGGCCCGGCTCGAGAATAAATGCCCGGCGCTCGATTATTATTACGGCTTCTATCTGACCCGAAGCAGTGACGGAAAGATTTGTGCGGACCGCGACCTCATCCGCTCCCGCGTCGGCGGTCAATGCGAGATAGAAGCATTCCGCACGCTCACCGCAGCGCCCAAACGCTGACCTGTCCTTGACAAAAGCCCTGATGTCGGCACAAGCCGCAGGGAGAAGCGTATCGCCCGCCGAGCGCATTTTTCCGGATTTTAAATGACCTTTGCCGATCTCGGCCTTTCCGACGAATTGCTCCGCGCCGTAGCGGAAGCGGGCTATGACGACCCGACGCCGATCCAGCGTCAGGCGATCCCCTCCGTTCTCATGGCCCGCGACCTGATCGGCATCGCGCAGACCGGCACCGGAAAGACCGCGAGCTTCGTGCTGCCGATGATCGATATCCTGGCCCAAGGGCGCAGCCGGGCGCGCATGCCCCGATCGCTGATCCTGGAGCCGACCCGGGAGCTCGCCGCGCAAGTCGCCGAGAATTTCGAGAAATACGGAAAGCACCACCGGCTCTCCATGGCGCTCCTCATCGGCGGCGTATCGATGGGCGATCAGGTGAAGGCGCTGGAAAAGGGCGTCGACGTACTGATCGCGACTCCGGGCCGCCTGATGGACCTGTTCGGGCGCGGGAACATCCTGCTCACCAGCTGCAACCTGCTCGTCATCGACGAAGCGGACCGGATGCTCGACATGGGCTTCATCCCGGACATCGAAGATATCTGCAAGAAGCTGCCGACGAACAGGCAGACCCTGCTTTTCTCGGCCACGATGCCGCCACCCATCAAGAAACTGGCCGACAAATTCCTGTCCAATCCGAAAATGATCGAAGTGTCGCGGCCCGCAACGGCCAATGCGTCGATCGACCAGCGCCTGGTCCGCACGGAAAGCCGCAAGAAGCGGGACGTGCTGAAGAACCTGCTGCGCGATCTTGACGTCGCGACCGCGATTATCTTCGCCAACCGCAAGACGACGGTGCGCGAACTGACGACCAGCCTCAAGCGCTCCGGCTTTTCGGCGGGGCAGATTCATGGCGACATGGAACAGCCCGAACGCCTGAAGGAACTGGACCGCTTCAAGGCGGGCGAGATCAACATTCTCGTCGCCTCCGACGTCGCCGCGCGCGGCCTCGACATCAAAGGCGTCAGCCACGTCTTCAACTTCGACGTGCCCTATCAGCCCGACGATTATATTCACCGCATCGGCCGCACCGGCCGCGCGGGCAAGCTGGGCATGGCTGTGACGATCGCGACCGCCGAGGATGGCGAGCATCTTGGCGCGATTCAGAAGCTGATCGGCACCACTATCCCGCCGTTGGAAGGCGCCGCGCCCGCCGCGGAACCGGATGCCGAGGCGGAGACCCCGAAGAAAAGGCCCGCGCGCGGCCGCCGCAAGAAGGACGAAGCGCCACGCGAAGAGCGGGGGCCCGAGCCCGCCAGGACGGAGCGCCCGAGGAACGATCGCCCGGCCGAGCCCCGTCAAGCTCCGCGCGGCCGGGACGATGAGCCCGACGAAGGGTGGAACGGACCGGTTCCGGACTTCCTCAATTTCAGCGTGCCAAGCTGAGCGAGATTCCTTCCCCCTGCACGGGGATCTGTACGCTTAATCCCGAGCGCATCTGCATCGGCTGCGGCCGGACTCTAAGCGAGATCGGGGAATGGATAAGCGCGAGCGACGAGCAGAAACGGGAAATCGTCGCGGCTGCCTGCAAACGAAAGCCGCGTTCATAGTGCTCCTGCGAAAGCAGGAGCCCAGTTTCTTCATTCGGTGCCGCTAGGCTCCTGCTTTCGCAGGAGCACGACCTTCACTTCTTCAGATATCTGGTCCGGAATCCATCCGCGAAGTTCTTCAACTTCCCCTCTTCAATGGCGTCTCTCAAACCTTGCATCAGCTGCTGGTAGAAGCCGATATTGTGCTCCGTCATCAGCATCGCACCCAATATCTCTCCGGCGCGGATCAGGTGGTGGAGATAGGCGCGGCTCCAGGTGGCGCAAACCGGGCAGCTGCAATCGGGATCGAGCGGTCCCTGATCCTCGGCGAATTTGGCGTTGCGGATGTTGAGCGGCCCGTCATGGGTGAAGGCTTGGCCGTTGCGGCCCGAGCGCGTGGGCAGCACGCAATCGAACATGTCGATTCCCCGTTCGACGGCGCCGACAATGTCGTCGGGCTTGCCAACGCCCATCAGATAGCGCGGTTTGTCGTGCGGCAGCATATCGGGCGCGAAATCGAGGACGCGGAACATCTCGGCTTGCCCCTCCCCCACTGCGAGGCCGCCCACCGCATAGCCATCGAAACCGATATCGATCAGCTTATCGGCGGAAATGCGGCGCAGATCCTCCTCCATCGATCCCTGCTGGATGCCGAACAGAGCCGCGCGCGCGGCGTGATCTTCCCCCATGTCAAAGCCGTCGCGCGAGCGCTTGGCCCAGCGCATCGAACGCTCCATCGAGGCCGCCGCCTGGTCGCGCGTCGCCGGGTAGGACGTACATTCATCGAAGGCCATGACGATGTCGGAGCCGAGCAGCCGCTGAATCTCCATCGATCGTTCCGGCGTGATCATGTGCGCGGAACCGTCGAGGTGACTTTTAAAGGATACCCCCTCCTCGCTCATCTTGCGAAGTTCGGACAGACTCATCACCTGATAGCCGCCGCTGTCGGTGAGGATCGGCCGTTCCCAGCCCATGAAATGATGAAGCCCGCCCAGCCGCGCCATCCGTTCCGCGCCCGGCCGCAGCATCAGGTGATAGGTATTGCCGAGGATGATGTCCGCGCCCGCCGCCCGCACGTCCGCGGGCTTCATCGCCTTCACCGTCGCCGCCGTGCCGACCGGCATGAAGGCGGGCGTGCGAATTTCGCCGCGCAACATCGAGATGGTGCCGGTGCGGGCGGCGCCGTCGGTGGCGGAGATATGGAAGGAAAAACCGGGTCGATCAGACATGGATGGGGCTCTTAATCATGTCCGACGCCGAACGAAACGACTTTAGCGCTCTGCCTTGCCCCTACTCAGAAGAGCGGTGACGGTTTGCAACGCTTCGACCAGGGCGGCCCGATCCAGAGAATCAAGATGGGCGATGCTAGCGGCGACGTCCTGCTGGACTTCGCTGTCGACCGCGCCGAGCACATCGCGCCCTTTCACTGTAAGGCTGATGGGTCGCTGCCGCGCGTCGACGCCGCGATCGCGGTATACAAGTTCAGAGGCTTCGAACCGACGGATCATCCTGCTCAAATAGCCTGCATCCAATCCCAATTCAGCCTGAATGCCGGACGCCGGAACGGGTTGGCAACGGGCGATTTCGAAGAGCACCCGCGCTTCCGCAAGCGAAAGGCCGCTGCCCATGAACGAGGCTTCGAGAACGCCAAAGAATTGTGTGTGGAAGCGGTTGAAGGCTCGCAGCGCCTCGATCGCTTCGGTTGTCGTCCTAATCACCGGATTGACTTGAGATATATAGTTGCCAAAGTCAACTAAATCGAATCGAGGCTGACCTGATGACAAGGATGGATGTGCTGGACCGGCCGGTTTGGTCCGCTCTTAGGACAGGATGGTCGCACTTGGCGGAGGGGGAAGGACATGCACTCCGGCTGAATCAGGATTATGGCCCCTTCGGAGCTGTCCCGGACATTTCGTCGGAAAGCCTTGATGCATTGGCGGGGATAATTCCTCCTGCTGGCGAGCTGTGGCTGGTGCAGCGGGAGGGCGTAACCGCGCCGCCCGGGGCGACCATTCGGAAGGCGGCTCCCGTTACGCAAATGGTCGTGGAACGCATCGCCTCACCCTCTCACACGATCGCATTCGAACCGCTTAGCGAACGGGATGCTTCCCAAATGCTGGAACTGGCGCTGCTCACCGTTCCTGGGCCCTTTGCCCCTATGACCCATCGCTTGGGACGGTTCATCGGAGTCAAGCAAGACGGCCAACTCATCGCCATGGCGGGTGAACGGATGTCCATGCCGGGTTTTCGGGAGGTAAGCGGCGTCTGTACGCATCCGGATCATCGCGGCCAAGGCTATGCACAGGCGTTAATGGCCATCATCACCCAACGGATTTTGGACGAGGGCGACACGCCCTTCCTGCACGCTTATGCAACCAACCGGATGGCGATCGAGCTTTACGAACGACTAGGCTGGCAAGTCCGCGCTCCAATGATCACGGCAATCCTGAGCCGTTGCGAGGCCTAGCGATCAGGAAGCAGTAAGCTCGCATCGCCATAGGAATAGAAACGATAGCCTTTGGCGATGGCATGGGCGTAAGCGGCCTGCATGACCGCGCGGCCCATAAGAGCCGAGACCAGCATGAACAAGGTGGATTTGGGGAGGTGGAAGTTGGTCATCAGCCCGTCCACCACCTTGAAGCGATAGCCGGGCGTGATGAAGATGGCGGTATCGTCCTCGAAGGGTTGCACCAATCCATCCGCATCAGCCGCGCTTTCGAGGAGGCGGAGGCTGGTGGTGCCGACGGCGATGACGCGGCCTCCTGCGGCGCGGGTAGCATTGATGCGGGCGGCGGTCGCGGCGTCGATGCGGCCCCATTCGCTGTGCATCCGGTGGTCTTCCGTATCCTCCGCCTTGACGGGGAGAAAGGTGCCCGCGCCGACATGGAGGGTCAGCGTTTCGTGGAGGATGCCCGCCGCCTTCAGTCGCGCCAGCAGGTTGGGCGTGAAGTGAAGCGCCGCGGTCGGCGCGGCGACCGCGCCTTTTTCCTTCGCGAACATGGTCTGATAGTCGCTGAGGTCGCGGTCGTCGGTCTCGCGCTTGCCGGCGATATAGGGTGGCAAGGGCATGCGCCCGGCGCGTTCGAGCAGGAGCTCCACAGGCTCGTCGCCTTCGAAGGTGAGCAGGAAGCTGCCATCTGCCTCGCGCGCGCCAGCGATGGCGGCAACATCGGCGCCGAAATCGATCCGGCCGCCCTCCTTCAGCCGTTTTGCGTTCCGGATGAAGGCGCGCCAGGATCGCAAGCCCTCCCGCTTGTGAAGGGTGGCGCCGATCCGCGCCTCTCCGCGCATCCCTTCAAGCTGCGCGGGAATGACGCGGGTGTCGTTAAAGACGAGCATGTCTCCGGGGCGCAGGAGGCCGGGGAGGTCGGTGACGATCCGGTCCTCCAGGCTCTCGCCCCGGACCACGAGCAGCCGTGCACTATCGCGCGGCGATACCGGGCGCAGGGCGATCAGATCCTGCGGAAGATCGAAATCGAAGAGGTCGACGCGCATCGGCGCGCCGTCAGTTTTGCGGGGCCGGGGCAGGCTCTGGCGCCGGGGCGGGCGCGGCCGGCTGCGCCGCGGCGGCCAGCTCCGCGGCCGACGGCGGCGGCACATTGTCGGCGCCGATCGAGGCGCGAACGATCTTCGACGGATTGACCGGGGGCTCGCCGCGCTGGATCGCGTCGACATATTGCATGCCGCTCACCACCCGGCCGAACACGGTATATTTGTTGTCGAGGCCGAGGCGCGGCGCGAGCATGATGAAGAACTGGCTGTTCGCACTGTTTTCGGCATTGGCCCGCGCCATCGAAACGGCGCCGCGCACGTGCGGCAGACCGTTAAATTCGGCTTCCAGGTCGGGAAGCGGCGAGCCGCCCTCGCCCGTGCCCCGGGGATCGCCGGTCTGGGCCATGAACCCTTCGATCACGCGGTGAAAGAGCAAGCCATTATAGAAACCCTGGCGCGCCAGGGTCTTGATCCGCTCGACATGGTTGGGCGCAATGTCCGGGCGCAGCTGAACGCTGACCCGGCCGCCGGTCGACAAATCGAGGTAAAGCGTATTTTCCGGATCCAGCGCCGGGGTGACGAGAAGGGCCTGCGCTTTGGCCGCGGTGGCTTCGGCTGCGGCCGCCTCCGTCATCGCGGCAGTGCCGGCGCTCGCCTCGCGGGGGACCGGGCTGCTGATCGTTTGCGCGGCGAGCGGACCCGCAAACGCGGCGGCAACGATCAGGGCGAAAGCGGATTTGAAGCGCATGTGTGTCATTGTCCTTGGAATGCCGGTCGCGGCTTTGCCGCCCTTCTGCTTAGCCGGGCCTGAACGATCAAGAGCCTTTGCGGCCGATCGCCTCGACCCGCGCGGAAACGTCCGCCGCGACGGCGGAGGTCACGAATTTCGAAATATCGCCGCCGTAAAGGGCGATTTCCTTCACGAGACGGGAAGCGATGGGCTGCAGGGACACGTCGGCCATCAGGAAAACCGTCTCGATCCGGTCGTTGATCTGCTGGTTCATGCCCGCCATCTGATATTCATATTCGAAGTCCGCGACGGCGCGCAGGCCGCGCAGGATCATCGACGCGCCTTCCCGCTCCGCGAAATCCATCAGCAGCGAATCGAAGGCGACGACCTTGATGTCGCCCTCGATCCCCTCGATTTCGCGCCGCACCATGGCGAGCCGCTCGTCGAGGCTGAACATCGGCGATTTGGACGGATTGGTGGTGACGCCGATGACGAGGCAGTCGACCAGCTTCGCCCCGCGCCGAATGATGTCCATGTGGCCAAGCGTAATGGGATCGAAGGTTCCCGGATAAACGGCTGTCCGTGTCATGCGCTGAAATCCCCCCTCAGGCGCCGGTCAATGATCGCGTTCGACCGCAAAGCGGGCGATGGCGCGCAGCAGGTCGGCTTCCGGCCCGTACGTCTTGAGATGATCGACCGCCTGATCGACGAGCAATTGCGCCTGCCGCCGCGCGCGGTCGACACCGAGCAGGGACACGAACGTTTCCTTCCCCGCCGCATCGTCCTTGCCGACCTTTTTCCCCGTCACCGCCTCGTCGCCCTCGACATCGAGAAGGTCGTCAGCGATTTGAAAGGCAAGGCCGAGATCGTGGGCATAGCCGCGCAAGGATGTCCGCTCGTCAGCCGGGAGCCGCGCCATGATCGCCGCCGCCTCCAGGCAGAAGGCGATGAGCGCGCCGGTCTTCAATTGCTGAAGGCGGGTGACGGTGCCAAGATCCATGTCCGCCTGCGCAGCCATCAGGTCCATCATCTGGCCGCCCGCCATGCCCGCCGGGCCGGATGCGCGGGCAAGTTCCGCCACCAATTCAATCCGCACGGCGGGGTCGGCATGAATGCGGCTGTCGGCCAGCACCTGGAAGGCGAGATCGTGGAGGCAATCGCCCGCGAGCACGGCCGTGCATTCGTCGAATGCCTTGTGCGTCGTCGGCTTGCCGCGGCGCAGATCGTCATCGTCCATGCAGGGAAGATCGTCGTGGATCAGCGAATAGACGTGGATGCATTCAACCGCGAGGCCGGCGCGAAGCGCGCTGTCTCGCGGGATAGCGAATAATTGCGATGCCGCCGCCACCAGCAACGGTCGCAATCGCTTGCCGCCGCCGATCGATGCGTAGCGCATGGCCTCGTAAAGCGGTGCGCGCTGATCCTCCGCGACGGGAAGCAGCTCTTCGAACAAGGCGTCGATTTCGCTCCCGACCTGGGCGATGGCGGATCGAAGGTCGATCGCGGCCGGGGCCATGGCGGGCATCATTCGCTGTCGAAAGGGGTCGTGCCGGTGGGCTGGCGGTCGGCACCGAACTGAATCGTATCGATACGCGCCTTGGCCGCTTCCAGCCGCGCCTCGCATTGCTTCTTCAACCGGTCGCCCTCTGCATAAAGCTCGATCGAGTGGTCGAGCGCGGCTTCGCCGCTTTCGAGCTTGCGGACGATTTCTTCCAGACGCTTCAGCGCGGCTTCGAAGGAAAGCTGTTCGATCGGTTCGGCTTGTTCCATGGCGCCAGCTTTGGCGTCGAGACCGTCGAGGGTCAAGAAAGTAAAGCCTCTCTCCCCTTGCGGGAGAGGGATTGGGGAGAGGGGGGTGAGCGATGGCCGGACTGTATATCCGAAGCCGCATCGAGCGGCTTGGATATGCCCCTCTCCCTAACCCTCTCCCGCAAGGGGAGAGGGAACCTTGGCGCGCTCTTCGGCCTGCAATTCCTTGCGGCTCAATTTCCCAACCAAAGTTTTCGGCAGGGAGTCCCGCACCTCGCAGGCGACGACTTTTTCGTGCTTGCCGAGCTGCGCGTTGAGCCAGCGCATCAGGTCGGCGCCATCGATCGCCGCCCCTTCGTTCAAGGTCACGAAGGCCTTGGGTTTCTCGCCCGTATAAGGATCGGGAATGCCGATCACGAGCGCCTCCTTCACCGCTTCATGATGGTAGAGGAGGCTTTCGAGCTGGCTGGGGAAGACCTTGAAGCCCGATACGGCGATCATGTCCTTCAAGCGGTCGACGATGCGGATATAGCCGTCCTCGTCGATCAGGCCTGCGTCGCCGGTGCGGAGCCAGCCGTCGGCGAAGACTTCGGCGTCGGCTTCCGGGCGGTTCCAATAGCCTTTCATGATCTGCGGGCCGCGCACCGCGATCTCGCCCGGCTCTCCTTCCGGTGCGAGGCGGGTGGGATCCTCGCGGTCGAGCAAGCGGATTTCGGTGCCGGGGATGGGCTGCCCGATCGTACCGGGCTTGTTCAGCGCGTCATAGGGATTGGTCGAAACGACCCCCGCGGATTCGGTGAGACCATAGCCTTCGACGAGCTTGGCGCCCGTCACCGCCTCAAACCTCTCCTTCAGCTCCGCCGCCATCGGCGCGCCGCCGGAAATGCAGACGCGAAGCGAGGAGAGATCCGCCCCTGCGATGCGCGGATGATCGAGCAGGGCCTGATACATGGTGGGAACGCCGGGGAAGGAGGTCGCCTTCACCCGCGCGATGGTGGCGAGCACCTGGCCCGCGTCGAAGCGCGGCACCAGCGCGATCTCGCCGCCCTTGTGAATGGTGCGGTTGAGTACACAGGTATTGGCGAAGATATGGAACAGGGGCAGCGCGCCCATGATCCGGTCCGCCTCTTCCGGATGCGGATCGAGGGCCTCGACCTGCCGGGCATTGGCGCTCAAATTCTGGTGGGTGAGCATCGCGCCCTTCGGAACGCCGGTCGTTCCGCCCGTATATTGGAGAAGCGCGATGTCCCGTTCAGGATCGATGGTTGCGGACGCACAGGCACCGTCATTGGCGATGAGGGCCGAGAAGGCCATGATCCGGAGATCGTCCGGCCGGTGCGCGATCTCTTTTCCCTTGAAGAGGCGATAGAAAAGCGACTTGGGAGACGGCAGGACGCCCGCGACGGAGCCGACGACGAGCCGCTCCAGCCCGCTTTTCTCCAGCACCGCGAGCGCGGTCGGCAGCAGCGACTGGGCCGAGATGGTGAAAAGGATGCGCGTGCCGGAATCGGCGACCTGCGCGGCCAGCTCGTCCACCGTGTAGAGGGGCGAGAAATTGACGATCGTCGCCCCGATCTTCAGCGCGCCGTAATAAGCCGCGACGTAATGGGGGACGTTGGGAAGGAAGAGGCCCACCCGGTCCCCCTTCCCCACACCCAGCTTCCGCAAGCCGCACGCAACGCGGTCCACGCCATTCGCCGTTTCCCTGTAGCTGTACTTGCGGCCGAGGAAATCGATCGCGATGGCGTCGGGGAATTTCCCGGCCGCTTCGTCGAACAAAGCGGGCAAGGACAAGGGCGGGAAAGATCGTTCCCACACGCCGGGATGCCGGTAGTGAGAACGCCAGAGATCGGCAGGATCGGCCATGACGTTAACGTAAATGGGCCGCCGGGCGCTGACAAGGGTGTCAGTTAGACAGACCGATACCAGTGAACCCCGTCTCGCATTTCACGCTGTGCCCGGCCTTCCACTTCGAGGCGGCGGAGATGCGCCATCGCTTCGCCTGTGGCGAGGCCGAGGACGCTGTCATCAATCTTCCGGCCGAACAGGACCGGGAAGCAATCCACGGCGCGGCGCGGCTCGTCGAGATGGCGATGAAGGGCGTCGAGACGGTCGCGATGGCCATGCGCCAGCGCGTCGAGGCGGGCGTGGAGGCCGGTGAAAGGTTCGCCATGAGCGGGCAAAACGAGCAGGGCGTCCGGAAGGCCGCGCAGCTTGTCGATGGAGCGCAGCCAGTCGCCCAACGGGTCGGCTTCCGGTTCGCTCAAGGACAGGGACACGTTCGATGTGATGCGCGGCAACACCTGGTCGCCCGCGATCATCACTCCTCCGACATCGTCGACCAAGCAGGCATGTTCCGGGCAATGGCCGTTGCCGACGACAACCCGCCAGTCGCGGGTGCCGACCTGGATCGTATCGCCTTCCATCATGCGGACGAAGCTGACCGGCACGGGGCTCACCACCGAAGAGAAGCGGCCCCAGCCCTTTGCTGCCTCCGCCGCAATGCAGTCCTCATCCCATCCCGCCGCACGCCAATAAGCAAAGGCTTCGGGAGGCGGCGTGTCGCGCACGTCGGCGGTCAGCATTCGCGCGAACAGCCATTCCTCGCGCGTCATCCAGAGCCGGACGTCGAACCTTTCGGTGAGCCAGCCCGCAAGACCGATATGGTCGGGGTGGAAATGCGTGACGATGATGCGGGTGACGGCCTGACCGGCCAGTGGTCCCGACAGCAACGCGTCCCACGCCTCGCGGCAGGGCGGGATATCGAGGCCGGTGTCGACGAGCGCAATGCCGCCTTCGTCCGCCAGCGCCCAGACGTTGATGTGTTTGAGCGATCCGGGCACCGGCAGGCGTGCCCAGCCGATGCCTTCGGCGATTTCGATCAGCGCGCCCGGCTCGGGCACGCGGCGCCCGAAGGGATAGGTCAGGCCCTTGTGACTGAACGCCCCGCCGTCGACCAGCGAGGCGTCCGGCGCATCATTTTTTGAAGGGGTCGACAAAGCCCAGATCGTCTTCGCCGGTTTCGAAACCGGCCTTTTCCTGCGCATGGACTTCCTCCGCCTCGCGAGCGGCGGCTTCGCGCTCGCGGCGCAGTTCCTCGATCAGCGCCTCGCGGTCGCCGTCGAGACGCGCGTCCTGCGGCTGGCCGTCCGTGCCCGCGGCCTTGGCAGCCTTCGCGACCACGGCGTCAAGCTCGCGCTGCGAGGTGAGGCCGAGCGTCACCGGATCCTTGGGCTGGATGTTGGCGATGTTCCAGTGGGTGCGGTCGCGGATCGCGGCGATGGTCGTGCGGGTCGTGCCGATCAGCTTGGAAATCTGGCCGTCCGAAATTTCCGGATGGTTGCGGATGATCCAGGCGATGCCGTCGGGCTTGTCCTGGCGCTTGGAGACCGGCGTGTAGCGGGGGCCCTTGGTGCGGATGGCCTGGTCGGGCTCCTTCTGCATGACGAGGCGGTAATTGGGATCGGCTTGGCCCTTGTCGATCTCTTCCTGAGTCAGCTCGCCCGCGCGGAGCGGGCTCCGGCCGGTCAATTTGGTCGCGGCGGCATCGTCGGCGATCGCCTGCACTTCCAGGACATGGAGGCCGCAGAAAGCGGCGATCTGCTCGAAGGTGAGCGCGGTATTGTCGACCAGCCAGGAAGCGGTCGCATGGGGCATGAGCGGCTGGGCCACGAAATCCTCCGGAAACAATAAGGGCCGCCCCTCACGGAGCGGCCAGCGTTATTGCGACAGGTAGTAGGGAAGCGAAAAAAGAGCAAGCCACCGCATCAATAATCTGCCGTCAGGGACAGACGGAAACGCCTAGGCTCGCTGTAGCTCAGGGCTTCCGCGCTGCTTACCTGCCAAGAATATTCATTGAAGATGTTTTGAACTTGGAAGCGAAGCGCGAGCGGCAATTTGCCGGCCTTGAAGCGATAGCGTCCCCCGATATCCAGGGTCATAACATCCGGAAGGAACAGGTCATTGCGTCCTTCGGCGTTCGCGGTCGCATGGGCAGCTTGCCTGCCGGCATATTCTACCCGGCCGTCCAAGGCGATGTTAGGATCGAAAGGCAAGCGGTAATTGGCGCTGAAGGTCAGGCGTGTGCCGGGAACGCTCACGGGGCGTTGTCCGATCCTGCCCGCGCGAACCTCGATTCCGCTGAGCTTAGGGTCCATCGCATAACCGCCAATCACAGCGGTCAAACCCTCCGCCACTTCGCCGGTCAGAGACGCCTCGATCCCGCGATGGCGGACGGTACCGATCAAATCATAGACGTTCGTATCGCGGCGAAGGCCGGCATAAGGCTTGTTGATATCGAACCCCGCGACGACCAGCGCCGCATTGGGCGACAGAGCATAGCGAAGCCCCACTTCCTCTGCCTGACATGGATCGGCGGCAAGACCGCGTTGCGATTGACCGCAGTTTGCGGCGCGACACCCGCTTCCTCGAGCCCGCGTGTATAGGAACCATAGATGGACAGACTCGGCGTCAAGGGAATGATCGCCATGCCATTGTATAACCAGGGATCGGCAGTCGTTTCCTCCGCCGGGCTGCCTGACCGCGTAAAAACTTTGCGATATTGCGTCTTGAATAGGGACAATGACGTCAAAAGCCTGTCCGCCCAGGCGAAACGATAGGTCAGCCCGGCCCCGATCTGATCAACGACATCCGTATCCCGGCTTTGCGCCGAGAGGGTGAGGGGATCGGTTTGGACCTGCTCGTCGAACAAGTTCACCATGCCGAGATTGAGCAAGGCATCGCCGCCGAAACGCGCGCTCGAGCGTCGTCCACGAAGATAGGCCGAAATCCGGTGGTCGAATGTACCCTGCTGGCGATGCCATCCCAGCTTCATTTCGCCCGACCAGGCGGTGAAGCGCTGCTGCGGCGACGCCAGGATGACGCTGCGAGCGTTGCCATTGGCATCGGCGCTCGAAAAAATTTGAAGGAAAGCCTTTTCGGGATGGTTTTGCGAAAAGAAGCCGCCCGCCCCAAGCTGCCATTCCTTACCAATCCCCTTTTCGACGGTCACCCCCGCAAGTCGGCTCTGGCCTTTCTCTTGTGCCCATTCTTGTCCAAGAAAGCGCCGCCGTTCGATATGGGGCGGAAGCACCGGGCCTGTCGTCGTGATCCGGAACTGTGCGTCGCGTTCGTATCGATACTCGACGCCGAACAGATGGAATTGAGCATTCGCGATAGCGAACTTCGCCGCCCCCCCCCAATAGTACGCCTCTTCCATCGCCGCCCTGGAAATCATTTTCGTCTGGCATTAGAAGCAAGGTGCCGATCACACCCGCTTTATCCCCTCCAAACGTGGCATTTTGAAACAACTCCAGTTGCGGCCGTTCATAGGTATTGAGATGCAGCGTCGCTTGGCTTGCGCGCGCTTCGGACGGAAGCTTCATACGATATCCAACGACACCGGATGGTCCAGGTAGATCGGTCGCATAGGTGTTCCGGCCGACGCCTACTGTGACATTCTCAACGAGCGGGCTGCTCGTTCCTGAGCTTCGCACGAAATAATAATTGTTAATCCTATAGTTACCCGCTGCTTCCAGATTGAAGCCGCGCACGCGTCGTTCATCGTAGATTCCGACGCTTTCATTGCCGACCCGGTAACCGAACGCATCCGATGCCCCTGTAACGGCATTGGCGGTCGCTTGCGCGTAAAGTTCACTTTCGCAAAAAGATGCCGTCGCAACCAATGCTGCGATCGCGCCACTTCCGAATAATCTGGCCATATGTCCCCCGTTTCAAGGCGAGGGCTAGCGTAAGGCAATGAAGCTGCCTTCCCGATTATTGCTTTCAAAAAGGGCATGCGGACTTAGCTGAGGGTCAGCACGATCTTCCCGACATGCTCCCCCTCTTCCATTCGGCGATGCGCATCGGCTGCCTGCTCCAGCGGAAAGGTGGCATCGATGACGGGCTTCAACTGCCCAGCGGCGGCATGGGGCCAGACCTTCGCGGCGAGATCGGCGGCGACCCTGCTCTTGAAGGCGGTGTCGCGGGCGCGAAGGGTGGAGCCGGTGAGAACAAGGCGCTTGGCCATGACCTGCCAGACCGGAATTTCCGCCTTGGCACCGCGCTGGGCCGCGATGGAAACGTGGCGGCCTTCGGCTCGAAGACAAGCGATGTTCCGAGCGACATAATCGCCACCGACCATGTCGAGGACGACCGCAACGCCCTTACCGCCGGTAAATGACTCCACGGCCTGGACGAAATCCTCGGAGCGATAGTTGATCGCGTGCGCCGCGCCGAGATCGAAGGCGCGGCGGCACTTTTCGTCCGATCCGGCGGTGACGATCACGTCCATGCCGAACAGACGGCCGAGGAGAATAGCCATCGTGCCGATGCCGCTCGTCCCGCCATGGACGAGCACCGTGTCGCCCTCCTTCGCGCCACCGCGCTCGAAGAGGTTGGTCCAGACGGTGAAGAGCGTTTCCGGAATGGCTGCGGCCTCGACCATGGTGAGAGCATCCGGCACGGGCAGGCATTGCCCGACGGGCGCCGTGCAATATTGGGCATAGCCGCCGCCCGAGACGAGCGCGCAGACGGGCTTGCCGGTCCAATCGGCCTCGACGCCGGCGCCCAGCGCGACAACCTCCCCCGCGACTTCCAGCCCGGGAATGGACGGCGCGCCCGGTGGTGGGGGATAAAGGCCCTGGCGCTGCATCACGTCCGGACGATTGACGCCCGCTGCCGAGACGCGGATCAGCACTTCGCCTGGGCCAAGCGCGGGCAGAGGCCGCTCCACGGGCACCAGCACCTCCGGCCCGCCCGGTCCTTCGGGATCGATGGCGATCATGCGTTCGGGCAAAGCGGCCATGTCACCTCCACATTTCGTCGCAAGCGCGGCCTGCGGCTTATTGACTCCGGGGTTCGGGGGGTCAACGCTGCGACCATGGATTTGGACGAACTCTTCCCGAACAAACCCGGCGATCCGTTGACCCAGCTTTTAAAGCAGGATCTGGATCCCCTGTCGGTCGAGGAGCTTCATGCCCGCATCGCCGCCCTGGAGGGCGAAATCGCGCGCATAAAGGGTAAAATCGAGGCGGCGGTTAACCATCGAGCAAGCGCCGAGGCTCTATTTAAGAAGTGACTCGAAAGCCGGGGGATCGAACACCTTTCTCCAGCGATTTGGGTCACCTGCTTGATGATCGGGGGAGGCGTCCCGACATTGAGGGCAAGGCGTCCGGCGTCGTGGCCGGACAGTAAGGAGTAAGACATGCCGTCATTTGCCCGCGAATTGGAACAGACGCTCCACACGGCTTTGGCCGAAGCGAGCGGCCGCAGGCACGAATATGCGACGCTGGAGCACCTCCTGCTTGCCCTGATCGAGGACGAACATGCCTCGAAGGTCATGCAGGCATGCGGCGTCAACACCGCAGAATTGCGCGATTCCGTGCGCACCTATCTCGATACCGAACTCGAAGCGCTGAAGGTCGACGGGGAAACCGATCCGTCCCCGACCAGCGGCTTCCAGCGCGTCGTCCAGCGCGCGATCCTGCACGTCCAATCGTCGGGGCGCGATGAAGTAACCGGCGCCAATGTGCTGGTTGCCTTGTTCAGCGAGCGGGAGAGCTATGCCGTCTATTTCCTGCAACAGCAGGACATGAGCCGCCTCGATGCCGTGAGCTTCATCAGCCACGGCGTCGGCAAGGGCCAGACGGCCGCCGAGCCGACCGAGGTCAAGGGTGCGGCCGAGGAAGCCAAGGCTGAGGACGGCAAGAAGAAGGGCGAGAGCGCGCTCAAGCAATTCACTGTCAACCTGAATGAAAAGGCGCTGGAAGGCCGCGTCGATCCGCTGATCGGGCGCGGGCCGGAAGTCGACCGCACCGTGCAGATCCTCTGCCGCCGGTCGAAGAACAACCCGCTTTATGTGGGCGATCCGGGCGTCGGCAAGACCGCCATCGCGGAAGGCCTCGCCCGCAAGATCGTCGAAGGCGATGTGCCCGAGGTGCTGAAGCCCGCCGTCATCTACTCGCTCGACATGGGCGCCCTCCTCGCGGGAACCCGCTATCGCGGCGATTTCGAGGAACGGCTGAAACAGGTGGTAAACGAGCTCGAGAAGCTCCCGCACGCCGTCCTCTTCATCGACGAAATCCACACGGTGATCGGCGCGGGCGCGACCAGCGGCGGCGCGATGGATGCCTCGAATCTGCTCAAGCCGGCGCTGTCGGGCGGCACGATCCGCTGCATCGGTTCGACCACCTATAAGGAGTTCCGCAATCATTTCGAGAAGGACCGGGCCCTGCTCCGGCGCTTCCAGAAGATCGATGTGAACGAGCCCACGGTCGAAGATACGATCAAGATCATTGCCGGTCTGCGCTCGGCCTTCGAGGAGCATCACAGCGTCAAGTACACGCCCGATGCGATCAAGGCGGCGGTCGAGCTTTCGGCGCGCTACATCAACGACCGTAAGCTGCCGGACAAGGCGATCGACGTGATCGACGAGGTCGGCGCAATGCAGATGCTCGTTCCGCCCAACAAGCGGAAGAAGACGATCACCACCAAGGAGATCGAGAGCGTCATTTCGACCATGGCCCGCATCCCGCCGAAATCGGTCTCGAGCGACGACAAGAAGCAGCTCGAACATCTCGAGCGCGACCTGAAGCGCGTCGTCTTCGGCCAGGATGCCGCGATCGGCGTGCTGTCCTCGGCGATCAAGCTCTCCCGCGCGGGGCTTCGCGATCCGGACAAGCCGATCGGCAACTATCTCTTCTCCGGCCCCACCGGCGTCGGCAAGACCGAGGTTGCCCGGCAGCTCGCCAGCATCATGGGCATTCCGCTCCAGCGGTTCGACATGTCGGAATATATGGAACGGCACTCGGTCAGCCGTCTGATCGGCGCGCCTCCGGGCTATGTCGGCTACGATCAGGGCGGTCTCCTGACCGACGCGGTCGACCAGCACCCACACAGCGTGCTGCTCCTCGACGAGATAGAGAAGGCGCATCCGGACCTGTTCAACATCCTCCTGCAGGTGATGGACAACGGCAAGCTCACCGATCATCACGGCAAGACGGTCGATTTCCGCAACGTCATCCTGATCATGACGACCAATGCGGGCGCCAGCGACATGGCGCGCGAGGGCGTCGGCTTCGGCAACATCACCCGCGAGGGCGAGGATGAGGAAGCGATCAAGCGGATGTTCACGCCGGAATTCCGCAACCGCCTCGATGCCGTGGTCCCGTTCGGCTATCTGCCGCCGGAAGTCGTCGCGCGGGTGGTGGACAAGTTCATCCTCCAGCTCGAACTGCAGCTGGCGGACCGGAACGTCCACATCAGCCTCGACGACGAAGCAAAGCAGTGGCTCACCGTCCGCGGCTACGACAAGCTCTACGGCGCGCGCCCGATGGGCCGCCTTGTCCAAGAGAAGATCAAGCAGCCGCTGGCCGAGGAGCTTCTGTTCGGCAAGCTGGTCAACGGCGGCGAGGTGCAGGTCCGGATCAAGGACAATGCGCCCGCCTTCGAAATCATCGCCGCTCCGCCCAAGTCTCCGCGCAAGAAAGGCGGCGGCAAAAAAGCGGAAGTCAAAGCCTGATGAAGAGGCCCTCCCTAACCGGAGGGCCTTTTCCTAAATCCTCCCCGGCACGGGGAGGGGGACCAGCCGAAGGCTGGTGGAGGGGTTGATCCGGCCTTCGCGCCAGCCCCTCCGTCAGCGCTGCGCGCTGCCACCTCCCCGTTCCGGGGAGGATTTCAATGTGCTAAGCTTCCTGCAAAACAGGGAGAGCCATTCATGACCAACCTTACCCTCTACACAAACCCCATGTCGCGCGGGCGGATCGCCCGCTGGATGATGGAAGAAATCGGCGAGCCCTATGAAACCGTCATCCTCGACTTCGGCACGACGATGAAGGGCGAAGAGTATCTTGCCGTCAATCCGATGGGGAAGGTGCCCGCCATCAAGCATGGCGATGTGGTCGTGACCGAAGCCGCCGCCATCTGCGCTTATCTTGCCGACGCTTTCCCGGAAAAGAATCTTGCGCCGCCGCCAGGGGATCCACGCCGGGGGCCCTATTATCGCTGGCTGTTCTTCGCGGCGGGGCCGGTGGAAACAGCCGTTACCGCTAAGGCGCTGGGCCTCCTCGCTCCCGCCGACAAAAGCGGCATGGCGGGCTATGGCAGCTATGAAGCGACGATCGACGCGCTCGAATATGCCGTGTCGCAAAGCGACTATATCTGCGGCGACCAGTTCACCGCCGCCGATCTCTATGTCGGCGCGCAGATTGGCTGGGGCACGATGTTCGGCACCATCGAAAAGCGTCCGGCCTTCATGGACTATCTCGCCCGCATCCAGTCGCGCCCGGCCGCCAAGCGCGCGAACGAGCTGGACGACGCGCTCATCCCGAAGCAGCAGGGGCAAGGCTGAAAGACCGAGGAGGCCGGAACATGGCAGAGAGCATTAAATCGCGCGCCATCGCGCTTTACGATCGGTTCACGCATGAAGGCATGGATCGCCGCGATTTCATGGGTGAGATGACGAAGCTCGCCGGAAGCGTGGCGGCCGCCAACGCGCTGATCGCCGCGATCGCCGCCAGCCCTGCCGCTGCTGCGATCGTGCCTGCCGACGATCCCCGTCTTATCACCAAGCGCGGACCGCTGGGAAAGGAGGAGGGCGCCCTCAAAGGCTATATCGCGGTGCCGCGCGCGGCGACAGGCAAGAAGATCGGCTCCGTCATTGTCATCCACGAAAATCGCGGTCTCAACGCGCATATCGAGGATGTCGCGCGCCGCGTGGCATTGGCGGGTTTCTTTGCCGTCGCGCCGGATTTTCTGACGCCGCTCGGCGGCACGCCGGCGAACGAGGATCAGGCCCGTGAGATGATCGGCAAGCTAAATCTTGGCGTCAGCGTTGCAAGCGCGGTGACACTCTCGGAAAGGCTCCGGCGCCTCAGGCACAGCAATGGCAAGGTCGGCGCGATAGGCTTCTGCTGGGGCGGTGCTTTCGTGAACCGCTTGGCGACCGCCGCAGGGGATAAGCTGGACGCCGGTGTGTCCTTCTATGGCTCCGCTCCGGACCCGTCCGAAGCATCGAAGGTCCGCGCCCCCCTCCTCCTCCTCCTCGCGGAACTCGATCAGCGCGTGAACGCGACGGCGCTGCCTTGGGCCGAGGCGCTTCGCAAAAGCAGCCATAGCGTCACTAGCATCATTTATCCGGGGGTGAATCACGCCTTCCACAACGACACGTCGGCTGAACGGTATAACAAGGAGGCGGCGGAAAGGGCTTGGCAAACGACGGTGGAGTTCTTCCGGACGCAGCTGCGCTGACAGCCAAGTTCTAAAAGGCGCTCCAGCCGGCAGCTATGGGCCGAAGTTCCGCTGGCAGGGCGTCAACGTTGTCAAAGCCTGGGAAGCCAGCAAGCCGGGTAACAAGTCTTAATTCGTCGACAAACCATTTGCCGTCAGGGAGACGGAAATCTGCGCTTGAATCTGGGAGCAGCACATCGATTACGCTCCCACTGTATCCGCCTTTCGTGTCGGCATCCGGACCTAGAATGTAGCCCACTTTCCCAGCTTCCCCCTCATCCTCGAACACATCTGCAAGCTCGTCGGGAGGATTGATCACGAGCGGATTCCACACAGAACAGTCACCTTGCCAGCCGTCCATTACACCTACGAAGTCCACACCACCGATTACGGTCCAGAAAGAGTGGAGGGACAATGGCACATATCCAGCCTCTTTCTCGAAACGGCTAAGTTGTTCCAGCGACTTTGTGTCTGGCGCGAAGAAGACCTGATGATCGTTCGTAAAGTCGGCGAGGGGATAGGCAGATGGACCCGGCACGCCTAGGCCAAATTGCTTTAAAATCAAGTTGCTTACTGACGAAGCCATAGCTTCTGCAGGTCCGTTCACGTCGAAAGCAAAGCTTCCGCCCGGAGCTTGAAATTTCACCACCGGTTCTCGAGTATTACCGACCAGATCCCAACCGAAGCGATAGCCACTTTCTCGCAGCCCCTGCTCGATGCGCACAAGATTTTGGTACACACGTTCCATAGTGATCTGGGCAACCGATCTTGCATCTTCGATGAATGCCTTGTCGCGGACACCTTCTTGCAGTGCCCGAAGCTCGTGCCAAACGGCTATATGATCGCCGCCGATATACCGCGAATAATAAGACATAGTCCCCCTGGGGCTTTCTCGCGCTTAAAGCTTTAAACTTATTTACCTGAATTGAAAAAGGCCCAGCGTTTCCGCTGAGCCTTTTCTTTTCCGGACATTAGCAACTGTACTATTCGCGGTTGCCCATGAAGTTGAGCAGGAACGTGAACATGTTCACGAAGTCGAGATACAGGCTCAAAGCGCCCATGATGGCGGTCTTGCCGAGCATGTCGGAACCCTGCACGTAATAATACATGCTCTTGATCCGCTGCGTATCGTAGGCGGTAAGGCCGGCGAAGAGCAGCACGCCGATGAAGCTGATCGCCATCTGGAACGCCGTCGACTGGACGAAGATGTTGATCAGCATCGCGATCAAGAGGCCGAACAGGCCCATGACGAGGAAGGTGCCGAAACCCGACAGATCCTTCTTCGTGGTGTAGCCCCAGAGGCTGAGGCTCGCGAAGGCCGCGGCCGTCGCGAAGAAAGTCGTCGCGATCGACTGCCCGGTGAAAACCAGGAAGATCGACGAGAGCGACAGGCCCATCACCACCGCGAAAGCCCAGAACAGGGCCTGCGCGGTTCCGGTCGACAAACGGTTGATGCCGAAGCTCAGCACCATCACGAAAGCCAGCGGCGCGAACATGATAAGGTAGCGCAAGACGCCACCGTTGATCAGGATGTTACGCCCGAACTCCGAATTGGCGAACAGCAAAGCAACGATGCCGGTCAGCAGCACGCCGGACGTCATGTAATTGTAGACAGAAAGCATGTAGGATCGCAGGCCCGCGTCCTGGGCCACGCTCTCCCTGCCGAGCGTGCCCGGCTGCGGCGACGCGGTCGCACGCGGGTCAGACCAATTTGCCATCTTCGATATCTCTCCTTCAAGGCGAAAGGCGCCGTTGGACGCAATATCGTGGGGATTCGCTCCGCTTTCAAGGAAAACCGGACAAGGCGGCGCGTTCATAAAGTATCGTTGAAGGATTCGCCGATGCCTAGGCTGTTCGTCGCCATTCGCCCGCCCGCATTCGTGCGTGAACGGCTGCTCTCGATCATGGACGGCATATCGGCTGCGCGTTGGCAGAGCGAGGATCAGTTCCATTTAACGCTCCGCTTCATCGGCGAGGCCGATCGCCGCGTCGCAAACGATGTTCACACCGCGCTTCAGGGCGTTCGCCATCCGCCGTTCGAGATCGCCCTCCACGGCTTGGGTACTTTCGAGCGTCGCGGGACGCCGGCCGCGCTCTGGGCGGGTGTGACACAGCATCAGCCCCTTCGCGAATTGCACAAGAAGGTCGATCAGGCCTGCCAGCGCGCCGGGCTGCCGCCCGAGCGCCGCGCCTATCTCCCGCATGTCACACTGGCCCGCCTCAACCGCGCCTCAGGTCCGGTCGCGCCGGTGATTGAGGGGATGGGAGGCTTCACAACGGCGCCATTCGCCGTCGACGTCTTCCATCTTTACGAAAGCATTCTTTCGTCCGGCGGCAGCCATTACGTGATTATCGAAACTTACCGGCTGAAATGACGGGGGCTGGTCAAGCGCCAAGTGCGATTTTCCGGGCCAGCGCCCTCGCGCCGTCCACCACCTCGGCCCAGGTTGTGTCGAAACCGCTATCGTCGCCATAATAAGGATCGGCTACCGCTTCCCCTCTGCGACCCTCGACATGGTCGAGCAGCAGACTGACCGTCGCCGTCGCATCTTCCGGCGCCAGCGCCTGCAGGTCGGCAAGATTCTGGGTATCGAGCGCGACGATGTGGTCGAATTCGTGAAAATCGCGAGGCCGCACCTGACGAGCGCGAAGGCCGGTAATATCCACTCCGTTCCGCGCCGCCACCGCGACCGCGCGGCGATCGGGCGGGTGGCCGATATGCCAGTCGCCGGTCCCGGCGGAATCGATGTGGACGTTCAACCCGATCCGTGCCGCCTCTTCTCGGAAAGCGGCCTCGGCCAGCGGCGAGCGGCAAATATTCCCCAGGCAAACGAACAGGATGGCGGGCTTCATTGACATCATACTCCAATGCTTGCCGCCATGGACTAGCTCTCCTCAACAGGCGCTGCAATTGAAGAGGAGCCGCTGTTTAGCCCTCGGCAGCGAGCAGCGGGAGCTTAGCCCAATATCCCGCAGGCAATCCGCCCGCCGCTATTGCCGGATGGATCCGTGCGATAATCATCGGGTTGCGCATGAACGACCAGCGCCGCCCCATCCCGATCGAGCAGGGCGCCAAGCGAAGCCGTTGGGATTGTATATTCCAGCGTGCCGCGCCCATCCGTGCCGGTGATCAGATTGGGCAGATCGCCAAGGTGAAGGCCGGCGGGATTATCCTTGCCGTGCCGATGATTGGTCGGATTCCAATGCGCGCCTGCGCTTTCGAAACCGGGCGGCGTGCAAAGACCGGTCTGATGAAGATGTGCGCCATGCGCTCCATTCGCAATGCCCGTCGCATCGATCGTGACGCGCAAGCTGTCGCCGACCTGTTCGACGGCCGCCGTCCCTACCTGACGCCCATCCCTATCCAGGAGGTTCGCACGCACGAGACTTGGTGCGGGAACTGGAGAGGGCTCCGGCTCATAAGTCGCACATCCACCTAGTACGAGCGTCAAAATCGAGGCAAGGGCCAAAGCACGCTGCATCGTCTCTCTCCGTGTTCCAATACTGCGAAACGGTCCGGCGGCGAAACGGTTGCAAAGAAAGGCTTATAGTCTCACTCAGGCTTTCCAACGCCATGCCATTTGAAGCTGGCGGCTTCGATTTCCTGGCGCGGGTAGACGTTGCGCAGATCGACGAACACAGGCTGAGCCATGACCTTGGCGAGACGCTTTAAATCGAGGGCCCGGAAGGCGTCCCACTCGGTAACCAACACTACGGCGTCGGCGCCGGCAGCCGCATCGTAAGGCCCCGCCGCGAACGTGACGCCCTTCATCGCGCTTTTTGCCTGCTCCATGCCTTCTGGATCGTAGGCGCGCACCTCGGCGCCCGCATCCTGCAGCGCCTGAACGATGGCGATGGACGGCGCGTCGCGCATGTCGTCGGTGTTGGGTTTGAACGTCAGACCGAGCAGTGCGACCGTTTTGCCCCGCGCCTCGCCGCCAAGCGCCTGAATAACCTTGCGTCCCATTGCCCGCTTGCGCGCATCGTTCACTGCGACCACCGCCTCCACGATACGCAGCGGCGTCTGATAATCCTCGGCGGTCTTGAGGAGCGCCAGCGTGTCCTTCGGGAAGCATGAGCCGCCATAGCCCGGTCCCGCATGCAGGAACTTGTCGCCGATCCTGTTGTCGAGCCCGATCCCGCGCGACACGTCCTGCACGTCCGCGCCGACGACCTCGCACAGATCTGCGACCTCGTTGATGAAGGTGATCTTGGTCGCCAGAAAGGCATTCGCCGCATATTTGATGAGCTCGGCCGTCCGGCGGCTGGTGAAGAGAAGCGGCGCCTTGTTCAGGTAAAGCGGCCGATACACCTCGCGCATGATCGCGCAGGCTTCCTCATCGTCGCTCCCGACGACGATCCGGTCCGGGCGTTTGAAATCCTCTATCGCCGCGCCTTCGCGCAAGAATTCGGGATTGGAAACGACGAAAGCCTTCCCGTCCGGCCGCGCCTCGCGGATGATGCGTTCCACCTCGTCGCCGGTGCCGACCGGCACGGTCGACTTGGTCACCACCACCGCCGGTCCGGTGAGCGCAGCGGCGATCTCCTCGGCCGCGCCATAGACATAGCTCAGGTCTGCATGCCCGTCGCCGCGGCGCGAAGGCGTGCCGACCGCGATGAACACCGCCTCCGCGCCTGCGACGCCTTCCTGCAGGTCTGTAGTGAAAGACAGGCGCCCTGCCCTAACGTTGCGTTCGACAAGCTGGTCAAGACCAGGTTCGAAGATCGGCATCACGCCTTTGTGAAGGGCGTCGATCTTGGACTGATCCTTGTCCACGCAAATTACGTCATGACCGAAATCGGAAAAACAGGCACCCGAAACCAGGCCAACATAACCTGTCCCGATCATCGCGATACGCATGCCTATTCCTCACCGATTGACTGCATGGCTCGATACCAGCCTGGATAGCGGAGCCAAGCCCCAAACAGCATTTCGCCATCTCCTGGCAAAGGTGTCAGTCTATTTCTTCTGTTGGTAGCATGGAAAAGGGGCCGGCCCTGGTGAGCCGACCCCATCTTTCTCAATCCCTGAGTCAAAGCCCAGGGATTAACCTTACATGCCCGAACCCGGACCGAAGGTGATCTGCACGTTCCGGTTCTGCGGTTCACGCACACCATCGGCCGTGTCGACCAGCGGACGGCTTTCGCCATAGGCTTCGGTCGTCATCTGGCCGTCCGGAATGCCGCGACCGGCTAGGTAGGAACGAACATTGTTGGCGCGACGCTGCGACAGACCAACGTTATATTCGTCCGAACCCGACTTGTCCGCGTTACCGGCGAGCATAACCTGCGCCTGACCCGTCTGCTGCCAAGCGGCAGCGGCGTTGTCGAGGATCGCGGCAGCCTGCGGCGTGATGTCATCCTTGTCCCAATCGAAGAACACGATGAACGGACCCTGCTGCACCGGCGGCGGCGGAGGCGGCGGCGGAGGCGGAGGCGGAGGCGGAGGCGGCGGAGGCGGCGGCGGAGGCGGAGGCGGCGGAGCCGGCTCGGCACCACCGAAGTTGAAGCTCAGGCCGCCGAGCAGGCTGTGCGAACGATGACGGAATTCAAGCTCGTCGCCGCCGGCCGTCACGAGATCGACGTTCGGCACGTTGAAGAAACGATACTTCAAAGTAACGTCGATATTTTCCGTAACCGCCTGACGAACGCCGGCGATCACCTGCCACGCGAAACCGGTGTCGGAATCGTCGAGGACCGGATCAAGGTTCGAATAGAAACGAACGTCGTTATGCTTGACGCGCGCGATACCCGCACCGCCGCCAACGAAACCGCTCAGATCGTCATCGCCGAAATCGGCCATGGCATTGACCATGAAGCTCAGAACGCGTGCGCTGCCGCCGACAGGGCTGATTTCGCCGCCGCCGAGAGCGCCGCTCGTATCAACGATGGAGTCGATATCCGCTTTCTTATAGGCTGCTTCAGCTTCGACACGGAACCCGCCAAGATCGTAGCCGACAGTGGCGCCAAGATCGTAACCGGTATCGAAATCGATGGTGAAAGCGTCTTCGGTGTCGTCCGCGATGTCGACATCGATGTCTTCGACGATCATCGCACCGCCTTCGACGCCGACATACCACGCACCGTCGCGCGCGGCGGCCGGGGCCGCAATGGCCGTGGACGACAACGCCATGATAATGGCGAGCTTCCGCATAAATATTCCCCTTTCTTCTGCGTTCCGAACAAGGAACGACGAGAACCAATTAAAGTAAGCGAGGTTTCGGCGCAAGCGCACTTGTCCCACTACTGTTGCCAAAAAGCTGCATTTCACGCGACTGGCAGGATGCGGCCTTTCGACAGACGAGCCCTCAAACGTAGCTTTGGAGCTTAGGTTTCATTCCGGAGCTAAAATTTTTTCAAGCGATGAGTCCGTGTGACATAAGAGCCGCACGGATGGCGGCAATGGCCTGCCTGGCCTCAGCATCGACTATGCCACCGCCCGCAGGACTTTCAATCGGCGGCAACCTGGCTCCAACAACTTGATTTCCATCGACAATGAGTTTGGAAACTCTCCATTCTCCGCTGCTCCAGGCGGTTCCGTTCCAATGCCGGAATAGCGAACGTGACTTATCCCAGACCGCCATGCCCTGCGCCGGCATTGCAAAACGCCATCCGCCGGATGTCCAGCATGCAACGGCATGTTCCATACCGCTCCAGGCACCTGCGGCAGAGGGCGCAACGATCCAGCTCCGACCAATGCCGGGTGCCGAAGGTGGTGACGAAAGAGCATCCCCTTCAATCGCGGCGCAGAGCATCATATCGATCTGCGCCAGCGCCTCGTTATGGAAAAATTCCTTTTGCGCTTGGCCGGGAACAAGGAAAGGCAGGTTTAGTCGCGCGCTTTTCTCAGTCATGCTGTTTCCTCATAGGTCGATGGTCAAGGTTGCAGGCCGGGAGCCATGGAACGTTCCGATCTGCGCGACTTCCAATGTGATCCGGTCCGGATTTCCGTCGGCTGCTCGCTCACTCGCGCTATAAAGATGCTGGGGTGCCGCCGTTTCGACGATGCGCGAGAAGCCAGTGCCGAAAATCCGCAGCATGTAATGCTCACGCTCTTCAACCAGCGGCGTGTCGCCCCCGTCCAGCCAGGACCACCCCTGGCGGCTTCGCCGCGCCCAGGCGATATGGACAGCGCCATCCTCCTGCTTGCGAGCCTGCAGATGGACGGGGCAAGGAGGGCGAAGCGCTTCCCCAGTGACGAGGCAAGCCGTTTCGACGCCTTCGGCCGCATCGCCGATACCCTGAGCGATCAAGCGCGCCGATAGACCGATCCGGCTGACTTCAGGCTCGAATGAAGCGAGATTGTCCCGTTCGATGAGTACAAAAGGGGCGCCGGGCTCGTGAGAGGCCGCCCATTCGCTTCCCCTCCGCCCCCGCAGCAACCGGCTCAACCTGAAGCGGTTGCCGCCAAGCGGCTCCGCCTCTCCGAATTGGATCAGCTCCCTGCCGATCAGGGCCAGGTTGGCACCGGCCGCCAATGCATCGTCGTCGCAGCTTTCCAGCCACATGTCGTCATGCAGCAATTCCACTTCGATGGTATTGGTCAGGTCCAGCAAGGCCGACCCCGAAGGACCGAGCGGAGCGAGGATCCGCCCCATGATCGCGGGGCCTGCAGTCATTCCGCCTGCTTCCCAGCTCGTTCCACCATCGTAGCTGACGATCAACTCCGCCTGCCGCCAACCAGGTGACGTTCCAGCAGCAGCCGCAAGAAGGAGGGGTTTGTTCCGCACGCTTTCTTCGCCAAGCGGAAGATCGGCGAGAACGAGGACGGTTTCGCCATGCACGGCATCGGTTTGTTCGGATGACCGCCCCGGCGTGGCTGCGATAGGCTGCGGCAATCCTCCTGGAATGCGCACGAGGTCGAGCGAAACCACCATATGTTCGAGCGTCAGCCGGTCGATCTTCCATAAGCCGCCCAATTCGGCGGCCGTCAGCGCCTCTCCAGGTCTCAGATCCAGATCGCGCCAGCTCAGATGGACCTTCGCCGTTTCGCGCCCGGCCCAGACGGATTTCAGCCGATATTCGGCAAATCCCTTGGCCTCCGCGGCGGACAGGCTGGCCGGAATGGCGATATTTTCGCGATTGAGGCCGCCGCTTCCCCGCGAGGCTCGCTGCAGCCCGGTCTGATAATCGCGAACCGGCTCATGATAGGCGATCGTCACATCGTCCGGAGTCAATGTCGCCGCACGGCGGTTGGTCTCACTCCGTCCGCCCTTCCCACCGGAAGTCGCCTGGGTCAGGTCGGCATCGATTTCAATCGGCATCTCCGGTCGGGGCTTTAGCAAAAGCGCCCCTTCCATTTCCGAAAGCGAGAGCGGCATGACCGCGAAGAGGGGTTCCAGCGCGCCGCCCACGGAGTTGCCGCTGGCCGCATAACCGCCAAAAGCGGGCGTCGCGACCGGCGCGGCAATGGCATCGCTCAGCCCTTCCGCGATGCCGCCGGCCGGGACCGGGCCGTCATCCGCCACGATCTCGAACGTCAGCGATGGAATGCGGTTGCCGTAATCGGCGAGTTGCAGGTCTTCGAACACGGCATAAGCCATGCCGCGAAAGGCGGGCGTTGCGCCCAATCCTTCCCGCGAGGCGATAAGGGGATCGACCGCCTGATCCTCGCCGCCGGTATGGAGGCGAAATTTCGTCTTGCTCTTGAAGTCACCCGCCGCTCCGCGCAGCAACTTGCCGTCCGCCCAGATGCGACGCACCGTCCGGATCGGCCGGCCGGACAGGGCAACCGCAAAGGAAGCGGAGTAGCTGTAGGCCGTCGTCTTGGGCCGCCCCTTTCCGCCTCCCGACGTGCTTTTCGACTCCTTGATATCCGTCGCCCAGATCACCGTTCCCGCCGCGCGCAGCGTGCCGAATATTTTCGGGATCGCCGTGCCGTATGAGGATGTCTGGATGGCGAGGTCGCCGAGCCGCGGCCCTTGCCGCCCCTTTGGCGCAAACAAGGCATTGTCGACCTGCTGTCCGATGATCGATCCGATCATGCCGCCGATCGGCCCGCCGATCGCCGTGCCGACCGCGGTGAAAACCAGGGTCGCCATCAGCCGCGCGCCCGCTTGCGCCAGACGGCGATGACCGGCCAGTCCGGCCGCCCGGGCGTCTCGACCACGCGCCGTGCCCCCGCATCGGCATGCACGAAGCCGCCGTTCGTCACGATCGCGAGATGCAGTTGCGCCACACCAGGGCGCAGCACCAGCACATCGCCCGGAATAGAAGCCTTCACCGGCCGCATGTTCGCGGCCCGAAAGCCCGCGAACAACTCCTCGGCCGTCCCTCCGCGCAGGGCATAATCGCGCCGCACATCCTTGGCGCGCACGGCCAGCGCCGCCAGCCCGATGCAGTCGAGACCCGTCTCCACGCTCCGCCCCTGCGGCCGGAAGCGTACGCCTACCAGCCGCCGCGCGCGCGCGGCGACCTTGTCTCCCATTTTCGTCATGTCAGGCTCCCGGATAGCGGGTGAGAAGGTCGATGCCGGGCAGGTGCGGCTCGCCGCGGAAATTCGCCGCATTGCCGAACCGAGTCCGGCATGTCGTGAAGCTGCGGTCGCAGCCCTCGACGATCTCGATGAGATCTCCGGCGGCGGGCGCGAAAACCGGCGGCTCGCGTAAGGTGAGCCGCGCCCCGTCCGATGCCGCGATCTGGCTTGCAAGGCCGCTATTCGCCCCGCCGATCCAGCGCAGCTGGCCATAGCCGTAAGGATTGCCGGCCGCCGCTTCCGCGACCACCACCACGTCCTCCTCCGCGCTGACGACCCGCGTCATCCGGCTGCGCGGCGCCAGGTCGACGCGGCACCGCCGGTCGCCCAATTGCGCGCGGCATTCGGGCGACGTTTGCTCGACCACCGGCCTGTCGAGAATCGCGGTGGCGCCGCGCAATTCGGCGGAAAAGGCGCCGCCTTCGATCGACACATCGCCGATTTCGCCGCTTGCCAGCGCGACCTGCCCGCCTTCCGGATCCGTCCAATCAACCATGAAGATGCGCACCGCCGCGCGATCCCAGCGCCCGCTCCGCAAGTCGCTTTCGGTGATCGCCGCGCTGGTCAGCGCCCCGCCGATATCGAGGCGCGCGGCATCGAACCCGTCGCTCATCGCAATGGCGGAAGGCACCATCCCCGGCGCCGCGCGGTAGGTCAAATGCCCGATCTCAAGATCGCGGTCGTGCGTCGTAAAGCCCATGCACACGCCGTCGGCTCGCTCCAGCCGCCAACAGAAGGCGATGGTGCCGACCGGCGCTTCCAGAAAAGCCGCCATCTACGCCTCCCGCACCTCGATCAGCGCCACGCTCGCCGCCTCCCCAGCCGCGAATGTCGCGCGGCTGACGCTCAACCGGTCCTCGGCGAAGCGCACCGGCACGTCGAACCGGAATCCCGCCCGGATTGTGACGCCCGTCGCGGGCGCCTCCCCGAATTGCACGATGCCGAGCGGCGCCAGCGTCCATCCGCCGACCCGCTCCACGCCCCCCACCGAAACCTTCACCGTCCCGCTCACCGGCCGGGTGATCCGCCGTTCCTGCCCGTCATAGGATTTCACCAGCGGAAACATCGTCCGCACCCCATCGCCAATGCCCAGCAGCTGGTCCCCCGCCCCCGGCGCGACCGTCATCGCGTTCGAGCTATGGTCGAACGGATCCTCGAACCGGAACGCCACCGCCTGCCCGCGCCGCGCCCGGAAGAAAGCGATGAGTTCGCCCAATTCCGCCTCCCCGCGCACGCCGGGCCCGGCATCGAAGCGCAGGCGGGCGTCGGCCCAATCGCTGGTGCGATGCTCGGCCCCGCCCGCCGTCGTCACCACCTGGGTTGAAAAAACCGGCTCCACGCTCGCCTCGCGCCCGATCGCGACTGGGAAGCGCACGTCCTCGAAAGCCTCCACCGGCTGCTCCTCTTGAAAGTAAGTGAATCCGTCCCGCATCACCTGCGGCAAGGCCCAGACGAATACGTCCTCCACCCCTCGCCGCCGGGCCGCCAGCGCGGCCTTGGCGATAGGCCGCCATTGCGCTTTCTCCTCGGGCTTCAGCACAAAGCCCGAAAAATAATGCTGCCTCTCGACCGGATAGCCGAGCCGCTGCCGCATCTCCGCAAAGCCGAGCGCGCTCGCCCCCTCATTCCCCGCCGTCACCCAGTCATAATCCTCCAGCTGGAGAATATCGAAGGCGGGCGATGCCCATCCCACCGGCACATTGGCGCGCTTCAAGTCCGGTGCCTTTTTGTCCAACACCGTCGGCAGGTAGACGAGCAGCGAGGTTTCGGCGCCCGGCGCATCCCATTTCACGATCCCGGCCAGCGCCGCCGTCGACGCCGACAGCATCGCCCCCGCTTTGTCGAGCATCCGTTTCTGCGCCGCGTTCATCGGCGCCTTCACGTCCGGGATCGAAACGATGTCCGCGCCGAACGCCGCCCATGCCGCCTGATCGTAAAGGCAAGGCTTGCCCTCCGCCGTCACCCACCACCACGGCTCGCCGACCTGGAACCGCACCTTCTGCCCCGCCGCCTTGGCGATGGCGACGAAGGCCAGAGCCACCACCCGCAGATAATACATCGCTCCGTCATGCGCGGGCGACAAAAGGGTCGACGGCGGCTCCCATCCGGTCAGCGCCGGCGCGCCCTGCTCGGTCCTCTGCTTCCAATCGTTCCACACATGCTGGTCGAGCAATTCGTAGGAGAGGGAGAAGATGATCTCATAACCCAGCGTCTTGGCCTGGCTCGCGAAGTCGCGGTGCCAGGCTGCGCAAGGGGCATTCAGCGTGCCGCCCGCCAGGCTGATGTAGAAACCCCCGCCATTCGCCTCGAGCCGGAAATAATGGCTCATGCCGACATAGTGATTGATGACCTCGCGGTAGCCGAGATGCAGCGCATTCCGCAGCACCCGCGCTGCCGTCAGGTGATAGAGGTCGTCATATCCCGTCGCGATCCGCAGATCGTGCTCCGGCACCAGCGTTTCGCCGATGCCCAGCACCGATCCCGATCCCTCGCAGGCGATCTCGCTCATCTCCACCCAGCCTTCCTGGGGAGCCCCAAGCGGCTGGTCCGCTTGCGTGAAGCCGGGGGGCGCCAGCGATATGAACAGCCGGTCGATATCGCCCGCATGGACCGGATCGCCGCCGTCCGGGCTGAACCCGTCCATCAGCTTCGCGAAATCCAGCGTCACCACCGCGTCGGTCGGACTGCCGGCGGCATAATTCCACAGCCGGACATACCAGGCCCGCGCCGCGCCGCCCGCATCCCGTCCCTCGATCGTCAGCGTCGGCCCGAAAACCGCGTCGAGCGCCTTCAATCCCCCGCTCCGCCAACGGAATTTCAGCACGCACGCTCGGAAATCCCGGCTCGTCTCGTATCGCAGCAGTGGATGATCGTGCCGATCTTCCGCCTCCCAGATCAGCCCCGCCAGATCGTCTGCCTTGTAGAAAACGGCATCGGCCCGCAGCGCATTGGGCCCGATCGTCGTCACCCCCGCCATCATCGGCCGGGGAAAATTCACCGTCCAGAACCGCGCATCGAACCGCTTGATCGTGCCGTGCGCGCGCGCAGCGCCCGGCTTCGCCAGCCAGTGCCCCATGTGGCGATCCTTTCAATATGCGTGAAGAAAGTTCAGATTATTATTTGCGCGCCATTCACGCTGCAGATATCATCCATTCCTGATGGACGACGAAATACCTGGCATGAAGGATGTGATGGAATGGTTTGGCTATAAGCCAGTCTTTCATGATGCCATCATCCTCGCTGTTGATTTACGCCGAGATCCTAATCCCTCGTTGATAAAGCTATTCTATTGGCGAACTAAGAAGAATTTTAGGCGTGATCTTCACGCATTAGTGACCTTCTATGTCGAGGGAATAGAATCTCTGGATCTCGAAGGGTGGAACGATAACCATGTTTCAGATCTGGACGTCAAATATGACGGAGAATCCTATGTGATGGATATCACATCATCATCCGGATTTGATGGTGAGATTAGAGCCCGTAAAATCTCTGTTTCTGTTGAACCGCTCCAAGTCTGAACCAAGCTTTTTCGACTAATCCCCCACTTGCATCAGCGCCCGCTTCACCGCTCGCGCGACTTGACGGCTTGATTGCGCCAGCGCCTGCGGTCCATCGCCACTCCCGGCGTTGATCGTGATGCTCAGCCGTACATCCCGGCCGCCTGGCGCGATCCCCGTTTCCACCCGTCCGCTCGATGTCGGCACGAACACTTCCGGCCCGCGCTCGCCGACTAGGTAGGCACGGCCCGGCGCCACCGGACCGCCCGTCGCTCGTCCGGGCAGGCCGAGCGCTCCGGCCAGCAATTGCCCGGCCAGGCTCACCAGCCCCTGCCCGCCATTCCCCGCCATCGCGCCGACCCCGCCACGCACCGCATTTCCGGCAATCTCCGCCATGGCAGACAGCGCAACGCGCTTCAGGTCGTCGAACCCGATCTTGCCTGTCCGCACCGCGCGCAGCAGCGCATTTTCCAGCGCTCGTCCCGCCCGATCCGCGCCCGCCGCCAGCGGCCCGTCCAGTTCGCCGCGCATAGCCGCCACGTCCCGCGCGAACGCCGCCGTGTCCGCCCGCACACTGACGAGCAGGCTTTCGATTTCCTCATCCATCTTCTGAGCACCTTAACCGTCACCCCGGACTTGATCCCGGGGTCCATGAACACGGACCTATCCGGACAAGGCGGTGTTCATGGATTCCAGCTTTCGCTGGAATGACGAACAAGGCCCGTCGGGATACATCTCCATCAGCCGCTTCAGATCGCCCGCCGAAGCGGCTGCCTCTTCCGGCATCAACGCTGCCATTACCGCGCCCAATTCGGCAGGCGTCGCGTTCCAGAATTCGTCCGCCCGCCAGCCAAGCAGGACGCCCGTCAGCCCGGCGAGCCGCGCCGCCGCCGCTTCGAACATCACCGCCCCTGCAATATCTGCGTCAGCAACGTGCGCAGCAGCGGTGCGGCCTTGCCCAGCCCCATCTCCACCAGGGCCGCACCGACCAGGTCGCGCGTGCAGGTTTCGGGCCGGTCATGAACGCAATGCCAGAACAATCCCGCCATCTCGCTTACCGTCAGCCCGCCTGCCGCAGCCCGCTCGGCCAGCGGGAACAAGGGCCCCAATTCCTCTTCCGCCGCCACCAGGGCGGCAAAGGTCGGGCGGATCAGCAATGTTTCGCCGCCCGCGATTAAAGCCGCCTCGCCGCGTGCCGTTATTGCCTTACGTCCCCCACAGGACGATCCCCCTGCCTGCCGGGCCATGGTTCCCATGTGTCCGGCAGGCACTTTTCCCGCCCCGGCGCTCACAAGGCGGCGACCGCGCCAGCGCTTTCCAGGCTCAGCGTATAATTGCGCTCGCCATTATAATCGCCGCTATAGTCGAGCCGCGTGACGAGGAATTTGCCGCGCAGCCGCTCGCCGCTTTCGAAGCTCAATTCGTAATCGTCGATCGTTCCGGTGAGCGCATGGCCCTTGACCCGCAGCTCCGCCGCCGAACCGGTGAAGATGCCGCTGGCCGCCACCGAAACCGATCGCACACCCGCGCCTGACAGCAATTCCCGCCAGCCCCCGCTGTCCTTGCTGGTGACGTTCACCGCTTCGCCGCTCACCGACATCTGGGTCGTGCGCATGCCGGCGACTGTATTGAACTGGGGCGGTGCGCCGCCATTCCCGATCTTGAGCAGGAATGCGCTTCCTTTTTCGGCGGGCATGAGTCATTCTCCTTTCAGGTTAAACAGCAATGGAATTCGCCATGTTTTCTCTTGCACTCAGCATGGTCCTCGCCGCCGCTGCCGCGGCGCCGGATCCCGTCATTCCCGCCCGCAAGGCCTATTCCGCCTGCCTCAACAAGGTGACGATCGAAAATCTCGACAAGAAAACCGATGCCTCGGCTTTCGATGGCCTCCTTCAAGGCGCCTGCGCCGCGCCGGAGGCGGAATTGAAAAAGGCCTTGATCGCCAGCGATCTCGCCCGCGGCTTCAAGCGCAAGGATGCCGAAGAGGGCGCGGCCCTTCAGATCGACGACTATCTCGCCGTCGCGAAGGAGGATTATCGCGGCTATCAGGAAAGCAAGACGAAACCGAACTGAGCGGTCAGCGCGCGAGCTCCAGCAAGCGGGCCCTGAATTCCGCGAGGCCGGTCCATCCCGTTCCGCTTCGCACGACGCGGCTGCGCAGGAAACGCAGGGTCACGATTTCCCAATCCGCCAGCATTGCAGGCGACGCAAGAATTGCCGCCTCCGCCGCGCCCATCAATGCGTGCAATCGCGCCGCGCTCGGCCCTTTGTCGGCGATCGTGACCGCGATCCGTACCTCCCGTCCCGCGCGATCCTTGCAGCTCCAGTCGCTCTCCGGCCCGATCTCGACCACCGCATGCGGAAAGGCTGCGCCTTGCGCCGCGCCGTGATGCACGCCGCCCGGCAAGGCCAAATTCGTCAGCGCCGCGCTGAGCGTTTCGGCAAGCGCCGCTCCCGTCATCGCCATCCTCCCATCCGCAACCAGCTTAACGCCCGATCCAGAACCAGCCTGCGCCGCAATCCCGGGCCGGTCAGCCTGATGACCTCCCGCCCGGCTTCCACTTTAATGTCCCCGGGCAGCGATGCGCGCGCTTCCGCGGCAAGCGTCTCCACCCGCCGCTCCGCCGCCGCCTGAACCCGCTTTTCCAAAATATCGAACATCAGGCACATCGTCCGAACGGCATGCGCCGCCACGGCCGCCACAAAGCCGTCACTGCCGCCGGCGGACCTTGGCCGTCTCCCGTATCGCGCGCCGCGTATAAATGCGCCGCGAGCCGCACGATCCCCTGCCGCAGCGCCTCCGGCACCTCCGTCCAGGTCGCGGCGATTCCGGCACGGAAGGTGATGCGCACCGTCTTCACGCCGTTCGTCACCCGCACCCAACCGTCGCCCGCCGCGTCGATGTCGATCTCATAATCCCCGGTCGGCAGCGCCTCGCCATCCCGATCAACGACGCCCAGGATCGCGTTGACCGGCGTTGCGCTCAAGCGCCGCCAGCCTGCTTCGCCCGCCATCGTCTCGCTTCCATCCCGCGCCACCAGCCACTGGCCGGTAAAGGCCTCGCAAAGGGCGGCGGCGCTCGCCGTCATGACGCCAAGCACCGCGTCCTCGCTCGCGCCCTCGATCCGCGCATAGGCCTTCACCGCGGCCAGGGCTTCCGCCAACGCCGCGCCTTCGATCACATTCCCCATAATTCCTCCGCCCCGAAAGGGTCGCGCCGCCCCGGCAAAGGGGGAAACCGGGACGGCGCAGACAAGATCGGCGTTAGGCCGAAAACTTCAGCAATTTGATCGCTTCCGAATTCACCACAGCGCCGCCCACGCGTTTGGTCGCATAGAAATGCACGAACGGCTTGTTGGTGAACGGATCGCGCAGGATCTGCGTCTCCGCCCGCTCCGCGATCAGATAGCCCGCCTTGAAATTGCCGAATGCGATGGACAGGCTGTCCGCCGCCACGTCGGGCATGTCTTCGGCCTCCGCGACCGGATAGCCAAGCAAGGTGTCCGGCTGCCCCGCCACGAGGCCCGGCTGCCACAGGAACGCGCCGTCGCTCGTCTTGAACTTCCGGATCCGCGCCGCCGTCGCACTATTCATCACGAACACCGCGCCCTGCCGGTAAGGCGAGCGCAGCGCCTGGACGAGGTCGATCAGCTTGTCCTGCGGGTTGGACGCCGCGAAACCGCCCGCGACGCCGGTCGTGATGAACTGAAGCGTCCCGAACGGCCGCACGCCATCGGCCTGCGCGCTGTTCGGCGAAGCCAGGAAGCCGCGCGGACGGTTGGTCCCGTTCCCCGCCACGAACGCCGCGCCCTCGGCCCGCGCAAATTCCGTTGCGATCTCGCTCGCCAGCCACGCCTCGACATCGAACGCCGCGTCGTCGAGCATCGCCTGAGAGGCCGCCGGGTTGGCGTAAAGCTCCCCGAACGGCGGCGCCACTTCGGCGAAATCCGGCGTGTTCGTTTCCGGCCGCCCCGCCGTGCCCGACACCCAGCCCGATGGCGTGCCTCCAGTCGTCACCAGCTTGCGATATCCCGCCGATCCCACCTTCACGACATTGGCGATGGCGCGGATCGGGGAAATCGCCGTCAGCGTCTTCTCGATGGCCGCGTCGATCTCCTCCGGCACCGCATAGCCGCCCGCTGCGTCCGTGGCGCCCGACACCGCTTTCACCTCCAGCCCCGTCTCCACGCCCTTGCGCACATAACCGTCAAATGCGGCGCTCTTGACGCCCGATAGCGGAGCCCGCGCCCCCGCCACCGCCGCCGCGTCGACCCGTCCCCTCAACGCCGCGACTTCCTCGCGAAGCGCCGCGACATCCTCGTCCTGCCGCTCGATCGCGTCGAACGACGCCTCCAACGGATCCGCTTTCACTTCCAACATTCGCTCTTCTCCTCACGCATGATCAAAAGCCCCTCCCTTCGATGGGGGGAGAGGTTGGGGAGGGGTGATGTCCCCACCCACACAGATTTTCAGAATAGGAAGCCCTCAGCCTTCCACCGCATGCACCCGCGCCTTGGGCTGCATCGGAAAGGTCACCAGGCTCACCTCGACCAGATCGAGATCGGTAAGCTCCCTCGGCTCGGCCCCCGAAGCCGCCCGCACCCGATACCCAAAGGACAGCCCCCGCACCGCGCCCGCGCCCAGCAAGCGCGCCGCCTCGCCATCCGCCACGCGCCCGATCACCCGCAGCCCGCGCCCGTCTTCGGCCAAAAGCTCGATCCGCCCGATCGGCCGCCCCGCCTGATGCTGCCACAGCAAGGGCACTTCGCCCCCGCGCTTCAGCGCCCGCGCAAAGGCGCCCGCCCGCACCACGTCCCCGCCCCGGTCCACCCGGTCGAACACGGCGGCATAGCCCGCAAATCTAAGCCCCTCTCCCCTTTGCGGGAGAGGGGTTGGGGAGAGGGGCCTCATGGCAGCAGATCCTTGACCCCCATCTTCACCGCCATGCCGAGCACCAGCAGCATCAGCCCGATCCGCACCGCCCAGCCGACGAATGCCGCCCGCGCCGACTTCTTGGCGTCACGCCAGGCCTGCAAAAGCTCGCGCAACTCATCCATGTCCCGCCGCGCCCCCGGCTCATTGAGGCCGATCGCGCCCAGCGCCCGCTCCGCCCCCGCCTGGCTCGCTTCCTCAACCAGAGCGCGGAGCGTCACCAGCTCCACCCCCTTCGCCTCCGCCTGAGCCATCAGGCGGGCCAGCATCGATGCGCTTCCACTTTCCATTATCGTAATCCCGTCTGTTCCTTCTCCCGGTGGGAGAAGGATACGAAGCCTTGCGGCTCTGCCGCCTAGGCGAAGTTGGATGAGGGTGACCGAGAGCCGCTCGCCCTCACCCCTGCCCCTCTCCCGCTGGGAGAGGGGAGAAGCCCAGCATCTCCCGTTTCTCGTCCCGTGTCAGGAAATCCGCGCCGCTCACTTGCGCCCAGAGCCGCTCCCGGTCCTCCGCCAGCGCCGTCACCAGATCGAGATCGACGTCCAGCTTCACCCCCGGCCACCAGGCTGAAAGCCCCGCCGAAATCCCGCCCAAAATCTTGTCCAGCATCGGCAGCAAGGTAAGCCTCCAAAGCGCCCGGTTCGCTTCCCGGTAATTGGCGTAGGTCGCGTCCCCCGGCAGGCCCAGCAGCATCGGCGGCACCCCAAAGGCCAGCGCGATCTCCCGCGCCGCCGCCGCCTTCAGCCCCACGAAATCCATATCGGCTGGGGTCAGGCTCATCGCCTGCCACTTGAGGCCGCCCTCCAGCAGCATCGGCCGCCCGGCATTGCCCGCGCCCTGGAACGCTGCCTCCATCTCCTCTCTCAGCCGCCGATATTGATCGCCGGACAGCGCTGCCCCGTCTCCCGGCGCATAGACGAGCGCGCCGGAAGGCCGCGCCGCATTGTCGAGCAGGGCCTTGTTCCACCGCGTCGCCGCATTGTGGATCGCCACCGCTCCCGCCGCAGCGCCGAGGCATCCCAACCCATAATGATCGTCGAGCGGATGCACCGCCTTCAGGTGCAGGATCGAAGGCCGCCCCAACCCGTCTCGCGCCGCGAACCGCGTCCGCGCCGCGCCAGCCTTGTAGAGGTAAGCAACAGGCCACCCGCCCGCATCCGTCTCCACGCTCACCCGCTCGGGCCGCAACGCGAATAATTCCGCCGGCTCGCCGCCCGCATCCTGGATCACCTGAATGAAGGCATTGCCATGCAGCAGCAAATGCGCCGCCACCGTCTCCAGCAATGCCCCCGTCTTGGTCAGGGCCGTTGCCCGTCCCGAACCTGCCGCCTGGCCGCTCTCCGCTTCGAAGATCGGGGCCCCGCTCACCCCCTCGGCCACCAACCGCAAGGCGCGTTGCGCCACCGGATTGGCGAGCACCGCCTCCCGCACCTGTCCTTCATAGGAGCGCGGCCAACCCGCCTCGCTCCGGTCCTGCCACGCGCCCAACAAAAAAGGCCGCCCGGCATCCCGGACGGCCTTGCGACCCCACCATTTCATATCTGTCTCCGTTCTACGGTGTCTTCACCGCTCCCGTCCCTGGCGGAAAGCCGGCACTGGCATCAATTTTCCGCTTTCGCCGCGCTGCCCGCGCCTGGCATCTCATCCACGCATCGGCGCAGCATGCTCACGGCCTCGCCGCTATTCTTGACGTCCAGCCTTTTGACATAGTCCAGCGCCGGCAAGACATAGGTCAGGCTGTCCGCCGTCATCAGCTGTTCCACGAAAAAGGCGTTGATAGGGGCAATGAACCCGCTCGTCCCCTCGCTTGTGAAATAGACGATCTGGCTGGGATGGAATGTCCGTCCCTCGTCCAGCGACAATTCGGCGCCGCCGCTGCCGGTTGCCGGCGACCGCAATCCCCTGTCGGCAACGGTCAGAAGCGGGCTCTCATTCTTGAAAAAGTCGATCCGCAGCCGCGCATCGTCCCCGAAAAAGGCGTCCATTCGGCAGCCGCTGCGCTCCTCATTTTCCTCGATCGTCCAGCCCGCCGTCACCGGCCATTCCTTCGCCGTCACCGGCTGCACGCCCGCCGCAAGCATCCATATTCCAGCCACCCAGCGCATGATCGGCCTCCTTGGTGCGATCCTATGCGCCCTTCCTGTAAAGTCAAAGCGACCGCACCGACGGCGCGCCCGCCCCCTTCCCCAGCATCAATTCCGTCATCGCCCACACCAGCGCGTCCGCCCGGTCCGGCGAGCGGCCCGGGCCCTGATAGCCGCCGCCCGCCACCAGTCCGGCAAGCTCGTCCTCCAGGTCCGGGAAGGCCCCGACGAACCTGGCGCGCCCTGTTTCGAACAAAGCCGCCACGGGCTCGGCGCGCGCCACCTTGCCGCGGCTGGCATGGACCAGCTTCACCGGCAGTCCGGTTTCGGCCGCCCGCAACACGCTCTCCACCATCTGCCCGCCATTATTGGCCTCCGCGATCACCCGGTCGGCGCCATGGCGCGCGGCGGCTCCCGCCACCGCCCGCGCCCAGCCTTCGGGGCGGGCGCCCTGCACCGAATGATCGCCGATGACATAAGCGGCATCGTCCATGCCCAGCCCTACCGCGACGATGCCGCACGCATCGCCCTCCGCGCTCGCCGGCGGATCGACGCCGATCACGACGCGGCGCCATTCGCCGGCGGGCTTGTCCCCCACCTTGCAGGCGTCGATCAGCGCGCGGGTCCACAATGCGCCCTCGACATCGTCGATCAATTCGCCGTCCAGTTCCTGCCGCCCCAGCCGGGTTCCCGCATAAGCACGCATCATCGCCTTGACGAAAGCCGGGGGCAGGTTCGCATTCTCCCCCGTTTTCCCCCGGTGCACGGCGACGCCCTCGCCGCCCGCGGCCAGTTCGCGGATCAGGCGCACGGGCCGGGGCGTTGTCGTGATGAGGGTGCGGGGCCGCTCCCCCAGCCGCAGGCCCAGCTGCAAATTGCTCCACGCCTGGTCGGGAAAGCGCCATTTCGCCAATTCGTCGCACCAGGCGAAATGATGCTCCGGCCCGCGCAATTTTTCCGGCGCACCGCCTGAATAGATGGCGGCCTCGGCGCCGGATGGAAAAACCAGCCGGCCGTTCGCGGATTCCCATCGCGGGCGCTCGCCGGTGCCGGCGACGGCCAGCACGCCGCTTTGCCCCTCGATCATCACCTTGCGCACATCCTCGGCGGTGCCGCCGACCAGGGCGATCCGCGCATCGCCATGGTCCCGCGCCAGCGCGCAGACCCATTCGGCCCCGGCCCGCGTCTTGCCGAACCCCCGGCCCGCCATCAACAGCCAGGTGCGCCATGTGCCCGGCGGTTCGATCTGCCCGTCATGCGCCCAGGCGGGCCAATGCTCGTTGAGCGTCCGCTTCTGCGGTTCGGTCAGCCGCGTGACGATCCAGCGATGATCGTCCTCTTCAGCATCGGTCAGGGCTTCGATAACCTCTTGGAGGCCGTCTCCGCCGCTCATTGGCCGTCCGCCTTGCGGGCGCGGCGGGCTTTCAGGATTTTGAGCTTGGCCAGGATCGCCTCGGTCAATTCCTCGTTGCTGGCCTTGCGCGGCTTCACCCCGGCGGCCCGCATCTTGCCCTGAATGGTGCCGAGCTGGTGCCGGAGGAGGTTGAGGGCCAGCGCGGTATCCATCGCCTGGATGTCGGGCGGCGGGGGCACGTCCTCCGCCTCCCCTTCTTCATCGTCATTCCGTTTGCCTTCAAGCGTCAGCGGCCCCTTCATCGCCCGTTCGACCAGCATGGTTTCCAGCTGGGCGTAACCCGCCATCATCGCCGCCTGCCATTGCTCGGCGAAATCGGGATCGCGGCGGCGGAGCGCGAACGCGCTGTTATCCGTCATCCCGGCCGCCTCCGCCGCCTTCGCCACGTTGCAAACCGCCGCCAGGTGATCGAGAAAGATCTTCCTTTTCTTGGGCGTCCAGCCGTCACGCCGCACCGATCGCACTTGCCGCAAGCGGCCCTTGCCGGGCGCGATCTTCACCACTTCGTCCGCCATCTCACACTCCATGCAAAAGGGCCGGTGCGATTTCTCGCCCGGCCCTTCCTTTTCATTGGCTACAATTCTTCAGCGTGCCTTGCTTGTGCCATATGAGCGTGACGATGTCAAGGTATTTTTACCGATTTGGTTCAGCAATGGGAATTGAACGGCGCCGCCTGATAAATCCACAAGGCGCTGTCCTGAGCGTTGGTACCTGAAATGGTGGCCGTCAGCCGGTTCACGTCCCGGCGGTATGTGATGCGCTGCGGGAAATCATGCGCCTTGTTCTCGAACGTCACTTCATTGGGCTTGGCATCGACCAGGGGAAAGGCCGTGGCGGGCGCGCCGCGCGGCTGGGCGAGGAAGACGAGGGTGCCGTTCCGCGATTCGATCCGCATTTGCTCCCAGCTGACGCTCTTCCTGCCAATCGTGATGCTGTGGCCCAGTTGAATGCCGCCCTTCGGTTTGCTCCACGTCTCGGTCACTTCGCGCTCACCGTCGCATTCCAGCCAATAGCCCGCGAGCCAGCTCAGATCCGGCTTTGCTGGCGGCGCTTGCGCGGCCATGCCAAGCGCCGCACTTGCGATGATGCCCGTCCAGATCATGCCTGCCTCCCCTTTGATCGGGGGGAGCTTATGTCACGCGGCGGCGGACGTCACGCCCACTGGCATCACGCCGTCACGCGCATTGGGCGAGCGACCTGTGGCCCTGCGCCAGGGTCCGGGTTTCGCTGATGCGCGCGCGCTCCATGTGCAGCGACGATAATTTGAGATGCGCCTCGCACGCCGTCAGCGAGGTGGCCTTCAGGCCCAGGTCCAGCTCCCGCAGGGCACGGGCGCGGTGATAGGCGGCGTCAGTTTGAAAATGCATGTCACCCCGCGATTTCTCCGGCAACTTTCGTCCGGTTCTCAGCTGGATAAGGCAAAATTCTTGCGGAGTCGCGAAGGAGAATTACCCACAGTTTTTCCAACTTGCCGGCCGATCAGGCGATGGCGCGATAGATGCCGTAAAGGCTGGTCGCGATCAGCACGATCCCCACCATGACGAGCAAGCCGCGTGCCGGGACGTGGCGGACGACCCGGGCCCCGAGCGGCGCGGCCAGCAGTCCTCCGGCCAGCAACCCGATCGTCGGCGCCCCGAGCGATCCGATGCCGAGGTTGAACAGGAAGGACAACGAAATGCTCAGCGTCAGAAAAAATTCGGCGGTGTTCACCGTACCCACGACCTTGCGCGGATGAGCGCCCTGGACGAGCAGGTTGGACGTCACGATCGGCCCCCAGCCGCCCCCGCCCGCCGCGTCGAGGAACCCGCCCGCGAGGCCCAGCGGCTCGACGATCTTGGGCGCGCGCTCGACATGGACATGGCGCAGGCTTCGCCACAGCAGATAAACGGCGACAAGGGCGAGATAGGCGAGGACGAAGGGCCGCGCGGTCTCGGCCGGGACGTTGGTCAGCACATAGGCGCCGAGCACGCCGCCGATCACGCCGGGAATGGCGATGCGTGCCAGCAGCTTCCAGTCGACGTTGCGGTGCAGGATGTGGCTGATCCCCGACGCGGCGGTGGTGAAGCATTCCGCGACATGGACGCGCGCCGACGCGATGGCCGGGGGCACGCCGATGCTGATCAGCAGCGTGCTCGAAATCAGTCCGAACGCCATGCCGAGCGCGCCGTCCACGATCTGCGCGGCGAAGCCGATGGCGATGAAGGGAAGGACGTCGGCCAGCGAGAAGCTGGAAAAATCGATCATGGCCACCCGGGTCTCAAAAACGTTCACGACTAGCGGCAAGGGCGGGGCGATCGCCCCGCCGGTCGCCGGAGGGTGGAGCGCTCAGGCCGCCATCACCTTTTCCAGAAACCCCTTTTCCTTCTCCACCCACGGCTTGAAGCTCGGGCGGGCGAGGATCGAGTCGATATAGCGCGTGAGCTTGGGATAGGTTTCCGGATCGACCGTCACTTTCAGGTGCCGAAGATTGGCGAAGGGGCTCGCGACCGCGATGTCGGCGAGCGTCAGCCGGTCCTCGACCAGGAAGCCGCTTTCCGGCATCACGCCTTCCAGATAAGCGAGCAACGGCGGCAATTCATCGCATTCCGCCGCATCCGCCACCGCGGCATCGCCTTCCCGCTTCAGGAAAACCGGCGCCACCACCCTGTTATAAAAAAGTTTTCCGCTGCAAGCCCCCAATATTGTATCCGCGAATTCATCGTACCAGATCGCCCGTGCCCGGGCTTTCGGTTCAATTGGGATCAGGTTCGGCTCGGGCTGCTTGGCTTCAAGATAGGTGATGATCGCGCTCGAATCCGAAATCGCGAAGTCGCCGTCGCAAAAGCCGGGCATTTTCTTGAATGGGCTGGCGCGCAGAAATTCCGGGTCTTCGGACCCAAGCCCAAGCGGTTTCACCTCAAGCTCGATCCCCTTCTCCGCCGCGAAGGCCAGCACCTTGCGCACGAACGGCGACATGGACGAACCATAAACGATCATCTGGCTTCCCCTTAACAGTTTCGATGTGAAACCTTATTGAATCCGCAGATATTGCGCAAGCGGGTTGGCGGAATCGGACACCATCTTGATGGTGAGCGCGACCGACATGAGGGCGAGCAACGGACGGATCACCCGCGCGCCGAACCGCATGGCGGTTGAGGCGCCGATCGTCGCGCCCACCATATTGGCGAGCGCCATTGCGAGACCCGTGATCCACAGCACATGCCCGCCAGCCGCTAGCACGGCCAGCGCGACGATATTGCTGGCAAAATTCAGCACTTTGGTATGCGCCGTCGCCCGAAGCAGGCCCAATCCCGCGAGCAATATGAAGGCGAGCATGTAGAAGGATCCGGCGCCCGGCCCGAAAAAGCCGTCGTAAAAACCGACGCTACCCGCCGCCACGCCGAAGCCGAACGCCCCCACCCGCCGCGTCCGGTCTTCGTCCGTCATCCTAGGCGACAGCAGGAAATGGCCCGCAATAATGATCAGCAGGCCGGGCAGGATCGCCGCCAGCACCGCCGGGTCGATGACTTGCACGGTAAGAGCGCCCGCGCCCGCCCCGGCCAGCGTGCAGAGGATCGGCACTCCCATCCGCCGGATATCGACATGCCCCGCCCGCGCGAAGCGGAAAGCGGCGGTCGCGGTGCCGAAGGTCGATTGGAGCTTGTTCGTGCCAAGCGCCGCGACCGGCGGCACGCCCGCCGTCAGCAAGGCCGGAAGGGTAATGAGCCCGCCCCCCCCCGCCATCGCATCGATGAAACCGGCCGCGCCCGCCGCGGCCACGAGCAGGAGAAAAGTATCGAAACCATATTCCATCATTCCGGCGAACCCTGCTCTTCAGGCCTCAATCCTCTTCCGGATTGTCATATTCGAACGGATTGCTGTCCTTGGGCTGGGTCGGAAGGACGTTCCTTGGAATGACCTTGTCGCTGTCCGCCGCGGACAGCAGCACGCTCGCCATGACCGCCGCCGCCTGGCGCAAATCCTGCGGCCTCAAATGATCGAACGTGTCGACCGCCGAATGGTGGACGGTCGAATCGTAATCGAGCGGATCCTGGATGAACTGAAAGGCCGGAAGGCCGATCGCCGCCATGCCGACATGGTCGGTCCCGCTCGTCGGCGCCGCGACCACGCTCGACGCGCCCAGGCTCGACAGCGGCCCGAACCAGTCCTTCAGCACCGGCACAGCCGCGAAATTTCCCTCGGCATAGACGCCGCGCAGCTTGCCGCCGCCATTGTCCATGTTGAAATAGGCGATCAGATCCTTGAAGCCCGGCAACGGCGTCACCGGATAATTGTACAGGGCGCCATAACGGCCCGCCGCCGCCATTTCGCCGACCGCGGCCGGACGCTTGGCGAGATGCCGGTCGATATAGGCCAAGGAACCGTGCAAGCCCTGCTCCTCTCCCGACCACAAGGCGAAGCGGATCGTCCGCTTCGGTTTCACGCCGAGGCTGGAGAGGATCCGCGCCGCCTCCATGACGACGGCGCTGCCCGCGGCATTGTCGGCGGCGCCGTCGGCCGCCACCCAGCTGTCGAGGTGCGCACCCGCCATGACATAGCCGGCCTTCGGATCGGTGCCGGGGATTTCCGCGAAGATATTATAGGCATTGGTGTCGCTGTCGTCGAAATGAACGTTGCTGTTCAGCTCCAGCGTCACCGGCCCCGTCTTGGCGAGCCGGGCGAGACGGCGATAATCCTCGGCCGCGATTTCGACGCCGGGGAGTGACGGGGTTTCGCCGACGCCATAGGCATAGCCCGTGCCATGGACGAGCCCGTCGTTGCGATAGGCCATGCGCGCCCAGGCGATCGCGCCTTCGGCTTTCAGGAAAGCGTCGAGCTTCATCGGAAAGGCCCGGCGCTTCACGCGGCGCTTCAGGCCGTCCTGATTGGTCGTCGGCTGCTCATAAGTGTCCATCGCGCTGATGTCGGACGATTCGTAGCGGCGAAAGGCGGCATCGGTCGCATCGGCCGGATCTTCCGGATAGCTGACAAGGACGATCTTCCCCTGCAACTTGCCGCGCCATTCGTCGAAATGATCCTCGTCGCTGATCGGCGCGACGATGACAGGCGCGCTGATCGTGCCGGTCGTCGCGGGCGTCCAGGCGACCGGAATCGAGCGGAGGAGGATCGGACGGGGCGCGATCATCTTGGCGCTCGCGCTTTCGATCCACCAGCCGCGGCCGAAATCGAAGGGTTCGGCATGAACGTTCTTCAGGCCCCATGCGCGGAACTTGTCCTGCGTCCACTTCTCGGCGGCGCGCATGGCTGGCGAATTGGTGAGGCGGCCGCCGATCCGGTCCGTCAGATAAGCGGTGTTTTCCACCACTTCGCCATGGTTCATCGCCTGGTCGACGATCTTGTTGAGCATCGACGTGTCCGCCGCAGTGGCGGAAACGGAGACGGTGGCAAGCAGCATCGCTGCGGTCAGCATACGCATTGTTTGGAAAGCCCTCCCTGGATTCGAAGGGAAGGCCTATCGCCGTTTTGACGGGGGAACAATCACCGCACGGTAGGCGGCTCGATCAAGGGCGCTGGACCGACCCCATCCTGCTCGCGATCTCGATGCGTTTGCCAAGCCAGGACACCAGTTCGTCGAACGACAGCATGGCGTCGAATGCAATGCCGATCATCCCATCTTCGCTCCACCGGATCTCGCCACGGACCGGCGGAAGGTGCTCGACAGTCACGACCGCGACCTTGCCGATCGCCTTTTCGCACCGGAGCGCGACCTTCATGCCCCCGACCGAAATGTCGCGAACCTCGACCTGATGGTAGATGCCGTCGATACGGACGGTGGCGGAGCAGCGCATTTCCATGCGGGGCGGCCGGGGCCGGAAGCCGATACGGGGCTTCTCGACCGCGAAAATGGTGCGGATATCGACATTCTCGTCGAACCGGATGCCGATATTATGATCGCGAATCCACGCCACGGCGCCTGGAATGCGCCGGCCGGAATCCAGCTCTACGGTGACGGCCTCGTCGGCATCGGGAAGCGTGCTGACTTCCGCCATCAGGCCTCCGGCCGAAATATTGCGGATGCGGCAGGCGATGTCGCTGCCCTTACGCTCGATCCGCGCAATCGGCAGCATGGCCAGGATGCGCGGGTCCGCCCGCCGTTCGTCCGGGCGCGGAATCTGCGTCGTCAACGACACGAGAGCGGCCCCGAACGCCGCCAGATCGTCGGCCTCCCGCCGCCCCCGCCCTTTCCATATCCACTGAATCAGCTTCATGAGTCGGATGCTAAGGCACCGCATCTTAATTTTGCGTAGCCATGCGAAGATTTTTTGGTACCTTTTCAAGGCAATCGATAATGTTCCGCCAGCCTGTCGAGGGCCAGCGAGAGCACCAGCTTTCCGGCACGCGCGGGCCAGCCGAGCGCTTGTTCGGCATCACGCATCCCTTCACCCGCGCAAACCACCCGCCACAATATGTCCGACAGGCCCGGCCCGGCTATGGCGACCGCCGTTTCGAAACGGCGTTTGGCATCGATTTGCGAAGCGAGAGGATCGTTCGGTTCCGGAGCGCCGCGGGCCACGCGGCTATTGGGCGGAGCGTCCCAGCGCATCGTGACCGATGGCGCCAATCGAGCGCGCTCCCAATCCGTGCGGAGCCGCTCCCCGGCATCGAATTGCCGTTCTGAAATCAGGCCCCGCACTTTCAGCCAGCCGAGCGGAGATTCCAAAGCGTTGACGGTAACCCTGCGCGCAGGGCGTTCCGATTTTCCCCGCGCGCATCCGTCCCTGGGTACCGCACGCTCCACCAGCAATCTCTTTTGCAATGCCGCCTCCGCCATTTTCGCTCCTTCAGAATCATTTGCGAAATGTTGTTGCCACAGCGGGCATTCTGTAGGAAAGCGAATAACCGTTCTGGTTATAGGAAAGACGTGATGATTACCCGTATCCGTGAGGTTCGCCGCGCGAAAAAGATGACGCTTCAGGATGTTGCGGACCGTTGCGACCCGCCGACCACGCCGCAGACCATCGGCCGGCTGGAAACCGGCACGCGCACAGTATCGGTCGGCTGGCTCAACCGGATCGCCGGCGCGCTCGGTGTCGAGGCGGCCGATCTGGTGAAACTGCCCGATCAGGAGGACATACCCGTCGCCGCCTTATTGGGTGCCGACGGCGCCGACGCACCGCGCCGGGAGACGGTCGTGCTTCCGCCTCGGCCTGAAGCGGGCATGATCGCGGTCGGCGTGGTTTCCGCGGTGGGCGATTACCGGAGCGGTGACGAAATCTGGCTCCGCCGCCTCGGTCCGGACCATTTCGCGCAAGCAATGAACAAGGACTGCCTTTTCCCCCGCTCCGCCGGCCGTTTCGTTTTCGGCCGCCTGATTGGCCGGGAAGATGGCAAGCTGCACGTTCTGCCGCTCGGATCCGGCCAGCGCCAAATGGTCATCTCTAACCCACCCTGGGCGGCGGTCGCCACCCGGCTTGTCCGCCCCCTCTGAGGCGGCGCTCCGTTCACCGCGTTTCGATGGCCAAACCCTTGATCTGACAAGAGTGTTTCTTTAGTTCGCGCTTCATCCTTCAACTAAGCCTGCGATATTCTATCGTCAAATTGTTGGGGGGTTAAAGTCTTCTTACTTCAAGGACATGCACGTCCGGCGACGCTGGGCGGGGACATGCGCGGGATATTTGACGTGCGTAAATTGGGGCTGATCGGCGGTTTGAGCTGGGTTTCAACCGCCCTTTATTATGAAACGATCAATAAAGAGGTCGCCCGGCGCAAGGGCGGTCTTCATTCCGCGCCCATCATTCTTGAAAGCCTGGACCTTGCACCGCTCGCAAGCATGCAATTTTCCGGACGCTGGCAAGAGGCTTCCGAAGTGGCGACCGCCGCGGCGGTCCGGCTCGCCGGGGCGGGCGCCGAAGCCTTGGTTCTGTGCAGCAATACGGCCCACAAATATGCAGGCGACATCGAAGCCACGACCGGCATTCCGCTCATTCACATCGGCGCTGTCACGGCGGACAGGCTCGCCGCCGACGGCGTGAAGCGGGCGGCTCTCATCGGGACGCGCTTCAGCATGGAGGATGATTTCTTCCGGACTTGGTTCGAAGAGCGCGATATCGAGATCGCAACCCCCGAGCCTGCGATGATGGCGGAAATCGACCGCATCATTTTCGACGAGCTGGTGTTGGGCAAGGTGTCCCGCATTTCCCAGCGGACCTTGAAGACGGCGATCACGAACCTTGCCCAGGCGCGCAATCAGGCGGTGATCCTCGGCTGCACGGAACTCGTCATGCTCGTCGATCCGATTGCAAACGTCTTGCCGGTCTATGACACGACGGCTCTTCACGCAAAGGCGGCGGCTGACTGGATTCTCGGCGACGAGAGGATATCGCTGGCGGCTTGACCGGCCGGCAGCCTCGCGATGTGAGGCAGTCGAATGCTTTAGCTTATGCCAGCCCTGCGAGGTAAGTCCGCCACCGCAGGCGAATGAAGCGCGGCGATGATGTCCGGCCAGCGCCCCGTGTCGATGGCGAATTTCTGCCAGAAGGCATCCGACCCGATCTTCGCAGCCGTCATCGGCATGCCGAACAGATATCCTTGTCCGATATCGCAGCCTTGCGCCTGCAGATAAGCCGCCTGCCGCAAATCCTCGATCCCTTCCGCGACCACGCGCATGCCCAGATTGTGGCCCAGCGTGATAACCGCGCGCACGATCGATGCGTCCTCACCCTCTTGCGCCAGGTCGCGAATGAAGCTCTGGTCGATCTTCAGCGTGTCGATCGGGAAGCGCTTCAGGTGAGACAGAGAAGCGTAACCCGTGCCGAAGTCGTCGAGCGCGATCCGGATGCCTGCGGCGCTCAATGTCCGAAGCGTATCTTCGACCCCGTCGCTCCCATGGCCCAGGAAGGCGGTTTCCGTGATTTCGATCTGAAACAGCTCCGCCGCGATGCCGCGTTCCCGAAGATCGTTGAGCAATCGGGCCGCAAAGTCGGTTTGCTGAAATTCGAGAGCCGATACGTTGACCGCGACATGGCCGACGGGTCGCCCCGCCGCCAACAAGGCGCTCAAATCCTCCAATACCTTTCCGATCATGCGCGTGCTGATCGCGGCGGCCAATTCGGCATCCTCGAACGCGCTTGCGGCGACGCCCGGCCGTTGGATCTCGCCATCGCCATCGCTCCAGCGCAGCAAGGCCTCGAACCCGTATAAGGCGCCGGTCGTCAGGTCGATCTTGGGCTGGTAATAAGGCAGGACGCGATCTTCGGCGAGCGCCGCCTTGATCCGCCTGACGCCTGCCACGCGTTGCTGCATGTCGTGGCGCATGTTTCCTTCATAATGAACGGCGCGCCCTCGCCCTGCCGCTTTCGCGGCATAAAGCGCCAGATCGGCATTCTTCAAAAGGTCGCTGGGATCGCCGTCATCGTCGGGATAGAGAGTCGCGCCGATGCTAGCGCGGCTGTCGAGTATCTTGCCGCCGAAACTCATCGGCTCGCGCAGTTTCGCGAGAATGTCGTCAATGGCCAGCGTCAGCCCGCGCCGGTCCGCGAGATGGGGCAGGATGAGCGCGAACTCGTCGCCGCCAAGCCGCGCCGCCGTCCACCCTTTTCGGCAGCAATCGCGCAGGCGCCGTGCAATCTCGCACAGCAGGGCGTCTCCGGCATCGTGCCCCAACGTGTCGTTGACCTGCTTGAAATTGTCGAGGTCGACGATCATCAGGCCGGTCTTGCCGCCCGACTTGGTTTCGGACCCGATCGCCATATGCAGACGCCGCTGGAACAAGGTCCGATTGGGAAGCTCCGTCAGCGGGTCGTGCGTGGCGAGCCATTCCATCCGTTCCTCGGCCCGCTTCCGGTCGGTGATGTCCCGGGCGACCGCGAGCACGCCCCAGATCGCGGCACTCCCCGATTTTAGCGGGGCGACGCGCACTTCGGCGCGGCGCGACTTCCCGCCCAATTCCAGAATGTCGATTTCGTAGGGCGTATCTTCGATGATGCCGTCGGTCGCTTGCTGATGCATGGCGCGCACCGCATCCTGATGATCGGGATCGATGAAATCGAAGACGTTGCGGCCGACCATTTCGGCGGGTGAAGAGCAGCCCAGCATGCTCAACCCGGCGGGATTGACCTTCATGATCCGTCCGCCGAGAGAAACGACCATTACGCATTCAGGCTGGGCGTCGAGCATCGCGCGCAATTGCTCCTCGCTGTCGCGCAGTGCCGCCTCGGTTTCCTTCTGATCGCTGATGTCGCTGACGAAACCCTCCAGCCAAAGGGGCTCGCCTTGATCGTTATAGGATGCCCGACCGCGATCGAGCACCCACAATTCGCGCCCCGTCTTGTGCTTTGTGCGATAGACCACGGAGTAATTGCGCCGCTCCATGATGGCGGCGGCGAGCTCCTGCTGGAGCTTTACCATGTCCTCCGGATTGATGAGGTCACGCCAGACGGCGCGGCCCTGCCAGAAATCGTCGGCCGAATAACCGGTCAACGCCTCGACACCCGCGCTGACATGTTCGGCGACATGAACGCCAGGCGGCGGGACATGCAACGGGCAGCGGTAAGCACATCCGGGCAGATTCTGGAGCAATGCGGTCAGGTGTTCGTCCGCATCCAAGACATTGGGCGGTGTGAAAAGCACGGCATCATCGACCGTCGACGCCTCGCTTTCCTCTTCCACTGTCAGGATATGTTCCAGCGCCAGCTCCCTTTTCGTCCGAGAGCTCCTCTCGTTCTTGACTGGAATATAAGCATGAAAGCAATGAATCTTTTCTAAAGATTGCGCCTGCCGCACCCTTTTCCGGAGCGCGGTCAAGAACCTAGGTCCGCAACGAGAAACATCCGAAACGGATCAATCTACCCGACAGAAATGCAGCTCAGCAGGGACTTTGTTCATTTCGCTTTCCGAACATCGGATGATCGTGCGGGGAGGCGAATGCGCAAGAATCGGCCCCTTAAAGCGGCGGTTCGCTCTGGAATGGCGGCATGTCGCACGGTGAATAATGGCCGTTTCGGAGCGGTGATACGCTGCGTTTCCTCCGCTTCGGCGCCAAAGTGGCGGGAAGAACACCACTTTGGGACGGTAGCCATGACTCCGCAAATCGCGCATGATGCGCTGGACATGATCGAATATCGCGAAGCTCCCTCGATCCTCATTTTCACCGACAGCGAGGCTGCGACGACGCGGGCCGCGGCATCCGCGAAGCGGGCCGGTTACCGGGTGCAAGGGGTGGCCGGCATCGCCAACGGCCTCGAAAGGCTGGGCGAACAAATCGCTCTCGACGCGGTATTGGTCGAGGTGGATGGGGACCAAGGCGCGGTCATGGACCGCCTTCTCGACCGCCTGAATCAGGCTGCGCGCGAGGCGCGTCACGCCACGATCGTCTCCGTCCCGGCGCACATGATCGATGCCGTCGCCGCGCGCACCGCCGATCCCAGCGTCTATCAACTGGTCGATGCCACGGATGCCGATCGCGAAGAGGCGTTGCGTCTCGCGGCCCAGCCTTCCCGGCCATTCCTGCACGATGTCGGCAAGGGCAATGCTCCCATCCGGCTTCAGCAATTGAGCGAAGAGGTCAGCCGCATTGCCGGCATCCTCGCCAATCTGTCGGAAGAAGAAAAAGACGGTGCCGCAGAAACGGGCGCGGCCGGCGTCACGGCCCAGCAGGTGCGGGGAATGATCCGCGCCCGGCGTCTGCGCGATCAATATTTCGGCGCCGACCTTTTCGCCGATCCGGCCTGGGACATGCTCCTCGATCTCATGGCGGCGCGCCTGGAACGCCAGCGCGTCGCGGTATCCAGTCTGTGCATCGCCGCCGCAGTCCCGGCCACGACCGCGCTGCGCTGGATCAAGACGCTGACGGAACATGGCCTGTTCGTCCGCTCGGCGGATCCGGAGGATGGCCGCCGCGTCTATATCGAATTGTCCGAAGGCGCGGCTGCCGCCCTTTCGGCCTATCTGCGCGCCGCCCAACGCCAATCGCCCTTCCTAAGCTGAAGCCCTGACAGCGCGCTTGCGCGGCCAGGCGAAGTGCGCAACATTTCCGACATCTTCTCTCGTCATTGTTGCGGGAAGATTCCTTTCCTGCAGGACGCTCGATGCTTTCCAGACGCACGTTCACGCTTGGCCTCACCTCGACCGCCTTTGCCGGCCTAGCCCTCGGCGGATGCGCGGGCGGCATTCGGAGCGGCACCGCGCCCCGGGTTCGCGGCTATGGCCCGCTGCGCCGCGACCCCGCGGGCCTGATCGACCTTCCGGACGGCTTTGGCTACAGGATCATCTCGCAGCTCGGCGACGCGATGGATGACGGCCTGCAAGTGCCGGACCGGGCGGACGGCATGGGCGCTTTCCGTCTCGACGGGCACCGGATGGCGCTCATCCGGAATCACGAACTCGACACCCGGCACGGCGTCTTGAAAACCGTGGGCGGCGGCAGCGCAACCGGCTTCCCCGCCTTCGATCATTATGCCGATGGCTCCGCTCTGCCCGGCGGCACCACGACCCTCATCTACGATTATCGCGCGCAGCGGGTCGAGGCCCAGTATCTCAGTCTCGCGGGCACCCTTCGCAATTGCGCGGGCGGCGCGACACCCTGGGGCAGTTGGCTCACCTGCGAGGAAAATGTCAGCCGCGCCGGGACGGGCGGGATCGCCCGCGATCATGGCTGGGTGTTCGAAGTCCCCGCCAGCGCGCGCGGGCCCATGTCTCCGCAACCGCTGACGGCGATGGGCCGCTTCAATCATGAGGCGGCGGCCGTCGATCCGCGCACCGGCATCGTCTATCTGACCGAGGATCGCGACGACAGCCTCTTCTATCGCTTCATCCCCAATGTCCCCGGCGCGCTTTCCAGGGGCGGCAGGCTTCAGGCGCTGGCCTTTCGCGACGCGGCGCTCGTGCCCGATACGCGCAACTGGTCGGGCGCCACGTTCCCGCTCCGGGAATGGCGCGATGTGCGCTGGATCGATCTTGATCATGTCGAAGCGCCGGAGGACGATTTGCGCCAACGCGGCCATGCGGGCGGAGCCGCCCTTTTCGCGCGCGGGGAAGGCATCCATTTCGGCCGGAACGAGCTTTATTTCTGCTGCACCAGCGGCGGCGCCGCCAAGCTCAGCCAGATCATGCGCTACCGCCCCTCGCGCTTCGAAGGGCGCCCGGAAGAAGGATCGGCGCCGGGCCGGGTGCAGATCTTCGTCGAATCGGCGGATCCGGAAGCGCTGAATTACGGCGACAACCTGACCGTCGCGCCGGGCGGCCACCTGATCGTCTGCGAAGATCAATATACCGATGTCGTCCTCAATCACCTGCGCGGCGTCACGCCCGATGGAAAGCTCTACGACGTCGCTTTCCTCCATGCGCAGACGGAGCTTGCGGGGGTCTGCTTCTCCCCGGACGGCGCGACGATGTTCGTCAACCTCTACAGCCCGGCAAAGACGCTTGCGATCACCGGGCCCTGGAACGCGTTTCGGACGTAAGGCCGATTTCGCCCTCCGGTTGACGGCGCAGCGCAGCCCTGCGATCCTCGCTTCTTCGGGTAAAATGCAGGGGAATGGTGACGATGGCGAATATCTTGATTTGGGGAAGCATGGTCGCGGCGACCGCTGCGGTTTCAACCCCCGCTTCGGATCGCACGGCGGCGCTGTTGGCGAATTCGATGGTCACCTGCACCGCCCTCGTGGCGAGCCCCGAGATGCGCACCCAGCTGTTTGGCGGGAAAATCCCGGATTATGTACGTGACGATCTGCAGTCGCTTCAGCATGGAAATGGCAGCTACGAATATGACGGGACGGAAATGTCCGCCGACAGCAAAAGCTGCCGGGTCGCGCGCCGGGGCTATGGCGAATCGGTCGTTCTCCCCTTCGACGCCGCCCTCGCCCAATTCGAACAGCGCCTGTCGCCGCTTGGCCTGAAGCTGGAGCGCATCGCGGATGATAAGGGCGTTACGTGGAAGGTCGGAGGCGTGTCCATATCCGAATACCGGTCGAGCGAACCGATGTACTCCCGGTCCCTGACCTTCACGCCCCAAGCCGCCAATCCGTAACGGGCATCGGGGCCCTCCAGCGCTTCAGTCGCGAACGTTCAGATGATGGCATCGGGAGCATTCCGGTTCCGGAAAGAAGCGGAAGGATGAGTCCCGCTCCGCTCCTTCGCCGGTTTTGCCGCGCAGTCCGATAAACTGGGATTTGCCGCAATTCCGGCATTTCGTCATCATGACGAGCAGCGACAGGGCGGCGGCCGACAGGAGGGTCAGAAAGAAAAGGTCGTAACCCGGAAGGGCGTCCGTCACCCCTCCGATAATGCCGGCCGCGCCGAGGAAGATGAACAGCCAGCTGAGAAGGCGCGCCGTTCCATAGCCTATTCCTCCGGATTGCGGCCCGGGGGGCCGATCCAGCCAGCCGGGCAATTTCCGGCCCGTCACCGCACGCCTCGGGCAAGGCAGATCGCTTCGCAGGTCAAGCTGGTCCATAGCCTCTTCATCACCACCTCCCTTGCCATCACGATGGCGCATGGAATGCGCACCTTCCGGCACCCCAAACGTCATTCCCGTACAGAATGAAAGTCCAATAAATGCTGCTGGTCGTCGAAATAGGCGGCCGCAAATGTGCCCGCCCGAATATTCGCCATCGCGACCCGTCTTTTGCCGCCCGGCGAGGATTCCGCCCCGCACGGTATGCTTAGCTCGATGCGGCCGTAAGGCGCGAACCCCGCGCCTCTTGCCACGCTTTTGATCCGCCCCTCGACAAGGCAATCTCCCTCAAGGCCCCTTGGTATCCCGACATGATCCACCGCCAGGATCAGGACGCTCGCAGCGGCGGCCCGCGCCTCTTCGCTATTCGCGGCCTTGTCCAGAGCGGCGCTCCTCACTCCGTAGATCTGGTGGCTGGGCGACGCCTTCCCGCCCGCTGCCTTGCTCAGGCAGTCTCGCAGCGCGCCGATCCCTTCTTTCTCATCGTCCGGCAGGAAAACCGCATCGGCACCATGCCGTCCCACGCAGGAAATCCGCCTCCTCCCCGGCGGCGCTTCCCCGACATATCCGTTGAGCACCACATCGGGCTCGTCGCCCGTCATGCGCGACGCGATGCAAAGGTCGGCCTGTTCCCGATGGCTCCTCCAGGCCGAGGCACATCCCGCATAGATCATTCCGCTTTGGCTGGAGGCTATGGCAATGCCCGATTTCGCCAGAAGGCTGCTCAGCCGCGCCTGCAGGCCTTCATCGGCCAGGATGACATAGGAAACGGGCGTTTCCCGATCCCGGGGCGCCTGCGGGTTCAGGCTGGCCAGTCCCAGCAACAGGATCGCCGCCGCCTCCATGCTCAATCCTTTCTTCCATTCCGCACGTAATCCACCCCTATTTGGATCCTATGCCCCTCACGCGGGCAAGGCGCCCGGGCGGCAACGATCATTTCGGATCGGGACAATTGTAAAAGAGCGACCATAAGGCGCCTTGGAGTTGCAGCGCCAGGGTGGTGCCGGGGGCGATCCATGCGCTTCCCACGGCGTCGCCTTCGCCGTCTAGCTCGACCACGCCGTCGCTGATCCATTGGGGAAAGCCTCTGGGCTTGCGCCAGTCGATCCCGATTTCCCTTATGCCTCCATCCGCGCCTTCGACCTGCATCACCGCCGCGCAAGCCTGGACATGGCGGATCGATCGGATGCGGCCTTCACCTTGCGCATCGCGATACAATATGCCGGGCAGGCGATCGCTGAGAAACAGGCGCAAGCTCTCGGCCGATGGATATTCGACGCCATTGTAAAGGTCCTTGCGGCTCCTGACGATGGGCGCGGCGGGCAAGGCGACGTAATCCAGCGTCTGCGCGATCAGGCCGGCCGGGCCGACCAGGCGGCAGGGCCGCTCATAACGCTGGACGTTTCCGCCTTGCCGGATCTCGATGTGCCACGAAGCGGAGTCGGGGACGCAAGGGAGACGTCCCCCGCCCTTGAGCGGGAGGTCTACAGGCATGCGTGGCGGTTCGAGCTGAATGCAGCTTGACGGCAGGAGCGCGCGTTCGATGCTTTGGACCGCCTGTTGCGGCAACGGGCCCGCCGAAATTTCAAGCGAGCTCGGCTGGGGAATATGACCCTCGATCAGCGGCTTGGGATTGGGATCGGGCCAGACGGGCGCAAGGGGACGTTCCGGTTCGGGCGGCATGCCGCGGCGCCGTTCTTCGGCCCGCCGGGCTTCCCACCGCCCATTCGCATCGCGCCATGCAACGACGCTTTCCAGCCCCGCCGGGCCATGGCTTCCAATGCCTCCCCCAATAAGCACGCGAATGGTGAGCGCGTCCGCGGGCGGCTCGGGCAGGCCTCTCTGCAGCCCGGCATGCAGAGGGCCGGCATCGACAAGGGGTTTCTCCTTCGCCGCCTTGCGAAGGCTGACCTGGAGAAGATTGTCGCACAATTCCCGTGCGCTCATGTCGCCGTCGACGGGCACCAGTTCGGCGGCCATCGCCGCGTCAAGCGGCACCAATGTCAGGCTCAGTCCCACTAAAATCCGGATCATGGCAATGCCCCCTTTCCCGTTTGTCTCAAAAGAGCGGCGGCAAGGCAAGCCGTTCCGGCCGTCATCGCGAGGCTGCCCCCTCCGCCGATAATCGCTTGACCGGAATTTCAAAAACCCTAGAGGAACGGCACTCCCGCGAAGGGGCGCTTAGCTCAGTTGGTAGAGCATCTCGTTTACACCGAGAGGGTCGGCGGTTCGAGCCCGTCAGCGCCCACCATCGCCGCTCATCGGCCAGGAACAAGGGCGATCCCGGCCGCCGCTCAAGCCAGCGACTTGACGATTTCCTCCACCATCTTCTTCGCGTCGGCGAGCAGCATCATCGTGTTGTCGCGGAAGAACAATTCGTTTTCGACCCCCGCATAGCCCGCGCCACCCATCGATCGCTTCACGAACAGCACGGTCTTGGCTTTCTCCACATCCAGCACCGGCATGCCGTAAATGGGCGAGGTCTTGTCCGTCTTCGCCGCCGGATTGGTAACGTCGTTCGCGCCGATCACGAAAGCGACGTCGGTCTGGGCGAATTCCGAATTGATGTCCTCCAGCTCGAACACGTCGTCATAGGGCACGTTCGCTTCGGCGAGCAGGACGTTCATATGGCCCGGCATGCGTCCGGCGACGGGGTGGATCGCATATTTCACCCGCACTCCCTCTTTCTTCAAAAGGTCCGCCATCTCGCGCAACGTGTGCTGCGCCTGCGCCACCGCCATGCCATAACCGGGAACGATGATGACCTGTTCGGCCTGTTTCATCAGGAATGCCGCATCTTCCGCCGAGCCGCGCTTATAAGGCCGGTCGATTGCGGCGCCACCGCCGCCCCCAGCAGCGGCATCGCCGCCGAAGCCGCCCGCGATGACGCTGATGAAGCTGCGATTCATCGCCCGGCACATGATGTAGCTGAGGATCGCGCCGGAACTGCCGACAAGCGCGCCCGTCACGATCATCGCGCTGTTGCCGAGCGTGAAGCCCATCGCCGCCGCCGCCCAGCCGGAATAGCTGTTCAGCATCGACACCACGACCGGCATGTCCGCGCCGCCGATCGGAATGATGAGCAGGAAGCCGACAATGAAGGAAAGGACGACGATGCCCCAGAAGAGAGCTGGAGTGGTCCACCCGAAAACGGATACGCACGCCAGGATCGCCACGATCAGCGCCAGGTTGATCGGGTGCCGCCCGGGCAGCAGGATCGGCTTGCCCGACATATTTCCGTTGAGCTTCAGGAAGGCGATGACCGATCCCGAAAAGGTGATGGCGCCGATCGCCACGCCCAGGCCCAATTCGATACGGCTGCCCTTCGCTATGTCACCCCCGCCAAGCTCGAGAATGCCGAAGGCGGATGGATTGAGATAGGCCGCAACCCCAACCAGCACGGCCGCCATGCCGACCAACGAGTGGAAGGCGGCGACGAGCTGCGGCATCGCCGTCATGGCGATCCGCCGGGCCGTGGTCATGCCGATCACGGCGCCAAGCGCGATGGCCCCCAGGATGAGAGCAAGCATGGTGGGATCGAGCGCGGGCGCGAAGCAGGTCGCGCCCGGTCCGCAAGCCCCCCTATCCGCTTGAGTGGCCGGAAGATGGGTGAGGATCGTCGTCACGACCGCGATGGCCATGCCCAGCATGCCGAGCCGGTTGCCCCGGCGGCTGCTGATGGGACTGGACAGCCCGCGCAGCGCGAGGATGAAGCAGACGCCCGCGACGAGATAGGCGAGCGCGACCCAGGGATTGACGGGAGCCGCCGCGTGCATGCTCAACGCTCCTTTTTCTTGTACATGGCGAGCATGCGTTCGGTGACCGCGAAACCGCCGAAGATGTTGATGCTGGCGAGCACGATCCCCGCCAGCCCCAGCCATTTCGCACCGGATACGCCCGATGCCGCGGCCGCGATCAGCGCGCCGACGATAATGACGGAGGATATGGCATTGGTCACCGCCATCAGCGGCGTATGCAGGGCCGGCGTGACCGACCAGACGACGTAATAACCCACGAAGCAGGCCAATACGAAGATCGACAGGATCGACACGAAATCCACGGCCTTATCCTCCTCGCTGTTGCCCGCTTACTGTGCCGGGGGTTTCCCGGCCTGTCGAGGGGGTCGCTGATGGCGGGAAAGCGCCGGTCTGCTCGGCGGCTGCGGCCCTAATCAAGCAGCGCGGCGCGTTTCCGCTTCATCTTCGGCGCGATAGGGAAGCCTGATCACCGCCCGAAAGCCCTTTTCCAGCACTTCGGTCGACAGCATCGCGTCGTTGCCGAACAGCAAGGCGAGGCGCGAGCGGACGTTGGCGAGGCCCACGCCGCCGCTCTGCGCCTTGGGGCGGACGATCCCTTCCTCGGCCTCATTCTCGACCGACAGCAGAAGCTCTTCGCCCTCCAGCCGTGCCTCGACGCGGATGGAGACGAGCCCCGCGCTCGACTGCACGCCATATTTCATGGCATTTTCGACCAGCGGCTGAAGGATGAAGTTGGGCACCAGCGCCCGTTCGGCGCCGGCGTCATGATCGATGCAAATGTCCAGGCGCTCGCCAAAGCGCGCCCGTTCGACCTCGCAATAGGATTCGATCAGCTCCAGTTCGTCGATCAGCTCGGTTTCCAGCCCTTCGACATCGGCCGACGTCCGGAGGAAATGGGAAAGGCGGTCGGTCATGCGATAGGCTTCATCCCGCGCGCCGCTTTGGATGAGGGCGGCGATGACGTTCAGGGAATTGCTCATGAAATGCGGATTGAGCTGCATGCGCAGCATGTTGAGTTCCGCCTGAAGCGCCGCCGCCTGGGATCGCGCCAGCTCCACCTCGTGCATCTTGATGGTGTGCGCCGCCGACGACACCCATAGCAGCGCCACGTTGCACGCGCAGAGGATCCAGTAAAAGGACGTCACGACCAGCCGGGACTGGGCGGTATCCTCCGGCAGGCGATGGTTTTCGAACGTGGCGTGCAGGAAATATTGGGACGCGAAATCGGCGAGCATCTGAAGCGTCGACGTCGCGGTCACGACCAGCGCCAGCACGGCGATCCCCAGCCACAAGGGCTTTCCGGCCACCGCCCGCAAGCCGGCATAAAGCAGGCCTGCGAGCAGGACCGAGCTGGCGAACCCCATGATGATGTTGAGGAACTCCGGAACGCTCTGCACCTGCCCGGCCAGCAGATTGCCCGGAGTGATGACAGCGACGACGACCAGCCAGAGGATGACGGTGAGCTGCGCCGCTTCCCGCGCCTTGGGCGGCGTGATGTCCAGTTTTCGGCTTGTCATCATCCCTCTTTTCTCAGCGCGCCTGCAATCGCTCGCTGACGACAAGCTCGTTTTTCGTCAGACAAATCGCCTGATAGATTTCGTCGTCAGTGCTGAATGCGACCCGGTGCTCTTCCGCGTCCCAAAACGCCGCCAGGAAATTGTACAGATTGCGCGCGTAGAGGGCCGAGGCATCGGCGGCGAGGCGGCTCGGCACGTTGCGGTGCCCGACGATCTTCACGCCATGCCGCTCGACGACCTCGCCCAAAATCCCGCCTTCGACATTGCCGCCCTGCTCCACCGCTAGGTCGACGATCACGCTGCCCGGCCGCATCGAAGCGATCTGCGCGTCGCTGACGAGGCGCGGCGCCGGGCGGCCCGGGATGAGCGCGGTGGTGATCACGATATCCTGTCTGGCGACGTGGGCGGACACCAATTCGGCTTGCCGCGCTTTATACTCGTCGGACATTTCGGTCGCATATCCGCCCGCGCCTTCGCCTTCGATCCCCTGCACGTCCTCGACGAAGATCGCCTTCGCCCCCAGGCTTTCGATCTGCTCCCGCGTCGCGGACCGCACGTCGGTCGCCGAAACGACCGCGCCCAGCCGCCGCGCCGTCGCGATCGCCTGCAATCCCGCCACGCCGACGCCCATGACGAAGACCCGCGCAGCGGTCACCGTTCCCGCCGCCGTCATCATCATCGGAAAAACGCGGCCATATTCGGCGGCGGCGTCCAGCACCGCCTTGTAACCGGCGAGATTGGCCTGGCTCGACAGCACGTCCATGGATTGCGCGCGGGTGATGCGCGGTATCCACTCCATCGCCAGAGCTTCCAGCCCAGCGGCCGCATAGCCCTCGATCCGCTCGCGCTTTCCCAGCGGATCGAGAATGCCGATGACGAGCGCGCCTGGCGCAGCGCCGGCGAGATCGTCCGGCGCCGGGCCCTGAACCGCCAGCACGGCATCCGCGCCTCTCACGGCCTCTGCGCGCGTGGCGATATCGGCGCCGGCCGCCCGGTAGTCCTCGTCGTCGATCGACGCCCCTGCGCCCGCGCCGGTCTCCACCGACACGGACGCGCCAAGGGCGATATATTTCTTGACCGTCTCCGGGGTCGCCGCCGCCCGGCGCTCCCCTTCAGCCGTTTCCTTCAAGACCGCGATCTTCATGCCGCGGCTCCGGGTCAATTGGCGATGATCAGGACGACGATGGCGGCGACGATGAAGGAAACGATCGTTCCCCATTTCATCAGGCCGGTGAACCGCGAATAATCCTGCACGTGCGCGCCCAGATCGTTCCCCCTATTGTCGGCAGCCATATTCATTCCTCTTGGATTTCCTTGTATCCGTCACCCTATCAGCGCCCGGCTGCTGGCTAAAGGCAAAAAAACGCGGCCGCATTAAGAGCCTCTTTACCATCCCTCTATAGACGTGGGGTATGACCGTTCAGACCGCGATTACCGCAGAAACGCCGCGTTGCCTGCTCTTCGTCGGGGACGATGCGGCGCAGAAACGGATCGTGACCGCCACGGCCGCGCGCGCGGGGTGGTGGGTGATCGGCGCCCTGGACGGCGACGCCGCGGCGGCCCTGCTGGCGGATCCGGACAATGCCGATATCGGCGCCGTGCTGGTCGACAGGTGGGAAACGGGCGGCAATGGCGCGTTGCTCAATCGCGTCCGGCACATGCGGCCCAACATTCCGGTCATGATCCTTGCCGACTCCGCCTGCACCGCGCAAGCCGTCGAGGCGATGCGCGCGGGCGCGTCGGATTATTTCACCAAGCCTCTGGTTCCCGATCGTCTGCTGGCGTCCCTTCACGCCGCGGCGGACCGCCGCAAGGGCGAGGGGGAATTGCGCTTCCTGTCCGGCAAGCTCGCGCAGCCGCTGGAATTCGAGAACATTGTCGGCTCGTCGCCCGAATTTCGCGCCGCCCTTGCCGTCGCGGCCAAGGCGGCGCGCAGCCGCGTTCCGGTCCTGATCGAGGGTGAGCGCGGGACGGGCAAGGAATTGACGGCCCGCGCCATTCATCATGCCGGTCCGCGCCGCAAGAAGCCGTTCGTCCTGATCGATTGCGCCGCCGTTGCGCCGGGCCATGTCGAATCCGCCCTCTTTGGTCATGAACAGGGGGCCTTCCCCGGGGCATTTACCCGAAAAGCGGGTGCGTTCGAAAATGCCGATGGCGGCACCTTGTTTCTTGAGAATATCGATTACCTGGCGCCAGACACGCAGGCGAAGGTGGCCAAGGCGGTTGCATCGGGTCAAATCGAGCGGGTCGGGGGAACGGCTCCGATTTCCACCGACGTCCGCCTCATCGCGAGCATTGCCCAAAGGTTGCAGGGCGATGCCGCGGCTGGATTGTTCGACGAAACGCTCTACGCCGCGTTCGGCGCGGTCCATGTCTTCCTGCCGCCGCTGCGATCGCGCAACAGCGACATTCCGGCGCTCTCCCGGCACCTTCTGCTGCGCATTTCGGAGCAGCCTGGAATGCGGACGCTCACCATTGCCGACGACGCGCTCGGCGTCCTCATGAGCTATGGCTGGCCCGGCAATGTGCAACAGCTTCAAAACGTGCTCTTCCGCGCCGCCATCCTGTCGCGGGGGGATGCCCTGACGGCGGCGGATTTCCCGCACATCCGGCACGAATCGACGTTCAATCGCCGCGCCGCCGATCTCGGCACCGGCGGGTCCGCCGTCACCCCCGCCCCGTCCGCGGTAACCGGCAATCCGGGCATCACATTGTTCCTGCCGGACGGCCATTTGCGCCCGCTCGAGGACATTGAAGCCGATGTGGTCCGGCTCGCCATCGGCCATTATCGCGGCCGCATGACGGAAGTCGCGCGGCGGCTCGGCATCGGCCGCTCGACCCTGTACCGGAAACTCGGCGAACTGGGCATCATCGACGCGGCGTAAAATCCGCGATCCTGCCACGCTGGCGATAGAATTTTTGCGAGCGCGCCCAGCGGCGCCTATATCGGCCCGGTGACCGATCTGTTTCCCGATGCCCCGCAGCCCGCCACGCCCGAAGAGCCGCCGGCGGGCGCACCTCTTGCCGACCGGTTGCGCCCGCTGCGCCTGGGCGATGTCGTCGGGCAAGAGCATCTGACCGGGCCGGAAGGCGCGATCGGGCGCATGGTCGCCGCGGGGCGCCTCAGCTCGATCATCCTGTGGGGACCGCCCGGCACCGGCAAGACGACCATCGCGCGGCTGCTTGCCGATGCGGTCGGCATGCGGTTCGTCGCCATTTCCGCCGTCTTTTCGGGCGTCGCCGACTTGAAGAAGGTCTTCGCCGAAGCGAAGGATCATGCGAAGATCGGCCGCCAGACCCTGCTTTTCGTGGACGAAATCCATCGCTTCAACCGCGCGCAGCAGGACGGCTTCCTCCCTTATGTGGAAAACGGCACCGTCGTGCTGGTCGGCGCGACGACCGAAAATCCCAGCTTCGAGCTCAACGCCGCCCTTCTCTCCCGCGCTCAGGTGCTGATCCTCAATCGTCTCGACACCAAGGCGCTGTGCCAGCTCCTTGATCGCGCCGAAACGCTCATGGAACGCCCCCTCCCCCTCACACCGGACGCGCGTGATGCTCTCGTCGCGACGGCGGACGGGGACGGGCGCTTCCTGCTCAACCAGGCGGAAACGCTGTTCTCCATTTCCCTCTCCCCTTCAGGGGAGAGGGTGAAGAGCGAAGCGAAGGCGGGAGAGGGGGTTGCCGGACGCCCCCTCTCCCCGCCCCTCTCCCCTGAAGGGGAGAGGGAGAGGTTGCTCGACCCCTCCGCGCTTTCGTCCCTCCTCCACCGCCGCGTCGCGGTTTACGACAAGGATCGGGAGGGGCATTACAACCTCATCTCGGCGCTTCACAAATCCCTGCGCGGCTCCGACCCGCAAGCGGCGCTCTACTATCTAGCGCGCATGCTGGTCGCGGGCGAGGAGCCGCTCTACGTCCTGCGCCGCATCGTCCGTTTCGCGTCGGAAGATATCGGCCTCGCCGACCCGCAGGCCCTGGTCCAGTGCCTCGCCGCCAAGGACGCTTACGATTTTCTCGGCTCTCCGGAAGGCGAGCTCGCCATCGTCCAGGCTTGCCTTTATTGCGCCACCGCGCCCAAATCGAACGCTGCCTACATGGCGCAGAAGGCGGCGTGGCGCTCGGCCAAGGAAACCGGCTCCCTGATGCCCCCAAAAAATATTCTCAACGCGCCGACAAAATTGATGAAACAGGTCGGCTACGGCAAAGGTTATCGCTACGATCACGACGCGCCGGAGGGTTTTTCCGGCGACAATTACTGGCCGGAGGAGATGACGCCGCAGACCTTCTATGAACCGTCGCCGCGCGGCTTCGAAGCGAAGGTGGCGGAACGGCTTGCCTATTGGAATGCGCGGCGCGAGGACATGCAGCAACAAGAAAAAGGGGAAGCGAAATGATGATGTACCCGCAACAACAACCGGCAACCGTCGTCTGGCAGCATGAGGCGGAGGTCTGGTTGCCCCGCATCCTCGGCGCGCTCGCCATTCTGGTCGTCGCCTATATTCTCGCCCGCGCCGCCAAATGGGGCATCGCGAAGCTCGTCGATCGCATCCCCGCCCTCCAGCGCCACAATGAGGCGGAGCCCGGCAAGACGCTCGGCAGCCTGATCGGCGACATCGCCTTTTGGTTGATCCTGCTGGTCGGCATCCTGCTGGCGCTTCAGCCGCTTGGCCTCAGCCAGGTGCTGGAACCGGTGCGGCAGCTCACCACCAATGCCTTCGCCTTCATTCCCAACGTCATCGCGGCGGGTCTCATTTTCTTCATCGGCCTCGTCATCGCGAAGATCGCGAAACGGGTGGTCGAAACCGCCCTGCTCGCCGCCAATGCCGACGGCTGGCTGCGACGCACGGGTCTTATGGAGACGGCGGGCACCGCGCCCGCGATGGCTCCAGAGGCGCCCGCGACAGCCACGGCACCGGGCCGCCCGTCGATCAGCCGCTCGGTGGGCCTCATCGTCTTCTTCCTGATCATGATCCCCGTCACCATCGCGGCGCTCGACGCCCTCGGCATCGCCGCGATTTCCGTGCCCGCGACAGAGATGCTGAATGCAATCCTGCTCGCCATTCCGAATGTGCTCGGCGCGCTCATCCTGCTCGCCATCGGCTATATGGTCGGCCGCCTCGCCAAGAGCGCGACGGAGCAGATCCTGCCTTCGATGGGTTTCGACCGGGCGGTGAGTGCGCTTGGCGTCTCGCCCGAAAGCACCACGCCGTCCCGGACGGCGGGCATGGTGGTGATGGTCGCCATCCTGCTCTTCTCCGCGATCAAGGCGGCGGAACTGCTGCAATCGCCGATCATCGCTGTGATGCTCGCGCAGGTGCTGGAGCTTGGCAGCCGCATTCTCTTCGGCACCGGCATCATCCTGGGCGGCGTCATCATCGCGCGGATCGTGTCGAACCTCGTCCGCAATTCGGGGACGGAAGGCTGGCTTCCCGCCATCCTCAAATGGTCGATCATCTCGCTCGCCGTCGCCATGGGCCTGCGCTTCATGGGCCTGGCGAATGAAATCGTGATCATCGCCTTCGCCTCGATCATCGGCTCCGCCGCGATCGCCTGCGCCCTCGCCTTCGGTCTCGGCGGCCGTCCCACCGCGCACAAGCTGCTGGAAGAATGGACGGCGGGCAACCGCCTGCCCAAGGCGCCGCAACCGCCCAGGGCTCCCACCGCTCCGGTTGAGGACCGCCAACCGCCATTGGTGTGAACAACGTGAGGCCTAAAGCCCTCCCCCTTGGTGGGAGTGGCGGGTCGGCCATGCTCCCAGCATGGCCTGAACAGCGCGGGGCGCTGTTCACCCGACACTGGTTGGGTGGGGGTGATCTCTCCACCCGCGCCGGACCTAGCCCAGCCATCACCCCCACCCGGCCTCCCCCATCAAGGGGGAGGGGCTAATGCACTTCACCCGCTTCGCCGCGATCGACTGGTCCGGCGCCAAGGGAAGCCGCCACAAAGGCATCGCCGTCGCGATCTGCGAAGCCGGGAAAAGCGCCCCCTATCTCATCCACCGCACCAAACCCTGGTCCCGAACCGAAGTCCTCGACTGGCTGCTCGCCACCTCTATCGAGGCCCCAACCCTCTACGGCTTCGACTTCAGCTACGCCCCGCCCATCGCCGAACGCGGCGCCTATCTGCCCGGCGAAGCAGGCGTCCCGGCGGATGCGAAAGCCTTCTGGGCCTATGTCGACAGGCTCTGCGACGACCCGGATCTCGGCGCCGCCAGCTTCCTTGAAACCCACCACCGCCCGCATTTCTACTTCGGCGCGGCGGACGGGGTGAAGCGGGATTTCCTCCATCACCGTGTTTGCGAGCATGCCTTCAACGCATTGGGCGGCGGCAAGGCATCGACCCTGTACGACGCGATCGGCGCGTCGCAGGTTGCGAAGGCAAGCTATGCCGGCATGCGCCTCCTCAACCGGCTGCAGGGCAAATTGCCGGTCTGGCCGTTCGATCCCGTCCCGGCCGCGGGGAGCCTGGTCGTCGAAATCTACACCCGTGTTTTCATCCTCATGGCGGGTTTGAACGGCCGGAAGGTCCGCGACATAGCGGGTCTGAACGCGGCCCTTGCCGCATTGGGCAGCGCCCCCTTCGCCGCCGCGCATCCGGTCAACGACCATGAAACCGACGTGCTGATCGCCGCGGCAGGCCTGCGCAAGATCGCCGATGACCCCGCTTATTGGCATCCGTTCCCCCTCATCCCTGAAATTGCCCGCACGGAGGGCTGGACCTTCGGCGTGCGTTGACGCATGGAGGCGCGGGCGCCGGGTTAGCTCAGCTGGTAGAGCAACCGCCTTGTAAGCGGTAGGTCGTCGGTTCGAGTCCGACACCCGGCACCATCTCTCCAGCCTACCTATTGCAATCGCTCCGCTCTGTATTATGTTCACAATACAGCATCAGGAGATGAACCGTCATGTTCGAGGATCCCGTCGCCAAGCGAACTGCCCTGGCAGCCGCCATCGGAGCTGTCGTCGCCATCCCCGTGCCGTTCGTGGGCCCATTGTTCGGCGCGGCGGTGGGCGCCGGCTACGGATACTTCACTGCGAAAAAGCGAGGTTAAGCCGGAGGATCCCACTGAGGCGCGTTTAGGCCCGTTACTTCCGCGACGATCTCGAACGAGCGCAGCCGTGCCGCATGGTCGTGTATTTGGGATGTCACCATCAATTCATCCGCGCCGGTGCGCGCGATGAAGGAGTCGATAGCGCCGCACACGGTTTCCGGCGCGCCGATGGCCGAGCAGGATAGAACCTGATCGAGCATCGCCCTTCCGTTGGCGGGGAGGGATTCCAGGTAATTCGGGACCGGCTTGGGCAGCGGCGTCGGCTGGCCGGTGCGCAGGTTCACGAACGCCTGTTGCATGGACGATGCGAGGAAGTGGGCTTCCTCGTCCGTGTCGGCGGCAAAGATATTGTAGCCGAGCATGACATGAGGCCTGTCGAGTTGAGCCGAAGGTTTGAAGTCGCGGCGATAGACGGAGATCGCTTCGTCCATCAGGCCCGGGGCGAAGTGGGAGGCGAAGGCGTAAGGAAGGCCGAGCGCCGCGGCGAGCTGCGCCCCGAACAGGCTCGATCCAAGGATCCAGATGGGAATGTTGAGCCCCTCGCCCGGGATGGCGCGGACGCGCTGGCTGGGCTCAGGCAGCCGGAAGTAGTTCATCAATTCCACGACATCGCGCGGGAACTGGTTGGCATCCGAATTGAGGTTGCGGCGGAGAGCATAGGCCGCCGCCTGATCCGTGCCGGGTGCCCTGCCGAGGCCCAGATCGATACGGCCGGGGTGAAGCGCCTCAAGCGTACCGAATTGCTCCGCAATGACCAGCGGTGAATGATTGGGAAGCATCACCCCGCCCGCCCCGATGCGAATGGAGGTGGTCCCCGCCGCGATATGCGCCAGAATCACCGCCGTGGCCGCGCTGGCGACGCCGGGCATGCTGTGATGCTCCGCCATCCAGAAGCGGTTGTAGCCCCATCGCTCGGCATGCTGGGCAAGGTCGAGGGAGTGCCGAAAAGAATGGGACGCATCGCTCCCTTCCACGATGGGCGACAGGTCGAGGACGGAAAGCGGGATCATGCGAGGGATATGGTGGCACCGCTCTGGAACGCCAGCCCCTCAGGATCGGTTCGGCTTTAATCCGGTGGCGGGATGACTCCTGGCTCGGTGGCGGCCTCACCCTCATCCGACGCGGTGGCCTTATCGCGTTCGCTTTCGGAGAGGCCGTTTGACCCGCCCTCGACGACAGTCTCGCCGCCCCCGCCATTTGTCGCGGTGCGCCTGCTCGCCCTTGAGCGGTTCTTCCTTGCGGGCCATCGCCTACTCCTCGCATGCAGAACAGGCAGCGGGTGGGCGCGTTCCGGTTACTTGGTCGCTGCCGCGCCTGCCCCGGCTGCGGGGGCAGCCTCTGCGTCGGTCTTCTTGCCGAAGCCGTCGCCAGATCCCGTGCGGTCCCCGGTTATCGCCCAACGGAGGCTTGCGGGCACATCATCCTCGGCCTTGCGTCCCGTGGTGGCGATGAGGCCCGAGGCTTCCCGGCTCGCCGGCTCATAACGGCGGATGACCGCGCGAGGGCCCGTCGAGGCAGCGCCGACGCCTTGCGGCAAGGCGATGTTCGGATTGGCCGCTGCAGCGGCGAGCGCCGCTTCGGCGGCTGCCTTATCCACCGTACCCACCGTTTCCGGCAGCGGGGCTTCTCTTGTTGCGGCTGCGGCGAGCTTCATCGGCGCCAGGCTACGCGCGATGCCGGCGACATCGGGCTCGAACCCGCTATAGCGGCTGGAAAAGGCGCCCGGCCTGCCCCAGCCGCCGGTCCAGCGGTAGAAGATGTGGTTGCCGACATCGCCCAATTTCACGAGCGTCGAGCTCCAATAAGGCACGACGTAATTGGCGTGATAATGGGTCGCCCAGCCGACCGGTGCGTAGACGTAGCCGTCGAGCGCCGCCTTCGCGATCTCCCGCGCGCGGTTCCAGATCGCGGCGACCGGGGCCCGAGTCAGCGATCCGTCGCAGGTGAAGGTGAATTGGCACCCCGTGCTGCGCTCATATCCCTGGTAGACGACGCCGCAGACGCTGTTCGGGTAGGCGGGATGACGGACGCGGTTCAAAACCACCTGCGCCACCGCGCGCTGGCCGTCCTCCGGCTCCAGCGCCGCCTCGTAATAGATGGCGGAGGTCAGGCACTCGACCGCCAGCGCCCGGTCGGCCGATGTCCTGGCGAGCAATTTAAACGGCGCCGCGGCGGGGATCAGCCCCTCTTCAACGGGCGTGGAGGCATTGATCGACAGCGCATCGGCCTTGGCGAGCGGCTTGAAGGTGTTGGGCGCCGCTTGCGGCAGGCCCTGCGCCGCCGCGCGATCGTCGGAAATGCCGACGCCGCTGACGCTGAGGCCCGCAACCAGATACAAAGCCGCCACGAGCGCCAGCAGCGCGCTCGCCAGCATATGCTCGCGCGTGAATTCCGGCATCCGGAAGACGGGCTTCTGATCCGATAGGGCTAACATCCAATTCTCCGGAAGGCTGGGGCCGTTACGCCCCCAATCCCCGCAAGGCAAGTCGATCGGCCCGAGCCGTAGCCGAAAAGGGCTGAACCTTGCGTGACTTCGCGCAAACAAGGGTTACTCTGTGCAATCGTTACGAGCAGCCGATGAGTCGTCATGCAGGATCGGATCCTTCCCCCGGCGAAAGCCGTCCAGAACACGCATTGCACCGCACAGGATTATGCGGCGCTCCATGCCCGCTCGCTGAGCGATCCCGACGGCTTCTGGGCCGATCAGGCGCGGCGGATCGACTGGGACCGTTTTCCCACCCGCATCGCGGGATGGTCCTACGACCCGGTCGACATAAGCTGGTTCGAAGATGGGATATTGAACCTGTGTTTCAACTGTGTGGACCGGCACCTGCCTTCCCGCGCGGACCAGGTCGCGATCCTCTGGGAAGGCGACGAGCCCGGAGTCGCCCGCACCCTCACTTATGCCGGCCTCTATGCCGAGGTGGTCCGGATGGCGAACTGCCTGAAGGAATTGGGCGCGACGAAGGGCGACCGCGTCACCCTCTACATGCCGATGATCCCCGAAGCCGCCGTCGCCATGCTCGCCTGCGCGCGGATCGGCGCGGTCCATTCGGTCGTGTTCGGCGGCTTTTCGCCCGATGCGCTTCGGGGCCGCATCGACGATTGCGCCAGCCGCTTCGTCATCACCGCGGACGGCGGCATGCGCGGCGGCAAGCTGGTGCCCTTGAAAGCCAATGTCGATGAGGCGCTGGAGGGAAGCGCCGTCCAATCCGTCATCGTCGTCCGCCATTGCGGCAATGCGGTCGCAATGTCGGAGGGCCGCGACCATTGGTACGACACGCTCGGCGCGACGGTGCCCGACACTTGCCCCTGCGAGCCGATGAATGCGGAAGATCCGCTCTTCATCCTCTACACGTCCGGATCGACGGGGAAGCCCAAGGGCGTGCTCCACACGACCGGCGGCTATGCGGTGTGGACCGCGACGACATTTCACTACGTCTTCGACTATCGCGACGGCGAAATCTTCTGGTGCACCGCCGACGTGGGCTGGGTGACCGGCCACAGCTACGTCGTCTACGGCCCGCTGGCGAACGGCGCGACGACCCTGATGTATGAAGGCGTGCCCAACTACCCGGACTGCAGCCGCAATTGGGACATGGTGGAACGGCACAAGGTCGACATCTTCTACACCGCCCCCACTGCGATCCGCGCCCTGATGCGCGAGGGCGCGGCGCCGGTCAAAAAGCATGACCGCTCCTCGCTGCGCCTGCTCGGCACGGTGGGCGAGCCGATCAATCCGGAGGCTTGGCGCTGGTATTACGAAACGGTGGGCGATAGCCGTTGCCCAGTCGTCGACACCTGGTGGCAGACCGAAACGGGCGGCATCATGATCACCACCCTGCCCGGCGCCCACGCCATGAAGCCGGGTTCGGCGGGCCTGCCCTTTTTCGGCATCGCGCCGGAACTGGTCGATGCCGGCGGCAATGTGCTGGAGGGCGCGGCCTCGGGCAACCTCTGCATCGCGCGGAGCTGGCCGGGGCAGATGCGCACCGTCTACGGCGATCACGAGCGGTTCGTGCAAACCTATTTCACCGCTTATCGCGGCAAATATTTCACCGGCGACGGCTGCCGCCGCGACGAAGACGGCTATTATTGGATCACCGGCCGGGTGGACGACGTGCTGAACGTTTCAGGGCACCGGCTCGGCACTGCGGAGGTCGAATCCGCCCTCGTCCTCCATCCAAAGGTCGCCGAGGCCGCAGTGGTCGGCTACCCCCACGACATCAAGGGCCAGGGCATTTATTGCTACGTCACCCTGATCGCGGGCGAGGAGGCGAGCGAGGCGCTGGAAACGGAGCTGAAGCAGCTCGTCCGCCACGAAATCGGCCCGATCGCGACGCCCGACCTCCTCCACTTCACCCCCGCCTTGCCGAAAACCCGATCGGGCAAGATCATGCGTCGGATCCTGCGCAAGATCGCGGAGAACGAATTCGCCACCCTCGGCGACACCTCCACCCTCGCCGATCCCGGCCTCGTCGACAGCCTGATCGAGGGACGGAGGAACACCTAAATCCTCCCCTCAGAGCCCTCCCCCTCGATGGGGGAGGGTTGGGTGGGGGTGATGCTTCCGGAAAAGGCGGCACTCTACGTCGTAGATCACCCCCACCCAGCCTCCCCCATCAGAGGGGGAGGGCTTTAGGTCAACGCGGCGCCATCCTGATCCCGCCGTCCAGCCGCACATATTCGGCGTTCAGATACACATTCTCCGCCATGAACACCGCCAGCCGCGCATATTCCTCCGCCTGGCCGAGCCGCTTCGGAAACGGCACCTGCGCGCCCAATGCGTCCTGCACGTTCTGCGGCATCATCGCGACCATCGGCGTCTTGAACACGCCCGGCAGGATCGTGTTGACGCGAATGCCCTCGTTCATCAGGTCGCGGGCGATGGGGAGGGCCATGCCGAGCACGCCAGCCTTCGACGCCGAATAGGCCGCCTGTCCGATCTGCCCGTCCTGCGCCGCGACGGACGCGGTGTTGATGATCAGGCCCTTTTCGCCATCCTCCATCGGCTCCAGGTCCGCCATGCCCGCTGCCGAAGCCGCAATCATGCGGAAGGTGCCGATCAGGTTGATCTGGATGGCAAGCTCGAACTGGTGCATCGGATAACGCTTCACCGCGCCCGTTTCCTTGTCGCGGCCCACCGTCTTCACGGCATTGGCGACGCCCGCGCAATTGACGAGGATGCGCTCCTGCCCGTGCGCGGCGCGCGCTTTTTCGAAGCCCGCATTCACCGCCTCGTCCGACGTCACGTCGACCTGGCAAAACACGCCGCCGATCTCGGCCGCGACCTTCTCGCCTTTTTCCGCATCGCGGTCGAACAGGGCGACCTTCACGCCCTTTTCCGCCAGCGCGCGCGCGGTCGCCTCGCCAAGTCCGGACGCGGCGCCGGTAACGACGGCGGCGATGTGACTACCCAATTTCATGGCTATTCCTCTGCTAAGGGCTTTTGCGCCGCCCTAGTCGGAACGGCGGCCGTTCGACAAGACCGGCATGCGGACCATGGGCAGATGGGCGGTCAGTCCGGCGCCGCGCTGCCCGGCCAAGGAAGGGCGGATCGGGCCGGTCCCGTTTTCCGCCATTCCTCAGGCGAAGAACCTATCAATGATTGTGCGAGGTTTCCGGCATATTGCTCTTTTGATCGCCATGGGCGGCATGATCGCCATGGCCCATATCCTCACAGCAACACTCCTTGCCCTGCGCCTTCATCTCTTCGCAGCACGCCATCTTGCCGGGCGCCGGGGCCTGCTGGGACGAAGCGATGGCAGGCAAGCCGATGATCAGCGTGACGGCGGCGATCAGCTTGTTCATTTCAAACCCTTCCTGAATGGGATGCCTATATTATCGAACCGGTGCGGCAGGGGAATAGCGAACTTCGCGCGCCGCCCGTACGGATAATTGGCCCGGGGGCGGCGAATGTGGTAAGGGTTTCCCCTCATTCCATCCGGTACGGGACAAGATGCTCGACAACCCCTTCACCCGCCATCCCCGCGATATGGGCGAGAGTTATTTCCAGCATCTCGGCCATGCGCTGAAATCCGGGCTGAGGCTGGTCGGCAGCGGCTTCGCTTGCATCGTCCACGCCTTCATCCCCTTCCTGTTCGTCAATACGGCGAGCAACACGGTGCGCTCCATGCATAAGGGGATATCCAAGCGGGTCGACGCGCCCAATTGGGAGCGTCATCCCATCATCTGACGCGGCCCGCTTTATGGATTGCTCAATTCCTGAAAAACGGAACGGTGCTTGGTCCTGAACGTTTTCGCTCCGGCGGAGCGAAGCGATGCTCCCCTCCTTTTTCAAATGAAAGTCAGGAGGATGCGATGACGAACAGAGACTTGATGCCCTGGAATCGCGATCGAAACCGCATGAGCCGTTACGGCGGCAGCGGCGCGATGATGGACCTGCGGCACGAAATGGACCGGATGCTGACCGATGTGCTGGGCGGTCGCTTCCCGAGCTTCGGCGGAAATGGGGCCGGGCGAAGCGTCATGGCTTGGCCGAGCATCGACGTGGAGGAAACCGACGATCAGGTCAGGATCACCGCCGAGCTGCCCGGCATGCGCCAGGAAGATATCGACCTGCGTATCGAGGATGGCATGCTGATGCTGAGCGGCGAGCGGAAGGACGAGCGCGAGGATAAGGAACGCGGCTATTCCGAACGCTATTTCGGCCGTTTCGAACGCCAGGTCGCCCTGCCGCGCGGCGTCAGGGAAGATGCCTGCGACGCGCAGTTCAAGGACGGCATGCTGACGATCACGATTCCCAAGTCGGAAGACGCGGCGAAAGGCCGCAAGATCGAGATCAAGAGCGGGATGGAGCGACCATAGCCACATTTCATCCCACCTCCGCACAGGCTCGTCATGCCGGACTTGATCCGGCATCTATGAACACGGACCTATCCGAAAAGACAGTGTTCATAGACCCCGGATCAAGTCCAGCTTGACGGCCCGCTAAACCATTTTCCTACAAGGCATTGGCCATGCTAGTACAGCCGCCTGCTCTTTCTCTTTGTAGGCTGAACCGGAAGAACATCTTCCGCGACGAGGGGCGCGAAAACTGACAAAGCTGACATGTTGCGCGTGCGAACGCCTAAAGCTTGTCAGTTTAACCGCCGATGCACGATCAGGCGGCTTCCTTCTCCTGCTTCAGCGACGCCATGTCGATAACGAAGCGATATTTGACGTCGCTCTTCAGCATCCGCGCATAAGCCTCGTTGATGTCCTGCATCGCGATCACTTCGCAATCGGGCAGGATGTTCCGCTCGGCGCAGAAGTCGAGCATCTCCTGGGTGAGAGGAATGCCGCCGATCGCCGAGCCGCCGACGAGGCGGTCGTTGGACACGAGCATGCCGCCGTGGATCGAGGGCAACGGCTCGATCGCGCCGACCAGCACCATCGCGCCTTCGCGGCGAAGAAGCTGGAGATAGGGATGAAGGTCGTGCGCCACGGGAATCGTGTTGAGGATGAAATCGAAGCGGGAGCGCGACGCCTTCATCTGGTCCCGGTCCGTGGACAGAAGAACCTCATGCGCGCCGAGATGGCGGGCATCCTCGCCCTTTTCCGGCGACGTGGTGATCATCGTCACATTGGCGCCCAATGCAGCCGCGAACTTCACGCCCATATGACCGAGGCCGCCAAGGCCCACCACCGCGACCTCCTTGCCCGGCCCGACATGGAAGCGGGTGAGCGGCGACCAGGTGGTGATCCCGGCGCACAGCAGCGGCGCGGCGCGCATCGGATCGAGGCCGTCCGGCACGCGCAGCACGAATTCCTCGCGCACCACGATATGGTCGGAATAGCCGCCAAGGGTATTTTCGCCGGTTTGCCGGTCCGGGCTGTTATAGGTCAGCGTCGCGCCGTTGAGGCAATGCTGCTCGTACCCCGCCTTGCACTCCCGGCATTCCAGGCAGGAATCGACCATGCAGCCGACCGCCACCATGTCGCCCGCCTTGTGGCGCGTCGCCGACGGATGCACCGCCGTCACCCGGCCGACGATCTCATGGCCGGGCAGCGCCGGATAGACGCTGTTATGCCATTCGTTGCGCGCGGTGTGGATGTCCGAATGGCAGACGCCGCAATAGAGGATGTCGATGGCGACATCCCCCTCGCGAAGGGCGCGCCGTTCGAAATGAAAGGGCGCAAGCGGCGCGTTCGCCGACGGCGCGGCATAGCCGATGGCTTGGGTCATGGCCGGAATCTCCTTGCCGGGTGCAACCCTGCCGCGCCGCCCTTGTTCCTTATTTTGCGGCCGGCTTGCGCGCGACGATCTTGATTTCGGTCAGGCCGTCGTCGGGCAGCAGGCGATCGACGTCGATCGCGGTCCAGGCCGGGTATGGCGCCTTCAAATACTTCTTCTGGACCTTCGACAAAGCGTCGATCTGCGTCGTAATATCGGTGTGAAACGACGTGATGTCGACGATATCGTCATGACTCGCACCGGCGCGTTCCAAGATGCGCCCAATGACCCGGTAGGCATTGTCGTAAGATGCTTCGATATCGCCGGCCCGCGTTCCCGCGACGATACCCGACACGAAGATCATGTCCCCGGCGATCACGGCATCGGAAAAACCGTATTGGTCCTGAAATTGCCGCATGCCGGGATTGGTCGACATCAGCGCCGTCTGATCGGTGCGGGTCTGCGCCAGGCCGGCCGAGCTCGCCATCAGCGCGGCGCCGCTCGTTACAATAGCTAGGATCGTTTTCGTCATAATTCCCCCTCAAATTCCCCAGGCGACGAAATTCGGATTGAGGAATCCCGTCTCGACCTTTCCATAACGCAGCGGCCCCATTTCGCAATCGCCATCGAGCATCATCACGCGCCCGCCCGCCGCTTCCAGCACCGCCTGCCCCGCCGCCGTGTCCCACTCCATCGTCGGGCCGTGTCGTGGATAGACATCCGCCGATCCTTCCGCGATCAGGCAGAATTTGAGGGAAGAACCGGAGGGCAGGAATTCGGCTATGCCTTTCCCGGCGACCCAGGCGTCGGTTTCCGGCTTTTGGTGATTGCGGCTGCCGATCGCGGTCAATCCCGCCTCCGGCCGGGGCCGGGTGCGGATGGGTTGGAGGACGGAGCCCTCGCGCTGGCGGAATGCGCCCTCGCCTCTCGCGCCATAGAATAAGGCGTGGCTGTCCGGCGCATAGACGACCCCCGCGACCGGCGCGCCGTTTTCGACGAGGGCGATGTTGACGGTGAATTCGCCGTTGCGCTGGACGAAACCCTTGGTGCCGTCCAGCGGATCGACGCAGAAGAAGCGGCGGCCGAGGTCCGGGATGCGCCCGGCGCAGGCCTCCTCTTCGGCAAGGATCGGAATATCCGGATAAAAGGTGGCGAGGCGCGCGAGGATGATCGCTTCGGCCTTGCGGTCGGCTTCGGTGACTGGGGAGCCGTCCTCCTTATAGTCCGTCGCGCACCCCGCGCCGTAAATCGCCTCGATCTCGGCACCGGCTTCCAGCGCCGTCTGCACGAGGATGTTGAGGAGCGCGCTCACGCCAGCAGGCGCTCCGCGTGCCAGCGCAGGTGATCCTCCATGAAGGTGGAGACGAAATAATAAGAGTGATCGTAACCCTGTTGCATCCGCAGGGTGAGCGGGATGCCGGCGGCGGCGCAAGCGGCCTGGAGCAATTCGGGTCTCAACTCCTTTTTCAGGAAAGAGTCGGCAGCGCCCTGGTCGACGAGCAATTCCGGCAGACGGGCGCCGTCCTCGATCAGCGCGACGGCATCGTGGCGCCGCCAGGTGGCGCGGTCCTTCCCCAGATAGCCGCCAAGCGCCTTTTCGCCCCACGACACTTGGGAGGGCGCGACGATGGGCGCGAAGGCCGAGACGCTGCGGAAGCGATCCGGATTCCTGAGCGCGATGGTGAGCGCGCCGTGCCCGCCCATCGAATGGCCGGTGATGGACTGACGCGCGAGGTCCACTGGAAAAGCCGAAGCGACCGCGTCCGGAAGCTCGTCCACGATGTAGCTGTACATGCGATAATGCGTGGAAAAGGGTGCTTCCGTAGCATCCACATAGAAACCTGCGCCCTGCCCGAAGTCGTAGGCTTCATCGTCCGGCACGCCGGGACCGCGCGGGCTGGTGTCCGGCGCGACGAAGATCAGGCCGAGCTCGGCGCAAGCGCGGCGATATTCGCCTTTCTCGGTCACATTGGCGTGGGTGCAGGTGAGGCCGGACAGATACCAGACCACCGGGCAAGGGGTGCCGTCATTCGCCTGCGGCGGCACGAAGACGGAAAAGGTCATGTCTGTTCCCGTGGCGCGGCTGCGGTGACTGACCGCATGCTGGGTGCCCCCATGGGCGCGCGCTACTAAAAGCGTATCCATCATGGTTCGCGATAGAGGGCGCAGAGCTTGTTCCCGTCAGGATCGCGCAGATAGGCAAGATAGAAGGGTCCGAACGGATTTTCGCGCCAGCCGGGCGGATCTTCGATCGCGGTGCCCCCGTTCGCGGCACCGGCAGCATGGAAGACATCCGCCTGCTCCGGGCTGTCGACCGCGAAGCCGATCGTGCACCCATTTCCGTGGGTAGCCAACTGGCCATCGATCGGCGGGCTGACCAAAAAGATTCCGCCTTTATGAAAATACATCAGGCGGCCTTTGTCGTCGTCGCGTCCCGGCTTCGCGCCCATCGCATCGAACAGCGCGTCGTAGAATCGGCGAGACCGCTCGATATCGTTCGATCCGACCATCATGTGGCTGTACACCTAGCGTTTCCTTTGCCCTTTAATAAACCACCACGCTCCGAATGCTCTCGCCCTGATGCATCAAGTCGAATGCCTTGTTGATGTCGTCCAGCTTCATGATGTGGGTGATGAGCGGATCGATGGCGATCTTGCCGTCCATGTACCAGTCGACGATTTTCGGCACGTCCGTCCGCCCCCGCGCCCCGCCGAAGGCCGAGCCTTTCCAGACGCGGCCGGTGACGAGCTGGAACGGGCGGGTGGAGATTTCCCGGCCCGCCTCGGCGACGCCGATGATGACGCTCTCGCCCCAGCCGCGGTGGCAACATTCCAGCGCTTGGCGCATCACGTCCGTATTGCCCGTGCAGTCGAAGCTGTAGTCCGCCCCGCCATCGGTGATGTCGAGGATGGCTTGGACGACATGCTCGTTGCCGACCTCGCGCGGGTTGATGAAGTGGGTCATGCCGAAGGCTTCGGCCATGGCGCGCTTGACGGGATTGATGTCGACGCCGACGATCTTGTCCGCGCCGACCAGCTTCGCGCCTTGGATGACGTTGAGGCCAATGCCGCCAAGGCCGAAGACGACGACGTTGGAGCCGGGCTCGACGCCCGCCGTCCAGATCACCGCGCCGACGCCCGTGGTGACACCGCAGCCGATATAGCAGATCTTGTCGAACGGCGCATCGGGCCGCACCTTCGCCACCGCGATTTCCGGCATCACGGTGAAGTTCGAGAAGGTCGAGCAACCCATATAGTGGTAAATGGTCTCGTTCCCGAGCTTGAAGCGGCTCGTCCCGTCCGGCATCAGTCCGCGCCCTTGGGTCGCGCGGATCGAGGTGCAGAGGTTGGTCTTCCGGCTGAGGCAGGACTTACACTGGCGGCATTCGGGGGTGTAAAGCGGGATGACGTGATCGCCGACCTTCACGGAGGTGACGCCCGGCCCGACCTCCCGCACGATGCCGGCGCCTTCATGGCCGAGGATCGAGGGAAAGATGCCCTCGCTGTCCTTGCCCTCCAGCGTGTAAGCATCCGTGTGGCAGATGCCCGTCGCCATGATCTCGACCAGCACCTCGCCCGCCTTCGGCCCTTCCAGATCGACCTCGTGGATTTCGAGCGGCTTGTTCGGGGCAACGGCGATGGCGGCGCGGGTTTTCATGATCGTCTCCACAGCTTGCGGTCGGCGAGAACGGCCTGGGCCGCATTGTGACCGGGCGCTCCCGTTACGCCTCCTCCGGGATGCGCGCCAGACCCGCACAGATATAATCCGGCGAGCGGCATTCGATAGTCGGCATGGCCCAGCATCGGGCGCGCCGAGAAGAGCTGGTCGAGGCCCATCTTGCCGTGGAAGATATCGCCGCCGATGAGGTTGAAGCGCTGTTCCAAGTCCAGCGGTGAAAGGGCCAGCCGCCCGACGACCGATGCCTTGAAGCCCGGCGCATAAGCATCGACCGTGTCGATGATATGATCCGCGACTTCCTCCCGCCGCGCTTCCCAGCCGCCGGGCACATTGTAGGGGAAATGCTGGCAGAAGAGACTCGCCACATGTTTTCCTTCCGGCGCAAGACTGTCGTCCAGCGTGGAGGGGATCAGCATTTCGATGATCGGCTGCTTCGACCAGCCGTCGCGCTTCGCGTCGATATAGGCGCGGTCCATATAATCGAGCGATGGGGCCATGATGATCCCGGCGGTGAGGTGATCGCCGGGTTCGGGAAGACTGGTGAAGCGCGGCAGCTGCGACAGCGCCACGTTCATGCGGAAGGTCGCGGACTCGCTCGCCCAGCCCAGCATGCGGCGCCCGATTTCCGGCGCGACGGCGCCGTGCGGGATTAGCTTTTCGAAGAGCAATTTGGGATGGACGACCGCGACCACCGCCTTGGCGCAATAGGCCTTGCCGCCCGCGAGCGCGCCGACCGCCTTGCCCTTTTCGACGATGATCTCGTCGACGGGCGTGTCGAGGACGATCTCCACGCCCTTTTCACGGCACGCCTTTGCCATGGCCTGGGTAATCGCGCCCATGCCCCCGATCGCATGCCCCCAGGCGCCCGGCACCCCCGCCGCCTCACCGAACAGATGGTGAAGGAGGACATAGGCGGAACCCGGCGTGTCGGGGCTTGCATAATTGCCGACGATGGCGTCGAAGCCGAACAGCGCCTTGACGATATCGGTTTCGAAATAGCGATTGAGAATGTCGCTCGCGCTCTTCGTAAAGAAGTCGAGCAGGTGTCGCTGGTCCTCCAGGCCGAGGCCGCGCACTCCATTGCCGAGTTTCAGGAGAGCGAGGATGTCGGCGAGCCCTCCGCCCGCATTGGGCGGCGCCCGGAGCAACCAGTCCTGGAGGATGCGGACGACCTTTTCCAGCGATGCGGAATAAGCGTCATAAGCCGCCGCGTCCTTTTCCGAATGGCGTGCGATCTCCCGCCGCGTGAGGCCGTCGCGGCCTGAGAGCAGATAATCGCTGCCAAAGGTCGGCAGGAAATTGTCGATCTTGCGGAGCACGACCTTCAGACCATGGTCGTAGAGCCGCATGTCGCGGATGACCTTGGGATTGAGCAGACTGACAGTGTAGCTCGCCGTGGAGTTGCGGAAGCCGGGCGCGAATTCCTCGGTCACCGCTGCGCCGCCGACGACATGGCGGCGTTCGAGCATGGTGACCTTCAGGCCCCTGGACGCGAGATAATAAGCGCAGACCAGGCCGTTATGCCCCGCGCCGATGATGACAATGTCGCTCATTTACCCCTTACCCCCGACACCGTTCGTGTCGAGCGAAGTCGAGACACGTAGGCCAGCGCAAGCGCTTCTCGACTTCGCTCGAAGCGAACGGTGAAGGTCAAGGCAATCGCGCCTTTGGAAAGCCGCCCCAGGCTTCGTCATAATCGCCCTGCAATTTGTCCGTCTCCAGCGCGAACCTGGTCGGCATATAGGGCCAGCAGCTTTCGACCATGAAGGCCATGGTGCCCTCGATCTTGTGCGGCTTCAGCTCGGCCTCGCTCGCGCCCTTCCAGCTCGCGACGTCGGGGCCATGACCAGCCATCAGATTGTGCAAGGACATCGCGCCCGGCGCAAAGCCGTCGGCCTTGGCGTCATAGGCGCCATGGATCAGACCCATGCACTCGCTCATCACGTTGCGGTGGAACCAGGGCGGGCGGAACGTGTCTTCCGCTACCATCCAGCGCGGCGGGAAGATGACGAAATCGGCATTGGCCCGGCCCGGCGTCTCGGACGGGCTGGTGAGAACGGTGAAGATGGACGGATCGGGATGGTCGTAGCTGACCGTGCCGATCGTGTTGAATTTGGAAAGGTCGTATTTCCACGGCGCGAGCGTGCCGTGCCAAGCAACGACATCGAGCGGCGAGTGGTCGAGCGTGGTGGTCCAAAGGCTGCCCAGATATTTCTGGATCAGCTCCACCTCCCCTTCCGCATCCTCAAATTGCGCGACCGGCGTCAGGAAATCGCGGGGGTTGGCGAGGCCGTTGGAACCGATCGGGCCAAGCTCGGGCAGGCGGAACAGGGCGCCGTGATTTTCGGCGACATAGCCGCGCGCCTTACCGTCCGGCAGCGCGGCGCGGAAGCGGACGCCGCGGGGGACGAGTGCGACTTCGCCCGGACCGATGTCGATGCGGCCCATCTCGGTGTAGAGCGTCAGGCGCCCCTGTTCCGGAATGAACAGCATCTCGCCATCGGCATTGAAGAAGCAGCGATGCTGCATGTCCTTGTTGGCGGCATAGAGGTGCACCGCAACGCCGGTCAGATCGGCCGGATCGCGATTGGCCATCATCGTCACCATGCCGTCGATCAGGTCGGTCGACTGCGCCGGGAGGTCGATCGGGTTCCAGCGCAAGCGATTGGGCGCGACCGGCGCCTTCACAATGCCAGGCGCGAACAATTGCGCGCCTTCATACCGGCGGTAGGGCGGATGCTCCGCGCTCGGCCGCATCCGGTAAAGCCAGGAGCGGCGGTTTTCGTGACGCGGCGCGGTGAAGGCGGTGCCGGAAAGCTGTTCGGCATAAAGGCCGAAGGCAGGCCGCTGCGGCGAATTGCGGCCTTCGGGGAGCGCGCCCGGCACGGCCTCCGTCGCGAAATGACTGCCGAAGCCTCCGGATTGATAGCCTTCCATGTTCCTCTCCGCTGGCCTTGTGGCTCTTATTTCATCAGCACCAATTCTTCGGCCATTGATGGATGAAGCGCCACCACCTCGTCAAACTGGCTTTTCTTGAGTTTGGCCTTCACCGCGATGGCGGCGGCCTGCAGGATTTCAGGCGCATCGGGGCCGATCATATGGACGCCGACAACGACATCGGTGTCGCCATTCACGACCAGCTTGTAGAGCGCGCGCTCGTTTCGCCCGGCCAGCACGTTCTTCATCGGGCGGAAGTCGGAGGTGAAGATCTTCACCGATCCCAAGGTGTTGCGCGCCTGGCTCTCGGTGAGGCCGACGCCCGCGAGCGGCGGGTGGCTGAACACGGCGGAGGGAATGCAGCTATAGTCCACCTTGGTCGGCTTGTTGCCGAAGAAAGTGTCGGCGAAGGCCTGCCCCTCGCGGATCGCGACCGGCGTTAATTGCACCCGGTTCGTCACGTCGCCGACGGCGAAGATGGAGGGGCAGGTCGTGCGGTTCACGTCGTCCACCACCACGGCGCCGTTCTTGTCGATCTCGACGCCCGCGCTCTCCAGCCCCAGCCCCTTGGTATGCGGCACGCGGCCGATGGCGAAGAGCAGGATGTCGGCCTCGATGGGATCGTGGCTGGACATGTGGATGCGGAGCTTGCCGTCGACTTTCTCGACCTTCGTGAATTCATTGTGGAAGAGGAATTCGATCCCCTTCATCGTCGAGATTTGGAGCAGGCGGTCGCGGATCTGCGTGTCGTAGTGACGCAATATCTTGTCGCTCCTGTTGACGAGCGTCACCTTGCTTCCGAATTCGTGGAAGATGCCGGCGAATTCGTTGGCGATATAGCCGCCGCCCGCGATCACGATCCGTTCGGGGAGCTTGTCGAGGCCGAACACTTCGTTCGACGTGATGCCATGCTCGCGGCCCTCGACCGGCGGGATGGCGGGCCAGGCGCCGGTCGCGATCAATATCTTGCCCGCGCTGATCGTGCGGCCGCTCGCCAGCGTCACTTCATTGGGCCCGCTTACCGTCGCGCGCTCGTGGAAGATTTCGACCTTATTGTTTTCGAGAGTCTGGGTGTAGAGCCCCTCGATCCGGGTGACGTCGGCGGCGACATTGTCGCGCAGCACCGGCCAGTCGAACTTGCATTCCTTGATGTGCCAGCCGAAGCGGGCGGCATCCATCACGTCCTCGGCGAAATGGGCGCCGTAGACGAGCATCTTCTTGGGTACGCAGCCCCGGATGACGCAGGTGCCGCCGACGCGATGCTCCTCCGCCACCGCGACCTTCGCGCCATGGGCGGCCGCCACGCGAGAGGCGCGCACGCCCCCCGAACCAGCGCCGATGACGAAGAGGTCGTAATCGTAATCAGCCATTCTCTTCTCCCTGCCGTCACTCCAGCGAAAGCTGGAGTCTAGACGGAGCTGCAATTACCGCATGACTCCAGCTTTCGCTGGAGTCATGCTTAGGTGTTGGCGGCGGGCCCGAAGGCGCGCTCGATCAGCGCCTGGGTCGACGGATCGAACTCGAAGCCGCCGCTGTCGATGGCCTTGGCCATCTCCTTGCCCAATTCCACGCCAAACTGATCGAAGGCGTTGATGTTAAGCAGCACGGCGTTGGCAAAGGTGCGCTGTTCGTAAAAAGCGATCAGCGCGCCCAATGTGCGGGGATCGACGCTGTCGAGGAGGATCGTCGTCGAAGGCCGGTCGCCCGGATAGGAGCGGGCGGGATCGTCGGCCTGCTTGCCGGTCATCAGCGCTGCACCTTGCGCGAAGCAATTAATCAGCAGCTGGCGGTGATGGTCGAATTCCAGCCCATGTTCCGGCTCGACGGCGGCGACGAATTCGACCGGCACAAGGTGGGTACCCTGATGGAGAAGCTGGAACACGGCATGCTGCGCGTCGGTGCCGACGCCGCCCCAGGTGATCTGGGACGAGGCGCGCCCAACCGGCTGCCCGCCCACAGTGACGCTCTTGCCGTTCGATTCCATCTCGAGCTGCTGGAGATAGGGCGGGAGAAGCCGCAGCCGCTCGTCATAGGCGAAGACCGCGCGGGTCTGCGCGCCGCGCACATTGGCATAATAACGGTCGGCAAAGGCCGCGAGGACCGGTGCATTCTCCCGCAGCGGCGCCGTGCGGAAGTGGCGGTCCATGGTCGACGCGCCTTCGAGCAGGCTCTCGAACGCGTCCCAGCCGAGCGCCAGCGCGGCCGGAAAGCCGATAGACGACCAGAGCGAATAACGGCCGCCTACCGTTTCGGAGAAGGGCAGGATGCGGGTTTCGTCGACGCCGAATTCGATAGCTTTGTCGGGAGACGCGGTCAGCGCGACGACGCGGCCGTAGGGATCCTCGACTCCATGTTCCTCCAACCAAGCGAGCGCCGAGCGGGCGTTCAGCATCGTCTCGGTCGTCGTGAAGGTCTTGGACGCGACGACCACTAGGGTCGCGGTCGCGTCGAAGCGGCGGATCGCCTCCTCTAGCGCCGCGCCGTCGACGTTGGAAACGACCGCGACATCGTAGCGGCTCTCGTCGCGCCCGATGGCATCGACCAGGAAGTCGGGGCCAAGCGCTGACCCGCCGATGCCGATATGCAGGATATGGCGGATGGGTCCGAAGGCTCCCGCCTCGATCGCGTCGATCAGGCTCCGCATGCGGGCGTGGAAGGCCTGGGCGCGCTCGACGCTTTCCGGCGTCCCATGGCCGCGCTCGGCGCTATGCTCGGCGGCCCGCCCTTCGGTGACATTCACCTTCTCGCCCGCGAACAGGGCATCGCGAGCGCGGTCGAACTGCATGGCGTCGGCCAGCGCCTCGAACGCCTCGAGAAGCTCTTGAGTCAGGTGCGTCTTGGAAAAATCGAAGCGAATGCCGCCTTCCTCGACGGTCAGGCGCGAAAGGCGATCGGGTTCGGCCGCGAACAATTCGGTCAGCCGCTTCGCCGGCGCCCGTTCCACTGCGGCCCACGCGTCACTCATGCCTTATCTCCCTTGGTTCGCCGCCTATCTAGGGAGCGTGAAGCGGAAAGCCTAGCTCTTCTCCTCGCTCGGACCCTCCCCCATCAGGGGGAGGGCTTTTGGCTTGACCCGGCATCGCCCCCAAGCGAAAGCGCCGCTATGGATCGCAGCGACATGGCCGACACGATGACACCTGCGCCGCCCGCGAAGCAGCGGAGCGGCCTGGTGGAAACCACGCGGTTCCTGCTTCTTCTCTTCGTCATCGCCGTGTTGTTGAGGAGCTTCTTCGTCGCCGCCTTCAGCATCCCGTCGGGGTCGATGCTGCCACGCATGATGATCGGCGACTATCTGTTCGTCGCCAAATGGCCTTACGGCTATTCGCGCTACAGCTTCCCCTTCGATCTCCTGTCCTTCGACGGCCGCATCCTCGGCACGCCGCCCGAACGCGGCGATGTCGTCGTGTTTCGCTATCCTGGCAGCGAGCAGGATTATGTGAAGCGCCTGATCGGCCTTCCGGGCGACATGATCCAGGTCCGGCAGGGACAGCTCTACATCAATGGCGAAGCGGTGGAGCGCACGCGGATCGCCGATTTTCCGATGCCCGTATCGCCCAACAGCCCTTGCCGCTTCGTCGATCCCAGCCGGAAGCGTGAAGTTCAGGGTGAGGATGGCGAAACGCTCTGCGCCTATCCGCGCTATCGCGAAACGTTACCCGGCGGCAAAAGCTACGACGTGATCGATCAGGCCGACAGCCTGGCCGACACGACCGAGGTGTTCATGGTGCCCGAAGGCCATGTCTTCGTCATGGGCGACAATCGCGACGACAGCCTCGACAGCCGGTTCCCGGTGAGCCAAGGCGGGGTCGGCATGCTTCGGCAAGAGAATTTGATCGGGCGCGGCCTCATCACCTTCTTCTCGACCGATGGGTCGGCCGAATGGGCGAAGCCGTGGACTTGGGTATCGGCGGCGCGCTGGGACCGGATCGGCGAGACTTATTGATGAGCGGCGCCGTCATCGCCTGGGTCGAAGCCGCGACCGGCCATAAGCCGAAGGATCCCGCCCTCTTCATCCGCGCCCTCACCCATTCGAGCCGGGGGGGAGACCATTATGAGCGGCTGGAATTTCTCGGCGACCGCGTCCTCGGCCTCGTCGTCGCCGACTGGATCTACAGGCTCTTTCCGACCGAGCCCGAAGGGGTGTTGTCGCGGCGGCTGAATGTCCTCGTATCGCGGGAGACATGCGCCGACGTCGGGCGGCAATTGGGTGTCGGCGCGCAAGCGATCCTCGGCAAGCAGGCGCGCGAGGATGGCGCCACCGAAAGCGACAATGTCCTCGGCGACATCGTCGAGGCGCTGATCGGCGCCCTTTATCTGGAGGGCGGCCTGCCCCTCGCCGCCGGCTTCATCCGCACCGCTTGGGGCGACCGCGCGGAACGGCACGGCAAAGCGCCCAAGCATCCCAAATCCGCGCTCCAGGAATGGGCGGCGGCGAACAACAAGCGTCCGCCGGTTTATGAAATGAAGGGCCGCACCGGTGCCCATCATGCCCCCCGTTTCGTTGTGGCGGTGGCGATCAAGGGCGTCGGGGAGGCCGAGGCCGAAGGCACAAGCAAGCAGGAAGCCGAGACGGCCGCCGCGAAAGCATTGTTGGAGAAGGTGAGTTGACGACGTTTAGTATCGCGATGAAAGCCCCTCCCCCTCGATGGGGGAGGCTGGGTGGGGGTGATGCTCGACGTAGGGCAATAATCTTCCCCGGCATCACCCCCACCCAACCCTCCCCCATCGAGGGGGAGGGCTCATGAGTGAAAGATGCGGCCTCGTCGCCGTCGTGGGCGCGCCCAATGCGGGGAAGTCCACTTTGGTCAATGCGCTGGTCGGCCAGAAGGTCGCCATCGTCAGCCCCAAGGCGCAGACGACGCGCGTTCGCCTGATGGGCATCGCGATACTGGGCGAGGCGCAGATCCTGCTGATGGACACGCCGGGCATCTTCGAACCCAAAAGGCGGCTGGACCGGGCGATGGTCGCCGCAGCCTGGGGCGGAGCGCAGGACGCCGATCTGATCGCGCTCGTGGTGGACGCGAAGACCGGTCTCTCGCGGCGGATCGAGGAGATGCTCGACACGCTGAAGCAGCGGCGGGAGCCGAAGATCCTCGTCCTCAACAAGGTGGACGTGACGCCGAAGGAAGAGCTGCTGACGCTCACCGCGCGCCTGTCCGAAAGGCTGGATTTCGAGGACATTTTCATGGTGTCCGCGACGACGGGCGATGGGGTTACGGACCTCAAGAAAGCCCTCGCCGCCCGCATGCCGGAGGGCCCGTGGCATTTCCCGGAAGATCAGGTGTCGGACGCCACCGACCGCATGCTTGCCGCCGAAGTCACCCGCGAACAGCTCTATCATCAGCTGCATGCCGAACTGCCCTATGAAAGCGCGATCGAAACCGAGAAATATGAGGAAAGGAAGGACGGCTCCGTTGCCATCCACCAGCAGATCCTGGTCGGGCGCGACAGCCAGAAGGCGATCGTGCTCGGCAAGCGCGGCACCCGCATCCGCGAAATCGGCGAGGCGGCACGCAAGGAATTGAGCGAACTCCTGGGCCGCAAGGTCCACCTCTTCCTTCACGTAAAGGTCAACCCGAAATGGGAGGAAGACCGCGGCCTCTATCGCGAGATCGGGCTCGACTGGGTGGAATAGCTCAAGAAGCCAGCATCTCCTCGACCCATTGCGGTACTAGCTCCCCCGCCAGGCCGACGCGGCTTTCGTGGAAGAAGATGCTGCCCTGGCTCGGCTCCAGGTTCATTTCCAAGGTGCGGACGCCGAGATAGCGGGCGGTCTGGACGAAACCGGCGGCGGGATACACAGCGCCGGACGTGCCGATGCTGACGAAGAGATCGGCCTTATGCAGCGCGCGTTCGATGCGCTCCATTTCGTAGGGCATTTCACCGAACCAGACGATGTCGGGACGAAGACGGCCCGATGCGCCGCAGGAAGGGCAGGGCGGACCGCCCAGCAAATTCTCCTCCCATCTCACCCGCGCATCGCAGGCGAGGCACCAGGCGGATTTGAGTTCGCCGTGCATGTGAAGGACGCGCCCCGCCCCGGCGCGCTCGTGGAGATCGTCGACATTCTGGGTGACGACCAAAAGCTCGCCCGGCCATTCCGCATCCAGCCGCGCCAACGCGCGATGGGCAGCATTCGGCTCGACGGACCTCAATTTCGCCCGCCGCTGATCGTAGAAGGTCTGCACCAGCTCCGGATCGCGCGCAAAGGCTTCCGGCGTCGCAACATCCTCGACGCGATGCCCTTCCCACAGGCCGTCCGGCCCCCGGAACGTCGCGACGCCGCTCTCCGCGGAAATGCCGGCGCCGGTCAGGATGACGATGTTCTGGATGTCCGCCATACCGTCGCCATTGCCAGAACGGCCAAGTCATCGCCAGAGCGGAGCACAATATGGTTCTCATGGTCGTAGACAGCGGCTAGGGCCGCGTCATGCATGCACTGGTGGCTCATGATCGGCATTTGTGGCGCGCCGAGGCGCGGGCGACTGCGTCGCTCGCTTATCCGATCGTGCTCACCAATGTCGCCCAAGCGCTGATCCACGCGACGGACGTGGTGCTTTTGGGTTGGGTCGGGGCCCGGACGCTCGCGGCGGGAACGCTCGGCATCAATCTTTATTTCGCTTTCCTCATCTTCGGCATGGGCCTCGTCACCGCGGCCTCGCCGATGATCGCGCGGGAACTGGGGCGCAAGGCGCATAGCGTGCGCGACGTGCGGCGCACCGTGCGGCAGACAATGTGGGCAGCCGTTGCGATCGCGGTCCCGATCTGGGCTATCACCTGGAATGCCGAAGCCATCCTGCTCGCCTTTGGACAGGAGCCCGGACTGGCCCGCGACGCCGCGGCGTTCGTGCGGTCGCTGCAATGGGGTCTTCTTCCCTATCTGCTCTACCTCGTTCTGCGTAATTTCCTCGCCGCGCTGGAACGGCCGGGCTGGTCTCTGGCGGTCGGAATCGCCGCCGTCTGCGTCAACGCAATCGTCAATTACGGCCTGATCTTCGGCAAGTTCGGACTGCCCGCTCTCGGCCTCATGGGGGCGGGAATCGGTAGCTCTCTGTCCAATCTCTTCATGTTCGCCAGCATGGTTCTGGTGGTCACGTTCCATCCGCGCTTCCGCCGTTACCGCCTGTTCGGTCATTTTTGGCGCAGCGACTGGGAGCGCTTTCGCGAGGTGTGGAAGCTCGGTCTGCCCATCGCGGTGACGCTAGGGCTCGAAGTCACCATCTTCAATGCCGCCGTGTTCCTGATGGGCCTGATCGGGGCCAGCTCCATCGCCGCCCACGCCATCGCGATCCAAGTCGCCGCCTTCACCTTCATGGTGCCAATGGGCCTGGCGCAGGCGGCAACGGTGCGTGTCGGTACGGCTTATGGCCGCAACGACCGCGAAGGGATTACCCGCGCGGGCTGGACCGCATTCGCGCTGGGCACCGGTTTCATGACCCTGATGGCCCTGGTGATATGGAGCATTCCGGACACCCTGATCGCCGCCTTCCTCGACACGAAGGATCCCGCCAATGCGGAGGTGGTGGCGCTTGCCGCCGCCTTCCTGTCCGTCGCGGCGCTGTTTCAAATCGTCGACGGCGCGCAGGTGATCGGCGCGGGCATGCTGCGCGGGCTGCACGATACGCGCATTCCGATGATTTATGCGGCGATCGGATATTGGGCGGTCGGCCTCGGCACATCCATCCTGCTGGCCTTCTGGGCGGGCTGGGACGGTGTCGGCGTCTGGACCGGCCTCGCCGCCGGGCTCGCCGCCGTATCGGTGTTGATGATCTGGCGCTGGACGAGGCGCGAAAGGCTGGGGCTGGTCGACGGTTGCGCTTCGTCCGCCCCGCGCCCATGAAGCGACTGGAAAGGGGCTTTGATGATCAGGATCGGATTGTTCGGCGCGGGCGGACGAATGGGCAAGGCCATAATCGGCGCGGCGCACGGCATTGCCGATATTGTCGATGAAAGCCCAGACGCCTTCATCGACTTTTCCGCGCCTGCGGCTTTGAAATCCAATCTGGACGCGGCGGTGGCGGCGGGAAAGCCCATCGTGATCGGCACCACCGGCCTTACGCTCGACCATCATGCCGCATTGGACGAAGCCGCCCGTGCCGTTCCGGTGCTGCAGGCCGCGAACATGTCGCTCGGCGTCAACATTCTCGCCCACATCGTCCGGGAAACGGCGGCACGGCTGGGGCCGGATTGGGACATCGAAATCCTGGAGATGCACCACCGGCACAAGGCGGACGCCCCATCCGGCACGGGCTTGCTGCTCGGTCGGGCAGCGGCAGCGGGCCGCGGCGTCGATCTCGATGCCGTCAGCGACAAGGCCCGCGACGGGATTACCGGTCCGCGCGAGGAAGGCCATATCGGTTTCGCGGTCATGCGCGGCGGATCGGTGGCGGGCGACCATCAAGTGGTATTCGCCGGCGAAGGCGAGAGGATCGAGCTCGGCCACCGCGCCGAAAGCCGCGCCATCTTCGCCCAAGGGGCGCTGAAGGCCGCGCAGTGGATCGTGGGCAAACCCGCCGGACGCTACACTATGGATGACGTACTGGGCCTTTCGTGAACAAGACGGAAGTCGAGACCTTCTACGCCCGGCTGGCGGAGCGGACGCCCAATCCGAAGACCGAGCTTGAATATGTGAATACCTACACCCTGCTCGTCGCCGTCGTGCTGTCCGCGCAGGCGACGGACGCAGGCGTGAACATCGCCACTCGTCCCCTCTTCAAGACGGTGCAGACGCCGCAGGCAATGCTGGAGCTGGGCGAGGACGGCGTGCGCGAGGCGATCAAGACGATCGGCCTCTTCCGCACCAAGGCGAAGAACGTCATCGGCCTCAGCCGCATGCTTGTCGACCATTATGGCGGGGAAGTACCGCGCACGCGCGAGGAACTGGAGGCCCTGCCCGGCGTCGGCCGCAAGACCGCAAACGTCGTGCTGAACACCGCGTTCGGCGAGGAGACCTTCGCCGTCGACACCCATATCTTCCGCGTCGGCAACCGCACCGGCCTCGCGCCCGGCAAAACCCCGCTCGCGGTCGAGTTAAAGCTCGATAAGGTGACGCCGGGGCCCTATCGCAAGGACGCTCACCATCTCCTGATCCTCCATGGCCGCTACGTCTGTAAGGCGCGCGTGCCCGAATGCTGGCGATGCGTGGTGGCCGATCTATGCCGTTACAAGTCGAAAACACCGCCGCCCGGCACAGATGCTGGATCCAAGGCGTCGAAGCGGCGGGGCGAGCAGAAAGCCTAACTTATGCGAAAGGCCAATAAAGGGCACCGGCCCAGGCTGGCCTGCGAAAAGCCCTAGCCCCTGCGGCCTTGCTTTGCTAAGCGCCCTCCATTGCGCCGGCACCCGTAGCTCAGCTGGATAGAGCGTTGCCCTCCGAAGGCAAAGGCCAGAGGTTCGAATCCTCTCGGGTGCGCCAACCCCATTCCCTTCTCTTGCCATCATGCCGGCCACCGCGTGCGGTCAGCCTGTTCGAGGCTGTTGAAAAGCGGCTTTCAAACAAGACCATGATCGATAGAAAGGCCTGATGGGTCTTTTCCGGAAAAAAGTGCCGCTGGATCCCCTCGTGGACGATCCTTTTGACTATCCAATGACGCCGGGGGCCGATCCCCGAGGGGCGGCGGACGCGAAGCTCCCCCCGCGCTGGCGGTGGTGGAAGCGCGGCTTTTACGCCTTTTCAGCGATCTTTTTCCTGCTCATCGCCTGGCTCGCGATCACCGCGCCCTTGTCGAAATCGCTGCAGCCGATCGCGCCGCCCAGCATCACCCTGCTGTCCGCCGACGGTCAGCCGATCGCGCGGCGGGGCGCCGTGATCGCCGAGCCGGTGGTCCTCTCGGAGTTGCCCGATCATGTTACCGGCGCCTTCACGGCCATCGAAGACCGGCGGTTTCAGAGCCATTGGGGCATCGATCCGCGCGGCATTGCACGGGCGATGTGGAACAATCTCAAAGCCGGAGGCATGCGCGAGGGCGGCAGCACGATCACCCAGCAACTCGCCAAAATGTCCTTTCTGTCCAACGATCGCACCTTCGGTCGCAAAGCGCAGGAAGCGGCGATCGCCTTGTGGCTCGAAGCCTGGCTGACCAAGGACGAGATCCTCACCCGGTATCTGTCCAACGCCTATTTCGGCGATAACGTCTATGGCCTGCGTGCGGCGGCGCGCCACTATTTCAATCGTGATCCTGAAGACCTGAACGCCGGACAGGCGGCCTTGCTGGCCGGATTGATGAAGGCGCCCTCCCGTCTTGCGCCGACGAAGAACCTGAAAGGCGCGCGCGAACGGGCGAAACTGGTGGTCGGCGCGATGGTCGAAACCGGCGTCCTGACCCAGGCGGAGGCAGACCGGTTGAAGCCGGTGAAATTGAACGTCGGGCCGGTCAAGGATCTGCCTACCGGCACTTACTTCGCCGATTGGGTACTCGGCGAGGCGCGGGCCAGGGCGGACACGGGCTATGGCGAGCAGACGATCGAGACGACGCTCGACAGCCGCCTGCAGGCGCTGGCGAACCGGGTCGTGCGCCGCGCAGGGCTTGGGCGGCATCAGGTGGCCCTGGTCGCGATGCGGCCGGATGGCCGGGTCGTCGCGATGATCGGGGGCAAGAGCTATAAGGACAGCCCGTTCAATCGCGCCACGCAAGCCAAGAGGCAGCCGGGATCGACGTTCAAATTGTTCGTCTACCTTGCCGCCCTGCGTGCGGGCATGACGCCGGAAAGCCGGATCGAGGATGCTCCCGTGACAATCGGCGATTGGTCTCCGCGCAATTCGGACGGACGGTATCGCGGGACGATCTCCCTGCGCGATGCGTTCGCCCGGTCGAGCAATGTCGCCGCCGTTCGTCTGCAGGAACGGGTAGGCCGGAACAATGTGACGCAGGCGGCGCGCGACCTTGGCCTCTCCGGCGCGCTGACGCCGCAGCCGAGCCTGGCCCTCGGCACGTCTGGCGCGACGCTCCTGGAAATGACGTCCGCTTATGCCGCTGTGGCCGCCAACCGTTATCCGGTCGCCGCCCATGGCCTGCCGCAACCCGAAGAAGGCTGGTTCTCGCAGATGTGGAACGGCCCCAAGAGCTTCGGCAACCGCACTTGGCAGATGCTGCTCGACCTTTTGTGGGCATCGGCCAACGAAGGCACCGGCCGCGCAGCCGCCTTGCCGGTGCCGACTTTCGGAAAAACCGGCACGACCCAGGACAGCCGCGACGCCATCTTCATCGGCTTTGCCAAGGATCTGGTGGTCGGGGTGTGGATCGGCAATGACGACAACAGCCCCCTTCCCGGCGGCACGGCCGGCGGCGGCCTGCCGGCGCGTATCTGGCGCGATTTCATGGGCGGGGCGCTGGGTGTTGGAGTGCGGGCCGCCCCTGCGACCACTCAAGAGACGGAACCGGATATTTCAAATGAAAATCTGTCCATCGACGCGGTCATCGGCGACGATAGTGGCATCGTAAACCTTGAGATCGACACCCCCGCGCTAGATGTGACGATACCAATCCCTGTCAGGCCTGGGGATGACGAGGAAATCCCGGAACCGTCGGTCGTAATCGCACCCCCGCCGTCACGAGAACCGGCCGGTCAAACCGGCGAGAGGCGTTGACCTAAAACGGTTTTTCCGATTTCCGGCACGATCGTGGCTTATACATCACAGGTAACAAGCGTTTTTGCGAGGACAAGATTAGAGCCTTAAACCTGTAACAGAATCGGCGTAGGCGCGCCTCGTTCGCTGCACCGCAACACGCGGCGATGGTTCGATTCGGGCTACTAGCCTTTCTGGGGGTATATCGTGAGAATTCTTCCGTTTCTTTGCGCAACCAGCGCGCTTATCATGCCTGTTGCCGCTTATGCGCAGCAGATTACAACCGAAATCGGCGGTCAGGTGACCGATCAGACCGGTGCGAGCCTTTCCGGCGCGACCGTGATCGTCACCGATACCCGGACCGGTGCGGAGCGCACCTTCACGACCGGCGCAGACGGCACCTTCTCCGCCCGCGGCCTCACCACGGGCGGTCCTTACACCGTCACGGCGACCATCCCCGGTTACCAGGGGCAAACGGTGGAGCAGGTTTTCACGAACCTCCAGGGCGAGACGCGCCTCACCTTCGCTCTCGAAAGCGAGCAGACGGCCGGCGACAACACCATCGTCGTGACCGGATCGCGCGTCGGCCTGACGCAGCTTGCCACGGGCCCCGGCACATCCTTCGGCGAGGAAGTCCTTGCCAATGCCCCTAGCTTCAACCGCGACGTCCGCGACATCATCCGTCTCGATCCGCGCGTCAGCCTCGACCGCGACGATGGCGGTTCGGGTCAGGACCGGATTTCCTGCCTCGGCGGTAACGACCGCGGCAACACCTTCACCGTCGACGGCATTCCGCAGAGCGACGTTTACGGCCTCAACGACACGGGCTTTTCGGCCCGCAGCTCGACCCCGCTGCCTTATGACGCGATCCGCGAAACGCAGGTTCAGTTCGCGCCCTTCGACGTCGATTATGGCCAGTTTACCGGCTGCGCGATCAACGTCGTGACCAAATCGGGCACCAACGATCTCCGCGCGGGTGGCTTCTTCGAATATTCGGATGCGAGCCTCCGCGGCAAGAAGGTCGCAGACCGCGACGTCGCGGCAATCCGCCCCGAAAAGCGCTGGGGCGTTTCGCTTGGCGGCCCGATCATCCGCGATACCCTGTTCCTGTTTGGCGCCTATGAGCATCATGAGGCCGGCCAGTCCCAGGATGACGGCCCCGCCGGCGCCGAACCCGCTTATGCCAACCCGCAGACGGGCATCACCGAAGCCCAGTTCAACGAAATCCGCGAGGTGCTGCGCAGCACCTACGGGATCGATACCGGCGATCTGGTTTACAGCCGGGATTATACCAGCGACCGCTACTTCCTGCGCGGCGACTGGCAGATCAACGACGATCACCGCCTAGAAGCAACCTACCAGCGTCTCGAAGAAGCAACCGTTCGTCCGGACGACCTGTTCACAGGAAATTCGCCCCAAGCGATCGGCCGCAACACTTTCCACATTAGCGGTACCCTCTCAAATTATTATTCGGGCCGCCTTTATTCGCAGTGGACGGACAACGTTTCGACCGAACTGCGCTACTCCCGTTCAGAAATTACCGACCGGCAGGATCCGATCGGCGGCGGCGAGGCTCAGTCCGACAACCCCATCCCGCGCATCATCGTCGGCATCGACAATCCGACTGGCCCCGATGGCGCCGTGCTGGCCGGGCCGGGCAATTCGCGTTCAGCCAACGATCTGCGCACCAAGGTCGAACAATATCGTGCGGTAATCAACCTTGATGCTGGCAATCACCGGTTCAAGCTGGGTGCCGAGCTCAACGAGGCAGATCTGTTCAATCTTTTCGTCCAGAATGCCACTGGAACGCTGGTCTTCCGCAATATCGCCGATCTTCGCGCTGGCCGGCTTTCCCCTGGCACGGTGCCGACGAACCGAGCCTGCACCTCTGCGACGACGACGACCACTCCGGTCAACATCATCAACGGCTGCACCTACGGTGCCTTCGGTAACTTCACGCCCACAGGCGACATCACTGAAGCAGCTGCGGAATTCAAGCGCAGCCTCTATTCGGTCTATGCTCAAGACGATTGGAGCATGAACGATGCGCTCGACGTCACGGCCGGTGTCCGGATCGATTGGTATGATGGCGGGCGTCCGGATTATAATCCGGTGTTCGAACGCCGCTACGGCATTCCTAACAACACCAGTTTCAGCAACATCGATCCGGTCATTTTGCCGCGCGTCGCTGCGACCTACGACCTTGGCGATTTCAGCCTGTTCCGTCGCGCCCAGGTTCGCGCAGGCGTCGGCGTCTTTTCGGGCGGCGACCCGCTCGTTTGGTTCGGCAACGCCTTCCAGAATGACGGCAGCACATTTGCAACGGGCAACAGCAGCGCAACGGGCTGCCCGCGTGGCCAGATCAGTGTGCTGACCAATGGCACCTTCACCGGCGTACCGCAGTGCATCCAGGCTGCGGCGCAAGCAAGCGCTGCAGCTGGCCAGGGCAACACCCAGTCGATCGATCCCGACATTCAAATGCCGACCGTGCTGCGCGCGAATATCGGTTTTGAAACCGAGCTGAATTTCGCGTCCAGTGGTTTCTTCAGCGGCTGGGATCTCGATGCCGACTATATCTACAGCAAGTATCGCAATCCTTTCACGCTGGTCGATCTTGCCCAGGCGGTGAATCCGGCGCGCGGTCTCAACGGCTTCACCCGCGACGGACGCCCAATCTATACCTCTATCGATCTGCTGGCGACGGGCTGTAACGGCAAGCTCGTGGATGCAGGCGCTCCGCCGGTTTACGAGAACCTGACGTCGCAATGCTTCACGGGCAGCCGCGGCGGCGAACTGATGCTCACCAATTCGGACGGCTACCGCAGCCAGATCGCCTCGTTCCTGCTGTCGAAGAATTTCGAAGGGGGCGTGATCACCGAGGGCGGTTCGACCTATATCACGCTCGGCTATGCCTATACCGACGCGCAAGACCGCCGGAATATGTACAACTCGACAGCTGGCTCGAATTACAGCCTTTCGGCCGCATTCGATCGCCAGAATCCGGCCGCGTCGACCGGATTCTACGAAAGCCGCCACAACATCGCTTTCTCGGCTAACTTCCGGAATGAGTTCTTCTCGGACCTGGGAACGTCGCTGAGCTTGAGCTTCGTGGCGCGCTCGGGCCGTCCGTACAGCCTGACCTTCACTGGCAACGGCGTGTTCAACACCACCAATGGCGGTCTCACGAGCAACGACAACGCCCTGCTCTATGTCCCGAGCGGCATCGACGATCCGAACATTTCGCCACTGTCGAACGCAACGGAAGTGGCGGAGCTCGTCGAGTTCGTGAACAGCCTGGATTGCGCCCGCGAGTATCGCGGTGCATCGATCAAGCGCAACTCGTGCCGGAACGACTGGTATTTCGATCTCGACCTGACGCTGTCCCAGGAACTGCCTGGGCCGGGCCGCCTGTTCGGCCGGAACGATCGCATGCGTGCGTTCGCCACGGTGGATAATTTCCTGAACCTTCTCGACAAGAACTGGAACGTGCAGAATCGCCGGAACTTCTCCGGCCTGCAGGACGTCGCGTCGCTCGGCAGCAGGACCGTGAACGGGATCGTCTATAACGGCGTCGACGCGGACGGCAGGTACATCATCAATACCTTCACCGGCGACACGTTCGACAGCGACAACGGCGTCAACATTTCGTCATCCGTATGGCGCCTCAAGGTTGGCCTGAGCTACGAATTCTAATCGAATTCAAACTCATGGCCTGAAATAAGACCGGCGGTGAGGTTCACCGCCGGTCTTTTCATTTAACGAGGGTTGGAAGTGCGCACCTTCCGCCGATCGTAATATTTCTTCGCCACATATCCCCCGGCCACAGCCAGCCCGAGAGGCCCGAAGGCGCGGCGGGCGAGGATTGGCGCGGCCCAGCCGAACAGGGCGCCCTTCGCGCCCCGGCCGCTTCGTTCCGCGATCTTTTCGCCGATGATCGCACTCGCGATTTTGCCAAGCATGATTTTCTCCATTCCCGTCGATACGGATTTGGATGAAAGAGCGCGGCAGTCGGGTTATGGTTCCACCACCGTTACGGGAGCTGTCATGACCGCGCCGAAGAATACGATCAGCCACCGCGTTTATGTCGAACGGCTTTGCCTCACGCTGCTGATCGGCGGGCTGGCGTTGATTTTCTGGCAAATCCGAGACGTTCTGATCCTGATCTTCGCGGCCGTCCTGGTCGGCGTAATCTTCCGCATCCTGGCCAATCCGATCGAGCGGCGCCTGCATATTCCAAGGGCGCTCGCGCTCGCCATCGCCGTCACGATCATGCTCACGTTGCTCGCGGCATCGGCCTGGCTGTTCGGCGCCGAAATCGTGGCGCAATCGAGCACCCTCGAAGAGGCGATACCACGCGCCTGGACAGTGGTCCTGGAACGGCTGGACGCAGTACGGCTCGGCCAGCCGGCGCGGGCGTGGGTGAAGAGCCTCGGCGAAGGCGACGGCGTCCTTTCCGGCATCGGCGGCATCGCGCTTTCCTTCGGCAGCGGCCTCGCCGACGCGCTGCTCGTCCTGTTCGGCGGCATCTATCTCGCCGCCCAGCCGGACCTCTACCGGCGCGGCGTCATCAAGCTCATCCCGCCGCGCGGCCGGGGCCTCGCGGCCCGCGCGCTCGACGATAGCTGGAAGGCACTGCGCCTGTGGTTGATCGGACGGCTGGTTTCGATGAGCGTGGTCGGCATCCTGACCGGCATCGGTCTGTCGATCATCGGCATACCGGCGGCCCTGACGCTCGGCATACTGTCCGGAATCCTCGAATTCGTGCCTTTCATCGGGCCGATCATCTCCGCGATCCCGGCCGTCCTCCTGGCCCTCGCCGTCGATCCGGAGGCGGCCTTGTGGACGATCGGCCTCTACCTTGTCGTCCAGCAGATCGAGGGCAATTTGCTGGAACCCCTGGTCCAACAACGCGCCGTCAGCCTGCCGCCCGCCCTCCTACTTTTCTCCATCGTCATCGGCGGCCTGCTGTTCGGCATTCCCGGCATCCTGGTCGCGGCCCCCTTGCTGGTCGTCATCTATGTGATGGTGAAACGGCTTTACGTTCGCACCGCGCTTCATACCCGCACGCCCATTCCCGGCGAAAAGGCGCATTAGCCGATCAACAGCTCCGCCACCGCATCGACAACCGCATCGGCATCGAGGCGATAGTAGCGATAAAGGTCGCCGAGATTGCCGGTCTGGCCAAAGCGGTCGAGGCCAAGCGGGCTGACGCGGTGGCCATGCACGCCGCCAATCCAGGAGAGGGCGGCTGGCGAACCGTCCAGAAGCGTCACCAAGCCCGCGTTGCGGGAAAGCCGAGCAAGGAGGTTCTCGATGTGCGAGACAGCCCCTCCACCGCCGTTCCGGCGGTCCCCCTCCCCGTCCCGGGGAGGATTTTTCCACCGGGCGCTCATGCGCTGGCTCCAGTCGCGGTGGAGGAGGTCGGGCGAGGTGACGGCAAGGAGGCCGAGGCCGGGAAGATCGTCCTTCAGCGCTTCCCACGCGGCGAGGGCTTCGGGCGCGATGGCGCCGGAATAGACGATGGCGGCTTCGGCGCCCGGCGCGGGTTCGCGGAGCCAGTAGGCGCCCGCGATGGCGTCCGCCTTCCAGCTGTCGTCCGCGCGCACGGGCTGCGCGATGCTGCGGGTGGTGAGGCGGAGATAGACGCTCTCGCCCTCCTCGCGCTGCATCAGGCGGAAGCCTTCCTCCATGAAGAGCGCCAGTTCGTCGACGAAGGCGGGTTCGTAATGGCGGAGACCCGGCTGGCCCATGGCGATGAGCGGCGGGTTGATCGATTGGTGTGCGCCGCCTTCCGGCCCAAGCGTCACGCCGGACGGCGTCGCGACCAGCATGAAGCGCGCGTCCTGATAGCAGGCATAGTTGAGCGCATCGAGGCCGCGGGCGATGAAGGGATCGTAGACGGTGCCGATCGGGAACAGCCGCTCCCCGAACAGGTCGCCCGCGAGGCCCATGGCGGCGAGCATCAGGAACAGATTGTTTTCCGCGATGCCGAGTTCGACATGCTGGCCCGCTTTGTGGCCGCTCCATTTTTGAGGGGACGGGATCTTCGCCTTTGCGAAAACGTCGGGGAGTTCACCGCGCCGGAACAGGCCGCGCTGATTGACCCACGCGCCGAGATTGGTGGAGACGGTGACGTCGGGCGATGTCGTGACGATCCGGTCGGCGAGCGCGCCGCCGCTGCGGGAGAGATCGAGCAGGATCTTGCCGAAGGCGGCCTGCGTCGATTGCTCCTCGCCTGCGGGAGGCTGGATGGCGGGAACGTCCGCGACATTCCAGGGCCGCTGGCGCTTTTCGCGGGCGATGCGGGCGCGCTCGACCACGGTCTTCACGGCCTCCGCGCTGTTACCGCCGAGGCCCGCATAGGGTGCCCACTCCTCGCCTTCCGCGATGCCGAGGCGTTCGCGGAGAGCGGCGATCTGGCCCGGGTTCATGAGGCCGGCATGATTGTCCTTGTGGCCCGCGAAGGGCAGCCCCTGCCCCTTCACCGTATAAGCGATGAAGAGGGTCGGCACATCGTCCTGCGCGCCGTCGAAGGCGTCGACGAGCGCGGCCATGTCGTGCCCGCCGAGATTGGTCATCAGCGCGTGGAGCGCGTCATCGTCGCGGCCGTCGAGGATCGGCTTCGCCTCCGGCGCCTCGTTCAGCAGCCGCTCGCGCCAAGCCGCGCCGCCGAGATAGGTAAGCGCGGCATAATCGGCGTTGCTCACATCCTCGAGCCACGCCTTTAACGCCTCGCCGCCCTTCTCTGCAAACGCGGCCTCCAGCAGCTTGCCATATTTCAGCGTGACAACGCGCCAGCCGCAGCTCGCGAAAATCTCGTCGAAGCGGCGGAACATGCGGTCGGCGGTGGTGGCGTCGAGCGACTGGCGATTATAATCGACGATCCACCAGCAATTGCGGATGTCGTGCTTGTAGGCTTCGATCAGGCATTCGTAGATATTGCCTTCGTCGAGCTCCGCATCGCCCATCAAGGCGACCATGCGGCCGGTGTCTTCCGGCTGCATAATGCCGTGGGCGAGGAGATAATCCTGGATGAGGCTGGCAAAGGCGGTGATCGCGACGCCGAGACCGACCGAGCCTGTCGAGAAATCGACCGGGATCTTGTCCTTGGTCCGGCTCGGATAGCTTTGCATGCCGCCGAAGCCGCGAAAATTCTGGAGCTGCTCCAGGCTTTGCGAGCCGAGCAGATAATGGATGGCGTGAAGGACCGGCCCGGCATGGGGCTTCACCGCGACCTTGTCGTTGGGGCCGAGCGCATGGAAATAGAGCGCCGCCATGATCGCCGTCATCGACGCGCAAGACGCCTGATGCCCGCCGACCTTCAGCCCGTCTGTGCTTTCACGCAAGTGATTGGCATTGTGGATCGTCCAGGCAGACAGCCAGCGCAGGCGGTCGTCGAGGAGACGCAGGGCTTCAAGGTCGGGAGCGGTCTTTTTCAGCATGGGGCGGCTTTAGCGTTATTGCGGGGAAAGCTGGACTCTCTTTTCCCCATACTACCTCGACCGAACGGTAGCCGACATTAAGGAAAAATCAGGAACCATTTTCTAAACACCTTATATGAAAAAAGATGGGACGACCGTGCCGGCAGACGAGGAGATAGTGCGGATATCCAGGCCTATCTTATTGCCCATACTGCTCGGAATAATATGGCTCATGATGGCTCCAGGTATTGTACTGGCCGCATTCGCATTATTGGGCTTTCTCATCAATGCGTTCAACGGCGAATTTCCACCTGTGCATGACTGGTTCGTTCTGTTCTGCCTTTTATTCTTGATGCCTATCGGGTGGATATTCATTGGTCATCTGTTGTGGCAGAGATTTAAATGTCGAGGCTCTCCACTCGCGATCGTCTCCTCGAGAGAAATTTCTCTGCCTTTCTGTCGCCCTGAACGACTACTGTGGACGGATATACGCACGGTAGAAATATCGCATTTTGCAGGAAGAAAGTTCATCCGCTTTGTTCTTTGCAATCCTGACGAAATCCTTTCGCCACGGCAGCGGCGGAAGGCATGGCCTTTTAGCGATAGCGTCTTAGTTCTCCTCGATATCTTCGGTAGCGGTGAGAAATTGCATGTCGCAGCCGTCAAAGCACATGCTCAAGCCAGTCTCAGATAGCCAAGAAGGCTCGCCTCTTCGCTACGCAGAAACTGACACTGTTGATCCTTTCGCACGACCAATCTGTCAGCTTTGACAGTTTCCGGGCGTGTCGAGCCGGTCCGTTACCCGATCGAGTGCCCGCAGGGTGCGGAACAGCGCGCGGTGATCCGATCTTTGGACGAAGCCGATGAGGCGCCCACGATAGTAACGGGGGATGAGCATCACATCGTCCCTGGTGCCCGGCAATGCGGCCTCCAGCGCGACATCGGCGCCACGGGCAAAATCCTGGGCGGCATCCCAGGCGGCGGCGAAACTTTCGGCGCCGGGCTTGGCGCGCAGCGCGTAAGCGGTCTGGCGGCTCTTGCCTTCGCGGCGGGCGGCGGCGGACGGCCCCAAGCCGCGCGCGAGGGAGAGGATGAAGCGGCGTTGAGCAGCCTCCGTCCAGCCATCGTGGCGCGCCCGGGTGGAGACGGGCGTGAAGCGCAGGAAATCGGGAAGAGCGTCCATGGCGGCGAGCCTAAGCCAATGGGCATGCTGTAGGAAAATGGTTTTTTGAGGCGCGGGTCGGCGGAGCTTCGGGCGGATCCGTGGGTTGTTTCGCCAAGAGCGAGGACAGGGCCATGGACGAAACCGAAGCCGATATCGTCAAAGCGGAAGTGGTGGCAATCCAGGCCGTGCTGATGGCCGTTTTCCGCCGTCTCGCCACGGACCGGGCCGATCTGGCGCCGCTCTTCTGCCGCGCGTTCGACGAAGCGGAGACGATCCTCGCGGGAGTGGCCGTGAAGCTGGGACTGGAAACGCCGCTTTCTTCCATGACCGGCGCCATGACCGTATTGGAGGAATTCCGCCGCGCCGTCCTGGGCGACGAAAGCGGCTGCCACGACGCCGTGCGCGATTGAGGGAGAAAAAGATGAGGATGATTGTCGCCGCCGGACTATCCGTTGCGCTGCCCTGGGCCGGTTCCGCCCGGGCGGACGAGATATTCGGCGGCCTCCACACCCAGGATGTCGATACCGTCTTCACCAAGAGCGGGATCGAGGAGGGCGTCGCTCTGCAGCTCGGCTGGCGCGGCGACAGGATCGGCGCCTTGGGATTTATCGGCCGCCCTTCCCCCCACGCCTTCGTTTCGGTGAGCACGGATGGAGGCGCGAATTTCGCCGCGGCGGGCCTCAGCTGGAAATTCGGAAAGACGGTCTATGCGCGGCCCGGCATCGGGATTGCGATCCACGACGGGCCCGGCGGAGAGATCGACCGGCGCGATCGCATCGTCTTCGGGTCACGCGTGCTGTTCGAGCCGGAAATCGCGGTGGGATATCAAGTCAGCGGGCGCGTGTCGGTGGAGGCAAGCTGGGTGCATTTGAGCCACGCGCAGCTGTTCAGCCGGCAAAATCCCGGGATCGACAATATCGGGATGCGGGTGAATTACCGGTTTTAGCGTTTGGCATCGGAGCCGAAGAGGAAAGGAGATTCCAGCTTTCGCTGGAATGACGGTTTAATTTTTAGGTTCACGTCATTCCAGCGAAAGCTGGAATCTCACTTCACTTCCGCTAGCTTCGACGCATGCACGGCGGCTGGACATACATCATGACGAACCGGGCGCGCGGTGTTCTTTACATTGGCGTCACGTCCGATCTGGCCGCGCGTGTGTTCCAGCACCGGAACGGCGAGGGGTCGGACTTCTGCTGCCGCTACCGGCTGGCGCGGCTGGTGCTGGCGGAACGGCATGAGCGGATCGAGGATGCGATCGTGCGGGAGAAATTGCTGAAGACGTGGCAGCGGGCGTGGAAGATCGAGCTGGTGGAGAAAGCCAATCCAGGTTGGCGGGATTTATTTGAAGATATCAATCGGTAGGGGAAGAGAGATTCCAGCTTTCGCTGGAATGACGAGGGGCTTTGGAGCTGTATTAAGAAGTGAGATTCCAGCTTTCGTTGGAATGACGATTTTTGGAGTCACGTCATTCCAGCGAAAGCTGGAATCTCTCTTCCCCTTCAACCCTCACCGCATCGACAGCAATTTCAGCGGGTTTTCGATCAGCTTTTTCAAATCCTGCATGAAGCTCGCCGCGTCCCAGCCGTCGACGACGCGGTGGTCGCAGGAGATGGAGAGGTTCATCCGCTTGCGGATTTCGAGCTCGCCGTCGATCACGGCCGGCTTTTCCTCCACCTTGTTGACCGCGATGATCGCGACTTCGGGGCGGTTGATAACCGGGGTCGAGACGACGCCGCCCATGGGCCCAAGGCTCGAAATGGTGATGGTGGAGCCGGAGAGTTCCTCGCGGGTCGCCTTGCCTGCGCGGGCGGCGTCGGCGAGGCGCTTGATCTCCGCTGCAAGGCCCCAGAGGTCGCGGCTTTCGGCATTGCGGATCACGGCGACGGACAGGCCCTGATCGGTCTGCGTCGCCATGCCCATATGGACGGCGCCCGAACGGGTGATGACATTGGCTTCGTCATCATAGCGGGCGTTGATCTGCGGATAATCGGCCAGCGTCCGGCTCATCGCGGTGATGAGGAAGGGGAGCATGGTGAGCTTCGGATTGCCGCCGCGATCCGCGTTCATCATCGCGCGCGTTTGCTCGAGCGCGGTGACGTCATATTCCTCGACATAGGTGAAATGCGGGATGCGGCGCTTCGCTTCCTGCATATTCTCCGCGATCTTGCGGCGGAGGCCGACGACCTTGATCTGCTCGTCCTCGCGCGGCGCGGAACCGCGCGCGGAGACCGAGCCGCCATTGTAAAGGAGATAGGCGTCGAGATCGGCGTGGCGGATGCGGTCGGAGGCGGTGCGGACCTGGCTGAGGTCGATGCCGAGATCGCGGGCGCGCTGGCGGACGGCGGGAGAGGCGAGGACATGGGCTTTCTTGTCTTCCGCACCATTTTCGTTCGTGGCGAGCGCAGTCGAGGCGCGCTGTTCGGTTTGCGTGACACGCCCCTCGACTTCGCTCGGGACGAACGTTTCTTGGGTGGAGGGAATGGCTTCCTCAATCTGGGGCGTCGGTTCGATCAGGCCGTCTCCCAACGCGACAGTGTCGCTCCGCTCGGCTTCGGGAGGAGCGGCAACCTCACCCTCGGTCTCAAACACGACGAGCACGGATCCGATGGCGATCTGGTCACCAACTTCGCCCGCAAGCGATACGACCTTGCCGGACACCGGCGCTTCCATCTCCACCGTCGCCTTGTCGGTCATCATGTCGGCGATCTGCTGATCTTCCTTGACGGTGTCGCCGACCTTGATGTGCCATGCGACGATCTCGGCCTCGGCAATGCCTTCGCCGATGTCGGGCAGCTTGAATTCGAAGCGCGCCATGAGGGTCAATCCTCCAATGCTTTTTTAAGGGCGATGCCGAGGCGGGTCGGCCCCGGAAAGTAAGTCCATTCCAGCGAATGCGGATAGGGCGTGTCGTAACCCGTCACGCGCTGCACCGGCGCTTCCAGATGATAGAAGCAGCGTTCCTGGACGAGCGCGGCGAGTTCCGCGCCGAAGCCCGCGGTGCGGGTCGCTTCGTGGATCACGACGCAGCGGCCGGTTTTCTTCACCGACGCCTCGATGGTTTCGATGTCCACCGGAACGATGGAGCGGAGGTCGATGACTTCCGCGTCGATGCCCCCCTCTTCCACCGTGGCGAGCGCGACGTGGACCATGGTGCCGTAGGCGAGGATCGTCACGTCATTGCCTTCGCGGGCGATAGCGGCCTTGCCGAGCGGCACGGTGTAATAGCCTTCGGGCACTTCCGCCGCCGGATGCTTGGCCCAGGGCGTCACCGGCCGGTCGTGGAAACCGTCGAACGGGCCGTTATAAATGCGCTTGGGCTCGAAGAAGATGACCGGATCGGGATCCTCGATCGCGGCGATCAGCAGGCCCTTGGCGTCGTAAGGGTTGGACGGGATCACCGTCTTGATGCCGCAGACATGGGCGAAGAGCGCCTCGGGCGACTGGCTGTGCGTCTGGCCGCCGAAAATGCCGCCGCCATAAGGAGAGCGGAACACCATGGGGAGCGTCCATTCGCCCGCCGTGCGGTAACGCATGCGGCCGGCCTCCGACACGATCTGGTCGAAGGCGGGATAGATATAGTCGGCGAACTGCATTTCGACGACCGGCTTCAGGCCATAGGCCGCCATGCCGATCGCGGTGCCCGCGATGCCGCCTTCCGCGATGGGGGTGTCGAAGGCGCGGGTCTTGCCATATTTTTTCTGAAGGCCGGCAGTTACGCGGAAGACGCCGCCGAAATAGCCGACATCCTCGCCCATCACGACGATGTCGGGATCGCGCTCCATCATCACGTCGTGGGCGCTGTTCAGCGCCTCGATCATGTTCATCACGGTCATTTGCGCTTCGCCTCCGCTTCCGCGAGCGCCTGGTCGCGCTGTTCCTTCAAATGCCAGGGGAGTTCGGCGAAGACATCGTCGAACATGGATTCGACGCTCTGCGCCGCTTCGCCGCCAAGGGTTCCGAGTTTCTCCGACTCCTTTTGCGCCGCCTTCACTTCCTCGCCGAGCTGGTCGAGCAGAGCCGTGTGCCGCTCCTCATCCCATTCGCCGAGGCCGATGAGATGGGCTTTGAGCCGCATCAATGGATCGCCGAGCGGCCATTTCTGACCTGCACCCTGCGGCCGGTAGGCGGAGGGATCGTCGGACGTGGAATGGCCTTCCACGCGATAGGTGAAGAGTTCGATGAGTGTCGGCCCGAGGTTCGAGCGCGCCCTGTCCGCCGCCCAGCGGGTCGCGGCATAGACGGCGAGCGGGTCGTTGCCGTCGACGCGCAGGCCCGGAATGCCGTAGCCCACGGCGCGCGCGGCGAAGGTGGTCAGCTCCCCGCCTGCAATGCCGGAGAAGCTGGAAATCGCCCACTGATTGTTGACGACGTTCAGGATCACCGGCGCGCGATAGACGCCCGCGAAGGTGACGGCATTGTGGAAGTCGCCTTCCGCCGTCGCGCCGTCGCCGATCCAGGCGGCGGCGATGCGGCTGTCGCCCTTGATCGCCGAAGCCATCGCCCAACCCACGGCCTGCGGATATTGCGTGCCGAGGTTGCCGGAGATGGTGAAGAAGCCCTTCTCCCGGTCCGAATACATGATCGGGAGCTGACGGCCCTTCAGCTTGTCGCCCGCATTGGAATAGACCTGGCACATCATCTCTTTGAGCGGATAATCGCGCGCGATGAGCAGGCCTTGCTGGCGATAGGTCGGGAAGCACATATCGTCGCGGTCGAGCGCGTGGGCCGCGGCCACCGCCACCGCCTCCTCGCCAAGCGACTTCATGTAGAAGCTGGTCTTGCCCTGCCGCTGGGCGCGGAACATGCGTTCGTCATAGACGCGCACCATCGCCATGTCGCGCAGCATCCGGCGCAGGGTATCGGCGTCGAGACGCGGATCCCAGGGGCCGACAGCTTTGGCTTCGTCATCGAGGACGCGGATCAGGGTGTAAGGCAGGTCGCGAATGTCGGCGGGCGCGACATTGATGTCCGGGCGCGCGACGCTGCCCGCGGCCGGAATCGCGATATGGCTGAAGTCCACATCGTCGCCAGGCCGGGCGTCCGGTTCCGGCACATGGAGAGAGAGCGCCGGGCGATTGCGGCGCTCGTGATCGGTCGTCATCCTCATACCCTTTCGAGACCGGCTGATGCGGCCTTGGCGCCGCCTCCTAGCAGATTTTTCGGAGGATGCACCTATCTCGAAAGCCGATTGTCAAAGGCGCGGAATTCCGCGACGAACGCTAGAAAAGGGGAGGTTCTTATGAAGCGGTTCATGCTGGCGGTCATGCTGCTGATTCTCGGGGCGTGCACGACCGCGACCGCGATGCCGCCCGCACCCGCTTTCTATGTGATACGGCATCTCCACACGCCGGAGGGCGTGACCGATCCCGATTTGACGCAGGAAGGACAGGAAGCCGCCCGCCTGCTCGCGGCCCGGTTCGGCAAAGGCGCCATTGCCGCCATTTATGTCAATTCGACGAAGCGCACGCAGCAGACGGCGGCGCCGCTTGCCGCCAAGCTCGGCCTGACGCCGAAATTTTACGATCCGCGCGACACGGCGGGATTGGTCGCGATGTTGAAGGCGGAAACGGGGCCGGTGCTGGCCGTCGGCCACAGCAATACGGTGCCGGATATCGTGGCGGGGCTTGGCGGGGAGCGGCCCGCGCCGCTCACCCACCCGGATTTCGGAGACATTTGGAGGGTCGAGCGCGACGGCACGACCGTTCGGGATAAAATCCGCTAATCACGCGCTCCAGCGAAGGCCGGAGCCCAGCGGCACTCATTGAGCGACTGGACCCCGGCGTTCGCCGGGATACGATTGCTTAAAGGTCCACCACTTCGGCGATGGTTTCGAGTTTGCGGATGCGCTCCTTGAGCGCCGCCATCTCGATCCGTTCGAAGGCGGTCTGGCCGTTCGTGTCCGGGCGGCGCCCCGCAAGCTCCAGCCGCTTCAAGTCGAGCCAGCCCTGCCAACCCTTGAGCCCGGCGAAAGCGGCGATACCGAGGCCGGAGAGGCTGGCGGTCGCGATGGTGATGAGGGTGAAAGGATCGCTCATAAGTTCCTCCCTTGTCCTATTCTGTCTCAGCGCAATTCTTCGATTTCGCGCGCGAGGCTGGTGTTGGCGTTGGTGACGTAGCTTTCGACGCTGGCGAGACGATGGTCGATGTCGCGCATGCTGGCCTGGACGTCATAGGTCGAGCTGCGCGGCAGCGGCCGTTCGAGATCGAAGCGCGGATCGGTCTTCCAATCGCCGCGCGCCTTGGGGGCCAGCCACCCGGCAAGGCCGTAGGCGATCAGCGTCCAGGGAAAGGCGCCCAGGACGGTCACGGCGACGATGCCGATGCGGACGAAGGTGACGTCCCAGCCCATGGTGCGGGCGATGCCGGAGCAGACGCCCAGCCATTTGGCATTGGCTTTGTCGAGTGCGAATTTGCGGCGGATGGTCATGGCGTATCTCCCTTGATCTTTGTTCAGGCCGCTTCCCCGGCGGCGATGTGGCGGCGCTTCAGCGCTTCCAGTTCGGCTTCGATCGTCTCCGCCTTGCGGAGATCGGCGATTTCTTCTTCCAGTGTCTTCGGCGGGGCGCCGAGCGCCAGCGCATCGACATGGCTTTCGGCGAAGTCGACGCGGCGTTCGAGGACGTCGAAGCCGCTAAAGGCTTCCTCCGTCTTGGCCCCGGCATACATTTCGCGAAGGCGGACGCGGTTGTGAGCGCTTTCCATGCGGCTCGCGATCGCGCTCTGGCGGGCACGGGCCTCGCGGAGCTTGGCCTGCACTTTCTGGATGTCGGCCTCGGAAGCGCGCAGGCCATCTTCGAGGACGGCGATCTCAGCCTCCAGGCTTTCGGCGAGACTTGCGGCCTTCTGCTTTTCGACCAAGGCGGCCTTGGCGAGATCCTCGCGGTCCTTCGACAGCGCGAGCTCGGCCTTTTCGACCCAATCGTCCTGAAGGCGTTGCAGCTTCGTGATCTGGCGGCGCATTTCCTTCTGGTCGGCGATCGACCGCGCGGCCGAAGCGCGGACCTCGACGAGCGTTTCCTCCATTTCGAGGACGATCATGCGGATCATCTTCGCCGGGTCTTCCGCGCGGTCGAGCAGGTCCGTCACGTTGGCGGCGATGATGTCGCGGGTGCGGGTGAAGATGCTCATCAGCGGAAACTCCTGAAAGAAACTGGGCCGTGCCGGTTTCGGCCGGGCGGTCCGTTCCCTGGGCATGAAGAAGGGAAGCAGATCGGCCCGGCCGACGGTGATCACGTCAGGCATTGACGCGGCCCGCATCCGGCGTGGCGGCGGCAGTGGTGAGGGGCGTCGTTTCGATCGCCCGCGCCGGGCCGATGGCGGCGCCGACGAAGGTGGTGGTGAGAAGGAACGTGCCGGCGACGGAGACGGCGACACGTTGGATGTCTGATTTGAAGTTGAACATGATGCGGCTCCCTAAGTCCTTGGCCATTCCATCCGTCGGATCGTCCGGCGGCTTGTCTTCTCTTTTTCAAGAGGCGTGCCAATTGGTGAAAGCCGCGGAAAACCGCTCTTTTCTTGGACTAGCGCATCATGTCGGGGAAATTCATTTGCCATTCATCGGCGAAATTTCCCACATTTTGGGATTGGCTTGCCGCCGAGGGCGGGCGCACGAGATTCCAGCTTTCGCTGGAATGACGGTGACTGTGATGAGTGGCGATGTGGGCTGAACGGGCGGTGCCTGCCGGAAAGGCGGCCGATGACGGCGCCCTCCCCGGCCTCAATCGACCACGGTTTGGCGGATGGGCGGGGCGCGGAAGGGGCCGGGGCGGACCAGCCGCACGGCGGGTGGGCGCACCGCGTCCAATATCTTGCCGCCCGCCATGAAGACCGCGACGGTGCAGGCCAGGAAGAGAAGCACGCCCGGCAAGCCCGGATATTGTTCGAGATAGTCCATGCCGCGGCTGGTGGTGCCGAGCGCGAGGGCATAGATGATTGCAAAAGCCTCGAAACGGGTCTTGATGGTGAACAATCGGGCGAGGCGGTTCCACATGCCGGGCCTAGAGCAATTATTGCCGGGCCTAGAGCAATTATTGGACCAAGTACGGTTCCGCGCCATTTCTGAATTCACCTGGTTAACGACGTGTCAATATTTTCGACAGGCGAACGCTGCGGCGAAGACGTGCGTTCCCGGTGCGAGGCGGGATAAGCGGCGAACCGAATGAGCGTGACGGCGGGGCGTCAGTCCAGGTGGGCGCGGGCCTGGACTGCGAGGGTCATCGGATCGAAAGGCTTGGCGATCACGCCCTTGACGCCCATTTCCTTGAATTTCTCTACCTCATGCGCCTGGGTGCGCGCGGTGATGAAAACGACCGGGATCGCCGCCGTCACCGCATTGCAGCGCAGCCGCGCCAGGGTCGTGGGACCATCCATGCCGGGCATCATGACGTCGAGGAGGATGATCGCGGGCTGCCATTCCGCCGCGGCGACCAAGGCGTCGAAACCGGAAGAACAGGTCCGCACCTCAAGCTCCGGATCGAGCTCCAGCGCCATGGCCGCGACCTCGCGGATATCGTCTTCGTCGTCCACATAAAGAAGACGCGTCGTCATCCTGCCATCCTTTCCTGATCGCGCGGCGCGCCCACAAGGCTTTCCACCGTATCGACCAGCCGGCCGAGACTGGCCCGCGATTTGGTGAGCACCGCGTCGACCGCGCGCGCCAGTCGGGGGTCGGCGTCCTGGGCGGAAAAGATGACGACCGGAATCGGCTCGCCATCCGCGCGGCGCAGGTCCGGCAGGAGCTCCAGGCCGGAGCCGTCGGCGAGGCCGAGGTCGAGGATGACGAGATCGAACGTCTGTCCGGCAAGCGCCGCGCGCGCCGTTTCAAGGCCGGGCACCGAGCAGACGGCGGCTTTCCGGTCGAATGCGGTCGCGACGATGTTGAGCACATCGGGGTCGTCGTCGACATGCAGGATGCGCGGCTGGCCGTTGCGATGGGTTTCGAGCATTTCTCGGACGCGCGCCGTCAGGCGATCCAGCGGCAAGGGCTTTTGCAGCCAATCGACGATGGGCAGCGCATGGGAAATCTCTCCGTCCGCGGCCGATGCCTGGCCCGATACCACGATGATCGGCGTGGAAGCGTGGCGTTGGTCCGCGCGCAGCGACCGGATCAGGCCGATGCCGTCTTCATCGGGCAGCAGCAGATCGAGAATGATCGCCGCATAGCGCGTTTCTTCCAGGCGGCCGTGCAATTGATCGGCGCTGCCGACCACGTCGCAGACGAAATCGGCATCGGTCAGCGCCCGTTCGATTTCCTCAGCGGAGGCGGCGTCGCTGTCGCAGATCAAAATGCGCTGTTCGCTGCCGGCACGGGCGGCGTCTCCCGGCACGGCGGGCAAATCGACATTGAAGACGGTGCCCTCGCCCTCCACGGTTTCGAAGCTCACCGACCCGCCAAGCCGCGCCACGATTTCCTTGACGATACTGAGGCCGAGGCCCGTCCCGCCCTTTTGCCGGGCATCGGAGGAATCCGCCTGGGCAAACTTGCTGAATATGCGGGATTGGAAAGCGGCCGGAATGCCACCGCCATGATCGGTGACGGTGATGCGGCATCGCCGGTCGAGCGCGCTGGTGCCGATGCGGACCGTTCCGCCAGCCGGCGAGAATTTGACCGCGTTGGAAATGAGGTTGGTCACGACCTGAATAAGCCGGTCGTGATCCGCGAGCACATGCATATTCTCGTCCCCCGGTTCGAGAGCGAGGTGCACGTCGTAGGAATCGGCGAACCCCTGATTCGCCTGCACCGCCTGGCGCAGCAGCGGCTGGATGAGGACCGGCCGGATGTCGAATTCGATCCTGCCGGATTCGATCTTCTCGATATCGAGAATGTCGTTGATGAGGCGGACGAGCCGTTCGCTGTTGGAATGGGCGATCTGAATGAGGCGCGCCGCGCGTTCCGGCAAGACGCCCGCCGCCCCGCCCAGAAGCAGGCCGAGCGAGCCGGCGATCGAGGTGAGCGGCGTGCGCAATTCGTGGCTGACGGTGGACACGAATTCGCTCTTCATCTGTTCGATTTCGCGGCGTTCGGTAATGTCGCGCACCACGGCGACGAAATGCGTGCCGTCGGCAAGGTCCATCGGACTGAGCGACACTTCGACGGGAAAGGCCGTGCCGTCGCTCCGGCGCGCCCAGATTTGTTCCGAAGAGGCGATCTTGCCGTTCGAGCGGCGGCGCAGGCGTTCGATGAAGCTGCCCGCATCGCCGCCGTCCGGCGCGATTTCGAACAGCACGCCCACGTCGCGGCGCAGGAGGGCGCCGCCGTCGTAACCGAACATCTTTTCGGCGGCGCGATTCGCGGTTTCGAGGCTGCCGCTGGGATTGAGGGTGATGATTCCGTCGCTGGCGCTGTCGAGAATGGCGAGCTGGCGCGCCGTGGTGTCCTCCAGCAGGTCGAGCGCCCGCCGCCGCGCCGAGAGGGAGCGCGCATTCAATATGGCGGCGAAGGTCAGGAAGACGGCAAGGCCCACGAGCAGGCCGAAGGTCCAGAGCAGGATTCGCTTGCGCAGGGCCCTGGCCTGTTCCTGAGCATCGCTCATCCAGATGCGTTGCGCGCCGTCGAGGCGGGAAATGCGCGCGCGGATCGCGTCCATCAGCCTCTTGCCCTCCCCGCTGCGCACCGTGGCGATCATTTCGGCCCTGCGGCCTTCGTCGTTGAGGCGAACGGTCAGGTCGGCGAAGGCGAGCTTGGCCTCCGCGATCTCGGCGAGCCGGGTCATTTCCGGCTGGAGTTCCGGCCGGAGGTCGGCTTGGCTGGTCAGGCTGCCCAGATCGCGCTTCAGCTGGCTGCGCGCGACGAGGTAAGGGGCGAGGAATTGCTGATCCCCGGTCAGCAAATAGCCGCGCTGGCCCGTTTCGACATCCTGGAAAAGGGAGAGAAGCGATTGAAACCGGTCGCGCTGCTCGACCGAACGGTCGATCTGGTCGCGCAGAGCGATGCTGGTCCGGAATTCCTGCGCGAGCAGCAGAACGAGCAGGAGGAGAACGAGCGGAATCGCGGCGATCCCAACGTTCAACAGCCATTTATGTTCGTGTTTCCCGGCGGCGGCCGTCGTTTCTGCCATGGCAAGAGTGATAAGCCCGATCCCGCGCCTGGCAAGAGAGAACCGGATGGAAGGGTTTTCGCCCCGCCCCCCTCTATTCGAGACCGGCGCCGCCTTGCCGCGGGCGGCGCCGGTTCGCGATCAGACTTGGAGCGGCACCTCCGCCATGTCGACATCGGTATGCGGACGGCGGGCATAATAGCCGAAGGCCGCGATGCCGAGATAGCAGATGGCGGGCACGATGAAGGCGAAGCGGATCGACGAGGCGTCCGATACGAGGCCCGCGAGCGGCGGCACGATCGCGCCGCCGACGATGGCGGTGGCGAGGAGGCCGGAGCCTTCCGCCGCGCGCGATCCCAGCCCTTCCGAAGCAAGGCTGAAGATGGTCGGGAACATGATCGAGTTGAAGAGGCCGATCGCGAGCAGCGAATAGCCCGCCACCGTGCCGGTCGTGTTCGCCGAAACGAGCAGCAGCAGGACGTTGATCAGGGCATAGGTCGTCAGCACCTTGCCGGGCGAGAAAACGCGCAGGATCGCCGAGCCGACGAAGCGCCCGACCATCGCGCCGCCCCAATAGAGGCCGACGAGATGGCCCGCCGACACCTGATCGATGCCGAGCACGTCGCTTTGGGTGAGATAGAGGACGATGTAGGAGCCGATCGCGACTTCGGCGCCGACATAGAGGAAGATGCCGAGCGTGCCGAAGGCGAAGCGCGGACGCTTCAGGAGGTCGAAGGCGCCGAACAGGCTGCGCGGCGGGTTCTTCTCTTCGGCAAGGCGGTCGCGGCGGAGCCACACGGCGCCCGCGACGATGGCGAGCGCGACGGCGAGGCCAATATAGGTTTGCGTCACGACCCGCGCCTCGTCGGCGCGATAGGCGGTGAGCGCGTCGCCCGACAAGGCGGACGGATCGACCGTCGCGAGCGCGCCGAGGATCAGCGAAGAGCCGACGATCGGGAAGATCGTGGTGCCGAGCGAGTTGAACGCCTGCGCGAAGGTCAAACGGCTATGCGCGGTCTGCGGCTTGCCGAGCAGGGAGATGAGCGGATTGGCCACGACCTGAACCACCGTGATGCCCGCCGCCAGCACGAAGAGCGCGGCGAGGAAGGTGACGAACAGGCCGGAAGACGCCGCCGGGATGAAGAAGAGACAGCCCGCCGTCATGGTGAGCAGGCCGATCATCGCCGTGCGCATATAGCCGAATTTCCGAACCAGGCCCGCGGCGGGAATGGAAATGAGGAAATAGGCGCTGAAGAAAGCGGACTGGATCAGCATCGCTTCGAAGTCGGAAAGGACGAACAGATCCTTCAGCTTCGGAATGAGGACGTCGTTTAGGCTGGTGATGCCCCCGAAAACGAAGAACAGGACAAAGACGAAGATGCGCAAATCCGCCGGTGCGTTGTCGCCCGGCGCCGCGGCGTGCGTGCCCGCGGAGGCTGGAGCCATGGCCATTTTCTTACCCCTCCCATGTGAAATCATGTCGTCGGCAGACTTGCCGCCATCAGACCCTTTGTCGAGCCTTTATTGAAGGCATCGTCAATGAAGCGGCGCCGCGCAATGGGCGGCGATGAAATCCGCGTGAAGCGGCATGCGGCCGGCCTCGTGGCGGAGCAACCTTTCCATGTCGGCGAGAAACCCCTTCAGATCCGCTTCGCCGATGGCGTCGGCCAGCGGATGATGGCTTTCGGGCACGATTCCCTGGCCCAGCAGAACCTGCACCCACCCGGCTTCCGTGAACAATTCCTCATGCTCGCGCGACACATAGCCATGGGCGCGGAAACGGTCGATCTTGTCGCGCAAGGTGTCGGGTACCGCCATGTCGCGGCATTCCCGCCAGAACGGCCCTTCGCGTTCGACCGCTTTGTAATGAAGGACGATGAAATCGCGGATCCGCTCCCATTCGAAATCCGATTGGCGATTGAACTCGGCGATATCGGCGGCGCTGAAATCGCGATTGGGCAGCATCTCAAGCAGGCGGGATATCGCGGCCTGGACGAGATGGATGCTGGTCGATTCCAGCGGCTCCATGAAACCGGCGGCAAGGCCGAGCGCGACGACGTTCCCTACCCACATGCGCCGCCTCTTCCCCGACGTGAAGCGGAGGGGCCGGGGATCGGCGAGCGCCTCTCCGTCGAGATTGGCGAGGAGCGTGGCGGCGGCCTCGTCGTCGCTCACATAGCGGCTGCAATAGACATAGCCGTTGCCGGTGCGATGCTGCAGCGGAATGCGCCATTGCCAGCCGGCCTCTCGCGCCGTGGAGCGGGTATAAGGCGTGAATTCGCCGCCGCGCGCGCACGGCACGGCCATGGCGCGGTCGCACGGCAGATAGCGGCTCCAATCCTGGTAGCCCGCCGCCATCGCGCCTTCGATCAGGAGGCCGCGAAAGCCCGAGCAGTCGATGAAGAGATCGCCCGCGACGTCCTCTCCATCGGCCAGGCGGACCGAAACCACATTGCCGCTCATTCCGTCGCGCGCGGTGTCGGCGATCCGCCCCTCGATCCGCCGCACCCCGCGACCCTCGGCATAGCGGCGCAGATAGGCGGCGTAGAGGGACGCGTCGAAATGGAAGGCATAAGGCATGTCCGGAGCCGGCGAACCGGGCCGCGGCGCGACGCGCGCGAACTTGCCCGCGAGCGCCGCCATTTCGTTGAGATTATAAGCGCCGATCGGCGCCGCGACGCCAAGCGCGCGGGCGCGAAGCCAATAATGGTGGAAAGAGAGAAGCCCGAGGCCGCGCCCGACCGGACCGAAGGCATGCATGTAGCTGTGGCCCGGACGGAGCCAGTCGACGAACTGGATGCCGAGCTTGAGCGTGCCCTGCGTTTGGCGGAGGAACTCGTCCTCGTCGAGACCGAGGGCCTGGTTGAACAGCCGGATTTGCGGGATCGTCGCCTCGCCGACGCCGATGGTGCCGATCTCGTCGGATTCGATGAGGGTGATGCGATGCGTCTTGCCCGCGAACCGCGCCAAGGCCGCGGCCGTCATCCACCCGGCAGTCCCGCCGCCGACAATGACGATGTTCCTGATACCCTCTGTCATGCGCCGTCCGGACAAGAAAAACCCCGCCAGACTTTCGCCGGGCGGGGTGTTCCTGTCTAGCCTATCAGAATTTGTAGCCGAAGCCTGCGAGGAAGCGGCGGCCGTAGCTCTGATGGTTGCGAACCTGAAGGCGCTCGCCCGGATCGATGGTGACGAAAGGCTCGTCGGTCAAATTCTGTGCCTGGAGGAAGAGAGATAATCCTTCGAGCGTGGAACCCGGCTGGAAATCATAGCCGATCTGAGCGTCCAGGATGGTTTCGGCGAGCGCACGGCGACGCTCGCGGCTGCCGCCGAAGCCCGAAATTTCACCGGCGAAGCTAGAGCGATGACGAACGCTGGCGCGTGCGGAGAAGCCCCATTTTTCAAAATAGGCCGTCCCGTTCGCCACCCACTTCGAATAGCCCGGCAGTTCTTCGGGATCCTGATTAGGCCGCGGCGAAATGCTAGTCTTGGTGTAAGACACGCCGCCCGTCAGGCCAAAGCCGTCGAGAGCCGAAGTGAAGGTGTCGAGAGGCAGGGTGGCAGCGAATTCAGCGCCGTAAAGTTTGCCGCCCTTGCCGTTGATCGGAACGTTGACGTCACCGGTATAATCGATCGGGATAGGCCGTGGCGGCAACGGACCCGCCGGACCATCGGGATCGAACGTTCCGGGATTGCCCACCGGATAGCCGGTAAAATCGAAATCCACATTGTCATTATAAATGTAGGACTTCAGATCCTTCCAGAACAGCTGGAGGGCAATATAGCCCTTGAGGCCGAAATACTTTTCGAAGGTGAGGTCGACCGCATTCGCCCGCCACGGACGCAGTTCCGGATTGCCCGAGCTGCCGCGCACCGTCGCCACGTTCGGTTGCACGTCGTAGTTGAAGCCATAGGAAAGGCTCGCCTTCAGATCGTCCAGACGCGGACGGATGATCTCGCGGGCGGCGCCGACGCGGATAACGAAGTCGCTCGGCAGGCGAAGCGAGAGGTTAAGGCTGGGCAGAATGTCGATATATTCCGCGCCTTCGTTGCGCGGAATGCCCACGATGTTGGGCGACCCGTTCGGGTTGTTGCCAATCTGGGACGCCTGCGCACCGCGCGAACGCTGATCGGTCAAAACCGCCTGAACGCCGAAATTACCCGTCAGCTGGCTTGCCCCGAGCATCGTGTCGATATTGCCCTGGGTGTACCAGGTCATGATCTCTTCGCTGATGTCGTAGGACTTGACGACGACATCGCCATAGGGGTTGCGCACAAGCTGGTAGATGCCCGCGTCCAGCAATTCGCGAGGATCGTAGCTGATGACCGGACCGAGCCCGAGATAGCGCAGGTTAGTCGTCCCCCGGCGATATTGCTCAGGCACGACGACGCTGGTCCTGCCGTCCGTATTGGCGACGAGACCTACGAAATATTCGTCCGGAACCAGGGACTTCTCACGATCGGTATAGTTGAAGCCAAACTGTACGCTGCGGACGGCGCCTTCCAGCTCCTTCTCGATTTCAAAGCGGTACTGCCACAGCTCGTCTTCGATGATGCGGTTGTTGTAATAACCGTCCTGGCCGCCGCGAATGCGCGTGCCGTCAACCGCGGTTTGGTCGCCGCCCCAGCCGAGCGGGCTGGTCAGCTGGATCAGGTTGTAATCGCCGTAGTTGAGGGTGGGGCGGAAGGTCGTGCCGTTCCGGCCGCTGCGGAACGCGATCGTGTCGGTCGCGCCCACGCCGCCGCCGCGCCCAGTGCCGGCATTGGTTTCGAAATTCAGCTCGTTGCGGTCGGTTTTCGAAAAGCCGATGTCGGCCATGACGTTCCAACCGTCATCGCCTTCATACTTGCCGTTCCAACCGAAGGAATAAAGCTGGGCATTGCGGACAAAAAGGTCGTTGCGTACGACGCCTTCGACGCCCGCAAACGTGCCGCTAACGATCTGACCATCGACGACATCGCCCGGCGTCAGCGACGCGCCGCTCCAGAAAAGCGGAAGCTCGATACCGCGCTTGATCTGCTCGTCCTTGAAGTCAGAATAGAAACCGTCAACGGTGGTGGTGAATTCAGGTGCGGGGCGCCACTGAACGGTTCCCTGCAGGCCCAACCGCTTCAGCTGCGTCGAGGTTACATAAGGCTTCACGCCGCCGATAACGCGATTGCCGCCCGGTCCTTCTGCGTAACCCCAGGCTTCAAATTCCTCGATATGATAAGGCTCGTCCGTGTAGCTCGCGGACAGCGCCACGCCCAACGTATCGTTGGCGAATTGGTCCACATATGTGCCGTAGACACGGTAGCCCATGTCGTTGGATCCGGCGTTGAGCTTGCCGATGTCGGCATAGCTGCCGCGCGCGCCGACCGAAATGACCTGACGGCCGAAATCGATGGGACGGATGGTGCGGAGGTCGACTGTGCCCGACAGGCCCTGGCCAACGAGGCTCGCCATCGGCGTCTTGTAGACCAGAACCTGGTTGACGACTTCGGAAGGATATTGATCGAATTCGACGGCGCGATTGTCCCCGGTCGACGTCTGCTCACGCCCGTTCAGGAGCGTGGTCGAAAAGTCGGGCGCGAAGCCGCGAATGGAAATGGAGGTCGCGCGGCCCGACAGCCGCTGGGAGGTGAGGCCCGGAAGGCGCGCGATCGATTCCGCGATCGAGGCATCGGGCAGCTTGCCGATATCTTCTGCGGAAATCGATTCGACGATCTGGTCGCGATCCTTCTTCTCGGCGACGGCGCTTTCAAGCGATGCGCGGAAGCCGGTGACCACGATCTCCTGCTCGCCCTCGACGGGCTGAGCCGCGTCCCGAGACTGCGTGTTCTGCGCGTAAGCCGGCGCTCCGGCCGTCAGCGCGACCATCGCGGCGCCGCCCATCAATACGAAACGGCGAAAATCCTTGTTCAACGTCATGGCGAACCTCCCACTACCGGACCGCAAATCCCCACGACGGTCCTTTAAATTGCATCCAGACGAACCCATGCGCGGAACGCATGAGTTCGCATTCTCCTGGTCCGCCATCTGGCGCCCCCGTCGCGATCGGCCTCGTTCATGGTGCGAGGTCTCACTTCGACCCGCAAATTATTGCAAATATTTTACCCGTTGTTCAAGCCGCTATTTCGTGTGGCGTGGCGGGCGTGTCCGGAATGTCACAGGTAAGTCTCTAAACCAGCGTTTAGCTTGGGAAATTATAAATTGCCGGCGCTTGCTTGACGGGAAGCGGCGCGTTCTGCAAATAATTGCAAAACACAAGTATCGTGGAAACTTTAGGGAGGGTAGATCATGTCTTTTCGTCGCTGGGCGCGGCTCATCATGCTTGCCCTTCCCCTTTCCGCTTCGCCCTTGGCCGCCGCTGCGCAGGTTCCCACCCATCTCGACCGCATACCCGAGGACGATTTCATTTACTTCGTCCTGCCGGACAGGTTCGAGAATGGCGACACGTCGAACGACAAAGGCGGCCTTTCGGGCGACCGGCTGAAGACCGGCTTCGATCCGGCGCATAAGGGATTCTATCATGGCGGCGACCTTAAAGGCTTGACTGACCGGCTCGATTACCTCTCCGGCCTTGGCGTCACCGCGATCTGGCTCGGCCCCATTTACAAGAACAAGCCGGTCCAGGGTCCGCCCGGAGGGGAATCGTCGGGTTATCACGGCTATTGGATTACCGACTTCACCCAGGTCGATCCGCATTTCGGCACGCGCGGGGACATGAAGCGTTTCGTCGACGCGGCGCATGCGCGCGGCATCAAAATCTATCTCGACATCATTACCAACCATACGGCGGACGTGATTAAATATCGCGAATGCCCGCAAAATGATTGCGGCTATCGCAGCCAGGCCGATTATCCTTATTCCGCCAAAGGCGGGGTCGAAGGCGCGCGCATCAACGAAGGGTTCGAAGGAGTCGAGGCGGCCGGCCAGCGCAGCGGCAATTTCGCCAAATTGACCGACCCCACTTACGCCTACACCCCCTATGTTCCCAAGGGCGAGGAGAAGGTGAAGGTTCCGGCCTGGCTCAACGACCCGATCTATTATCACAATCGCGGCGATTCGACGTTCCGGGGCGAAAGCTCGACCCATGGCGATTTCGCGGGACTTGACGATCTCTTCACGGAAAATCCCCGCGTCGTCGACGGCTTCATCGAGATTTTCGGGCAGTGGATCGACGATTTCGCCATTGACGGCTTTCGCATCGACACCGCCCGGCACGTGAATCCGGAATTCTGGCAAGCCTTCGTTCCCGCCATGCAGGCGCGCGCCAAGGCACGGGGCATTCCGAATTTCTATATTTTCGGCGAAGTGTACGAGCCGGATCCCGGCGCGCTCGCCCGTTTCACCCGGGTCGACGGCTATCCGACCGTGCTCGATTTCGCTTTCCAGTCGGCGGTGAGCGATGTCGTCGCGCGGGGCGCGCCGACCGAGCGGCTGACGACTTTGTTCAAGATGGACGCGCTCTATGAAGGCGGCGAGGCGACGGCGCGCAAGTTGCCGACCTTCCTCGGCAATCACGACATGGGCCGCTTCGCCACCTTCGTGCGGCAGGCCAATCCAGCGGCGAGCGAGGAGGAAATAACCCGGCGCTACCTGCTCGGCCACGCCATGCTCATGTTCTCCCGCGGCGTCCCGGTCCTTTATTATGGCGACGAGCAAGGCTTTTCCGGCGACGGCGGCGACCAGGATGCGCGCGAGGACATGTTCCCGAGCCAGGTCGCGGTCTATAACGACAACCGGCTCGTCGGTTCGGCCGCGAGTACGGCGCAGTCGAATTTCGACACGGCCAATCCCATCTACCAGGCGATCGCGCGCATGGCCGCGATCCGGAAGAGCGATCCGGCATTGCGGTCGGGGGAGCAGGTGGTGCGGGCTTATGGCAGAACGCCGGGCCTGTTCGCCTTTTCGCGGCGCGCGCCTTCGGGCGGCGGCGAAACGCTGGTCGCGTTCAATACCGGTGCGACGCCGGTTTCGGCCAATGTGCAGGTGGATACCGCCTCGCTCGGGTGGACCGCGCTGCACGGTTCCTGCGCGCCCGCGGCCACCGCGCCCGGCAGCGTCAAGGTGGAGATCGCGCCGTTCGACTATATTGTCTGCAAAGCGAATAAACGGTGACGAGCCTGGTCCTGGACAAGGCGCCCAAAGGACTGGCCGGCGCCGGTGCCGGCAGCGAACCCTGGTGGAAGGGCGCCGTCATCTACCAAATCTATCCGCGCAGCTTCGCGGATTCGAACGGCGACGGCGTCGGCGACCTGCCGGGCATCACCGCGCACCTCGATCACGTCGCCTCGCTTGGCGTGGACGGGATCTGGCTGTCGCCCTTCTTCACGTCTCCGATGAAGGATTTCGGATACGACATCGCGGATTATTGCGGCGTGGATCCGATTTTCGGAACCATGGCGGATTTCGACGCCTTGCTGGCGCGCGCGCACGACCTGGGGCTCAAGGTCATCATCGACCAGGTCTATGCGCACACGTCGGACCAGCACGCATGGTTCAAGGAAAGCCGGTCGAGCCGCGACAATCCGAAAGCCGACTGGTATGTCTGGGCGGATGCCAAGCCGGACGGTTCGCCGCCCAACAACTGGCTGTCCGTCTTTCACGGGCCGGCCTGGACCTGGGACACACGGCGCGGCCAATATTATCTGCACAATTTCCTGAGCAGTCAGCCCAACCTTCACGTCCACAATCCGCAAGTGCAGGAGGCCTTGCTGGAAACCGCGCGCTTCTGGTTCGACCGGGGCGTCGACGGCTTCCGCCTCGATGCGATCAACTTTTCGATGCACGATCCGGCGCTGACCGACAATCCGCCCGTGCCGCCGGGCTTTGGACGCGGCATATTGCCGTTCGATTTCCAGCATCATTTCCACAACCAGTCGCATCCCGACATTCCCCAATTCCTGGCGCGGGTGCGGGCCTTGGTCGACAGCTATGACGGCGACCGCTTCACCGTCGCGGAAGTCGGCGGCGAACAGGCCAATGAAGAGATGCGCCTCTATACGAGGGGCGCCGACCGGCTGCACAGCGCCTACGGCTTCAACTTCCTCTATTCGAAGGACGTGACGCCCGCGCTTATCCACGAGACCATCGACATGTGGCCGCAGGCGGCGGGAGAAGGTTGGCCGAGCTGGGCATTTTCCAACCACGATGCGCCGCGCGCGGTGTCGCGCTGGCTCCACGGCCGCGACCGCGATGCGTTCGCGCGGCAAGCGATGCTGCTGTTGATGGCGCTGCGCGGCAACATATTCCTCTATCAAGGCGAGGAACTCGGACTGCCGCAAGCCGATGTGCCGTTCGAGCGGCTGCAGGATCCCGAAGCGATCGCCAATTATCCCGAAAGCCAGGGCCGGGACGGCGCGCGGACCCCCGTGCCGTGGAAGGCCGACGCGCCGCAGGCCGGCTTTTCGCCGGTCGAACCGTGGCTGCCGCTGGATCCCGCGCATGTTCCGCTGGCCGTCGACCGGCAGGAAGCCTGTCCCGACAGCATGCTGCACTATACCCGGCACCTGATTGCATTCCGCAAGCGGCATCCGGCTCTCCGCCTTGGATCGATCCGGCCGATCGACGCGCCGGAGCCGATCCTCGCCTTCGAGCGCATTCATGGCGGCGAGCGCCTGCTGTGCGTCTTCAATCTTGGCACCGGCAGCGCGGACTGGACCTTGCCCGCAGGCTGGACGGTGATCGAAAGTGCCGGCGATGTCTCGGGAACGGCGCTTGGACCCCATTCGGGTTTGATCGCCAGCCTTTGATGGACGGAAGATCAGCCGCCGCAGGATTCCCGGACGATGAGGTCGGTCGGCATGCGTTCGGAGCGCATGTCCCCCGACCCGCCGGTGTCGAGCAATTTGGACACGAGCAGGCGGCCCGCGCGCGCCGTATCCTGCATGATCGTGGTGAGCGCGGGGCGGCTGTAGCGGGCAAAGGGCACGTCGTCATAGCCGACCACCGACACGTCTTCGGGAACGCGCAGGCCATGGTGAAGCAGCGAGCGGATCGCCCCCAGGGCGATGAGATCGGAAGCGGCCACCACGCCGTCGACGTCAACGCCGCGCGCAATGATCGCATCCATCGCCGCTTCGCCCGATTCCACGGTGAAATGGGCGGAAACGAGAAGGTTGGGATCGGGATCGAGACCGGATTGTTCCAGCGCCTCGAAATAGCCGCGCAGCCGTTGCTTGACCTCCGGCGCTTCCGTATCGCCCAGATACACGATGCGCTTGCGGCCGAGACGGGCGAGGTGGAGCGTGGCGCGGCGGCCGCCCAGCAGATTGTCGCTGCCGATCGAGCAATAAGTCTGGTCGGGAAGCTGGGCGCCCCAGACGGCGAAGCGCCCTTCGGTCTCGGAAAGGCGATTGAAGGCGGGGTGCAGCCCGCTTTGGCCCAGGAAGATCACGCCATCGGCCCGGCTGGTCGTCATGGCGGCAAGCAGATCGTCGTAACTGGTGGGCGCGAAGTGGCTGACGACCAGGTCGCAGCCCCGTTCGCGCGCGGCATCGGCGGCACCCGCGAAAAGCTCGAGCGTGAAGGGATCGTCCAGTTGCACCTCGCGCGCCTGCGGGCGGGGCACGACGAGCGCGATCGTCCCCGTCGCGCCGATCGGGCCCGCGGGCATGTGGCGGCGAAAAGGGTAATCATGCTCCCGCGCCAGTTTCCAGATCAGCTGCTTGGTGCGGTCGTTGACTGCCGGGCTGTCGTTCAAGGCGCGCGACGCGGTGGAAATCGACACGCCGGCCAGCTCGGCTATGTCTTCGAGCCGGGTGTTGCGGCGCGCGGTCATGCAAATTTTGCTGCAAAGATTTTCATGAGACTAACTGCACAGCCTTCGCAAAAATTTTCAAGCCCCATGGCAAAGGACGACAGATGATCGGACGCTTCCTCTCCATCGTTGCCGCCGGCTTCATCGCCGCGCCCGCTTTCGCGCAAACCCCCGCCAAGGTCAGTTCGCCCGACGGCACGCTGACCGTGACGGTGGAGGTGAATGGCGAGGGGCGACCGGAATATCAGGTGCAACGGAGCGGACGCACGATCATCGACCGGTCGCGGCTCGGCTTCATCTTCACCAACGCGCCGAAGATGGAGCGCAATTTCGAGATCGCCGATGTGCAGGTGCGCGCGGCCGACACGACGTGGGAGCAGCCATGGGGCGAACGCCGCTTCGTGCGCGACAACCACCGGGAAATGCGCGTCCGCCTCACCGAGAAGACCGCGCTGAAGCGCAGCCTGGACGTCGTGTTCCGCGTGTTCGACGATGGGGTCGGCTTCCGCTACGAATTCCCGGATCAAGCGGCGCTGAAGGATGTGAGGATCGGCGAGGAGCTGACCGAATTCGCCGTCGCGGGACCGGCGACCGCCTGGTGGATTCCGGCGCTGCAATGGAACCGCGAGGAATATCTCTACGGCAAGACGGCGATCACCGAGGTCGGGCTCGCGCAGACGCCGATGACGATCCGCACGGACGACGGCCTCCATATCGCGTTTCATGAAGCGGCGCTCACCGATTATGCGGGCATGAACCTGCTCAACGAGGGCAAGGGCCGCTTCCGCGCCATGCTCACTCAAGCCTCCGAAGGGCCGAAGGTGCAGCGCGCAGCCCCCTTCGCGACGCCGTGGCGGACGATGCAGATCAGCGACACGGCGGGCGGCCTCGTCACCAACGATCTGATCCTCAATCTCAACGAACCCAACAAGCTGGGCGACGTCAGCTGGGTCGAACCTTTCAAATATGTCGGCGTGTGGTGGGAAATGCACCTCGACAAATCGAGCTGGGGCGCCGGCCCGAAGCATGGCGCGACGACGCAGAATGTGAAGCGCTATATCGACTTCGCGGCGAAGCACGGCTTCCGCGGCGTGCTGGTCGAAGGCTGGAACGAGGGCTGGAACGACGACTGGTTCGCCAATGGCGAGGATTTCAGCTTCACCAAACCCTATCCGGATTTCGACATCGAAGCGCTCGCCGCTTACGCCAAGCAGAAGGGCGTGCGGCTGATCGGCCATCATGAAACGGCGGGCAACATCGCCGTCTACGAGCCGCAAATGGGCGCGGCCTTCGACCTTTACGAGCGGCTCGGCATCGACGCGGTGAAGACCGGCTATGTCGCCGACGCGGGCGGCATCCAGGTGCGGCGCCCGGATGGCGGGATCGGCTTCGAATGGCATGAAGGCCAGATCATGTCGCGCCATTCCCTCGACGTGGTGAAGGAAGCCGCCAAGCGGAAGATCGCCATCAACGCGCATGAGCCGTTCAAGGATACCGGCCTCCGCCGCACCTATCCCAATTGGGTCTCCCGCGAGGGCGCGCGCGGCATGGAATTCAACGCCTGGGGACAGCCGCCCAACCCGCCGGAGCATGAAGCGAACCTCGTCTTCACCCGCATGCTCGCCGGGCCGATGGATTTCACGCCCGGTATCCTGAGCCTGGAAGGACGTGGCCAGCCGATCCAGTCGACGATGGCAAAGCAGCTGGCGCTCTACGTCGTCCTTTATTCGCCCATCCACATGGCGGCCGACCTTCCCGAACATTATGAAGCGAACCTAAAGCCCTTCCAGTTCATCAAGGACGTGCCGACCGATTGGTCGGAAACGCGCGTCCTCAACGGCGAGATCGGCGATTATGTCACCATCGCGCGCAAGGACCGGAAGAGCGAGGATTGGTACCTGGGCGCGGTGACGGACGAGAATGGCCGCGCGCTTTCCACCCCCCTCTCCTTCCTGGCACCCGGCAAGCGCTACCGCGCGCAAATCTACCGCGACGGCGAAGGGGCGGATTACAAGAGCAATCCAAAGAGCATCGCCATCGAGGAAAGGATCGTGACCAGCGCGGACACGCTGACTCTGAACCTTGCCGCCGGCGGCGGTCAGGCGATCCGCTTCGTGGCGCTGCGCTGATGCTGCGCGGCCTGCTGCTCTGCGCCCTTCTCTTCGCCGGCGCTGCGGCGCCGGCGAAGGAGCCCGGGCGGCTGATCCGCTACGACAATGTGCAATCCGCCAACCTGCTGCCGCGAAGCCTGACCATTTGGCTGCCGCCCGGCTACGATGGGTCGGATGAGCGTTACCCGGTCCTTTACATGCATGACGGGCACAATCTGTTCGATGCCGCCACCTCCAACTTCAACAAGGAATGGGGCGTCGACGAGGCGATGGAGCGCCTTGTCCTGGAGGGGACGGTGCGGCCGGCGATCGTCGTCGGCGTCTGGGCCACGGAGCAGCGCCTGCGCGACTATATGCCGGCGAAGGTGGCGGCCGCCCTTCCCGAACCCTATCGCGCCCAGCTGCGGGAGCTCCACAAGGGACTGCCGCTTTCGGACGACTATCTCCGCTTTCTCGTGAAGGAATTGAAGCCCTGGGTGGACCGCAGCTTTCGCACCCTGCCCGGCAAGGACAATACCTTCATTTCCGGATCGAGCATGGGGGGCCTCATCTCCCTCTATGCCATGGCTGAATATCCGGAGGTTTTCGGGAAGGGGGCGGCGATCTCGACCCACTGGCCCCTGTTCCTGTCCTGGCCGGTCGAGCCACGCCCGGACGCTGAAAAAGCGGCGGTGACGGCGGCGTTCGAAACATGGCTGGAGACGGCCTTGCCGTCACCGACAACCCACGCCCTTTATTTCGATCATGGGACGGAAACGATCGACGTCCTCTACGCCCCGTATCAGGAACGGGTGGACAGGGTGGTCCAGAAGCGCGGCTACAGGCGAGGCGAAAATTGGCTCACCTGCCCGTTCCCTGGCGCCGCGCATGAAGAGAATGCCTGGCGCGAGCGGATCGACATCCCCCTCCTCTTCCTCCTTGGTAAGGCCCCGGCAAAGGAATGTTCCCGATGATCCGTGCGTTCGCCGTCCTGTCCGCTTGCCTGATCGCGATGGCGATGCCCCAGCCCGGCGCGGCGGCGCCCTGGGGGCCCGGGCAGCTCAATCACTATCGCGCCTACCCCTCGCGCTTCGCGGCGCCGCGCGATGTTTCGGTTTGGCTTCCGCCCGGCTACGACCGCGGCGGCGCGCCCTATGCCGTCCTCTATGCGCATGACGGACAGAATCTGTTCGATCCTTCGACCGGATATGGCGGCAAGGAATGGGGGCTGGACGAAACGGCGGCGCGGCTGATCGCGGAAGGCAAGGTCAGGCCGTTCATCATCGTCGGCATATGGAACACACCGAAGCGGATGCAGGAATATCTGCCGGGCCGCGCCTATGCCGGAATTCCGTCCATCTATCGCAAGGATATCGAGGCTTATTATGGCGGCCCCGCCCTCGCCGACGGCTATCTGCGCTTTATCGCGGAGGAACTGAAGCCCTTCATCGACCGGCATTACAACACCGCACCGGGGCGGGAGAGCACGTTCGTCATGGGATCGAGCATGGGCGGCATCGTATCGCTGGCGGCGATCGCGCACTATCCCCAGATATTCGGCGGCGCGGCGTCGCTCTCCACGCATTGGCCGATGCGCTATGGGGGCCCCGACATGGCGGTGACCCGCGCCGAAATCGCGGCATCGATGAATTCGGCCGAAGCCTATCTCCGCGCCGCTTTGCCGAGGCCCGGGCGGCACCGCCTCTATATCGATAGCGGCGCCGAACTGGACCTCCCGGACTATGCGGCCTATCAAAAGCGGATCGATGCGATGCTGAAAAGCCGGGGATGGACAGACGGCAAGGACTGGTTAAGCCGCGCCTATCCTGGAATGCCGCATAATGAGGATGCCTGGCGGGCAAGGGTCGATGTGCCCTTGCAATTCTTGTTGGGGAAGGAAACCGCTGGTGCTCAAGGAAAGCGCTAACACGCTGCTGCTGTTCGGTGCGACGGGCGATCTTGCCCAGCGCATGCTGTTGCCGTCGCTCTACGGCCTCGACCTCGACGGCCTGCTGCCCCCCGCGCTCCGCATCGTCGCGACGGCGCGAAGCGACCTGGATACCGAGGCCTTCCGGACGGCGGCGGAGGGGGCGCTGAAGCGCTTCGTGGATGCGGATTATCTGAAGGACGAAGCTGTCGCGCGCTTCATTGCGCGGCTTAGCTATGTCGCCCTCGATGCATCGGACATCGCGCAATATGGCCGCCTGGCCGAGGCGGTGGGTTCGACCGAGAAGGGCCTGGCCATCTTCCTGTCGACGGCTCCCTCGCTGTTCAAGACGACGATCGCGGGCCTGCAACGAGCGGGGCTGGCGGGCGACAATGTCCGCCTCGCGCTCGAAAAGCCGCTCGGCACCGATCTCGCCTCCAGCCGCGACATCAACGATGCGGTCGCCGCCGTCTTCCCAGAAGAGCGGACGTTCCGCATCGACCATTATCTCGGCAAGGAAACGGTGCAGAACCTCCTTGCCCTGCGCTTCGGCAATGCGCTGTTCGAGCCGTTGTGGAATGCCGGCCATATCGATCATGTCCAGATCACCGTCGCCGAGACGGTCGGGCTGGAAGGCCGCGTCGGTTTTTACGACGGCACCGGTGCGCTCCGCGACATGGTTCAGAACCACATGCTCCAATTGCTCGCACTGGTGGCGATGGAGCCACCCAATCAGTTCAGCGCGACCGAGGTCCGCGACGAGAAGGTGAAGGTGCTGCGCGCGCTTCGCCCGATTGATGCAAGCGCCGTCGAGACGAATAGCGTCACCGGCCAGTATCAGGCGGGCGCGATCGGCGGTTCGGCCGTCCCGGCTTATGCCGAGGAGCTTGGCCAGCCTTCCGGCACCGAGACCTTCGTGGCGCTCAAGGCCCATGTCGACAATTGGCGGTGGAAGGGCGTGCCTTTCTATCTTCGCACCGGCAAGCGCCTGCCGCAGCGCCAGTCGATGATCGTCATCCAGTTCAAGCCGGTGCCGCATTCCATCTTCGCGTCGAAGGGCGCGGCGCTGAAGGCCAACAAGCTGATCATCAACCTGCAGCCGCAGGAGAATATCCGTCTCCTCACCATGGCGAAGCAGCCGGGGCTGGACCGGGACGGCATTCGGTTGCGCGAAGTGCCGCTGGACCTCGGCATGGCCAATGCCTTCGCCGACACGCGGCGGCGCATTGCTTATGAACGGCTGCTGCTTGACCTGATCGAGGGCGACCCCACCTTGTTCGTGCGGCGGGACGAAGTCGAAGCGCAGTGGGAATGGATCGACGCCATTCGCAACGGCTGGGCGGCCAAGGCGATGACTCCCAGGCCCTATGCGGCGGGCAATTGGGGGCCTTCAGCCGCCATTGCGCTGACCGAGCGCGACGGCGTGAGCTGGCATGAATAGCACATTGTGCTCCGGCGCAGGCCGGAGCCCAACGGCACCCCCCGAGCGGCTGGACCCCGGCCTTCGCCGGGGAACAAGTTGGATTGAGTTATGACGAACCTTCACCCTGAAATCGCGGCGGTCACCGACCGCATCATCGAACGGTCGCGGCCTTCGCGGCAGCGTTATCTCGACCTGATCCGGAGCGAGCGCGAGAATGGCATTTCGCGGCCGCGCATGAGCTGCGGCAATTTCGCCCATGGCTTCGCGGCGGCGGGCGAGGACAAGCCGGCGATCCGCGGCAATGCGGGCATGAATATCGGCATCGTCACCGCCTATAACGACATGCTGTCGGCCCATGCGCCTTATTATCGCTACCCTGAGCAGATGAAGGTCTTCGCCCGCGAAGTGGGCGCGACGGCGCAGGTTGCGGGCGGCGTTCCCGCCATGTGCGACGGCGTGACGCAGGGCCAGGCGGGCATGGAACTCTCGCTGTTCAGCCGCGACACGATCGCCATGTCCACCGCCATCGCCCTCTCTCATGGCATGTTCGAGGGCGCGGTCCTGCTCGGCATTTGCGACAAGATCGTGCCGGGCCTGCTGATCGGCGCGCTGCGCTTCGGGCATCTGCCGACCATCCTCATTCCGGCGGGCCCCATGCCGTCGGGCCTCGCCAACAAGGAAAAGCAGCGCGTCCGCCAGCTTTATGCGGAAGGGAAAGCCAGCCGCGAGGAATTGCTGGAGGCCGAGGCCGCTTCCTATCATGGCGCGGGCACCTGCACCTTTTACGGCACCGCCAATTCGAACCAGATGATGATGGAGGTGATGGGCCTCCACATGCCGGGCGCGGCCTTCGTCAATCCGGGCACGAAGCTGCGGCAGGAGCTGACCCGTGCGGCCGTCCACCGGCTCGCCGAGATCGGCTGGAAGGGCGAAGATTATCGTCCGCTGGGGGCTTGCGTCGACGAGAAGGCGATCGTCAACGCGGCGGTCGGCCTGCTCGCGACCGGCGGCTCGACCAATCACGCCATTCACATTCCCGCCATTGCGCGCGCCGCCGGGATCGTAATCGATTGGGAGGATCTCGATCGTCTTTCGGCCGCCGTGCCGCTGATCGCTCGAGTCTATCCGAATGGATCGGGCGACGTGAACCATTTCCAGGCGGCGGGCGGCATCGGCTTCACGATCCGGACCTTGCTCGACAACGGCCTGCTCCACGACGACATCATGACGGTGGCGGGATCGTCGCTTCGGGATCATGCCAGAGACCCCCGATTGTGTTCCCGCGAAAGCGGGAACCCAGAAGATGGCGCCGCTGGGCTCATGCCTTCGCAGAAGCACAATGTGGTTTGGGCCGATGCGCCGGAGCAAAGCCTCGACGAAACCATGCTGCGTCCGGCGAGCGATCCGTTCCAGCCGGACGGCGGCATGCGCCTGCTCAAGGGCAATCTTGGTCGCGGGATCATCAAGACGAGCGCGGTCGAGCGCTCGCGCTGGACGATCGAGGCGCCCGCGCGCGTCTTCGCCGATCAGGATGAAGTGCTCGCCGCGTTCAAGGCGGGCGAGCTTGAAAAGGACGTGATCGTGGTCGTCCGCTTCCAGGGGCCGCGCGCCAACGGCATGCCGGAGCTGCACAAGCTGACCCCCGCACTCGGCGTCCTTCAGGATCGCGGCTTCAAGGTCGCTTTGGTGACGGACGGGCGTATGTCCGGGGCGTCCGGCAAGGTGCCCGCCGCCATCCACGTCACCCCCGAAGCCTTGGGCGGCGGTCCGCTGTCGAAGCTGCGGGACGGCGACATCCTGCGCGTGTCGGCGGATAGCGGAGAGATCGTGGCGCTGGTCGAGGATCTCGATGCGCGCGATCCGGCAAAGGCGCCGCCCGCACCGGTCGGCACGGGCCGGGAGCTTTTCGCGCTGATGCGCCACACCGCCGACAGCGCCGAAAAGGGTGCGTCGGCCATGCTACATGCCATGGAGGAAGCCCTGTGACCGAAATCGTCGCAGTCGATATCGGGGGAACGCACGCGCGTTTCGCCCTTGCGGAAGTGGCGGGGGGGCGCGTCGTCTCGCTCGGCGAGGAATGCGTGCTGAAGACCGCCGAACATGCCAGCCTGCAAACCGCCTGGGAGGATTTCGAAAGCCGCATCGGCCGCCCCCTCCCCCGCGCCGCGGGCATCGCCTTTGCCGGGCCGGTGCAGGGCGACCTGCTGAAGCTCACCAACAATCCATGGGTCATCCGCCCGGCGCTTATCAAGGAGCGGCTGAACGTCGACCGCTATAGCCTCGTCAACGATTTCGGTGCGGTGGGCCATGCGGTGGCGCAGTTGGGTCCGGACAATTTCCGTCATCTCTGCGGGCCGGACAGGTTGCTGCCGGAAGACGGCGTCATCACCATTGTCGGCCCCGGCACTGGGCTTGGCGTCGCGCAGCTGCTGAAGCGCGGTGGGCGCTATCATGTGATCGAAACTGAAGGCGGTCATATCGACTTCGCGCCGCTCGACGGGTTGGAGGATAAGATCCTCCACAAGCTGCGCGAACGTTATCGGCGTGTGTCGGTGGAGCGGATCGCTTCTGGACCAGGTCTCGCCAGCCTCTACGAAGCGCTGGCAGCCATCGAGAACCGGCAGGTCCAGTATCGCGACGACAAGACCTTGTGGGCCGCCGCACTCGGCGCGGAGGATAGCCTCGCCTCTGCCGCCCTCGACCGTTTCTGCCTGAGTCTCGGCGCGGTGGCGGGCGACCTTGCCCTCGCCCATGGTGCATCCGCCGTGGTGATCGCGGGCGGCGTCGGCCTGCGTATCGCCGATCACCTGCCGCGCTCCGGCTTCCGCGACCGCTTCATCGCCAAGGGGCGGTTCGAACGGCGCATGGATGAAATGCCGGTGAAGCTCATCACCTACGACCAGCCGGGCCTGTTCGGCGCCGCCGCCGCCTTTGCCGGGGAGTTTCACGAATGACGAGGATCGACACGATCATGCGCACATCGCCGGTCATTCCGGTGCTGGTGATCGAGGATGCTGCCCATGCACGGCCCATCGCCGAGGCTTTGGTGAAGGGCGGCCTTCGGGTGCTGGAAGTCACCCTCCGCACCGAAGCGGCGCTCGACGTCATTCGCGAAATGAAGAAGGTGGAGGGCGCGATCGTCGGCGCGGGGACCGTGCTCAACGAACAGGATTTGCGGCGGAGCATCGACGCGGGCGCCGAATTCATCGTGTCGCCGGGGCTCACCGAGTCGCTTGGACGGGCGGCGATTGCAAGCGGCATTCCGTTCCTGCCCGGTGTCGCCAATGCGGGCGACATCATGCGCGGGCTCGACATGGGCCTGGACCGTTTCAAATTCTTCCCGGCCGAAGCGTCAGGCGGATTGAAGGCGCTGAAGGCCCTCGCCGGGCCGTTCGGCAACGTGCGCTTCTGCCCAACCGGCGGGATCACCGCCGAAACGGCTCCAACCTATCTCGCCGAAGAGGCGGTGCTGTGCGTCGGCGGCAGCTGGTTGATCGGCAAGGGGGCGCCGGACGTGGCGGCGATCGAAGATATGGCGCGGAAGGCGGCTTCGCTCGCCTGATTGGGTTCCTGCGAAAGCAGGAGTCCAGTCTACCGATCGGCGCCGCTGGTTCCTGCTTTCGCAGGAACACGATTATTGGGTGCAGTGAGGGCAGCTTACCCCCTCGACATAAAGCGGCGATCTCCGCTCTTCCGCGCTGACCGGACGGCCGCAAGGCTTGCAGAGGACGTGCGTGCCAATCTCCAGCCCGTGGCCGACCGACACCCGTTCGTCGAACACGAAACATTCGCCCTGCCACAGGCTTTCCTGGCGCGGCACGGTTTCGAGATATTTGAGGATCCCGCCGTCGAGGTGGTAGACTTCTTCGATCCCCTCGGCCTTCAGGAACGCCGTCGCCTTTTCGCAGCGTATGCCGCCGGTGCAGAACATCGCGACCCTCGGCGCCTTTTCCAGTTCCTTGCGATGCGCGCGGAACCATTGCGGGAATTCGCGGAAGCTCTCCGTCTTGGGGTCGACCGCGCCCTTGAAGGTGCCGATGCCGACTTCGTAATCGTTGCGCGTATCGATGACGACCGTACCGGGATCGGCGATGAGCGCGTTCCAATCCTCTGGCGCGACATAGTGGCCGGTGCCCTGAAGGGGATCAACGTCGGGCTCCCCCATCGTGACGATTTCCTTCTTCAGCCGCACTTTCATGCGGCCGAAGGGCATGGTTTCGGCATGGCTGTCCTTGAAGGAGAGGCCCGCGCAGCCGGGCAGCGCGCGGATCGCTGAGAGCGCGGCTTCTATGCCGTCATGACTCCCGGCAATCGTGCCGTTAATGCCTTCGCGTGCGATGAGGAGGGTGCCGTTGATCCCGGCCGCCGCGCAGGCATCGTCGAGCCGCGCCTTGACCGCGGCGGGATCTTCGAAGGGCGTGAACTTGTAGAGGGCGGTGACGCGAATGGTCATTGCGTGGTTCGGCTGAGCCTCAACGATGCCGCCGCCGCCGCGACCATGAAGCCGCCGCCGATCAGGAAGGAAACGACCGGCGCCTCGGGATAGAGATGGCGGACGAGCGCGCCCATCACCGTCGCGACGACGAGCTGCGGCAGGACGATGAAGATGTTGAACAGGCCCATATAGATGCCGAGCTTATTCTGCGGCAGCGCGCCGCAGAGGATGGAATAAGGCAGGCTGAGGATCGAGGCCCAGGCCATGCCGATGCCGACCATCGAGACCATCAGCAGGTTGGGATCCCCGATCACCGCGAACGAAGCGAGGCCGAGACCACCCGCGACAAGGTTGAGGGCATGAAGCCGCGCCGTGCCGATCCGCGCCGCAATGGCGGGAATGGCGAAGGCATAGAGCGCGGCGATGCCGTTATAGACGGCGAACAGGACGCCCACATAATCCGCGCCTTCATTATAGGCGACCGAGGCGGTGTCGGTAGAGCCGAACTGATATTGCGTGACGATCGGGGTCGCATAGACCCAGAGGATGAAGAGCGCGAACCAGGACAGGAACTGGATCACCGCCAGCCGCCGCATCGTTTGCGGCATCGACCAGAGATCGCTGAGGATATGACCGAGCACGCCGGCGCTCCGGCCGCTTGCCGCCCGGACGTGGTTGGCGATCTGCGCCGCGCCGAATGCGGCGAGGCCGAAGCCCAATATGTAAAGCGGATTGTCGAGGCCGAGGGCGGAAACCAGAGCGACGATGACGGCCCCCGCCGCGATCCAGGCGAAAGCGCCCACCAGGCTCGGCACGGCAGCGGCATGCGGGGTTTCCGGGCCCGTTTCTCGCGTGAATTGCGCCATCTGGTCCGGGGAATATTCCCGGGTGGTGAGGACGGTCCACAGAACGGCGCCGAGCGCCATCGCCGCGCCGAGATAGAAGGACCAGCGCACCGAATCCGGCACCACGCCTTCGGGCGCGACGTTGGACACGCCGAACACATTGTTGAGCAATGCCGGCGCCAGCGACGCGACGACCGCGCCCGCGCCGATGAACACCGTCTGAAAGGCATAGCCCGCCGTGCGTTGCCGTTCGTCGAGCATGTCGCCGACGAAAGCGCGGAACGGCTCCATCGATATGTTGACCGACGCGTCGAGCATCCAGAGCAGGCTCGCCGCCATCCACAAGGCCGAGGAATTGGGCATGGCGACCAGGGCGATCGAACAGAGGATCGCGCCGCCCAGGAAATAGGGACGGCGGCGGCCGAGCGGGCCCCAGGTGCGGTCGCTGAAATAACCAATGAGCGGCTGGACGAGGAGGCCGGTCACCGGCCCCGCGATCCACAGGATCGGCAGATCATCGATGGAGGCGCCGAGCGTCTGAAAGATGCGGCTGACATTCGCATTCTGAAGCGCGAAGGCGATCTGGATCCCGAAAAAGCCGAATGAAATGTTCCACAAGCCCCAAAACCCGAGCAGCGGCTTTTTCTTCAACATGGTCGTCATGACTGGCATCCCCGGCTGTTGCGGCGCGATCCCCGGCCGCGCTCTTTGCACAGCAGTGACTCCGGCTCACGGCCAAGTCCAGCGCGAATCCGTGGCTGCCTTTGCGAAATAAGACCTTCGCCGTTGGTTTTGCTAAGAAATTTTCAATTACTTCAAGGGAAAGGCAATGCTATGGCAGGATCGCCGGCTCCGGGGGGAGTCGCGCCCGCCTGGGCTGCGCGATAGTGGGGATAGATGACGCACGGTAATCGGAATGGAATGAGCGGGAGGACGTGTCACGAAAGCGTCACGGCACCTTCATCGTCCGCTCATCCGCGCGTCTTAACGGGCCGGTCCATGGCGATTACGTCCCCTTTCGACATGAGAATGGCATGCGGATGAAACTCGATCGGCGCACCGGCCGGCTGCTGCGCCGCCTTCCGCGCGTCACGGTTTATTCCGGGCTGGAAATCGCCTTGCTATCGCTCGTCGCGATCCAGTGCGCGCGCCTCGTCTGGGCGATCGTCACGCCGGTCGGCCCGGTCGGAGAATGGCGCGCGAGCCTGCCGGTTCAAACCGCCCAGACTATTCCGCCCTCCGCCTTCGCCGCCTTCGATCCCTTCTTTCGGTTGAACGGCGACACCGGACCGATGCAAGTCACCTCGCTCAACATCAAATTGTTCGGCGTCAGGGAAGATCGCGCCTCGGGCCGAGGATCGGCGATCATCAGCACGCCGGACGGCCAGCAGCAGAGCTTTGCCGTGGGCGATGAAATCGTGCCGGGCGTAACGCTGACCGGCGTCAGCTTCGACAGCGTGACGATCAGCCGGGGGGGGGCGACGGAGCAATTGTTCCTCGATCAATCCCAGCCCGCACCGGTCGCCGGCAGTGGAACGCCGCAGCCCTCCGCCGCGCCCTCGCCTGCCTACACATCTTCCACCACACCGCCGCTGCCGGCCGTGACTCCGCCGCCTGCCGCGCAGCCGGTCACGATCGTCAGTGCGCCGCCAAGAAAGACACCATGAAGCGTTTTCTGATCGGCCTGCTCATCGCCACGACGCCGGTGCCCGCTTTGTCCCAATATGTCCTGAATTTCCGGGACGCGGATGTGCGCGCTTTCATCCAGGATGCGAGCCGCGTCACCGGCCGCACCTTCATCATCGATCCTTCCGTGCAGGGTAAGGTTTCGGTGGTGACGGATCGTCCGCTATCGCGGTCGGAATATTTCGAGCTGGTGCTGTCGACGCTCCGCGCCAACGGCCTTGCCGCCGTGCCGGTCGCGGGCGGCGCGCTCCGCATCCAGCCTTCCTCTACCGCGGCGCAAGCGGGCGGGCGGATCGGCGGCAGCACCAGCCCCAATCGCTTCGTGACCGAAATCTTCCGGCTGCGGCACATCGATGCGGCCTCGGCGGTCGAAACCTTGCGCCCCTTGGTAAGCCGCGAGGGATCGATCACGGCGAACCGCAACACGCTGGTCGTCGCCGATTTCGGAGACAATGTCAGCCGCATCCGCCAGCTCATCGCGCAGATCGACCGCGACACGGCGACCACCACCATCGTGACCCTGCAAAATGCCGGTGCGCGGGACATCGCCGGATCCCTCACCGCGCTCGCGGGCGGCGGAGAGGCCAAATCGGTGTCGGTCGTGCCGATCGACAGCTCCAACTCGCTCGCCCTGCGCGGCGATGCGGCGGAAGTCGCGCGCTTCGCCGAGCTTGCCCGCGATCTCGACGCGCGGGCGGCGAGCGGCGCCGAAGTGCGTGTCGTGTTCCTGGAGCATGCCGATGCCGCGCAACTGCTGCCGGTGCTGCAGCAATTGCTCGGTCAGTCCGCCGCGCCGTCCACGGCATCGGGTTTGAGCGACCGTCCCGCCGCGAGTGGTGGCGGCGCGTCCAACGCCCGTCCAGCCGCGCAACCGGCGGCGACGTCCGCGCCGGCCGCGCCCGCGACGGGAGAAAGCGTCTTCGGCCAGAAGAATGCCGTGGTAACCCGGTTCGAAGGCGCCAACGCCATCGTCATCGCCGCATCGCCAGATGTGCAGCGTTCGCTTGGCGAAGTGATCCGCCAGCTCGACACACGCCGCCAGCAGGTGCTGGTCGAGGCGATCATCGTCGAGATTTCCGATACCGCCGCCAAGGAGCTGGGTGTCCAATTGCTGCTCGCCGGCCTCGAAGGCAGCAACATTCCGTTCGCGGTCACCAATTACTCCAACGCCTCGCCCAACATCCTGAAGGTCGGCGCGGCGGTCGCGGCCGAACGATTGCGCAAGACGACGACAACCGTGAACGGGCAAGTCGTGACGACCAATCAAAACTCGGCGCTCGCCGACACGCTGCAGCAAGCGGCGGCGGCGGAAATATTGGGCGCGACGGGCGGCCTCGGCGGCGCGGCGTTCAAGGCGGGCAATGCGATCTTCGGCGCGATCATCAACGCCGTTCAATCCGACAACAAATCGAACATCCTGTCGACGCCGTCGATCATGACGCTCGACAACCAGGAAGCGCGCCTGCTGGTCGGCCAGGAAATCCCGATCACCACAGGCGAGGCGCTGTCCGACAATTTCGATAATGCCTTCCGCACCGTGCAGCGCCAGAATGTCGGCATCAGCCTGGAGGTGAAGCCGCAGATCAATGCGGGCGGCACGATCAAGCTCGACCTGCGCCAGGAAGTGAGTTCGATCGCTGGGCCCGTGTCGCGCGACTTTTCCGATCTCATCCTCAACAAGCGCGAGCTCGAGACGACGATCACCGTCGACGATGGCGAGATCGTTGGCATCGGCGGCCTGCTCGACGACAATGAGCGGCGGACGATCGAGAAGATCCCGTTCCTTGGCGACCTGCCTTTGCTCGGCAAGCTCTTCCAGTCGAAGGGCAAGGCGCGGGCGAAGACAAACCTGATGGTCTTCATCCGCCCGACCATCCTGCGCTCCGCCGAAGATGCGCGGGCGATGAGCGGGCGGCGCTACGATTATATCCGCGGCATGCAGGTCGAGCAGGATCCGGAGGCGGAGCCAAGCATCGACGAGCTGGTGCGCGATTATATGGGCGCGGTGCCGCCGAGCATCGCACAGACACCCGCGCAGGCCCTTCCCGTCCGTCCGGGCGATCAGGTGATCGAAGCGGTGCCGGTGCCGCCGAGCGAGTCCGTTCAGTGAGGATCGGGCGGGGCGGCGGAATGGAGGTCGCCGACGAGGCGCTTCCGGCTGCGGACCTGCCGCTGCCCGTCACCATCCCCTACCCTTTCGCCCGCCGCTTCGGCGTCGCCTTGCTGAAGGAAGAAGGCGGCCACCTCGCCATCGCGATGCGCGAGGGAGCGGACCCGCGCGCGCTGATCGAGCTGCGCCGCTATCTCGCCCGGCCGTTCGACGTGCAATTCACCCCGGCCGACCAGTTCGACCATATCCTGTCCGAACGCTATGCGATGGACGGACAAGCGGCGGCCGATGCGGCGGGGTCACTCGGTCTTGGCGACGATCTCGCCTTGCTTGCCAGCGACTTGCCGACCGCCGACGACCTGCTCGACAGCGCTGACGACGCGCCCGCCATCCGCCTGATCAACGGCATCATCGCCGACGCCGCGCGGCAGGGCGTGTCGGACATTCATATCGAGCCTTACGAGACCGGCCTGTTCGTCCGAATGCGGGTCGACGGCGTGCTGCGCGAAACATTGCGCATGCCGCCCCACGTCGCGCCGGTGGTGGTGAGCCGCATCAAGGTGATGGCGCGGCTCGACATCGCCGAGCGGCGGATTCCGCAGGATGGGCGCATTTCGCTGAAGCTGGGCGGCAAATTGCTCGACGTGCGCGTGTCCACCCTCCCCAGCCGCGCAGGGGAACGGGTGGTGCTCCGTATCCTCGACAAGGACAATGCCGGGATCGACCTCGACGTGCTCGGCATGCCGGAAGCGATCCACGCCGTCTTCCGCGATGCGCTGGCCGAGCCCAATGGCATCGTGCTCGTCACCGGCCCGACGGGTTCGGGCAAGACGACGACACTTTATGCCGCATTGCGTCTTCTAAACGACGGCAGCCGCAACTTGCTGACCGTGGAAGACCCGGTCGAATATGCGGTGGAGGGTGTCGGGCAGACGCAAGTCAATCCGAAGGTGGGCCTCACTTTCGCCACCGGTCTTCGCGCGATCCTGCGCCAGGATCCCGACGTGGTGATGGTCGGCGAAATTCGCGACCGCGAGACGGCCGATATCGCGGTGCAGGCGTCGCTTACCGGCCACCTTGTCCTGTCGACCGTGCACACGAATGATGCGGTCGGCGCGATCACGCGGCTGCGCGACATGAAGGTGGAGCCGTTCCTGATCGCGTCGACGCTCCGCGCGGTGGTGGCGCAGCGGCTGGTGCGGCGGCTCTGCCCGGAATGCCGGGAGCCGGTTCAGGCCGAAGGGTCGGCGGCCGCGCTGCTCGGTTTCGACGCGGGCACGATCATCTACCGCGCGAAGGGCTGCAAGGCCTGCAATCATACGGGCTATAAGGGCCGGATCGGCGTATTCGAGGCGGTGCGGGTCGACGACACAATCCGGCGTCTCATCAATGGTGGCGGCGATGAAGCGGTGATCGCCAACCACGCCTTTCGCAACGCGCCGAACCTCGGCGCGGCGGCGCGTGCCCTCGTCCGCGAAGGCGTGACGACGGCGGAGGAAGCGGTGCGCGTGTCGCGCCGCGAGGCGGACGATGCCTGATTTCGACTATCTGGCGCTCGACACCGCCGGGCGGGAGCGGAAGGGATCGGTGCGCGCGGACAGCGACGAAGCGGCGCGCGATCTGCTCATCAAACGGCGGTTGTTCGTCGTCAAGATGGAAGGGTCGACCCGGACGGCGGCGCCGTCTCTCCTGTCCGGTAGCCTGCTGACCCGGAAGAAGATCGGCGCCAAGCAGCTGACGCTGTTCACGCGCCAGCTCGCGACCCTGGTGCAGGTCAGCCCGCTCGAGGAGGCGCTGCGCACCATCGCGCGGCAGACCGAGCAGGCGCATGTCGCGGCGATCCTTGGCCGCGTTCACGCCTCCGTGACGGAGGGCCGCCGCCTGTCGGACGCGATGGGCCGGGAGGCGGCGAGCTTCCCTTCCCTCTATCGCGCGATGATCGCGGCGGGCGAAAGCTCCGGCACCTTGCCGTCGATCCTCGACCGGCTCGCCGACCTGCTGGAACGGCAGGCGCAGGTGCGGTCCAAGGTGACGACGGCGCTCGCTTATCCGGTCATCCTCGCCGTCGTCGCGACCTTCGTCGTCATCGCGCTGATGATCTTCGTCGTGCCGAAAGTCGTTGAACAATTCGACACGGTGGGGCAGCAATTGCCCCTCCTCACCCGTATCGTCATCGGCCTATCGGACTTTCTCTCGAATTGGTGGTGGGCCTTGATCGCCGCCTTTGCCGCGCTGGCGCTGATGGGCGCTCGGGCGATGAAGGATGAAGGATTGCGGCTCGCCGTCGACACGCGGCTCCTGCGCCTGCCGTTGCTGGGCCGCCTGATCCGCGACCTTCACGCCGCGCGGATGGCGCGGACCTTGTCGACCATGGTGGCAAGCCGCTTGCCATTGCTCGAAGGGCTGAAGCTCACCACGCAGACGGTGCACAACCGCGCATTGCGTGCCGCGTCCGCCGACATCACCGAGGCGATCCGCACCGGCGGCAGCATTTCCGCCGCCTTGCGCCGCGCGGGCGTATTCCCCCCGCTTCTCGTCTACCTCGCGGCGAGCGGCGAGGCGTCCGGCAAGCTGGACATCATGCTGGAGCGCGCCGCCGATTATCTGGAGCGCGAGTTCGACGCCTTCACCGCGACCGCGCTGTCGCTGCTCGAGCCCGCCATCATCGTCCTCATGGGCGGGATCGTCGCCGTCATCGTGCTGTCGATCCTGCTTCCCATCCTTCAACTCGACACGCTTGCCGGAGGCGCTTTTTAAGATGGCCCGTTTCCTTAAAACCCGTCATCCCGGCGAAAGCCGGACTCTTCTGTCCAAATCGCGCCGAGATTCCGGCTTTCGCCGGAATGACGTTCGAAAAAGACGGAAGGATGAGGACGGCTTCACCCTCGTCGAACTGATGGTCGTCATCGTCATCATCGGCCTGCTCGCCACCGTGGTCGTGGTGAACGTCATGCCAGCGCAAGACACGGCGCGGGTCAAGAAGGCGGAGGCCGACATCGCGACGTTGGAGCAGGCTGCGGAACTCTACCGCCTCAACCGGCTCAATTATCCGGCCGGCCTCGACGCACTGGTGAGCGAAGGCTTCATCAAGCGGCTGCCGACCGATCCGTGGGGCAATGCCTATCGCTATGCCGCGCCGGGGCGAAGCGGGGCGCCGTTCGACATTTACAGCCTTGGCGCCGACAATGCCGAAGGCGGCGAAGGGGACGATGCGGATATCGGCACCTTCGCGAAGTGACGCGGGCTTCACGCTCGTCGAGCTGCTGATCGTCCTGGTCGTCATGGGCCTGCTGGCGTCGGTCGTGGTCGTCGCCATGCCCGATCCCAAAGGCTCCGTGATGGCCGAGGCGCAGCGTTTCGCGGCACGCGCCAAGGCGGCGCAGGACAAGGCGATCCTGGACGGGCGCGCGGTCGCGGTGCGGGTGAGCGCCGACGGCTACAGCTTCGAGCAAAGGCGGGACGGGGCGTGGCAACCGATGGCGCCGCCTTATTCCACATTCGAATGGCATGACAGGACGGCGGCGGCGATGACGGCGCCGGGACGCTTCCTGTTCGACGCGACCGGCATCGCCGAACCCGCCTCGCTGACCCTCACCCGCGATGGCGAGAGGGCTCGGGTGGAGATAGACGGCGGAGGGGCGGTCCGTGTCGGCGCGTAGAGGCGAAAGCGGCTTCACCCTCATCGAGATGCTGGTGGCGCTCGCCATCTTCAGCCTCGCCGCGCTGGCTCTGCTGCGGCTCAACGGCGCCACGGTGACCAGCACCACGCGGCTGCAGGATCAGGCGATGGCGCAGATCGTCGCGCGCAACATCGCGGTCGAGACGCTGACCGATCCGATCCCGCCCGCCTTCGGCACGGCGAGCGGCGAAGTGACGAACGGCAACCGCCGCTGGTTGTGGACGCGGGTCACCAACCGGTCACCGGAAGCACGCATCCAGCAAATCGAGATCGAAGTGCGCAGCGTGAGCGGGCCGGAAGCGGCGAGGCTCACCGTCTTCCGATCGGCCGAGATTCCGGCATGAGGGTGACACGCTCCTTGTGCTCCGGCGGAGGCCGGAGCCCAGCCGCGCGGAAGGTGCCGCTGGATTCCGGCTTTCGCCGGAATACTGAAACGGGCTTCACGCTTGTCGAGCTGCTCGTCGCCTTGTTCATTTTCGGACTGCTGGCCGCGACCGGCGTGGTGCTCCTCTCCTTCAGCGTGCGGGCCGAGGACAATGCGGCGACGCGGATGGAGGAAGTGAGCCGGATGCGCCGCCTCGGCACCCTGCTGACCGGCGATCTCGCCCAAGCGATGCGGCGCGTATCGCGCGACGAAAATGCGGCGCTGCGCCCGGCCTTTGCGGGCAGTGCGAGCGGCGGGCCGCTGCTCGCTTTCGTGCGGGCCGGGTGGGACAATCCGGAGGGTGCGCCGCGCGCTTCGCTGCAGAAGGTCGAATATCGCCTGTCCGGCAATCGGCTGGAACGCGTCGCTTATCCTCATGTCGACGGCGCCGCGCCGCTGCCGCCGATGGTGTTGGCGGAAGACGTGCGGAGCGTGCGTCTGCGCTTCCGTGACGAGAATGGCGCGTGGCTCGACCGCTGGATCGTCGACAATGCCTATGCGATGCCCCGCGTGGTTGAGTTGGAGATCGTGACCGGGCGGGAGGGCGTAGTGCGGCAGCTCTTCCTGGTGGGTGGGGCATGAGGCGCTTCCGGCCTTCGCAGCGGGAACGGGGCGCGGCGTTGCTGACCGTCCTGCTGCTCGTCGCGGTGATGGGCGCCATCGCGGTCGTCGCGCTGGAACGGATGCGGCTCGCCACTCGCCTCGCCATGAACAGCGTGGCGCTCGATCAGGCGCGGCAATTCGCCATCGGCGTCGAAGGGCTGATGACGCTCGCCATGAACGATCTGCTCGCCGCGAGCCCCGATGCAACCCTGCCCAATGGCTGGCAGGATACGACGCGCCAGATCCCGCTGCCGGGCGGCGGAATGGCGGAAGCGCGGGCGGCGGACGGGGGCAATTGCTTCAATCTGAACAGCCTGGCGACGGCGCCGGAGCAAGGCGGCGACCTGATCGCCAACCCAATCGCGATCGCGCAGTTCGCCGGCCTGATGCAGGTCTTGGACGTGCCGCAGGGCATCGCCGTGCGGATCGCCGATGGCGCGGCCGACTGGGTCGATGCCGACACGGCCGCGCAGCCTCAGGGGGCGGAGGACAATGTCTACCGGCAATCGGCGCAGCCCTACCGCGCCGCCAACGCGCCTTTCGCGGACAAGAGCGAGCTTCGCGCCGTCGCGGGCGTGACCGCCGAAGCCTATGATCGGGTGCGACCCTTCGTCTGCGCATTGCCGACGCACGATCTGTCGCCGATCAACGTCAACACGCTGAAACCGGAGCAGGCGCCGCTCCTCGCGATGCTGGCGCCCGAGCAGATTCCGGTCGACCGGGCCCTGCAGGCCCTGGCGGCGCGCCCGGCGGGGGGCTGGGCGAGTATCGGCGATTTCTGGACGCGCACGATCTTGAACGGCGTGATGCTGCCGACGCAGGTGCAGGGCCAGCCGGGGGTCAAGAGCCAATGGTTCGCCCTTGACGTGACCGTCCGGCTGGGCGAGGCGGAAGTGCGCGAAGCGGCGCTGGTCGACGCGCGCGAAAAGCCCGCGCGCATCGTCGCGCGGCGATGGGGGGATGACGAGTGAGTGCGGCGTTGCTGATCTTCCTGTCCCGGGGCGGCTTCGCCGGATGGATGCAGCTGGCCGACGGCGCTGTCGTCGCGCGCGGCGAAAGGCTGGAGGGTTTGCCTGTCGTCTCGGGCCGGACGTTGCCCATCACCGTCGTCGTGCCCGGCGATGAAGTGTCGCTCCATTGGGCCGAATTTCCCGAAGGATTGTCGGAGCCGCAGGCGCAGGCCGCCGGGCGGATCATGGCCGCCGATCTTGCCGCACAGCCGGTCGCCGACCTGCATGTCGCGGTGGGTCCAGAGGGCGGCAATGGCGTGCGCTGCATCGCGCTGGTTTCCGCTTTGCAGGTGGCGGGATGGATCGCGCGGCTGGCGGATCAGGGGATCGACCCGGACCGCATCGTGCCGGAGCCGTTGCTGCTCTTGCCGCCAGAGGAAGGCTTGATCCGTTTCGACAAGGAAGGATTGGCACTTTACCGGGGTCCGGCGGATGCGTTCAGCGTCGAGGCCGAACTGGCCGCACTGATGGCACCCGCTGTCGACGTGCAGACCATCGACGCCGAACGATTCGAAGCCGATCTGCCGGCGGCGCTGGACGCCCTGCCGGTCAATCTGCGCCAAGGGCCGTTCGCGAAACGCCGGGCGTGGAAGATCGACTGGAAGCGCGTGCGCCGCATGGCCGTGCTGGGCGTCGTCATCCTGTTTCTCGGCGTCGCGATCCAGTTCGCGCTGATCCTGCGTTACACGTTCGCGGCGGACGCGGCGGAACAGGAACGTGCCGCCTTAGCCGAACAGGTGACGCCGGGCGGGGGGCCGGATCAGCTCGACGCCCGCCTGCGCGCGCTGGGCGGCGGGGCGCGGCTGACGCCGCTCGCCGGAATTTTGTTCGACGCCATCCGGAACACGCCCAATGTACAGCTATCCGCGCTCGGCTTCGACGAGAATGGCCTGCGGGCGACGATACTCGCCGATGCCCCGGGCAGCATCGCCGCCGTCCAACAGCAGATCGCGTCGCGCGGCTTCGCGGCGGAGGCGGGCGCGATCCGGCCGCAAGGCAACCGATCGGTCGCCGAACTGACGATGAGGCCGCGATGACGACACGCTTCCTCGATTGGTGGAAGGGCCGCACCGTGCGCGAGCAGCGGATGCTGGTCGCCCTTGCCGTGGTTGCTGCCCTGGTTCTCGGCTGGCTGCTCGTCATCCGCCCGCTCGACGCAGCCTTAGCCTCAGCGAAGGAGCGGCATGGCCAGGCGGTCGCCGCGCTCGCCCAGACCCGCGCCCAGGCCAAGGCGATTAACGACCTGACGCAGCGTCCCGCGCCGGCGCTCGGCGGTCCGCTCGCGACCGTCATCGGCACGTCGGCAAGCGAAGCGGGATTCACCGTCAGCCGCCTCGACGCGGATGCGAACGGCAACGTGACGCTCGCGATTGCGGCGGCGCGGCCGCAAGCCTTTTTCGCCTGGGTCGCGGAGATGGAAAGCCGGGGCGCGATCGCCGCCAATCTCACCGCCAGCGCGAATACCGATCAGACGCTGAGCGTTCAGGCGACCTTCCGAGCGGGAGGACGGTGATGCGCATCCGCTTGCCGCTGGGCCGCACGCTCTTCTTTCTGAGCGCCTTCGCCTTTGCGACGGTAGCGCTGCTGCCGTTGCGGTTGGCGCTAGATTGGTTGGGGTTGGATGAACGCGGCTTCGCGGCGCGCGAGGCGCAGGGCAGCCTGTGGCTAGGCGCCATCAGCGAGGCGCAGTGGAACGGAGTCCCGCTCGGCGACCTTCAGGCGCGGCTGCGGACGCTCCCGCTGCTCGCCCTGCGCGCGCGCGTCGATCTCGACAGTCCCGATGCGCCGAAGCGCGTGGACGGCGGCATCACCGTCACCCGCAACACCTTCGGCGTCGACGACCTGACCGCGACGCTCGACACGGTTGGACTGCTTGGCGGTCTGCCGATCGCCCGCCTGGACCTGGCGGACGTGACGGCGCGCTTCGACGGTGGCACGTGCCGGGCCGCCGAGGGACAAGCGACGGCGACCCTCGCCCCGGTCGCAAGCCTGCCGCTTCCGGGGCAAATGACCGGCACCGCGCGCTGCGACGCGGGTGCGCTGCTCATTCCATTCCAGAGCGCGAGCGGCGCGGAACGGATGGAGATGCGCCTGATGCCCGGCGGGCAATATCAAGCGCGCGTCCAGCTCCTTTCGGCCACGCCCGCCATGGCCCCCGCCCTTACCGCCGCCGGCTTCACGGCGACGGGGGCCGGCTTCGTCCTCGAACGGCAGGGCGCCTTTTAGCTTAGCCTTCGCCCGCGGCGACGCTCCGGCGGCTCCCGTAGAGGAAATAGATGGCGAGGCCGACGACCTGCGCGATCAGGAAATAATGCTGGGTCTTCGCGGGCAGGCTGTAGAAGAGATAGGCGCAGCCGAGGATCGCGATCAGGCCGACCACCCAGGGCATGGGCGTACGGAAGGTGCGCTCCGCATCCGGGGCGCGGCGGCGCATGATCAGCATGCAGACGGCAACCGCCGCGAAGGCGGTCAGCGTCCCAGCATTGGCGAGCGCGGCGAGATCGGCGAGCGGGATGAAGCCTGCCAAGATCGCGACCAGGATCGCGGTGAACAGGGTGATCCGCACCGGATTGCCCCGCGCCGATACCCGGGCGAGGCCGCGCGGGAGCAGCCCGTCGCGCGCCATCACGAAGAAGATGCGGCTCTGCCCGTAGAAGAAAGCGAGGATCACGGTCGGCAGGGCGATGACGGCGGATGCCGCGAGATAAGTCGCGGCGGCGGGTTGCCCGAGCTCGCGCAGGATCAGGGCCAGCGGCTCGGGACTGTTGGCGAAGCGGGTATAGGCAAGTGCGCCGATCGCGGCGGCGGCCACGGCCATGTAGATGGCGACGCAAGCGACCATCGATCCGACGATGCCGATGGAGAGATCCCGTCCCGGATTCTTCGCTTCCTCCGCCGCCGTGGCGATGGCATCGAAACCATAAAAGGCGAAGAAGATGATGGCGGCGGCGGCCATGACGCCACGCTCGACGCCGTCGGCGCTCATCTGCTTGTCGAAGCCGAAGGGCGCGAAGGGTTCGAAATTGGCAGCGTCGAAATAAGGCAGGGCGACCGCGACGAAGACGATGAGCGCGACGATCTTCACGACGACCAGGATGGCGTTCAACGTCGCGCTTTCCCGCGTGCCCGCGATCAGGAGGCCCGCGACGACGGCGATGATGAAGATGGCGGGCAGGTTGACGATGCCGCCAAGTTCCGGCCCCTGCATCAGGCTCATCGGCACGCCCGCCCAGGCCTGGAGCAGGGGTGCGGCATATCCGGACCAACCGACCGCGACCGCGCTCACCACCAGCGAATATTCAAGGATGAGGCTCCACCCCACGATCCAAGCGAGCAGTTCGCCGATCACGACATAGGTGTAGGTGTAGGCGCTGCCTGAAGCCGGGATCATCGTCGCCATTTCGGCATAGGCTAGCGCCGCGCAGGCGCAGATCACGCCTGCGATGGCGAAGGACAGGATGACGGCGGGCCCGGCCTTGTCCGCGCCAACGCCGATCAGGGTCAGAATGCCGGTCCCGACGATCGCGCCGACGCCAAGCGCCACAAGGTGCGGCCAGCCGAGGCTGCGCTTCAGCCGATGTTCCGAAGGCAGATCCTCGCTCGCGACGATCCTTTTGCGCGCATTCCATTGTGCCAAGACGCGTCCCCTTTTCCCTGTCCTGTTCGGCGCCCTTGCTGGCAGTCCGCCCCGGAATTGTCGAGGATCAATAATCCTTGGAGACGCGGACGCTCGCATTATGGCGCCCAATCGTCGAGACGCTCGACAGGAGAGAGAGCCAGCGCGTGATTTGATATTCGATGCGGGTCGCCGAATAACCGCGGCCGTCCGTCACCACCTCCACATAGAAGCGGCGGCCCAGATATTTGCCGGCCGCGAGCGACGTTCCTTGCCCCGTCACGATGTCGCCGGGGAGGATGCGGAGCCGGTCGAGCCCGACGGCTGAGCGGACGGCATTGATCGGATCGAGGCCCGCGCCCGGGTTATTGAGGGCCGCGACGGCGGCGGCGAGTTGCAACGCTTCGGGCGCGGAGAGATTGGTGATCGACGTGCCGAACAGCAGGCGGCTCAAAAGCTCGTCCTGCGGCAAAGGCGGTGTGCTGGTGAAGGCGATTTCCGGCCGGAGCCCGCTGCCCGTCACGCGGATCGTCGCATTGAGGCCCTGCACCCCGCCCTGGGCCACGATGTCGAGGATCGGGTCGGGCGGCGCGTCGCCGACGAAGCGGATCACTCCGCGTTCAAGATCGAAGGTCCGCCCGGCGAAATCGTAGCTGCCGCGCACCAGATCGGCGCGGCCGTTGATGCGCGGCGCAGTGACCGGACCGTCGATCGACAGGTTCGCGCTCCATTCGCTCGAAATGCCGAGCCCGGTCACCTGCAAACCGTTTCGCGCGCGCACCGCCATGTCGAATTGCCAGGGGCTTGGCGTCCGCGTTTCCGTCCAATCGTCGTCGCGCCCATTCACTTCGCGCACCGGCAGACGCGGCACCTGCGCCGCCGCCGTGGCGCTGCCGAGGCGGAAGAGGCCGCTGACGAGATTGAGGTCGCCGGAAATGGTGCCGCCATCCCCGTCCGACCGGATGCGGATCGGGCCGGTCACCTTCGCTTTCAAATCGTCGCGGTCGAGTATCTGGGCGCGATTGGCGTCGACGGTGAGATCGATGCCGAGGCCGCGCGCGGACAGGAGGAAGGAGCCACGGCCCGAAACCCTGCCATCATTCTTCGTCGTGCCGCTGAAGCTGTCGAGCAGCAGGCGCGACCCGTCGAAACGGCCGGAAGCGGCGAGATTCTGGACGACTGTGCCGGTGATCGCGCTTTCGAGCCTCGCCTGCTGGGCGCGCAGGGAGCCGCGAATGGCGGGATCGTTCAGCGTTCCGGTCACGTCCGCGCCGAGGGCGACCGGACCGCTGATGTTGAACAATTCGACGCCGGTCAGGCCCCAAAGCGTGTCGGCTGGCCCATTGTAACGGATCTGCGCGAAAAGCGGCGCCGCGCTCAGCCGGTCGATGAGCGTGCCGCCGTCCGGCAAGGGCGAAAGCCGGGCCTGGGCGCGGCCGATGGTGCGGCCCTGGCTCGCTGCGACGGCGCGGAGCGCGGCGTTGCGGCCGTCGAGCTTCGCCGCGATGCCGAGATCGACCGGAGCAGTGGACAGGACGATCCCGGCGCGGGTGAGGCCGCGCACGCGCAGGTTCAAATCCCCCTTCGGCGCGCCGCCGCCAGCGGGCACGTCGTAACGCAAGGTGCCCGACGCAATCCCGCCGAGGCCGAGATCCGGATAAGCGATATCGAGCACGGTGAGCGGCATGGCGTCGAGCCGCGCATCAATCTGGGTTCGCGCGGAATTGAACATGCCCCCCACTTCGGCGCTGCCCCCGGCGAAGGTGATTGCGGTCGGCGCGAGGTTCCAGCCGTCGCCGGCACGGGTCAGGATGGCGGGAGACTTGAGCGCGATGGGGCGCCGGTCGACGCTGCCCCGGCCAGAGATACCAATGCGTTGCGGCGTCACGTCGGCGACGGCCGCGAAGGTGAAAGTGCGGCCGCGCGTGCCCGCGACATCGGCGCGGATCTGGCCCGAACCGCCGCGCAGGCTGGCCGAGGCGCTGATGCTGGCGAGCGACACGGCGCCGCGCGTGACGCCGCGCGCTTCCAACGTGCCTTCGATGGACGTGCCGTTCGGATCGAGCAGGATCACGCCGTCGAGGCGGCCCCGGCGGATGGCGATGGCGGGCGGCCCCGCGAAACGCGCCTGATCGGCGACGAGATGCGCCTCGATCCGCTGGATGCCGCCAGCAGGCTGGAAGAGGAGGCCGCCACGAAGGCCACCGCCGGAAATATTGAGCTGGCCCTGGAAGCCGCCGGGATCGGAGCGCAGGCGCCCCGTCGCGCTGGTACCGGATACTTGCAGCGCGTCGATCGCGATGACGGCCGGGGCATTAGCGGGGAGCAGGATCGCGCCTTTAGACGTGAAGGGGCCAAGAGTCGAAAGCCCAGCCGCTTCATAAGCATAGCCCCCCGCATTGGGTTGGAGCGTCAGGTCCATGTCGCGAATGCCGAGGGCCTCGTTGGGCCGGTCGAGGCGGAGGGTGACGCGCGGCCGGGAGATGTCGCCGTCGAGGACGATCGAGAAAGGCCCATAGTCCGCCTGATTGCCGCGCCCCTCGAAATGGAAGGTGCCGTCGCGGCGGCGGTAGCCATTGCCGTTGATCGCGATCTTCGGCGCGCGCAGGCGCAGGTTCCGGAAGTGAATGACGCCGTCCGCGCCGCGCAGGAGGCCGGTCTCGATCCGCGGGAGACCCCCGGCAAGGGAAGCGAGGAATTTGTTGTCGAGGCGCCGGACCCAGGCCTTGCCGGTGCCCGTGACGATCGTGCCGCGCCCGTTCGCGCCCGGCACCACCTTCAACTCGCTCGTCACGTCGACGATGCCGAGGCCGGGAATGGAATAGCGGGTGAGGCCTCCGGAAAGGACGACATCGTATCGGCCGGTGACGAGGTCGACGAACAGGCTGACCTTGCCCTTCAACTTGTCCGAAGTCAGGGACAGGCTTTCGCCGGTCAATGCCCGGGCCGTGACCTTGAGCAGGCCGTCGACGCGCAAATTGGCGAGAATGCCGCCCGCGACGCTGCCGACGCCCGTCACGCGCCGCGCGGTGAAGCGGATGGGAACGGCGACCGGCGGATCGGACAGCCGCCCGCGTCCTTCGGCGCGGACATCTTCGAATCCCGTATCGTCGAAGGCGACGCGCGGCGCGGTGGCGCGATAGGAGAAAGCGGCCGTGCCGAACGGACCGTCTAAAGTCATGGCGAGGCGGATGCGGTTGCCCGTCATGTTGGGAAACAAGGCTGCCGGACGGAGCAGGTCCACGCCAAGGCGGACATTGTCGAAGCCCTTGCCCGCGAGATCGACGATCCCGGCGGCCTCAACCTTGAGCGCGGCCGACCGCAGCGACAAACGGCCATCGAGGCGGCGGTCCTCGAACGTGCCGGCGCCCTTAAGATCAATGCGCGGGGCGGACAGGCGCATCAACTTGCCCTTCAGGAATTGGGCGGGCGCGAGCGCGCCGGACAAGCCGTAGCGGCCCGCTTCCACGCCAAGGCGCAGGTCGGCGCTGCGCCGTCCGGAAAGATCGAGCAGGGCACGGCCCGACCATTTGGTCCAGGTGCCGTCGCCCTCGATGGCGAGGCGGATCGGGCGCTTCGTGCCCACGATCGCGCCCGTGAGGCTGTTGGCCGGAGCATCGAGCTGCACGTCGAGGTCGAAGCGGTCGGCATCGGGCTGGGCGTCGAGCAGCAAGGCGAGACGATCGCCGCCGTCGCGGATCACCGCGTCGAGATCGATGAGTGCGCGCCCGTCCCGAATGTCGGCGCGGCCCTGCAGCGTGCCGGAACGCCATCGCCCGGTGACGGCGGGGCCGATGCGCAGTTCCTCCACCCGCAAGCGATCGATCCAGAGGTCGAAGCCGGGCAGGATCGGACGCGGCTCGACGCTCGGCCGGAATTTGGGCAGGCGGTGGAGGATGACGAGGCGGGCATCGAACGTATTGATATGAAGCCGGTTCGCCACCCAGCCGATCGGTTCCCAATCCAGCGCGACTTCCGGCGATTGGGCAAAGAGCCCTTGCGGGTCGTACAGGCGGACATCCTTCAACCGGGTTTCGCCCCAGATGGAGCCTTCGATGGCGCCGATGCGGATGCGGAAACCCGAACGCGGCGCCTGTTCCGCCACCGTCTTGGCGATGAAGCGATGCCCGGCTTCGGTGTCGAGATAGACGAGGAAGGATGTGATCCCGAGCAGGGCCGCGACGAAAAACGCGAAGGCGAAGCGGCCAAGGCGCACCAGAAGATGCGCCTTCCTGCGCCCCGGCCGGGGCGCTTCCCCCATGGCCCCGGCGTCCGTCAAAAGGCCTGACCCAGCGAAACGTAGACCGCGACCCGGCTGTCGCCGGATTGCGGATTGAGCGGGGTTCCGACATCGACGCGGATCGGACCGAAATTGGTGTGGTAGCGGACGCCGACCCCCGCGCCGAAGCGGAGGTTCGGGGTGTCGGGCAATTCGCCGGTATAAATGTTCCCCGCATCCAGGAATGGCACGATGCTGAGGCTGTTTTCGAACAAAGGCGTCCGCACCCGCGCCTCTATCGAAAATTCGGCAAGGCTGCGGCCGCCGATCGGATCGCGGAAGACCGGGTCGCGCGGCCCCAGGGCCTGATAGCCGTAACCGCGCACCGAGCCGCCGCCGCCCGCATAGAAGCGGCGGGACGGCGCGATCCGGTCGCGCTCCGCGCCGAGGATCGTCCCGAGCCGGACCCGCCCGGCGAAAACCACGCGATCGTTCACCGGCCGGTAGAAGCTGGCGTCGATCTGAGCGCGGGCATAGCCGAACGCGCCGTCCTGCAACGATATCTCCGGCGACAGGCGGCCGGAAAGGCGGAAGCCGCGCGTCGGATCGAGCAGGTCGTCCGATCCGTCATAGGCAAGGCCCGCGGGCAAGGCGCCGATAAAGAAAGTGCGGCTACGCTCCTGCTCGCTGGCTAGATCGACGTCGCGCTCGTCCGACGCGAGCAGTTCGGCGCCAGCGAACCAGGTCCACGCCTTTTGCCAGATGATGTTGGATTGGCGTTCGATATTGCCGGACAAAGTGAAGGTATGCGCCTCATAGGCTTCGCGCTCGACATGGGTGGCGGCGACGAGGGCGTTCAGCACCTGATCCCGGCGACGGAAATTGTTGCGGCGGAGCGTGGCGGAGATAACTTGCTCGCGCGTGCCAAGGACGCCGCGAAACGTGACGGCGCCTTCGGGCGGCAGCAAATTGCGGTGCTGCCAGCTGCCTTCGACCCGCAGGCCTTCCCCCGTGCCATAACCGATTTCGCCCGCGACGGTGCGCGGCGGGGCCGGTTCGAGCGCGACGGCGACATCGACGCGGCCCGTCGCCTCGTTGGCCACCGGCCGGACCATGACGGTGGAGACTAGTCCCGTAGCGACGAGAGCGCGGCGCAGGTCTTCCAGCCGGGATTGCTCGAACGGATCGCCTTCGTCGAAGCGCGCAATGACGCCGATATGTTCGGGCGAGAAGAGCGGCGTGCCATCGACAACGATCGCGCCGAACCGGCGGTCGCCGCCGGGCGCCACGGGCAAGCGCAACGTGGCGCTGCGCGCTTCGTGATCGACGACGATGTCGAGCTCGCCGACCGTGGCGAAAGCATAGCCCTGCTCGCCGAGCGCCACGCGCAACGCCGCCGTTCCCGCCGTCACCGCGGCGGCATCGACCGGATCGTTTTGCCGGATGCCGAAAGCCGTGCGCAGACTGGACTCATCGGCCCCCGCCGCCTCGATGCCAGGGAGGCTCACTTCGGCGAAACGGTAGAGGGCGCCGGGTTGCGCCTCGAGGATCACGTTCACCTGGCCCGTGCCGGCACCGGATTCCGCACGCGCCTCGACGACGGCGTCGTAATAGCCCCTTGCCCGCAGCAATTGGATCAGGAGATCGCGATCCTCGTCGGCGCGGCGGTCGATCTGCGCGGCGTTGGCGGGATCGCCGCGATTGGCTTCGAGAACCGACAATTCCGCGAATTGAGCGCGGATGCCGCCGGCGTCGATGCCATCGAGGCCGCGGATCGCGACGGTGTAAGTTCGCTCCACCGCCGCGTCGGCCACGGCCGTGTCGGGTATGTCCGGAATGCCGTCATCCGCCCCGCTTTCGAGGTCCGGCCATTCCACGCCAAGGCCGGGCAGGGGATCCAGCGGCGCGGAAGGGTCGAGCGGCGCCTGCAACGCCGGGTCCAGCACCTCGGCATCCTGGCCCATGGCCGGGCTGTGACAAAGAAAAAGGGCAGTCGCGGCCATCAGCGCCGCCACTCGCCGCCCCGCCGCGACTTCCGACATGAGCGAAACCTACAGGGAGGAAGCCGCCGCCGCCAGAGAAGATTGCATCGCCTGGGCGCTGGAAAAGACGCGGCCGACCTGCCATGGAGACCCTATGGCTGACACTCCTTCCACGCAGCCCCGGTCGGCCGGGGTCTTCCTTGCGCTCGCGATGGTCGCCGGGGCGGTGATCGGGACGTTCGCGGGAGAGCCGAGCCTCGGCTTCCTGATCGGGCTCGGCACCGGAATCGCCGTGACCCTCGCCCTCTGGCTGATCGACCGCCGCCGGACCTAGCGGAGCGGACGGCCGACCCAAACGACGCGGCCGACAATCTCCATGTCCGACAGCGCGCAATCCGGCCAGCCCGGATAAGCGGCATTGTCGCTGACGATCGACACACGGCGCGCGGCGGGATTCATCGCGATCCGCTTCACCATCAGGACGCCGTCCACGCGCAGCACGTAAATACCATCGCGCAAGGTTTCGGCACCGTCCGATCCGTCGACCAGGATGTCGTCCCCGTCGGACAGGGTGGGAACCATCGAATCGCCTTCGACGCGGATCATCGATAGCCTGGACGGATCGCCGCGCGTCAGCGTGCGCAGCCACGCCTTGTCGAAACCCAGCAAATTGCGCGCCTGCTCGTCACCCGTGAAAGCGCCCGGCCCTGCCGACGCGCCAATGTCGAGACGCGGCACCGAGACCAGAAGATCGCCGGACGGCGCCTCGTCCGGCGCGCCGAGCAGGCTTTCAGGGACACCGAAATAGCGGGCGAGCAGGCGCCGGTCATCTTCCGCCAGCTTCCTGGGCGTGCCGCGTTTGATGAACTGCTGCATATAAGCGGGATTGCGGCCGAGCATGCGGGACAGGCCAGCATAATCTTCCCGTCTTTCCTCGATCAAACGCTGAAGGGTCGTGCGCACGTCCATGTTCCTCCCATACGGATAGGATTTTTCCTAGACAAGTAGGAAATGGCTTAGGATGAGAACATATCAGGAACGATAGTGAGTCGAAAGGACGGAGGGATGGATCAGGTTTTATGGAGAATAGAGCGCTATTTGCGCCGGACGAACACGCCGGCGACTCGCTTCGGGCGGGACGCACTTCGCGATCCCCGTCTGGTTTTCGATCTGAGAAATGGGCGGGAATTGCGGACGGAGACGGCGGCGCGCCTCGGCGCCTACCTCGATTCGCAAGAACATGGCTTGGAGGCGCGGCGATGATGGCGTTGCAACGCGACGCGTCGAGCGAGTTGCTGCGCGCGATCCGCAGGCGCGCGGGGGACCGGGCCACGCTCGCGATTGAAAATCTGAGCAGCCGCCCTTGGGCCAGCGCGACATTCTCAGGCGCACGGCATCACATCGCCTTTCGGATCGAGGGCGACCATGCCGACGACATGGCGGACGCGCTCCTCACCGGCATCGAAGCCGCCGAATTCACGCTGCGCGGGCATATCGTCGCCGACATCATCGTGCTTGGCCGGGATTTGACCGACCGGGGCGCGGTCCGCATCCGCCTGGAGGCCCTGACGGTCGAGGACGCTTAGCCTCCAGCGGAACGAAATCCGCCGGGCGGCGATTACCATTGCCTATGCTATGCTTCGTCGACGACGCCCTTCCCGGCATCACGCGCCGCCGCGCCGGCCGGGGATGGGCTTATTATGACGCGAAGGGCGACCGGATTGTCGACCGCGCGGAAATCGACCGGCTGAACCGGGTGGGCCTTCCGCCAGCCTATACCGACGCCTGGTTCTGCCCGTCGCCTCATGGCCATATCCAGGCCATCGGCTATGACGACAAAGGCCGGAAACAATATCGCTATCACCTCGATTTTCGCGCGCAGCGGGAGGCCGAGAAATATGACCGCTGCGCGAGTTTCGGCCGCTCCCTCCCCCTGCTCCGCGCCCGCGTCGCCGAGGATATCGCCGGAAGGAAACTGGGCCGCGATGCGGTCGTCGCCGCGGTCGTTCGGTTGATGGACCTCGGCTTCGTCCGGGTCGGCAACGAGGCCTATGCGCAGGCGAACAAGAGTTTCGGCGCGACCACGCTGCGGACGCGGCATGTGTCGGTCACCGGCAAGACGGTGAAGATGCGCTTCAAGGGCAAATCCGGGCAGCTCCAGGAATTGTCGATCACCGACCGCAATCTGACCCGGATGGTGAAGAAATGCCAGGATCTGCCCGGCCAGCATCTGTTCCAATATGTGGACGATCAGGGCGAGCCGCAGCCCGTCAGCTCCAGCGACGTCAACGCTTACATTCGCGATGCGATGGGCCAAGACTTCACCGCCAAGCATTTCCGCACCTGGGGCGCGAGCGTGATCGCGTTCGAACAGATTTGCGCGGCGGGAGAAAAAGGGCTGACCCTGAAGCGGCTGCTCGCGCCCGTCGCCAAGGCGCTGGGGAATACGCCCGCGATCAGCCGCAAATCCTATGTTCACCCCGCGCTGATCGATCTCGTCAAGGCTCATGAGGGGGAGCCCCTCGACGGGTTGCAATGCCCCCGTCCCACCAAGTATCTGTCGAGCGCCGAGCGCGGCCTGATCGACTTTCTCGACACTCTGGCCGCCGAAACGGAAGCGGGGATACAAGCGGCCTGATGACCGATCGAAGCACTGGACCGGCAGGCGCCGCGGAAGATCTATCCGCGCAGGCGGCCAGCCTCATGCGCCAAGCATCCGCCTGGATCGCCGACAACAGCCTCGGCGTGCTGACCGCTGCCCTTGCCGGAACGGTGATCGCGCTCGCCCTGATCGGCATCCGTTCGTTCGGCGCGCGATGGGTGGCGCGCAATACCGGCGACGTTCATTGGCGCTCCGTCTTCGCGCGGACCATCGCCAGAACCAGCCTCTTCTTCATCGTCATGTGCGCGGCGGAACTGGTCGCCGAGCATGCCGCGACGCCCCGCGATCTCCTGCGCCTCATCAACATCCTGTTCGTGATCTCGGCGACGTTCCAGGTCGCGATTTGGGCGCGCGAGCTGATCCTCGGCGCCATCGAGCATCGGGCGGGAGGATCGGACGAACAAAGCACGCTGGGATCGGCGATCGGCATTATCCGCCTGCTCGTCACCATCGGCCTGTTCGCCATCGCCATCGTCGTCATCCTCGACAATCTGGGCGTCAACGTCACCGGCCTCGTCGCGGGTCTCGGCATCGGCGGCATCGCCATCGGCCTCGCGGCGCAGGGCATCTTCTCCGATCTGTTCGCGGCGCTCGCCATCATCTTCGACAAGCCCTTCCGCCGCGGCGACACCATCCATTTCGGCACGATCACCGGCACGGTCGAACGGATCGGCCTCAAGACGACGCGCGTCCGATCCCTGCAAGGCGAGCAGGTCGTGATATCCAACACCAAGCTGCTGGATGAACGCGTCCACAATTACGCGCTTTTCGAACGGCGGCGGATCGTGATGAATTTCGGCCTCGTCTACCAAACCCCGCCCGCGATGCTGGCGCGGATCGGCGCGGAGGTGAAGGAGATCGTCGAACAGCGCGATGGTGCCACGTTCGATCGCTGCCACGCCTATCAGTTCGGCGCGTCGTCCATCGATTATGAGTTCGTCTTTCATGTCGAAACCGCGGACATCGATGCCGCCATGCAGGCGCGGCAGGACATCATGATCGCGATCATGCGCCGGTTCCGGGAGCTGGGTGCGGAATTCGCCTATCCGACGCAGACGACCTTCACCGCCGCGCCGGACGGGCGCCTCGTCATGCCCTATGCGGAGCCGCGGATCGGTCCGGAAGGTCCGTCAAAGCCCCACATCGTTCAGCGATAGCAAGGTCGCATTGCCGCCCGATGAGGTGGTATCGGTGCTCGTCACCCGCTCCGCGCAGAAGCGCGGGAGATAGTGCGGGCCGCCCGCCTTCGGACCGGTGCCGGATAGGCCTTCGCCGCCGAAGGGCTGGGAGCCGACGATGGCGCCGATCATCGAGCGGTTGACGTACAGATTGCCGACGCGGGCGAGCTGTTCGACATCGTCGGCAGAGCGCGCGATGCGGCTGTGGAGGCCCATGGTGAGGCCGAAGCCGCTGCGATTGACGCGGCGGATCGTGTCTTCCAGCTGCCCCGCCTTCCAGGTCGTGACGTGGAGGATCGGGCCGAACCATTCGCGTTTCAAATCCTCGATGGCGTCGAGGCGGATAGCGGTGGGCGGAACGAACAGGCCGTCTCTCGGCGCATCGACCGTCTTGATCCAGCGATCCCCCTGGGTCTCGCGATAGGTCATTAGGCGATCGTAGGCGCCTTGATCGATGACCGGACCGACATCGGTGCGCGGATCGGCGGGATCGCCGACGACCAGCGTGTCCATCGCGCCTGCCAGCATTTCCAACGTCCGGTCGGCGATTTCCTCCTGAAGTACGAGCAGCCGAAGTGCTGAACAGCGCTGGCCCGCCGAACGGAAGGCGGAGGTGACGACATCCTGCACCACCTGTTCGGGAAGCGCAGTGGAATCGACGATCATCGCGTTGATGCCGCCGGTTTCGGCGATGAGCGGGACGATCGGGCGGTCTTCATCCTCAAGCAGGGTGCGCGCGATGCGCTTGGCGGTGGCCGTGGAGCCGGTGAAGGCGACGCCCGCGATGCGCGGATCGGCGGTGAGCGCCGCGCCCATTTCGGGGCCGCCGATGGCGAGGACAAGCGCGTCCTCTGGAATGCCCGCACTATGGGCGAGGCCGACGGCATAAGCCGCGATTTCCGGCGTCTGAGGGGCGGGCTTGGCGACCACCGTGTTGCCGGTGACGAGCGCTGCGGCGACCTGGCCCAGAAAGATAGCAAGCGGGAAATTCCACGGCGCGATGCAGACCCAGGCGCCGCGGCCTTCCATGCGGAGCAGGTTGCGTTCGCCGGTCGGGCCCGGGAGTTCCAGGGGCTGGAGGTGATCGCGCGCCTGCTGGGCATAATAGCGGCAGAAATCGACGGCCTCGCGCACTTCGCCGAGGGCGTCGGGGATGGTCTTCTTCGCTTCCTGGACGGCGATCCGCATCAGCGCGTCGCGTTCCTGTTCGAGGAGGTCAGCGAGCCGGTCGAGGCAGGCGGCGCGGTGGTCTACGCCTGCGGCTTCCCATGCGGGGTAGGCGGATAGGGCGCGGGCAACGAATCCCTGTGCAACCCCGCCCTCATCGTTCGTATCGAGCGAAGTCGAGATGCGACCGCGCGAGCGCCCCTCGACTTCGCTCGGGACGAACGAAACTTGGTGGGCGACTTTGGCAAGAATAGCACGATCGTTGAGGTCGATGCCTTCGCTATTCTTGCGCTCGGGGCCGAACAAATCCTTGGGAAGCGGGATGCCGGGGTGGCGCGTGCCGCCCACCGCCGCGATCTTTTCGACCGGATCGGCGAGGATTTCGGCGTCGGTCATCTGCTCGTCGGCGAGCTGGTGGACAAAGCTCGAATTCGCGCCATTTTCCAGCAGGCGGCGGACGAGGTAGGCGAGGAGGTCGCGGTGGCCGCCGACCGGCGCATAAATGCGGGTGTGATACCCCTCTTCGCGCACCAGCTTCTCGTATAGCCCCTCGCCCATGCCGTGGAGGCGCTGGAATTCGAAGTCGCGGCTATCGCCCGCCCATTTGAGGATGGTGGCGACGGTGAGCGCGTTGTGGGTGGCGAAAGCCGGATAGATGTTGGGCGCGGCCAGCATGTCCTTCGCGCAGGCGAGGTAGGAGACGTCCGTCGCGGCCTTGCGGGTGAAGAGCGGATATTCGTGCAGGCCCTGTTCCTGGGCGCGCTTGATCTCGCTGTCCCAATAGGCGCCCTTGACCAGGCGTGCGGCGATGCGGCGGCCGGTGGCGCGGCCCACGGCGTCGGCCCAGGCGATGGTCGGACGCGCGCGCTTGCCATAGGCCTGGATTGCCATGCCGAGGCCGTCCCAGCCCTTGAGGGCCGGAAGCGCGGCGACGGTGCCGATGATGTCGAGGCTCATTTCGAGCCGCTCGGTTTCCTCGGCATCGATGGTGAAGGCGATGCCGTAATTGGCCGCGAGGGTCGCCAGCGCTTCGACTTGCTCGATCAGCGAGGAAACGCAGCGGTCATATTGCGCGACTTCATAGCGCGGATGGAGGGCGGAAAGTTTGACCGAGATGGAGTGGCCCGCCTCCGGCACCTTGCCGACGGCGTGGATCGCATCCTCATAGGCGCGAAAATAGCGCTCGGCGTCCGGGAAGGTGCGCGCCGCTTCCCCGAGCATGTCGAAGCTGGCGGTGAAGCCCTTATTCTCCGGCTTCTTCATCCGGCCGATTGCTTCTTCGATCGTACGGCCCATGACGAAGATCTCGCCCATCATCCGCATCGCGGCGCCGACCGCCTGGCGGACGAACGGCTCTCCCGCGCGGGCGATGAGCTTTTTCAGGATGCTGGCCTGGCTGCTGTCGCTCACCAGCGCGCGGCCGATGACAAGGCCCCAGGTCGCGCTGTTCACCAGCTTCGAATGCGACTTTCCGGCATGGGCGCGCCAATCGGCATTGCCGAGCTTGTCGGCGATGAGGAGATCGGCGGTTTCCGGATCGGGAACGCGCAGGAAGGCTTCGGCGAGCGACAGGAGCGCAACCCCCTCCGAGGTATTGAGGCGATATTCCTGCAGGAACTGGTTCACCCAGCCCGAGGATTGGGCGCTGCGCAGCTCAGCCAGCATGCCGAGAGCGCGATTCTCGACCCGTGCGCGTTCGCCCGAATCGAGCCGGGCATCCTTCAGCAGACCGGAAAGCACATCCGGTTCCGGCATCCGGAAAAGCCGCGAAATTTCGGCACGCGCGGTTGCCGTAGCGTCGCTTGGGCCAATTGCCATCTTGCCTCTCCTAAGGGGCTTGAGTCCGCCGCAAATCGGGTTCTAGACCGGCGCCCTAGCGAAGCCGGAGGCGCGTGGGAATATGCCTGTTGCCAGTCTCAACGATATCAAGGCGAAAGTGGGCGCCGATCTTGGCGCGTCGCCATGGATCGAGGTGACCCAGGCGCATATCGACACGTTCGCCGACGTGACCGGAGACCGGCAGTTCATCCATGTCGATCCGGACATGGCGAAGCAGACTCCGTTCGGCGGGACGATCGCGCATGGCTTCCTCACCTTGTCGCTGCTGAGCCAGATGGGCGCGGGCGTGATGATGGTGCCGGATACCACGAAGATGGTCGTCAATTACGGCTTCGATCGCGTCCGCTTCATCGCGCCGGTCCGCTCCGGCAAGCGCGTGCGGGGCCACTTCACCCTCGCCGCGTTCGAGGAAAAGCGCCCCGGCCAGTGGCAGGCGCTGCACAATGTCACCGTTGAAATCGAGGGTGAGGACAAGCCCGCGCTTACCGCCGACTGGATCGGCCTTATATATGTGTGAAATTGCACCTTGTGTTCCTGCGAAAGCAGGAACCCAGACAATGGCGCCGCTGGGCTCTTGCTTTCGCAGGAGCACGGAAAGCCAAATGAAAAGCAGAAGAGGAATCCGTAAATGACCCGCGACGCAGTCATCGTTTCCACCGCCCGTACGCCGATCGGCAAGGCCTATCGCGGCGCCTTCAACGCCACCCCGTCGCCGACGCTGGCCGCCCACGCCATCCGCGCCGCCGTCGAGCGGTCGGGCGTCGACCCGGCGGAGATCGAAGACGTGATCATGGGCGCCGCGCTCCAGCAGGGCGTGCAGACGACCATCGGCCGCACCGCCGCGCTCCGCTCGGGCCTGCCCGTCACCGTGTCCGGCATGTCGATCGACCGGCAATGTGCGTCCGGCCTCATGTCGATTGCGACGGCGGCCAAGCAGGTGATCGTCGACCGCATGGACGTGGTGGTCGCGGGCGGCGTCGAGAGCATCAGCCTCGTCCAGACGCCGGAGATGCGCGTCAGCCCCGATCCGGAGCTGCTGTCCATGCACAACGGCGTCTACATGCCGATGATCAACACCGCCGAGGTGGTCGGCAAACGCTACTCCGTCAGCCGCGAACGGCAGGACGATTATGCGCTCCGTTCGCAGCAGCGGACCGCCAGAGCACAGGCCGAAGGCAAGTTCGACGAGGAGATCATCTCCGTCACCGCGAAAATGGCGGTGAAGAACAAGGAAACCGGCGAAATTTCCATGCAGGAAGTGACGCTGGCGAAGGACGAAGGCAATCGTCCCGACACGACGATAGAGGGCTTGCGCTCGCTCCAGCCGGTCATGGGCCCGGAGGCGATGATCACGGCGGGCAATGCCAGCCAGCTGTCCGACGGCGCTTCGGCCTGCGTGGTGATGGAAGCCGGCGTCGCGCAGGCGCGCGGCCTCCAGCCGCTCGGCCGCTATCTCGGCATGGCGGTGGCGGGCACCGAGCCCGACGAAATGGGCATCGGCCCGGTCTTCGCGGTGCCGAAACTGCTGCAGCGTTTCGGCCTCACCATCGACGACATCGACCTGTGGGAATTGAACGAAGCCTTCGCCGTCCAGGTTCTCTATTGCCAGGACCGCCTGGGCATTCCGGACGAAAAATTGAACGTCAACGGCGGCGCCATCTCCATCGGCCACCCCTACGGCATGTCCGGTGCGCGCATGACCGGTCACATCCTGATCGAAGGCAAAAGGCGCGGCGCGAAATATGTCGTCGTGACCATGTGCGTCGGCGGCGGCATGGGCGCGGCTGGACTGTTCGAGGTTCTTTAAACAAATTCAATACCCTCCCCCTTGATGGGGAGGCCGGGTGGGGGTGATCTAGGTCGTAGAGCGCCGCTTCTTCCGGAAACACCGCCCTCACCCAGCGCCGGGTCGGCCATGCTCCCAGCGTGGCCTGAACAGCGCGGGCGCTGTTCACCCGGCACTCCCATCAAGGGGAGGGCTTTAATGATCGGGCTGGATGGATAAAAGCAGATCATGCCTAAAAACACCTCCCTCGCCCACAAGCTGCGCATCGACGTTCACGCCGCATGGCTCTCCGCGCGCGATCCGCGCACGTCGTGGGGGGCGCGGCTGTTTGGATTAATGGTGACGGCTTATGCCTTGTCGCCGATCGACCTTATTCCCGATTTCATTCCGATCCTTGGGCTGCTTGACGACATCATCCTCGTACCGTTCGGCCTCTGGCTTTTCGTGAAAATGCTGCCCGACGGCGTGTTCGCCGAACATCGGGCGGAAGCGGAGATCGCATCCGAGCGGCCGGGCTCCTTCTGGGGCGCGGCAATCGTGGCGGCGTTGTGGGTGCTCGCGGCGTTAGTGTTGTGGCGGCTGCTCGCCTTCAACTTCGATTGAAGTCGCGCGCTCGCGAAGCAGGAACATCCCGCTTCCGGCTCGCTGCCCCACCGCCTCTAATGCGTTGAAACCTTTCGGCGCATGCTCACCAAATCTCGGTCCAGTTGCCGCCGTCCATGCAAAAAAGGCCGTGCCGCTGTGCCGATGCCTTCTTGCGCACGATGGTCCACAGCACCTGCTTGCAGGTCCACGCGCCGACCCGGTCGTTTGCCAGCAGCTCGATCGTGCCGCGATTGGTATTGGCGTTGAATTCGATCTTCGCGCCGCTCTTCAGCGCCCCGACAGCCTTGGCGAGCGCCGGCCCGCGAAGATGATCGTCGGTCGGCCGGAAGGAACCGGCCGCGACATTGTTGAAATTCTGGCGCTCGGCAATGATGGCCGGGCTGAATTGCAGCGATCTCAAACCGGTGCCCGGGCCGAGATTGACGGGATAGGGTTCCACCTTCCCCGCGGCCGGCGCGGCGAGCGACAAAGCGGAAAGGAGAATGAACTGAAGCATGGCAAGCCCCCGGATATGAAACGCGTCTGATTATCCTGGCGAAGCTGAACGTCAGTATAATCCCGAAGGTGGTCAACCGTTATGAGCGGCGATCCACCCTTCCAGAACGGGCGCGATCTTGTCGCGCCACTTACTGCCGTGGAAGATGCCGTAATGGCCGACGCCCTTGGCCATGTGGTATTTCTTCATGGCCTTGGGCAATCGCGTCGCGATATCCAGCGCGGCCTTGGTCTGGCCGATGCCGGAAATATCGTCCCGCTCGCCCTCGATGGCGAGGATCGCGGTATCCGTGATCGCTTCCGGTTTCACACGGCGGCCGCGATGTTCCATCTCGCCTTTGGGCAGCAAATGCCGTTGGAAAACGGCGTCGACGGTCTGGAGATAGAATTCCTCCGTCATGTCGCAGACCGAGCGATATTCCTCGTAAAAAGCCTTGGTCGCGTCGGCGCTTTCGCCGTCCCCCTCGACGAGATGCTTGAACATCTCCCAATGGCTCATCAGGTGATTGCCGAGATTCATCGTCATGAAACCGGCGAGCTGCAGGAAGCCGGGATAGACCTTACGGCCCGCGCCCGGATAGCTGTAGGGCACGGTCGCGATGGCATTCTGCTCGAACCAGGCGTGCGGACGCTGGGTGGCGAGCAAATTCACCGCCGTCGGCGCGCGGCGCGTGTCGATGGGGCCGCCCATCATGGTGAGCGTCCGGGGCCGCGCGGGGTGCTTGTCTTCGTTCATCACCGCGACGGCGGCATAACAGGGCACGGACGGTTGGCAGACCGCCAGCATGTGGGCGCCCGGCCCGATATGCTCCAGGAAGGCGATGACATAATCGATATAATCGTCGAGATCGAAGCGGCCTTCGTCGAGCGGCACCAGCTTCGCGTCGCGCCAGTCGGTGATGTAGACGTCGTGTCCCGGCAGCATCCGTTCCACCGTGCCGCGCAACAGGGTCGCATAATGGCCGGACATCGGCGCGACGATCAGCAGCCGGGGCGATCCTTCGATGCCCTCGCGGCGGAAGCGCTTCAGCTGGCCGAAGGGCTTGCGGAGCACGATTTCCTCATGCACCGCGACTTCCCGGCCATCGACGATGGTCTTGTCGAGCCCGAATTCCGGCTTGCCGCGCGGCGCCGCCGCATGGGCGAACACGTCCAATGCCGACGACACGATCGGTCCCATCGCGCTGTAAGAGAAGGGATTGGCCGGATTCTGCATCCAGCCGGCGCCGATATTGGCCAGCGTGCTCGCCCCTGCGAGAAGCGACCTTTGGAATTCGTAAGCGTCGTAAAGCATTCAACCTCCCGCCCGTGCTGCACCGCAATAGCGCATGGGCGCATGAAAAGACCATAGGTTTCAAACAGGAACCGATAGGCACTGGTTCCCTCCTTCCTGACGACGTCATTCCAGCGAAAGCTGGAATCTCATGACGGAAACGTATGCTTTTCGCCGGGTGACACGAACGGCACGGCGAAGCCCCCCGCCTTCCCCGGAACAGAGCGGCACCGAACGCCCCATTGAGCCCCGCGCCCCGCGCTGCTAGGCGCTGCGCCATGGCCGAAACCCCTGTCCCCGCCGACCGCAAGTTCGGCAATCTCGCCATGATCTGGCGCTTCACCGCGCGCTACAAGGCGCAGATGGCAGGTGCGGCTTTTGCCCTTCTCGTCTCGGCGGGCGCGACGCTGGCCATCCCGAATGCCTTCCGCCTCATCATCGATCGGGGCTTCGGATCGGCGGGCGGCGATATCGGGCGCTGGTTCCAATATCTGCTGCTGGTCGTGATCGTCATGGCGATCGCGACTGCCTTTCGCTTCTATTTCGTGTCCTGGCTCGGGGAGCGGGTGGTTGCCGACCTTCGCATCGCGGTGCAGGAAAACCTCCTGCGCCTCGCACCGCGTTTCTTCGAGGAAAATCGCCCTTCGGAAATCGCGTCGCGCCTCACCGCCGACACGACGATCATCGAGGGCGTGGTCGGTTCCACCATCTCGGTCGCCTTGCGCAATGCGGTGATGGGCCTTGGCGGCGTCATCTACCTCTTCGCGCTGGCGCCCAAGCTCGCGGCGATGCTGATCGCGGGTATCCCGCTCGTCGTCCTGCCGATCATCCTCCTCGGCCGGAAGGTGCGCGCATTATCGCGCGCGAGCCAGGACCGGATCGCCGATGTCGGCGCGATGGTCGACGAAGTGCTGGGCGCGATGAAGATCGTGCAGGGTTTCGGGCAGGAAAGGCGTGAGGCCGGGCGCTTCCGCACCGCCGCGGAAACCGTGTTCGCCACCGCCCGCCGCCGCATCGCGTTGCGGGCCGTCATGACCGCCATCGTGATCGCGATCATCTTCGGCGCGATCACCCTCATCATGTGGCAGGGCGCGCTCGACGTGCAGGCGGGGCGGTTGAGCGGCGGCACGATCGCCGCCTTCGTCCTCACCGGCGGCCTGGTGGCGGGCGCGTTCGGCGCGCTCACCGAAGTCTATGGCGAGCTGCTGCGCGGCAGCGGCGCTGCCGGGCGCCTCAACGAGCTCCTCAGTGAAGTGCCCGAAATTCGCGCGCCGACTTGTCCCGCCGCCCTGCCCGTGCCAGCGGCGGGAGGCCTCGCCTTCGATCGGGTCGTCTTCCGCTACCCCACGCGCCCGGAAGTTAGCGCGCTCCAGGATTTTTCGCTGGATGTCCGGCCCGGCGAAACCCTAGCGGTGGTCGGTCCGTCGGGCGCGGGCAAGACCACGCTTTTCCAGCTTGCCCAGCGTTTTTACGATCCCGCGGAAGGCCGCGTCTTGCTGGATGGCGTCGACCTTCGCGACGCCGATCCGGCGGCCGTTCGCGCCCGCATCGCTGTGGTGCCGCAGGAAACGATCATCTTCGCCGCTTCCGCGCGCGACAACCTGCGCTATGGGCGCTGGGAAGCAAGCGACGCCGACCTCTGGAATGCGGCCGCCGCAGCCAATGCCGCCGATTTCCTGCGCGCTCTGCCCGATGGCTTGGACACCTATCTCGGCGAGGGCGGCGCGCGCCTGTCGGGCGGCCAGCGCCAACGCATCGCCATCGCCCGCGCCCTGCTACGCAACGCCCCCCTTCTCCTGCTCGACGAAGCCACGTCCGCCCTGGACGCGGAATCCGAGCGGCTGGTGCAGGCGGCGCTCGAGCGGCTGATGACGAACCGCACCACGGTCGTCATCGCCCATCGCCTCGCCACCGTGCGCAGCGCCGACCGCATCATCGTGATGGACCATGGCCGCATCGTCGAAGAGGGCACGCATGATAGCCTGAACGCCGAGCAGGGCCTTTATGCACGGCTGGCGAGGCTGCAGTTCGAGGGTGTAGGAGCTTAAAAGAGGATAGGAAGCCTTGCGAGGTGCATCCCGATGCTCCGCAAGCCTACATCAGAGCGCATAGGGCGATATTCTGCGCCCTGACCGGTCCGGGAAGATGCCCCGTCGGGGTGCCCGGAAGATTCCGCAAGTCCCATGCGAACGCCTGCAGCTCGGAAGGATGCCGCAGGATGCCGAAGGCCGCCATTCGCCGGATGCCGAAGCAATCGGCCGCGGTTTCGCTGTTCTGGCTCGGATGAAGCGCATGGTGGGCGCATTCGTGCGCGAACCACCATTGCTGCACGCGCGGGGAAAATTGTGCGAGCACGTTCGGGTTGAGCTCGATGAGCGGCTGGCCGTTGAAGAGGCGTGAAGCGAGCCCCACATCGTTTATCGACGGGTCGATCTCGATCAGCACGGCCGCCCCGTCCCAGGCGTTGCAATGCATGTTGATGCCGCCAATGGCCACCGCCCAGCGATGCTCGACCTGCGCGGATGCCGGCGTCGAAGCGGCGGCGAGGCAAGCCGCCGCTGCGATGGATGCGATGTGACGCATGCCGCCCGTCAATTCTGCGTGAGGTTGATGGTGGCGTAAAGCTCTCGTATCTCGGCATTGCTGGCGCGAAGGCCATCGCCCGGTCCCGCGGTGATGAACAGGGTCGTGTTCGGAATGTCGCAGCGAACGATGTGGCTGAACCTTCCCGCCTCGCTCGTCATCCACAGCGAGGTGGAATTGCCCTCCACACGCATATTCTTCGCGTTCGCGATCCCCATCGCCCTTTGCATGCAGACGGATTGGCTATGGGAGCGCGCGACGGTGTGATTGTAGATGCTCGGCCCTTCGGCATGGGCAGCGGCGGCCAAAATCACGCAACCGGCCACGCCAAGACTATATTGGAAGCGCATGATTCTTCCTCCCCCTTTTTGAGTCGTTCCGGCGAGCTTATGCGTCCCGGACATTATGGCAAGAGACAGGCTGATCCATATCCTTGCCCAATTGGATCGGCCGGAATGAATATGAGCCGCGAGAAAAGAAAAGGGCGGCCCCGAAGAGCCGCCCTCGTTTCTGTCCGTCAAGGAGACCGGCGTTAGAAATTACCGTATTGCTCGTTTCCGACGAAGCCCATCTTTTCGACATTGGCGCGCTTCGTGATGGCGAGCACCCGATCGACCACTTCGTAACGCGCGTCCGGATGCGGCTGTAGGTGCAGTTCCGGAACCGGCGTCATCGTCGTCGTGATATCGAGATACTGGCGCAGACGCGTTTCGTCGACCAATTCGCCGTTCCACATGATGTTGCCGTTGGGCTCCACCACGATCTTGTTCTTGACCGGATCGATCGGCGGCGGCGTGTTGTTCTGGCTGTCGACCGGCAGGTCGAGCTTCACCGCGTGGGTCTGGATCGGAATGGTGATGATGAACATGATGAGGAGCACCAGCATGACGTCGATGAGCGGCGTCGTGTTGATGTCCATCATCGGTTCGCCTTCGGCCGTTCCCGCTGACATCGCCATGGCAATTAACTCCTAGAACTGATTATCGCGCGCCGCCCTTCGGGGCGGGCTCGGAGATGAAGCCGACGCGCGAGAAACCCGCGCGCTGCATCGTGAAGATGGCACCGCCGATGCAGCGGTACGGCGTGTTGATGTCGCCGCGGATATGGGCCTCGGGAAGCTCGGTCACGTTTTCCGGACCGCCCTGACGGGCCACTTCATCCTCCAGCTTCTTCACCGCCTTGTCGAGCAGCTGCTGCGAATTCACCCGCTCGAGACCCCAATAAACCTCGCACGTGCCGCCCACACCGCGGACGGACAGCGAAACGTTTTCGGGCTTCGTGGTAGTCGGTTCGAATTCCACTTTGGGCAGTTCGACATCGACGGCCTGCACCACGACAGGAACGGTGATGAGGAAGATGATGAGAAGCACCAGCATGACGTCGACGAGCGGCGTCGTGTTGATGTCCGACATCGGGGATTCTTCGCCACCCTCCGCTGGGCCGACACTCATGGCCATAAGATCATATTCCTATTCTGATCGTTCACTGGAGCGGCAAGCCGCACGTTCGTTCAAACCGGAAGGATGCGGCCGGACCGAAATCCGGCCCGGCCGCTTATCCCTTTAGGCCTTGGTCGCCGTCGCGGCGGCCGGCTTCGCAGCGGCGGCAGCGGCCGGAGCGCGGGTGGCCGACACCGGCTTCACCGCACCGTTCGACATCATGTAGCCGTGAAGGTCGTTCGAGAAGTGCGCGAGCTCTTCCAGAACCGCCTTGTTGCGGCGCATCAGCCAGTTGTAGCCGAGCACGGCCGGAACGGCCACGGCGAGGCCGAGCGCGGTCATGATGAGCGCTTCACCGACCGGACCTGCGACCGCGTCGATCGACGCCTGACCGGCGGCGCCGATCTTGATGAGCGCGCGGTAGATGCCGATCACGGTGCCGAACAGGCCGACGAACGGCGCGGTCGAACCGACGGTGGCGAGCAAAGCGAGGCCGTTCGACAGCTTGGAGGCGATGGCGCCCTGGCTGCGGGCGAGCGAGCCGAGCATCCAGTCATGCTGGTCGATCGGATCGGTGAGCTTCGTATGCTGTTCCTGGGCGACCAGGCCATCGTCGACGATCTGGCGATAGGCGCTGTTCTTATCGAGCTTGTTCGCCGCTTCACGCAGGTTCGGCGATTGCCAGAAGCTGCTCCGCGCGCGGCGGCCCTGATTGAGGATCTTCTGCTGTTCGAACAGCTTGGTGAACATGATGTACCAGGACGCGGCCGACATCACGACGAGAATGATGAAAGTCGCCCAGGCGATCGTGCCGCCCTGTTCAAGCGCGGCCATCAGGCCATACGGGTTTTCGCCACCTGCGGGTGCTGGAGTAGCCATAAATTCAGTCCTTTTTAAAATAATGGGTTCGTATGTCGCTTAACGTTCCAAGCGCCATGTTATGCGATTTGACACAGTATCGGTTGTCGGATTGCCGGCACTGTCTCTAGCTGGAGTAAATCGGGCGCGACTTCTCATAATTCGACACGTAGCGTCATCCAGAGCACGCGATCCGCTAGGCGACGTCACAGTGCAAGAAGTCACACGCCCATTGGCACCCACCTCCAGACGAAATCCAGTCGTGCCCTCCTCCTCGTTGCGCACTGCAGACGGGGGATAGTCATCGTTGGAAACGTAGGATGCGAGATTCGCCTTTGCCTTGGCAGTTTCCACCTTGCGCGGCGGGGGCGGCGGTGCCGGCGGAGCGACGGGCGCTGACGGCGGTGCCGGCGGGGCCGTATAGGTGATCGGCGCGGGCGGCGCGACATTGACGGTCGACACCAAGGGCGGCGGCGTGTTCGTCCGCACGATCGGCGGCGGCGACACCACGGGCGGCGGCTGCACCGGAACGGGCGATTCCACCGGGGGCGGGGGCTCCTCCTCCGGGGGAGGCGGCTCTTCGATAACGTCGAACGTCTTCAGATCCTGCACGGCTTGCTTGGCAACCCTCAGCGCGAGACCCGAGATGAACGCGTAGCCAAGAAGAGCGTGAAGCAGGGCGACGATGACGATCGCCGTAATCCTGCTGGAGCTCATCTTCTGGTCAACATATGCCATTAATCAGCCACACTCCCTATCTAACAAAAAACGATCCGGATGCGTCGCAAAACGCTCCCGGGTCCAATACGGGTCCATTCATGTGTTACCATCTCATGGACAAGGTCTATTTCTGTATCGTGACACTTTAGGCGACGCAATCCTGCAAAGTGCCTTGCGCTCTCCCTTTGCGGAAGGCTGAAAGGTGAGGTTAATGTCGTCAAAACTAACGCAATTCCGACCAATTTGTATCATAGAGGGATCAATATGCGCATTTGGCTGGCTGCCGCGTTCATGTCCTTGGGCGGCACATTCGCCGCCATTCCCTGCGAATCACTTGCAGCGCAGGCCCTTCCGCTGACCTTCGCCGATGCTGCCGATCTGTCCCTTCAGGCGCCCGTGGTCGCCCATGTCCGCATCGCGCGCGCCAGCCGTTTGAAGCCCGCCGAGGCCATTGGCGTCGGGCCCGGCCGCACGCGTTATTATGTCGAAGCCGATGTCGTGTCTCTGATCCGCGGGGCCCAGGGCCTTCCGGCGAGGATCAGCTATCTTGCCGACATGGCCAACGATGCCGCCGGACGCGCCGTGAAGCTGCGGAAGAAGGACGAGTTTCTGATCTTCGCCGACCGTCAGGGCACGACCGGCAGCGAGGTGCGCCTTGTCGCGACGGACGCTCAGGTGCCTTACACGGCCGCGGGAGCCGATCGCGTCCGCGCCATTCTGCGCGAGGCCACCGCGCGCGACGCGGCGCCGCGCATTGCCGGCATCGGCCGCGCCTTCCATGTCCCGGGCAGCCTGCCGGGCGAAAGCGAAACCCAGATCTTCCTGATGGCCGCCGATGGCCGCCCGGTCTCGCTCAACGTCCTGCGCCGCCCCGGGGAAACGCCGCGCTGGGCGGTGTCGCTGAGCGAGATCGTCGACGAATCCGCGACCGCGCCCCGCCCGGACACATTGCTCTGGTACCGGCTCGCCTGCAGCTTGCCGCAGAGCCTGCCGCCGCAGAGCCTTGCCGAAGCCGATCCCGCGACCGCGCCCGCCATCCAGGCCGATTATCAGCTGATCAAGATGTCGCTCGGCCCTTGTACCCGGAGCCGGCCCGCCCGCTAGAAGGACGACAATTCCACCCCGACGCCCGCGCAATCGGGATAGATGTCGGGCTTGCGCGTGGAAACGCGCAGCGCCGTCACGCCTTTGCGCGCAGCGACGAGGTCGTAAATGGCGCGGACGAGCGTCTCCTGCAGGTTGAACCGGCGGCTGGCGACCAGCCGTCCGATTTCCGTGCGCAGGAAATCGTAATTCCAAGCAGAGTCTTCGTGGTCTTCCGCCGCGAACGAGGCCTCGTCGACCCATACCTCGACGGTAACGCCCAGGCGCTGCGGCGCACCAATTTCAAAATCGTGGAAGCCGATGTCGGCGCTGACGCAATAATCCTCCAGCACGATCTTGCGCGTGCGCGGTTTCAGGCTTTCGGGCACCAGGCCTTGCAACGCCGCTTCGCTCATCCTTGTTGCTCCATATATTGGACGTCGCGCGGCAGGCCGAGAAAACGCTGGCCGCCGTCGATGGTGATCGTCTGCCCCGTCAGAGTGGGGGTCGCGAGAATGAAACGCAGGGCGGCGACGATTTCCGCCACCTCGACGCCGCGTTTCAGGCCGTTCATGGCGTGCACCGCTTTGAAATTCTCGCGGCTCTGCGGCCCCGATACGAGGGTGACGGACGGCGCGATGCCGCACACCCGGATACGCCGGGCCGCGAATGAACGCGCCGTCAATTCGGTCAGCCCCGCGAGGCCCATCTTCGAAATCGTATAGGTAAAGAAGTCGGGGTTCGGCTGGGAAAGCTTGGCGTCCAGGAGATTGACGATCACGCCGCCTTCCCCCGCTTTTTCAACGAAGGCCTTCGACAGCAAGGCGGGTGCCCGCAGGTTGATCGCGTGGTGCGCGTCCCAATCCTCGACCGTGAAGCCGAGCGGAGCGTCATAGGTGAAACGCGAGGCGTTGTTGACGAGAAGGCGAAGCGGGGGAAGGCCATCGGCGGCGGCCATGATGCGCTCCGCCGCGGCCGGATCGGCGAGATCCGCGGAAACGACGGTCGCGTTGCCTATCTCCCCCGCCAACGCTTCGGCTTCCGCCCGCGACCGGTTGCAATGGATCAGGACATGCCAGCCATCGGCCGCCAGCGCCCGCACCAGCGCGGCGCCGATCCGTTTCGCGCCGCCCGTCACGATGGCCGTCCGTGGCCCTTCGAATTCCTGCGTCATGAGGGATCGCATAAGGTGTCGGCGCGGCCGCTGCCAGCCCAATCGGCGGCAAGCGGGGTGACGATCCGGGGCCGAACGCCTACATCCCTGCCATGCCCGCGCCGGAACCGCCCGCTGATCTCAGCACCCTCAGCCTTGCCGCTATCGCGCGGCTGGCCGCCGAAAAGAAATTGCCGCCGGTCGAGCGCTGGAACCCCGGCCATTGCGGGCACAGCGCGATACGGATCGCGCGCGACGGCACCTGGTTTCACGAAGGAAGCCCGATCGGGCGCATGGCGATGGTCCGGCTCTTCTCCACCATCCTGCGCCGCGAACCCGATGGCCGCTTCATGCTCGTCACGCCCGTCGAGAAACTCGATATCGATGTCGAGGACGCACCCTTCGTCGCGGTCGAGATGAAAAGCGAAGGGCGGGAACAGGATCGCCGCCTCGCCTTCCGGCTCAACACCGGCGACATGGTGGTCGCCGGATCCGATCATCCGCTGCGGGTGGAAGACAGAGACGACGGCCCCCATCCCTATCTTACCGTTCGTCCGGGCATCGACGCGCTGATCGCCCGGCCGGTTTATTACGAACTGGTCCGGATGGCGCTTGACGAGGAGTCCGATCCGCCGGGTCTCTGGAGCGATGGCCGCTTCTTTCCGCTGGAGAGCGCATGAGCCTGATCGACCGGATACGGCAGGTGTTCGGAAATCCGCTCGCCGCGCATCCGCTGCTGCTGCCCGGCGATCCCGTCGATCCGGCGCCGCCGGGCGAGGAGGTGACACCCTTTCCCGCCGCGGTGCTGGTGCCGGTCGTCACGCACCGCGAGCCCGCCTTGCTGTTCACGCTGCGGCCCGAAACCATGCGCCGCCATGCCGGTCAGGTGAGCTTTCCGGGGGGCCGCATCGATCCGGCCGATGCCGGGCCTGTCGAGGCCGCCTTGCGCGAGGCGGAGGAGGAGATCGCCCTGCCCCGCGCCGCCGTGGAGATTATCGGACCCGCCGACCCTTACCGCACGGTGACCAATTTTTCGGTGACGCCGATCATCGGTCTGCTTTCTCCGGGCCTGCCGCTGATTTCCAATCCGGGCGAAGTGGCGGATATTTTCGAAGCCCCCCTTTCTTATTTGCTCGACCCGAGGCACCAGATCGTCCGCACGGCACATTACGGGGGGCGGGAGAGGCATTATTATGAAATCCTGTGGGAAGGCCGCCGTATCTGGGGCGCGACGGCCGCGATGATCGTCAATCTGAGCCATCGCCTGGAACATGCGCGATGAAATTGCCTGAAGGTGGCTGGCGCGCGCAGGCGGACTTGAACGCCCTGCTCGCAGCGCTCGATGCCGAATCCGGGGCTGCCCGCTTCGTGGGCGGCGCGGTGCGCGACACATTGCTCGATCTCGCCGTCAGCGACCTCGATATCGCCACGCGTCTGCTGCCCGACGACGTGATGACGCGGCTGAAGGCCCGCGATATCCGCGTCATTCCGACCGGCATCGATCATGGCACCGTGACGGCGGTCCTGCCCCACGGTCCGATCGAGATCACGACATTGCGCCGCGACGTATCGACCGACGGACGGCGCGCGACGATCGCTTTCTCCGACGATTGGCGGGAAGATGCGGCGCGGCGCGATTTTACGATCAATGCCTTGTCCGCCGATCCGTCCAGCGGCGAAATCTTCGATTATTTCGGCGGATTGGACGATCTTCGGAACGGCCGCGTCCGCTTCATCGGCGATCCCTTGCAGCGCATCGCCGAGGATCATTTGCGCATTCTGCGCTTCTTTCGCTTTCACGCCCGCTTCGGCCGCGGCGCCCCGGACGGTCCGGCGATGGACGCCTGCACCGCGCGTGCGAACGACCTGATGGCCCTGTCGCGGGAACGCATCGCAGACGAGCTGCTGAAACTGCTCGCGCTCCCGCATCCCGCGCCGACCGTGAAGCTGATGGCGGAAGCCGGCATATTCCGTCCCGTCCTGCCTGAAATAGAAGAAGGCGGCGTTGAGCGCCTCTTCCGCCTGACGGCGCGTGAGACGGCGCTGGGCCTGCCCCCGGAAAAATTACGGCGGCTGGCGGCGTTGCTGCCGCCCGATCCGGCCGCAGCGGCGGCTGTTGCCGCGCGCCTCCGCCTGTCGAACAAGGCGCTGAAGCGGTTGGTATCGGCCGCCTCCTGGCCGCAGCCCGCCGGCGATCCCCGCCTGCTGGCTTACGCAATCGGCCGGGACGAGGCGCTCGACCGGTTGCTGCTGCGCGACACGGATGAAGGACTTGCCGATGCCATCGCCGCGCTTGGCGACTGGGAACGGCCGCGTCTTGCCTTAAGCGGCGGTGATCTCATCGCGATGGGCCTGGAACCGGGCCCGGCCGTCGCGCGGATTCTTCAGGCCGTGGAACGGGAATGGTCGGAAGGCGGCTTCTCAGACGATGGTGAAGCGGTACGGGCGCTCGCCCGGCGTCACGTCGACGAAGCGCTGCGCGACAAAGCATAGGCCAAGGCATCCTCGGCCGACATCGGGGCGGCATAATAATAGCCCTGGCCGTGCGAGCAGCCGAGATAGCCGAGGGTCCGGGCGAGGTCTTCGGTCTCGATCCCCTCCGCCGTCGTCGACATGCCAAGCGCGGTGGCGAGGGAGAGCACGGCACGGATGATCGCGAAACTGTCGCGGTCGGTCATCATGTGCGACACGAAGCTGCGGTCGACCTTCAAGATGTCGATGGGCAGGCGCTGGAGATAGGCAAGCGAGGTATAGCCCGTGCCGAAATCATCCATGGCGATGCGGGCGTTCAATTCCTTGACCCCGTTCAGCACCTTTGCCGCGCGTTCCGGATCGCGCACGATGGCGCTTTCGGTCAGCTCCAGCGTCAGGCGTTCGCCCGCAAGGCCATGCCGGTCCAGCGCGCTGGAGAGGAGGCCCACGACATCGTCGCGCGCGATCTGCACCGGCGACACGTTGACGCCCATGTAGAGGGGCAAGGCGCCGCCCGATTCCCGGTCCCACTCGGCAAGGATGCGGGTCGCTTCTTCAAGCGCCCAGCGACCGAGCGGAACGATCAAGCCGGATTCCTCCGCCACTGCGATGAATTTCGACGCGTCGACGGCGCCGCCCTCCTCCTGCTCCCAGCGGGTCAGCGCTTCGAACCCCGCCACATGGCCGGATTGCAGATCGACGAGCGGCTGGAAGGCCATGGTGAGCTGGCCGTTCTCGATCGCGCGGCGCAATTCGGTTTCCAGGCTGAACAGGCGGCGTGCGGCCTGCGCCTCGTTCGCTTCGTAGACGTGGATTTCGTTGTTGTTCTTGGCGCGCTTCACCGCGAACTGGGCGTTGCGCACCACTTCTTCGGCGAAATCGACCTTGCCGTTCACCAGCGCGCAGCCGATCGAGCAATCGACCTGGATTTCAAGCTCCGACAGGCGGAAGGGGGCGACGAGCGCCGCCTTGATCCGCGCCGCGGTCGCCAATGCGTCTTCCAGGCCGGTTTCCAGGCGCAGGAGGATGCCGAATTCGTCGGATCCGATGCGGGCGAGAACATCGCCCGGCGACAGCGCCGAAAACAGGCGGCTTGCGAAGGCGATCAGCAATTCGTCGCCGGCGATCGCGCCCACGCATTCGTTGACCCGGCTGAACCGGGCAAGATCGACCACCAGGACGGCGTGGCTGCTGTCCGACAGGCCGGTATCTTGAAGCAGCAGCTCCACCTGCTCGGCGAAGGCCAGGCGGTTGGGAAGACCGGTCAGGCTGTCGCGCAGCATCTCCGCGCGCAGGCTGTTTTCCGTATCCACCTGCGCCGTCCGATCGACGATGCTGAGGAGGCAGCGATCGGTCGCATAATTGGTGGCGGCCAGCCGGGCGATCCGGATGCTGAAATAACGGCCGCCGACATCCTTGCCGTCGCCGCCCTCGAACTGCATGTCGTCCGCCTCATCGGCGAAAAAGCGGATAAGGCGCTCGCCGATCCGGCTGGCGGACAGGAACGCCGCCTCGCCAATCGGCAGGTCGATCGGCCCCGTGCCGAGCAGCGCCAGTCTGCGAAATGGATCGTTCGCCTTGTCGATCCAGATGTCGTCAATCCCATTGGCGCAGATGACCGCACCGGCAATGGGCAAGGCATCGAGATAGTCCTGACGCGCGGCTTCCAGCGCGGTATCGCGCGGAACCTGCCAATGACGCGGCGCGGCGGCGCCCAGCGCAAGGGCGGAATGAGGCGTGTCGAGCCGCTGGGGAGACGCGGAAGGCATATCCCAGCCACTCTATCGGCCAAGCGGTTAATTGTTGGTGACCTTTGCCTGGCGCGCTTAAGCGAAACGGTTGTTCCGGGGAAAGCCGGTCGGCGGCATGCGTCCCGCCGCGCCGCGCGCGGTGCGCCAGTCAGAGAGGTCCGGCTCGGTCCGGACGCGGCCGCTTTCGCCGCCCATTCCCCATGATAAACCCTCTGAAAACAAGAAGGTAGCGGCATCGGACAGGCCACCGTCGCGATAGCGTTGCAGCTGCACGCCCTGCCCTCGCCCCATCTCGGGGAGCTCGCTGAGCGGGAACACCACCATTTTCCGGTTTTCGCCGATGGCCGCGACATAATCGTGCCCTTTTGGGACAGGCTTCACGACGGTCAGGCGCGCGCCGGCGCGGACGTTAACGACCTGCTTGCCCTTGCGCGTTTCCGCGATGGCCCCCCGCGCCGACGTCAGGAATCCCCGCCCGTCCGATGCGGCGAGCAGCAGCTGAACGTCCCCCGCGGGCAGCAGGGCCACGACATCGCCCGCTCCGTCGAGATCGATCATCGCCCGCACCGGCTCGCCGAAGCCGCGCCCGCCGGGCAATTTGTCGCCGGCCAGGGTGAAGAAGCGCCCCGTGTCGGTCGCCAGCAGGATTTTGTCGGTCGTCTGCGCATGAAAGGCGAAAGCCGGGCCATCGCCTTCCTTGAACTTGGCGATTTCCGGCTGGGAGAGATCGGCATGTCCCCGCAGCGCCCGGATCCAGCCGCGCTGGGACATGACGACGGTGATCGGCTCCTTCTCGATAAAGGCTTCGAGCGGAATGTCGGCGATCGGCGCCGCTTCCTTGATCTCCGTCCGGCGCCGGCCCAAGGGCGTTTCAAGGCCATAACGGTCCTTCAGGGTCGCCAAATCCTTCTTGAGCCGCGTGCGCTGACGCGCCTCGCTGTCGAGCAGCTTCTGGAGCTCGTCTTTCTCCTTTTCCAGCGCGTCTCGCTCCGCGCGCAGCTGCATCTCCTCCAGCCGCCGCAAGGAGCGCAACCGCATGTTGAGAATCGCCTCGGCCTGACGGTCGGTCAGGCCGAACTCCGCCATCAGCACCGGCTTGGGCTCATCCTCCTCGCGGATGATCTGGATGACCCGGTCGAGATTGAGGAAGGCGACGATATAGCCGCCGACGAGCTCCAGCCGGTCGTCGATCTTGGCGATGCGATGCCGGGAACGGCGCTGCAGCACTTCGAACTGGTGCTGAAGCCATGACGTCAGCACATCCTTGAGGCCCATGACCCGCGGCGTGCGATTGGCGTCCAGCACGTTCATGTTGAGGGGGATGCGGACTTCCAGGTCGGTCAGGCGGAACAGCCGGTCCATCAGCACCTGCGGCTCCACCGTGCGGCTGCGCGGCTCGATGACGATCCGCACGTCCTCGTCCGATTCATCGCGTATGTCGGCGAGGATCGGCAGCTTCTTTTCGGAGATGAGCGCGGCGATCTGCTCGATCAGCTTGGATTTCTGGACCTGGAAAGGAATCTCGCTGACGACGGCGACCCAGGTGCCGCGTCCCTGGTCCTCGGTCGTCCACTGCGCCCGCACGCGGAAACTGCCCCGGCCGTTCAAATAGGCCGCGGCGATCACATCCTCATGGTCGACGATGACGCCGCCGGTCGGGAAATCCGGGCCCTTCACATAAGCCATCAGCTCCTGCGGCTCGGCCCTTGGATTGTCGATCAGGTGGACGGCGGCATCGAGAATTTCGGCGACATTGTGCGGCGGGATGCTGGTCGCCATGCCGACCGCGATGCCGCTGGCGCCATTGGCGAGGAGGTTCGGAAAGAGGCCGGGCATGACCTCCGGCTCCTCGTCCTCGCCATTATAGGTCGGCCTGAAATCGACCGTTCCGTCATCGAGCCCCGCCATCAGGTCGAGCGCGACCTGGGTCAGCCGCGCTTCGGTATAGCGATACGCGGCGGCATTGTCCCCGTCGATATTCCCGAAATTGCCCTGCCCGTCGACGAGCGGATAGCGGAGCGAGAAGGTCTGGGCGAGGCGGACCATCGCGTCATAAACGGACTGGTCGCCATGCGGGTGATATTTGCCGATGACGTCGCCGACGACGCGCGCGCATTTCTTGTACCCCGCATTGGGATCGAGCCGCAGCAGCCGCATCGCCCAGAGCAGGCGGCGGTGAACCGGCTTCAGGCCGTCGCGGACATCGGGCAGCGAGCGCGCCGTGATCGTCGACAGCGCATAAACGAGATAACGCTGCTCCAGCGCCTCCTTGAAAGGCTGGCGGATGATGGGGTCGAATTCATCGGTGGCGACATCGGACATGGGCGCAGGGATAGCAGCGGCTTCCGGGAAGTGCGAGCATGATCCTCGCCCTCTTGATCCCGAAAGGAAAGTGCCTGCGCCACGACCTAAATGGCCCGCCTCACGCTGATTGCACGTTTCGGGCAGTTGCACTATAGCATGCCGCAACCGCCCCGGCCTCGTGCGCATGCACGCGAATGCCGGGGCAATTTGTCTTTCTAGTCGCGTTCTTGACGCGTTTTTGGGGAATTGCCATGTCCCGCCGCCGCCAGATTTACGAAGGCAAGGCCAAGATCCTGTACGAAGGTCCGGAGCCCGGCACGCTTATCCAATATTTCAAGGACGACGCGACCGCCTTCAACGCGCAGAAAAAGGGAACGATTTCCGGCAAGGGCGTGCTCAACAACCGGATTTCCGAACATCTCTTCACGCTGCTCGCCAATATCGGCATTCCGACCCATTTCATCCGCCGCCTCAACATGCGCGAGCAGCTGATCCGCCAGGTCGAAATCGTGCCGATCGAAGTGGTGGTGCGCAACGTCGCGGCGGGATCGCTGTCGAAGCGCCTCGGCATCGAGGAAGGGACTCAGCTCCCCCGCACGATCATCGAATATTACTATAAGGACGACGCACTCGGCGACCCGATGATCGCGGAGGAGCATATCGCCTGTTTCGGCTGGGCGAGCCAGGACGAGATGAACGACATCGCCGACATGGCGGTGCGCATCAACGATTTCATGAGCGGCCTCTTTGCCGGCATCGGCATCCGCCTCGTCGACTTCAAGCTGGAGTTCGGGCGGCTGTGGGAGAATGATTTCAGCCGCATCATTCTGGCCGACGAGATCAGCCCCGACGGCTGCCGTCTGTGGGACATGACCACGAACGAAAAGCTCGACAAGGACCGCTTCCGCCGCGACCTCGGCGGCGAGGCCGAAGCCTATCAGGACGTGGCGCGGCGGCTGGGCCTGCTTCCGGAGGGCGAGAATAGCGTTCTCGACCTCGAAACGCACCGGAAGAAGCGCGGGAAATAACCGGAGGCAGGACGACCGCCCCGCCGATCATTCCGCTTCGAAAGCACCTTGATAAGCCGCATCGCGCGCAAGGAAATCCTGGAATGCCGCCGCCTGCGGATGTTTGGCGCCTTTGAACCGCGCCACGAAATGGGCGATCGGCACTGCGCCATTGGTCTTGGCCTGGCTGAATTCGCGGACCTGATTGTCCGGCTGGCTCGCCTCGAAAATCCGGAGGGTCGATCCCAGGGTAATGCCCCATTCGGCGCCCCCTTCCTCCACTATGTCGACAGCTTCCCGGTCCGTTTCGGTCAGGATGATCCGGTCACCGACCATCTCCCAAAGCCCGAGATAATCGAGCACCCTCTTGGCATAGCGGCCGCTCGCCGTCTCGTCCGGGTTGGCCATGGCGATCCGCCCGCGCAGCCCGCCATGTTCGACCTGCCGCTGAACCGCCGCGGGATTGGCGAGCATAACCGGATAACGGGCTTGCGCTCCGCCGAACAAAACGACGCTATTCTGGCGATAGGGCTGCCGCGTGGCCGGATCGACGATGCCGCTTTCTTGAAGCGCATCCATTGAGTCCGCGTCGACCGAAATGAAAAGATCGCCTTTGGTGCCGTTGCCCAGATGCTGGAGCAGGGTCGCGGTATCGGCAAAAACAAGCACCGGCCGGGCATGTCCCTTCTCGGCCCAGCGATCGGCATGCGCGTTCAGCATGTCCTGGAAGATCAAGTCGGCGTAGACGACCGGTCCCTCCCCTTTCTGGGCGGAAGCCGGGGCCGCAGCCAGCACCAGCATGGACAGAAAAGCCCAGATATGCCGCATCGTCATTTCCCCCTTCATATCTCTCGCGACGCCGAGAAGCCTTTCCTTCGACGCCAAAATCGGACCCGAATCAAAAAGGCCCGCCTTCTTGTGGAAGACGGGCCCTGAACGGCGGATGTCGCGGCGGATCAGTTGCCGCCGGGACCGCCAAGTGCAAGGGCGGCGCGGCGCTGGACGGCGGCGAGATATTCGTTCGACTGCATGAAGGGGATCGGGTTCACGGCCTTGCCGTCGATGCGGACTTCATAGTGAAGGTGGCTGCCGGTCGAACGGCCGGTCGAGCCCATGAGCGCGATCAGGTCGCCGCGCTTCACACGCTGCCCCGGGGTGACGAGCGCCTTGGAAAGGTGGCCGTAGCGGGTCTGGATGCCCTTGCCGTGATTGAGCTCGACGAGGTTGCCGTAGCCGCCAACCCAGTTGGAACGTTCGACATAACCGTCGGCGGTCGCATAGATGGGCGTGCCGAGCGGGCCGGCGAGATCGACGCCGGCGTGCATCGCGGCGCGGCCCTGGAACGGATCCGAACGGACGCCGTATTTGGAGGTGAGCGCGGTGCCCTTCACCGGCATGGTGGAGGGAATGGCGATCGTGCCCTGCTCGAGCTGGTCGAGCTTCTTCCAGCTGGTGAACAGCGACTTGAAATTGGGATCGGCGGTCTTCAGCGGCTCGACCGCCTCGAACGGGCCGCCGGTGCCGGTGAACCGCTCTGGCGCGAGGCCGAGCTTCTCGACCGCCGCCGCGGTGCTGCCGTAACGTTGCGCGGCGTGGCGCTTCAGAGCCTGGACATCGGCCTGCATGGACTGAACCTGACGTTCCATCTGCGCGACGCGGCCATCCGGCGCGGCGATCATGAGCTTGGCGGCAGCAAGGGCCGACCAGAGGAGAAGCGCCAGCATCAAGGCGGCACCGGAAAGCTGCGCTTCGACGCTCAGGCTGAAACGGCGTAAGCCCTTGCCATCATGGTAAAAAAATTCGCGACGCTTAAAGATCGCAGGAAACTTTCCAGCCCGGTTGGTCGTTGAAGCAATATTCGTCATAACTATCCGGCGGTCCCTATCTGGTACGCACGGCCACGCGATGGCGACCAAATCGAATGACAAGCAGGCCTTTTCAGGTCGCTCTATGTCATTTGCTCTGTCAGGAAGTCTGCCCACCCCATGACGTGACCGGACCCTGTTCGGACTTTTTTCCAGCCGCAACCCCTGCATAAAAATCGCGGGACAAACCGGCTTCACCGCGCGCTGAATCGTTGAATGGAGGTTTCAAAAGGCCCCGGAAGTAGGTTTCGATTAACCATTTCCAGTGACCAACCGCGTCCAATCCGCGAGATTCGCAAGCGTTTTTGAACCAGCGCGTTCCGGCCGCGACGTGGCGAATTTCATCGCGGTAAATGCGGTGAATAATGGTCGCGGATCTTTCGTCGCCCGCAGCCCGGAAGCGTTCGATCGTCGATGGCGTCACGTCCAACCCTCTCGCTTCCAGCACCATCGGCACGACGGCGAGGCGGGCGAGCACGTCGTGCGCGGTTTTTTCCGCCGCTTCCCACAAGCCATCATGGGCGGGCAGCGCGCCATAATGGCTGCCAAGCGAGCGCAGGCGCCGGTCGAGCAAGGCGAAATGCAGCGCCTCGTCGGCGCCAACGCCGAACCAATCGTCGATGAACGCGCGCGGGAATGCGCCGCCGAAGCGGCCCGCCATGTCGAACGCCAGATCGATCGCGCCGAATTCGATGTGGGCGAGCGCGTGGAGCATGGCGATGCGGCCGCGCTCCGATCCGCCCTTGCCGCGCTTCGGCATCTGGGCGGGTGGCAGGAGGTCCGGCTTTTCCGGGCGCGCCGGCCGGGCGGGCATGGCGGCATCGAAGCTGTGCGCCAGCGCGCCCTGCCGCCAGAGCCGCGCCGCCGTACGGGCGATCTTCACCTTGTCGCGCGGCGCGGAGGCCTGCAGCACCGCCCGCGCCGCATCGGCAACGCTCTTCATGCTGCCTCGAACGCCTTTCTCACTTCCGCCATCATATGCTCCTCCCCCGCATGATGCGGCGAAAAATGGAAAGGCTCGATCCTTCGCACTCCGGCCGCGCGGGCGATCTCGCCTGCCGCCCGGGTGGTGAGATGCTCGCTCCGCCGCGCCTGATCGGCGTCGCCAGCGGCGAAGGGGGCCGCGATGAACGCCATGTCGGCGCCCCGCGCCAGCCTGACGATCGCGTCCCGGTTCGCCTGCGTGTCGGCGGCACCGGCCACGTAGACGAGCGTCTGCCCGTCCGTCACCGTGGCGAGGTCGCGCAATTCCGCGAGCGGCAACAGGCCCTTCGGCGTGGGGACGGGGCAATCGTCCTGCGCCCCCAGCATGATCGCTTTTTTGAGCGTCTGCAGCCACGTGCCCATGGGAAGCCCGCGTGCGTCCAGTCTTTTCTTCCATATCCGCACATGGGCGCGCTCCTGGACCGCAAAGGCGAGCGAGGGGCCATGATGGTCGAGGATCGCGGCACGCACTTCCCGCTCCGGCTCAACCAGGATCAGGCCATCCTCGATGCTGAACTCCCGCTCATCCTCCAGGCTGAATTTTCTTTGGAAGCGGAATCGCGCCGAACGGGCCCAGCCTTCGCGTTCGACCTCCAGAACGTCGAAGACAAGGTCGGCGGCACAAAGATTGGCGAGATGCCATTCGTAGGATTGGAGCTTGTGATAGAGCCGGTCGGCAAAGCCTTCGGGCCCGACCAGCCGCACCGTCTTGTCCCGCCCGACAAGCGTGCGCAGCAACGTGTCGAAACCGATGAAACGATCGATCGGCATGTGAGTCACGAAGGCATGGCTGACCCGCAGGAGGTCGCCCGCGCCAAGTGCCGAAAGGTCGCCAAAGTCGAAGAGAAGAGCGGATCGCTGGTGCAGGGTATCGACGAACAGCGCCGGATCGCCGGACCGGCCGTTGACGAGCGAAGGATGGAGCGTCGACCGCATGCCGATGGTCTAAAGGGGGCTTTGCGCGCCGTCGACCCGTTGTTGTTGACCCGATGGCGGAACTGCGGCACCCGGCAAGCGAAGGAGAGAGGCATGGCGGATGTTCTGATTGCCACCGACGAGCCGGTCATGACCCTAAGGCTCGACCGGCCGGACAAGAAAAATGCCATCACCGTCGCCATGTATGCGGCGCTCGCAGAGGCGCTGGAGAGGGCGGCGGCGAACGATGCGATCCGCGTCGTCGCGATCCTCGGCAGCGGCGACATGTTCACCGCCGGCAACGATCTGCACGATTTCATGGCCCAGCCGCCGGTCGGTACCGACCAGCCGGTCTACCGCTTCCTGCAGGCGATCGCCGCCTTCCCGAAAATTCTGATCGCGGGCGTGCAGGGCCGGGCGGTGGGCATCGGCACCACGATGCTGCTCCACTGCGATTTCGTGGTCGCGGCGGAGGATGCGGTCTTCACCATGCCCTTCATCGACCTGGGACTGGTGCCCGAAGCGGCAAGCTCCCTCCTCTTTCCCCGCATGGTCGGCCCCCGCATCGCCGCCAAGCACCTCATTCTCGGCGCGCCCTTCGATGCGGAGGAAGCGCTGCGCTACGGCGTCGCGAGCGAAATCGCCGCGGCCGCCGCGCTCGAGGCGCGCGTCGCCGCGCTTGCCGGCGAGGTCGCGGCCAAGCCCGCGGAAGCGGTGCGCATCGCCAAGGCGTTCATCCGCGATACCGGCGGCACAATAATGGACCGCATCGAAGCGGAAGGCCGCGCCTTTGGCGAGAGGCTGCAATCGGCGGAAGCGCGCGCCGCCTTCCTGTCCTTCTTCGCCAAGAAATCCGCGGCCTGAACGCGCGCCCCGCCAGAGCGGGGCTTCAGGTCAATTCCCGCGCCGCATCCAGCACCGTCTGGGCGTGGCCAGGCACCTTCACCTTGCGCCAGACGCCCTTCACCACGCCGTCGCGGTCGATGAGGAAGGTGGCCCGGTCGATGCCCATATATTTGCGGCCATAGAGGCTCTTTTCCACCCAGGTGCCGAAGGCTTCGCACGCGCTGCCGTCGCCGTCGCTGACCAGCGAGACGCGCAGGCCGTATTTTTCGGTGAACTTGCGGTGCTTTTCCGGATCGTCCTTCGAAATGCCGATGACCCAGGTGCCCGCTTTCTCGAATTCGCCGGCAAGGGCCGAAAAATCCTGCGCCTCCCGCGTGCAACCGGGAGTGTCGTCCTTGGGATAGAAATAGATGACGAGCTTCTGACCGTTGAAATCGGCCGGGCTGACCCTTTTTCCATCCATGCCCAGCAATGCCAGGTCCGGAACCTTGTCACCCACTTCGATCATCACAGTTTCTCCTCGTCTGCACGCGCGCCGGACACCCGGTCCCATAACGCGCTTATGCTTTGCCGCGCCGCATCGTGCGCGGCAAGAAGCGCGTCCCAGCTTTCCTCGCCGCACGCGCGCGCAACGAGCGGGCGGGAGGCTTCGGCGGGTTCGGCCGAATTGGGCGACACCAGCCGGAACATCACCAGCATGCCGGTGAGCAACCGGTGCGCCGCCATGATGTCCGGCGGAACCAGTCCGGCGGTCGCCAGATCGGTGATCGCGGCGGGAAGCTGCGGCCGCAAGCCGGTCTGGTAGCCGAGAGCAAGCGTCTGAACCGCGAATTCGAGGTCGACCAAGCCACCCCGGCCGAGCTTGATATCGAACGGCCCGGACGGCGGCTTGTGCCGCGCCATGTCCGCGCGCATCCTTGCCGCGTCGGCGACCAGCCGTTCGACATCGCGCGGCGCGGAGAGGACGGCATCGATCGCGGCCTTCAACGCCGCTCGCCCGGCGGGGGAGCCGTAGACCGGCCGGGCGCGGGTCAGCGCCATATGCTCCCAGGTCCAGGCATGGTCGCGCTGATAGGCTGAAAAGCTCGCCAGCGACACGGCGAGAAGGCCGTCTTCTCCCGATGGCCGCAGCCGCGTGTCGACATCGTAAAGCGGGCCGGCGGCGGTCGGCACGCTCAGCGCCGCCGAAATGCGCCGCACCAGGCGATTGAAATAATCGGTGGCGCCGAGCGGCTTCCCGCCATCGGAACGCGCGCCATAATCGCCGGTGAACAGATAGACGAGGTCGAGGTCGGACGCATGGGTCAACGCCTCCCCGCCGAGGCGGCCAAGGCCGAGGATCAGCAATTCCGATCCCGGCACCTTGCCATGCACCGCTTCGAATTCCGCCACGGCGGCATCGGCCAGCACCTGGATGGCCGCCTCCGCGACGCGCGCATAACCGGCGGCCGCTTCCAGCGGATCGGTGCGCGCGAGCATGAGCTGGGCGCCCAAGGCAAAGCGCCGTTCGTTGACGCGGCGCCGCACCCGGTCGAGCAGCATCTGATAATCCTCGCCTTGCCGCTCGTTGCGCGCGAAGGCGGCGATGAGGCGTTCGACCGGCGGAGCGGGCAGAAAGGCGGTGTCGTCGATCAGTCCGTCAAGCAGCTGCGGCCGCCGCCCAAGCTGATCGGCCAGCACCGGCGCATGGCTCAAAAGGGTCGCCAGCACATCGGTCAAGGCGGGCCGCGCCTCGATCAGCCGGTAGAAATTGACGCCGGTGGGAAGCCGCTCGACGACGTCGTCGAAGCGGTTCATGGCGCCCATCGGGTTGGGCGCCGTGCCAAGGGCCTGGATCAGGGCGGGCAGCATCGCTTCGAACGCCTCCATCGCGGCATTGGTGCGCAGCGACCGCGCCTTGCCCGACCGCCATCCTTCGATGCGCTGCCGCGCCTCCGCAGGATCGGGGAAGCCGAATGCCGCAAGCTGCGCCTCCAGCGCCTCGACGCCGCGCGGCAGGCGGCGTTCCTCCTGCCCGGACAAGCGCCCATAAATGGCCGCCACTCCGGCCACCGGCTCTTGCATCAGCGCGAGGAGGTCGCTCCCGTCCGCAAGGCCGTGAAGACGGGCGACGTTGGTCAGCGCATCGGCCGCGACCGGCAGACTGTGAGTCTGCTTGTCGTCGACCATTTGCAGGCGATGCTCGATCGTCCGGAACAGGCGATAGGCATCGCTCAGCAGCGCCGCTTCGTCGCCGGGAATGCGGCCCGCATCGCGCAAGGCCGCCAACGCGTCGAGCGTCGCGGGCGCACGCAACGCAGGCTCCCGTCCCCCATGGATCAGCTGATGAATCTGGGCGAAGAATTCGATCTCCCGGATACCCCCCCGGCCCCGCTTCAGGTCGAAGCCCGGTCCCAATGCCTGCCCCTGCGCATAATGGTCGCGGATGCGGCGGCTGATCGTCTGGATTTCGCCCAGGGCGCCGTAATCGAGCGAACGGCGCCACACGAAGGGATGAATGGCGTCGAGGAAATAGGCGCCCAAGGCCTTGTCGCCCGCAACGACGCGGGCGCGGATGAAGGCGGCCCGCTCCCAGGGCAGGGCCGTCGATTCATAATAAGAGATGGCCGCGTTGACCGGGAGCGCGATCGGCGTGACTTCCGGAGAAGGGCGCAGGCGCAGGTCGACGCGAAACGCATAACCGTCGCCGTCCCGCTTCTGCAGCAGCTCGATGATCCGCTGGCCGATCCGCACCGCGCCCTGTCCGGGCTCCTCCCGGGGCTTCAGCGGCAACCGTTCCGGATCGAACAGGAAGATGAGATCGACATCGGATGAGTAATTGAGCTCGCGGCTGCCATGCTTCCCGAGCGCCAGTATGACGAACCCTTCCGGCGTCGCGCCGGGCGTGCGTTCGGCGATGGCCATTCGCACCGCCCGCTCCAGGCAGCGGTCCGCGAGATCCGACAATTCTTCCACCACCCGTTCCAACGGCAGGAGCCCGGCGAGATCGCCGAGGCCGAGCGCGAGCGCGAACGCGTTGCGTTCACGGCGGATCGCCGCGGCCGCCGGAAGATCCGCTTCGCCTTTTCCCGCCGCTGCAAGGATAGCGGCATCCGCACCTTTCTCGATCAAGACGGCCGGGATGTCGGGAAAGGTCTCAAGCTGGAGTCTCAAATAAGGACTATGATCCCGCGCCCGGGCCAAAGCGTTGTTAATATTGGGTACATCCACTGTAGCCGCCATGTCACATCCCGGACCCGTTCCGTTCTACACGCGCAATATTTGCAACCCTCGCAAAGAACATACGTTCTACCGGCGTGGATAGGATTAACCCGAGAAACGAAGCCATGGTCAATGCCACGTCCCGGCGCTTTGTAAAGGTCGCCCCGCCGACCATACATGCCGGGCTCGGCAATGCCCTAAGAGAGGCTTTCCAGGTTGGCGGCGACTTGCGCTGCCTGAAGGGCTTTGAGGATCTTCTCGCCCGCCTCGACTAAGCGTGCCCGCCATTTGCATTGCATAATATTGGGTACGAAAACCTGCCGCACGTTCGACAGGCTCAACCCGCAGGCAGTCCGGAATAGAATAAGCGATCGCGCGGATCAGAATTCGCGATCGCGGCTGAGGTCGTCGACTTCGTTCATGATCGTCTGAAGCGCGGTCTTGTCGCTGTCGGTCCGGTGCTCGCGACGGGACGGAAGATTGCCTTCGCTCAGCAATTGCTCGAGCGCGACACGCCCGCGCGCCACGCGGCTCTTGATGGTGCCGACGGCGCAGCCGCAAATCTCCGCCGCTTCCTCATAAGCGAAGCCGCCCGCGCCGACGAGAATCAGCGCTTCGCGCTGGGGCTGCGGCAAATGCATCAGCGCGCGCTGCATGTCGCCAAGCTCGACATGGCGATCCTGGCTCGCGGGCGCCGCGAGCAGCTTGGACGCCGTGATCTCGTCCCATTCGCCCTTGAAACGCGCGCGGCGCATCTGGGACAGGAACAGGTTGCGCAGGATGATGAAGGTCCAGGCGCGCATGTTGGTGCCCGCCTGAAAACGCTTGCGCGCGGCCCAGGCCTTGAGCAGCGTTTCCTGAACCAGATCGTCGGCGAGATCGCGGCTACCGGACAAAGAGCGCCCGAAAGCGCGCAGATGCGGGATGACCTGCGCCAGCTGGTCCTTGAATTCGTCGTCGGGCAACGGGACGAGGACGTCCGGATTGCCGTTATCTTGTACCGCGGTGGGCGTTTCGCCAACCATCATAAATCCCCCGTGAAGGCGGTAAGCATCTGACATCCATGGCTGATTTGGGGAGCGGACGCACCCCGTAATATGTCGTGGGTAATCAACGCCAGATGAGCAGGATGATCGCGAAGAGAATGATGACGAGAAAGAGGGATATGGGAAGGATGACCCGCGTCATGCGCGGCGTTGCGCCGGCCCTTGCTTCGGTCGTTCCGATATGTTGCTCGCCTTCGTCCATGGATGGGACGCTCCCCTTCGAAATCCGTGAAACCCGCCAACGCGGCACGCGCTGGCGGGTTCCAAATGTTGCTAGGCCGGAACGGTCGCCGTGTCGAAGAACAGGGCTTGCGCGATCGCCGCCTTCACCGTCGAACGCTGGAACGGCTTGGTGATGAGGAAGGTCGGTTCCGGGCGTTCGCCGGTCAGCAGACGTTCCGGGAAGGCGGTGATGAAGATCACCGGCACCGAAAATTCGGCCAGGATATCCTTCACCGCGTCGATGCCGGAGCTGTCGTCGGCGAGCTGGATATCGGCCAGAACCAGGCCCGGTCGATGCGCCCGCGCCTGCGCGACCGCTTCGTCGCGCGTCACCGCGACGCCCGTCACCGTATGGCCGAGATCGCGGACGATCGTTTCGATATCCATGGCGATGATCGGCTCGTCCTCGATGATGAGGACTTCGGCGCGCGTCTGGCGCTCGATTTCTTCCAGCGCTTCGGCGACAAGCCGCTCGACCTCGTCCGCTTCGGCACCGATCAGATAGCCGGTATCCTCGGGCGTGAAGCCTTCCATGGCCGTCAGCAACAAGGCCTGGCGGGACAAGGGCGTGATCCGCGCGAGGCGGGCTTGGGCAATGCCTTCGGCATCCTCGAAGCCGGATCCCGCGCCCGGATCCTCTTCGATATTGGCGGTCGACCAGATGGCATGGAAGGTCCGGTAAAGACCAAGGCGCGCGTCGACATCGCGTGGAAAATCGTCCGGCGCCGCGACGATCGCCTCCAGCGTCGCACGCACGAAGGCGTCGCCATGCTGCTGCGAGCCCGTCAGGGCGCGCGCATAGCGCCGCAAAAAGGGAAGGTGAGGCGCGAGTTCCTGGCCTAGCGACATATTCGTTACGACTCCTTCATGACCGGGACGATAGTTGAGAACCCGCCCCGCGCTTTGCAAGCCCGCCGCGCGGCGCCTGCCCGATGACCTATCTGCACGAAGAAACCGGCCCAGCCCGCCCTTCACACGAAACATGGAACCAACAGCGCAGTTTTTTGTTTCCATGCCACTGCAGGCAATTTATTTCGCCTTGCAATTTTTCGTGCTGCCCGGGGCGGAAGCGCTTCCGCCGTCCGGGCATATTGATGATGGATTGCGGGCGCGGCCGTGCCGCGAGGGGTACAGACTTTGAACTTTCACGACGACAAAGACGGCGACAGCCGGCGAAAGAGCGACAATCTGCCAGACAACGGCCCCGACTTCGCTCCGAAGAGCAAGAAGAAGCCTGCTTCGCCGGAAGTGGGCCATGCCCTGCGCTCGGTCTATCAGCAGACGATCAACGAAGATATTCCGCCCGAAATGCTCGATCTGCTCGGAAAGCTCGGCTAACGGTGCCGCCCAAAGGGCGGCGAACGAGGCACTAGGCGCGTGAATTTTCTCAGCAACAGCCGGATCGCATCCGCTTTCGGGCGATTGCCGACAGGCCCCAAGATGCTAGTTATTCTGGCATCGTGCCTCCTCCCTCTCCTGGTCATTGCGATACTTGCTTCCGTCCAGAGCGCGCAGCAAAATCGCAACAAGCGGCAGGCCGAGGCCGAGGCCCGTTTGGAAGTGGCGGCCCAGCGCATCGATTCCGCTTTGTCTCGGATCGGCCTCACCATCGGGGCCGCCACTGCGGCGGTGGAATTCTCGCCGCCCGAATCCAAGGTCTGCGAAGCCACGCTCCGCCGGTTGAGCGGCACCCAGACCGCAGGCCGTTACGCCCTTTACGGCCAGAATAGCGAAGTGCGTTGCGCGACCCCCGGCTTCGTGCCGCCCAACATACCGCAGAGCCTGGAACGCAGTGGAGCAGTGACCGAATTGCTTTCCACGGGCGAAGCGCTGCGCTTCACCCTGTTCGGGGCGGGCGGGCGTGTCGAAGGCGTGGGCGAACTGCCGATCGCTGCCTTGAGGCGGCTCGCCCTTCCACCGGATTCCCCGAAAGATTTCACGCTCGACATGGTGCAGGGCGGACGATCCATATCGTTGACCGACGGATTTCGCGGCGGCCCGCTGATCGAGACGGTGAGCCTGTCGAAACCGTTGACGCCGGACGGTTTGGAGCTTCGTCTCGTCGCGGGCGCCGTGCCGATCAGCGCCAATGAATTCGTGATGATCCTGCTCCCCGTCTTGATGTGGGTCGGCGCGGCGGCCATCGGCTGGGTCATCGTCAGCCGCCTTCTTCTGCGTCCGCTCGTGCGCATGCAGAAAGTGGTGTCGGCCTACCAGCCCGGCGACCGGCAATTCTATCTGCCGCTGATCCGCACCCCGGCGCAGGAAATACGGGATCTCGGCGACGCCTTCGAACAATTGACCCGCACCGTCGCCCGCCACGAAGCGGATCTGGAGGACGCCGTGGAGCGCCAGAGGAAGCTGGTGCGGGAGGTGCATCACCGTGTGAAGAACAACCTCCAGGTCGTCGCCTCTCTGCTCAACATCCATTCGCGCGGCTCGCCTGACGAGGGCGTCGCGGCGGCTTACGCCTCGATCCAGCGGCGCGTCGACGCGCTCGCCGTCGTCCATCGCAATCACTATGCGGAGTTGGAGGAAAATCGCGGCGTGGCGTTGAAGCCGCTCATTTCCGAATTGAGCTCCAACCTGCGCGGCACAGCGCCTTCCAGCGCCGCCAATATGGCGATCGCCCTCAACGTCGCCCCGGTTCACGTGACTCAGGATGTCGCGGTCTCGGTCGCCTTCCTCATCACCGAAATTGTCGAATATGGCATGTTCTGCGGGGCGCGGAGCGTGATGATTTCCCTGTCCAACAGCGGCGACGGCACGGCGCTTTTGTCCATCATGTCGGACAGCTTGAAGCCGGAAGCGGCATGCGCGGACACCCTTACAGAGCGTTTTGAGCGGATTATCACCGGATTGTCGCGCCAATTGCGCAGCACGATGCACAAGGATGTCGAAACCGGCTGCTATTCGCTCGCGATCACAATCGTCTGACGCTGCCCAATCCTAGGATTGACCCCCTTTCGGACGCGCGACCGTCCGTTTTTTCGCCTTCTGCAATTCTTTCGCCCCTTGGCCGGCGGCATTGGCGGCATCGATCACATGAACTCTATCCTGATGCACTCCGTCGATATCGGAATGCGGCGGCGTTTTTACGGGCTTCGACACGGTTTTCGGACTCCTTCCCCAAATCAACCGCCTTTTTCCCTTAGGGTTTCCAATCCCTTCGGCGCCTGGAAAAATTATTTTTACTTTGCGCATTTTTTTGGAATTTTGTATGGAACCACCCGCTGCCAACATCGTTGTGCAGTTTGGATAGTGACCTTTTGCCCCCCCGCTCTCGCTATCCAAGACATGAGCCCGGACGCGCTAACCTCCCCCCCCCCCCGGTAGCGCCTCCGGGCTCAAAACTTTTTAAAGCCCTTCCTTTTCATTGGTGCGCTCCGCTTACGGAGTGAAGCGACGGCGTCTTGCAAGGGCGTTTCGCTTATCCTTTCATGACGTGCGTGGAACCAGCAGGCGCGGCGGGCATTGAAGGTGGGTCTCCCCGCACGCCGAACGCGATTGGCGCGCCAGGACGGTTTCAGGAGTGATGGATATGGTTCGTAAGATTATCGCGCTTTTCGCCCTCACCACGAGCTTTGCCCTTGGTGCGTGCAACACCATCGAAGGCGTGGGCGAAGACGTCCAATCGGCCGGTGAAGCGGTCGAAGACGCCGCGGACTAAGCATCCGCTGTAAATCATGTGGGAAAGGCGCTCCGTTCGGGGCGCCTTTTTCGTATCAGACGAGATCGTCTGGAACGAACCAATAAGGCCTGCCGAAGCGGCGGGCGCGGCCCAATTGATAAGGCAGGACGAAGCCTGTGCGCTCTTCGGGCGGCGTGTCCCGGTTGCGCGCGGCCATCGTTCGCCAGCCGGCAAGATCGTCCGGGATCTCGCCTTCGAACAGCTGGCTCCACAAGCGCCGGCGGAAGGCAGGGATTGCAGCCCCTTCTTCCTTCCAGACGAACCCTAATTCGGTATCCCAATTGAAGCTACGACCGTTGATGTTCGCCGACGACAGGAGGCAGAGGTCGTCATCCGCGATCAGCAGCTTGGAATGGATGTGGATCACGCCCGCGCCAAAGGCGGTACCGCGCGTGTCCTCGAATTCATGTTCCTTGCCGTGCGGCTTTTCCTGCTTGGCGAGCGTGAAGAGGCCGACCCGGTCCGGTCCCGCCTTCTTCAGCAGGCGGCCGAGCGCGCGGGCCTGAAGATATTCGCCGTGCCGGTGCGCGAAATTGTCGACCTGCTTCTCGAAAGCGATCTCCTCCGGCACATTGGCGATGAGGATGATCACCTCGAGCGCCGGATTGGCCCTGAGCGCCGCTTCGACCCAGTCCGCCGCCTCGCCGGACCGGAAGAATTGCGCCTCGATATACAGGCGCTTTCGGGCCGCGGCGATGACATTGCGATGTGCCGCCTTCAATTCGCGGATATGACGGCGCGGGCCGATGGCGAAAGCGCGCTTGGACCGGCGGGACAGGGTGCGGACGATTTGTACATCGGCTCCTCCCCCCGTCTTCGCTTTTGGCAGATCGATATCGATCGGCGTCAGCGGGTCGATCATCAGAGACTGGCCGCATCCCCCGATCCATTCGCCGATTGTCGCGCGGTAACGCGGCAATTCGCGATTCCACAAGGCGGCAAGATGATGCGCCACGTCTCCCGCAGCCTCGCCTTCGACCAAAGCCGAAATGTCGTGCCAGGTTTGGTCGCTGCGCTGGCGGTGACGCCGGTCGTCCCAGCGCCGTTCATCGAGGTCCATCCCGCCCAGGATCGCCTTCGCGCCGTCCACAACGACGACTTTCTGGTGATAGGTGGCGGGCCACAGGCGGGGCGGCGGGCCCGCTTGCCATGCCTTGGGCCGATCGCCGTCCCAGGTGAGGTAGCGCCATAGCCCCGGCCGGGTTTCCAGCCCGCCATCGTCATGCTTCTTTTTCGCGATCAACCCTTCGACGACCTTGCGGATACGCGAACGCAGGGCGAAACGGAGGAATTGGCGGATGCCCCACCCCATCTCCCCCTCATGCTGAATGACGATAAGCTGCAGGCGGCTGCGTTCCGCCTCGTCCAATTCCTCCTGGATCGCGCGGATGCGGCGATAGGTGCACCAGGATCCCGCGTGGAGATAATCGGCAAGCACCGGCTCGAAGTCGGCGAGGAGGATGCGGACCTCGACACCGCGTTTCACCGTGTCGCGCAGCAGCGCCGCCCAATCGTGCAGGCCCTGCGCCCGCGCCCGGTCCGACCGCGTCTTCGTATCGGGATCGAAGATGCGGAAAGACATCCAGACGCTCTTCCGGGCATCCAGCACCAGATTTTCGAGCGCCGGGAACATGTCCGCCGCCTCGATCAGCGGCGTGACGCGGCAATTCCGGCGGACCGGATAGGGCCGCTCGCCGCCCGCATGCGCCTCGCCATCGATGCTGCCGACGAAAAGCGGGCGGATATCCTGCATCAGGCCTCGATAGCCTCCGCATCCTTCTTGGGCCGCCGCCGCTCCGTGAACCAAATGGCGATCAGCGACAATTCGTAGAGGAGAATCAGGGGTATGGCGAGCATGAACTGGGACAGGATGTCGGGCGGCGTCGCGACCGCCGCGATCACGAAGGCGATGAGGATCGCATAGCGGCGCCCGGACGCCAATTGCTTGCGCGTGACGATCCCGGCACGCTCCAGCAGGAGCAAAAGAATGGGCAGCAGGAAGGCGATGCCGAACGCCAGGATGAAATGCATGACGAGCGAAAGATAATCGCCCATCGACGGCAGCGCCTCCTGCTGGATGCCGCCGATATTGCCTTCATATTGAAGGAAGAATTCGAACGCCGTCGGCATCACCACATAATAAGCGAGCGCCCCGCCCAACGTGAACAGCACTGGCGTCGCGATCAGGAAGGGCAGAAACGCTTTCTTCTCGTTGGCATAAAGGCCCGGCGCGACGAACGCCCAGATCTGGTTGGCGATGATCGGGAAGGCGAGGAAGAAGGCGGCGAAGAGCGCCACCCGCACCTCGACGAAGAAGGCTTCATAGAGCTTGGTATACACCAATTTCCCCTGCCCCGGCCCGAAGGCGTGAACCAGTGGCTGAGCCAGGAAGGCGAAGATGTCGTTCGCGAAATAAAAACAGGCGCCGAACGCGGCAAGCAGGGCCAGCATCGACCAGATGAGGCGGCGGCGCAGCTCGATGAGATGCTCCATCAGAGGCGCCTTGCTGTCGTCAATGTCCCTCATGGCAGCTCCCGGGACGCGTCCGTCCCGGCGGAGGGAGGCAAGGATGGCGGCGGCAACGCTTCGGGCTCGCCTGGGGCCGATGGTAGCATCGGATGCTCGCGCATGATGCGCTCATTCTCCTCGCGCCATTTTTTCTCCATTTCCTCCAGCTCGGCCTCGCGGATCATCGTGTCGATGCCAGACCGGAAATGGCGCGCCATGCCGCGCGCGCGGCCGACCCAATGGCCGACGGTCCTCATGACGCGCGGCAAATCCTTCGGCCCGATCACCACCAGGGCGACGAGGGCGATGATGAGAAGTTCGGTCGGCGCGACGTCGAACATGACGGCCCTTCAGGTTGAAAGGCTCAGGGCTCGCGCCGCTCCGGATCGGCCGTGCGGACCGGCTCGACGGCGGGATCGGGGCTGCGCTCGTCCACGATGCGGCGCGGCGGCGCCGCTGTCGTATCGTCTTCCGCCATGCCCTTCTTGAAACTTTTGATGCCCTTCGCGACGTCGCCCATCATATCGGAAAAGCGTCCCTTGCCGAACAAGAGCAGGACGAGGATGCCGACGATGAGCCAATGCCAGAGGCTGAAACCACCCATGAAATTCTCCGATCACGCCTGAAATGCGAGGCGCTTGTGGAAGGACATCTAGTCCTCCTCGCGTTCCGTTTCCAGTTCCAGTTGCTGTTCCAGCGCCAAATCGACCGGATCGAGAAGCCCGGCAGCCTTTAGATCGTCGATACCGGGCAGGTCGCGGCGGCTTTGCAGCCCGAAATGGGTGAGGAAGCCCGCCGTCGTCGCATAGACGAGCGGACGCCCCGGCGCCTCCCGCCGTCCGGCGGGCCGCACCCAGCCCGCCTCCATCAGCACGTCCAGCGTGCCCTTGGAAATCTGCACGCCGCGTATCGCCTCGATCTCGGCGCGGCTCACCGGCTCGTGATAGGCGATGATCGCCAGCGTCTCGACCGCGGCGCGGGAGAGCTTGCGCGGCTCGTCCCGTTCCCTGCGGAGGAGGTGGGCGAGGTCGGCGGCGGTCTGGAAGTGCCAAGCCTTCCCGCGCTCGACAAGTTCGATCCCGCGCCCGGCATAATGCCGGGCGAGTTCGGCCAAAGCGGCCTTCACGTCGACGCCCTCACCGACATAAGCGGCGATCTCCTCGGCGGTCATCGGCGCATCGGCGGCGAACAGGGCGGCTTCGACGGCACGGACAGGGTCGGACAGCGGAGTCATGCCGCCCGCACGTAAAGCGGCGCGAAGGCGGCTTCCTGATCCAGTTCCAGCCGCCCTTGCTTGGCAAGCTCCAGCGCCGCGAGGAAGCTCGAAGCGAGGGCGGATTTGCGATACTCCCCATCCTGCGTCGCGGGCAGAAAGGCTTCGATCGCCGTCCAGTCGACGCTGGCGCCGATCAGCTGCTCAACCCGGCGCAAGGCTTCCTCCAGCGTCATGACCGGACGGCGCGAGACGACATGGAAAGCAGGCTCGCTCCGCGCCTTCACCGTGCCATAAGCGGCGATGAGGTCGTAGAGATCGGCCTGCCATGCGGACTTGCGGACGATGCGCAATCCTTCCGGCGCGCCGCGCGGAAATACGTCGCGACCAAGCCGGTCCCGCGCCATCAGCCGCGCACCCGCCTCGCGCATCGCGTCGAGCCGCTGGAGGCGAAGCTGGAGCCGCAGCGCCAATTCCTCGGGATTCGGATCCTGCTCCGGATCCTTGGGCAGCAGCAGACAGGATTTCAAATAAGCGAGCCAGGCCGCCATCACGAGATAATCGGCGGCGATCTCAAGCTTCAGCTCCTTCGCCTGCGCGATGAAGGCGAGATATTGTTCGACAAGAGCGAGGATGGAGATTTTCGTCAGATCGACCTTCTGGCCCCGCGCCAGCGTCAGCAGCAAGTCGAGCGGCCCTTCCCAGCCGTCGAGATCGAGCGTCAGCCGTTCCCCATCGGCCGCCGATCGGAAAAGATCGTCCCCATCCATGAAAGGAATGTAGGCTGAAGGCGGGGCGAAGGTGAAGCCCTCAAACTGATCGACGTAACATTCTACCGCCACCCCAGCGAAAGCTGGGGTCTCATGTCGGACACGCGCATAATCGTTCACAAGATTCCGACTTTCGCCGGAATGACGCCTTAGGCGTAGGCCAGCAAAGCATCCCGCTTCGCGGCCAATTCCGCATAACTCGCCACCGGAGCCGCATCCTTCACCGTCGCCATGGCGCGTTCCAGCCGGGCGGCGCTGTCCGGCGTCAATGTCCCGATCGCGCTCGCAATCGCCTGCATTTCGGCCATGTCGCCCGAACAATGGAGCGCGACGTCGCAGCCCGCCGCCAGCACTTTCGCCGCGCGCACGCCGAAATCGCCCTGAAGCGCATGCATGCCAAGGTCGTCGGACATCAGCCATCCCTCGAAGCCGATCCGCTTCCGGATGATCTCGCCGATCACATAAGGCGACTGGCTGCCGCAATTGTCCTTGTCCCACGCCGTGTAGACGACATGGGCGGTCATCCCCATCGGGGCCTCCCTGAGGCTGCGGAAGGGCCGGATGTCGGTTTCCAATTCTTCTTCGCTCGCACTCACCACGGGAAGCTCTACATGGCTGTCGCTCATCGAGCGGCCGTGTCCCGGCATGTGCTTGACGACCCCCACAACCCCGCCCTCGCGCAAACCGTCCAGCGTGGCACGGCCGAGCGATGCGACCTGCATCGGTTCCGATCCCAAGGCCCGGTCGCCGATAATGTCGTGGGCGCCCGGCTGGCGCACGTCGAGCAGCGGCAGGCAATCGACATTGACGCCCACATCGCGCAGCAAGGCGGCGATGGCGGCGCAATTGACCCGCAACGCCTCCATCGCGCTGATCGGCGCGGCGGCATAGAGCCTCGCGAACGCCTCCCCCGGCGGAAAAGCGGGCCAGACCGGCGGCTTCATCCGCGCCACGCGTCCGCCTTCCTGGTCGATCAGGATCGGAACATCGTCGCGGCCGTGGATCGCGCGCAGATCGTCCGTCAGCGCCCGCATCTGATCGGGACCAGCGCAATTGCGCGCGAAGAGGATATAGCCTGCCGGATCGGTATCCTTGAAGAAAGCACGTTCATCCGCGCTCAGGCTCTCTCTCGCCATGCCGAAGATGGATGCGAGCATGGTCAGTCCACCGTCACGCACGTCTCGCCCGCGATGCGCAGGCGATTGCACAGGCTCGCCGCATCGGGGCCGTTGGCGCGGAGGCGGTAGAGCGTCTTGTCGCCTTGGGTCACCGCGATGATGCTGTGGCTCAAAGGTTCGAGATAGGCGAAGCGCCCGGACAGCGCCGTCCACGCCTTGTTCGCCGCCGCCTCGCTCGAAAAGGCACCGAGCTGGACCGTCGCGACCGCGCCCGGCGCGGCGCTCGCGAGGCCTCCGCCGCTCTCCGTCAGCGGCGCTTCGGGAACGGCATCGACATTGAGGCGGCCGACCGGCTTTGCGCCTTCGCTGGCCGCGAAAGCGGTGTCGCCTTCGCCCTCGATCTCCATGCCCCCGGGATCGGGCGCCTTGACCTTATAGGGACCGGGCTCGGCCTTGATCAGCTGCACGCCCTCGCCGCCGCCATCGCCCCGGTTCATGAACCAGAAGAAGCCGCCGACCGCGGCGCCGATCAGCACGATGCCGAGGATGACGCCAAGGATCAGGCGCATCGCGGACGGGCCTTCCGCCTCATCTTCCTCGACCGGAATCGGCTGGAGCCAGGGCGGGGTGTCCGCGTCGTTCAGTCCGCCAAGCCGCCGCCCCTCGCTCATCAGTGCATCTCCTCGGCGGCCTCAACACCCATGATGGCAAGGCCGTTCTTGATGATCTGCCCGATCCCGGACGCGAGTTCCAGCCGGGCACGCGTCAATTCGGGCTGGTCCGGCAACAGGAAGCGGCGGGCGGGATCGTCATTGCCCTTGTTCCATTGGGCGTGGAGCGCGCTGGCGAGATCGTGGAGGTAGAAGGCGATGCGATGCGGCTCGTGCGCGCTTGCGGCGCCTTCGACGACGCGCGGAAATTGCGCGCCCAATTTCACCAGCGCCAGTTCGTCCGCATCGAGCAGCGACAGGTCTGCCGTGCCCGAAACATCGATCCCCGCCTCCTTCGCCCGCCGGTGGAGCGAGCAGATGCGGGCATGGGCATATTGGACGTAGAAGACCGGATTGTCCTTCGAGGCTTCGACCACCTTCGCGAAATCGAAATCCATCTGCGCGTCGGCCTTGCGGGTGAGCATGGTGAAGCGGACCACGTCCTTGCCCACTTCGTTCACCACGTCGGCGAGCGTCACGAAATTGCCCGCGCGCTTCGACATCTTCACCGGTTCGCCGCCGCGCAGCAGGCGCACCATCTGGACGAGCTTCACGTCGAACGGCACCTTGCCTTCGGTGAGCGCGGCGACGGCGGCCTTGATCCGCTTCACCGTGCCGGCATGGTCGGCGCCCCAAATGTCGATCAGCTGATCCGCATTCTGCGCTTTCTGGAAATGATAGGCCATGTCCGCGCCGAAATAGGTCCAGCTGCCGTCGGACTTCCGGATCGGCCGGTCCTGGTCGTCGCCATAATCGGTCGAGCGGAACAGCGGCAGCTCGACCGGCTCCCAATCCTCCGGCGTCTCTCCCTTCGGCGCTTCGAGCATGCCGTCATAAACGAGGCTCCGTGCCCGGAGCGCCGCTTCGGCCGCCTCAGGCTTCTTCGCGGCCTGAACCTCGGCTTCGGACGAAAAGACGTCGTGATGGATGCCGAGCAAAGCGAGATCAGCGCGGATCATCTCCATCATCGCGGCGACGGCGGTTTTGCGGAACAGAACAAGCCACTCGCTTTCCGGCTTGCCGACGAAGGCGTCGCCATGCTCGGCGGCCAGTTGCTCGCCGACCGGCTTCAGGTAGTCGCCGGGATAAAGGCCTTCCGGAATTTCGCCGATCTCCTCGCCGAGCGCCTCGCGGTAGCGCAGGTGCGCGGAGCGGGCGAGCACGTCCACTTGGCCGCCGGCGTCGTTCACATAATATTCGCGGATGACATCATGGCCGGCATATTGGAGCAGGCTCGCCAGCGCATCGCCCACCACCGCGCCCCGGCAATGGCCCATATGCATGGGGCCAGTAGGGTTGGCCGACACATATTCGACATTGACGCAAACGCCCTTCCCCATCGTGGAACGGCCATAATCCGCGCCGCCTTTCAGAAAGGCGCGCAGCTCGTCCGCCCACACAGCTGCCTTCAGCCGGATATTGATGAAACCGGGCCCGGCGACCTCGACGCTTTCAACCTCGTCCAGCGCTTCCAGCTTCGGCTTGATGAGGTCGGCGAGCGCGCGCGGATTGGTACCCGCTTTCTTCGCCAGCACCATCGCCGCGTTGGTCGCGAGATCGCCATGGGACGGGTCGCGCGGCGGCTCCACCGCCACGCCCTTTCGCTCGACGCCCGCCGCAAGGCTCCCTTCCGCTTCCAATGCGGAGAGAATGGCGTCGATATGATCGGCAAAGCGGGCGTAAAGCGTCACGGCATCATCCATTATGGAAAGAGCGCCGCTTAGCCGATGTGGCTTGGCTCCGCAAATCGCCGCCTTGTATGCAATTGCTTACATTTGACGATGTATGCTATGGCTTACACACAGTCAAAGGAAGCGATCGCTTACATGAGCATTCCTCTTCGAACCGCGGCCGATATCGGTGCCCTGATCCGCGAACGCCGCCAAGCAGCCGGGATGGATCAAGCGACATTGGCGAAGCGCGCGCGCGTGAGCCGTTTGTGGATCAACGAAGTCGAGCAAGGCAAGCCCGGCGCAGGCATCGCCCGCATATTGCGCACCCTTGCCGCCCTCGATCTGCAGGTGCGGGTACATGATCGCAAAATGAGCGAGGAGCGGACCGCGCGCGCAAGCCAGGCCTTGCGGCGCCTCTCGCGAACTACGCCTCCTCCGCCTCCTCCGCCATCGCCGAGGAAGCGATAATGAGCGAGCTTATCGCCCTCATCGACGGCGAGCCGATCGCGACCCTCACCTTCACGAACGGCAGAACCGCGCTTGCCTATGAAAAGACATGGCAGGAGGCAACCCATGCCTACCCCCTGTCGCTTTCCATGCCGCTGGCCGCCCGCCGGCACCCGCCGCAAGCCGTGGAGCCCTTCCTCTGGGGGCTTCTCCCCGACAATGAGCTCGTCCTGGAGAGATGGGCCCGGCAATTCCAGGTGTCCGCTCGAAACGCTTTCGCACTGATTTCGCACGTCGGGGAGGATTGTGCGGGCGCCGTTCAATTCGTCCGGCCGGAAAAGGTCGAAGAATTGCGGCGGGATGGCGGTATAATCTGGCTGTCGCAGGATGAATTGCGCGAGCGTCTGCAAATCCTGCGCGAAGACGCAGCCGCAGGACGGCGCGCCCGCGATCACGGACAGTTCAGCCTTGCCGGTGCCCAACCCAAGACAGCCCTTTTGCGCGACGGAGAACGCTGGGGCATTCCGTCGGGGCGCATCCCCACCACGCATATCCTGAAGCCTACGACACAGGCATTTGCCGGCCATGCGGAAAACGAGCATCTCTGCCTTGCCGTGGCAGAGGCTCTTGGCTTGGTTTCAGCGCGTTCCGAAGTCATTCGATTTGGCGATGTCACCGCTATCGCGGTGGAACGTTATGATCGCGACATGGGCGATGATGGATTGCCTGTCCGCATCCACCAGGAGGACATGTGCCAGGCTCTTCGCGTCCATCCGGCATCCAAATATCAGAATGAAGGAGGTCCGGGCGCTTCCAAGATTGCCGACGCCATCCGGACCTTCGTGTACCAACCGCTTTTCGCCGGAGAGACCGTCGGAGACACCGCCAATGAGGACTTGTGGCGGTTTATCGACGCCCTTCTATTCAACTGGCTGATCGGCGGCACCGATGCGCACGCCAAGAATTATTCTCTCCTGATCGCCAGCGAGGGGCTGGTCCGTCTAGCGCCGCTTTACGATCTCGCCAGCATCTTCGCTTATCCGGAAATCGATATCCGCGACGCCAAGCTGGCGATGCATGTGGGAGGACGGTACAGGCTGTCCGAAATTGGCCTGCGCCGTTGGCGGGCGATGGCGGCCGACCTGCGCGTCGATGAGGACGCGCTCGTCGCCCGCGCCAAGTCCTTGGGGCAGCGCTTGCCGGACTGCTTCTCCGACCAGGCTGCCCGCATGCGCGCCGAGGGCCTGGATCACCCGATTATCGATAACATGCTCAGCGGCATCGCAAGGCACGTCCGGCTGGCGATGGTCGAAGTTTAGAATCCTTCCGGCAATTCCACCGGCCCGATCAATTCTTCGTGCCGCGAAATGGCATAACGGTCGGTCATACCCGCGATGAAATCGCCGATGCGGCGGATGCAGCGGGTCCGGTCGCTTGTGTCGGCAGCCCATTCGGGCGGCAGCAAGGAGGGATTGTCGCGATAGACGGCGAAGAGGCGGGCAAGCACGCCTTTGGCCGTGTCTTGCACGGCGAGGATCGGCGGCGAGCGGTAGATACGGGCGTAGAGGAAAGTCTTCAGCGCTCGCTCGCGCTCGGCCATCGCTTCCGAAAAACCGCCGAGCTGACGGCCGGCCTGCCGCACCCCGTCTGCCGAAGATACACCGGCTTCCGCCACGCGCCGCCGCGTCTCGACGAGGACGTCGTTCACCATCCGCCCGATCTGTTCCCGGATTAGTTCGGGCCGGAGGCGTTCGGCGGGCACATCCGGATAACGCCGCCGCACTGTGTCCCAGCTGTCGGCTACGAACGGCACCTCCAGCACATCGTCGAGCGCGATCAACCCGGCGCGGATGCCGTCGTCGATATCGTGATTGTCATAGGCGATGTCGTCCGCAATGGCGGCGATCTGCGCTTCAAGGCTCGGCCAAGTCTCAAGATCGAGCGGAAAGGCCGCATTCGCTTCCCGCATCGCCCAGGTCGGCCTAGTCACCGGGCCGTTATGCTTGGCGAGTCCTTCCAGCGTCTCCCAGGTGAGGTTCAGCCCGTCGAACCGCGGATAGGGCGATTCCATCTTGGTGAGCTGGCGGATCGTGTTCGCATTGTGATCGAACCCGCCGGCTTCGGCCATCGCCTCCTGCAAGGCATCCTCGCCCGAATGGCCGAAAGGCGGGTGGCCAATGTCATGAGCAAGGCACAAAGCCTCGGTCAGATCCTCGTTGAGGCCAAGGGCACGGGCGAGCGTCCGCCCGATCTGCGCGACTTCCAGGCTGTGAGTCAGGCGGACGCGGAAATGGTCGCCATCCGGGGCCACGAACACCTGCGTCTTGTGACGGAGGCGCCGGAAGGGAATGGAATGGATGATCCGGTCGCGGTCGCGCTGGAAGGCGTCGCGCGGCCCCCGCGTCTCGCCGCCCGCTTCGGGGTGCAGCCGCCCGCGCGACCGGGCAGGATCGGACGCATAAGGAGCAAGGGGCCTTATTTGGCCGGCAATTTCTCGATTTCCTGTCCCGCCATGCTGGTCCATGCGAAGCCGTTCACCTTGTCCTTGGCGAGATCGTTGACGAATGCCTGCGCCTCTTTAGCGGTCTTGAACGGGCCGACAAGCAGGCGATTGGTGGCGCCCGCTTTCACGGTATAAGCGAGTTTGGAAGCCAGCTTCTTTTCGGCCTTGGCCTTCAACTTCCTATATTCGCCCGGCAGTGCGGCAATATTGGCACCACTTGCCAACTGGACCCAGCTGCGCGCCGGATGCTCCTTCAGCGGATCCTTCTTCTTGGGCGCGGCCTTGGCGGCTTCGGTTTTCTTGACCGGCTCCTTCTTCACGGCAGCGGGCTTCGAAGCCTTCACTTCGGCGGCTGGCGCGGCCTTGGCGGGCACGTCGGTCGCGATGGGAGAAGCAAGCGGCGCGGGCAAATCCTGAACCAGGGTCACGACATCGGCAAATTGGAGCGGCCTCGATGCGCTCGCGGCCGGTGGGAACAACGTCGCCACCGGCGCGGGAGAGACGGCCTGAGGCTCTGCCTGCGCGACGGCAACCGGTTTGGACGATAGGGGCGCGGATGGCTGGACGGAAACGGGAAGCGGCTCTTGACGGGCAATATCCACCGGCGGCGCGACAGGCTTTTCGGCAATTGCTGCCGGCACTGCAGGCGCCGCTTCCGCGCCGCGCAGATTCTGGAAGGTGACGGGCATCTGACCCAGATGCACCGCAGCGGCCTTTTCAGCCGGATTGAGGGTCGCGAGGCGGGCAAGGAACGGCGCGAAGGCGGCAGCCTGGGCGGGAATGGCGGTCTTCACCGCCTGGTTCGCGCCCGCAAGGTCGCCGGTCAGCGCAAGGATGAAGGCCCGCGTGCGCCATGCCGCTTTGTCCTGATGGCGCAGCTGCACTTCGATCGTGCCCAGGGCCTGCGACTTGTTGCCGCTGATCGCCTGCGACAAGGCAAGCCGGCGCTCGACTTCCGGAGCGTCCTCTTGCGTGAGGATGGCAAGCGCATAATCCTTCTGGGCCGCCGCCTGATCGCCCTTCAAGTCATAGGCAAGGCCGCGATAGGCCGCCACGTCGCGCTCGGGAATGCCCATCGCCCGGGCGTCCGCGAACAGGCGCAGCGCCTCGTCGGGTTGGCCCATCAGAGCAAGAACGGACGCGATCCCCGCCTTCACGCCGCCGTCGTTCGGCGCCACCGCTTCGGCCCGGGCGAAGAAGCCGCCCGCCGCCTCCGCATCGCCCAGACGCAAGGCCGCGGCACCCGCACCTTTCAATGCTGTGAGGCTCTGCGGACTGGACGACAGCTCGCGCACATAGCGGGACAAGGCCGTGGAGGGATCTTCGCGGTTCGTCGATCCCAGCTGATAGGTATAAGTGCCGATCCCCGTCTGCGTTTGCGCCTGGAGCAGGCCAGGAGCAAGCAGGGCGGCCAGCGGGATGAGGCCGCGGCGCATCGTCTGCGATGAAATCATGGCGCCGTTAAGCCACGCCAAACCTTGCCCGCCAATGAAAGAGCCCAGCCTTGTGCGCCGGGACGACGGCTGGAAACGACGAGTTGCCATTGCGCTTTGCCGATACCTGCTCCTGCGCAGGCAGGAGCCTAGTTTCAGCGCCAGCGTCGCCCCTGCTTGTGCAGGAGCATACCAGCTTCATGGATCGGCTTACTGGCCGCCGCCGCGATTGAGGAAGCGCGGAATATCGAGCGGATCGCGCTCCTGCTCCTCGTTGCCGACCTTCGCCGCGCCGCGCGCGATGTTCGACATGCGCTCGAACAAGGTGCCGCCTTCCCGCGCCGGACGTGGGGCCTGCTGCGGCTCCTGCGCGGCGAGCCAGGCGCGGGTGCCGGGCGCCGGATCCCCTGCGATCGGGCGCGGCTCTTCGACCGGCGCGCCAAGCACCAGCTCATCCGGCGTTTCGGTATCCGCGACATCGCTCAGCTCAAGCTCGTCGCCCGCTTCCGAACCGCCAAGATCCAGCTCGCCGGGCGCTTCATCGCCTTCGGCTTCGACAGCCGCCTCGGTGACCGGCTCTTCGATCTCGATCGGCTTCGGCGCCGGGCTGCCGCCGCCGTTGAAGGAAAAGAAGGACTTGACCGGCGCGGGCTGCGGCACGGCTTCCGCATCGATGCCGGTCGCGACGACCGACACGCGGATCTTGCCTTCCAGCTCCGGATTGAAGGCCGAACCCCAGATGATGTTCGCATCTTCGTCGACCAGCTCGCGAATATGGTTGGCGGCTTCGTCGACTTCCATCAGGCGCATGTCCTCGCCGCCGGTGATGGAGATGATGACGCCCTTCGCGCCCTTCATGCTGACGCCGTCGAGAAGCGGATTGGCGATCGCTTTTTCCGCCGCTTCGATCGCGCGGTTGTCGCCGGACGATTCTCCGGTCCCCATCATCGCCTTGCCCATTTCGCCCATGACGGAACGGACGTCGGCGAAATCGAGGTTGATGAGGCCAGGCATGACCATAAGGTCGGTGATGCCGCGCACGCCCTGCTGCAGCACTTCGTCCGCCATTTCGAACGCTTCCTTGAAGGTCGTGTTCGGATTGGCGATGCGGAAGAGGTTCTGGTTCGGAATGACGATCAGCGTGTCGACATGCTGCTGCAGCTCTTCAATGCCAGCATCGGCCGAACGCATGCGGCGCGTACCTTCGAAGCTGAACGGCTTCGTCACGACGCCGACGGTCAGGATGCCCTTTTCACGCGCGACCTTGGCAACGACCGGCGCCGCGCCGGTACCGGTGCCGCCGCCCATGCCGGCGGCGATGAAGCACATGTGGGCGCCGTCGAGCGCGCGCTCGATCTCGGCGATCGTCTCTTCGGCCGCCGCCTTGCCGATTTCGGGGCGGGAGCCGGCGCCGAGCCCTTGCGTGATCTTGAGACCGAGCTGGATGCGCTGATCCGCCGGGGAAGCATTCAAGGCCTGCGCGTCGGTATTGGCGACCATGAAGTCGACACCCTGCACGTCGCTGGCGATCATGTTGGCGATGGCGTTGCCGCCCGCGCCGCCGACACCGATGACGCTGATCCGCGGCCGAAGTTCATCCACTTCCGGACGGATGAAATCGATGCTCATGATGGTCTCCCCGTTGCTACGCCGACGCGCCCCGAAGCGCTTCGAAGACGTTATTGCACGACCCGATTCGCGGACGGAAGAGAAAAGTTAATTTCGCCCGCGTTTTTAGTGACAATTTGGGCGTTTAAAGGCAGATGCGGCGCCTGTTGTGGTTAATAACCGCTCCGGAAGGCGGAGATCAGGCGCTGCATGAAACCGCCGCCTTGTGCTTTTTGCATGGTTTCGCCCGGCTGGGCGATCTGGCGCAGGTCGAGCTCGTCCGACGCGGCGAACAGCGCAAGCCCCGCTAGCGTCGCGAAAGCGGGCCCGCCATGCGCCTCGGGAAGACCGGGCAACTGCGGCCGCCCGACCCGCACGGCACGGCCGAGCACGCCTTGCGCATAGTCGGCGATCCCCTTCAGCTCCGATCCCCCGCCGGTCAGCACAACCTGGCGTCCGAACGGCCCGGCGAAACCCAGCGCCTTCAGGGCCGCTTCGATCTCGCCCATCATATGGTCGAGCCGCTGGCGGATGACGGCAATCAGCTGGGCACGAGTGATCCGCGCCGCTTCCGCCCCCTCTTCGGTCCCGCCCATCGGCTTCAGCTCGATCATGTCGTGATTGTCGCGCGGAGAGGTGGTCGCCGAACCGTAGAAGCATTTCATCCGCTCCGCTTCGGCGCGCCGCGTGCCGAACGCGGAGGCGATGTCGTCGGTAATGTCGATGCCGCCCAAGGGAATGGACATGAGGCCGACCAACATGCCCCCCGCGAAAACGGACACGTTGGTGACGCCCGCTCCAAGCTCGACGAGGGCGACGCCCAATTCCCGTTCCTCTTCGCTCAGCACAGCCTTGCCCGCCGCGACCGGCGAGGCGACGATGGCTTGAACGCCAAGATGCGCGGATCGGACGCAAAGGTCGAGATTGCGCACCGGCGCAACTTCGGCGGAAAGGACATGGATGTCGACGGCGAGCTTGTCGGCGTGAAGACCGAGCGGCTTCTTCACGCCCTGCAGGCCGTCCAGCGTGTAGAGCGCGGGAAGCGCGTGAAGAACCATTCGCCCTTCGGGATCGATCGAATTGCGCCCGGCGAGCAGCAAGGCGTCGATATCGGCCTTTTCGATCCGGTGACCGCCCGTCTCCACCTCGACCGACGCCACCGTGGACACAAGACCGCCCGCCGAATAGCCGGCGAACACGTCCTCGATATTGGTGCCCGCGATACGCTCGGCTTGCTCCACCGCTTCGCGGATCGCCCCTTCGGTCCTTTCCATGTCGGCGATGAAGCCGCGCTTGACGCCCCGGCTTTCCCGCTGCCCGGTGCCTAGGATGCGAAGCGCCCCGTCCTCGCCCGGTTCGGCGATCAGCGCGCAGACCTTGGACGACCCGATGTCGAGGGCGGTGACGAGCTTCCTGACCGGCGGCGGCGCCATTTTCTTCATCCTCTATATCGTCTTCGTCAGGTCGGCCGGCGGCGACTGGACCGGTGCGGACGGCTGCGGCGCGGCAGGCGGCGCATCCGGCACGGCGCCTCCCGGCTGGCGCGACACCCGGACGACGAATTTGCCTGGAATGCGCATGTCGAAACGAACGAGACCGCGCCCCAGAAGCGGCGTCTGCTGGTCCATCCGCGCGAAAAGGACAAGCGCTTTCTTCGCCGCCTCCTCGCCTTCCGGCAAGGCCAAGGTCTCGCCCGATTGAAAGCCGATGTCCCATCGCCTCCCGCCGATCCAGGTCGCGCTTTCCAGCATCGGCTTTAGCGACGGCGCCGCGCCGAGCAGGCGGCCGAGCGTCGCGGTCTGACGATTGGCCTGGGGCCCGATGACGAGCGGCAGATCGGGCATGGCGTCAAGGCGCACCTGCTCCAGCACCACGCCTTCATCGTCGATCAGCGCGAGCCGGCGGTTATGCTGCCAGATGGCTGCGGGTCGCCGCTCGACGATGTCCACGACCAAAGTGTCGGGCCAGCGGCGCGATACGCGCGCTTCCTTGACCCAGCCGAAGCGCAGCATCCGCGCCCGCGTGGCGCCCAGGTCGACCAGCGGCAACGCCATGGAATCCTGGTCCAGCGCCGCCGCATAGACGGGCAGGCGCTGCATATGGTTGAGGCCCTTGATCTCGACCCGCTTCACCGAAAATCCGGCCTCTCCCACAGCCTCGCCGACCTCGGTACCGATCGTCTGCGGCACCCGAAAGGCCAGGGCGAGCGTGACGATGATGGCGAGGATCAGGCCGCCGAGCGCCCAATAGCCGGCCCGCTTTATCCAATCCGTCGATATCGGCAGCGTATCGACGATCGACGCCCGCTTCTTCGTCTTGACCGATTTCGCGCGCGGGCGGGACCGGGCAGCCGATCCGCCGCGCGCCGCCGCCCGCGCGCTCATAGCGCCAGCTCCACGATCTTCTGAACGAGCTCAGCATAAGACATGCCGCGATATTTCGCCTGTTCCGGGACCAGGCTCAAGGGCGTCATGCCGGGCTGCGTATTGACTTCGAGAAGATAAAGTCCCTTGACGCCCTGCTCATCGTCCCAACGGAAGTCGGACCGCGAGGCGCCCTTGCAGCCCAATAGCTGATGCGCCTTTAACGCCATCGCCAGCGCAGCGTCGCGGATCTCGTCGGGGATCTCGGCGGGGCAAACATGCTCGGTCAGACCGTCCGTATATTTGGCGTCGTAATCGTAGAAGCCGGACTTGGGCCGGAGCTCCGTCACCGCCAATGCCTCGTCGCCGATCACCGCCGCCGTCAGCTCGCGCCCGCGAATAAAGGGCTCAGCCAGCAAGCGGTCGAATTCCTGCCACGGTCCTTTGGCCTCCCGCGCGATGGGGTTGCCATAATTGCCTTCCTTGGTGACGATGGCCACGCCGACCGACGAGCCTTCGTTGACGGGTTTCAGCACATAGGGCCGCGCCATTGGATCGGCGGCATACAGGCTTTCGCACTCGACGATCCGTCCTTCCGGCATGCGGATGCCGTGGGGCACGAGCGCCTGCTTGGTCAGCTCCTTGTCGATGGCGATGACGGACGTGACCATGCCCGAATGGGTGTAGGGCACCTGCATCAGATCGAGCATGCCCTGCACCGAACCGTCCTCGCCGGGCGTCCCGTGGAGGGCGTTGAACACCACGTCGGGCCGCGCCGCTGCGATGACCTGCGCGACGTTCCGGTCCATGTCGATCCGCGTTACCCGGTGGCCCAGGCTCTCGAGCGCGTCGGCGACGCCATTGCCGCTCATCAGCGAAACCTCGCGCTCGGCGGACCATCCGCCCATCAGCACGGCGACATGCAGCTTCTTCATCCTACGCGACTCCAACCCGCTGGATTTCCCATTCCAGGGTCACCCCGCTTTTATCCTTCACCCGGCGCCGCACTTCCTCGCCCAGCGCCTCGATATCGGCGGACGTCGCCGCGCCGAGGTTGAGGAGGAAATTGCAATGCTTCTCAGACACCTGCGCGCCGCCAACCATCAATCCCCGGCACCCCGCTTCATCGACCAGCCGCCAAGCCTTGTCGCCGGGCGGGTTCTTGAAGGTCGAACCGCCCGTGCGGCTGCGCAGCGGCTGAGACTCCTCGCGCGATTGCGCGATCCGGTCCATCTCAGCCTGAATGACGGAAGGCTCTTCGGCATGGCCTCGAAAGGTCGCGGAGACGACGATCGCGCCTTCGGGCAATTCGCTATGGCGATAGGTGTAGCCAAGCGCCTCAAGCGCCAGCGTCCGCCGCGCGCCAGACCGCAGCACCACCTCGCATTCGACGAGAATGTCCTTCACCTCGCGGCCATAAGCGCCGCCGTTCATCCGCACGAAGCCGCCGACCGTGCCCGGAATGGAGCGCAGGAATTCCAACCCCCCGATCCCCGCATCGCGGGCCGTGGAGGAAACGAGGATGCCTGAAGCCCCGCCGCCGCAGCGCAAGGTGAGATCGTCCAGTTTCTCGACCTTCGCCAGCGCCTTGCCGAGCCGCACCACGACACCCGGAAAGCCCCCGTCGCGCACGATCAGGTTCGACCCGAGCCCAAGGCCCATGACGGGCACGTCCGGATCGAGCGCCACGAGGAAATCGCTCAAATCGTCCCTGTCGGCGGGCTCGAACAGCCATTTCGCCGATCCGCCCGACTTGAACCAGACGAGCGGCGCCAGCGGCGCATTCTCGGTCAACCGGCCCCGCACGGCTGGAAGGGTCGCGACGCTCATTTCGCCAGCCTTGCCTGCTTGATCTTCTCGCCCAGACCGGCAGCCCATTTCGTAATGTCGCCAGCGCCAAGGCAAATCACCATGTCGCCCCGCGCGGCGATGTCGCGCAGCTGCCGGGCCAGGTCGTCCGCATCCTGCACCGCGCTCACCGCCCGGTGCCCACGCTCTTTCAGACCCTCGACCAGATCGGCCGCGCTCGCGCCCTCGATCGGCGCCTCGCCCGCCGCATAGACTGGCGCGACATAGACGATGTCGGCGTCGTTGAAGGCGCCCTGAAACTCGTCCATCAGATTGTGGAGGCGGGTATAACGGTGCGGCTGGACGACGGCGATCACCCGCCCTTGCGCGCCTTCGCGGGCGGCGGCGAGCACGGCTTTGATCTCGACCGGATGGTGTCCATAATCGTCGATGATCGTCACGCCTTCGACTTCGCTGACCTTGGTGAAGCGCCGCTTCACGCCGCCGAATTGGGCAAAGCCGCGCGCGATCACCGTGTCGGGAATGCCCATCTCGATCGCCACGCCGATGGCGGCGAGCGCATTCTGGACGTTGTGGCGGCCGGGCATCGGCAGCTCGACGCCCTCGATCACCCGCACATCGCCATGCCGGTCGCGGACGGAGACGTCGAAGCGGTTGCCGCCCGGAAACGGCGTCACATTGTCGCCGCGAATGTCGGCCTGGGCCGCAAAGCCGTAGGTCACGACCCGCCGGTCGCGCAGGCGCGGGATGATCGACTGCACTTCGGGATGGTCGACGCAAAGGAAGGCCGCGCCATAGAAGGGCACATTCTCGACGAACTCGACAAAGGCGTCCTTCACCCTGTCGAAGCCGCCATAATGATCGAGATGCTCGGGATCGATGTTGGTGACGATGGCGAGCGTGCCGTCCAAGCGCAGGAAGCTGCCGTCGCTCTCGTCGGCCTCCACCACCATCCAGTCGGACGTGCCGAGCCGGGCATTCGAGCCATAAGCGTTGATGATGCCGCCGTTGATGACCGTCGGATCGATCCCGCCCGCGTCGAGCAACGCCGCGACCATCGAAGTCGTCGTCGTCTTGCCGTGCGTCCCCGCTACCGCGACGGTGGCCTTGAGGCGCATCAGTTCGGCCAGCATCTCGGCACGGCGCACCACCGGGATACGCCGTTCATAGGCGCACTGAACCTCCGGATTGTCCTTCTTGATCGCGGTCGAGGTGACGACCACCGCCGCATCGCCGAGATTGTCCGCCTTCTGGCCGATCATCACCGGGATGCCCGCCTTGCGCAGCCCCTCGATCACATAGCTCTCGGCGACATCCGATCCTTGGACCTTATAGCCCAAGATGTGCATCACCTCGGCGATGCCGGACATGCCGATGCCGCCAATGCCGACGAAGTGGATGGTGCCGATGTCGGTCCCGACGCCCCTCATGCCAAAGCTCCCTGAACCGGCGCGGCCACCGGCTGCTCCTTGGCCGGCAACGGATCCATGCCCGGCGTCCGTGAAATGCGCTCGACCAGATCGGCGAGCGCCCGTGTCGCATCGGGGCGGCCGCACGCCCGCGCATGCGCCGCCGCTTCAGCGAGCGCATCCGGCTCTAGCCCCAGCGTCGCAATCTCCTGGGCCAGCCGCTCCGGCGTGAATTCGCTCTGCGGCACCATGCGCGCGCCGCCTTCCTTCGCCATTTCGCGCGCATTGGCGGTCTGGTGATCGTCGGTGGCGATAGGCAGCGGCACCAGGATCGCGGGCCGTCCCGCCGCGGTCAGCTCGGCGATGGTGGAGGCTCCGGCCCGCGCGATGACGAGATGCGCGCTCGCCAACCGCTCCGGCATGTCGGCGAGATAGGTGGCAAGCTCCGCCTTCAGCCCCAATTCGGCATAGCGCGCCCGCACCCGGTCGATATCTTCCGCCCGGCATTGCTGCACGATATTGAGGCGGTTGCGATAGGGCTCGGGCAGCAAGGCCAGCCCGTCGGGCACCACGCTGGACAACACCGTCGCTCCCTGGCTTCCGCCGGTCACCAGCACGTTGAATTCGGCCTCCGGTTTCGGAAATGGCCGGTCCCTCAGCGACAGGACTTCGTCCCGCACCGGATTGCCGACCAGCTCGACCTTCTTGGCGGATGCCTTTGGCAGCCGGTCCACCTGCGGATAGGCGGTGGCGATCGCATTCACCTTGCGCGCCAGCAGCCGGTTCACGCGGCCCAGCACCGCATTCTGCTCATGAATGATCGTGGCGATGCCCGCGCCCTGCGCCGCCAGCAAAGCGGGAAGCGCAGGATAGCCGCCAAAGCCGACCACGGCGGCGGGCCGCACCTCGCGGTAAAAGCGCCGCGCCTGGGCGCGCCCGGCAAGGATGTTCCGCCCGGCCTTCAACCAGCCGAGCACTCCGCCGGCCAGCCGCCCGGCCGGAAGGATGTTCACCTCCACATTGCCGAACAAAGCCGGGATCTTCGCACCCCGCTCGTCGGTGATGAGCGAAACCTGATGCCCGCGCGCCATCAATTCCTCGGCCAGCGCGTGGGCCGGAACCATGTGCCCGCCCGTCCCGCCGGCAGCCATGACGAAATGGCGCTTACCCATCATTTGCCTCTCACCACATAAGGGGAGCGGTGGAGATAGGGGTTTCGCCGCGTGAAGGCGAGCAGCAATCCAAAGCCGATCGACAAGGCCAGCATCGACGACCCGCCATAGGAGATGAACGGCAAGGTCATACCCTTGGACGGCGCGATCTGGACGTTCACCGCCATGTTGATCAGCGCCTGCAGTCCGAACTGCGTGACGAGGCCCGCCGTGGCGAGCAGGAGGAAGGTATCCTCCTCATGCAGCAATTTGATCAGCACGCGCGCCACGATAGTCATGTAGATGACTGCGATGGCGATGCAGGCGATGAGGCCGAACTCCTCGCCGATCACGGAAAAGATATAGTCGGTCTGCGGTTCGGGCAGGTGAAACTTGCGCGTGCCGCCGCCCGGACCGGTGCCGAACAGCCCCCCTGCGGTCAGCGTGCGGAGGGCACTGTCGGTCTGATAGGTGTCGTGCACGCCGCTGTCCGCGAACAGGAAGGCGTCGATGCGCTTCGTCGCAACCGGATAGAAGAGATAGGCGAGGACGATCCCCGCCACGCCCGCTCCGCCAAGGCCGAACAGAAACCGCATCGACACGCCCGACAGGGTAAGCAGGATCACCCACGCCGCGGCGAAGATGATCGTCTCGCCGAAATTAGGCTGCTGCATCAAGAGAAGTGCGACGATGCCGAGCATCAAGGCCGAGAGCGGCACGACCGGCAAGGTCTTGTCCTGATCGCGCAGGGACAGCAGCCAGGCCATGCTGACGATGAACATCGGCTTTAAAAATTCGGACGGCTGGAACTGGGTGAAGCCGACGCCGATCCAGCGCCGCGCCCCGTTCACTTCGTGCCCGACGATCGGAACCAGGAAAAGGAAGAAGGTGAAGAGCCCGGCACCGATCAGGCACAGCCGCCGCGCCAGCGTCTTGGGCAGCATCGACACCACGATCATCACCGGGAAGGCGACCATGATCCAGACGAGCTGCCGGTAGAAATAGTAAAGCGGCGGGAAGGACACGCTGCCCCCCGAATAACGCTGCGCCGCCGCCGGAGATGCTGCCGCCACCGCGATCAGGCCGATGGAGATGAGGACGACGACCAGGACGAGCAGCATCCGGTCGATTTCCCAGAACCATTTGCCAAGCGCGCTGCGGTCGGAGCGGCCGAGCCGCGCGCCGGTGCCTTTGCGGGCCTGCTCCATCACAGCGTCTCCACCGCCGCGCGGAATGCATCGCCCCGCGCCTCATAATCCCTGAACTGGTCGAACGAGGCGCAGGCGGGCGACAGCAGCACGACCTCCCCGGTCTGAGCCGCCGCCGCCGCATCGCGCACGGCCTGATCGAGCGTCCTGCTCTCCGTCACCGGCACCTTGCCTGCAAGCAGCCGGGCGAAGAGCGGCCCCGCCTTGCCGATCGTGTAAGCCGCTTTCACATGGCCGATATAGGGAAGACAGGCATCGAGATCGTCGCTTTTCGCCAAACCGCCCAATATCCAATGGATCTGCGGATAGGCGCCAAGCGCGGGCGCGGTGGAATCGGGGTTGGTCGCCTTGCTGTCGTTGACGAACAGCACGCCGCCTTTCTCAGCCACCCGCTCCATCCGGTGCGGAAGGCCGGGATAGGTCGCAAGCCCTTCCGCGATCCTGTCGTCAGGAACGCCCAATGCCCGCGCCACCGCGACGGCGGCGGCGGCATTCTGCGCATTGTGCGGCCCTTGCAACGACGGCCAGCGCGACTGATCCTTCACGTCGGTCGAGGAAACGATCACCTTGCGCCCCGCAACCTGTCCCGCAATTGCGCGCGTATAATCGTCCTCCGCCGCGATGATCGCGACATGATCCTGCGATTGCAGGGCAAACAGCCGCGCCTTCGACGCCGCATAATCGTCCATTCCGTCATAGCGGTCGAGATGGTCCGGCGTGATGTTCAGCAGCACCGCGACCTCGCAATCGAGGCTCTGCGTCAGGTCGATCTGGTAGGACGACAATTCCAGCACGTAGACGCCGCCTTCCGGCAGCGGCTCCTGCTCCAGGATGGGCAGCCCGATATTGCCCCCCATGGCCGCCGGTACGCCCGCTGTCTTCAGGATGTGGTGGACGAGCGCCGTGGTGGTCGATTTGCCGTTCGTGCCCGTGATGCCGACCACCTTATGCGGCGGCAACTCTTTCCGGGCCTGGGCGAACAATTCGATATCGCCGATCACCGGCACCTTCGCTTGCCGCGCCCGCTCCGCGATCGGATGCTTGTTGAGGGGCACGCCCGGCGAAACGATCACCGCTTCAAAGCCGTAGATGGACGTCGCGAGCGGATCGGCGATCCTTAAGCCCCTCCCATTCAGGGGAGGGGTTGGGGTGGGGCCGGTGCTGATGGATGCTTCGGGACTTGTCCGCTCCGCACTCCCCCACCCCCCGGCCCCCTCCCCTGAAGGGGAGGGGGAGAGTTTGGCCCGCGCCTCTTCACTCGCATCCCAAGCCATCACCCGCGCGCCGCTGGCGGCAAGCGCCTTCACCGTCGCCAGCCCCGATCGCGCGAGGCCGAGCACGGCATAATCCTTGTTGGCGAATGCGGCGCTCCCGATCATCTCAGCTTCAGGGTCGACAGGCCCGCGAGCGCGAGGACGAAGCTGATGATCCAGAAGCGGATGACGACCGTCGGCTCGGACCAGCCGACCTGCTCGAAATGATGATGGATCGGCGCCATCTTGAACACGCGCTTGCCGGTGCGCTTGTAGAAGAAGACCTGCACGATCACCGACACGGCTTCCAGCACGAACAGGCCGCCGATGATCGCCAGCACGATCTCATGCCGCGTCGCGACCGCGATCGCGCCCAGCGCCCCGCCCAGCGCGAGGCTGCCCGTATCGCCCATGAAGACGGCGGCGGGAGGCGCGTTGAACCACAGAAAGGCGAGCCCCGCCCCCACGATCGCGGAGCAGAGAACGGTGAGATCGCCGACACCCAGCACATGCGGAATGCCGAGATACGAGGCGAAGATCGCGTTGCCGACTAGGTAGGAAATGAGGAGGAAGGCGAGGCTGGCGATGATCACCGGCATGGTCGCCAGCCCGTCCAGGCCGTCCGTCAAATTCACCGCATTGCCCGCGCCGACCACCACGATGGCCGCGAAGACGATGTAGAAGGGGCCAAGATCGATGACCGGCCCATTGTAAAACGGGATGTAGAGCGCCGTCTCGCCGCCCCAGATCATGATCGCGCAGCCCGCGCCCGCGACAATGAATTCACCGAGCAGGCGCACCTTTCCGGACACGCCCTTATGGCTCTTCTTGGTGACCTTGTCGTAATCGTCGAGGAAGCCGATCAGGCCGAAGCCGACCGTGATGAGCAGGCAGCCCCACAGATAGCGGTTGGAAAAGTCCATCCACAGCAGCATCGCCACGGTGACGCAGGTGAGGATCATGAGGCCGCCCATGGTCGGCGTACCGCGCTTGGCGAGATGGGTCTGGGGTCCGTCCTCGCGGATCGGCTGCCCCTTGCCCTGGCGGACGCGCAGCCAGCCGATGAATTTGGGTCCGATCAGCAGCCCCAGGAAAAGCGCCGTCGCCGTCGCCGCGCCCGCGCGCAAGGTGATGTAGCGGAAGAGGTTGAAGATGCCTTCATAACCGAATTGTTCGGCGATCCATTGAAACATCAGCTTCCCCCGTTCGTCAGCGCCTCGACCAGCGCCGACAGCCCCACGCCGTTCGATCCCTTGACGAGCACCGCATCGCCTGCCTGCAGCTCGTCCCGCACCAGCGCCGTCGCCGCCGCAGCGTCGGGCACATGCGCGAATTCCACCTTGTTTCCAAGGACATTTGCGAGAGCGGTCATTTCTTCGCCAACCAGGATGGCAAGATCGACGCGCGCCTCCCCTATGGGTTCGGCCAGCGCCGCATGATAATCGTTCGACCCGGGTCCAAGCTCCCGCATGGCGCCGAGCACGGCGATGCGCCGCGCGGCTTCCGTCGCGCCCAGCGTCTTCAGCGTCGCCGCCATGGAAGCGGGATTGGCATTATAGCTTTCGTCGATCAGCAAAGCCTCGCCGCCCTTCACGGATATGCGGTGCCGCTGCCCCCGGCCCTTCAGCCCTTCCATCTCGGCAAGCGCGAGACCGGCGGCGGCGAGATCGCCCCCCACCGCCTGCACCGCCGCGACGACGGCAAGCGCATTCTGCACCCAATGGTCGCCGGGATGACCAATGGTGAAAGTGAGCTCCGCCCGGGGCAATGCCGCCGAAACCAGCGTGCCCCTGTCGACCGGTACCACGTCAAGCGCGCGGACGTCCGCCCCCTTGCCAAGACCAAAGGTTACGATCCGGTCGGCATAAGGCCGCGCCGCAGCGATCAGCCGGTCGCGATAGGGGCTGTCGAACGGCACGATGGCGACGCCGCCCGGCTCCAGACCCTGGAAGATCTCGCCCTTGGCGTCGGCGATTTCCTCTTCGCTCGAAAAGAACTCACGGTGCGCGGGCGCGATGGCGGTGACGATGGCGACGTGCGGCCGCACCAGCCGGGTCAGCGCCGCCAACTCGCCTGCCGCGCTCATGCCCATCTCGAACACGCCGAACCGCGCCCCTCGAGGCATCCGCGCGAGCGACAGCGGCACGCCGGTATGATTGTTGTAGCTCTTGACCGAACGGTGCGCCTGACCACGATGGGGCCGGTCCAGCGCGGCGAACAGCGCCTCCTTGGTGCCTGTCTTGCCGACCGATCCGGTCACGCCGATCACCTTCGCCTCGCTCCGCAGGCGCGAGGCACGGCCAAGATCGTTCAGAGCGGTGGTCGTATCAGAAACCAGCACATGCGGAAAATCGCCGCCTTCACTGACGACGACACCCGCCGCTCCGGAGGAAAAGGCCTTGTCCAGAAAGCGGTGCCCGTCGGTGAATTCGCCCTTCATCGCGATGAACAGATCGCCCGGGCCGATCTCGCGGGAGTCGAAGGCGATGCCATTCGCTTCGAACGTGCCATGCGCGATGCCGCCGGTGGCGGAGGCAATCTCCTCGGACGTCCAAAGCGCCGTCATTTCCCCTCCCCTGAAGGGGAGGGGAGATATGCTGGTGCAATCCCAATCACGCCGCGCACTCCCTTGCCACGGTCACGTCATCGAACGGCAACACTTTATCTCCCACGATTTGTCCCTGCTCATGGCCCTTGCCCGCGAGCAGGATGATGTCATCCGGCCCGGCCTCCGCGATTCCCGCCGCAATCGCCTCGCGCCGCCCGCCGATCTCGCGCGCTCCCTTCGCGCCCGCCAGCACAGCGCTACGGATCGCGGCGGGATTCTCGCTTCTGGGGTTGTCGTCGGTGACGATGACGATGTCGGACATGCGGGCCGCCACCTCGCCCATCTCGGGCCGTTTGCCAACGTCCCTATCGCCGCCCGCACCGAAAATCGTGATGAGCCGACCCTTGGTGTGCGGGCGAAGCGCCTCGATCGCCGACTGGATGGCGTCCGGCGTATGGGCGTAGTCGACATAGACCGGCGCCCCGGCCTTGGTGATGACGGCCCGCTCCAGACGCCCGCGCACCGGCTGAAGCCGGGACAGATGTGAAAAGGTCTGCTTCACGTCGCCGCCCGTGGCGATGACGAGGCCCGCCGCCGTCAGCACGTTCGCGGCCTGATAGGCGCCGATCAGCGGCAGCGTCACCTTATGCTCCGCGCCGTCCGCCGCAATCGCAAGGACTTGGCCGAGTTGCGTCGGCGTGCGCGACACCAATTTCAGCGTTTCGCCCTTGGCGCCCACGGTCAGCACCTTCAGGCCCCGCGCCCGCGCGATCGCCTCGACCTCGGCGGACTTGGGATCGTCGGTCCAGATCACCGCACCGGCGCCGGGCTCCAGCACTTCCGTGAACAGCCGCATCTTAGCTTCGAAATAAGCCTCCATCGTGCCGTGATAGTCGAGATGGTCGCGGCTGAAATTGGTGAAGGCGCCCGCCGCCACCGGCAGTCCTTCTGTGCGATATTGCGACAATCCGTGGCTCGACGCTTCGAAGGCGGCATGGGTGACGCCCATGCGGCGGAGGCCCGCCATGTTGGAAAGAAAGGTCACGATGTCCGGCGTGGTGAGGCCAGTCGTCACTTGATCGTCGGCGGTGGTCACGCCCAGCGTTCCAATCGATGCCGAGACATGCCCCGCCATGCGCCAGAGCTGGCGAACCATTTCGACATTGGACGTCTTGCCGTTGGTGCCGGTGACAGCGACCACCGTTTCCGGAAACGGCGCGAAGAAGCGGGCGGCCAAAGCGGCGAAGGCCTGGCGCGGTTCTTCCGCTTTCACATGCGGGGCGCCTTCCACCTTCGCTTCAGGCCGCGCGACGATGGCGACGGCCCCCGCCTGGACCGCATCGGCGATGAAGTTCTCGCCATTGAACCGCGTGCCCGGAAAGGCGCCGAACACGGTTCCCGGCGCCACCTTCCGGTGATCGATCGCGAAACCGGTCACTTGCGCTTCCGCATCACTTCCAATCAGCTCGCCAAGGCGCATCCCTCAGTCTCCCCGGACATAGGGGAGGACTTCGGCCAGGTTCGCATCCTTGTCCATGCTCGGATGCACGCCCAGCATCGGCCCGACCCGGCTCACCACCTTCGAGATGACCGGCGCGACGTTCCAGCCGGCCGTGTGGAAGCCATAGGTTTCCGCCGTCGCCTTGGGGTCGTCGAGCATCGCGATGACGACGTAGCGCGGCTCGTCCATCGGGAACACGCCGGCGAAAGTCGTGACCACCGCAGCGCCCGTATAACGTCCGCCGACGATCTTTTCCGCGGTTCCGGTCTTGCCGCCGATCCGGTAGCCGGGCGCATCGGCTTTCTTGCCGGTGCCGTGCGTCACGACAAGGCGGAGCAGCGCGCGCATCTTGTAGGACGTATCCTCGCTGAACACGCGGCGGCCCTCCGGCACGGGATGATTTTTGCCGACCTTGAGCAGCGTCGCGGGATGCCAGACGCCGCCGTTGAACAGGGTCGCATAGCCGGTGGCGAGATGCAGAGGCGTCACCGCGATGCCGTGGCCGTAGCCGACCGTCATCGTCGCGACCTCGCCCCAGTCATTGCCCGGCGTCAGCGTCCGGCCGCGCTCCATCAGCTCGACCTCGACCCGGTCGAGGAAGCCCATCTTGCGCAGGAACTCCTTCTGCCGCGCCCCGCCAAGCTGCGCCGCGATCTGCGCGGTGCCGATGTTCGAGGATTCCTGCATGATTTCGGACACCGAACAGGCGCGGTTGAACGGATGGGTGTCGGTGATCGTGAAGCCCCCGGCTTTCAGGCCGCTCGGGCAATTGTACATCTGCCCCAGGCTCTTGATGACCCCCGCGTCCATCGCCATCGCCACCGTGAACGGCTTGAAGGTCGAACCGAGCTCGTAGACGCCCAATGTGATGCGGTTGAACCGCGCATCCATCGACCCCTTGCCGGGCACGTTGGGATTGAGCTCGGGCAGCGAGGACATGGCGAGTATCTCGCCCGTTTTCACGTCCATGATCACGCCCGCCGCGCCGATCGCGCTGAACTTGTGCATCGCCGCCGACAATTCGGCCTCCAGCGCTTGTTGCACGCGCGCGTCGATGGACAGCTGGATCGGCTCCCCGCGCGTCGCCGGATCGGACAGACGCTGGTCGAAGGCGCGCTCAATGCCCGCCGCGCCTTTGCCATCGAGATCGGTATAGCCGATCACATGGGCGGCGAGCTCCAGGTTCGGGTAAAGCCGCTCCGGCTCCCGGTCGAAGGCGATGCCCGGTTCGCCGAGGGCATTCACCGCCGCCACCAGCTCCGGCATGGCGCGGCGGCTGAGATACACGAAGGTCTTGTCTGATGTGAGGATGCGGCGATACTGATCGACGCTCTTTTCCGGCATCAATTCATTCAGCTTCACCGCCAATTCGTCGGGATCGCCGAGCAATTTTTTCGGATGAACGGCGATCGACCAGGCGTCGATGTTGCGGGCGAGCGGCACGCCGTTGCGGTCGAGTATGTCGCCGCGCGCGGGCAGCAGGGGATCGCCCGCCAGGCCGGTGCCCGACGGCGCGGCGAAGACGCTCAAATAGAGAATGCGGGCGACGATCAATGTCGTAACGCCCGCAAACACCAGCATCATCAGCATGAGGCGGTGATAGGTGAGGGCCAGCGTCGTCTGGCGCTGGCCCGGAAGGCTGACCCGTCCCCGCTCTATCGCAATTGCGTTCACCGCGTCGCTTTGCCCCCTCCGCGCGTTTCATTCTTCGACTGGTCGACGATGTCGCCAAGCACGTCGTCGCTCAACAGGCCCGCCGATTTCACCTGATTCGTCTTGGACTTAGCCGGTTTCGGCGCTTCCGCTTTCTTGACAGGAGAAACCGCCTTTTCAACCGCCGCCTTTTTCGGCGCCGTCTTTTCTGTGGATGTTACGGATGCGGACTTAACCAAAACGGACGCGGGCTTGCCGGCCGTTTCCAGGCTTGCCTTGCGCAGCAATGGCTGACCGGCTGGAACGTTGGCGGCGGCCTGGATCAGGCGCGGCTGGGCAGTTGCCGCATCCTGATCCGGGACCGTCACCGTTTCGTGGGAAGCCATGCGCACCGGCACGCGCTCCTCGACCGTGCGTTCATGCGTTTCGAAGCGCGCCAGCATCACCTGGTCGGACAGGAACTGGTTGGTGGCGGGCGCGGACAGCGCCAGCACTTCGGCATTCCATTGTTCGAGCTGCGACAGCCGCCCGCGCGTGCCGAGCTCGGTCTGGAGCGAACGGATGTCCTGCTTGGCCGCGATGATGCTGCGTTCGACCCGCGCCAGCTCGGCCCGCTCCGACGCGACCTGCAACGAAAGCATATAGCAGCCCAATGCCGCGGCGCCGACGCCCGCGACCCAGCCGACGGACCTGAAACCCTGCGCCATCATTGCGCCAGTCCTTCTCTTTTCCAAGCAATTGCGGCGGTGCGCCGGGCGACACGAAGCGTGGCGGAACGCGCACGCGGATTGCGTTTGAGCTCGGCCTCGCCAGGCCGCACGGCCTTGGCGACGGCTTCGAAGGTCGGCGCGGGCCCTTTGGCCGCGACCGGCAAGTGGCGCGAACCGGCGGGCGTCGATCCGCTCCGCTCCTTCAGGAAGCGCTTGACGATCCGGTCCTCGAGGCTGTGGAAGGTGACGACCGCCAGCCGCCCGCCCTCTTTCAGCACCTGCTCGGCCGCTTCCAGCCCTTCCTCCAGCTCCTGCATTTCCTGATTGAGGTGAATGCGGATGGCCTGGAAGGTACGGGTCGCGGGATCCTTCTTCATGCCCGGATGGTGGCCGAGCGCTTTGCGGACGACGTCGGCCAATTGCCCCGTCCGCTCGATTGGCCGCGCAGCCACGATGGCGCGCGCGACACGGCGCGACTTAGGCTCCTCGCCATAATGATAGAGGACGTCGGCAATCTCGCCCTCGTCAGCAGTGTTGACGAAATCCGCCGCGCTCTCGCCGTCCTGGCTCATGCGCATGTCGAGGGGACCGTCGGATTGGAAAGAAAAGCCGCGCTCGGCCTGATCGAGCTGCATCGAGGAAACGCCGATATCGAGCGTCACGCCGTCCACTTCAGCGATGTTGCGGTCGGCAAGCGCCTGACGCATCCGGGAAAAACGCTCCGGAACCAGCGTCAGGCGCTCCCCGCTCTCCGCGACGAGCCCTTGCCCGTCACGAATGGCGTCGGGATCGCGGTCGAAGGCGATGACCTTCGCACCCGTCTCCAAAATCGCGCGCGTATAGCCGCCGGCGCCGAAAGTGCCGTCGACATGGACCTCGCCCGCTTGTGGCGCGAGGCCTAGGATCACTTCGTCGAGCAGGACCGGAATATGGGGCGCGGGCTGGCTCACAGCGCGATCCCCTTCTCTTCCAACCGGTAGGCCGCGAGTTCCTTCAAATCCGCGTCGCCGCTCTTCAGCGCCAGATGCGGATTCCAGATTTCGAACGTGCCGCCGACGCCGACGAACAAGGCGAGATCCTCGATCTGCCCTTTCTTGCGCATCATCGGCGGCAGGATGATACGGCCGCTCGTATCGTAAGGAACGTCTTCGGTGATGCCGAAGGTGCGGCGGGCGCGGGCGAAGTGATTGCCCGCCTCGCCCTGCGCCTCTTCATTGAGGCGGCGGCGCTCATTCTCGGCATGAAGATAGCGGGCATAGCCGCGATCGTAAGCGGTGAGGCAGGGGTCGACCTCATGCGCGCCGAGGATCAGGGCTTTGGCGTCGGAACGGCGCTCGATCACTCCACGGATGAACGAGGGAACCGACAGACGCCCCTTGGCGTCCACCGCGTTCAGCGCGCTCCCGTTGAAGAGATGTTCGAGTTCCACCCTGTTTGCCCACCACCTGTTTCAGGCGGAGCTTCTCCGTTCGCAAAAACGCGCATCCACGTCTGTGCGCCGATTTAAACCGGCCAGAGAAAACCCCTCTCTATTCAATAGGAGTGGATAACATTGATGACTTGGGGATGGAAGGGGTTTTCATGCCCTATGCGGGGATTTCATGCCTTACCATGGTATAATGCTTATATATTCATGATCTGTTCTTCAAATGTACGACGCCCAAATTGCCCGGCGGGGCTGTGGATAAGTTTGTGAGAAGTAAGGAAGCGTTAGGATGCGCGGCGGAATCGCAATGCGAGTCCGGCAACCGCCGCGAGCAGGATCGGCAAGGCGGCCAGCAGGAACGCGCGGTCGCGGTTCGCCTGGGGGCTGGTCCACGCCACGTCGCCGCCGCCGCGCTGGCGCGTCACGCCGGCCAGCTCGTCGATCCAGTCCGCGACGACCAGCGGATTGTCCGCCGTGCGCAGGTCGCGGCGGTCGCCGCCTTCCAGCTCCGGCTCGATCCAGAGCGCGTCGTGCATCAGATCGGCGTCGGCGACGACGAAAGCGCCCCCCCTGCCGACACCGCAGCGGGCGACGAGCCCTGCGTCCCCGACGCGGCAGGCGGAGTTAGCGCTCTCGAAGCGTCCGGGCGCCGCGACAGCGAGCTTGCGGCCGCCGATAAAGCGGACCGCCTGTCCGCGCTCTCCATCCTCCAGCCGCAGCCCCCAATGATCGAGCAAGGGGCCGAGCAATCCCACCGGCGGAGCGCGGCGCGCGTCGCCGGGCGGCAAGCGGCTCGGCCAGACGAGCATGGGGTCGGTCAGGATCAACGCCCGCCCGCCGCCGCGCACCCAGGCGTCGAGCGCGGCCAGCTCCGCGGACGCAAGCCGCCGGGGCTGGGCCAGGAGCAACAGGCGGGCGCCCTTCAGCGCACTCTCGTCCAGCGTATCGAGCGGCTTCACCTCATATTCGCCGCGCAGCACGGCATAGGTCCGGCTCGGCTTCGCATCCAGCAGCCGGTCGCTCTCGCCCCAAATGACCGGCAGCGCTGTCATCACCGCGAGACCGGGCTTGTCCGCATCGCGCGCGGCGGACGCCGGCGGCCCCTTATCGACGACGATGCCCTCATAGATGGTCAGCCCCGTGGCCAGCATGAAGACCACCCCGGCGACCACCCCGGCGATGACGCCCCACCGCCCCAGCACGTCCCGCCCGACAAGGCACAGGGAATCGAACAGAAGGGCGAACAGCAGTCCCGCCCCCCATCCCCACGCCAATTCCGGCCAAGGGTTCGGGGCGCCAATACCGGAAAGAAACAACCCCTCCGCCAGCGCGGCCGCCAGCAGAGCGGACGGATAAAAGACCGCGCGCATCCGCCAGTCCCAGAACGACACGAAGGGGGCAAGGATCAGCAGCAGCCCCGGCCGCAGCAGGTGGAATATCCCCGCCTCCGCCCGGCCGGCCGGGAAAAAATCCCCCAGGAGAATGCCGAGCCCCAACTCCACTGCCGCGTAGAGGGATGCGGCCGCCACGGGGCGCCAAAGCCAAATGGGAAGGGTCATCGCGGGCAAGGTTTATTTGGGCTGCGAATCGGCATCGTTGGAATCGGCATTGCCCGGCGCTACGCCCAGTTCTGCGAGCGGTTCGTTGGGCTCTTCCTTGATGACGCCCGATTTCGGATCGGTAGTCGAAGGACTTTCGCTCAAGGCCGGATCGAGACTGTTGGCGGTGATCGGCGCCTCATCGCTCGCACGAGTAAAAACCGCGGCCAGCAGGACCAGCACGAAAACGAAGGCCAGGCCCGTCAGTCCGATGCGGACGCGCTGCGTTCCGTCCATGTCTTTCACGCGCTTCATTACGGATAAGCCTAAACCAGGCTTTTCGCTTTGTCGAACCGTGCATCAAATGCGGTCGCCCGCACGCATCTTTGCACTTGACGTTCCGTGCCGCACTCGCGAAATCTTCCGTTGTTATGAACAACTCAAAAACCTTCGCCGTCGCGGCGTCAGTCGCGGCCCTCCTCTCCCTCTCGGCCTGCAATAGCGAGCCGGAGGTTGTCACCGCCAATGCGCCGGATCCACAGGCCGAAGCGCTGCAGAACGCCGCGCCCGTGGAGCTGCCGCCCGCCATTCAGGCCAGCCGCACCTATCGCTGCAAGGACAACAGCCTCGTCTATGCCGACTTCTATACCAATAACACGGTGAAGGTCCGCGGCGACCGCAACGAGCCGGGTACGATCCTGACCCGCGGCGAAGGCGGCGGCGCCTACAAGGCCGAAGGCTATTCGGTCAGCGACAATGTAGGCACCATCACTTATGCCGCGCCCGGCAAGGGCAGCCAGAGCTGCAAGGCCTGATTTCCACCCTTTCAATTCCATAAGGCCGGCGAACATCCGTTCCGCCGGCCTTTTTCATGCCTAGTGCCAAAGGCCAAGCACCAGCGCGAAGATCAGGAATTGCGCGACATGATAGCCGCCGTTGATCAAAGTCAGCCTTGCGCTCTTGCCTTCGAACAGATGCTGGATGCCGAAAGACGTGACGATGAAACCTGCCCCCACGGCCAGCGCCCAGCCTATGGCATGAGTGAGAGCCGGGGCCGGACCGACCAGCGCCGCGAACACCGCCGCCGCGACCAGCGACAACAATATGCCGAGGCCGAAGCGCATCGCGGGCGGCATGCTTCCCTGATGGCCTTCGATGCCGCTGTCGGCCTGCCACGCCTTCAGGAACATCGCGTTCGAATACCACAGGCCGCCGACGAAAAAGCCGAGCACCCCCGCCACGATCACGGCGGGCCAATTCAGGTCCGTCCAGTTCATGTCCATCACCCCCTCCCCTCGTTACCAGTGTTTTACTGGGCTGCCACTTCGACTTCCCACTCCTTCATTTTCGCCTGCATTTCGTCCGGCGACACTTCGCGCACCTGCGTCGACAATGTCCAGCGATGGCCGAAGGGATCGACGACCGTGCCCATCCGGTCGCCCCAAAATTGATCCTCGACCGGCCGCTCGACCGACGCCCCGGCGCGGATCGCGCGGTCGAACGCGGCGTCCACGTCCGGGAGATAGATCATCAGGCTCGCCGTCGCGCCGCCCCGGTTCTTGGGGCCGAGCAGGTTCATGTCCGGCCATTCGTCCGACAGCATGACGTGGGAATCGCCGATCTTCACCTCGGCATGAGCGATCTTGTCGCCCATCGGCATGCGGAACACCTCCTCCGCGCCGAAGGCCTCGGCGTAGAAATCGATCGCCGCCTCAGCGCCATCGATGATGAGATAGGGCGTAACACTATGATAGCCCTTGGGAATGCCGCTGCCGTCCATCGCAACTCTCCTTGTGATTATCGCGATACTATCTTCTTCTAAAAAGGGTCACGCAATCGGGGGAAACGCCCATAATACCCCTCCCCCTCGATGGGGGAGGCTGGGTGGGGGTGATCTACGACGTAGAGCGCCACCTTTTCCGGAAGCATCACCCCTCCCCAACCCCTCCCCATCAAGGGGAGGGGCTTAGACTTTCCACCCGCCCAAACTCCCGCTATTGGCCCGCCATGACCCAATCGCCGATCACCCCGGAAGTCGTCGCCGAACACGGCCTCTCCCCAGAAGAATATGAGCGTGTCCTCCAAGCCATGGGGCGGGAGCCGAACCTCACCGAACTCGGCATCTTCTCGGTCATGTGGTCGGAGCATTGCTCCTACAAATCCTCCCGCATCCACCTGAAAAAGCTCCCCACGACAGGTCCGCAAGTCATTTGCGGTCCCGGCGAGAATGCGGGCGTGGTCGATATCGGCGATGGCCAGGCCGCCATTTTCAAGATGGAGAGCCACAACCACCCGAGCTACATCGAGCCTTATCAAGGCGCGGCGACCGGCGTCGGCGGCATCCTGCGCGACGTGTTCACCATGGGCGCCCGTCCCATCGCCAACATGAACGCGCTCCGCTTCGGGCGCCCCGATCACCCGAAGATGCGCCACCTGATCGCGGGCGTCGTCCACGGCATCGGCGGCTACGGCAATTGCGTCGGCGTCCCTACCGTCGGCGGCGAGGTCAATTTCCACAAGGCCTATGACGGCAACATCCTCGTCAACGCGATGACCGTTGGCATCGCCGACACCGACAAGATCTTCTACTCGGCCGCCTCGGGCGTCGGAAACCCCATCGTCTATGTCGGCTCGAAGACGGGCCGCGACGGCATTCACGGCGCGACCATGGCTTCGGCCGATTTCGGCGAGGATAGCGAGGAGAAGCGCCCCACCGTCCAGGTCGGCGACCCCTTCACCGAAAAGCTGCTGATCGAAGCCTGCCTCGAACTGATGGCGTCGGACGCCATCGTCGCCATCCAGGACATGGGCGCGGCGGGCCTCACCTCCTCCAGCGTCGAAATGGCCTCCAAGGGCGGCGTCGGCATCGAGCTGATCATGGACGACGTGCCGCAGCGCGAAGAGGGCATGACGCCCTATGAAATGATGCTGTCGGAAAGCCAGGAGCGCATGCTCATGGTGCTGAAGCCCGGCCGCGAGGATTTCGCCAAGGCGATCTTCGAAAAGTGGGAGCTGGACTTCGCCGTCATCGGCCGCGTCACCGACACCGGCCGCATGATCCTGAAGTGGAAGGGCGAAACGGTCGCCGATATCCCCCTCGCCCCACTTGCCGACGAAGCGCCGCTCTACGACCGACCCTCCATCCCCACGCCGAAGCCCGCGCCGCTCACCAATGTCCCGGACAGCAACGATATCGGCGCCGATCTCCTGAAGCTGATGGGTTCGCCCGATCTCGCCAGCCGCCGCTGGATTTGGGAACAATATGACCATATGGTCGGCGCCGACACCGTCCAGCGCCCCGGCGGCGACGCCGCGGTCGTCCGCGTCCACGGCACGGACAAAGGCCTCGCCATCACCACCGACTGCACACCGCGCTACTGCTTCGCCGATCAGGTCGAGGGCGGAAAACAGGCCATCGCCGAGGCTTGGCGCAACCTGAACGCGGTCGGCGCGAAGCCGCTCGCCGTCACCAACTGCCTCAATTTCGCCAATCCGCAGCGGCCCGAAATCATGGGCCAGATCGTCGGCTGCCTCGAGGGCATGAGCGAGGCATGCCGCGCGCTCGACATGCCGATCGTGTCCGGCAACGTCTCACTTTACAATGAATCGAAGGCGACCGGCGGCGGCTCCGCCATTCTGCCCACTCCCGCCATCGGCGCCATCGGCCTCCTCGCCGATTGGTCGAAAAGCGCCACTCTTGCCTTCAAGAGCGAAGGCGAAGGCATCTACCTGATCGGCGGCACGGTCGCGGAACGGGCCGGCCATCTTGGTCAATCGCTCTGGCTGCGCGAACTCCACGGTCGCGAGGATGGCCCGCCGCCGCCGGTCAATCTCGACCGCGAAAAGGCGGCTGGCGAATTCGTTCGCCAGTTGATCCTCGATGGCAAGGCGACCGCCGTGCACGACGTGTCAGATGGCGGCTTGCTCGTCGCCGTTGCGGAAATGGCGCTGGCGGGCGGCATCGGCGCCGAACTCGGCGCTATCACTGACGCCGCCTCCGCCTTTGGTGAGGATCAAGGCCGCTATGTCGTCACCGGCAAAGACCTCCATCTCGCCTACACGGCGGGCGTGTCCGTCACGCGCATCGGCACGACCGGCGGCAATGAGGTGGCGGGTGTACCCCTTGAGGATCTCCGCGCCGCCCACGAAGGCTTCTTCCCCAGATTGATGGGCACCAACGCCGCTCTCGCATGACGGGCTATTCCGGCACTCCGCTCTGGAAGAAACTGTCCCTGAAAGATGGCCAGCGCGTCTGGCGGGAAGGGATGCCGGACACCGTCCGCACCGAGCTCGAGACGGGCGGTCTGACCCTTATCCATCTGCCGGCGCCCGAAGCGCCGGTCGACGCCGCTCACATCTTCGTCACTGAAACGGCAAAGCTGGAGGAAGCCGTGCACCGCCTCCTCCCTGTCCTTGCGCCTACCGGCTTCCTCTGGATTTCCTGGCCGAAAAAGGCGTCCAAGGTGCCGACCGACATCACCGAAGACCGCATCCGCGACATCGTCCTTCCTACCGGCCTCGTCGATGTGAAGGTCTGCGCGGTGGACGCTATCTGGTCCGGCCTCAAGCTGATGATCCGCAAGGACCGCCGCTAACCGGCCGCCATCGTCGGTTCTCCTATATGCATCGCCTGATGCAGCCGGCTGCGCAGTTCCGGCGTATCGCGATGGCCATGCACTTGCACGGCATGCTGCGCTGCGGCTTCCATCAACTCCTCTTCGGTGTTGGCGGAAATGGCAATGGAGCAATGCGTGTCGCTCGGTATCTCGCGGCAATCGATATATTTGCGGTTCATGGCCACTCTCCTCGAGTCCCCCGCGCTCGTCTTCTTATACGCCTCTTCGAGTCTAAGCTCCACGCGCGGAAAGCTATTGCGACACGTTCTCATTATCGTTATCTAAATCCCATGATCGTCTGCGTTTGTAATGCGATTCGGGAACGGGAAGTACGCGAAGCCACGCGCAGCGGCGCCTCCTGCCCGTCCAGCGCCTATGCCTGCCTGGGCCGCCGCGCCAAATGCGGCCAGTGCTTCCCGTTCGCGCGCGAGGTGATCGCGTCCGCCCGGGCCGGCGCCTGACAGGATTCTCCCAAAAACCATTTTCCTACTTCCGCCGCATCGGTCATGCTAACAGGGCGTATCCGTTGATGCGGATGCGCTTCGGCGAAAAGCTGAGGAATTGATTTTCTTGCCAGAGCATCAATTTCATCAACTTTCCCTCGAAGAAAATCGGCTAAGGCTTTCCATCCAGTTAGGGTTGAAAGCGATCGGAGGGAGTGACGGCCATGAAGGGCGACGAACGCGTCATCGAGCTTTTGAATGAAGCGCTCAAGAATGAGCTGACCGCCGTCAACCAATATTGGCTGCATTACCGCCTGTTCGACCATTGGGGCATCCAGCGCCTCGCCGAGTTCGAACGGCATGAATCGATCGACGAGATGAAGCATGCCGACCGCCTGTCGGAACGCATCCTGTTCCTCGACGGACTTCCCAATTTCCAGCTCCTCGGCCGCCTCCGCATCGGTGAGACGGTGGAGGAGGCGCTGAAGGCCGACCTCGACCTTGAAAAGGAGGCGCTTCAGCAGCTTCGCGAGGCCATCGCCCATTGCGAAAGCGTCCGCGATTATGTGAGCCGCGATCTCTTCGCCGAAATCCTCGCCAATGAGGAAGAGCATGTCGATATCCTCGAAAAGCAGTTCGACATGATCGAGCGGATGGGGCTCCAAAATTATATCCAGCTTCAGTCCAAACCGGCTGAGGACTGACCGTCTGGTCAGCCCATGCGGAGAGTGAAGCCGCTCCACGTTCTTGTTTGAGTTTTTGAGGGGGAAGAGCATGGAAGCGCGGCTGCCACTGGAACGCATCCCGACCCTCGACATCTTGCGTGGCATCGCCGTCATGGGCATTCTCGCGATGAACATTCCGGCCTTCGCGATGCCGGAGGCGGCTTATACCAGCCCCGCCGCTTATGGCGGCTCCGAAGGCCTCGACCTGTTCGCCTGGATCGCGAGCTTCATTCTTTTCGACGGCAAGATGCGCGGCTTTTTCGGCTTGCTTTTCGGCGCGAGCATGCTGCTCGTGATCGATCGGGCGGAGGCGCGAGGGGAAAATGGCGCGGCCGTCCACCTGCGCCGCATGGCCTGGCTCCTCGTCATCGGTCTCGCCCATTTCTATCTCTTTTGGTGGGGCGACATTCTCTCGCTCTACGCCCTGGCGGGCACCGCCGCCTTCCTGCTCCACCGCTTGCCGGCCAAGTGGATGATCGCCGCCATTGTCCTGCTGCTTGGCTGGCAAGGCGTGAAGATGGGCATGACCTCGGCTCGCTTCCTCGCCGCGGAAAGCCGGGCGGAAGCGCCGGGCGCCTCCGCCGACGCCGTCGCCCGCTGGCAGCGCATGGATGGCAGCTTCCGTCCGCCCGCGGACCGGATCGCGGCCGATCTCGCGCTCCACCGTTCGGGTTACGGCACGCTCGTTCACGACCGCGTGGCGAACCGGACATGGGAGCCCTTTACCGGCTTCCTCTTCATCGGCGCCGAGACGGTCGCTTACATGCTGATCGGCATGCTGGGCTTGCGCAGCGGATTCCTGATCGGGGCCTGGACGGCGGAGGCCTATCGCCGCGTCGCTTTTTGGGGCCTGGCGCTAGGCGGGGGCGGCTTCATGGCGCTTGCGGCTCTGGACGTGGCGTCCGGTTTCAACACCGCCACGGTCGCCGCGGTGCAATTCAGCGGGACGCAGGTGCCGCGCCTTCTGATGATCTTCGGCTATGCCGCCTTGTTCATCCTCCTCGCCCGCAAAGGCGGATGGCTGATCGGGCGCATCGCCGCAGCCGGGCGGATGGCGCTCTCCAATTATCTCGGCGCCACCTTGGTTCTTACGCCGATATTCTACGGCTACGGTCTCGGCCTCTACGGGCATCTCGACCGGGCGGCGCTTTATCCCATCGTGTTCGCGACTTGGATCTTGATGCTGCTTTGGTCGCAGCCATGGCTGGCGCGGCACCGTTACGGCCCGTTCGAATGGCTGTGGCGCAGCCTCGCGCGCGGGCGGGCCCAGCCGATGCGGCTCTCCGCGCAAATCGCATGATCGGTTATGACCGCGCCGCGATGATTGGGTAACCTACATGACGACCAGGGGGGAGGCAGACATGGCGACGACATCGGAACCGCAGGCTCGCATCGTCACGCTCGACATCGTTCGCGGCATTGCCGTGATGGGCATATTGGCGATGAACATCGTCGCCTTCGCCATGCCCCAAGCGGCCTACCAGAATCCTAAGGCCTATGGCGGGTCAGAGGGGCTGGACCTCGCCGTCTGGTGGTTCAACTTCGTGCTCGTCGACGGAAAGATGCGCGGTCTTTTCTCGCTTCTGTTCGGCGCCAGCATGCTGCTCGTCATAGAGGGCGCCGCCGCGAAGGGCGAAAATCCTGCATCCGTCCACTATCGCCGCATGGGCTGGCTCCTGATCTTTGGTCTCCTCCATTTCTTTTTCGTCTGGTGGGGAGACATCCTCTACCAATATGCCTTGATCGGCATGATCGCTTTCCTGTTCCGGAATAAGCCAATCAAAGCGCTGATCCGGTGGGCCATCGGCTTTCTGCTCGTTCAGTGGTTGCTCATGGCGCTGATTTCCTTCCAATTTTTCACAGTGGCTGAACAGGCTGCCGCGCCCGGCGTCAGTGCCGATGTCCTCGCCCAGTGGAGCCAGATGAAGCAGGGTTTCATGCCGTCCGCCGCGGAGCTCGCGAAGGATATTGCCGTCTATGATGGCGGCTATGGCAGCATCGTCGTTCATCGTGCCGGGCAGGCGGGCTTTATGATCACCGGCCTTATCTTCGTCGGCATGGAGACGCTGGCCTATATGCTGATCGGCATGGCGGCGCTGAAAAGCGGTTTCTTGACCGGCGCCTGGGACAATCGCCGCTATCTTCGCTGGATGATCGTCGCTTATGCGATCAGCATTCCGCTCTATATGTTGATCGCCGCCTGGCTTGCCGGTTCCGGCTTCTCCGTCACGACTGTCGTCGCCGCCAACCTGGGCGCGACGGTGCCGATCCGGCCGGTGATGATCGTCGGCCACGCCGCGCTCATCATCTTGCTCACCCGCAATGGCGGCGCTTTGGTCGAGCGGATCGCGGCGGCGGGCCGGATGGCGTTCACCAACTATCTGGGCACGAGCATCATCGTCTCGACGCTCTTCTACGGTTATGGCGGCGGCCTCTACGGGGATCTCAGCCGGGCGGAGAGCTATTTGGTCGTGTTCGCCATGTGGGCGCTGATGCTGCTTTGGTCGAAGCTTTGGCTCGACCGCTACCGGTTCGGCCCGTTCGAATGGCTGTGGCGCAGCCTCGCGCGCGGCAAAGTGCAGCCGATGCGGAGGGAGGCGGCGGCGATTTAAATCCGCCCGAATTCCTGATTGGTTCCGGCGCGGCCGAAGGCCGGGCGGCGCTGGGCAAGCGGATTCATTTCCGCCGCGAAGAGCGCCATCGTTTCGTCGAACAGGCGGCGGAGCTGCACGACCGCAGGCAGGATTTCGTCGGGAAACAGCCGATTTTCCACCGCGCGGCGTCCCGCAAACTCGATCTTTTCGGCGAGCGCGCCGATCGGCTCCGCGCCGAACTGCCGCGCCTCGGTCTTCAGCGTGTGGGCGGGGAGGATAAGCGCTGTCGCGTCCCGGCGGTGCATGCCGTCCTCGATCCGGGCCACGGCCTTTTCACCATCTTCCTGGAAATAGCCGAGGATTCGCACGAAGCTCGCGCCAAGCTCAGTGCGGGTGCGCGAAAAAAGCGCCCAATCCACAATGGCTTCGCCGTTATTGTTCAATGGTGCATCCTCTTTTCAATGCGCCCCGTCTAACCGGCAGCGGTAAATAGGGAGTTACACGGACAGGATTTCGACGCGAAATGCACCTTCCTCTTCCGTGCTGCAAGTCCAGCCGCGTTCGGCGCAAAGCGCGGCGATCTCCCGCGGCGCGATGGGATCGTCGGCAAGGATCCGGATCGTCCCCGCCCCGCCCATTTCCCGCACCGCCCGGGCAAGCCGCATGACCGGCCACGGGCACAGCATGCCCCGCGCATCGACGAGTCGCGGCCCGCCCTTCACGACCCGAACGGATTCTTCGGCGCCCGCGCGTGGAGCCGCACCGGCACCGCGCCAAAGCCCAATTCCTTGCGGATGCCGTTCACGAGATAGCGTTTGTAGCTTTCCGGAAGCTCATCCACCCGCGTCCCGAACAGCACGAAGCTCGGCGGGCGCGTATTCACCTGGGTGATGTAGCGCAGTTTGATCCTTTTGCCGCCCGGCGCGGGTGGCGGATTATTCTCCACCGCCCGTTCGAACCAGCGGTTGAGCTCGCCCGTCGACACGCGCCGCGACCAGATGTCGCGCACCTCGAAGGCGGCGGAGAGCAATTGGTCGATCCCCTTGCCGGTACGCGCCGATACGGCGATCAGCGGCACGCCGCGCACCTGCGACAAGCCTTCTTCCAACGCGGCCCTGATGCCCTGGAACAGCGAACTCGCATTCTCCGCCACGTCCCATTTGTTGATGGCGATGACGAGCGCGCGGCCCTCCTGAAGCGCATTGTCCGCGATCCGCAGATCCTGCGCCTCCAGTCCCAGTGTCGCGTCGAGCAGCAAAACCACGACTTCCGCGAAATCCACCGCGCGCCGCGCGTCGGCGACGGACAGTTTTTCCAGCTTGTCCTGCACCCGTGCCTTCTTGCGCATGCCTGCCGTGTCGATCAGCCGTACCGGACGGATATTGCCCCCCGCGTCCTTCCATTCCCAATCGATGGCGATGGAATCGCGGGTAATGCCCGCTTCCGGCCCGGTGATGAGGCGTTCCTGTTCCAGGATGCGGTTGATGAGGGTCGACTTGCCCGCATTGGGGCGGCCGACGATGGCGAGCTTCAGCGGGCGGTTCGCCTCGTCGGCCTCTTCCTCCTCGGCGAAGGGATCCTCCTCGCGCTCGATGAAGGGGGCGAGCTGCTCGTAAAGATCGGCGACACCCTCGCCATGTTCCGCGCTGATCGCGATCGGTTCGCCAAGGCCAAGGGCATAGGCCTCCAACAATCCCCCCTCGCCCGCGCGTCCTTCCGCCTTGTTGGCGGCAAGCACGACCGGCGTTTTTTCGCTGCGGAGCCAGCGGGCGATTTCCTCGTCCAAAGGCGTGATGCCGGCACGCGCATCGACGATGAAAAGCGCGGCATCCGCCTCCCGCACCGCTGCCGTGGTCTGCGCGCGCATGCGGCCGGGCAGGGTTTCGGGATCCTCATCCTCGAAGCCCGCCGTATCGATGATCCGGAATTCAGTGCCGAGCAGAACGGCATCGCCCTCCCGCCGGTCGCGCGTCACGCCGGGCCGGTCGTCGACGAGCGCCAGCTTCTTGCCCACCAGGCGGTTGAACAAGGTGGACTTTCCGACATTCGGACGTCCGACGATCGCGACGGTGGGCAATTTGGCCATGAAAGGCCCCTGCCCGAGGCAGCCGGGACATTCAAGCCCCGGCTCTTCAGTGGCTTACCGCCAGGCGGCGAGCGTACCGTCGTCGTGAAGGACGTAGAGCGCGCCGTTCGCGACGACCAGCGGCAGCGACACCGGCTTCTTGGTGTTCACCGTCGTCTGGATGGCGCCGTCCGCCGGATTGACATTGGTGATCTGCCCCTCGGAACTGGCGAGGATCAGCCGATCCCCCGCAAGCACGGGGCCGACCCAGCTGATCGGGCCCTTCTTATCCTCTTCGTCCCGGTAACGCGGAAGCTGCGTCATCCAGCGGACCTTGCCAGTGTCACGCGCGACGGCCAGAAGCTCGGCATCGTCGGTGACGACGTAAATCCAGTCGCCCGCCACCCACGGCGTCGAGATGCCCGCGACGTTGATTTCCCAAAGCCGCTGGCCGGTGGCGAGGTCGATCGCAACCATGCGTCCGCCCTGGCCGATGGCGTAGACGCGGCCATTGTCGATCACCGGATCGGCATCGACGTCGGACAAATTGGTGACGGCGGTCGAAATGGACGTGCGGGTCAGCGCATCGCCCCACACCGGCTGGCCGTTTTCATAGCGGAAGGCCGTAAGCTCGCCGGAGGAGAAACCCGCGACCACGGTGCCCTGCGCGACGGCAGGAGCGGCAACGCCGAACACGCCCGCAAGCTCGATCGATCCCGCGCCTTGCCAGCGGAGCGAACCGTCCGCGACATTCAGCGCGTAAAGCTGGTTGTCCTGGCTCAGCACATAGGCGCTGTCATAGGCGATGGTCGGGGCGCCGCGCAGCGGCCCGCCGGGGCGCGTCTTCCAGATCTGCTTGCCGGTCGCGGCATCGAACGCCGCGACATCGCCAATGCCGTTGGTCGCATAGACTCGGCCATTGTCGAAGCTGACGCCGCCGCCGAACACGGCGCCGCTATTGCCGGTATTTTCGCCGGTCCAAAAACTACGGCGTCCGGTCACGTCGCCGACGCTCGCCCGCCAGCGTTCGCCGCCGTTGGCGGCGTCGAGCGCGCGGACCGTCGCATTGGTGTCGATGACATAGATGGTCCCGTTGGCAACCACCGGCGCCGCGGCGAGCCGGGTCCGCGATGTGCTGCCCGCGATTTCAACCGCCCAAGCCCGGCCGATCGCGGCGGGCAAGGCGAGGTGGCCGATCGACTTGGCCGCGCTGCCGCCGGGCTGCGCCCAATCGGCATTGCTGACCGCGCCCGGGATCGTCACCGGCACGGCCGCGAGCTCCGGATCGACCTGAATGCCAGTTTCGGACGACAGGACGGGAATGCGTTGTCCCACAGTCGGCGTCACCGGATCCTTCTTGCCGCCGACGATGCCGCAGCCGCCCAGAATGCCGGCGGCGGCCAGGATTGTTACCAGTCGCTTCATTGTTTCGCTTTCTCCGTCGCGGCGCCGCCGCTTTGGTCACTGTCCGGAACCGCGTCGATGCCGAGGGACGACGCCATCTGGACGGCGCGCGACCGGATCGTGTCGGGGAGTTGATCGTCCTTGGCCATGGCGGCGAAGATCGGGCCGGCAAGCTCCGGCTTGCCCGCCTTCATATGCGCGATCGCGACCATTTCCCCCGCGCTGCCGAACCAGGGATTGCCGGCGACGGCGAGGCCCTTCAACCGCTCGATCACTTGAGCCGGGGGCAATTTATCGAATTCCGCCGCCGTCTGGCGAAGGAGCGCGAGCTCGCGATAGGGCGCGGCGAAATCGGCATTGTCGGCGACGGCCTTGAACTGAGCGGCGGCCTCTGCATCCTTGCCTTCGCTCAGCGCGATATCGGCCTTGGTGAGCAAGGCGGCGGCGCGATACCCGTCCGAACCCTCCTTGGCGAGTTGATCGAGGCGCGGACCCGCTTCCTTCAGCTTGTTCGCCTGAAGATCGGAAAAAGCCTGGGTCAGCATTTCGGCATGGGCAGCCTCTTCCTGCTCCTGCCGATGCTGCCAATAAAGATAGCCGCCGATCGCGGCGAGCAGCAGGGCAAAGCCCGCGATCAAGGCCTTGCCGTAACGCTGCCAGAATGTGGTCAGCTGGGCGCGGCGAAGCTCGTCGTCCACCTCGCGGTAGAAAGCTTCATTGTCAGCGGGCTTGATCGCCAAGAATCGTCTCCATGGATGTCACGCGGTCTGCCCGGGCCAACCTATCTCCCCCCTGAACGAAGGGCGAAGGCGCCGGGTGTTTCCGCCTCTGCCCTGCACCTCTATCCGCGCCGAGGCGCAAACGGAAGAGCATTCACTTGCGCCGGTAGATCTGCGCCTCGGTGGGAAAGGTTCGCGCCCTGACATCGGCCGCGTAGGCTTCCGCCGCCGAAGTAATGCGACCCGCCAGATCGTCGAACTTCTTCACGAAACGCGGCGTCCGCTCGAACATGCCGAGCATGTCGTCGATCACGAGCACCTGGCCATCGCACTGCGCCGACGCGCCGATACCGATCGTGGGGCAGGCAACAGATTTAGTCGCTTCGACCGCGATTTCCTCCATCACGCCTTCCAGCACGACGGCGAAAGCGCCGGCATCGGCGACGGCGCGGGCGTCGGCGAGGATCTTCGCCGCCTCCGCTTCGCTCTTGCCGCGCGCGGCATAGCCGCCCAATGCGTTCACCGCCTGCGGGGTGAGACCGACATGGGCCATCACCGGAATGCCGCGCGCGGTGAGGAAAGCGATCGTCTCCGCCATCGCCTCGCCGCCTTCCAGTTTCACCGCCGCCGCACCGGTTTCCTTCAGGATGCGGGCGGCGCTTTCGAAGGCTTGTGCCGGGCTTGCTTCATAGGAACCGAACGGCATGTCGATCACCACGACGCTGTGCCACGACCCCCGCACCACGGCGGCGCCATGCGCGCACATCATGTCGAGCGTCACCGGCACCGTTGAGGGCAGGCCGTAAATCACCTGGGCCAGACTGTCGCCGACCAGCAATATGTCGCAATGCGGGTCGAGCAATTGCGCCATGCGCGCCGTATAGGCTGTGAGCATGACGATCGGCTCGCCGCCCTTCATGCCCTGTATCTTGGGAACGGTCAGCCGCTTCATTGGCGCTGGCGTCGGATTGGCGCGGCTGGTGGAGGTGTCGAGCGTGTAGGTCGTGGACATGGATTACCTTCTATCGCCGCGCGGGCCGTTGCGGAAGGCCGGCCGCACGGCCGACGGCGTGCCCAGACGAACCGCCGCAGATGCATCCCCTCTTCGAGGGAAAGTTGATGAAATTGATGCTCCGGCAAGTTTTTCAGGCTGCCCTTCCCGACCGGCGGGGCTTGATGGCCGAAATGGCAAGGAGGGCGCGGGATTCATCATCCCGCCTTCATGGCAGATTCTGGCAATGTAGGAAAATCCGTTCCCCCAATATGGATAAGCGACCCGGCCTCACTGCGGGCATCAGGCGATCAATGCGGCCTCATATGCGGCCGGTCCGAAGCCAAGAAGCCAGCATTCCCCAGTGCCGAGGATCGGCCGCTTGATCATCGAAGGCTGCGCCAACATCAGGCTCACGGCCCTGTCGACATCCAATCCTTCCTTATCCGTATCGGGCAGCTTGCGGAACGTCGTGCCCGCGCGGTTCAGAACCTTTTCCCAGCCGAATTCGTCCACCCAGGCGCGAAGCTGGGCTTCGTCGACGCCTGCGACCTTATAGTCATGGAAGGTGTAGCCGATACCCTGCGCGTCCAGCCACGCCCGCGCCTTCTTCACCGTGTCGCAATTCTTGATGCCGTAAAGCGTCAGCATATTACCCCTCGATCGTCTTGCCGAAACGCAGGCTGGTCCGTTCGTAGCCGAGCCGTTCGTAGAAGCGGTGGGCATCCACCCGTTTTTGGTTGCTTGTCACCTCGATCAGGGCGCAACCCAATGCTTTCATGCGCGCTTCCGCCGCGATAACGAGCTGCGCCCCTATGCCGGCCGATCGCTTACGCGCCGTGACCACCAGCATCGAAATCCGCCCAACCCGGGTATCGCGGTGGAGAACAGGCATGATATTCCAGGTCAGACACCCGATCGGCTTGCCCTCGTCCGCCACCAGGGCAGGTTGGCCGAGCTTCGCCAGCCGGTCCAGCCGCTCAGCGACATCGAAGGCGGTCACCGCATAACCCAGTTCCTCGATAAGACCCGTTAGCGCTTCAGCGTCTTCCGGCCGCGCCTCACGAACAACGAACATTCATGCCCCTCACTCCCACTCGATCGTGCCGGGCGGCTTCGAGGTGTAATCGTAGACGACGCGGTTGATGCCCTTCACTTCGTTGATGATGCGGGTGGCGACGCGGCTGAGGAAAGCGGCGTCGAAGGGGTAGATGTCGGCGGTCATGCCATCGGTGGACGTGACGGCGCGGAGGGCGCAGACGCTGTCGTAGGTGCGGTAATCGCCCATCACGCCAACGGTCCGGACCGGCAGCAGCACGGCAAAAGCCTGCCAGATGGCGTCGTAAAGCCCGGCGGTGCGGATTTCCTCAAGATAGACGGCGTCGGCCTTGCGGAGGATGTCGCAACGTTCCTTCGTCACTTCGCCCGGAATGCGGATTGCGAGGCCCGGGCCGGGGAAAGGATGGCGGCCGACGAAGACCTCCGGCAGGCCGAGCTCCCGCCCAAGCGCCCGCACCTCGTCCTTGAAGAGTTCACGCAACGGTTCGACGAGCTGCATGTTCATGCGCTCGGGAAGGCCGCCGACATTGTGGTGGCTCTTGATCGTGACCGAGGGGCCACCCGTGAAGCTGACGCTTTCGATCACGTCGGGGTAAAGCGTGCCTTGGGCCAGGAAATCGGCGCCGCCGATCTTCCTCGCCTCCTCCTCGAACACATCGATGAAGGTCTTGCCGATGAATTTGCGCTTGGCTTCGGGATCGGTGACGCCGGCGAGGCCGGAAAGGAACAATTCCTCCGCATCCACGTGGACGAGCGGAATGTTGTAATGATTGCGGAACAGGCTCACCACCTGCTCGGCTTCATTGGCGCGCAACAGGCCGTGATCGACAAAGACGCAAGTCAATTGATCGCCGATGGCTTCGTGGATCAGCACCGCCGCCACTGCGCTGTCGACGCCGCCGGAGAGGCCGCAAATCACCCGTCCCTTGCCGACCTGGGCGCGGATTTCCGCGATCTTGGTCTGGCGGAATTCGGCCATGGTCCAATCGCCCGCGAGGCCACAGACGTGGCGGACGAAATTGGCGATGAGCTTGGCGCCGTCGGGCGTATGCACGACTTCCGGGTGGAATTGCGTGCCGTAATAGTTTTTCTCTTCGTTGGCGATGAGCGCGAAGGGCGCGCCGTCCGATGTCGCGACGACGCGAAAGCCGGGCGCGAAGCGGGTTACCTTGTCGCCATGGCTCATCCAGACCTGATGGCGCTCGCCGACCTTCCACAGCCCGTCGAACAGCTTGCAATCCTCGGTGACCGTAAGGAAGGCACGGCCGAATTCGCCCCCCTCCCCGGTTTCATGCCCTGGCCGCACCTCGCCGCCGAGCTGATGCGTCATCACCTGCTGGCCGTAGCAGATGCCGAGGATGGGGAGGCCGCTTTCGAACAGGATTTCCGGTGCCCGGGGGCTGCCTTCCTCCGGCACGCCCGCCGGCGATCCGGACAGGATGATGCCTTTGGGCTTCAGCCGTTCAAAGGCTTCCGCGGCCTGGGTGAAGGGCGCGATCTCGCTATAGACGCCCGCCTCGCGCACCCGCCGCGCGATCAGCTGGGTCACCTGGCTCCCGAAGTCGACGATGAGGATATTGTCGCTGGGCTGGATCGTCATGCGGCCGGGCCTTTTCGAGCATAAAGAGATGCGCGGGCCTTAAGACCCGCGCATCTTCCTGTCCAGCAAGCCTGTCGTCAGAAACGGTAGGCGTTCAGCTCGAAATTATAGATTTCGCCGTCCTTGGCGAAGCAGGTGAACGACCGGATGCCGCCATCGCCCGGAAAGCCGCCGACATCGACGACGCCGCGCACCCGATAGACGCCGTCGCGGCGGTCGACATCGGTGATGTCGCGGACGCGGGCGTCGGAATACTGACCGCCATGCTCGGCTTCGTTGACGCAGGTATAGACGGCCCCGCGCTCGCCCCGGCTGCCGCCGCTATAACCATAGCGATCGCCGCCAAAGCCGTAATCGTCGTCCTTCTTGGCCGCAGACGCGATGGCCGCGATCGCGCCGATCAGCAGAACGCCGCCGACGACATCCCCGGCAGTCAGCTTGTCGTTCCGATGGTAGCCATGATGCCATCCGCCGCCCCGGCGCGCTTCCGCCGGTGCCGCGGCACCGGCCAGCAAGGCTGCTGCAACAATCGCGCTCATCCCTTTTTTCAACGTGCCCATAATATCCTCCAACAGCCTTTTCGGCCCTGGAACGAAATTGGCGCCCCAGCCCTGACTGATGGCTGAACGATCCTGAAGGATGCCGTTCAGTTTCGAGGCTCCGATCAATCGCCGATCGTCAGCCCGGTATGATGCGCGATGAAGGCGTACATGTCGGTATATTCCTCGATCTGCTTGGCGGTCGGCTTCCCCGAACCGTGCCCGGCGCGCGTTTCGATGCGGATGAGGTGCGGCGCCGGACCAGTATCGGCCGCCTGCATCGCGGAGATATATTTGAAGCTGTGACCCGGAACGACGCGGTCGTCCGTGTCCGCCGTCGTCACCAGCATCGGCGGGTAATTCACGCCCGATTTGATGTTGTGATAAGGCGAATAGGAATAGAGCGTCCGGAAATCCGCTTCCTTGCTTGGATAGCCATAATCGTCCACCCAATAACGCCCGGCGGTGAACCGGTCGAACCGCAGCATGTCCATCACACCCACGGTCGGCAACGCCGCCGCGAATAGGTCGGGCCGCTGATTGAGCGCCGCGCCGACGAGAAGGCCGCCATTGGACCGGCCTTCGATCGCGAGCTTGTCCTTCGACGTGATCCCCTGCGCGATCAGATACTCGCCCGCCGCGATGAAATCGTCGAACACATTCTGCTTGTTGTGAAGGCGCCCGGCATCGTGCCACGCCTTGCCATATTCGCCGCCGCCACGCAGGTTCGCCACCGCCAGCACGCCGCCCTCGGCGACCCAGGCCATCCATTTGGGCTGGAAGCGGGGCAGCTCCGGCGCGTTGAACCCGCCATAGCCGTAGAGCAGGGCCGGCACGTTCTTGAGCGCCATGCCTTTCTTGTGAATGAGGAAGATCGGCACCTTGGTGCCGTCCTTCGAAGTGTAGAAACGCTGCGCAACCTCATATTGCGCCGGGTCGAAGGACAGCTTGGGCTCGGCGAACACCGAAGCCGCGTTGGCCTTGCTGTCGTAGCGATAGATGGCGCCTGGCGAGTTGAAACTCGCGAAAGAGAAGAAGGTCTCGCTGTCGCTCGCGTCGCCGGAGAAGCCGGCCGTCGTGCCGATACCGGGGAGGGTCACCGTGCCGACGCGCTTACCGGCCATGTCGAAGGTGCGCACTTCCGTTTTCGCATCGACCAGGTAGGAGCCGATGATCTTGTCTCCGACGATCGAGGCGCTGCCGAGAGTCGCCTGATCCTCCGGCACCAATTCCGTCACCGTCAACGCCGGTTTCGAGACGTCCGTCGAAACGATCCGCCCGCGCTGCGCATCCTTGTCCGTGCGCCAGTAGAAAGTGGTGCCCATGTTGCCGAGATAGGACCAATCATTCTCCAGGCCCGTCACCAGGCGGCGCGGCTTGGCTCCCGCCGTCTGAAGGTCGATCAGCGTGATTTCGTAGCGCTCGTCGGTGCCTTCCGAGCTGGTGACGATCAGCCAGCGCCCGTCATCCGACACTTCCGCCGTGTTGCTGAGCTTCGGACGGTCGGGCTGCGCGTAGATCAGCTTGTCGTCCGCCTGTGTCGTGCCGAGCTTGTGGAAGTAGACCGCCTGCCCCTCGTTCAGCGACTGGAACTGCGCGCCAGGCTTCGGCTCGGCGAAACGGGAATAATAGAAGCCCGATCCATCCTTCGCCCAATCTAGGTTGGAGAATTTGACCCACTTCACCTCGTCCGGCAGCACCTCGCCGGTATCGGCGTTCAGTACCTTCACCACGCGCCAATCGGTGCCGCCTTCCTGAATGGAATAGAGGACGTGCTTACCATCCTTCGACGCGTCCCATTCGGCGAGCGCGGTCGCTCCATCCTTCGACCAGGTGTTCGGATCGATCAGTTGGCGCGGCGTGCCGTTGAGACCATCGCGGACATACAGCACCGACTGGTTCTGCAGGCCGTCATTGCGCGTGTAGAAATAGCGATTGCCGGCCTTCTCCGGCACACCGTAGCGCTCGTAATCGTAGAGCGCGGTCAGCCGGGCCTTCAGTGCATCGCGGCCCGGAATCGCGGCGAGATAGGCGTTAGTCACCGCATTCTGCGCCGTTACCCATTCCCGCACCTTAGGGTCTTCGCGCACATCGTTTTCAAGCCAGCGATAGGGATCGACCACGGCTACTCCGAATTGCGTCTCCACCACATCACCCCGCGCCGTCTGGGGATAAGCAAAGGGGGTGAAGGCGGCGATCGCAACCGGGGCATCTGCCATGGCTGGCGACAAGGCGGTAGATAGAAGCAGAAGAGCAGCAGCGTAACGCATGATGATTTCCCGTTGTGCAATGCTCCGACTGAGGCCGGGCTCTGATTGAACGTTATGGCTGGCTCACGCTTTCACCCGAGCCAACGCGAGCTACTTCACCGTCATGCCGGTATGTTTGGCAGTGAAGGCCCAAAGGTCGGCATATTCCTCGATGATCTTGTCGGTGGGCTTGCCGGAGCCGTGCCCGGCCCGCGTCTCGATGCGGATGAGGTGCGGCTTGTCGCCGATATCGGCGGCCTGGATCGCGGCGGCATATTTGAAGCTATGGCCCGGCACCACGCGATCATCCGTATCGGCGGTCGTCACCAGGATGGCTGGATAGGACACGCCCGTCTTCACATTGTGATAAGGCGAATAAGCGTGGAGCTTCCGGAAGTCCGCCTCTTTGTTAGGATAGCCGTAATCGTCCACCCAATAGCGCCCCGCAGTCCAGCGGTCGAAGCGCAGCATGTCCATCACGCCGACGGCGGGCAAGGCGGCAGCGAACAGATCCGGCCGCTGGTTGACGACGGCGCCGACCAGGAGGCCGCCGTTCGAGCCGCCCTGAATGGCAAGCTTGTCCTTCGTCGTGATCCCTTGCGCGATCAGATATTCGCCCGCCGCGATGAAATCGTCGAACACGTTCTGCTTGTTCTGCAGACGCCCGGCATCGTGCCAGGCCTTGCCATATTCGCCGCCGCCGCGCAGGTTCGCGACCGCGAGGACACCGCCTTGCTCCATCCAGGCGAGCCGCGTCGGCGAATAGCTTGGCGTCATCGAAATGTTGAAGCCGCCATAACCGTAGAGCAAGGTCGGCGCGCCCTTCGACAAGTCCAGGCCCTTTTTGTGCACGACGAACATCGGCACGCGGGTGCCGTCCTTCGACGTGTAGAAACGCTGGCTGACTTCATAAGCGGCGGGATCGAACAGCACCTTGGGCTCCGCCCAGGGGGTCGCCTGCCCCGTCGCCGCGTCGTAGCGATAGATGGCCGTCGGCGTCGCGAAGCTGGTGAAGGAGAAGAAGGTTTCGGGATCGTCCGATTCTCCGCCGAAACCGCCCGCCGTGCCGATGCCGGGCAAGGCCACGGTGCCGAGCTTCTTGCCATCGAGGCTGTAGCGCCTGACCTCCGTCTTTGCATCGACGAGGTAGGAAAGCATCAGAGTGCCGCCGAGCAGCGACGCGCCGTCCAGCGTCGCCTGATCTTCCGGCACCACTTCGACCGGCTTCGGATCGTCCTCCGCCACATCGAGCGACACGACGCGCAAACGCGGGGCATCCTTGTTGGTCGCCCACAGGAATTTCGTGTCCTGATTGCCGATATAGGACCAGTTATTTTCAAGCCCAGCGATCAATGTGCGCGGTTTTGCTTCCGGCCGGGCAAGGTCGATCAGCGTGATTTCGTAGCGGTCGTCCGTCCCTTCGGATGAGGTGACGATCAGCCACTTCCCGTCTTCGCTCACCTGTCCGTAATGGCCGCGCTTGGGCAGATCGGGGGTTTCGAAGATCAGCTTGTCTTCGCCTTGCGGCGTGCCGAGCTTGTGGAAATAGATTTTGTGATGCTCGTTCGTGGCCTGGAATTTCTGGCCGGGCGCGGGCTCGGGGAAACGGCTATAATAGAAACCGGAACCATCCTTCGCCCATTCGACGCCGCTATTCTTGATCCACTCCAACTGGTCAGCGGTTTCCTTGCCGGTCGCGAGGTCGAGCACTTTTACCGTCCGCCAATCGCTGCCGCCATCCTGGATCGCATAAGCCACATAACGGCCGTCCTCCGACGGTACCCAGCTCGCCAACGCCGTCGCACCGTCCTTCGACCAGGTGTTGGGGTCGAGGAGCATCCGCCCCTCACCGTTCAGGCTGTCCCGGACATAAAGAGCCGACTGATTCTGCAGGCCATTGTTACGCGTGTAGAAGTAACGGCCACCTTTCTTATAAGGCAGGCCGTACCGTTCGTAATCGTATAGCGCCTTGATCCGAAACGCGAAGATGTCCCGGCCCGGCAGCGTGTCGAGATAGGCATTCGTCACCTTATTCTGTTCGGCTACCCAATCGGCAACGGCCTTGTCCTCGCGCACGTCATTTTCAAGCCAGCGATACGGATCGGCGACCTTCACCCCGAATTGCGTGTCCACCACGTCCTGACGCAGCGTCTTGGGATAGGCGATGGGCGCTGCCTGCGTCGCGGCGGCATTGGCTGTCATGGCGGTAAAGGTGCTTCCGGTGGTGGCGAGGAGGGCGGTGAAGATCAGTCGAGTAGAGACGCGCATATAAGGCTGCCTTCGCGAAGGAAAAGAATAGTGGGAGGGTAGCGGCCTCATTGCGCTTGTCAAAGGCAAGCTCAAAGAGCCGGATAACGGCCCCAACGCCCGACAAAAGAACGCCGGGTCAAACACTTGTTCATCGCTTGCTCAGGCAATGGGGCGGATAGTCTCACCTTCGGCGGCGCTTGCGGCTGCAAGCCATGCCACCCTGAGTTAGGAGCCAGTATATGCTCAAGAAATTCATCCTTGGCGCGGCCGTTCTTGCCACGAGCGCGACCGCCCTTCCCACTGCCGCTCAAGCGCAATCGCGCTACCGCGATTATGGTTATGCCCGCCACTATGACGGCTATGGCTATGACCGCGGCTATCGCGATTATGACCGGCGCTACGGCGACTATCGCCGCTACCGGCGCGGCGACCATTACTATGAAGGCGGCCGCTATTATGAAGGCGACCGCTATTATGCAGATAGTCGCTACCGCCGTTGCAGCGATGGAACGGCCGGCGCCATCGTCGGGGGCGCGGCGGGCGCCCTGCTCGGCCGCGAGATCGCGCGGGATGGCGGCCGGAGCCGTTATTCCTACCGCCATCGGGGCGGCGACGGCACAACCGGCGCGATCCTGGGCGGCGCGATCGGTGCGCTGATCGGCAACGAAATCGGCAAGAATTGCTGACAAACAAAAAGGGCCTCCAGACGGAGGCCCTTTTCATATCAGTCGATGCAAAGCGTGAGGCTCAGGCGGCCTCTGCCTCGAACCCTTCGTCGTTCATCACCGGACCGGAATCCTGGCCCTTGGCGGACACGTCGCGGTCGACGAATTCGATGATCGCCATGGCTGCGGCGTCCGACGCGCGGATACCGGCCTTGATGACGCGGGTGTAGCCGCCGTTGCGGTCCGCATAGCGGGCAGCAAGGACGTCGAACAGCTTCACCAGCTGCGCGTCGTCGAGCAGACGGGCATGCGCGAGGCGGCGGTTCGAAAGGCCGCCCTTCTTCGCGAGCGTGACCAGCTTTTCGACGTAGGGACGCAGTTCCTTCGCCTTGGCGACGGTGGTCATGATCTGCTCATGCTTGATGAGCGCGGCCGCCATGTTGCGGAACAGGGCCGCACGATGGCTGGAGGTCCGTTGCAGCTTACGGCCGCCGACGCGATGACGCATTGTTCTTTTCCTTCGTTCGTTAAGGGACCGTGTGAGGTATCCCAAACCAGGCGGTGAAAACGGGCACCGCCCATACCCCTTATCAGTTCCCCGGCGAAAGCCAGGGTCAAGCAAACAGGAGAGCTGGGCTCCGGCCTTCGCCGGAGCACAACCTCATTAGCCCATCAATTCCTGTTCGAGCTTCTTGGCCATTTCCTCGATATTTTCAGGCGGCCAGCCCGGAATGTCCATGCCGAGGCGGAGGCCCATGCCGGACAGCACTTCCTTGATCTCGTTGAGGCTCTTGCGCCCGAAATTCGGCGTGCGGAGCATCTCGGCCTCGGTCTTTTGGACGAGGTCGCCGATGTAAATGATGTTGTCGTTCTTCAGGCAATTGGCGCTGCGGACCGACAGTTCCAGCTCGTCCACCTTCTTCAAGAGATAGCGGTTGAGCTGGTTCGCGTCGCTTTCGGTTTCCATGGCGGTCATGGAAACACCGGCGCTCGGCGCGGCGGCGGCCAGGCCTTCGTCGAAGTGGACGAACAGCTGGAGCTGGTCCTGAAGGATGCGGGCCGCATAGGCGATCGCATCGTCCGGGCTGATCGTGCCGTCGGTTTCGACGGTGAGCGTCAGCTTGTCATAGTCGAGTTCCTGGCCGACGCGGGTGTTTTCAACCTTGTAGCTGACCTGGCGCACCGGCGAGTAGAGCGCATCGACCGGGATGAGGCCGATCGGCGCGTCGGCCGGACGGTTGTTGGCGGCGGGGACATAGCCCTTGCCGGCCTGAACCGTCAGTTCCATGTTGAGCGTCGCGCCTTCGTCCAGATGGCAGATGACGAGATCGGGGTTCATCACCTCGATATCGCCCGTGGCCGCGATCTGGCCGGCGGTGACTTCGCCGGGGCCGGTGGCCGACAGCGACAGGCGCTTCGAGCCTTCGCCTTCCATCTTCAGCGCAACCTGCTTCACGTTGAGGACCATGTCGGTCACGTCTTCGCGGACGCCCGCGAGGCTCGAAAATTCGTGCAGCACGCCTTCGATCTTGATCGACGTGACGGCAGCGCCCTGAAGCGAAGAAAGAAGGACGCGGCGCAGCGAGTTGCCGAGCGTCAGGCCGAAGCCGCGCTCAAGCGGCTCGGCGACGAAGGTCGCCTTGCGCCGGGCGTCGCCACCCGCCTTCTTCTCCAGAGCGTTGGGCTTCTTCATTTCCTGCCAGTTCTTTGCGTTGACGGCCATGATCTTCCCTTGGCTTCCTCGGAAGCGATCGAGGATCGCTTCCGGTTTTTGAAAAATTCGAAACCGTTTTGCGGTTTCGGCAATCTGAAACCGGCTTTCCGCAAAGGCGGAAAGACGATTTTTATACGCGGCGACGCTTGGACGGGCGGACGCCGTTGTGCGGGATCGGCGTCACGTCGCGGATGGACGTGATCTGGAAGCCGACCGCCTGAAGCGCGCGAAGGGCGCTTTCGCGGCCCGAGCCCGGACCCTTCACTTCGACCTCGAGCGTGCGGACGCCATGTTCGGCGGCCTTCTTGCCCGCATCTTCGGCGGCGACCTGGGCGGCATAAGGCGTCGACTTGCGGCTGCCCTTGAAGCCCATCATGCCCGCCGAAGACCAGGCAATCGCATTGCCCTGCGCATCGGTGATCGTGATCATCGTGTTGTTGAAGCTGGCGTTGACGTGGGCAACACCGGCGGTGATGTTCTTGCGCTCGCGCCGGCGAAGGCGCTGAGGTTCGCGTGCCATAATCTTTATTCCTACCTAAATCCTGAGATCAAATCGGCGGAGGAGAAGTGTCTCACAATCGTCCCCCGGACGATTGCTCGCTTACTTCTTCTTGCCGGCGATCGGCTTGGCCTTGCCCTTGCGGGTGCGCGCATTGGTGTGCGTGCGCTGGCCGCGGACCGGAAGGCCCTTGCGGTGACGCAGGCCGCGATAGCAGGCGAGATCCATCAAACGCTTGATGTTCATCGCGGTCTGGCGGCGAAGATCGCCCTCGACCGTATGATCGGCGTCGATCGTTTCGCGGATCTGCAGGACTTCCTGGTCAGAAAGATCCTGGACGCGGCGCTCCGCAGTGATACCGAGCTTGGTGGTGATCTCCTTGGCTTTGGTCGGGCCAATGCCATGGATATAGGTCAGCGCGATTTCGACGCGCTTGTTGGTCGGGATGTTCACACCCGCAATACGTGCCATTCGATAATTCTCCTGCTCCACAGGACGGCTGGCCACCGCCCCATCTCAGCGCTTTCAAAATCCCTAAAACAGGCATAGCCGACGCGCGCAAAGCATGCGCCGCCGGAGGGCCGGTTAACGGGATGACGGCGAGATAGGAGCGCGAACCGATTCTGTCAACAGCGTCCAAATTTGGATTTCTCCAAAAAAGACTTTCCTTACCGACATATTTCGGAATAATCCTAATTCGCTGATTCACTAATTAACTCGGGGAATAATCATGAAAATTAAAATGTCCGTAGCGGCCATTCTGACAGCCATCACCACACCCGCTTTGTCGGCACCTGCTTTGTGGTCGGTAAGCGATAGCGACTCCACCATTTACATGTTCGGCACCTCTCACGGTGTACGTCCCGATGCGCAATGGCAAACGCCAGCTCTTGTAGCCGCTATCGCCGCGTCCAATACACTTTGGCTTGAGATCAAGGAATTAAATCCCAGCGCCGCAGCGCCGCTCGTGCAGTCGCTTGGCCTCGACACGGCCAAGCCGCTGTCCAGCAAGCTTTCTCCGGATACGAATGAGAAGTTGAAGGCTTTCGTCACCCAGAACGGCCTGCCCGCCGCCCAGATCGAGATGATGAAGCCTTGGCTCGCCGCAGCAACCGTCGGCCGCGTGGCAGGCGCAAAGGCAGGCCTAGACTTCAAGGCTGGCGCAGACCTCATCATCAAGGACAAGGCAGAAGCAGAGGGCGACAAGATCGACGGGTTCGACAGTGTCGAACAACAGGTTCGGTACCTGGCGGATTTACCAGAGACCGATCAAATCGCTTTTCTGGAAAGTGCCCTTGATCGGGCCGCCGACAATAAGGCAGTGATGGTTGTCGCAGACGCCTGGGAAAAAGGCGACGTTGAAACAATTGACACCCTTTTGAATAAAGAAGTTAAGAGTAAGTCGAAACTGCTTTATGATCGCCTAATCGTCCAGCGGAACCGCCGCTACGCCGATAGCATCAAGGCATTGCTAAACGGCGCGGAGACCCACTTCGTCGCGATCGGTGCGGCCCATCTCGTCGGCGCCGACAGCATTCAGAATATGTTGGCGGGGAGCGGCATCACTATCAAGCGCGTTCAATAAGGAACCGGCTTCCATTTCACCTGTTCGGGTGCGTATGAGAATGATACGCACCCGGCACAAAGCCGCCATCGCCCTGCTGACCGTCACCCTTGTCGCCTGCGCATCCGTTTCGCCCGAAACGGCGAGCGCGTGGACCGATACCAGCATCGAGATTGAGCAAGGGCCGTGCTTCGGCTTTTGCCCGACCTATCGCGCGTCGGTCGCCACGAATGATAGGATAAGTTTCCACCCCAACCGCAATACTCGAGTCGAAACGCCGGTCGAGCGGCAGGGTCCGGCGGGAAGTTATGCGCGCGTCGCGACCTTGATGGCGGCGCTGCGCCCGGCGGCCGTCGGATCCTACGATATCAGCCAGCAATGCGACAATGTCGTCACCGATCTGGCCGATTATCATATCCGCTGGCGGAGCCCGGAAGGAGAGCGGGTCGTGCGTTTCTATCCTGGTTGCCAGAACAGCCGATCGGAAGCCGACCACAAGCGCATCCGCGACGCGATCGACGCGATGAATATCGACGATCTCGTGACCAAGCCCGAGAATCGCTGATTGGCCTCCTGGCGGGTTAGCGCGCCAGCCGCGCCGTCAAAATGACGCGGCCATGTTCGACGAAGCCGCCAGAGGGGAGGGATTCACAGAAGCAGCCGCCGGGCTCGGCGCGGACGGAGAGGCGCGCCGCTTCTCCGGAATAGCTGTGCGCCGGGTTCCACCATTCGCCGATCCGGATCAGCATCGCATAGCTCGTCGCCGGATCGGCCGGGACCACGGACTTGCTTTCCGCTTCGAAATGGGTCGCAGAGGCGGACTTGACCTCGGCGGCGGCGGGGCCTGCCATAAGCAGAACAGCAAAGAACGGAAGAGCAGAGCGGATCATGGCGGCCTCCATGAGGAAGCCGCACTCTAGCCGCTCGTCCCGAGCGAGGTCGAGGGGCGCACTTCAGAACATTGTTCCAACGCCTCTCGACCTCGCTCGGGACGAACGAGATTAAGCAATTGAGTGCTCCGGCGAAGGCCGGAGCCCAGCGGCTTACGCAGTGAAGCTGGACTCCTGCTTTCGCAGGAGCACAATGAACGGGCAATCAGCGTCCGTCGAGGATTGCCTCGATATCCGCATTGACCTGCGCGATCGGGGCCATGCCGTCGACGCGGCGGACGATGCCCTTGGCTTCGTAGAAGGGCAGGATCGGTGCGGTCTTGGCGCGATATTCGCACAGGCGGTTGCGGACCGTTTCCTCGACATCGTCGGGGCGCCGCTTGAACTGGTCCTCGGCGCCGCAGCGGTCGCAGATGGTGGGGATTTTTGGCAGCTTGTAGCGATCGTGATAGCCTTCGCCGCATTTGGCGCAGGAGAAACGGCCAGTGATGCGGTCGACCAGCGCATCCTCGTCCACGACCAGCTCGATCACATAATCGAGCTTCATGTCCTTGCTGGCGAGCAAATCCTCCAGCGACCGGGCCTGCGCATCGGTGCGAGGATAGCCGTCGAGGATGAAGCCTTGGGCCACGTCCGGCTGGTCGAGGCGTTCAGAGAGGATGCCAGTAACGATCTCGTCCGAAACGAGCTCGCCCGCGTCCATTACCGCCTTGGCCTTCCTGCCTACCTCGGTGCCCGCCGCGACGGCGGCGCGCAGCATGTCGCCGGTGGAGAGCTGGACCATGCCGCGCTCCTTCTCGAGGCGGCTCGCCTGGGTGCCCTTGCCGGCGCCCGGCGGGCCAAGGAGAATGATGTTCACGGGCCTTCGAACTCCCCTGTTGCTGGCGCCTGTTAGCGCGCGCGGCCGCCCTTCAGCTTCGCCTTCTTGATCAGATCGCCATATTGGTGCGCGATCAAGTGGCTTTGGATCTGGGTCACCGTGTCCATCGTCACGTTGACGACGATGAGCAGGCTGGTGCCGCCAAGATAGAAGGGAATGCCCGCCCGCGCGACCAGGAATTCCGGCACGAGGCAGATGAAGGTGAGGTAGGCGGCCCCGATCACGGTGATGCGGGTGAGGACATAGTCGAGATATTCCTCGGTCCGCTTGCCCGGGCGGATGCCGGGAATGAAGCCGCCATAGCGCTTGAGGTTATCCGCCGTCTCCTCCGGGTTGAACACGACCGCGGTGTAGAAAAAGCAGAAGAAGATGATGCCAGCGGCATAGAGCGCCATGTAGAGCGGCGCGCCGTGCTGAAGCGCGGTCGTCACCGTGATGAGGATGTCGCCCCAGGTGCTTTCGCCCGCGACGCGATTGCCAGCGAACTGCGCGATCGTCAGCGGCATCAGGAGCAGCGACGAAGCGAAGATCGGCGGGATGACGCCCGAGGTGTTCAATTTCAGCGGCAGGTGCGAACGCTCCGCCTGCATCAGGCCGCGCTGCGTCTGGCGCTTCGGATATTGAATGAGGATGCGGCGCTGGGCGCGCTCCATGAAGCAGATGAAGGCGATGAGGCCGATGATGAGGGCAAGGACGCCCATGATCAGGAGCGGCGACAGCGTGCCGGTGCGGCCGCCTTCGAACACCTGCGCCAATGCGGTCGGCAGCTGGGCGACGATGCCCGCCATGATGATGAGCGAGACGCCGTTGCCGATGCCGCGGCTGGTGATCTGTTCGCCCAGCCACATCAGGAACATCGTGCCGCCGACGAGGCTGACGACGGTGGTGACGCGGAACAGCACGCCGGGATCGATCACGGCCGAGCCCGCCTGACCGGCGCCCCAGCCTTCAAGGCCGACGGCGATGAAATAGCCCTGGATCGCGGCGAGGAAGACGGTGCCATAGCGTGTATATTGGTTGATCTTCTTGCGGCCCGTCTCGCCCTCTTTCTTAAGCGCGGCGAGCGTTGGCGACATGGTGGTCGCGAGCTGCACGACGATGGACGCGGTGATGTAGGGCATGACGCCAAGCGCGATGAGGCTCATCCGCTCCAGACTGCCGCCCGAGAAAGTGTTGAAGAAATCGAGCACGGTGCCGCGCGTCGTGTCGAACAGGCTCGACAAAGCGCGGGGATCGATGCCGGGCAACGGCACGAAGCTCAGCAACCGGAAGAGGATCAGCGCGCCCAGCGTGAACCACAGGCGCTTTTTAAGATCGGTGGCCTTGGCGAAATTCGCCATGCTGAAATTGCTGGCCATTTGTTCGGCTACGGATGCCATCGGCTATCATGCCCTCAGAAAAGAATACGGCGGAGAGAGCAAAGAAACTCCCCCCGCCGCCTCATATAGTCATCGGTTCCGGCTTGTCAGCCTCCAACCGCCAAGCGACGGGATCAGGCCTTGGCCTTCTTCGCCGCGGCGCGGGTCGTGCCCTTCTTGGCAGCGGCCTTTTCGGAAGCCGGAACAACCTCGATCACCTCGACCTTGCCGCCAGCCTTTTCAATGGCTTCGCGGGCGCCGGCGGAGACGCCGGCGACGAGGAAATTGAGCTTGGCCGTCAGGCTGCCCTTGCCGAGCAGGCGAACGCCGTCCTTGCCGCCGCGCGCGACACCAGCGGCTTTAAGCGCCGCGTGATCGATCGTGCCTTTGGCGTCGAGCTTGCCCGCGTCAAAGAGCTTCTGGATCGCGCCCAGATTCACTTCGGCATAGTCCTTGGCAAACGGATTGTTGAAGCCGCGCTTCGGGATCCGCATGTGAAGCGGCATCTGACCGCCTTCGAAGCCCCAGATCGAGACGCCGGAGCGGCTCTTCTGGCCCTTCTGACCACGGCCGCCGGTCTTGCCGAGGCCCGAACCGATGCCACGGCCCACGCGGACGCGGGACTTACGGGCACCTTCATTGTCGCGGATGTCGTTCAGTTTCATGTCTTGCACTCGCTTTCGCTATGTTCGCGCTGATAGTTCAGTGTGTTCCGGCAAAGGCCGGAACCCAGCTACGGGGACGCCTGGACCCCGGCCTTCGCCGGGGAACAGTCATTATCCCTCGACCTTCACCATGTGCTGCACCTTGCGGATCATGCCACGCACTTCAGGGGTATCCTGAAGCTCGGCGGTCCGGTGCATCTTGTTGAGGCCGAGACCGATCAGCGTCTTGCGCTGGTCGGGCGTGCGGCGGATCGGCGAACCGATCTGGGTGACCTTGATGGTGGTCATGTCTCTTACTCCGTCACAGCCGCGGCATCAGCCTCGGCCGTCTGCGAGCCGCCACGGCCGAGCAGGTCGGCAATCTTCTTGCCGCGGCGCTGCGCAACCGACTTGGGGCTGGTCTGATCGGTGAGCGCTTCGAAAGTCGCCCGGATCATGTTGTAGGGGTTGGACGTGCCGACCGACTTGGTCACCACGTCGGCGACGCCAAGGCTTTCGAACACGGCGCGCATCGGACCGCCGGCGATGATGCCGGTGCCCGGAGGCGCGGTGCGGACCGTCACCTTGCCGGCGCCGAAATGGCCGCGCGCGTCATGATGCAGCGTGCGGCCTTCCTTCAGCGGCACGCGAACCATCGCCTTCTTGGCGGCGGCGGTCGCCTTGGTGATCGCTTCCGGCACTTCGCGGGCCTTGCCCTTGCCGAAGCCCGCGCGGCCCTTGCCGTCGCCGACGACGACGAGTGCTGCGAAACCGAAGCGCTTACCGCCCTTCACGGTCTTGGACACGCGGTTGATGTGGACGAGCTTTTCGATCAGCTCCTCGCCACCATCTTCGTCGCGGTTGCCGCCACGGCGATCGTCACGACGGCCACGGCCGCCGCCACGATTGTCACGGCCGCCCTGTCCGCCACGGCCGCCGCGGCCGCGGCGTTCGCCGCCTCCGCGCTCTTCAACCGCTGCCGGAGCCTCGGCCGCGGGAACCACTTCCTGACCTTCGGTCGCCTGGTTGTTTTCTTCAGCCATCACTTAGAACTCCAGTCCGCCTTCGCGCGCGGCATCGGCGAGAGCCTTCACGCGGCCGTGGAACAGAAAACCGCCACGATCGAAAATAACCTTGGTGATGCCGGCGGCCTTGGCGCGCTCGGCGAGACGGCGGCCCACATCCTGCGCGGACTCGACAGTCGCACCCGTCTTGGCCGCGACATCCTTGTCGAGGCTCGACGCGGCGGCCACGGTGCGGCCTTCGAGATCGTTAATGACCTGCGCGTAGATATGGCGGCCGGAACGGTGCACCGACAAGCGCGGCTTGCCGCCGCCGACCTTGCGGAGCGAAGTGCGGACGCGCTGACGGCGCCGATCGAAGAGAGAGAGTTTCGCCATGGCTTACTTCTTCTTGCCTTCTTTGCGGAAGATATACTCACCGCGATATTTGATGCCCTTGCCCTTATAAGGCTCCGGCTTGCGCCAGCGGCGGATCTCGGCGGCCAGCTGGCCGACCTTCTGCCGGTCGATACCCGAAATCTCGACCGTGGTCGTGTCCGGGGTCTTCACTTCCAGGCCGTCCGGCACCGGAATGTTGACGTCGTGGCTGTAACCGAGCTGCAGCTTCAGGTTCTTGCCCTGAGCATTGGCACGATAGCCGACGCCGGTGATTTCGAGCACCTTCGTGAAGCCTTCCGAAACGCCGGTAACCAAATTCTGGACCAGGGTGCGATGCATGCCCCAGAAGGAGCGGGCGCGCTTCGTGTCGTTGGCGGGGCGAACCAGGATACGGCCGTCTTCGATGCCGTAGCTGATGTCGTCCATCATCTGCATGGTGAGGGTGCCCTTAGGGCCCTTCACGGACAGGACGGAGCCTTCGATCGAGGCGGTCACGTTGCCCGGCAACGCGACAGGAACTTTACCGATGCGGCTCATCAGAACACCTCCGCCAGCACTTCGCCGCCGACATTCTGATCGCGCGCTTCCGCGTCGGACAGAACGCCGCGAGGCGTCGAGACGATGGTGATGCCGAGGCCGTTGCGGACCCGGGGCAATTCCTGCGAACCCGAATAGACGCGGCGGCCGGGCTTCGAAATACGGGACACGTGGCGGATCGCCGGCTGGCCCTCGAAATATTTCAGTTCGATGCGCAGGCCCTTGTGGGCGCCCAGCGCTTCTTCGGAATAACCGCGGATATAGCCTTCGCGCTGAAGCACGTCGAGAACGCGGGCGCGCAGCTTGGACGCGGGGGAAACCACACTGTCCTTGCGCGCCTGCTGGCCGTTGCGGATGCGGGTGAGCATATCACCCAAAGGATCGGTCAATGGCATATCTTATACCTTACCAGCTCGATTTCGTCAGACCGGGGATCAGGCCCTTATTGCCCAATTCGCGCAGCATGACCCTCGAAAGCCCGAATTTGCGATAATTCGCGCGCGGACGGCCAGTCATCTGGCAACGGTTGCGGACCCGGGTCGGGTTCGCGTTGCGCGGGATTTCCGCCATCTTCAGACGCGCGATCAGACGTTCGGTGTCGTCCTTGGACTCATCGTCCGCGATCGCCTTCAGCTTCGCATATTGGCCGGCATATTTCTTCACCAGCTTCTTGCGACGCTCATTCTTGTTGATGGAACTCAGTTTCGCCATGACTTAAGTTCTCTTCCTTCTCTCAAGCAGACCGCTTACGCGGCCTGCTGCTGATCCTGTTCGACCGGGAAGGGGAAGTTGAAGAGGCGCAGCAATTCGCGCGCTTCCTCATCCGTCTTCGCGGTGGTGGTGACGATGATGTCCATGCCGCGCACCTTGTCGATGCGGTCATAGCTGATCTCAGGGAAAATGATCTGTTCCTTGAGGCCCATCGCATAATTGCCGCGGCCGTCGAACGACTTCGGGTTCAGGCCGCGGAAGTCGCGGACGCGCGGCAGCGCGACCGTGACCAGGCGGTCCAGAAACTCATACATACGCTCGCGGCGCAGGGTGACCTTGCAGCCGATCGGCATGCCTTCACGCAGCTTGAACTGCGCGATCGACTTCTTCGCCTTGGTGACGACAGGCTTCTGGCCGGCGATCAGCTCCATTTCGGAAGCCGCGACCTCGACCTTCTTCTTGTCCTGCGTGGCTTCGCCGACGCCCATGTTGATGACGATCTTTTCGAGCTTGGGAACCTCCATGCGGTTCTTGTAGCCGAACTTCTCGGTCATCGCCTTGACGATGCGCTCGTCATAATCCTTGCGGAGGCGGGGCGTATATTTCTTATCAGCCATTGATGGTCTCCCCGGACTTCACGGCCACGCGGACCTTCTTGCCGTCCTTGGTTTCGAAACGGACGCGCGTCGGCTTGCCCGTCTTGGGATCCTTGAGCGCCACCTTGGACACGTGAAGCGGCGCTTCAGCGCGTTCCAGGCCGCCCTGCGGATTGGCCTGGGTGGCCTTCCGGTGACGGGTGATAATGTTCACGCCCGACACGACGACCTTGCCGTCCTTGGGCATGCTCTTGGTGACTTCGCCGGTCTTGCCCTTGTCCTTGCCGGACAGGATGACGACCTGGTCACCTTTCTTGATCTTCGCAGCAGCCATGATCTTACAAAACCTCCGGCGCGAGCGAGATGATCTTCATGTGCTTCTTCGCGCGCAATTCGCGGACGACCGGGCCGAAGATACGGGTGCCGATCGGCTCCTGGTTGTTGTTGACGAGCACCGCGGCGTTGGAATCGAAGCGGATCGTCGAACCGTCGGGACGATGAATGTCCTTGGCGGTCCGGACGATGACGGCCTTGTGGACGTCGCCCTTCTTCACGCGGCCCTTGGGGGACGCTTCCTTCACCGACACCACGATGATGTCGCCGACACTGGCAAAGCGGCGCTTTGAGCCGCCGAGCACCTTGATGCACTGGACGCGCTTGGCGCCCGAATTGTCAGCCACATCAAGGTTGGACTGCATCTGGATCATCGATCCATTCCTTCTCTCACTTCAACCGGGACATCCCGGCGATCAGCTACAAATAAGCGGCTTAAATATCCGACTTGGCGGGCGTGGCATGCGTGTCTACGCGATCCAGCACCTTCCAGGTCTTCAGCTTGGAAATCGGCCGCGTCTCTTCGATGCGGACGGTCTCGCCGGCCTTGAACTCATTGCCCTCGTCATGGGCATGATACTTCTTCGACAGCTTGATGATCTTGCCGTAGAGCGGGTGCTTCACCCGCCGCTCGACCTTCACCACCACGGTCTTGTCGGTCTTGTCGGACACCACGGTCCCGGTCAGAATGCGCTTCGGCATGATAACTCCTTAGGCCTTCTGAGCGGCGCGCGTGCGCTCACCCTGCAGCGTCTTGATCTGGGCGATGGAGCGGCGAACTTCACGAACGCGCGCCGGCTTCTCGAGCTGGTTCGTCGCGGCCTGGAAGCGCAGGTTGAACTGCTCGCGCTTCAGCTCGCCCAGCTGCTCGTTGAGCTGGTCGTCGCTCTTGGCTTTGAGATCGTCGATCTTGGCCATTTATCAATCTTCCTCAATCAGCGATTCACCGAGGCGGGCCACCACCTTGGTCTTGATCGGCAGCTTTTCCATCGCGCGCTCGAAAGCGACGCGAGCGAGCGGGCCGGGAACGCCGTCCAGTTCGAACAGGATGCGGCCGGGCTTCACGCGGGCCGCCCAATATTCCGGCGAACCCTTGCCCGAGCCCATGCGGACTTCAGCGGGCTTCGACGACACCGGCACGTCCGGGAAGACGCGGATCCACAAACGGCCCTGACGGCGGATGTGGCGCGTGATCGCGCGACGGGCCGCTTCGATCTGGCGGGCGGTGATCCGATCCGGCTCCAGGGCCTTGAGGCCGAAGGCGCCGAAGGTCAGATCGGTGCCGCCCTTGGCGTTGCCCGAAATGCGGCCCTTGAAGGCCTTGCGGAATTTGGTGCGCTTTGGTTGCAGCATGTCTCTAATTCCTTAGCGACGGTCGTCGCGCGCCGGGCGAACGCCCGACGTCTGCGCTTCCATCATGAGGCGGTCCTGGGCCATCGGATCGTGACCAAGGATTTCGCCCTTGAAGATCCAAACCTTGACGCCGCACACGCCGTAAGCGGTGTGGGCCTGGGCTTCGGCATAATCGACGTTGCCACGCAGCGTGTGGAGCGGCACGCGGCCTTCGCGATACCATTCCGTGCGGGCGATTTCAGCGCCGCCGAGGCGGCCGCCGCAGGTGATACGAATGCCTTCCGCGCCGAGGCGGAGAGCCGACTGCACCGCGCGCTTCATGGCGCGGCGGAACGCGATGCGGCGCTCGAGCTGATCGGCGACGCCCTGGGCGACGAGCTTGGCGTCGATCTCCGGCTTGCGGATCTCGACGATGTTCAACGACACGTCGGACGAGGTCATTTCGCCGAGCTTCTTGCGAAGCTTTTCGATGTCGGCGCCCTTCTTGCCGATGATGACGCCCGGACGCGCGGCATAGATGTTGACGCGGCAGAGCTTGGCCGGACGCTCGATCACGACCTTGGAGATCGCGGCCTGCGGCAGGGTCTTCAGGACATATTCGCGGATCTTGAGATCCTCGAGCAGCAGGCGGCCGTAATCGGCGCCTTCCGCATACCAGCGGCTGTCCCAGGTGCGGTTGATCTGCAGGCGCAGACCGATCGGAGAGGATTTTTGGCCCATCTTAAGCTTCCTGGCTCGCTTCGCGGACGACGATGCGCACGCGGCTGAACGGTTTCACGATGCGGCTCGAACGGCCGCGCGCACGGGTCGCGAAGCGCTTCATCGAGATGCTCTTGCCGACGCTGGCTTCCGCGACGACGAGGCTGTCGACGTCGAGATTGTGGTTGTTTTCCGCATTGGCGATCGCCGAGGCGAGCACCTTGCGGACATCCACTGCCATCGCCTTCTTGGAGAAGGTGAGGACATTCAGCGCATCTTCGACCTTGCGGCCGCGGATGAGGGCGGCGACAAGGTTCAGCTTCTGCGCGGAACCGCGGATCGTGGTGCCGACGGCCAGGGCCTCGTTGGCCGCGACGCGGCGGGGGGCTTTTTCCTTACCCATGGCTTACCTCTTGCCCTTCTTGTCGGCGGCGTGGCCGGGGAAGTAGCGGGTCGGAGCGAATTCGCCGAGCTTCATGCCGACCATTTCTTCCGAAACCGAAACCGGCACGAACTTGCGGCCATTATAGACGTTGAACGTCAGCCCGACGAACTGCGGGAGAATGGTGGAGCGGCGCGACCAGGTCTTGATCGGCGCGCGGCCACCGGATTCCTGCGCTGTTTCTGCCTTCTTCAGCAGCGACAGCTCGACGAACGGACCTTTCCAGACGGAGCGGGCCATTATTACCTCTTCTTCTTCGCGTGACGCGAACGGATGATCATCTTGTCCGTCGCCTTGTTCGAACGGGTGCGGGCACCCTTGGTCGGCTTGCCCCACGGCGTGACCGGGTGACGGCCGCCCGAAGTCCGGCCTTCACCACCGCCGTGCGGGTGGTCGACCGGGTTCTTCGCAACGCCGCGGGTCAGCGGGCGCTTGCCCATCCAGCGCGTGCGGCCGGCCTTGGCAAAGTTCTGGTTCTGGTTGTCGGGGTTCGACACCGCGCCAACCGTGCCCATGCAGTCCGCGCGCAGGTAGCGCTGCTCGCCCGAATTCAGGCGAACGATGACCATGCCCTTGTCGCGGCCGACGACCTGCACATAGGTGCCGGCCGATCGGGCGATCTGGCCGCCCTTGCCCGGCTTCATCTCCACATTGTGAACGATGGTGCCGACCGGCATCTGGCCGAGTTCCATGGCGTTGCCCGGCTTCACGTCGGTCTTCTTGCCCGCGACGATGGTGTCGCCCGGGGCAAGACGCTGCGGCGCGATGATGTAGGCGAGTTCGCCGTCTTCATACTTCACCAGAGCGATGAACGCGGTGCGGTTGGGGTCATATTCCAGGCGCTCGACGGTGGCCGGCTGGTCCCACTTGCGACGCTTGAAGTCGATATAGCGGTACTTCTGCTTGTGACCGCCCGCAATGCCGCGCGAGGTCACATGACCCTTGTTGTTGCGTCCGCCCGTCTTGCGCTTGCCTTCGGTCAGCGCCTTCACAGGCTTGCCCTTCCACAGCGACGACTTGTCGACGAGGATCAGGCCGCGCTGTGACGAGGTGGTCGGATTATAATGCTTGAGTGCCATCGTCCGCGCCTCAGATTCCGGTGGTGACGTCGATGGACTGGCCGTCGGCCAGCGTCACGATCGCCTTCTTCATGTCAGACTTGGTGTAGGGACGGCCCTTCCACTTCTTCGTCTTGCCCTTTTGGGTGATGGTGTTCACGCCCAGCACCTTGACGCTGAACAGAGCCTCGACCGCCGCCTTGATCTGCGGCTTGGTGGCATCGTTCGCAACCTTGAAGACGACTGCGTTCTGCTCCGAAAGCAGAGTCGTCTTTTCGGTGATGTGGGGAGCGAGAACGACATCATAATGCTTGATGTCGACACCCGTCTTCTGCTGCTTAGCCATTGAAGCGCGCCTCCAGCTTTTCAACCGCGGCGCGGGTCAGCACCAGCGTTTCGGCCTTGAGAATGTCGTAGACGTTCGCGCCGACCGCCGGGAGAAGGTTGATCTCGCGGAGGTTGGACGAAGCGAGGGCGAAACCGACGTTCAGCGCGTCGCCGTCGATGACGAGGGCGGTCTTGCCGAAGCCCAATTTGCCGAGCTGATCCTTGAGCGCCTTGGTCTTGGATTCCTTGACGTCCAGGTTTTCCATGACGACCAGCTTGCCGTCGCGGGCCTTGGACGACAGGGCCATCTTCAGGCCGAGCGCACGGATCTTCTTATTGAGCGACGGATTGAAGTCGCGGACGCGGGGGCCATGGGCCTTGCCGCCGCCGATGAAGATCGGGGCACGGCGATCGCCGTGACGTGCCGTACCGCCGCCCTTCTGACGGCCGAACTTCTTGCCGGTACGAGCGACATCCGAGCGCTCGCGGGCGGCGCGGGCGGTGCCGCGGCGCTTTTCGAGCTGCCAGGTGACGACGCGGTGCAGGATGTCGGCACGGGGCTCAACGCCGAAAATCGCGTCGTTGAGCTCGATGTCGCCTTTGCCCTGGGCGTCGAGGGTCTGAACCTTGACCTTCATCGTTTAGCCTTCCTGGCCTTCGGTGGCTTCCACGGGAGCCTCGGCCTCGGCCGGGGTGTTCGCGGGAGCGTTGTTGCTGTTGGCAGCCTGGCGAATGCCGGCCGGATACGGCGCATCCGCGTGGCGTGCGACCTTCACGGCGTCCTTGACGAGGAGCCAGCCGCCCTTCGAGCCGGGCACCGAGCCCTTGACGAAGATGAGGCCGCGCTCGACGTCCGTGCGGACGACTTCGAGGTTCTGCTGGGTGCGGTTGCGGGCGCCCATGTGACCAGCCATCTTCTTGTTCTTGAAGACGCGGCCCGGATCCTGGCGGTTACCGGTCGAACCGTGCGAACGGTGGGAGACGGACACGCCGTGGGTGGCGCGCAAACCGCCGAAGCCCCAACGCTTCATGGCGCCGGCGAAACCCTTACCCTGGGTCACGCCCTGAATGTCGACCAGCTGGCCGACGGCATAATGGTCCGCCGCGATTTCGGCGCCGACGTCGAGGAGAGCATCCTCGGCGACGCGGAATTCGGCGAGCTGCGCCTTCGGCTCCACTTCGGCCTTGCCGAAATGGCCACGCTCCGGCTTCGTCAGGTTCTTGGCCTTGGCCGAACCCGCGCCGAGCTGAACGGCGACATAGCCGTCACGATCCGCCTCGCGGCGGGCGACGACCTGAACATTTTCAAGCGCCAGGACAGTGACGGGCACGTGGCGGCCGTCTTCCTGGAACAAGCGGGTCATCCCCATTTTCTTCGCGATCACGCCGGTACGCATGACCATACTCCTTATACAGAGGCCCCCGAAGCGATCTTCAGGGGCGTGCCAGCCCAACAAATGATGCATGCCCCGCCTTGGGCTATTTCCTCGACAAGCGAGAAAAGCGGGGGACGCAGACCACGGCGATGCCGTGCGGTATCCCGAACCATTTTCCTGCCTAAAGCCAGTGCTTTGCAGGGGCCCCGGTCCGAGCGGGGCCGAATCTGTGGCATCCCCATAGTAGGGAATTTCCCGTCATGCCAGCGAAAGCTGGCATCTCAGCGAAAATAAGGCTCAGCCCTTCCCGCCGAGACCCCGGCTTGCGCCGGGGCTAAAGGCAAATTGGCCTCAGGCCAACTTGATCTCAACATCAACACCTGCTGCGAGATCGAGCTTCATAAGAGCGTCGACCGTCTGCGGCGTTGGCTGCACGATGTCGAGCAGGCGCTTGTAGGTACGCACCTCAAACTGTTCGCGGGACTTCTTGTCCACGTGCGGCGAACGGTTGACGGTGAACTTCTCGATGCGCGTCGGGAGGGGAATGGGACCGCGAATAAGGGCGCCAGTGCGACGGGCGGTATCGGCGATGTCGCCGGTTGCCTGATCGAGCACACGATGATCGAACGCCTTGAGGCGAATGCGGATATTCTGCGTTTCCATGGTCCTACCGATGCGAAAGAGCCAACCCCGACAGGGGCAATCAAAAAACCGGAGCCGGAAGCCTCTCGGCCGCCGGCGCCGCTAAAAACTCGCATAAAAGCGGGCCGCCTGACCTCCGGGGAGAATCGAGCGGCCCGCTCCTATATTACTTAGTGATGTTCGCCACAACCCCGGCGCCGACCGTGCGGCCGCCTTCGCGAATGGCGAAGCGCAGACCCTGGTCCATGGCGATCGGAGCGATGAGCTTCACGCCGAGCTGGACGTTGTCGCCCGGCATGACCATCTCGGTGCCTTCCGGCAGAACCACTTCGCCCGTCACGTCGGTCGTGCGGAAGTAGAATTGCGGACGATAGTTCGCGAAGAACGGCGTGTGACGGCCGCCTTCGTCCTTCGACAGGACGTAGACTTCGGCGGTGAATTCGGTGTGCGGCGTGATCGAGCCCGGCTTCGCCAGAACCTGACCGCGCTCCACTTCCTCACGGCCGACGCCGCGGATGAGGGCACCGATATTATCGCCGGCCTGACCCTGATCGAGCAGCTTGCGGAACATTTCGACGCCGGTGACGGTCGTCTTCTTGGTGTCCTTGATGCCGACGATTTCGACTTCTTCGCCAACCTTCACGATGCCGGTTTCGACACGGCCGGTGACGACGGTGCCGCGACCCGAGATCGAGAACACGTCTTCGATCGGCATCAGGAACGCCTTGTCGAGCGGACGCTCCGGCTGCGGGATGTAGCTGTCGACGGCCTGCATCAGCTCGAGGATCGCCTTGCGGCCGATTTCATCGTTCGAATCTTCAAGAGCGGCGAGCGCCGAACCCTTGACGATCGGAATGTCGTCGCCCGGGAAGTCGTAGGACGAGAGCAGCTCGCGGATTTCGAGCTCGACGAGCTCGAGCAGCTCGGGATCGTCGACCTGGTCGACCTTGTTCATGAACACGACGAGCGCCGGAACGCCGACCTGACGGGCGAGCAGGATGTGCTCACGGGTCTGCGGCATGGGGCCGTCGGCGGCCGACACGACCAGGATGCCGCCGTCCATCTGGGCGGCGCCGGTGATCATGTTCTTCACATAGTCGGCGTGACCCGGGCAGTCGACGTGCGCATAGTGGCGGGCTTCGGTTTCATATTCGACGTGCGCGGTCGAAATGGTGATGCCGCGCTCGCGCTCTTCCGGAGCCTTGTCGATGTTCGCATAATCGACGAAGGTCGCGCCGCCGGTTTCGGCGAGAATCTTGGTGATCGCCGCGGTGAGCGACGTCTTGCCATGGTCGACGTGACCGATGGTGCCGATGTTGCAGTGCGGTTTCGTCCGCTCAAACTTAGCTTTCGCCATTGTGTCCTACCTTCTGTTCAAATCCAATCGACCGCATCGCCCGGGCGGGCCGCTTGCCGAATCTATCGATTGCACACCCTAAGCCAGGCTTCGGATGCGCGCCCCATAACGGCTCTTTCCGGCTTATGCCAGCTTTGCCTTGACCTCGTCCGCGACGTTCTGCGGCACTTCCTCATAATGCGAGAATTGCATCGAATATTGCGCGCGGCCCTGCGTGAAGGAACGCAGCTCGTTCACGTAGCCGAACATATTCGCAAGCGGGACCATCGCCTCGACGACCTGGGCATTGCCCCGGCTGTCGGTGCCCTGGATCTGGCCGCGGCGGCTGTTCAAGTCGCCGATCACGTCGCCCAGATAATCTTCCGGCGTCACGACTTCGACCTTCATCATCGGCTCGAGGAGCTTGATGCCGGCCTTTTGGGCCACTTCGCGCATCGCACCGCGGGCGCAGATTTCGAAGGCCAGGGCCGACGAGTCGACGTCGTGATAGGCGCCGTCCGTCAGGTGAACTTCGAAGTCGATGATCGGGAAGCCGATCAGCGAACCGGTCTCGGCGGTTTCCTTGAAGCCCTTTTCGACCGACGGGATATATTCGCGCGGAATGTTGCCGCCCTTGATCTCGTCGAAGAACTGGAAGCCCGAACCGCGCTCGCCGGGAACGACGGTGACCTTGACGCGGCCGAACTGGCCCGAGCCGCCCGACTGCTTCTTGTGGGTGTAGTCGACGTCGACCTTCTTCGCGAGATATTCGCGATACGCCACCTGCGGCGCGCCGACATTGGCCTCGACCTTGAACTCACGCTTCATGCGGTCGACGAGGATTTCGAGGTGGAGCTCGCCCATCCCCTTGATGATCGTCTGGCCCGATTCGTGGTCGGTCGACACGCGGAAGGAGGGATCCTCGGCAGCGAGGCGATTGAGCGCGATGCCCATCTTTTCCTGGTCGGCCTTGGTCTTCGGCTCCACCGACAGCTCGATCACCGGCTCGGGGAATTCCATCCGCTCGAGGATGATCGGGTTGGCCGGATCGCAAAGCGTGTCGCCGGTCGTCGTTTCCTTGAGGCCCGCGATCGCGACGATGTCGCCGGCGCGCGCCTCTTCGATGTCCTCACGCGAGTTGGCGTGCATGAGGAGCATACGGCCGATCTTTTCCTTCTTGTCCTTCACCGAGTTCAGATACTGACCCTTGGTGAGGGTGCCCGAATAGATGCGGGCGAAGGTCAAGGAGCCGACGAACGGATCGTTCATGATCTTGAAGGCGAGCAGCGATAGCGGCGCCTTGTCGTCGGCCGGACGCGAAGCCGGGGTTTCGCCGTCGAGCTTCACGCCCTGGACGTCGGGAATGTCGAGCGGGCTCGGCAGATAATCGACGACGGCGTCGAGCAGGGGCTGAACACCCTTGTTCTTGAAGGCCGAGCCGCAGACGATCGGCACGAACGAGAAGTTGAGCGTGCCCTTGCGGATCAGCTTCTTGAGCGTCGCCGTATCGGGCTCTTCACCGCCAAGATAGGCTTCCATGATGTCGTCGTCCTGCTCGACGGCCATCTCGATCAGCTCCTGGCGAGCCGTCGCGGCGGCATCGGCGAGATCGTCGGGGATCGCCTGATATTCGAACTTCGCGCCGAGCGACTCTTCGAGCCAGATGATCGCGCGATTCTCGACCAGGTCGACGAGGCCCTTGAAGCCGCCTTCGATGCCGATCGGGAGATAGAGAACGGCCGGGCGGGCGCCCAGGCGATCCTTGATCATGTCGACGCAGCGCTCGAAGCTCGCGCCGGTGCGGTCGAGCTTGTTGACGAAGCACATGCGCGGAACCTTGTACTTTTCCGCCTGGCGCCACACGGTTTCGGACTGCGGCTCGACGCCGGCAACGCCGTCGAAGCACGCGACCGCGCCGTCGAGCACGCGCAGCGAACGTTCGACTTCGATGGTGAAGTCGACGTGGCCCGGCGTGTCGATGATGTTGATCAGATGCTCTTCGCCCTTGCCTTCTTCGGCGCGCCACTTGCACGTCGTCGCGGCGGACGTGATCGTGATCCCGCGCTCCTGCTCCTGCTCCATCCAGTCCATCGTCGCGGTGCCTTCATGCACTTCGCCGATCTTGTAGGACTTGCCGGTGTAATAAAGGATACGCTCGGTGGTCGTGGTCTTGCCGGCGTCGATATGCGCCATAATGCCGATGTTGCGATAGCGGTCGAGCGGATGGCTGCGGGCCATGATCTTAAACTCCAATGTGGGGGAAGAGGCCCTTGCCTCTCCCCCACGATATAGGGACTGAAATTACCAGCGGTAGTGCGAGAACGCCCGGTTGGCTTCCGCCATGCGGTGCGTGTCTTCGCGCTTCTTCACCGCGTTGCCGCGATTGTTCGAAGCGTCGAGCAGCTCGCCCGAAAGGCGGGCCGACATCGTGTTCTCCGAGCGCGAGCGGGCGGCCGAAATGAGCCAGCGGATGGCAAGCGCCTGGGCGCGTTCCGTGCGGACTTCGACCGGCACCTGGTAGGTCGCACCGCCGACGCGGCGGCTGCGGACCTCGATGCCCGGCTTCACATTGTTGAGCGCGTCATGGAACACGCCGATCGGATCCTTCTTGGCCTTCGCTTCGACGGTGTCGAGCGCGCCATAAACGATGCTTTCGGCGACGGCCTTCTTGCCGTCCAGCATGACGCTGTTCATGAATTTGGAAAGGACCACGTCTCCGAACTTCGGATCGGGCAGGATTTCGCGCTTCTCTGGGCGACGACGACGAGACATATCTCTATTCCCTTACTTAGGACGCTTGGCGCCGTATTTCGAACGGCTCTGCTTGCGGTCCTTCACACCCTGCGTGTCGAGCACGCCGCGAAGCACGTGGTAGCGCACGCCCGGAAGGTCGCGCACACGGCCGCCGCGGATCAGCACAACGCTGTGCTCCTGAAGGTTGTGGCCTTCGCCGGGAATGTAGCTGATGACTTCGCGCTGGTTGGTCAGGCGAACCTTGGCCACCTTGCGAAGCGCCGAGTTCGGCTTCTTCGGGGTCGTCGTATAGACGCGGGTGCAAACGCCGCGCTTTTGCGGGTTCGCTTCCATCGCGGGAACTTTCGAGCGCGCCTTCTGCGGCTCGCGACCCTTGCGGATCAGCTGATTGATCGTTGGCATGAAGCCCTTCACCTTACGTTACTTTACCGCATGCAAAAAACGCAAAAGCCCCGGCGGTCCTCATGACCCCCTGGCCTTTTGCGAACATGCGGCAATGTTCAAGCTCTGCCCGTAGCTTGCGGCGCAGTTCCGAATCCGGAAACAGCGAACCACTACCCTGGGCGAGGCGGCCTATACGCATGAGTCCTTAAGGCGTCAACGGGCGGGAGAGTGGCAGAAATTGAGCCCCCGCTGATCGTCATGCCTGTTTCAGCATCGAGGAGGCCGGCGCCATTTGTTCGTGCGCTATTCTCACAACTTCAACAAAGAAGGACAAGGCATCCCCATAAAGATCATCCTTGTAGAAAATCCATGTGTCACCCTCTTTTGTACGCAAGCTGAAGCTGACAAGCTCATTTGGAGCAATATATCCATCAAGTCGCAGTGGATCAGCATGGATATATTCTATATTGCTCCAGTTAATGCTTTTAACTGAACCATAATCGCTCAAAATCAAGCCTTGAGAATTAATGGATATAGCAGGCTGTTCCAAAATTCTTTTATAACGATTTCTAATACGGTTAACAAGAATAAATGAAATTAATGCCCCTGCCGCTATAATATATAAACTTTCAAGAAAGCTCAGAAATTCAACCCAGTAGGCAATGTTAACAAGAATGGGCCAGCCGAGCCAATTTCTTCTCCGATTAGGTTTACTGTCAAATTGATCGGTGTAGTATATCGCTGTATTGATCTTGGAAGATTTCTTAATCTCTCGTGAGAAGCGTATTTGTGCAAGAAATATGGCAGTTTCTACTGAAAAGACGATAGCAAAAGATAACCAAAAAATTATCCGATCTTCTTCCATCACTCCTCAGTAGAGGTTATTCCGTCGTCTCGCCATCCCAGTGATCGTTGTCGTGATCCCGCTTGGCCTGATCCTTGTCCTTGTGGACGGTGCCGTCGCGATGCTCGGGCGGGCCGTAGAGGGTGTAGAGCTTTAGCGGCTCGTCCCCCGTATTCACGACATTGTGCCGCGCGCCGGCCGGAACGATGACGGCGAAATCGTCCTCGACCTTATTCGCGACACCGTCAATGCGGACCTCGCCCGATCCTTCCTCGATCCGGAAGAATTGGTCGCGATCCTCATGGACTTCCTCGCCGATTTCCTCGCCGGGCTGCAGGGTCATGAGAACGAGCTGGAGATGCTGGCCGGTATAGAGGACGCGGCGGAAGTCCTCATTGTCCAGCGTGACCTTCTCGATATCGTCGCAATAACCCTTCATCGCCTGATCTCCTTTTCCCGTTCAAAACCGCAGGGATGCCCATCCGTTCCCTTGCCAATTTGGTGGAGGGACGGCGTGGGTCAAGAAGCATGAGGGATAGTGATGTGACAAAGGGGCGGAGTTACCTCCGCCCCTCCGATTGGTTTGCACGCCGATGGTCCGCTTATTGGCCCATGCTGCCCATCAGCTCGCGGGCGCGGGCGAGATGCTTTTCGACGGGGCCGGTGGTCGCCGAGGCATGCTGCTTCAGGGACGGCACGTCGCCGCTCGCCGCATAGCCCTGGAGCATGGCGAGCGCCTTTTCGTGCGCGGGCACCTGCTGCTGCAGGTAGAGGCGATCGAATTCCGCGCCGCTGGCCCCGCGGAGGGCCTCGAGATTGGCGGTCTGCTCGGCATTCATCTGCGGCGTGACGGTGATGGCGGGCTGCGCCTGTCCGGCCGCGGTCTTGAGATCGGCGGTCGACTTCTGATGGTCCGTCACCAGCATCGCGGCAAAGGATTTGACGTCCGCATTCTGCGCCTTTTCCTGCGCGAGCCTGGAGCTTTCAATCTCGAACATGTCGCTTGCCGCCGCCATGGCCGCATAGTCCTGCCCGTTGGCGGGGACCGCGGCCGCGCTGCCGTTCATCATCATATTGTCCATGGCCATGTCGTTCATCGCCATGTCGTTCGCCATCATGGCGTCGTTCATCGCCATGTCGTTGGCGGCGGGCGTTTCATTGTCGCCACAGGCGGCGAGCGCGCACAAGGCGGCGGTCGCGGCCAAAATCCTGATTTTCATGACTTCTCTCCCATTATCGCGTAGCCCGGCGACAACGAGGGAAAGGCCGCGCCGTTCCGGCCGGAGGCTGGAGAAAATCCCGCCACCAAACCGGTTCGGCCTCGTCAGATGTGCAGCACGCGTCCGTAAGCGGCGAGCACGCTTTCGTGCATCATTTCCGACAGGGTCGGGTGCGGGAAAACGGTGTTCATCAGCTCCGCCTCGGTGAGCTCTCCGGTCTTGCCGATCGTATAACCCTGGATCAGCTCGGTCACTTCCGCGCCGATCATATGGGCACCGAGCAATTCGCCGGTCTTGGCGTCGAACACGGTCTTGATGAAGCCGTCCGGCTCGCCGAGCGCGATCGCCTTGCCATTGCCGATGAAGGGGAAGTTGCCGACTTTCACTTCGTAACCGGCCTCGCGCGCCTTCTCCTCGGTGAGCCCGACGCTGGCGATCTGCGGGTGGCAATAGGTGCAGCCCGGAATATTCTTCGGGTCCATGGCGTGCGGATGCTTGCCGGCAATCGCCTCGGCCGCGATCACGCCTTCATGGCTGGCCTTGTGCGCGAGCCAGGGCGGCGCGGTCACATCGCCGATGGCGTAGAGGCCCTCGACATTGGTCCGGCAGGCGCCGTCCGTCACGATGTGCCCGCGCTCCGCCTTCACGCCAAGCGTTTCAAGGCCGATATTTTCGGTGTTCGGCACGATGCCGATGGCGACAATGACGTGGCTGTAATCGCCCTCGACGATTCTGCCGTCCTTGCCCTTGATCGCGGCCTTCACGCCATTCGCGCCCACGTCGAGCTTCTCGACGCCCGCGCTGGTCATGATCGTCATGCCCTGCTTCTTCAGAGCCTTTTCGAGATGGGCGCTGATATCCTTGTCCTCGACCGGCACGATGCGGTCGAGCATTTCGACGACCGTCACCTCGGCGCCCATGTCGTTGTAGAAGCTCGCGAATTCGATCCCGATCGCGCCCGATCCGATGACCAGCAGCTTGGTCGGCATCTCCTTCGGCGTCATCGCGTGGCGATAGGTCCAGACGCGGTTGCCGTCCGCTTTGGCAAAGGGCAGGTCGCGGGCACGGGCGCCGGTCGCGACGATGATGTTCTTGGCTTGGAGCTCGGTGGTCTTGCCGTCCTCACCGGTGACGGTCAGCTTGCCCTTCCCGGTCAGCTTGCCGGTGCCCATGTGCACCGCGACCTTGTTCTTTTTCATGAGGCCGGTGACGCCCTTGTTGAGCTGGCTCGCCACCCCGCGCGAGCGCTTCACCACCGCTTCCAGATCCGCGCTGATCTTCTCGGCGGCAAGGCCGTAATCCTTGGCATGCTGCATGTAATGGAAGATCTCCGCCGAACGCAGCAGCGCCTTGGTCGGGATGCAGCCCCAGTTGAGGCAGATGCCGCCAAGCAACTCCCGCTCGACGATCGCGGTCTTGAGCCCCAATTGGCTCGCCCGGATCGCGGCCACATAGCCGCCGGGACCGGAGCCGAGAACGATAAGGTCGTAGGTTTCAGACATATTTGCCTTCTTTGATGAAGCCGCCATTAGAGGCCCAGCTGTCTTCTAATGATGGTGACGAATATCAGGCTTGGAATAGAGGTCGCCACAATTCCCAGAACGAGCGAATTTTCCAAACCCAGGAATGGGAATAGCGCGACTATGCTGCATGCAAGACCAAGAGGAATGAGCCAGGCAGCTTTACGGATATAGCGCGACGCCAGGAACATGGCGGCCATAGCCATGCCACACGTAATTAACGATAGCGCAAAGCCTAAACCAAGCACTGCCCATGCGAAATCCTGGCGCTCGCTATAATTCATGCCATCGTCGCCTGGCGTCGTAGGCATGGTGTACGCGAAGTAGGCGCCCACGCTTGAAATCAGAATGCACCAACCAACAGTCAGCAAGATTGCTTTACGTTTGGTGCTCAAGCGTCCGCCTCCACCAAGGGTGCAACCCGCCGTGGCTGACGATCCTCGCCCACGGCAACGAAGGTGAAGGTCGCTTGCGTTACCTTATAGGCATCGTCGCTGTGGCGGCCGCGGCGCCAGGCCTCGACGTCGATCTTCATGGATGTGCGGCCGACCGCGATCAGGCGCGCAAAGACAGACACTTCGTCGCCAACGAAAACCGGGCGGTGGAAGGCCATGCCCTCGACCGCGATCGTCACCGCACGGCCTCCGCTGTGCAGCGAAGCCACAGAGCCCGCGGCAAGGTCCATCTGCGACATAAGCCAGCCGCCGAAAATGTCGCCATATGGATTTGCGTCGGCGGGCATGGCGGTAACGCGGATAGCGGGCGCGCCTTGCGGCATGATTTCATCATGATGATTAGACATTGCCGGCTTTTAATTTTGATTTGGGGAAGAACAGCAGGCCTAACATAAATCCAATACAGCCGCCCGAAGTGGCGGCAAGAAACTCAAACCCTTCGAAGGTCACGGCCATCAGCAATCCACCTATTACGGCACCGCCAAGTAACAGAGCGAAGATAGCAGGCAACCGATCAATGCCACATTTTCTTAGGAAAATTATTGCCGGAACTCCTATCACAAGTGCTGGCAAGGTACCGAACATCAAGATAGTTACCGCCCAGCCTGCAAATATCAGTGGGTAAATTGGATCTTGGTGCATGATCACGCCTTTCAGCCCGACCAACACGCTGGCGAGCAGACATCCTAGCACCAAGGCTAATAGCCAATAGGAAATACCCTTTCCTATTTGGCGCGCCATATTCAAGCCAGCATCCCCAAGGGCGCTTCCACAAGGCGCTTGAAAGCGGCCATCAGCTCGGCACCTACCGCACCATCAATCGCACGATGGTCGAAGCTGCCGGTGGCGGTCATCACCGTGGCAACGGACAATGCATCATTCACCACGTACGGCCGTTTCTCGCCCGCGCCGACGGCCATGATCATGGCTTGGGGCGGGTTGATGACGGCATCGAACTGCTTGATTCCGTACATGCCGAGGTTGGAGATGGAGGCGGTGCCGCCCTGATATTCGTGGGGCTGGAGCTTGCCGTCGCGGGCGCGCAAGGCGAGATCCTTGGCTTCCTGCGCGATTCTGGACAGCGGCTTGTTCGCGACATCGGTGATGACCGGGGTGATGAGCCCGCCCTCGATCGCCACCGCCATCGAGATGTCGGCGCGGCTATACTTGATGAGGTTGTCGCCCGCGAAAGCGACATTGGCGTTCGGCACTTCGGTGAGCGCGACGCCTAGCGCCTTGATCAGGAGATCGTTGACCGACAGCTTGATGCCGCGCCCTTCCAGGCCCTTGTTGAGCTCGCCGCGCAGCTTCAGCAGTGCGTCGAGGTTGCAATCCACGGTGAGGTAGAAATGCGGCACCGTCTGCTTCGATTCCGTCAGGCGGCGCGCGATCGTCTTGCGCATGTTGGAGAGCTTGATCGCCTCGCCAGGAATGTCGCCCGCAACCGGCATCGCGGCCTGCGGCTGAGCGGTGGGTGCCTGGGCCGGCGCGGCTGGACGCGGGGCAAGGCCGCCCGCATTTTCGATATCGGCCTTCACGATCCGGCCGTTCGGGCCGGAACCGGTGATGCCGGATAGATCGATGCCCTTCTGCTCGGCAATGCGGCGGGCGAGCGGGCTGGCCTTTACGCGGTCGCCGCCCGCGCCCGGCTGCGGCTGGGCCTTGACAAGCGGCGCGTCGTCCTTGGGAGAGGCGCCATAGCCCTTTTCCTGCGGTTCTGGAGTCGGGGCCTTGGCAGGCTGACCGGCGCCCGTTTCGCCTGCATCCGTCGCGACCGGCTGCTTGGCGGCGGGAGCGGAAGCGGCAGCACCTGCGTCTTCGCCCTCTTCCGCGATCATCGCGATCACGGTGCCGACCTTCACGCCGTCCGTGCCTTCGGCAACCAGCAGCTTGGCGATCGTCCCTTCATCGACCGCCTCGAATTCCATCGTCGCCTTGTCCGTCTCGATCTCGGCAAGGAGATCGCCGGACTTTACGATGTCCCCTTCCTTCACCAGCCATTTGGCAAGCGTGCCTTCCTCCATGGTCGGGGACAGAGCGGGCATCTTCAGTTCGATGGGCATAAGGCCGGTGCTTTCCTCTTGGGCGCTTCTCAAGCGCCGTCCAAACAGCAAGTCGGGGCTTTGGGTCAAGGGCAACGCTTGCGTCAACCGCCAATATAGCGCAGCTTTCCGGGGAAAAGGGAGAGGCGCATTGCGCACATATCTGGTGGTGATCGACGATAGCGCGGAATCCCGCGTGGCCTTGCGCTTCGCCGCCCGCCGCGCCGCAAGGACCGGAAGCGCGGTGGAAATCCTCGCCCTCATCGACCCGCCCGAATTCGTGCAATGGGGCGGCGTGCAGGCGGCGATGGAAGAGGAGGCGCGGCTCCGCGCCGAAGCGATGGTGCTGGAGGCTTCGGGCGCGATCCTGGACGAAGCGGGGATCCAGCCCTCCGTCATCACCCGTCAGGGCGATCCAGTGAAGGTGATCGGCGAATTGCTGGCGGAACGGGAGGTCGCCGCCCTTGTCCTCGCGACATCGTCGAACGGGGGGCCCGGTCCGCTGGTCGCGCATTTCTCCAATGTCGCGGCGAGCCTCCCCTGCCCGCTGATGATCGTGCCGGGCGGCCTCAGCGAAGAGGCGCTGGACCGGATCAGCTAACCACATTGTGTTCCGGCGGAGGCCGGAACCCAGTGGCGCTGATGGACCGGCTGGACCTGCTTTCGCAGGAACACAATGGACTAGATCAACCGATCCGCGATCCGCGCGATCAGAGCCTCGCAACCCCGCGCATCTTCCGGGTCGAAGCGCGCCGGGCTGGGACTGTCGAGATCGAGCACACCGATCAGCCGCCCGTCATGGACGATCGGCACGACCAATTCCGAAGCCGATGCGCTGTCGCAGGCGATATGGCCGGGAAAGGCATGGACATCGGCCACCACCTGCGTCTCGCGGCTTTCCGCGACCGTGCCGCATACGCCCTTCCCAAACGGTATGCGGATGCAGGCCGTCCTGCCTTGGAAGGGGCCGAGGACGAGTTCGCCCCCCACATTGCGATAGAAGCCCGCCCAGTTCAGATCCGGCATGGCCTCCCACAGCAGAGCCGCAATATTGGCCATGTTGGCGATGGCGTCCGGCTCGCCTAAGGTCAACGCGTCAGCGGCATCGCCGATCTGGCGGTAAAGCTCCGCCTTGTCCGTGGCCGCGATTTCGAAATTGAACATCTTTACTCCTAGTCGAACCGGATCTTGCCCCGGCCCTGCTTCACGCCGCTGCGCTTCTTCTTTTCGTCCACCCGTTTCGCCTTGGCGGCCCGCGTGGGTTTCGTCTTCACCCGCTTGGGCTGGCGGATATGGGCCTTGGCGATGAGTTCCGCCAGCCGGGCGCGGGCTTCTTCCCGGTTCGCCTCCTGCGTGCGCCAGGTACGGGCGGTGATGACGATCTCGCCGCCGCTCGTCATCTTGCTCCCGGCCAATTCCTTCAGGCGTTGATAAACGGCGGGATGGAGGCCGAGCTTGTAGACGTCGCAGCGCAATTGAACGGCGGTCGCCACCTTGTTGACATTCTGTCCGCCGGGACCGCTCGCGGCGATAAAAGTCTCGCTGAGCGCCTCATCCGGGATCGGGATGGGATCAGAGGTCGTCATCGCCGAACCCGGCCTGGATGAAGGTCGGCGGCAGCGGCGCCGTCGCCTCGATGGCGGGCTTCCCTTCCCGTTCGACCTTGAGCGAGAGGGCATGAAGCAGCATCGGCCCCCTCCCCGTGCCATATATGGGATCGCCCGAAATGGCGTAGCCGAGGCCCTCGGCCGCATGCACCCTGAGCTGATGGGTGCGGCCGGTTTCCGGCTTGAACAGGACGAGCGCACGGCCCTCCTTCACCGTGAGAAGGCGCCAATGGGTGACGGCGGGCTGCCCCTGTGCCCGAGAAACCATGCGCCAGCCTGCCTCTGCCGAAGAGATTTTGGCGAGAGGAAGATCGATCCGTCCTTCCGTCCCGGGCGGCACGCCATCCACTATCGCGACATAACGCTTTTCCACCCGCCTGGCCTCGAAGGCTTGGGCGAACCGCTTATGCGCCTTGGGGTTGCGGGAGAGAAGGAGGCAGCCGCTGGTATCCTTGTCGAGGCGATGGACAGGATGGGGGAAGCGCTGGAAGCCGAAGCGCAGGGCGTCGAGATAATTTTCGAGGCTCTCGCCACCCGCCTTGCCGGGCGTCACGGCCAGACCCGCCGGCTTGTCCAGCACGATCGCCTCGGCGTCGATATAAAGGATCTTGTCGGCCCACATCGGCAAGCCCCTGCCATGACCGTGGCGTCTGCGCAACGCATGCCGACATGATGACGACGCCGTTAACTTTCATACCAAATTAACCTTTTAACTTCATTTATCGGCTTGTTAACGAAAGTTACCAGGCGCACGATGTGTGCCGTGACGGTACAGAATTGGGGCTGAACTTATGCGCGTCCTGCTGATCGAAGACGAACCGACCATGGCGAAAAGCATCGAACTGATGCTCAATAACGAAGGCTTCAACGTCTATACGACAGACCTTGGCGAAGAGGGCTTGGACCTCGGCAAGCTCTACGATTACGACATCATCTGCCTCGACCTCAATTTGCCGGATATGCATGGTTACGACGTGCTGAAGAAGCTCCGTGCGGCGAAGGTCGGCACGCCCGTCCTCATCCTCTCCGGCATCGGCGAGATGGACAGCAAGGTCCGCGCTTTGGGCTTCGGCGCCGACGATTACGTCACCAAGCCTTTCCACCGCGACGAGCTTATCGCCCGGATTCACGCCATCGTCCGCCGTTCCAAGGGCCACAGCCAGTCGGTGATCAAAACCGGCAAGCTCGCCGTGAACCTCGACGCCAAGACGGTCGAAGTGGACGGCAGCCGCGTGCATTTGACCGGCAAGGAATATGCGATGCTGGAGCTTCTTTCGCTCCGCAAGGGCACGACCTTGACGAAAGAGATGTTCCTCAATCACCTTTACGGCGGGATGGACGAGCCGGAGCTGAAGATCATCGACGTCTTCATCTGCAAGCTCCGCAAGAAACTCTCCTCGGCCTGCGCAGGCGAGAATTATATCGAGACCGTCTGGGGCCGCGGCTACGTGCTGCGCGATCCGGAGGAAATCGCCGCGGCTCCGGTCGCCGAACTCGCCTAAGTCCCTTGCGTCCCCGGGCGGCGGCCGGGAACGCTATAGGCCCAATCGGCATTCTCCCCTGTCAGGAGACGTGCGCGGATGACCTATTGCATTGGAATGCTGCTCGACGGCGGCCTCGTGCTGATGGCCGACACGCGGACCAATGCCGGCGTCGACAATTTCTCCTGCTACAAGAAGCTCCACACCCTCGCCAATGGCGGCGACCGCTACATCTTCGCCGCGACATCCGGCAGCTTGTCAGTCACCCAATCGGTCGTCGGCTTGCTGGACGAAGGATTGCCGGGCCATGACGGCAGCGACGGCATCCGTCATCTCGATTCCGTGCCGTCCATGTTTCGCGCGGCGCAACTGGTGGGTGAAGCGGTGCAAACGGTGCGCGCCATCATGGAGCCCGCACTCTCCCGGCAGGATGTCAACAGCAATGTCTCGCTGCTGCTCGGCGGGCGTGTCGGCACGGAACAGCCGCGCCTGTTCCTTATCTATTCGGCCGGCAATTTCATCGAGTGCCAGCCGGAATCGCCATTCTTCCAGATTGGGGAAACCAAATATGGCCGCCCCATCCTCGACCGCGGCGTCAATTGGTCGACGCCGTTGCCGCTGGCGGTGAAGATCGCTTTCCTGTCCTTCGATTCGACGATGCGCTCCAACCTCGGCGTCGCAAGGCCGATCGACCTCGTCGTCCTGCCTGCGGACACCCGCGCCCCTCTTCTCACTCGCCGCATCCAGGCCGACGACGAGTATTTCAATACCCTGTCGATGGACTGGGCCCAGGCGCTCGCCAAGGCGGCCCTTGCCATACCCAATCCGCCCTTCATGGAGGGTTTCGACGCGCCAGACTCTTCAGCGTGACGCGCGGAACGAACGTGACGAAAGCAAGAGGGCAGAACCGGGATGAAGCAGCCTTGGCTTAATTCAGCGGCAGTTCGCCCTGATCGGGCTCGAAACGGCGCCAGCCGTCGGCGCCGAGGCGCTCGATCGGCTTGAAGCGCGCCTTATACGCCATGCGCCGCGCCTCGGCGACCCAATAGCCGAGATAGACGTAGGGCAGCTTCGCACGGCCCGCGCGAAGCAGATGGTCGAGAATGATATAGGTGCCAAGGCCTTGCCGGGCGGGATCGTCGGTTTCGAAGAAGCTGTAGATCATCGAGAGCCCGTCGCCCTGCTGGTCGGTCAAACAGGCGCCGACCAGCTTGCCCGGGCGCCCGTCGGCGCTCGGTTCGCGATATTCGACGAGGAAGGTCTTGACCGGGCTTTGCTCGACCATGTCGGCGAAATCGCTTTCGTCCATGCCGACCATGCCGCCAACCGGATGCCGTGCCTTCAAATAACGGCACAGGAGTTCATATTGCTCCTCCGTCGTCCACGGCTTGCACGCGGTGACCTCCAGGTCGGAATGGCGGCGGATGAGCTTGCGCTGGGTGGCGTTCGGCTGAAATTCGCTGGCCACGACGCGCACCGACACGCAGGCCGCGCAATCGATGCAGCTCGGCCGGTAGGCGACGCCCTGGCTGCGCCGGAAGCCGATGCGGCCCAGCGCATCGTTGAGCTCAGCCGCATTCGGCCCGCTAAGCTCGGTAAAAACCTTCCGTTCGGTCTTGCCCGGCAGATAGGGACACGGCGCGGGCGTCGTGACAAAGAATCGGGGAAAACGAAACGGTGCGCTCACCGCGACTCCAGCCTTGGTTCGATCCTGCAGGGATAACGCATTATGCGCCGCGCAGGCTCCCTTTAAAAGAGGCGGGCGCCTAGACTGTTCCGCCAGTGCCAGGACGGCACAGATCGCGCTTCGCGACGAGTGCGGATAACTTACTGAATTTTAACGGCGTGAACGTGGAAACCCGCCTCACGCAGCCCCGCCATCAGCTTCTCCATCTGGGCCGCGTCGCGTGCCTCGCATTCGATATCGATGAACGTGTCCTTCGCGGGCAAGGGCGTGAAGATACGCTGGTGATAGACTTCGACGATATTGATCTGGTGCTGCTCGAACAGGCGGATGACGGAGAAGAGCGCGCCGGGACGATCCTGAAGCTCGATGCGCAGCCGCGCGAGGCGGCCCGAGCGGGCAAGGTCGCGGAGCAGCACGGTCGCGAGCAGGCGCGGATCGATATTGCCGCCCGACAGGACGATGCCCACGGTCCGCCCCTTCAATCGCTCCGGATGGGTGAGCAAGGCGGCGAAGCTGGTCGCGCCCGCGCCTTCGGCCACCGTTTTCTCGATCTGGACGAGAAGGCTCACCGCCGTCTCGATATCGCGTTCGGGCACCAGCAGCATCTCGTCCACCGCCTCACGGATGATGGCCGAGGTAATCGCGCCGGGCTTCTTGACCGCGATCCCTTCCGCGATCGTGTCGCCCGCAGAGGGCATGTCCTTGCCTGTCATCGCGCAATACATGGACGGGTAGAGCTCCGCCTGCGCGCCGATCACGTCGATGCCGGGCTTCAGCGCCTTCGCCGCGATCGCCATGCCGGAGATGAGGCCGCCGCCGCCAACCGGCACGACCAGCGCGTCGATATCCGGCGCGTCGGCGAGCATTTCGAGCGCCACCGTCCCCTGTCCCGCGATGATCGCCGGATCGTCGAAGGGATGGACGAAGGTGAGGCAGCGTTCCTCGGCCAGTGTCCGGGCATGGGCATAAGCCTCGTCGAACAATTCGCCGTGGAGGACGATCTCGGCGCCATGGCTTTCGGTCTGCATCACCTTCACCGTAGGCGTCGGCTTCGGCATCACGATGGTGGCCGGAATGCCAAGGCGTTTCGCGTGATAGGCAAGCCCCTGGGCGTGGTTCCCGGCCGACGCCGCGATCACGCCCCGCGTCTCCCCCATCGTCAGCAATTTGTTGAGCGCGCCGCGCTCCTTGTAGGCGGCGGTGAATTGGAGGTTTTCGAATTTTACATAGACCGTCGCACCGGTCAGGTCGGACAGCGTCTTCGACAGCAAGGTCGGCGTACGCACGACCGCGCCTTCGATCCGCTTCGCCGCCGCCTCGATATCGGCGAGGCTGACGGGAAAGTCCTGACGGGAAACGAGGCTGGCCATGGCCCGCGCTTATCCCATCTGGCGCGCCGCGCAAACTGCCCTTATGCGGGGTGGCCATGGCACGGATCGCATATTTGGGCTTGGGCGTGATGGGCGCCCCGATGGCGCGGCACCTCGCGGCGGCGGGGCACCAGGTCACCGTCTACAATCGCACCGCCGAAAAGGCGCGGGCATGGGTCGAGGCGCATGGCGGCAGTCACGCGCCGACCCCGGCTGCCGCGGCGGGCAATGCCGATGTCGTGATTTCCTGCGTCGGCGCCGACAAGGATCTGGACGAAGTGACGCTCGGCCCGGACGGCGCGTTCCGCAACATGCGGCCGGGCACGCTCTTTATCGATCACACCACCGTGTCCGCCCGCATCGCGCGCCGCATCGCCGACGAAGGCCGGGGCCGGGACATTCTCTGTCTCGACGCGCCGGTTTCGGGCGGCCAGGCGGGCGCCGAGAACGGCCAGCTCGCGATCATGTGCGGCGGCACCGACATCGCCTTCGCGTCGGCCGAACCGGTCATGCGCGCTTATGGCGCCCGCATCGTCCATGTCGGGCCGGACGGCCACGGACAGCTCGCCAAGATGGCGAACCAGATCGCCATTGCGGGCGCGGTGCAGGGCGCGGCCGAGGCGCTTCACTTCGCCGAGCAGGCGGCGCTCGATACCGCTAAGGTGTTCGAAGCGATTTCCGGCGGATCGGCACAAAGCTGGCAGATGGTCAATCGCTGGCAGACGATGAGCGAGGACAGGTTCGACTTCGGCTTCGCGGTCGATTGGATGCGCAAGGATTTGGGACTGACGTTGGAGGAAGGGCGCGCGAACGGCGCGACGCTTCCCGTCACGGCCCTTATCGATCAATTCTATGCGGACGTTCAGGCCATGGGCGGCGGGCGGTTCGACACATCCTCGCTGATCAAAAGGCTCCGGAAATCATGAAGAAACTGTTGGGGGGGCTCGCGGCCCTGCTTTGCGCGCAGGCGGCGACGGCCGACGTGCTGATCGACAATGTGAACGGTTATACGCTCAACCAGAAGGGCGAACTCGTCCGCTTTACCGGTCTCGTCGTGGGCGATGACGGCAAGGTCGAGAAATTGCTCGACAAGAAGGACAAGAGACCGCGCACCGATTTCCTCACCGACGGCAAGGGCCGCACGCTCGTCCCCGGCCTGATCGACGCGCACGGTCATTTCATCGGCCTTGGCCAGATGGCGCTGCAACTCGACCTTAGCGGCACTCGCTCCCTGGCCGAGGCGCAGGCGAAGATCGCCGCTTATGCCGCCGCCAACCCAAGCCCGCGCTGGATCATCGGGCGCGGCTGGAACCAGGAAAGCTGGGGCCTCGGCCGCTTCCCGACCGCCGCTGAACTCGACGCGGTGGTCGCCAACCGTCCGGTCTGGCTGGAACGCGTCGACGGCCACGCCGGATGGGCAAACAGCCTCGCCATGAAGGAAGCGGGGATCGACGCGAGCACCAAGGCGCCCGGGGGCGGCCGTATCGAAATGACGGGCAAGCAGCCGTCCGGAATCTTCGTCGACGCGGCGATGCCGCTCGTTCAGCGCATCATCCCAGCGCCCCTTCCCCGCAATCTCGACCAGGCGCTGCTGAAGGCGCAAGAGATCATGCTGTCCCAGGGGCTGACCACCGTCGCCGACATGGGCACGCAGACCGCCGACTGGCTGACCATCCGCCGCGCGGGCGACCGGGGCGCGCTCGACGTGCGCGTCCTCGCCTACAGCGCGGGCGTCGAACCGCTGCTCGAAATCGCGGGGACCGGGCCCACGCCTTGGCTCTACGGCAACAAGCTGCGCATGGCGGGCATGAAGCTCTATAGCGACGGCGCGCTCGGATCGCGCGGCGCTTATCTGAAGCAGGATTATCACGACATGCCGGGCCAGCGCGGCCTGGCTTTTCACAGCGATGCGGAGCTCAAGAATTTGATGAGCCGCGCCGCGATGGACGGCTTCCAGGTCGCCGTCCACGCCATCGGCGACGGCGCCAACGCCCAGCTGTTGTCGGCGATCGAGGAATTGTCGGAAACCTATACCGGCGACCGGCGCTGGCGGATCGAGCATGCCCAGATCGTCGACCCCGCCGACCTCGCCCGCTTCGCCCGCCACGGCATCATCGCGTCGATGCAGCCGGTGCACGAAACCTCGGACTGGCGCATGGCCGAAGCGCGCATGGGTCTCGACCGTTTGGGCGGTGCCTATGCCTGGCGCTCGATGCTGGACAACAAGGTGCCACTCGCCTTCGGCTCCGACTTCCCGGTCGAGCATCCCAATCCCTTCATGGGCCTCGCCGCCGCCGTCAGCCGCGAGGATCCGAGCGGCAACCCGCCCGGCGGTTGGCTGCCCCAGCAAAAGGTGAGCATGGTCGAGGCCTTCGACGCCTTCACCCGCGGCGCGGCCTATGCGAGTTTCGCGGAGGATCGGCTCGGCACGCTGGAGAAAGGCCGCATGGCCGACTTCATCTTCATCGACCGCGACCTGTTCGGCACGATCACCCCCGCCCAGATCCGCGACACCCAGGTTCTCGAAACCTGGGTCGCCGGCAAGAAGGTGTGGGAACGAAAGTAACCTGGTCCTCGTGCTCCTGCGAAAGCAGGAGCCCAGGTGAAATATTCCGCGCCGCTGGGTTCCTGCCTTCGCAGGAACACAATCAGGAACCCAAGCCGGTCAACCGCCCTACCGTCAGTATCTGCGGCAGGATTTCCGGGGGCTTGCCAGGCGCGTAATAGAGGTAGAGCGGCACGCCGGACCGGCCATGCCGTTCCAGGAAACGCCCGATCTTCGGATCGCCGCGCGTCCAGTCGCCAACCATCACCACGACGTTCTTCGCCGCGAAGGCATTGGCCACTTCGTCGCGGTTCAGCGCGGTCTTTTCATTCGCCTTGCAGGTGATGCACCAGTCGGCGGTGAAATAGAGGAAAACCGGCCGGCCCTCCGTCCGCAACGCGGCAAGGCGTGCTTCGTCGAACGGCTCGGCATTGAGCAACCTCCTTGCCTGGGCCTGCGCGGGGGGCGCGATTGGCAGGTAGAGGATGGCGGCGGTGGCGGCGATCGCAGCGGGCAGCAGGGCGACGAGCGCATAGCCGCGCCGCCGCCGGTTCGCCGACCACCAAAGAGAGAGGCCAAGGACGAGTGCGACGCCGATGCCGGTCGTCATGCCGTCGGTGCCGGTCTGCTGTCCCAAGATCCAGATAAGGCCGAAGGCGGTGGCGAACATCGGCAGGGACAGGAAACGGCGGAAGCCCGCCATCCATGGCCCCGGTTTTGGCAGCCGCCGCCGGAGCGCGGGCACGAAACCGAGTAGCAGGAAGGGCAAGGCCAGCCCGAAGCCGAGTCCGCCGAACACCGCCAGCGCGGCGGCGGCAGGCAGAACCAGGGCAGCGCCGATCGCCGCGCCCATGAACGGACCGGTGCACGGCGTTGAGACGAAGGCCGCGAGGGCGCCGGTCCAGAAAGCCCCGGCATTCCCCGTCTTGCGCGTCAGCCGATCCCCCGCGACGATCGAGGGCAGATCGAACAAGCCTGCGAGGTTGAGCGCGATCGCGGTGACGAGCAGCAGCAGAACCAGGATGACTCGCGGATCCTGCAATTGAAAGGCCCAGCCAGCCGCCACGCCGCTCGCCCGCAAGGCGAGGATCAGGCCGCCGAGCGCAAGACAGACCAATACCGCTCCCGCCGCATAAGCCAGCGCTTCATGCCGCGCCCGCGCCTCGTCCTCGCCGGACCGGGCGAGGCTCAATGCCTTGAGGCTGAGAATCGGAAATACGCAGGGCATGATGTTGAGGATGAGCCCGCCGAGGATCGCGCCGCCCAAGGCCGCGAGGATCGTGCCGATCCCGCTCGCCCCTCCCTTGCCGGTGAGGCCGATCGGTTCTCCAACCGGCGGCACGGGGCCTGGAGTGGCGGTCAGCAGTAGCCCCTGCCCCGCGCCGGTTTTGAGAAGCCCGCCGATCTTCCCCAGTTTCGCCGCGCCGGGCCCCGCCTTGGTCTCCACGATGAGCAGGTCATCGTTCCGGCTTGTTGTCTGGACCGCGCCATGGTCGAGACTGCCGGGATCGAGCGGAAAGAAATAAGGATCCACCACCTGCGCGGCGGCGGGCAGGGGCACTCCGATGCGGACGCGTCCATTTTCGACAACGAATTGCCCATTGGCGCGTAATGGCTTCGGCATCGCCGCTTCGAACGCATCGAAGCGGGCGTCAAGCACGGTTGTCCCCCCCGCCGGGCCCACCACGACCTGGGCCGACACCTCGGCGCTTTCCGGAACGCAAATCTTGTCCGTGCAGGCCAGGTAATCCAGCTTCGCCTTCAAGGGCAGCCGCGTCCCCGGGGCGATATTGCCCGCGATTTTCACGTCCGCGAGCAGGGCATAATCCTTCTCGAAGACGTAATTCATGATGCCGGACACGACGAGGCGGCCGGGCACTGGATAACGCAGCGGTCCGGCGCTCACGCCGTCCGGCAAGACCCATTCAACCTTCGCCTCGGTGCCCGCATCGCCGGGATTTTGCCAATAACCGTGCCAGCCGGGTTTCGGCCGCATCACAAAGGCGATGGGGAGGGTGCCGCCTTGCGGCGCCCGGGCCGCGCCCGGAAGAAGCGAGACCTGGATATTGTTGCCGCCCGCATGCGCAGCGCCTGCGTGCCCGAAGCCAAGCAACAGGGCCAATACCAGCCTGTATAAGATCGCGGCCATCAAAGCTCCCTGTCGATTCCCGCGGCTCCTATAGCATGGCGCAAGGCCTGCTGATCTAGCCCCCGGCGAATGAATGACGGCCCTGCCGGAACAGGCGGCCATCCGGCTCCGTGATCCGAACGGGTTCAATCCAGGTTCGGCCGGAGCCAGCGTTCCGCCTGCTCTAGCGACACGCCGCGCCGCGCGGCATAATCTTCCAGCTGATCCGGACCGATGCGGGCAACGCCGAAATATTGGCTGTCCTTGTGCCCGAAATAGAAGCCCGACACGGCGGAGGTCGGCAGCATCGCGAAACTTTCGGTCAGCGTCACGCCGCCCGCCGGATCGCCGCCCAACATGTCGAACAGCACCGGCTTCAGGCTGTGATCGGGACAGGCCGGATAGCCGGGCGCGGGGCGAATGCCGGTATAGGTTTCGCGGATCAGCTGCTCGTTGGTGAAATGTTCGTCCGCATAGCCCCAGATGCTGTTCCGCACCTGCGCGTGCAGCAATTCCGCCAAGGCTTCGGCAAGCCGGTCGGCAAGCGCTTTCAGGAGAATGTCCGAATAATCGTCATTCTGCGCCTTGAACCGCTCCAGATGCGGCTCGATGCCGTGAATGCCGACAGTGAAGCCGCCGATCCAGTCCTCGTCATCGGGATCGATGAAGTCGGCGAGACACATATTGGCGCGGCCCTCCCGCTTCTTCACCTGCTGGCGAAGGAAGGGGAGCTTCGTTTCCTCGTTGCTAGCAAGGACGTAGACGTCGTCCCCTTCCCGGCGGCAGCGCCACAATCCCACCGTGGCATTGGCGTGAAGCCAATGTTCGGCGATGATCCTATCGAGCATTGCCTGCGCGTCCTCGAACAGCGCGCGGGCGCTCTCGCCCACCACCGCGTCGTCGAGGATCGCGGGATAGGTGCCCGCCAGCTCCCAGGCGCGGAAGAAGGGCGTCCAGTCGATCACCGAACGCAGCTCGCGGATCGGCCAGTCCCGGAAATGCTGGACGCCGGGCCGCTTGGGCGGCGGCGCCTTGCCGGAAGGATCGTAGGGAAAGCCGTTGGCGCGTGCCTCGCCCAAGGTCGCGAGCTCGTTCTGGCCCTTATTGGCGCGCGTTTCGCGGACTTGAAGGTAATCGGCGGCGGTCTTCTCGACGAAAGGATGGCGCTGCGTGTCGGACACGAGGGTCGAAGCGACGCCCACGGCGCGGCTGGCGTCGAGGACATGGATCACCGGGCCGTCATAAGCCGGATCGATCTTCAACGCCGTATGCACCTTGCTGGTCGTCGCGCCGCCGATCAGGAGCGGCCGGGTCATGCCCTGGCGCTGCATCTCGGTCGCGACGGTCACCATTTCGTCCAGCGAAGGGGTGATGAGGCCGCTGAGGCCGATCATGTCGGCATTGTGATCGTCGGCGGCCTTCAGGATGTCCTGCCATGGCACCATGACGCCAAGGTCGACGATCTCGAAGCCGTTGCACTGCAGGACAACGCCGACGATGTTCTTGCCGATATCGTGCACGTCGCCTTTGACGGTCGCCATCACGACCTTGCCCTTGCCCTGCGCGGCGCCGGTCCGCTCCTTTTCCTCCTCGATGAAGGGGATGAGATGGGCGACCGCCTTCTTCATGACGCGGGCTGATTTGACGACCTGGGGCAGGAACATCTTGCCCGATCCGAACAGGTCGCCAACGACGTTCATGCCGTCCATCAACGGCCCTTCGATCACTTCGATCGGCCGGGCGGCCTGCTGGCGCGCTTCCTCGGCATCCTCGACGACGAAGGCGTCGATGCCCTTGACGAGCGCATGTTCCAACCGCTTTTCGACCGGCCAGCCGCGCCATTCGGCGGCTTCCTTTTCCTTGGCGGGATCGGAGCCGAGATACTTCTCGGCAAGCGTCACCAGCCGCTCGGTCGCATCGTCACGCCGGTCGAGGATCACATCCTCGCACGCCTCGCGAAGCTCCGGATCGATCGTGTCATAGACGTCCAGCTGCCCGGCATTGACGATGGCCATGTCGAGGCCGGCCGGAATGGCGTGGTAGAGGAAGACCGAGTGCATCGCGCGGCGCACCGGCTCGTTGCCCCGGAACGAGAAGCTGAGGTTCGACAGGCCGCCCGAAATATGGGCGTGGGGGCAGCGCTTGCGGATTTCCTTGCACGCCTCGATGAAATCGACCGCATAGGTGCGATGCTCCTCGATCCCCGTCGCGACGGCGAAGATGTTGGGATCGAAGATGATGTCCTCGGGCGGAAAATCGTTGGCGACGAGCAAATTGTAGGCCCGTTCGCAAATCTCGACCTTGCGATGCTTCGTATCGGCCTGGCCTGTTTCGTCAAAGGCCATGACGACCACGGCGGCGCCATAGGCCATGACCTTGCGGGCATGGGCGAGGAACTCTTCCTCCCCTTCCTTCAGGCTGATCGAATTGACGATCGGCTTGCCCGACACGCATTTGAGGCCCGCCTCGATCACGCTCCATTTGGAGCTGTCGATCATGAACGGCACGCGGGCGATGTCCGGCTCGGCGGCGATCAGCTTCAGGAAGGTCGTCATCGCCGCTTCGGCGTCGAGCAAGCCTTCGTCCATATTGATGTCGATCACCTGCGCGCCATTCTCAACCTGCTGGCGCGCCACTTCCACGGCAGCGGCATAATCGCCCGCCATGATCAATTTCTTGAACTTGGCCGATCCGGTGACGTTCGTGCGCTCGCCGATATTGACGAAGGTGGAGCTAAGCTGGGTCATCTGGAAAACAATAATCCGTTCGTGTCGCGCGGGTATGGAAGGTCAAGCGGCCAGATTCATCGCTTCCAAGCCAGCCAGTCGAGTCACCACGGGAGGATCCGGCAAAGTGCGCGGCGGCAGGCCTTTCACCACCTTGGCGATGGCCGCGATATGGGCTGGAGTCGACCCACAGCAGCCGCCGAGGATGTTGACGAGGCCCTGCTCGGCCCATTCGCCGACAAGCGAGGCCGTGATGTCGGGCAGCTCGTCATACTCGCCGAGCTCGTTGGGAAGCCCCGCATTGGGATAAGCCATCAGCAGGGCATCGGCGGTTCGCGCCAGCGTCTGCACGTGCGGACGAAGCTGCTGCGCGCCGAACGAGCAATTGAGCCCGATCGTCACGGGCCGGGCATGCCGCACCGCATTCCAAAAGGCCTCGACCGTGTGGCCCGACAGGTTGCGGCCGGACAGGTCGGTGATGGTCATGGAGATCATCAGCGGCACATCCTTGCCCATGGCTTCCGACGCCTCCTGCGCGGCCACGATCCCCGCCTTGGCATTCAGCGTGTCGAAAATGGTTTCGATCAGGATGAAGTCGGCGCCGCCCTCGATCAGACCCTCGGCCTGTTCGCGATAGACCTGCTTCATCTCGTCGAAATCGACCTCGCGATATCCGGGATCGTTCACGTCCGGCGAAAGCGAGAGGGTCTTGTTGGTCGGCCCGATCGCGCCCGCGACGAAGCGCGGACGCCCGTCCGCCGTCTCCGCTTCGTCCGCCGCCGTCCGTGCGATGCGCGCGGATTGCACGTTGATCTCGCGCGCCAGATGTTCGGCGGCATAATCGGCCTGGCTGATCCGGTTGGCACTGAACGTGTTGGTCGACACGATGTCCGATCCGGCGGTGAGATAGGCGCGGGTGATCTCGTCCACCACCCCTGGCCGGGTAATCGCGAGGATGTCGTTATTGCCCTTCTGGTCGCGGGGCAAATCCAGGCTGCCGCGATAGGCGGCTTCGTCCAGGCCGTAGCTTTGGATTTGCGTCCCGAAGGCGCCGTCGGTCAGCAGGATGCGCTCCCGCGCCGCCGCGATCAGCCGTTCCCGCGCGCTCATTGCAAATCCTCCCCGGCACGGGGAGGGGGACCATGCGAGGCATGGTGGAGGGGTCGCACCGCCCCATCCATCTCGCCAGCCCCTCCGTCAGGCTGCGCCTGCCACCTCCCCGTACCGGGGAGGATCTGGAAAGTTGCACTCATGCTGCAAACTCCGCCGGACGCAGGCCGAGCAGGTGGCAGATGGCGTAGGACAGCTCGGCCCGGTTGAGGGTGTAGAAATGGAAATGCCGGACGCCGCCCGCGTAAAGCTGGCCGCACAATTCCGCCGCCACCGTGGCGGCGACGAGCTGGCGCGCGGCGGGCAAATTGTCGAGCCCTTCGAACAACCGGTCCATCCAGATCGGGATGCTCGCTCCGCACATGCCCGCGAACTTGCGCGTCTGGGCGACGTTCGACACCGGCAGGATGCCCGGCACGATCTCCGCGGCGATGCCCGCCGCCGCGGCATCGTCGCGGAAGCGGAAGAAGCATTCGGGCGAGAAGAAGAATTGCGTGATGGCCCGGTCCGCGCCCGCGTCGATCTTGCGCTTGAGATTGTCGAGGTCGGCGCTCTTGTCCGCGGAATCCGGATGGCATTCGGGATAGGCCGCGACCGAAATCTCGAACGGCGCAATGGCTTTCAGGCCCGCGACCAGATCGGCGGCATTGGCATAACCGTCAGGGTGCGGCTGGAACGCCTTGCCCGCTTCCGGCGCATCGCCGCGCAGGGCGACGATATGGCGGACGCCAGCCGCCCAATAATCGCGGGCGATTTCCTCGATCTCCGCCCGGCTCGCCTCGACGCAGGTGAGGTGCGCGGCTGCGGCGAGCCTCGTTTCCTTGGCGATCCGTTCCACCGTCGCGTGGGTCCGCGCCCGGGTCGATCCCCCCGCGCCATAAGTAACGGAGACGAAGCGCGGCCCCAAAGGCTCCAGGGTCTTCACCGACTCCCACAGCGTCTCTTCCATCTTCTCCGTCTTGGGCGGGAAGAATTCGAACGACACCTGGATGTCGCCCTGGACATCCTCGAACAGGGGCTTGCCGTTATGGGCGAAAGCGGGCGCGGCCGGGCTCATGCGACGGCCTTCAGGCGACGGCGCGACCGCTCGCCGATCCAAACGGTCACGGTCAGCGCGCCGCCTTCCAGATGCTCGACGACCCGGCCATCGAGCCCCGCCGCATCCATATATTTCAGCATCGTCGCGTCCGCGAATCCCAAGCGGGTGTGCGCGTCGCTTGTCCGCAGTTCCTCGCGCTCATGCGGCGCGAAATCGACGACGACCAGGCGCCCGCCCGCCGACAAGAGGCGCGCTGCCTCTGCAACCGCCGCCGCGGGCTGCTGCGCATAATGGAGCACCTGGTGGATGATGATCGTGTCCGCCGATTCGGATGGCAGCGGCAGGGCATACATGTCGCCTTGCCTCAGGTCGGCGGATAGGCCCGCATTGCCGAGCTTCGCCCGCGCGAGCCGCAGCATTTCGGGTGACCGGTCGATGCCAACCGCGCTGTCGGCGCCGGGCGCGAACAGCTCCAGCATTCGGCCCGTGCCGGTGCCGATGTCGATCAGGCGGCCGATCGTGCCGCCGCCAAGCGCACGGCCGATGGCGGCTTCCACTTCGCTTTCGGGAATATGGAGCGAGCGGATTTCGTCCCAGTTCGCGGCATGGACGGCGAAATAGCGTTCGGCCGCGGCGGTTCGGTCGGCGCGGACCGCCGCGAGCCGGGCGGCATCGGCGATCGCCCACGGATCGGCACCGTCGATCGCGGTCCAGGCATCGAGCGTGCCGAACAGGGGATCGAGCCGGGCGCGCTCGCCAAGGCTCAGGAAGACCCAGCTTCCTTCCTTGCGCCGCTCGACCAGCCCCGAATCGATCAGGATCTTCACATGGCGCGAAACGCGCGGCTGGCTTTGCCCCAAGACCTGCGCGACTTCGCCGACCGACAATTCCATGGCGCGCAGCAAGGCGAGGATGCGAAGCCGCGTCGGATCGCCCAATGCACGGAATATCTCTGGGGTATCAGCCATATTTGCGGATATAAAGATATCTTTATATGCTGGTCAAGGCAGGCTGGCCCGATCTTTTACAACCTTGTCGGTAGACAAAGCTATGGACATGCCCTCCGGCTTGTCATAATGGGGGCAGCTGCTGGACGCCTAGGGTTCAAAACCGATGGCACCTCGCCCAGCAGAACAGTTACCCAATTCGAATAGGGGAATGCTCGTGAAGAAGATCGCTCTTTCGCTCGTCGCGGTTGCCGCGCTTGCCGCTTGCAACAACGCCGAAACCACCAACGACACCAACGCCGCTGACGCGATGACCGTCAACGAAGCGGTGACCGACGTCAACGCTGCCGCGACCGACGCTCTGAACGCTGCCGACACCGCCCTCACCAACGCTGGTGAGTCGGTCGACAACGCTGCTGAAGCCGTCGAGAACGCTGCTGAAGCCACGACCACGAACGCTCAGTAAGCCTCGCGCTTTCTAGCATTCGAAGAAGGGCCGGACACCTCGGGTGTCCGGCCCTTTTTATATGCCTGAAGGACGTTGCGGCGCATGTTCGATGCGCTAATCTTCGCGCCTTAGCAACAGGGGAACCTATGCGTCCTACCATAGCCTTCACCGCCCTTCTTCTTCTCGCCGCCTGTGGACGCGGAGACGAAAACCTGCCGACCGCCGAGGAATCGCAGAGGCTGAATGAGGCCGCCGCCATGCTGGACGAGGCGCCGGATGTCCTCGAGGCCGCAGCTACGGCGAAGGTGGAGGGCAACTTGGTCGAAACGGGCGACGCACCGGTTACCGATACCAACGGTCAGTAACGAATCCGCTATCCGTGCACATACAAAAAGGCCGGGGATCGCTCCCCGGCCTTCATTTTGAGAATGAGGTTTGGACTTAGAAGTCCATGCCGCCCATTCCGCCCATGCCGCCCGGCATGCCGCCGGCTGCGGGCTTGTCTTCCGGAAGCTCCGACACCGCCGCTTCGGTGGTGATGAGGAGCCCCGCGACCGAAGCCGCATCCTGGAGCGCAGTGCGAACGACCTTGGTCGGGTCGATCACGCCGGACTGCACCAGATTTTCATAGGTTTCGGTCTGCGCGTTGAAGCCGAGCGTATCGTCGTTGCCGTCGATCAGCTTGCCCGCGACCACCGCGCCGTCATGGCCGGCATTCTCGGCGATCTGACGGAGCGGCGCCTGGAGCGCGCGGCGGACGATGTCGATGCCGCGGGTCTGGTCGTCGTTGACGCCCTGAAGGCCCTGAAGCGCCTTGGTCGCGTAGAGAAGCGCCGTGCCGCCGCCGGGAACGATACCTTCCTCGACAGCCGCGCGGGTCGCGTGCAGCGCGTCATCGACGCGGTCCTTGCGCTCCTTCACCTCGACTTCCGAAGCACCGCCGACCTTGATCACGGCAACGCCGCCGGCGAGCTTGGCGAGACGCTCCTGGAGCTTCTCGCGGTCGTAATCGCTGGTGGTGTTCTCGATCTGCTGACGGATCGCTTCGACGCGGCCCTTGATGTTGTCGGCCTGACCCGCACCGTCGACGATGGTCGTGTTGTCCTTGTCGATGGTGACGCGCTTCGCCTGGCCGAGCATGCCGACCGTGACGTTTTCAAGCTTGATGCCGAGATCTTCGGAGATCATCTCGCCGCCCGTCAGGATCGCGATATCCTCGAGCATCGCCTTGCGGCGATCGCCGAAGCCCGGAGCCTTGACAGCCGCGACCTTGAGGCCGCCGCGCAGCTTGTTGACGACGAGCGTCGCGAGCGCCTCGCCCTCGATGTCCTCGGCAATGATGAGGAGCGGACGGCCCGACTGCACCACGGCCTCGAGGATCGGAAGCATTGCCTGGAGGTTGGACAGCTTCTTCTCGTGGATCAGGATGTACGGGTCGGAAAGCTCGACCTGCATCTTTTCCGGATTGGTGATGAAGTAGGGGGACAAATAGCCGCGGTCGAACTGCATGCCTTCGACGACGTCGAGCTCGAACTCGAGGCCCTTGGCTTCCTCGACGGTGATCACGCCTTCCTTGCCGACCTTTTCCATCGCTTCGGCGATCTTTTCGCCGACGACGGTGTCGCCGTTGGCGGAGATGATGCCGACCTGAGCGATTTCATTCGACGAAGCGATGTTCTTCGAACGGCCCTTGAGGTTTTCGACGACCTTGGTGACGGCGAGGTCGATGCCGCGCTTCAGGTCCATCGGGTTCATGCCGGCCGCGACCGACTTCATGCCTTCGCGAACGATCGACTGGGCGAGAACGGTGGCGGTGGTGGTGCCGTCGCCGGCGAGGTCGTTCGTCTTCGACGCGACTTCGCGGAGCATCTGGGCGCCCATATTTTCGAACTTGTCCTTCAGTTCGATTTCCTTGGCGACCGAAACGCCGTCCTTGGTGATGCGCGGGGCGCCGAACGACTTGTCGATAACGACGTTGCGGCCCTTCGGACCAAGCGTGACCTTCACCGCATCGGCGAGGATGTCGACGCCGCGCAGGATGCGCTCGCGGGCGTCACGCGAAAACTTGACGTCTTTCGCTGCCATTTTTCTTTCCTTCTTACTTCGTTGTGCTCCTGCGAAAGCAGGAGCCTAGCCAATCAAAGAAACTGGGCTCCTGCTTTCGCAGGAGCACATCCGCTAATTCAGCCGATGATGCCGAGGATGTCGGATTCCTTCATGATAAGGAGATCCTCGCCATTCACCTTCACTTCGGTACCCGACCACTTGCCGAACAGGATGCGGTCGCCCGCCTTGACGTCGAGCGGGGTCACCTTGCCGTCTTCGGAACGAGCACCGGTGCCGGCGGCGACGACTTCGCCTTCCTGCGGCTTTTCCTTGGCCGTGTCGGGAATGATAATCCCCCCGGCAGTCTTTTCCTCGGCCTCGACGCGGCGGACGAGGACGCGGTCGTGCAACGGACGAAAGTTCATGTGCGTTACCCCAATGGTTGAATGAATGTGTCTTAGCACTCACCTCCCGCGAGTGCTAACGATGGCGCATATGTGTGGAGCTGGCCGACGGGTCAAGAACCCGCGCGGCAAAAAATTTCACGTGGATGAACAGAATCATCTTCCTTCGAGCGGAGGGCCTGAGGATTTACACTCACCGCTCCAATCTCTACCTCCTAATCCCATATTCTAAGGAGACACCCTTTGTCCTTCGTGCGTGGTGCCTGGAAGCTGCTCGTCGGGATCAAGGATGCCTTCGTCCTCCTCCTGATGCTCCTGTTCTTCGGCATGCTCTATGCCCTCCTCACCGCCATTCCCAATGCCGGCAGTGTCGATGACGGCGCCCTGCTCCTCGACCTGTCCGGGAGCATCGTCGAACAGCCGGCGGAGGCCGATCCGCTGGCGCTCGCGATGGGCGGCTCCTCGCTCGCCCGCGAATATAGCCGCCGCGATGTGGTGCGGGCGCTGACCCTGGCGGCGGATGACAGCCGAGTGAAGGCCGTGGCCGTCGACCTCGATGTCTTCACCGGCGGCGGACAGGTGGCGATCGGCGACGTCGCCGACGCGATGGAAAAGGTGAAGAAGGCGGGCAAGCCGGTGGTCGCCTATGCCACCGGATATGGCGACGACAGCTATCTCCTCGCCGCGCATGCGAGCGAAGTGTGGCTCAATCCCCTGGGCGCGGTGCTGATCGCCGGCCCGGGCGGCCAGAACCTTTATTATAAAGGCTTGATGGACAAATTGGGTGTCACCGCGAACATCTATCGCGTCGGCACTTACAAGGCGGCCGTGGAGCCTTATTCGCGCACCGATATGTCGCCCGAATCACGGCAGGCGAGCCAGGCGCTCGCCGACGCGCTGTGGGAGCAGTGGCTGGATGATGTCGCCAAGGCGCGGCCGAAGGCGGCGAACGTCGCGGCCTATGCCATGCAACCGGCCGAAGCCCTTGCCGCGACAAGAGGCGACATGGCCCAGGCCGCGCTCCGCGCGGGCCTCGTCGACAAGATTGGCGACCGCTCCGCCTTCGGCGCGCGCATGGCGCAGCTCGCCGGGGCCGACGAAGAGAATCTGGCGGGCGGGTATAAGGCAATCGCCTATGACGATTGGATCGCCGCCAACCCTGCGGCCACGACCGGCAAGATCGGCGTCGTCACCGTCGCCGGAACCATCGTCGACGGCGAAGCGGGACCGGGCACTGCCGGGGGCACCACCATCGCCGACATCATCCGGAAGGGGCTAAGCGAACAAAATCTAAGCGCGCTTGTGGTGCGCGTCGATTCGCCCGGCGGCTCGGTCCTTGCCTCCGAAGAAATCAGGCTGGCGGTGCTGGAAGCGAAGAAAAAGGGCCTTCCCGTCGTCGTCTCGATGGGTTCGGTCGCCGCGAGCGGCGGTTATTGGGTCGCCACGACCGGCGACCGCATCTTCGCGGAACCGGGCACGATCACCGGCTCGATCGGTGTCTTCGGCATCATCCCCAGCTTCGAAGGCCTGGCGCAAAAGATCGGCGTGAATGCCGATGGCGTGGGGACGACTCCGCTGTCGGGGGAACCCAACGTCTTCAAGGGGCCGTCCGACACCGTCGACCGCCTGCTCCAGATGGGCGTGGAAAACACCTATCGCCGCTTCCTCGCCCTCGTCGCCAACACCCGGAAGCTGCCGGTGGAGCGCGTCGACCGGATCGCCCAAGGCAGGGTTTGGGACGGTGGCACGGCACGCCAGATCGGTCTCGTCGACCAGTTCGGCTCCATCGACGACGCCATAGCCGACGCCGCGCGCCGCGCGAAGCTCGATCCGGGCGCAGCGGAAACCGTCTATCTCGAACATGAGAAAACTTTCCTCGAAACGCTGATGGCCGATCTCTCGTCGGAAACGCCGGAGGGCGCGCGCGACGCCTTTTCTCGTCTTGCGCTGCGGCCCGAATGGCTGATGGCCCGGGCGCTGTCTGATGCGCGGGAGATGATGAGCGGGCCCGCCATCCAGGCGCGCTGCCTCGATTGCCCGATACCCGCCGTGCCCACGCACAGTTCCGGCAAAGAGGGATTATGGGCGCTCGTCGCGAAGTGGATCAGCTAAGAACCCTGCGCATCAGGCCTTGTAAGCGGGGAGCGACCACCCCCGCCAGATGGCAAGGCCCCGGAGCAAAAAGCCTGCGAGCGCGGCCAGCGGACCGGCGATGAACCCGGGCAAGCCGGCTAAGGTCAGCGCCACCATCAGGGCGGCCGACAATGCCGCGGCGGTCACATAGAGCTCGGGCCGCATCAGGATCGACGGCTCGCCCGCCAAGAGGTCGCGGATGATCCCGCCGACGCATGCGGTGAGAACGCCCATCGCCATGGCCGGGAGCGGCGCTACGCCCCACGCAAGCCCCTTGGCCGCGCCGAAGGTCGCATAGGCCGCGAGCCCCACCGCATCGAGCCAGTCCAGCGTCTTGCCCCGCCACAATCGCGCGGGCGTCGCCCACACGATCAAGGCCGCGGCGAAGCAGATGAACAATATGACGTTGCTGTGGACCCAAAAGACCGGCGCCCCGATCAGCAGGTCGCGCACGGTTCCGCCGCCGGTCCCGGTGATCACCGCGAAGAAAAGAAACGTGACGAGCGTCTGCCTCTTCGCCCCCGCCGCGAGCGCGCCGGACAAGGCGAAGACAAGGATGCCCGCAAGGTCGAGCCATTGCAGCACGAGGCCAAGCTGTTCGGCGGCAATGGGCATGGCGTTACTCCCATGGTCGAACCCGCACTATAAAGCCCTCCCCCTTGATGGGGGAGGGTTGGGTGGGGGTGATGCTTCCTGAAGTACACCGCCCTACGTCGTAGATCACCCCCACCCAACCTCACCCATCAAGGGGAGGGAATAAGAGGCACTTCCTAAGTGGGAGTGCAATCAAATATGGATGGGCTTGCCGGTCACCGCCATCGCTGCTTCCTTCAGCGCTTCCGAATGGGTCGGATGCGCATGGCAAGTATAGGCGATGTCCTCGCTCGTCGCGCCGAATTCCATCGCCTGCGCGGCCTGGGCGATCATCGTGCCTGCGAGCGATGAGACGATGTGGACGCCGAGCACGCGGTCGGTCTTGGCGTCGGCGACGATCTTCACGAAACCGTCTGTGTCGTTGATCGCCTTGGCGCGGCTGTTCGCCATCATCGGGAACTTGCCGACCTTCACCTCGCCCTTTTCCTTCGCCTGCTCCTCGGTAAGGCCGACGCCGGCGATCTCCGGGTGAGTGTAGACGACCGACGGGATCACATCATGGTTCACAATGCCGGTGAGGCCCGCGATATTCTCCGCCACCGCAATGCCTTCATCCTCAGCCTTGTGGGCCAGCATCGGGCCGGGGATCACGTCGCCGATCGCCCAAATGCCGGGCACCCCTGTCGCGAAATCGTGATCCGTCTCGATCTGTCCGCGATTGTTGACGGTCAAACCCGCTTTATCGAGGCCAAGGCCGTCCGTATTGGGGCGGCGGCCGATGGAGACCAGCACGACATCCGCCTCGATCGTCTCGGCCGCGCCGCCGGCTGCAGGTTCCATGGTGACGGTCGCCTTGCCGCCATTCACCGTGACGCCAGTGACCTTGGTCGACGTCCGCAATTCGAAGCCCTGCTTCTTGAAAATCTTCGCCGCCTCCTTGCGGACTTCGGCGTCCATGCCCGGCAGGATCTGGTCGACATATTCGACTACGGTCACCTTGGCGCCGAGCCGCTTCCACACCGATCCCAGCTCCAGTCCGATCACCCCGCCGCCGATGACGACGAGATGCTCCGGCACCTTCGGCAGTTCGAGCGCACTGGTGGAATCGACGACCACTTCATGGTCGATTTCGACACCCGGCAGTGACATGACCGACGAACCGGTCGCGATCACGATATTCTTGGCACGAACGGTGCGGCCCGCGACCTCCACGGTGTCCTTACCGGTGAAGGTGGCGAGACCCTTCAGCCATTCGACCTTGTTCTTCTTGAACAGAAATTCGATGCCGCCAGTAAGGCCCGTCACGGCATCCGTGCGCTGCTTGTGCATGGCATCGAGGTCGAGGCTGACCTTCTCCGCCTTCACGCCATATTTGGCGAGCGCGCCCGAATTGGCTTCCGCGAACAATTCCGACGCATGGAGCAAGGCCTTCGAAGGAATACAGCCGACATTGAGGCAGGTGCCGCCCAGCGTCGCCCGGCTTTCCGCGCACGCCGTCTTGAGGCCCAGCTGCGCCGCCCGGATCGCCGCGACATAACCGCCCGGCCCCGCGCCGATCACCAGAACGTCGAAATCATAGTCAGCCATTTTCTACCTCATGCGAGCGTTGCTTTGCTCTAGACTGTTCGTACGCGCGCCAAGATTGTCGGCCTTCTATGCCCAGGACAAACATAAGCGCCACATAGAAAATCATAGGTATCATCACGTCGGAAACAGATTGGGCATTCCGAATAAAGAAAACCAAACCTCCAAAACCCAGCAATGATGCCAAGTATATATATCTCAGCGGTATAACCCGGCGGCGCATCAAAGATCGATCAGCAACCGCGTCGGATCTTCCAGCGCTTCCTTCATGCGGACGAGGAAGGTCACCGCCTCGCGGCCGTCAACCAGGCGGTGGTCGTAGCTCAATGCCAGATACATCATCGGACGAACCACGATCTCGCCGTTCCGCACGACCGGCCGTTCCTCGATCCGGTGCATGCCGAGAACCGCCGATTGCGGCGGGTTGATGATCGGGGTCGACAGGAGCGAGCCGAACACGCCGCCATTGGAGATGGTGAAGGTGCCGCCCTTCATATCGTCCATGCTGAGCGTGCCGTCTTTGGCGCGACGCCCAAAATCGGCGATCGTCTTTTCGATCTCGGCAAAACTCATCTTGTCGGCGTTGCGGATCACCGGAACGACGAGGCCGTTCGGCGCCGACACCGCGACCGACACGTCGAGATAGTCGTGATAGACGATCTCGTCGCCCTCGATATAGGCGTTGACGGAAGGCACGTCGCGGGCAGCCAAGGCCGCCGCCTTCACGAAGAAGCCCATGAAGCCGAGGCGGATCTGGTGCTTCTTTTCGAACAGGTCCTTATATTTGGCCCGCGCCTCCATGACCGCGCTCATGTCGAGGTCGTTGAAGGTGGTGAGAAGCGCGGCGGTATTCTGCGCTTCCTTCAGCCGCTTGGCGATGGTCTGGCGCAGGCGCGTCATGCGGACGCGCTCTTCCTTGCGCTCTTGTGTTCCTGCGGAAGCAGGAACCCAGTCCTGCGCCGAAGTCTGGGCTCCTGCTTTCGCAGGAGCACTCGGTGCGTTCTGCGCGGCAGCCAACACGTCGTCCTTCGTCAAGCGCCCGTCCTTGCCTGTGCCCTTGATCCTCGACGGGTCGAGGCCATGCTCGAGCACCAGGCGGCGCACGGCGGGAGACAGGGTGAGGCTGCTGTCCTGCGACGCCTCGGCAGCGTCGCGAAGCTCGATATTTTCTCCGGCACCTTGCGGGTTCACCGGCGTCGCGGCGACTTCCGGCGCCTTCGCCGCGGCTTGCGGCTGCGCGGAGGCAGCACCCGAACCAGCCTCGATCCGGGCGATCAGCGCGCCGACCTGCACGGTATCCCCTTCGGCAACCACGGGCTCACCCATCGTGCCGGCCACCGGCGAAGGCACTTCGACCGCGACCTTGTCGGTCTCCAGGCTGGCGATCGGCTCGTCGGCCTTCACGGGATCGCCGGGCTTCTTCAGCCATTGGCCCAAGGTGGCTTCGGTGATCGATTCGCCCAGAGTGGGGACGGTTACGTCGGTCGCCATTCTCATTGCCTCTTTTCAGTGCCAAAACCCGTTCGGGCCGAGCTTGTCGAAGCCCTGCCCTTACTTCCCCTGGCATGAAGAAGGAAGGACAGCCCGTCGACCGGCTCAGGGCAAGCGGTGCCTATGTTTGCGCCGGGTGCCAATTACCCCGCCTTGCGTTGTTCGGGCGCGTCGCCGCCATGGCCGAGCGCTTCCGCGATCAATGCCGCCTGCTCCGCCGCGTGACGCTTGGCAAGGCCCGTCGCGGGCGATGCGGCGGCGGCGCGGCCGGCATAGGCCGGACGCTGCGGCTTTGCCCCTGCGTCCACCAGGCATTGCTCGACATAATCGCGGACGAAATTCCAATAGCCGTTATTCTTCGGCTCTTCCTGCGCCCACACCACCTCTTCGAGGTTCGTCATGCGCCGCAGGCGCGCAATGAGCGGCTCGGACGGGAAAGGATAGAGCTGTTCGATGCGGATGATCGCCGTGTTCCTGTCGCCCGCCTTGTCGCGCGCGTCGATCAGGTCATAGGCGACCTTGCCCGAACACAGGACCAGCCGCTTCACATCCTGGTCCGCAGGCGCCGAAGGATCGGAGAGGATCCGCATGAAGTGGCTCTCGCCGGTAAAGTCCGCCGCGCTCGACACCGCCGCCTTGTGCCGCAGCAGCGATTTGGGCGTCATGATGACCAGCGGCTTCCTGAAACCACGCAGCATCTGACGGCGCAGGATGTGGAAGTAATTGGCCGGGGTCGTGCAGTTCGCGACCTGCATATTGTCCTCGGCGCAGAGCTGCAGATAGCGCTCCGGACGCGCCGAGCTATGCTCCGGTCCCTGGCCTTCATAACCGTGCGGCAGGAGCATCACGAGGCCGTTGGCGCGCAGCCATTTGGCTTCACCCGCCGACAGGAACTGGTCGATCATAACCTGCGCGCCGTTGGCGAAATCGCCGAACTGCGCTTCCCAGAGGACGAGGGTCTTCGGGTCGGTGAGCGCATAGCCATATTCGAAACCGAGCACCCCGAATTCGGAGAGCGGGCTGTCGCGCACCTCGAACCGGCCGCCTTCGATCCTCGTCAGCGGAATATATTTGGCGCCGGTCTGCTGATCGACCCACACGGCGTGGCGATGGCTGAAGGTGCCGCGTCCGCTGTCCTGGCCGGACAGGCGGATATTATAGGCTTCCTTCATGAGCGAGCCGAAAGCCAAGGCCTCACCGGTCGCCCAGTCGAACCCCTGGCCGGACGCGAACATCTCGCGCTTGGCATCGAGGATGCGGGTGAGGGTCTTGTGGACGCTCACCCCTTCCGGAACCGTGGTCAGCGTCCGCCCAAGCTCCTGAAGCGTATCCGTGTCGATCGCCGTCGAAACGTTGCGGCGTTCCGTCTCCGGCGTGCCGGGCTTGTTGAAGCCCGCCCAGCGGCCTTCGAACCAGTCCGCCTTGTTCGGCAGATAGGATTTCGCCGCTTCGAACTCGCCTTCGAGCAAATTCGTGAACTGCTCCACCTGCCTATCCACCCACGCCTGGTCGATCACGCCTTCCGCGATCAGCCGGCGGGCGTAGATTTCGGAAATCGGCGGGTGCTGGCGGATCGCCGCATACATGACCGGCTGCGTGAAGCTCGGTTCGTCGCCTTCATTATGGCCGAAGCGGCGGTAGCACCACATGTCGATCACGATGTCGCGATTGAACTGCTGGCGATATTCGATGGCTAGCTTGCAGGCGAAGGTGACGGCTTCGGGATCGTCGCCGTTCACGTGCAGGATCGGCGCCTGGACGCTCTTCGCGATGTCCGACGGATAAGGCGAGGACCGCGCGAATTGCGGGCTCGTCGTAAAGCCGACCTGGTTGTTGATCACGAAATGGATCGTGCCGCCGGTCGCATAGCCCGGCAGGCCGGAGAAGCCGAAGCATTCCGCGACGATCCCCTGCCCGGCAAAGGCCGCGTCGCCGTGGAGCAGCACCGGAAGGACGGTGTCGCCTTCCTTGTCGTCGATCATCGTCTGGATCGCGCGCACCTTGCCCAGAACGACCGGGTCGACCGCCTCGAGATGGCTGGGGTTCGGGACCAGCGACATATGCACCTTGATCCCGTCGAACTCGCGGTCCGACGAGGTGCCAAGGTGGTACTTCACGTCGCCCGATCCGCCGACATCGGCCGGGTTGGTCGCACCGCCCGCAAATTCATTGAAGATGGCGCGATAGGGCTTGCCCATGACATTGGCGAGGACGTTCAGGCGGCCGCGATGGGCCATGCCGAACACGATCTCGCGCACGCCATATTGGCCGCCATATTTGATGACGCTTTCCAGCGCTGGGATCATCGATTCCCCGCCGTCGAGGCCGAAGCGCTTCGTGCCCACATATTTCTTGGCGAGGAAGCGTTCCCACTGCTCGCCCTGGATAACCTTGGCGAGGATGGCCTGCTTGCCCTCGGGCGTGAAATGGATCTCTGCGTCGCGGCCTTCCATCCGGTCCTGAAGGAAGCGCCGCTCCTCCAGGTCGTTGATGTGCATATATTCGAGGCCGACATTGCCGCAATAATTGCGGCGCAGCACGTCGACGATCTCCCGCACGGTGGCATATTCGAAGCCGAGCGTGCCGCAGAGATAGACGGGCCGGTCGAGCGCTTCGCCCGTAAAGCCGTGAAATTCCGGCGTCAGATCGGCGGGAAGATCGCGGTGAGACAGGCCCAAGGGATCGAGGTTGGCGGCAAGATGCCCCCGCACGCGATAGGTGCGGATCAGCATCATCGCGCGAATGCTGTCGTCTGCGGCCTGCTTGACTTCGGCATCGGACTTTCCGGCCGACACGGCCTTGTCCTTCGCCTTGGCGGCAACCTTGTCTAGCGCCATCAGCGTCGGGTCGAGGCCCTGATTGACCTCGTCAAGCTGCGTCAGCGGCCAGTTGTCACGCGCCCAACTGGGGCCTTGCTCCCGTTCGCTGTCACCGAACATGTCCACGCTCATCGTCTTTCCCATCGCGCCCTCTATAGCGCGCTGTTCTTACCTGCGGGTTAGCCCTTGAGGACTTCGACCAATGTCTTGCCAAGCTCAGATGGGCTCGGGGAGACGCGAATTCCAGCCGCTTCCATCGCCGCGATCTTGTCGTCCGCGCCGCCCTGGCCGCCCGACACGATCGCGCCGGCATGGCCCATGCGGCGGCCCGGAGGCGCCGTGCGGCCGGCGATGAAGCCGACCATCGGCTTCTTGCGGCCGCGCTTGGCTTCGTCCTTCAGGAATTGCGCGGCTTCCTCTTCGGCCGATCCGCCGATTTCGCCGATCATGATGATCGACTTGGTCTCGTCGTCGGCGAGGAACAGCTCGAGCACGTCGATGAAGTTGGTGCCGTTGACCGGATCGCCGCCGATGCCGACAGCCGTGGTCTGGCCAAGGCCTTCGTTCGTCGTCTGGAACACCGCTTCGTAGGTGAGCGTGCCCGAACGCGACACGACGCCGACCGAGCCCTTGGAAAAGATGTTACCCGGCATGATGCCGATCTTGCACTCGTTCGGCGTCAACACGCCCGGGCAGTTCGGCCCGATGAGGCGCGACTTGGAACCGGAAAGCGCCCGCTTCACCTTCACCATGTCGAGCACCGGAATGCCTTCGGTGATGCAGACGATCAGCGGCACTTCCGCGTCGATCGCCTCGAGGATCGAGTCGGCCGCGAAGGGCGGCGGCACGTAGATGACGGACGCGTCGGCGCCAGTCGCCTTCACCGCTTCATCGACGGTGTTGAAGACAGGAAGGCCGATATGCGTCTGACCGCCCTTGCCCGGCGTCACGCCGCCGACAACCTGCGTGCCGTAAGCAATAGCCTGTTCCGAATGGAACGTCCCCTGCGCGCCGGTGAAACCCTGCGTGATGACCTTGGTATTCTTATTGACGAGAATGGACATTATTCGAGTGTTCCCTGCGCTTTGGCAACAAGACTGATCCCGGATACGCCCAGCGCTTGTTTGGCGGGACTTTCCTTGGGAATGTGGTACAATTCCATCGCTTCATGCTCTGCTTTATAGCCCGGTTCCCAAACCGTCTTGGCCAGCACGCCCGCCCGCTCGATGGTTTCGGCGGGATCGCGGTGCAGCCCTGCGGTGACGAGCGCGGGATCGATCCGGCGCTCTTCCTCAAAGTCATACAGCCTGCAGCCGTTCAGCCAGATGCCTTCCATCTCCACCCCGGACAGGATGAGGTGAAGGCTTTCGCCCGCGACGGTCCGGCGAAAGGCATGAGTGGGCCGCATCTTGATGGAATCGCCCAGCATCTCCTTGCCGAGGGAGATCAGTTTTTCGACGGGCGTGCCGACTTCGGGCGTGAATTCCTGCCATTCCGTCTTGCCGAGTTCCCGGCGCGCCAGATCGAGATCGACGACATTCGCGCACGCCTCCTCGAACGCCGTCAGTACGGCGTCGGCGGGATAAGCCGAAGGCGCGGCGGCGATTAAAGCAAGGACGGCCGTGACCGACATTACCGGGCCATATCTGTGTTAGGATGTTTCCGCGAACCCATCACGCCAAGCTCTCCTCGATACCCTTGCAGGCTTCGAGCAGTTCCTTGACGGCGTCGACCGACACCTGGAAATTCTGCTTGGCGCTGTCATTCAGTTCGATCTCGACAATCTTCTCCACGCCGCCCGCGCCGATCACCACCGGCACGCCGACATAGAGGTCGCTAATGCCATATTGTCCGGTGAGGTTTGCGGCGGCCGGAAGGACGCGCTTCTTGTCCTTCAAAAAGCTCTCGGCCATCGCGATCGCGCTCGCCGCCGGGGCGTAGAAGGCCGAACCGGTCTTGAGGAGACCCACGATCTCGCCGCCGCCCGAACGGGTGCGGGCGACGATGGCGTCGATCTTTTCCTGGGTGGACCAGCCCATCTTGATGAGGTCCGGCACCGGGATGCCGGCGACGGTCGAATATTCGATGACCGGGACCATCGTGTCGCCGTGGCCGCCAAGCACGAAGGCGGTGACGTCTTCGACCGACACGTTGAACTCCTCGGCGAGGAAGTGGCGGAAGCGCGCCGAATCGAGCACGCCCGCCATGCCGACGACCATATTGTGCGGCAGACCGGAAAATTCGCGCAGCGCCCACACCATCGCGTCCAATGGATTGGTAATGCAGATGACGAAGGCGTTGGGGGCATATTGCTTGATGCCCTCACCGACCGCCTTCATGACCTTCAAATTGATGCCGAGCAAATCATCGCGGCTCATGCCCGGACGGCGCGGAACGCCGGCGGTGACGATGCAGACGTCGGCGCCCGCAATGGCGGAATAATCGTTCGCGCCTTCGAGCTTGGCGTCGAAGCCGTCGACCGGACCCGATTGCGCGATGTCCAGCGCCTTGCCTTGCGGCGTGCCTTCAGCGATGTCGAAGAGGACAATGTCGCCCATCTCCCGCATCGCCGCGAGGTGCGCGAGCGTGCCGCCGATCATACCCGAACCGATAAGCGCGATTTTCTTCCGAGCCATGCGACTCCCAGCCTTTCCGTTTCACAAGCGGGATCGGGCTGCGATGCGCAGCCGCGAAGATATGGGCGCCCGCTTAGACCCCTCGCGCGCTTGGGGCAACCGTTTGGCGGCGGATTTTTGGGAGGTTTGTGCTCCTGCGAAAGCAGAAGCCCGGCGGCACATGCAGCGCGTCTGGATTCCTGCTTCCGCAGGAACATATTTCAGGCCTCGCCGTGCCCCTGTGCGAGATAGTCGGCCGATTGCATTTCCATGAGGCGAGACACGGTGCGCTCAAATTCGAAGGCACCGTCGCCCTTCGTGTAAAGATCGGGCGGGGCGGCATCGGCGGCGGCGAGCAATTTCACCTTATTCTCGTAAAGCGCGTCGACTAAAGTCACGAAGCGCGCCGCCTCGTTCCTGTTCTCCGGCCCCAGTTTCGGAATTCCGACGATGATCACGCTATGATAGCGGCGCGCGACGGCGAGATAATCGGGCGCCCCCCGCGCTTCCCCGCACAGCCGCTTGAAGGAGAAGACGGCGACGCCCTTCAGCGCCTTGGGCACGCGCAGCGTCCGCCCGCCCTGCACGGGGATATCCTCCGAGGGCACGTGCGCCGCATCCTCGGGCGGATAATCGGTCAGGCGGAAGAAGGCGCGGGACAGGGCCACCGTCGCTTCGACTCCGTTCGGCACATACCAGGTCGGAAAGCCGCCCAGCCGCTCCAACCGGTAGTCGGTGGGCCCATTCAACGCCGCCACGTCCAGTTCCCGCTCGATCAGGTCGATGAAGGGCAGGAACAATTCGCGGTTGAGGCCGTGCTTGTAGAGATCGCGCGGCGGGCGGTTCGATGTGGTGATGACCGTCACTCCCCGCTCCAGCAGCTGCGCGAAGAGCCGCGACAGGATCATCGCATCCGCGCTGTTGTTGATGACCATTTCGTCGAACGCCAGCAGCCGCGCCTCGGCGGCGATGGCGGCGGCGACGGGCGGAATGGGATCGCCGCCCTCGCGCAGCCGTTCGATCCGCAGCCGTTCGTGCACCTCCAGCATGAATTCGTGGAAATGGACGCGGCGCTTGGCGGGAATGGTGACCGCCGCGAAGGCGAGGTCCATCAGCATGGATTTGCCGCGGCCGACCCCGCCCCAGAGGTAGAGCCCGCGTGGCGCCGGCGCCTCCCGCCCCAGCAGGCGGGAGACGAAGCCAACTCGGGCCGGGGCGTTCACCGCACACACAAGCCGGTCGAGAAGCACGGCCGCCTGACGCTGATCGGCATCGGCGCGCAGCTCCCCGGCGGCGAGCAGCGCCTCATAACGCTGGAGAACCCCGCTCATGGGTGCGGCTTCCAGCGCACCTTCCCTGTGCGCCAGCCCGTCCGGGCGGGGCTGGCTTTAGTACGGATCGGCATCTGCATGGCGGCGCCATTGCAGAATAAGGGCGGGAAGAAAAGCCGGAGACCGCTCGTTTAAAATGGCTCCCAGGCATCGGCTATGGCCGCGATGCCGGGCGGCATGTCGGCCCGCGCCAAGGCCAGGAAACTGGCCGAGCGCGTCGCGCGGCGCAAATGATCGACGAACCATTCGCCGTTTTCGAACTTCGCGTCGGCTCCGGGGGTGAGAGAGACGCCCAGCGGATAATCGTCATCCTCTGGATTGGCGACCAGCTCCACCGTGAAATCGTCACCGCTGCCATTATCCTCGACATATTCCTCATACTCTTCGACGAGGCCGAGGCAGGGGAGCACGAAGAAAGGCTGCCAGGATGCCGTGTCGTGGCCGGGCAGCGCTCCTTCGAAATCGGCATGGCCGATCGTCTTCCAGAACGCGCCAAGGGCAAGGGGAAGCTTATGAACCTTGCGTTCGAATTGTTTGACGTGACGAACCGAGATGCCGTTGTCGCCGAGCGGGCGCTGAACGCCTTTGAAGCCCGGCCCGGGAATGCCGGGAAAGGCCGGCAGGGGCTGAGATGCGCGCTCGACCATGGCTTGAAGATATTGCGCCATGTCGCCCATCATGGCCATGCTGTCGGCGGGCAGCCCCATCTTGTCCAGATTGGCGAGCATTGCGGCCGTCTGCGCCTGGGCGTCCTTCGCAGATTGCATGATCGCGGGATCGATCTGGCTGCTCGGGGCGGGAGGTTCGAATGCATAGCCGAGCTCTTTCAGGCCCGCGGCGATGCGCTCAAGATTGGCGCGTGCGCGCGACATGAGGAGGTCGGCCACCGCCTCGGCCTCTTGCGCCAGGGCATCGTCCGTGCCGATGCCGATGTGCCGCAATTCGTTCCAAACGGCCTCGTGATCGCCGGCGCGATACCGCTCCAGATAGCCCATCTCTTCTCCCCCTCTATCAGAGGAGGCGGGCTAGCCGGCTAGTCCTAAGACCGGGTTAAGATCAGAGCGCCCGTTCGACCAGCAGCTTCTTGGTCTCGGCGATCGCCTTGGCGGGATTGAGGCCCTTCGGGCATACGTTCGCGCAGTTCATGATCGTGTGGCAGCGATAGAGGCGGAACGGATCCTCCAGCTCGTCGAGGCGCTCGCCGGTATATTCATCGCGGCTGTCGGCGAGCCAGCGATAGGCCTGGAGCAGGATGGCCGGGCCGAGGAACCGGTCGGAATTCCACCAATAGCTCGGGCAGGACGTCGAACAGCAAGCGCACAGAATGCATTCGTACAGGCCGTCCAGCTTCGCGCGATCTTCCGGCGACTGGAGGCGCTCCTTGCCCGACGGTGTCGGCGTCTTCGTCTTCAGCCACGGCTCGATGGACGCATATTGCGCATAGAAATGGGTGAAGTCCGGCACCAGATCCTTTACCACGTCCATGTGCGGCAGCGGCGTGATGCGGACGTCGCCCTTGATGTCCTCGATGGCGGTGGTGCAGGCGAGGCCGTTGCGCCCGTCGATGTTCATCGAACAGGAACCGCAAATCCCCTCGCGGCAGGAGCGGCGGAAGGTGAGGCTCGGATCCTGCTCGCTCTTCATCTTGATGAGCGCGTCGAGCACCATCGGCCCGCAGCTGTCGAGATCGACCTCGAACGTGTCGTAGCGCGGATTTTCGCCGCTGTCCGGATCGTAGCGATAGACCTTGAACGTCTTGATCCGGCCCGCATCGGCCGGCGCTTCGTGCGTCTTGCCCTTGCCCTTGATCTTGCTGTTCTTCGGGAGCGTGAATTCAGCCATGGTCCATCCTTTGCGGCGCCTCGATAGCCAAAGAGCGGCTGGGGGAAAAGCCCCTAAGCCGCTCCGCCGTTCCGGCTTAGAAAATCCAGGATCGCCCGCGCCGCGCGATCGGCCGAACGCTCCCCCGTCAACGAGAATGTTTCCTGGAATGCCGCACGCTGGATCGCGGCATGGTCGTCCGGCCGTTCCGCGACGCGGGCAAGGGCTTCAGGCAGCGCCTCAACCCTGTCGATCACCTGCCCCAACCGCCAATGCGCATAATTCGCATTCCCCTGCCACTCCGCCCCATGGGCGTTCAGGAAGATGGCCGGACGCGGGCGGGCGATCCATTCGTAAATCTGGCTCGAAACGTCGCCGAGATAGATGTCGGCGCTGAGCGTGTAGGTCATGTCGACGCTGCGCTGGCTTTCCGTGTCGATGATGATGTTGGGATAACGGCGATAGATTTCGGAAAGCCCGCCCGTGAACCGCAGCCGCGCATGCTCGACCGACCCATGCAGCTGCCGCCGGAACAGCATGACGTGCGGCGCGAAGATCAGGTTGTAGCGATCCTGCTCGGCGAACCAGTCCAGCACTGAGCGCCCCAGATCGTACCAAGACGACAATTTCGGATCGAAATGCGGATTGTAAAGCACGACCGGCTTGTCGTCGCCGAACAGGCGCGGCCGGGCGCTAAGGTCCACCGTGTCGAATTTCGGATAGCCGACAATCGCATGCCCGTCCTCGCGGATGAGGCCCGCCGCCAGCATCCGGTCCCGCACCTTCCGGCCCGACAAGAGAACAAGATCGAAGGCTTTCGTCACCTCTCGAAATCCGACGGATCGGTCCCCCGCGCCGTGCGGCAGGTAGATGAGCTTAGGCCCGGTAACGCCGAAGCGGGTCTTCAGGAAGGCGCTCGTCGTTTCGGGCACCACCAGCGCATCGAAACCGGCAAGGAGATCGAGATTGTTCCTGAGCACCGCGAGCCGTCTGTACGGGGCAACGGCATTGGCGATCCAGCCGAACGAGGCCTGGAGGAGCCCGGGCTTCAGCCTCGTCATCGTCACCGACGCCATGACCTCGCTCGAGAGCAGCAGCCGCACCCGCGCCTCCTGCGCCCGCGTCGAAGTCAGGATCGAGACCGAAACCTCCGGCGCCATCGCCCTGAGCGCCGCCACGATCGGCGCGGTATGCGCGATCTGGTGGATGGCGTCGTGATTGTAGAGGAAGGCGATCTTCATGCAGGTTCCGCCTCATGCCCGAAGCGATCGAGGATCGCATCGGCCGCGCGTCTCACGGCTCCGGGACTGCGGTCACCAAGGGTATAGGCGGAAAGTGCCTCCTGCGTGTCGCGATAAAGGGCATGCCGTTCCCTGGCGGCACCGATAGCGGGCATCAGTTGCGCCGGATCGTCAATGACATCGCCCAAATGCCAGAAACGGAAGTTGGGATCCTCCTTCCAGTCGATGCCATGCGCATTGAGGAACAGACAGGGCCGGGGCTTGGCGAGAAATTCATAAACTTGGCTGCTAATGTCTCCGACATATATATCGGCGACATCGGTATAGCTGTTATCAAGCGAACGGTCCGAGCCCAGATCGATAAGGATGGTATCGGTGCTGCGCGCCTCCCATTGGCGGCGCAGGCGAGCAGAACGGCGGCGGAACATCTTCACATGGGGAGCGACGATCAGGTTGAACTCATCCTGCTCCGCAAAGGCCTTCAGCAAAGGTTCGATGAAGCGGCTCCAGGATTCCATGCCAGGGGCCTTATGGGGATTATAAAGCACGATCGGACGATCATTCCGGAACAACCTGCCTTCGGCCCGTGACAGCCGCGCCGCCGTTTCCATCTTTACATAACCGGTACAGACATAATTTTCAGGCTTCAGCACCCCTGCATCCATCATCCGATCGGCCGTCTTCTGCCCCGCTGGCAAAACAAGGTCGAATACTGCCACCCGAGGTAGAAAACCCACCGCCCGGTCGCCATAGCCATGCGGCATGTACACCATCTTGGGCCGCGTCATGCCCATGCTCTTTAAAGGTGCTACGGTATTTTCCACAGTGATGACGACATCATAGCCGTTCAGCATCCGCCAGTTGGCGCGCAGGACGAGCTTCTTCCACATGCCGAAAATCTTAAGGCCCTGAAGAAACTTCGTGAGCGGCGAGCGTTTCAGCCGCTCGATCTTCAGCTTCGGCCCATTATAAGCCTTGCGGATGCGTTCGTGATGGCGCGGCGTTTCGGGATCGTTGTAGAAAAGATCGACCTCAACCCCCGGCCGCGACGCCAATTCCAGCGCCACGGCAGCGCCATGGTAGCATTGATAGGCTTCGGCGATGTAGAGGAAGGCGATCTTCATGGGCGCTCTCTCTACCGGGAGCCGGGCAAAGTGGGAATCGGGATTTGATCGTCGACTTCTGGCGTGAACGGGTGAGGCGGATGCGCGCCGGGGGGGCGTCCCGGAACGGCACGATCGCGCGCGTGCTGGAAAATGCGGGCTGGCTGCTTGCCGGTAAAGGCGTGGGCGCCGCGCTCAGTCTCGTCTATCTTGGGCTCGCCACCCGCACGCTGGGCGCGGCAGGCTTCGGCCAGTTCGTCCTCATCCTCGGCATCGCACAGGCCATCGCGTCCTTCGTCGGCTTCCAGACCTGGCAGGGGGTGGTGCGCTTCGGCATGCCCCACCTTCAGGCCGGGCGGAGGGACAGCCTCGGCGGCGTGCTCGCGTTGGCCCTGGCGCTCGATTTCGGCGGCGCGCTTGCGGGCTGCCTGATCGCGATCGCCAGCATCGGCTTCCTCGGCAATCATTTCGGCTGGGATGCGGCGGTGCGGACGGAGGCCCTGCTGTTCGCCTTCGTTATCCTGCTCAGCGTCCGGTCGACCGCGATCGGCGTGCTGCGCCTGCACGACCGCTTCGGCATGGGCGCGACGGCCGATACGGTGACGCCCATCGTCCGCCTGATCGGCGCGGGAATCGCGGTCGCGGCGGGCGCCTCGATCAAAGGGTTTCTGATCGCCTGGGCCGCGTCCGAAATCGCCACCGCCGCCGTCTATTGGTGGTTCGCCGCGAAGGTTTCGAAAGGAACGATGAGCCCCGCTTACTGGCCAAAGATCGGGCGGGTCGGACGCGACAATCCCGGTATCCTCAAATTTGTCCTCATCACCAATGCAAACACGACGCTTGGCGGAGCGGCCAAGCAGGTCACCGTCCTGCTCGTCGGCTTCTTCGCGGGCGCGGCGGCGGCGGGCCATTACCGCCTCGCCCATCAGCTCGGCGAAGCGCTCGCCCGCGTGTCGGAAATGCTGTCCCGTTCCGTTTATGCCGAGCTCACCCGGGTTCATTTCAACAATATGGGCCAGAATATCGCCAAGCTCTTCCGCAGCTCGGTGCGGCTGGCCGCGATCGGTGCGGCGGTCATCATCGTCCTGATGCTGCTGATCGGAAAGCCGGCCCTGACGCTCATCGCCGGCCCCCAATTTGCCGATGCTTATCCGCTGTTGATGCTGCTCGGCACGGCAGCGGCACTGGGCCTTGGGGGCACCAGCTTCGAACCGGCCTTGATGGCGACAGGCCGGGCCGGCCTTGCCCTCCAGCTCCGCTTCGTGTCGACGGCGGTATTGGCGGGCCTGCTCGCCCTGCTCCTTCCCCATCTTGGCGCAACTGGCGCGGGCATCGCGACGCTCGTTTCGGCTGGGATCAGCTTATTGCTGTTCGGCGCCGCCGCATGGAGGGTCGTGCACAAGGACGATGCGAAAAAGGCGCGGAACCTTGAGCCCGCACCTTCCGCCGATCAATAAACCCGCGCCTTCGGCTTGATGTAACCGATCTCGTCGGTCAGCGTGTAATCGTGGACCGGGCGGTAGTCGATGCCGACCTTGCCCCCGTCGAACCAAGAAATCGTGTGCTTCATCCAGTTCGCGTCGTCGCGATTGGGATAATCCTCGTGCATGTGCGCGCCGCGGCTTTCCTTGCGGTTGGCGGCGCTATGCATCGTGACGACGGCCTGCGGGAGCATGTTGTCGAGCTCCAGCGTCTCGATGAGGTCGGTGTTCCAGATGAGGCTGCGGTCGGTGACCTGCACGTCGTCCATCCGCTTATAGACGGCGTCGATCTTCTCCATGCCCTCCGCCAGCGTCTTTTCGGTGCGGAAGACGGCGCAATCGGCCTGCATCGTCTTCTGCATCTGCGCGCGAATGTCCGCCGTCGGGCTGCCGCCCTTGGCATGGCGCCGCGCATCGATGCGGGAGAGGGCCATTTCTTCCGATCCCTTGGGCAGCGGGCGGCCCTTGACGTTGGGCGTCAGGATTTCGCCAAGGCGAATGCCCGTCGCGCGGCCGAAGACGACTAGGTCGATCAGCGAGTTGGAGCCGAGGCGGTTGGCGCCGTGCACCGACACGCAAGCCGCCTCGCCGACCGCGAACAGGCCGGGCACGACCGCGTCCGGATTGCCGTCCTTCAGCGTCACCACCTCGCCATGATAATTGGTCGGGATGCCGCCCATATTATAGTGGACAGTCGGCACGACGGGGAGAGGCTGGCGGGTGAGGTCCACGCCCGCGAAAATCTTGCCGGTCTCGGTAATGCCGGGAAGGCGTTCGGCCAGGATCTTGGCGTCGATATGGTCGAGGTGAAGGTAGATATGGTCCTTCTCCTTGCCGACGCCGCGCCCTTCGCGGATCTCCATCGCCATCGAGCGCGAGACGACGTCGCGCGACGCCAGATCCTTCGCGGACGGCGCATAACGCTCCATGAAGCGCTCGCCTTCGGAGTTGGTGAGGTATCCGCCCTCGCCGCGCGCGCCCTCGGTGATCAGCACGCCCGCGCCGTAAATGCCGGTCGGGTGGAACTGGACGAACTCCATGTCCTGCAACGGGAGCCCGGCGCGCAGCACCATACCGCCGCCGTCGCCGGTGCAGGTATGGGCCGATGTTGCGGAGAAATAGCAGCGGCCATAGCCGCCTGTCGCGAGCACCACGGCCTGCGCGGTGAAGCGATGGATGGAGCCGTCCTCCATGCACAAAGCAATGAGGCCGCGGCATTCGCCATCTTCCATGATGAGGTCGATGGCGAAATATTCGATGAAGAAGTCCGCGTCATATTTCAGCGATTGCTGGTAGAGCGCGTGGAGCATGGCGTGGCCGGTGCGGTCGGCGGCGGCGCAGGTGCGCTGGGCGGCCGGGCCTTCGCCCATATTCTGCGTCATGCCGCCGAATGCGCGCTGGTAGATCTTGCCTTCGTTGGTGCGGCTGAACGGCACGCCATAATGTTCGAGCTCATAGACGGCGGCGGGCGCCTCCCGGCACAGATATTCGATTGCGTCCTGGTCGCCGAGCCAGTCGGAGCCCTTCACCGTATCATACATGTGCCAGGTCCAGTGATCCGGACCCATATTGCCGAGGCTGGCCGCGATGCCGCCTTGCGCGGCGACGGTATGGCTGCGGGTCGGGAAGACCTTGGTGACGCAAGCCGTCTTCAGCCCCTTTTCGGCGGCGCCCATCGTCGCGCGCAGGCCGGAGCCGCCCGCGCCCACCACGACGACGTCATAAACATGGTCGATGATCTTGTAAGCGTCAGCCATTTTATTGAGCCTCTGCGCCAAAGGCGATCTTGAGAACGGAGAAGAAGGCGAGCGCGCCGACGCCGATCACCAGGAAATTGGTGAGGGTGATGGCGAACACCTTGGTCGATTCATGGATATAATCTTCCCAGACGACCTGCATGCCCAATTTGATGTGCCAGAAGGTCGACAGGATGAAGAGCAGCATCGGCACCGCGTTGAGCGGCGACCGCAGCCATGTCGTCACGCTTTCATAGCCAAGGTCCGGCAGGCGCAGGATCGACACGAAGAACCAGACGAAGAGGACGAGGGTGGAGATCGACGTCAGCCGCTCCAGCCACCAATGATGGGCGCCGGTCTTCGCGGAGCCGAGGCCGCGCACATGCCCAAGTGCGGTCTTGCTGCGCATCACTTCACCTCCAGGATATAGAACCACAGCAAGGCGGTCGCGAGCACGGAGCCGACGATCGTCATCTGCGCCCAGAATTTGTTGGCCTTGAGCTCGAAGCCCGCGCCGATGTCCATGACGAGATGGCGGAGGCCGGAGAAAGTATGCTGGAACAAGGCCCAGGTAAGCCCGATGCCCACGATCAGGCCCAACCACAGGCCCCAGCCTTCGGTCAAAAACGCAGTGAATTTCCCATAAGCCTCTTCGCCCGAAGCCGCCGCCGCCAGCCACCAGGCCAGCGCGAGGCCGCCGACGATGGAAAGCCCGGATCCGGTCACGCGGTGGAGGATCGAGACCAGCATGTGCGGTCCCCATTTCCAGATGGTGAGATGCGGCGACAGCGGTCTTGTCGAATTGCGGCTCATGGTCGCTTCGGCTCCGTTCGGGTCAATCGGGGCGCTTTTAGGACAAAAGCCCGATGTTGCAAGCTGGTCTCGCATCCCGGTCCCTCCCCGCTCATCGTCAGTGCTGACCGGCGTCCGCGCGCCGAGAAAAGGAAAAGCCAAAACTTTGTTTACCATTTCGCTTTAAGGCCGGCTGAAATCGCGACAAATGGTGGACGTGAATGAACGCTTATTCTCCCGCTTCAACACCGGTTCAGAAGCTTTCCCCGCAGCAGATGGCCGTGCGCCTCGCCGCCTATAACGAAAATGGCGGGCTGGAACGCGATCTGAAATCCTTGTGGGCCAAGGCGGGGGACGTCATTGCCGAAGCCGCCCGGGCCGAGGCCGGAGACGATGCCGCCAACGTCATCGAACGCCGCTTCACCAAGGACATCAACGAGGATTGGATCCAGGAAGTCGCCAATTACGGCATCAACCTGTTCGTCAAGAAACAGGCGCTGCCCGTGATCATGCAGCGCCGCGCCCAGATCATATCCCGCACGTGCGAAGCCCTTCGCCGGCATTTCGCGGGCGACGACGAGAATTGCAGGCAGGCGATCGACGTCATGATTCGCCTGTCCCTCTATGAAAATGAGATCATTCTTAGCCAGATCGCCCTCCTCGAGGCCAATGAAGCCGCCGAGGCCCGGGGCCGGCAGAGCGAGCATTTCAAGAAAAGCGTCAGCACGATGATGAGCGGCGCGACCGATGAAACGGCCAGCCTGCGCGAGCGGACCGCTTCGACGGCCACCGCCACGCGCGGCATGCTCGGCAAGACCAGCGAAGTCGCCGCCGCCGCCGAACAGTCCGCTGTCGCGATGCGCGAAGCCGCGCAAACCGCCGCCGGCCTCATCCGCGCCATTGAGGATGCCCGCAGCGAGGTGGAGGTCGCAGCCGGCGTCGCTACCCGCGCCGGAGATCAAGCGGCCGAAGCGGTCAAGGTAAGCCAGGCCCTGTCCGCCCATGTCGAGGCGATCGAATCGATCCTCGGCCTGATCCGCGACATTGCGGGCCAGACCAATCTCCTCGCCCTCAACGCGACGATCGAAGCGGCGCGCGCGGGCGATGCGGGCCGCGGTTTCGCCGTCGTCGCGCAGGAAGTGAAATCGCTCGCCGACCAGACGGCGCGCGCCACCGACGACATTCACGGCAAGATCGCCGCCATCCAGCAGGCCACCCGGCAGACCCTGGGCGCCAACGATTCGATCAAGCAAACGGTCGAAGAGGTCCAGGTTTCGGCCCAGCGCATCCGCGAGGCGATGGAAGTTCAGGCGCAGACGGTGACGATGATCACCGCCGCCGTCGACGAAACCGCATTGGCGGCCGATTCCATGTCGTCGACGATCGCCGCGATCCGCACCGATACCGAGGGCGTTGCCAGCGAGATCGACGAGGTCGAAAACGGCTTCATCCGCGTTCACGACCAGCTTGGCGAATTCCGCGCCAAGACCGCCGAATTCATCAACAGCTTCGCGGCCTGACCTTGTGCTCCTGCGAAAGCAGGAGCCCAGTTCTTCCTTGAGTGCCGCTGGACTCCTGCTTTCGCAGGAGCACGATCCGGCTTTCCCTCCTGCCAATCCAGCCTTATTCCGCCGTTCATGAGCAAGAACATCCTCGTCACCGGCACCAGCCGGGGCATCGGCGCCGCCATCCTCTCCGCACTTGCGGGCAGCAAAGCCGTCGGCCATTCGAGCAAAGGCGGCGACAATCAGATCGCCGCCGACCTCTCCCGGCCCGGTGCCGCGGAGGCGCTGTGGGGCGAGGCCCTCTCCCGCCTCGGCCATATCGATGTCCTCATCAACAATGCGGGCGTTTTCGAAGCCTCGCCAATCGAGGATGGGCATGACGCCTGGCTTGCCCAGTGGGAGCGCACGATGCGCATCAATCTCACCGCCTCGGCCGAGCTGTGCCGCCTCGCCGTCCTTCATTTCCGCGACCGTGGCGGCGGCCGCATCGTCAACGTCGCCAGCCGCGCCGCCTATCGCGGCGACAGCCCGCAGCATTGGCATTATGCCGCTTCGAAGGCGGGCATGATCGGCATGACCAAGTCGATCGCGCGCGGCTATGCGGGCGAGAATATTCTCGCCTTCGCCGTCTGCCCGGGCTTCACGATGACGGGCATGGCGGAGGATTATTTGGAAAGCCGGGGCGGCGCGAAGCTCCTTGCCGATATCCCCCTCGGCCGCGTCGCGGGGCCGGAGGAAGTTGCCGAAACCGTCCGCTGGCTCGCCCTCGACGCGCCGCCGTCCGCGACCGGCGCGGTCATCGATGTGAATGGAGCGAGCTATGTGCGCTAAGCCCTTTGTGCTCCTGCGAAAGCAGGAGCTCAGTTTCGCGAGGCCGTGCCGCTGGGCTCCCGCTTTCGCGGGAGCACAAGAGTGAGCAGCTGGAAGATTACCCTCCCCTGCACCAAGGCGGAGGCGGAAGCGGTGGAGCGGGAGGAAAGCCCTTTCGCGGCTTTCGAGAACCCGCCCGTCCTGATGTCGAGCGAGCCCGACGAGACGAAGCCCGACGAATGGCGCCTCGACGGCTATTTCGAAACCGCGCCCACGCCGGACGACATCGCCCTGTTCCGCACCCTCGCGCCCAGCGCGGAGCGTATCGAGCCCAGCATCGAGCAGCTTGCCGACGAGGATTGGGTGACGATGAGCCAGCAGGGCCTTGAGCCCATTCGCGCGGGCCGCTTCTTCGTCCATACCCCCGCGCACCGGGATGCCATTCCCGCCGATGCCATCGCGCTGGAGATCGACGCCGGTCGTGCCTTCGGGACCGGCCAGCACGAAACCACGACCGGCTGCCTGCTGGCCATGGACCGCCTGAAGGAGGGGGCGATCAGCTTCGACAACATCCTCGATCTCGGCACCGGCACCGGCCTCCTCGCCTTCGCCGCACTGAAGCTCTGGCCGGACGCGAAGGTCGCCGCGTCCGACATCGATCCCGTCTCCATCGACGTGTCCGCGGAAAATGCCGCGATCAACGGGATCCCGACGGGCACCGGCAAGGGTGAAGTCGAGCTGATCGTGGCCGCCGGCATGGAGCACCCCCGCCTCGCCGCCCGCGCACCTTATGACCTCATCGTCGCCAACATCCTCGCCGGGCCGCTCATCGACCTCGCCCCCTCCGTTGCTGCGGCGCTCGCGCCCGGCGGCCGCCTGATCCTCGCCGGACTCCTCAACACCCAGGCGGAAGCGGTGACGTCCGCTTATCGCCGCCAAGGCCTGATGGGCAGCTTCGACATCGTGCGCGGCGACTGGACGATCCTGACGATGCGGAAAAGGAAGGCGCTCGGCTGGCAGTGATCGTGTTCCTGCGAAAGCAGGAACCCAGGGGCGCCGAACCTTTCATTTGGGCTCCTGCTTGCGCAGGAGCCCGAAAAGTCAGGATGCTCCCGCCACGATCGCGGCCCACTCCGCCTCGCTGATCACCTTGATCCCCAGTTCTTCGGCCTTCTTGAGCTTCGACCCGGCGCCCGGGCCTGCGACGACCAGGTCGGTCTTGGTTGAAACAGTCCCAGCCACCTTGGCCCCAAGGTGTTCCGCTTGCGCTTTAGCTTCGCCCCGAGACAGCGATTCAAGGCTGCCAGTAAATACAATGGTTTTTCCGTTAACTACCGATTCGATGTAATGAGGGAGGTACCTCTCAATCATCATTGATGCGACTAGGCGTTCTATCTCGCTCTCATTTGTGGACGAGGTAACATTTTCAACAAGCGACTGCGCCGTGGCCCAGCCTATCCCTTCTACATCCGTAAGTAGCCGATACGCCCAACGATCGCGTTCAAGCGCCTGGATCAGGCCCCGAGAATTGTTTGCAAAAGGAAATAGAGATTCCACTATTCGGGATGATGAATTCCTCAATTGGGACGTCCGAACGAGAGGCAAAATCTGCCGAGCTGTCGCGATGCAAGTCTCTACCACCTTGCCGCGCAGCCAGTCGTCCGCATTCTCATAAATACTAGATCGTTTTCCGGGAAAGTGTTTTCTGAAGCTGAGGTAAGCCGTCGTTAAGCGGCTTGAAAACTGGAATAGATTTTTCTGATTAGAAGCGACCTCAATCAAATGGGCGATCATTTCGTCGGCCATGACCGGCCCAACGCCTGGAGCTTCTGTAAAGCGAATAATTTTCTGCCGTGCTTGAGCGTAAGCGGAACCCACTGAAGCCCTCAGCTCCTCTACACTCACGTCATACAAAAAGATTTTTTCTCTTTCATATTCCCAATTATGAATTTCCTCTGATCTAACATGGCGACAATATTCGATAATTTTTTCAATCGTATCAAGTACAGAGGAGATTAGCTTAGCTTTTTCGGACCCAATGAGGCGGAATCCTAGAGATTGAAGGAAACGAGGAAGAGTAATAACGCGGCTCTTTTGAATTGCAGCTTCAAGAGCGGCTACCTTGCGTGAGCCAAACCCCGGCAAGGCTAAGAGAGCATCTCGCCAATGATGCGGCTCAAAAATATCGCTCGGCCTTTCGATGAGTTTCGCCGAAACAAGAGTTTTAACTGTTTCCGACCCTAGACCTTCGATATCTAAGCCAGATTTTCCGCAGAAGTGCTCAATTGTGCGTTCGACTTGAGGAGGGCATGACAAAGCCCCAGTACAACGGCGATCAACGCTATAAGTTAAAGTGCTAGGATTATAATCCCGAACGACTGGAGAACCACATTCCGGACATACAGTTGGAAAACGCCATACATCTCGTGGATGATCACGAGTCAGATTCTCCACGATCTGCGGAATGACGTCGCCCGCGCGCTGCACGACGATCCGGTCGCCGGGGCGCACGCCCAACCGCCCGATTTCGTCGGCATTGTGGAGCGTCGCGTTGGTGACGGTCACACCGCCCACCGTCACTGGCTCCAGCCGCGCCACCGGCGTCAGCTTGCCCGTCCGCCCGACCTGAATGTCGATGGCGTTGAGCGTCGTCTGCGCCCGCTCGGCCGGGAATTTGTGCGCGATCGCCCAACGCGGCGCGCGCGCCACCTGCCCCAGCCTCTTCTGCCAATCGATCCGGTCGACCTTGTAGACCACGCCGTCGATGTCGAACGGCAGGTCCGCCCGCTTCGCCTCGATCGCGCGATAATGGGCAATGAGCGCGCCCATGTCCGTAAAACGCCGGAAATCCTCCGACACCGGAACGCCCCAGGCGGCAATGGCGCGCATGATGTCGCACTGCGTTTCGCCCGGAAGGTCGGAAACCTCTCCCCAGCCATGCGCCAGGAACCGCAACGGTCGCGCGGCGGTGACCGCGGCATCCTTCTGCCGCAGCGACCCGGCCGCCGCATTGCGCGGATTGGCGAAGATCTTGCCGCCTTCCGCCTCCTGCCGCTTGTTCAGCGCGGCGAAGTCAGCCTTCGCCATATAGACCTCGCCGCGTATCTCGAACACATCCGGCGCGGCGCCCGCCAGCCGCTCGGGAATATCCGCAATGGTTCGCGCATTGGGCGTCACGTCCTCGCCCGTCGTGCCGTCGCCCCGAGTCGCGGCGAGGGTCAGCACGCCTTTTTCATAGCGCAGCGAACAGGACAGGCCGTCGATCTTCGGCTCGGCGGTCAAGGCCAACTCGGCATCGTCGGGCAAGTTGAGGAACCGCCGCACCCGCCCCGCGAAATCGATGACGTCCTCGTCTGAAAAGGCATTGTCGAGGCTGAGCATCGACGTCGCATGCGCCACCTTGGCGAGATGTCCGCCCGGTGCCGCACCCACTTGCCGCGAGGGGCTATCGGAGCGCACGAGATGCGGAAATTTCGCCTCGAGCTCCGCATTGCGCCGGACCAACGCGTCGAACTCGGCGTCCGAAATCTCCGGCTGGTCGTCGCTGTGATAAAGCCGGTTATGCCGTGCGATCTCCCGTGCCAGCCGCTCCAGCTCAGCAGTGGCGTTCGCTTCCTCAAACAGATCGCTCACGCCAGAGTCTCTGCCAGAAACAACCGCAGGGAAGCCCATGCCCGCTCCGCCGCCACTTCATTATACAGCACGCCAAGTTCCGGCGCGGCGGCTCTCGGGCTGGTGAAACCGTGCATCGTCCCGCCATAAGCATGGGCCTGCCAGTCCGCGCCCGCTTCCGACAGCTCCCGGCCAAGCGCGACGAATTGATCCGGCGTCGCCATCGGGTCGTCCCAGCCGTGATAGACGGCGATCTTCGCCTTGATGCCCGGCGAGGGAAGTCCCGTCGGCGTGAAGAGCCCATGGAAGCTGCCCACCGCTCGCACATCCGCGCCCGCCCGCGCCAGATCGAGCGCACAGAGGCCGCCGAAGCAAAAGCCGATGGCGGCAAGGCGCCCGCCATCGACGCCGTCCGCCCCGCGCGCCGCGTCCGCCCAGGCGAGGAGAATGGCGCGCAACATCGCCCGGTCCTCGACGAATGGGCGCATCAAGGCTGTGCATTCTTCGCGCGTTTCGCCGGTCCGGCCCTCGCCATAGACGTCGCAGACGATCGCGCCATAACCCCAGCCGGTCAGGCGCTCGGCCGCTTCCGACGCCAATTGATCGACGCCCGAAAAGGTGGGGAAGATGAGGATCGTCGGCACTGCCCCGCCACCCGGCGGGAGCGCGATCAGCCCCTCATGCGTCACGCCCTGGTGAGTCATTTGAAAAGGCTTCATTTCCATCACGCCGCCTCCAAAAGCCTGCTCGCTTGCGCCCGCGCTTCGTCCGTCACTTCGGCGCCGGACAGCATCCGCGCAATTTCCTCCCGCCGCCGCGCCGCATCCAACGCCTGAACGCCGGTGCGGGTCACCGTGCCGTCATGGCTCTTTTCGATGAAATAATGCTGGCCGCCGCGCGCCGCGACCTGCGGGCTGTGCGTCACGACCAGCACCTGCGCCCCCTGCGCCAAGCGATGGAGCCGTTCGCCGATCGCGCTCGCCACCGCGCCGCCGACGCCCCGGTCGATCTCGTCGAAGATCATCGTCGCGACGCCGCCACGCTCGGCGAGCGCCACTTTGAGGGCCAGGATGAAGCGCGACAATTCGCCGCCCGACGCGATCTTGGCGAGCGGCGCAAAGGGCGCGCCCGGATTGGTGGCGATTTCGAATTCCACCCTGTCCTTGCCCTTGGCGCTCCATTGCCCCTCGGCCAGCGGCTCGATCACCGTGCGGAACTTCGCCGCATCGAGCTTCAAGGGCTGAAGCTCCGCCGCCACCGCCATGTCGAGCCGCGCCGCCGCTTGCGTCCGCAGCCGGGTCAATTCAGCCGCCGCCGCGTCGAACGCCGCGCGATGCTCCGCCACCTGGCGCTCGAGCGCCGCGAGCCCCTCGCCGCCCGCATGGATCGCGCCCAATTTCGCCGCCATCTCCTCGGCCAGCGCGGGAAGCGCGTCGCAGTCCACGCGATGCTTGCGGGCCATGGCGCGCAGGTCGAACAGCCGCGCCTCGGCCTCTTCCAGCCGCGCCGGATCATAGGCCATCGCCTCGGCCGCTTCGCTTAAGCGGTCCTCGGCTTCCGAAGCCTCGATCACCGCCCGGTCGATGGCGGCGAGCGCCTCGGCCAATTTGTCATGCTCGCTCGCGATGCGGTCCAGCCGCCGTGCCGCCTGGCGCAGTTGGGCAAGGCCGCCCTCCGATCCTTCAAGCAAAGCCGCCGCCGCCGCGATATCCTCGGCGAGCCGCGCCCCCTTCTGCATATTGGCGCGAAGGCCCGCCAACTCCTCTTCCTCGCCGGGCTGCGGCGCCAATGCCCTCAGCTCGGCGACGGCATGCTCCAGATATTCACGATCGCGCTCGGCATGGTCGAGGTCGGCCCGCGCCGCCGTCAGCTTCTCCTCCGCCGCGCGCCAGCCGCGATAGGCGGCTTCCGCCGCGCTCGTGTCGATGCCGCCATAGATGTCGAGCAGCGTCCGGTGCCCGCGCGCATTCAAGAGTCCGCGATCGTCGTGCTGGCCGTGAATTTCGACGAGCATCCCGCCAAGCTCGCGGAGCAATGCCACCGACACCGCCTGATCGTTGACCAATGCCCGGCTGCCGCCATCGGCCTTGAGGATGCGGCGGATGGTGATCGGCTCGCCCGGCTCCACCGAAATTCCGCCATCGCCCAGCAAAATGTGCGCCGGATGATCGCGCCCCACGTCGAAGCTGACGCTCACCACCGCCTGCGCCTGTCCGGCACGCACCAACCCGCTGTCCGCCCGCGCGCCCAGCGCCAGCCCCAGCGAATCGAGCAGGATCGACTTCCCCGCCCCTGTTTCGCCCGTCAGCACGCCGAGCCCGGGGCCGAATTCGAGATCCAGCGTCTCGATCAGCACCACGTCGCGAATGGAAAGGCCGGTCAGCATGGGGAGATGTATAGTCGGAACGCCGATACCCTCAACGCTCTTGATGTTATTGCTGAGCAGGATGTGCTCCTGCGAAAGCGGGAGCCTAGAAAGGCCGGTGCCACTGGGTTCCTGCTTTCGCAGGAACACTCAAGCGTCCGCCTCACGCCGCCGGAGCATGCTCCTGGATGAGGGCATAAGCGCGCTCATACCATTTGGTGCCCGGATAATTGGCCGCCAGCACCGCCGCCGCCTTCTTCGCTTCCTCGGGGATGCCGAGCGCGAGATAGGATTCGGTGAGGCGCATCAAGGCTTCCGGCGTATGGGTCGTCGTCTGATAGTCGTCGATCACGGTGCGGAAGCGGATGACGGACGCCAGCCACTGGTGGCGATTCTGGTAGAAGCGGCCGATCTCCATTTCCTTGCCCGCCAAATGATCGTTGACGAGGTCGATCTTGAGGCGCGCGTCGGCGGCATATTCGGTGTTCGGATAGCGGCGGGCGAGTTCGTTCAGCGCATCCAAGGCCTGGCGCGTGATGCTCTGGTCGCGGGTCACATCCTCGATCTGCTCGTAATGATTGAGCGCGATCAGATAATAAGCGTAGGGCGCATCCTTGTTGCCCGGATGGATCGACAGGAAGCGGCGCGCCGCATCGATCGATTTCTGGTGATCCTTGGCGGCATAATAGGAAAAGGCGCTCATCAGCTGCGCGCGGCGCGCCCAGATCGAATAAGGATGCTGGCGCTCCACCTCGTCGAAGAGGGCGGCGGCGAGCTTGTACTGGCCGCGGTCCAGCTTGTCCTTGCCGGCATTGTAGAGCGTGTTGACGTCGCGGGCGACATATTGCGTGTCGGCCGCCCCGCCCTGTGCGCGATTGGAGGCGCAACCGGCCAGCGGCACGAAAGCGGCCGAAACGAGGAGCAGGGTCAGCGGACGGGAAATCTTGAGGAGCATGAGGGGCTCTTAGCTGAGGCTGTGGCGGAGGCCAAGCGGGAAGGCGATAGCCTGGCATTTCACCGCCCAGCGGCTGAACGGGGCTTTAACCGCTTCTCTCGCGTTCTGCGAAAGCAGGAACCCAGCCGTTCCGCCAGTGCCGCTGGGCTCCTGCTTCCGCAGGAGCACAAGGACAGTTCATAACGGCATCAGCGCCGCGGCGATCCAGCGTCCCTCGCCGCGCAGCATGCCCCAGGTGCGGGCGGCGGCCTTGCTGTCCATCGCTTCGACGCCGATCCCCTGCGCTTCCAACGCCTTGACGAAGGCCCGGGGCGGGAAGGCCATGGCCGGGCCGGTGCCGAGGATCAGGAATTCCGGCGGCGGCTGCAGGGCGAGGAGCGGCGACACATGGCTGGCGTCCAGCATGTCGAGGGGCGGGGGCATCCATTCCTCCGCCCAGTCGGGCGTCATCAGAACCGACCGGACGATCCCGCCGCTGACGATGAACTGCCCGTCCGCAAAGCCCGTGACGAGGGGGCCCGATGCCGCGTCATCCTGGGTGAAGCGCGGCATGGCCCCTCAATAGCCTTCGTTGCGCGGCGCCGTCCGTTCAGCCGCCGGCGCCGATTTGGCGAGGAAGCTGTCCGGCCCCACCTTCAGCCACACCAGCATCGGCGCGGAGATGTAGATGGACGAATAGGTGCCGACGAAGATGCCGACGAAGATCGCGATGGTGAGGCCGAAAATCACGTCCGGCCCGAAGATCAGCAGCATGGCGAGCGCCAGCATGATCGACAGACTGGTGACGATCGTGCGCGACAGCGTCTCGTTCAGGGAGACGTTGAGGAGCGGCACGATCTCCATCTTCCGGTATTTGCGCAGATTCTCGCGGATGCGGTCATAGATGACGACCGTGTCGTTCAATGAATAGCCGACGATGGTCAGGATCGCCGCGACGACATTCAGGTTGAATTCGAGCTGGGTCAGCGAGAAAAAGCCGAGCGTCATCACCACGTCGTGGAACAGGGTGGTGAGCGCCCCGACCCCGAATTGCCATTCGAAGCGGAACCAGATGTAGATGGCGATGCCGAGCATGGCGAGCGCGATGGCGAGGCCGCCCGAGCGGAACAATTCGCCCGAAACCTTGCCGGACACGGTTTCGACCGCGTCGAACTTGGCGCTCGGGTACGCGGCGGACACCGCGTCCTTCACCCGCTCCGCCGCGACGTTGGCCGCCGCCTCGCCGCCTTCGGGCAGCGGCATGCGGATCGACACGGTCTGTGGCCCGCCAAATTCCTGGATCGTCGCCTCGCCCAGGTTGAGCGCGCCGATGCGCTCGCGCAGCGTATCGATCTGGACCGGCTCGCTGAACGACACGCGCACCATCTGGCCGCCGACGAAATCGACGCCGAGATTGAGGCCGCGCGTCGCGACGAGCGCGATGGAGGCGAGCGTCACGAGGATGGACAGGATCAGCGCGACGTTCCGCCAGCGCATGAAATCGACATTGGTATTGTCGGGGACCAGCTTCAAAAGGCGCATGGGTCCGGTTCCTTAAATATGAAGTTCTTTGGGCCGCGCACGGCGCGCCCAGAGCGCCACGAGCATCCGCGTGAAGTTGACCGCGGTGAAGACGGACGTGACGATGCCGATCATCAGCACGACCGCGAAGCCGCGGATCGGGCCGGTGCCGAAATAGAACATCAGCACCGCCGCGATCACGTTGGTGATGTTGGCGTCGAAAATGGCGGTGGACGCTTCCTTATAGCCGGTGTCGAGCGCGTCGAGTACCCGCCGCCCTCGCTTCAGCTCCTCGCGGATGCGCTCGTTGATCAGCACGTTGGCGTCGACCGCCGCGCCGATGGTGAGCACGAAGCCCGCAATACCTGGAAGCGTCAGCGTCGCGTTGAAGATCGCCATGATGCCGAGGATCATCAGCGCGTTGAGGATCAGCGCCAGCGTCGCGTAGAAGCCGAACCGGCCATAGGTCATCAACATGAAGGCGATGACCGCCGCCGTCGCGATGATCGACGCGATCGCCCCGGACTTGATCGAATCGGCGCCAAGGTCGGGACCGACCGTCCGCTCCTCGATCACCTTCAATTCGACCGGGAGCTTGCCCGATCGCAGGGAGATGGCGAGCTGGTTGGCGCTTTCCACCGTGAAATTGCCGCTGATCTGCGCGGTGCCGCCCAGGATCGGCTCGTTGATGTTCGGCGCGGAAAGAACGACGTCGTCGAGGATGATGGCGAAGGGCTTACCGACATTCTCCTGCGTCACCTTGGCGAAGCGGCGGCCGCCCGCCCCGTCGAAGCGGATCGTCACGACCGGCTCGTTGGTGGTCGGATCATAAGCCTGCTGCGCGTCGACGAGCTGGTCGCCTGTTACCATCGCGCGGCGCTGCACCGCGATCGCGCCGCCCGGACCGTCCGGATAGGGGAGAACCTGGCTGCCGACGGGCGCGCGGCCTTGCGCGACTTGCGCAGGATCGGCGTTCAGGTCGACGAGCTTGAAATCGAGCCGCGCGGTCTTGCCGAGCAGCGCCTTCAACCCTTCCGGATCCTGGAGGCCCGGCACCTGGACGAGAATGCGGTCCTCGCCCTGGCGGATGACGGTCACTTCCTTGGTGCCGTCCGGATCGACGCGATTGTAGACGACCTCGCGCGCCGTATCCATCGCCTGGTCGAGCGCGGTTTCGATCCCCGCCTCGGTCGGCTGCATGACGATGCGGCTGGTGTCGACGACGTTGACCGACCAGTCGCGCTGGCCGGTAAGGCCCGCGGGCTGGGTCAGCGAACGGACCAGTTCCATCGCCGCGTCGACCTGGGCGGGATTGCGGACCATGAAGGCGAGCCGTCCGCCGGCGGTCGAAATGTCGCCGATCTCGATGCGCGGGTTTGCCCGGCGCATTTCGGTGCGGATCGTTTCTTCCATCGTCGCGATGCGCTGGTTCGCCACATCGCTGGTATCCGCTTCAAGAAGGATGTGGCTCCCGCCCGCCAGGTCGAGACCCAGGTTGATGCGGGCATTGGGCAGCCAGCCCGGAATCTGATTGGCGACGCGCTCGGGAAGCAGGCTGGGGATCGCGAAGGCGATGCCGATCAGGCAGATGAGGGTGATCCCCCACACTTTCCAGCGGGAAATGTCGAGCATCAGTCGTTCGCCGGCTTGCCGCCCGCCGGGCGGATGTCCGAAAGCATGCTCTTGACGACGCGGACCTTGACGCCGGACGCGATCTCAAGCTCGATCTCGGCCTCGTCGACCTTCGTCACCTTGCCGATCAGGCCGCCGCTGGTCACTGCCACGTCGCCCTTCTTCACGCCTTCGACCATCGAGCGATGCTGCTGCATGCGCTTCTGCTGCGGCCGGATGAGCAGGAAGTAGAAGACGACGAAGATCAGGACGAGCGGCAAAACCTGGACGATGAATCCCGCGCCCGAAGGCGCCGCGCCGGTGGTGGCTGCATAAGCGGGTGTCACGAGCATCTTATCTTTAGTCCCTGATTAGGGCCGGCGCCCCCCTGGGTGCCGTGAAAGGTTGCGCGCCTATCATGGTGACGCCCCCGCGCGCAAGCAAGGGCGCGCATTCGCTCTAATGGGCTCCTGCGGAAGCAGGAGCTCAGCAGCACCGGTCTCTCAACTGGGCTCCTGCTTTCGCAGGAGCACGAATGGGATCATCGCCCGCTCAATATGATCAATGTCGACGTTCCGTGCGCCAGCACCCGGCCTTCGCCGTCCCGCAGATAGGCTTCCGCCGTCGCGATCTGCCGTCCCATGGACACCACCCGGCCTTCGCAGAAGACCGTGCCGCAGTCCGCGCGGATGGGCCGGGTGAAATTGGCCTTGGTCTCGACCGTCGCATAGCCGACGCCCGCATCCAGCATCGTATGGACCGCACAGCCGGTGGCACTGTCGATCAGGGTCAGCGCGAAGCCGCCATGCACACCGCCCAAAGGGTTGAGCAGCGTTTCGTCCGGCGTGCCGGTGAAGACCACGCGTCCTTTCTCCACTTCCGTCACCGCCATCCGCATCGGCTGCGCGATGGGCGGCGCGGGCAGCTTTCCGGCTGCCAGCGCCTCGATCATTTCAAGCCCGCTCATCCCCGCCGCTTCTTCCGGCGTGGCGACGCCGTACCGCGTTGCACCCATCGGCTTCCTCCTAGATTTCGGATAGCAGCTATCCTGCGCCATCCCGCTGTCAATATGATCGACATGCCTTGCCTTCGCGGCCAAGTAGACCTAGAGGCGCTTTTCCGGTCGGAGCGTAGCGCAGCCTGGTAGCGCATCACACTGGGGGTGTGGGGGTCGCAGGTTCGAATCCTGTCGCTCCGACCATCCTTCTCTCCCCATTCCTACACCCGTCATTCCGGCGAAAGCTGGAATCTCGTGACGAAGAATGCACTTTCCTGCCGAGCCTCCGGCTTCCGCTGGGACGACGGGCAGGACACAAATTCATTTTCCTACACGAACCTTTATGGTTATCTAACTTCGCTCCTCTTCACCAAGGAGCATGAAAATGGATCCCATCCCCCTCATTGACGAAGTCATCGCCCGCGAAGGCGGTTATTCCCATCATCCCGCCGATAAGGGCGGACCGACACGCTGGGGCGTGACCGAGGCGGTCGCCCGCAGTCACGGCTATCGCGGCGACATGAAGGCTTTTCCGCGCGAAGAGGCCGTCGCCATCTACCGCCGCCTCTATTGGCTGCGCCCCGGCTTCGACCGCATCGCCATCCACGCGCCCAGGCTGGCCGCCGAATTGTTCGATACCGGCGTCAACATGGGCCCGCCCATCGCGGCGGGCTTCCTCCAGCGCGCCTTGAACGCCCTCAATCGCGGCGCGAGCGACTTTCCCGACATTCCGGTCGATCGCCGGATCGGCGACCGCACCGTCGCGGCCTTGGAGGCCTTCCTCGCCACGCGCGGAAGGGCCGGGGAAGACGTATTGCTGAAGGCCGTCGAGGCGCTTCAGGGCGAACGCTATCTGAGCCTCGCCGAAAGCCGTCCGGCCAATGAAGCCTTTCTCTACGGCTGGCTCGCCAACCGCCTCGGCTGAAAACAGCGCCACACCATCAATTTCATCAGCTTCATTACCTTTGCAGGAGAAAACAATGTCCCTCATCGAAGGCATCATCAGTCCCCTCGCCAAACTGATCGACAAGATCATTCCCGACCCCGAAGCGCGCGACCGCGCCAAGCTGGAACTCATCAAGCTGGAGGGCAGTCAGGAAATGGAGGCGGTGAAGACCCAGCTTACCGCCATCGTCGCGGAAGCCCATTCGGCCGATCCCTGGACGAGCCGTGCCCGGCCGAGCTTCCTCTACATGATGTACGCCCTCATCCTCTGGGCGATCCCGATGGGCCTGATCTCCGCCGCCAACCCCGGAATGGGCGAGGCCATCGTGCGCGGCATGACCGCCTATCTGCGCGGCATCCCGGAAGAACTCTACGCCCTCTTCGGCACCGGCTACCTCGGCTACACCGCCGCCCGCGAATGGGGGAAGGCGCGGAAATAGCCGCCACCGTCATCCCGGCGGAAGCCAGGATCTCACTTCCTGAAAAGGACGCCCTGACCAAGAAGGAGATTCCAGCTTGCGCTGGAATGACGTTTAAGATGGGGCAGGCGCGCGGTTGCACCCTCCCTCCCCGCCTCCCATATCGCAGCTCCTATTCAATGCGGGGACAGGCATGAGCGAAGACAAGATCGGCTGGCACGGAACGACGATCCTTGGCGTGCGCAAGAACGGCAAGGTGATCGTCGCGGGCGATGGGCAAGTGTCGCTCGGCCAGACCGTGATCAAGCCCAATGCGCGCAAGGTGCGCCGGCTGGGCGACGGTTCCGTCATCGGCGGCTTCGCGGGCGCCACGGCCGATGCCTTCACGCTGTTCGAGCGGCTGGAGCGCAAGCTCGAACAACATCACGGCCAGCTGATGCGCGCGGCGGTCGAGCTTGCCAAGGATTGGCGGACCGACAAATTCCTCCGCAACCTTGAAGCGATGATGATCGTTGCCGACAGGCAAGTGACCCTCATCCTCACCGGCAATGGCGACGTTCTGGAACCGGCGAGCGGAGTCGCGGCGATCGGATCGGGCGGCAATTATGCTTTGTCCGCCGCTACCGCGCTCTTTGATTATGAAGAAGATGCCGAGGTCATTGCCCGCAAGGCCATGAAGATCGCCGCCGATGTCTGCGTCTACACCAACGAAAACCTGACCCTGGAAACGATCCAACTCTAACCGTCATTCCAGCGAAAGCTGGAATCTCCCTTCCTTTAAACACCTCCAGCTTCCGCTGGAATGACGGCTCGGAAAAGAAAATGAACGACACTCTGACTCCCAAGGCGGTTGTCGCCGCCCTCGACGAACATATCATCGGCCAGACCGAGGCGAAACGCGCGGTGGCCGTCGCGCTCCGCAACCGCTGGCGCCGCCAGCGCCTGTCGGACGAACTTCGCAACGAAGTGACGCCCAAGAACATCCTGATGATCGGGCCGACCGGCTGCGGCAAGACGGAGATCAGCCGCCGTCTCGCCAAGCTCGCCGACGCGCCGTTCGTGAAGGTGGAAGCGACCAAATTCACCGAGGTCGGCTATGTCGGCCGTGATGTCGAGCAGATCGCCCGCGATCTTGTCGAGGAAGCCGTACGCCTGGAACGCGACCGTCGCCGAGCCGCGGTCAAGGACGCTGCCGAGGCCGCCGCCATGGACCGCCTGCTCGACGCGCTGACCGGCAAGGGCGCGAGCGAAGCGACGCGCGAGAGCTTCCGCCGCCGCTTCGACGAAGGCCATCTGAAGGACAGCGAAGTCGAGATCGACGTGTCCGAAGCCCCCGGTACGCCGTTCGAGATCCCCGGCATGGGCGGGCAGGTCGGCATGATCAATCTCTCCGACATGATGGGCAAGGCGTTCGGCCAGCAAGCCAAGAAGCGCCGCCGCCTCAAGGTGCCGGACGCTTGGGTAAAGCTTGTCGAAGAGGAAGCCGACAAGCGTCTCGACACCGACGACGTGAACCGCGTGGCGCTCGCCGACGCCGAAGCGAACGGCATCGTCTTCTTGGACGAAATCGACAAGATCGCGGTTTCGGACGTGCGCGGCGGCTCCGTCAGCCGGGAAGGCGTGCAGCGCGACCTGCTGCCACTGATCGAAGGCACGACCGTGTCGACCAAATACGGCCCGATGAAGACCGACCACATCCTCTTCATCGCGTCCGGCGCCTTCCATGTCGCCAAGCCGTCCGATCTGCTGCCCGAACTGCAGGGCCGCCTCCCCATCCGCGTCGAATTGAAGGCGCTGACGGAAGAGGATTTCGTGGCGATCCTGCACGACACGCGCGCCAGCCTGACCGAGCAATATCGCGCCCTCATCGGCACGGAAGGGGTGGAAATCAGCTTCACCGACGACGGCATCCGCGCACTCGCCCGAATCGCGGCGGAGGTGAACGGGCAGGTCGAAAATATCGGCGCCCGCCGCTTGCAGACGGTGATGGAAAAATTGCTGGAGGATATCAGCTTCCATGCCGAGGACCGGCAGGGAACGACCGTGGTGATCGATGCCGCTTATGTCGAAAGCCAATTGTCGGCGATCGCGCGCGACACCGACCTCAGCAAATATGTCTTGTAACCCGCCGCGAACCGTTCGTTCCGCGTCCAGCACGGTTCGTCGATAACGGCGTACAGAAAGATCTCTTAACCATCTATCTCCCGATTCTCGCAAGGAGATTGTTTGATGTTCGACAAGAAGTTGCTTTTCGTTGCCGCCGCCTTCGCCTTCCCTGCTGCGGCTAGCGCACAGGTCGCGAGCGTCGGTCTCGGCGCCGGTGTGAATGCAAGCACGCAAGGTTTGACAGGCGGGGTGACGGACACGGTGAACAGCGCGGCCGATACCGTTCAGCAGACCGCCGACAAGGTGATGCCGGAAGTCTCGGCCAACGCCACCGTGGAAGCAGGCCCGGTCGTCGCGGCCACCGCGACCGACGTGACGGCGGGCAAGGCCGTCCTCGATCCAAAAGGCGGCACCGTCGGCAAGATCGAGTCGGTGAATGCCGAAGGCGCTGTCGTCGCTACCGGGAAGAGCCGCGTGCTGCTGCCACTCAAGAGCTTTGCCAAGAACAATGTCGGTCTCGTCATTTCCCTCACCCAGGCGGAACTCGACGCCCAGGCCGCTGCTTCGGCATCCGCGGGCAATTGAGCCCATCTGCCACCAGGAAGCCGCGCCGGATCGTCCGGCGCGGCTTTTCCTTGATCCGCCGCCTCCCCGCGCCCAAATGGGGGCCATGCTGATCCAGACCGAAACCACGCCCAACCCGGCGACCCTGATGTTCCTGCCCGGCCGCGAGGTCATGGGCGCCGGCACCCGCGATTTCACCACGCCGGAAGAGGCGGAGGCATCGCCGCTTGCCGAAGCGATTTTTTCGACCGGCGAAGTCGACGGCGTCTTCTTCGGCCGCGATTTCATCTCCGTTACCGCCGCACCGGGAGTCGAATGGGCGCGGCTGAAGCCGGAAATCCTCACCGTCCTGCTCGACCATTTTTCCAGCGAGGCGCCGCTTTTCCGCCCCGGCAGCGCGGCGGACATCGCTGTCCCCGCCTCGGATATCCCTGACAATCCCGAGGATGCCGACATCGTCGCCCAGATCCGCGACCTGATCGACACCCGCATCCGCCCGGCAGTGGCGCGCGACGGCGGCGACATCGTCTATCGCGGCTATGACAAGGGACGGGTCTATCTCGCCATGCAGGGCGCCTGCGCGGGCTGCCCTTCCTCCACCATGACCCTGAAGCAAGGCATCGAAAGCCTCCTCAAGCACTATGTGCCGGAGGTCGAAACGGTCGAAGCCGTCTGATGCTGCTGGTGATCGACAGCGCGACGGAGGCCTGCTCGGTCGCGCTTCTTGATGGCGACGCCGTCGTCGCGGAACGGCACGAAATCGTGGGCCGCGGCCATGCCGAACGGCTGATCCCGATGATCGCCGAAGTGATCGGCGGCAGCCGCCCTGAAGCAATTCTGGTCGATTGCGGCCCGGGCAGCTTCACCGGCATCCGGGTCGGCCTCGCCGCCGCGCACGGGCTGGCGATCGGCTGGGGCATTCCGGTCCAGGGCTATTCCTCGCTCGCCCTTATCGCGGCGGGGCAGGCTTTCCCGGAATTGACGGTTGCGCTGAACGGCGGACACGGGCAGCTTTTCGTCCAGACCTATGTTCGCGAACCGCTCCGTGCCCTGGGCCCGCTCCAGTCGCTGCTTCCCGAAGCTGCGGCCACGCATGCGCCTGACGGCCCGGTCGCCGGGAGCGGCGCCGCGCTCCTCATTGCCACGCGCTGTTCCGGCGAACCGATCGAGGCTTATCCCCGCGCGTCCGACGCCAAGTTGCTGCCCCTCGATCTTCGCATTCTGCCTCCACGTCCTCTCTATGGGCGAGGGCCGGATGCCAGGCCCATGGCATGACGCGGCCTGATCCCGTCCGCATCGAAGCCGGCGGCATCGCCGATCTCGACGCCGTCATGGCCGTGATGTCCGATAGTTTCGATCCAAGCTTCGGCGAAGCATGGACCGCCCCGCAATGCGCCGGCATTCTGCCCATGGCGGGGGTCTGGCTGTCCCTTGCGCGGATTGGCGACACGGTGGCGGGTTTCAGCTTGGGCCGCATCGTCCTGCGAGAGGCGGAATTGCTGCTTCTTGCCGTCCGCCGCGACTTTCAGGGAATCGGGGTCGGTAAAAAGCTGGTCGATCATTTCATCGCCGACTCGCGCGCAAGGAATGCGGAGCATCTTCATCTTGAGGTTCGGGACGGCAATGCTGCGGTGCGTCTCTACGAAGCCGCGGGTTTTCATCGGGTTGGCACGCGCAGAAACTATTATTGCGGAACCGACGGCGCCCTTTTTCATGCGCTTACCTTGTCGAGATCGTCCAATATTTGATCGATTCCGCCTTCGTTTGCGCTCTCGACTTGCCATTCCGAATCAAAGGTTCCATTGGACACTTGGCGGCCCCCACCCGCACCAGAATAGCAACAGGGGAACACTATCCAATGAATGAACTCGAAAACGCGCAGGAGACGCTTATTACGCTGACCGCGGACATCGTCTCCGCTCACGTCAGCAACAACAGCGTGTCGGTCAGCGATCTTCCTCAGCTGATCCAAAATGTCCATGCCGCGCTGGCAGGGCTTGGCGGTCAGGCCGCGGAACCGGAAGTGAAGCAGGCGCCGGCGGTTTCCGTCCGTGCATCGGTGAAGCCCGATTACATCGTCTGCCTGGAAGACGGCAAGAAGCTGAAAATGCTGAAGCGGCACCTGATGACCCACTATAATATGACGCCTGACGAATATCGTCAGAAATGGGGTCTTCCTGCCGACTATCCGATGGTCGCGCCGAACTATGCCGAGCAGCGGCGCTCGCTCGCCAAGAAGATCGGCCTCGGCACCTCGCGCCGGACCAAGAAATAAGGGTTTCAAGCGGCGGGAGGTTGTGGTCCCGCCGCTTTGACCTCCCCGGCAAACAGTCTACATCGCCGTCATGAGCCGCAGAATCGACGTCGAGGCGCTGTGCGCCGAAAAAGGCCTCCGTATCACGGAGCAGCGCCGGATCATCGCGCGCGTTCTTTCGGAATCCGAAGATCATCCCGATGTCGAGGCGTTGCACGCCCGCGCCTCCGCCATCGACAGCGGCATCTCCATCGCCACCGTCTACCGCACCGTCCGCTTGTTCGAGGAAGCGGGCATCCTCGAGCGCCACGATTTCGGCGACGGACGCGCCCGCTACGAAGCGGCGGCCGAAGCGCATCACGATCATCTCATCAATGTCGAGACCGGCGAAGTGATCGAATTCGTGGACGACGAATTGGAAGCGCTCCAGCGCAAGATCGCGGAGAAACTGGGCTTCCGCCTCGTCGATCACCGCATGGAGCTTTATGGCGTCAAGACCGACCGGAAGGACTGATCGCGCCTTATGCGCATGATCTTCCGGATCGCAGCCATCGTTCTTGGGCTGATCGTCTGCCTGCCCTTGCATCATCTCTGGAAGCTGGCAGGCCACCTATCGCCGTGGCCTCGCCTATTTCTAGGCTGGACGGCGCGGTGCGCGGGAGCTCGCGTGACTGTGGAGGGCACGCCGCTCCGCCGCGACGTGCTGTTCCTCGCCAATCATTTGAGCTGGCTCGACATCCTCGTCGTCGCGAGCGCGAGCGGCGCCGCCTTCGTCTCCAAAGATGAGGTCAGGAAATGGCCGGTCATCGGCTGGCTGGCGAGCCTCCACAATACGATCTACGTGGCGCGAAGTGACCGGAACGGGGTCAAAGGCCAGGCCGACCAGCTCCGCGCGGCCCTCGCCACCGGTCAACCGGTCGCGCTTTTTCCGGAAGGCACCACGGAAGGCGGGCATGAAATATTGCCTTTCCGCGCCAGCTTGCTCTCCGCCGTCTTTCCAGCCCTACCTGATCTCAAAGTGCAGCCTGTCGCACTTGATTATGGCGTCCTGGCGCAGAAAATTGCCTGGGTCGGGAAAGAACCTGCTGTCGCCAATGCCCGCCGCATTCTTTCCCGGCCAGGCACGATCCCGGTAATTGTCCATTTCCTAACGCCTATCGATCCGCATGATGTGCCGAACCGGAAAGCCTTGGCGGAACAGAGCCAGGCCGAGGTTCAGGCCGCGCTGTTCCCCAATGGCCCGGCCGGAAAGACGTCTGAAAACTGACGCTCGCCGATTGAGGTAAATTCCAGGATTCGCCCTTCTCCACGAACGAGCCATTTCTTTTGCCGCATCATGTGAAGGATGGCGGCGCCTAAGGCGCCGCCAAGGTGATGGCGCCTTTCGCTCCAGTCGAGGCAAGGCCGGCACAGGGGACGACGGGCTTTCCCCAGCGCTGTCACATCCATGCCGAGACCGTTCAGGAAAGCGCGTCCCTTTTCAGTCACGCCGTCCAATCCCAGCGAAACAAAGTCCCGGCTAGTCAGAGAATGCGCCATCCTGACGCCTGCCGCACCCGCGAGGTGATCGTAGCAGATGCGGGCTTGGCGAAGCAGCGGCTCACGCGGGCCGGTGCGGACGCGCACGGCGCCGGTCCGCTGCGCGGCCGAGAAAAGGCTTTCGATCAGATCGGCGATGTCCGATCCCGACAGACGATAATAGCGATGCCGCCCCTGCCTTTCGACCGCGAGCAACCCGCCGGCAAGAAGCTTACTCAAATGTTCGCTGGCGGTCTGACGCGTGACGCCCGCAGTTTCGGCCAGCTCGCCCGCCGCCAAGGCCCTGCCGTCCATGAGGGCGGCCAAAATGTTGGCGCGCGCCGGATCTCCGATCAGTGCCGCCACAGGTGCGATTTGAGGCCCTTGCTTCATCATTCTCCTTTGAAGCCGACAACACCGGCATAGGGCAATTCGCGACCGAGGCGAAGCAAGTCGAGCGCCCGGTCCACCACTTCCCCGGGAGTACCGGATGGCCGTTCTGAAGGCGCGAAAGGCAGCATCAGGCTTTCCAGGGCTTCGACGAGGTCGAACATGGCAAGATCGTCCAAAGCTTCTCCCTGCCCGTCAAAATGGTCGCGTAGCCGCTTTGCCCAGGATTCCTTGCGGACGCAGCTTTCGGCCGAGAAACGGCGCAGGCATACGGCATAGGGGCCATCGATCCAATCGCCCCATTCCTTTTCGCCGGCTTGACGCGCCGCTCTCCTGTCCAGCTCATCATTTGGGAAGCAGGCGGGAAAAGCGCGGGGGGCATGCGGCTCCCGGTTCAGCTCGGCGATGAAGTCGGTAATGAATTTTTCCTTGTTCAGCGCCGCCGCCTCGGCAGCCGAGCAGCCCGCCCGCATCGAGAGCGCCGCCCTGCGGCACCACCAGGTTGCAGCCGGGGAATACCAGTCGGTGCCGCCCAGGGGAGGAGCAGCCGGACAATGACCCAGCGCCGCGCCAAGTGCGCTCCACCAGTCTCCTTGAGTTGATTGGCTGTAAATCACGCCGGGAAAGGCCTTCTCGGCCAGCAAGTCGTCCAATATTTCAGACACGGGGCCGACGAGAACGGCGAATTGCGATTTTTCAACAAACCAGCGACGGACATAAGCGGCAGAGTTTTTCATCGTGTCCTTGTAGCATCATCACTTGCCCGATGGTTCGGGAGAGACCGAATGATCGGGCGAATGCTCGATGCTTCCGCCCGGGCGCCCAATCCCTTATAGGCGGAGCGATGAACCGCGATCCCAAGACTTTTCACGTCAAGAGCTTCGGCTGCCAGATGAACGTTTATGACGGCGCCCGCATGGCCGAGCTGCTCGAGGCGCAGGGCATGACGGCCACCGACGGGGCGGAGGCGGATCTCGTCGTGCTCAATACCTGCCACATTCGCGAGAAGGCGGCGGAAAAGGTCTATTCCGACATCGGCCGGCTGAAGCGGGAGGATGGATCGCGCCCGATGATCGCGGTGGCCGGTTGCGTGGCGCAAGCCGAGGGCGCCGAAATCCCGCGCCGCGCGCCGAGCGTCGACATCGTCGTCGGCCCGCAAGCCTATCACCGGCTGCCCGATCTTTTGAACGAGGCCAAAACCGGCAAGCGCGCGCTCGACACGGACATGCCGATCGAGTCGAAATTCGGCGCGCTGCCTGCCCGCCGGAAACAGGCGCCGAGCGCCTTCCTGACGGTGCAGGAGGGCTGCGACAAATTCTGCACCTATTGCGTCGTCCCCTATACGCGCGGCGCAGAGGTTTCGCGCGATTGGGCGGCCATCGTCGACGAGGCGAAAGCGTTGGTCGACGGGGGCGCGCGTGAGATCACGTTGCTCGGCCAGAATGTGAATGCCTGGACCGGAGAAGACGACAAAGGCCGCCTGCAAGGCCTCGACGGCCTGATCCGCGCGCTCGACAAGCTCCCCGGCCTCGCGCGTATCCGCTACACGACCAGCCACCCGAACGACATGACCGAGGGCCTGATCCAGGCTCATGGGGATGTCGAGAAGCTGATGCCTTATCTGCACTTGCCCGTTCAGGCGGGAAACGACCGGGTGCTGAAGGCAATGAACCGCAGCCACACCACGGCAAGCTACCTCGCCATCCTGGACCGCGTCCGGAAGGTGCGGCCCGACATCGCATTGTCCGGCGATTTCATCGTCGGCTTCCCCGGTGAGACCGAGGCGGAGTTTCAGGATACGCTGAATCTCGTTTCGGCCGTGAACTATGCGCAGGCTTACTCGTTCAAATATTCCCCGCGCCCCGGAACCCCGGCGGCGGACATGGAGAATCAGGTGGCCGCAGAGGTGATGGACGAGAGGCTTCAGCGGCTGCAGGCCCTGATCAACACGCATCAGATTGCCTTCAATCAGGGAACCGTGGGAAAACGTACGCAGGCGCTGCTTGAACGGCAGGGCAAGAAGCCCGGCCAGCTGATCGGCAAATCGCCCTGGCTTCAATCCGTCCATCTCGAAACTGTCGCGAAGATCGGCGATATCGTGGATGTCGAAATCCTGTCCGCCGGGCCGAACAGCCTTGCGGGCGCCGAATTAATGGAGAAAGCCGCCTGATGCCGCAGAAGAAACTCGATCCCGCCACGCCCCGCGCGCGCCTTGAGATCGAGTTCGCCGAGCCGCACCTGCTCGGCCCTCTGTTCGGCGAGTTCGACCGCAATCTCGTCGCCATCGAGGATCGCCTCGGCGTCTACATCGCCGCGCGCGGCAACCGCGTGCAGGTGGAGGGCGAACCCGAAGCCGCCGCCCGCGCCCGCGACGTGCTGCAGGGGCTCTACAATCGGCTGAACGAAGGCCAGGACATCGATGCCGAGGCCGTGAGCGCCGTCATCGCCATGTCCGGCCAGCCGGTGCTGGAGGGCATCGTCTCCGACGTGTCGGAGCCGCCCAAGGTAATGATCCGGACGCGCAAGAAGACGATCGTCCCGCGCTCCCACACACAAGCCACCTATATGGAAGCGCTGGGCCGCGACGACCTGATCTTCGCGCTTGGGCCGGCAGGCACCGGCAAGACCTATCTCGCCGTCGCGCAGGCCGTGCAGCAATTGATCGGCGGCTCTGTCGACCGCCTCATCCTCTCCCGTCCCGCCGTCGAAGCGGGCGAGCGCCTGGGCTTCCTCCCCGGCGACATGAAAGAAAAGGTCGATCCCTACCTCCGTCCGCTCTACGATGCGCTTTACGACATGCTCCCCGCCGAACAGGTGGAGCGCCGCATCGCGTCGGGCGAGATCGAGATCGCGCCGATCGCCTTCATGCGCGGGCGGACGTTGGGAGACGCCTTCATCATTCTCGACGAGGCGCAGAATACCACGCCCCAGCAGATGAAGATGTTCCTGACCCGCTTCGGCATGAGGAGCCGCATGGTCGTCTGCGGCGATCCGCTGCAGGTGGATTTGCCCAATCCGGGCATGTCCGGCCTTGCCGACGCCGTGGAGAAATTGGAAGGCATTCCCAAGATCGCCACAATCCGCTTCGGCGCGGGCGACGTCGTCCGCCACCCGCTCGTCGGCCGGATCGTCGAAGCTTATGAGGGGCCGCTGACGTGAGGCCGGTTCCCCAAATCCTCCCCCTTGCAGGGGAGGTTTTATGATTCTTGTCGAGTCCGATGCCGGGGAGGAATGGGACAGTCGCACCGACTGGCCTGCTCTTGCTTTACGATCGGTCGAAACCGCGATCCGGCACAGCGACCGCCCCCAACTGATCGACAGCGCGCTCTCCATTGAAATCTCGGTCAAGTTCGCGACCGATGAAGAAGTGCGCGTGCTGAATGCCGCCTATCGCGGCAAGGACAAGCCCACCAACGTCCTGTCCTTCCCGATGTTCGAGGCCGAACTCCTCGACTCGCTCGCCACCGCCGACGGCGGGGAGGTGCTTTTGGGCGATATCGTGCTCGCCCACGGCGTCTGCGTTTCGGAAGCGGCGGACAAGGAGGTTGCAGTGGAGACCCATGCGGCCCATCTGATCGTCCACGGGACGCTCCACTTGCTCGGCTACGACCATTTGGAGGATGGAGAAGCCGAGGCGATGGAGACGACCGAAAAGGCCGCGCTCTCCGCCATCGGCATCGCCGATCCCTATTCTGTTGAAGAGGTGCAATCTTAAAAGAAATGGACGAGGATTCCAGTAGCATCGCCCGGGAAAACGGGCGCACTTTTTGGGGAGGGCTGCGGCACTTCCTGTTCGGCGATGATGGCGAGGCGACGCTCCGCGACCAGATCGAGGAAGCGATCCAGAGTCACGAGGGCGAAAAGCCCGTCGTCGGCGACCTGACGCCGGTGGAGCGGCAGATGCTCCTCAACCTCCTCCACTTCGGCGAGAGCACGGTATCCGACATTGCCGTGCCGCGCGGCGATATCATCGCCGTGCCGTCCACCGCTACGTTCGACGCCCTGGTCGCGGCCTTCGCCGATGCGGGCCACAGCCGTCTTCCGGTCTACAAGGACAGCCTCGATCACGTTATCGGCATGGTTCATGTGAAGGATGTGTTCGCGCTGAAGGTCGACGGCGCCACGCCTCCAGACGACATCGCCGCCCTTATCCGCACCCCGCTCTTCGTGCCGGAGTCGATGGGGGTTCTCGACCTTCTCGCCCGCATGCGGGGCGAGCGGGTCCACCTTGCGATCGTCGTCGACGAATTCGGCGGCACCGAAGGCCTCGTCACCATCGAGGATGTCGTCGAGGAAATCGTCGGCGAGATCGAGGACGAGCATGACGAGACGCCCGAAGGCATGCTGGTTCCGCTGGAGGACGGTATCTGGGACGCCGATGCGCGCACCGAGCTCGAGGAGGTCGCCGAACATGTCGATGCCCGCCTTGCGGTGGTCGAGGAGGATGTCGACACCCTTGGCGGCCTCGCCTTCGTCCTTGCGGGCCATGTCCCCCAGGCGGGTGAGATCGTCGAGCATCCGAGCGGTTGGAAGCTGGAAATCACCGCCAGCGACACTCGCCGCGTCAACCGCCTTCGCCTCCACGCGCCCGAGGAGATTGCCGCCGTCGAGTGAAATCTTCGCCTTGCCAGGTGCCGCCACTCCCGCAAGGCCGGAGAGGCGTAAGGGAGGACGTCGCCGCGCGGGGCGGGCGCGTCATGGCTTCCGGGCCGCTCGCCGTCTGGCGCGAGCGCCTGTCGGGCGCCGCCCTCATCACGGTCGGTGGCGCGCTGTCGCTGGTGAAGCGCGCCTGATCCCTTACATCGCGCCCATGAGGCCGATCCCGGCCAAGAACAGTATAAAGGCCAAGAACGCGAAGAGGAGCAGCATCGCCGTCCGCCACAGGGCGCCGAAGCGGGAAAGGGCGTAGGCGCCTTTAAGCTGCCGGTACATGTGAAGCGGCGGGATGATCAGGATGAGGAACCCGATCCAGCCTTCCAGCAAACCGATGACGCGCAGGAACGAAAGAGTGACCGTCCCCAGCGTCATGAAGGCGATGGAATAAGTGACGAAGACCGTATGGTCGTACATGCGGTGCCGCCGTCCCCGGAAGAGAAAGAGCAGCGCTACAAACGGCACCGACAGCGGGATGAGCGCCCAGGAAAATTTATACGCATTGTTCTGCAGCTTGTAGAGAAGGAGATCCGGATTGGCGCGGGCCTTTTCGATGGCGTGGCGGATCCAGTCCGCCCCTTCAACTCGCAAGGTACCGGTGTCGCCGGTCGCGATCTTCAATGCGGACGTCTCCCGCTGCGTATCGGCGATTTCCTCCCGGATCCCGCGCGTATCCTCCCCCTTTGCCGCAGCGGCATCGCGCTGCTTTTCCAATTCCGCCAGCCGGGCATCCGCTTTGACGCGTTCGGCTTGGATCTCCGCCTTGTCCGGCGGGGCGAAGTTGGTCTCGAACGGCCCGCCGATCGTGCTGAACGTGACGAACATCAGGAAAGCGGAAAAAAGGAATAATGCCATCGGGGACACGAACTTCGCCCGCTCACCCTCGACATACCGCCGCGTGAGATCGCCGGGCCGCCAGGCGAGCAGAGGCAAGGTCCGCCACACCTTCCCATCCAGATGCAGAATGCCGTGAGCGAGATCGTGCCACCAGGCCATGAGCGAACGGTGGACATGGCCCGCCTGCCCGCAGGCATGGCAATAGTCCCCCGCAAGTGCCGTCCCGCAATTGAGGCATTGGCCGCCATAGCCATGCGCCGCTTCGCCCGCCTTGGGCTCTACCGCCCGCGCGACCATGCCGCCCGTCGCGAGATCGCCGATTGCTTCGATGCCTTCACCGCCCATTGTCACCCCATCCGTTTCCGTCCATCATGCCGGAACCAGGAGAGAGGGTCGAGACGAGAAAGCAGCTTGTTTCGTTTGTATACAAAGATTACATCCCAGGCATGAGCAACAGCGCTGTCATCTCCGCCCGTGTCGATGCCGACACTCTCGCCCTCGTCGACAAAGTGTCCAAGGCCCACGGCCGCAGCCGCGCCTGGTTCGCCGCCCGCGCCATCCAGAAGATGGCCGAGAGTGAGGCGGAATTCCTCGCCTTCGTCCAGGAAGGCATTGATTCCGCCGACCGGGGCGAGCTGATTCCGCATGAAGAAATTTTTGAAAGGCTGAAAGCCCGGCGGAAGTCTCGCGCTTGATGCGGCGGATCCAATGGTCGGCAGCATCGGAGCGTGACCTTGAGGCGATCGACGATTATTGGTCAGCTTATTCAGAAGACCAGGCCGATGCCATTCTCGATCGCATAAGAGAGGCTGGCGACTTTCTTGCCGGCCTGCCGTTCGCAGGATCACTCATCGATGTGGGCCCCGCACGCAAGTGGCGGGTCAAGAGCAGCCGTTACGTGCTGATCTACCGGCTTGACGAGCAGAGCATCCAGATCCTCCGCGTCCGCCATGATCAAGAGAATTGGGCCGATCCGGAATGACCCTCACCGGCCTCCTCGGCGGCTCCTTCAATCCCGCCCATCGCGGGCATCGCAAGATCAGCCGCCAGGCGCTGGACGCGCTTGGCCTCGACGAAATCTGGTGGCTGGTTTCCCCCGGCAATCCGCTGAAGACCGGGGAAGGCATGGCGCCGCTCTCCGCTCGCTTTGCTTCCGCGCGAACGGCCGCGCGCGGCCTCCCGATCCGCGTTACCGCCATCGAACGGCAGCTTGGTACGCGCTACACGGCGGATACGCTGAAGGCGCTCCGCCGCCGCTTTCCCGACCGGCATTTCGTCTGGCTGATGGGCGCGGACAATCTGGCCCAGTTCCACAAGTGGAAGGATTGGCGGAAAATCGCCAGGATGGTCCCGATTGCGGTTCTCGCCCGGCCCGGATATAAGGATGACGCCCAGGCGGCACGCGCAATGGGTTGGTTGCGGCGCTTCGTCCGGCCCGCAGGCCAGGCTCGGCACTGGACGAAGTGGAGACTGCCGGCTCTCGTGCTGCTCGATCTGCCGCTCGACCCGACCTCCGCCACGGCCCTGCGCGCCGCGCGCCCCGGCTGGCACCAAAAGTTCCCCGGAACGTTCCAAACCACGGCCCTGCGCGACGGCGTGACGCGCAGGCGATTGAGATAAGGAGGCATTTTGCCCGACCCATCCCCCGCCCCGTCCATCGGCGGCAAAGACCAGGTGGAAAAGCTGCATGAGCTGGTCCTCGGCTCCCTCGACGACGATCAAGCCGTCGAAGTGGTCAGCATTCCCCTCTCCGGAAAATCCAGCATCGCCGACTATATGGTCGTCGCGAGCGGCCGTTCGACGCGCCAGGTCGCGTCCATGGCGCAGAAGCTGCAGGAGAGGATCAAGCGCGAGCTGGGCCGCAATGTCCGCATCGAGGGCCTGCCGATTGCCGATTGGGTGCTGATCGACGCCGATGACGTCATCGTCCACCTCTTCCGCCCGGAAGTGCGCACCTTCTATAATCTGGAGCGTATGTGGGCGTTTGAGGAAAACGGCGCGCAAGCCTCGGCTCCCGCCGGGGCGTGATATCTAATGTGCTTCTCCCCCTTGATGGGGGAGGGCTATTCACGCGGGCAAGGCTTTGATGCTCCTTCACATCATCGCGCGCGGCCGCATTGGGCGCAGTCCGGAAAGCGAACTTGTCGACCGCTACCTGAAGCGCTTGGCCTGGCCTACGAAGGTCACCGAGCTTCCTGAAACCGGCGGCAAGGTTCCGCCGCCCCCTGACAACAGCGTCACCATTCTCCTTGACGAGAAGGGCGAGCAGCTGGGCTCCATGGTTTTTGCCGGCTATCTCGAAAAATGGCGCGACGGCGGGCGGCGCGAAGCCCGCTTCCTGATCGGCGGCGCCGATGGCTTCAACGACGATGACCGCGCACAGGCCGACCTCCTCATCGCCTTCGGCAAGGCGACCTGGCCCCACCTTCTTGCCCGCGTCATGCTCGCCGAACAGCTCTGGCGCGCGACGAGCATCCTTGCAAACCACCCTTATCATCGCGAAGGATAAAAGGGTGGACGCCCGCCTGATCCTTCTCGCCGCTCTCCTCATGCCGCTGGCCGCCGCAGACGCCATGCAGGCGCCGTTGACGGCGGACGAAGCGCAGCGGGAAGCCGCTGCCGCCGCTGCCGATGCCCGGCGGCTGGAACAAAGCGCGGCGCAGGCCCGCGACACTGCGGCCAAGGCCCGGCTGGAGTCGGACCTTCTCGTCGCGCGGATCGAAGCGGCTGAAGCGGGAATTACCGCCGCGGATGCCCGGCTTGCGGCCATCGAGGATGCCCGCCGTGCCGCCGCCGCGCGCCTTGCCGAAAGGCAGCAGCCTGTCGCCGAACTGACCGCCGCCCTTGCCGCCATGGCGCGCCGTCCGGCCGCTTTGGCGTTTGCGGAGCCGGGATCTCTCAAGAAGGCCGCGCGCATGCGCGCCGTCCTCGACGCCGTCCGTCCCGCTCTGCGCGCAAAATCCGCGGCCTTGCTGGCGGACCTTGACCGGATCGCCACGCTGAAGCGGGCGGCCGCCAGGACACGCGCCGATCGCGCCGCGCATCGCCTCGCACTCACCAACCAGCGAAGCGCGCTCGCCGCCATCGAAGCCCAGGCCCTTGCCCGTAGCGCGGCGCTTTCGGATCAGGCGTTCGGCCGGTCGAACCGCGCGCTGGCCTTGAGCGGTGAGGTCTTCGAGCTGAGATCTGAAAGGGAAAGGCAACGCCTTGAGGAGCGCGCCGCCGCCAGCCTCGCGATCCTTCCCGGCCCACCGACCGGCGCTGGCGGTCAACCGCCTCGGCGGCCGACCCGCTCCCCCTACGCCCTTCCCGCCGCGGGCAAACTCCTGTCCGGGATGGGGGAGGTATCGGCCGCTGGCATTCATAACCGGGGCTTGACCTTCGCCGTCACGGCGGACCGGGATGCCGTCGCTCCGGCAGGTGGACGCGTGGTCTATGCGGGCAGCTTTCGCAGCTATGGCGAAATCGTCATCGTCGACCATGGCGGCGGCTGGACCAGCCTCGTCACCGGCCTTGCCACGTTGAGCGTCCGCGCCGGCGACCGGGTCGCGACCGGCCAGCCGATCGGACGGACGGGGCGGCGTCCCGTGACCGTCGAGCTGCGCCGCGACGGCCGCCCCTTCCCCATCGCGCCGCTCGCCGCGCTCGGCTGACCGCTCGTTCATCGGCGGTTGCTTTTCGGATCGCTAAAAAGAGCGTAGCATTGCGTTCATGAAAACATCATCGCCCGGGAGTCCCATGGCCAAGAACCTCATCCGCTCGCTCGGCCTCCTCACGGCGGTGGCGCTCGTCCCTGTCGCGACCGCCAGCCTTGCCGCACCCGATGTCGACGCCAGCACCTATCAGGAGCTTGAAGCGTTCATGCGCGTCTTCAACGAGGTGCGCGGCGCCTATGTCGAGGAGGTGGACGACAAGACCCTGATCCGCGGTGCCATCGACGGCATGCTCAGCAGCCTCGATCCGCATTCCGGCTATCTCGACGAACGCGACTTCGACCGGCTCATCACCTCGACCGACGGCGAATATGGCGGGCTCGGCCTCACCGTGGGGATGGAGGACGGCGCGGTGAAGGTCGTCGCCGCAACCGAAGATACGCCTGCCGACAAGGCCGGGATTAAGCCCGGCGACTTCCTGACCCATTTGAACGGCAAGCTCATCTATGGCGGCACGCTCGACGAAGCGGTCGATCAGATGCGCGGCCCACCGGGCACCGACATCACCGTGACCGTCTTCCGTCCCGGCCGTGAAAAGCCGATGGAATTGAAGATGACGCGCGCGATGATCGAATTGAAGGCGGTCAAGTGGGACGTGAAGGACAATGTGGGCATCATCAACGTCAACGCCTTCAATCGCACGACGACGCCGCTCACCGTCCAGGCGATGGCCGACATCGAAAAGAAGCTCGGCCACGCGCCGCTCGGCTATATTCTCGATCTGCGCTCCAACCCGGGTGGCCTGGTCGACGAAGCGGTTGGCCTATCGGACGTGTTTCTGGAGAGCGGCGAGGTGGTCTCCTCGCGCGGCCGCAAGGCGTCGGACACGGAGCATTATTATGCCAAGCCCGGCGACCTCGCCAAGGGCCGCCCTGTCATCGTCCTGATCGACGCGGGCAGTGCTTCGGCCTCCGAAATCGTCGCGGGCGCGCTGCAGGATCACAAGCGGGCGATCATCATGGGCGAACGCAGCTTCGGCAAGGGCTCGGTCCAAACCCTGCTGCCCTTGAGCCGCACCACCGGCCTCCGCCTTACCACCGCGCGTTATTATACGCCCAAGGGCCGTTCGGTGCAGGAAGGCGGCATCACGCCCGATCTTCCCGTGCCGCAACTGTCCGATCCCGATTACAAGAATCGTCCGCGCATTCGCGAAGCCGATCTGCGCCGCCACCTCATCAACGAGCTTAAGGTGGAGGACGACGTGATCCAGGACGACGGCAAGCCGGACCCTCGTTTCTCCGCGACCGCCGAGGAATTGGAGAAGAAGGGGATCGAGGATTTCCAGCTCCATTACGCGCTGAGCACCATTTCCCGTCTGGGCTCCTTCCAGCAGGCGGCGGCTCCCGCTGCGAAGAAGGCGGGCGCGCGGTAACGGAACTGCAGGCGCCTCTTGCCCGCGTCTCCCGCTTCCGTCATTCCGGCGAAAGCCGGAATCTTGAGGATTGTCGGAACGACGAAAATCCAGCTTTGCTGGAATGACGATGATAAGCGGGTGGGGATGGCATGACATCACTTCAAAAAGCGCGCTGGCTGGCTTTGCTGGTTCCATCCGCTCTCCTTGCGGGGGCCTATGGATCGCAGCTGATCGGCGGCCTTTATCCATGCGAGATGTGCTGGTGGCAGCGTTATCCGCATTTCGCGGCGATCCCGCTCGCCCTCACCGCTTTCCTGCTCCGCAGGGGGCCGGACAAGGGCCGCAGCTTCGTCTGGCTCGCCGCGCTCGCCATCCTGGTAAGCGGCGGCATCGGCGTCTATCATGCCGGTGTCGAATGGGGCATTTTCGAAGGGCTGACGACCTGCAGCGCGGGCGGCCAGGCGGGCGCATCCAATGCCGACCTTCTGGCGGATATTATGGCGACGCCGCTCGTTCGTTGCGATGAAGTCCAATGGTCGTTCCTCGGCCTGTCGCTCGCCGGCTGGAACGCCCTTATTTCCATTGGAGCGGCTTTGGTGATCCTATGGCTCAGCCTCAAACGACCCAAGACCTTCGCATGACGGCTCCTGGCTGGCGGCCCGGTGGGCGGCGCCCGGACGTTCCGTCCATGCTTCGCGTCGACCAAGCGGGCGAATATGGCGCGACCCGCATCTATGCGGGCCAGCTCGCCGTCCTCGGCGATCGCCATCCCGCCGCGCGCCTCATCGCCGGCATGGCATTGCAGGAGGAACTTCACCTCAAGCATTTCGACGCCATGCTGGCGGATCGCGGCGTGCGTCCGACCCTGCTCCAGCCCTTATGGAATGTCGCGGGCTTCGCACTGGGTGCCGCCACCGCCCTGATCGGTCCGGAAGCCGCCATGGCCTGCACCGCCGCCGTCGAGACCGAAATCGACAAGCATTATGCCGAGCAACTGGCATCGCTCGGCGACGAGGAGCCCGAGCTTTCCGGCACGATCCGCGAATTCCAGGCCGAAGAGCTGGAGCATCGCGACACCGCCATCGCGGCGGGCGCCGAAAATGCCTTTGGCTATCCCGTCCTGTCCGCTGTCATTCGCGCGGGATGCCGCGCCGCCATCGCCCTTTCGAAAAGGATCTGATCCATGCTGAAGTTTAGCCTCGCCGCCGCCGGCGCCTTGATCGCCCTTTCTGCCGCGCCCGCTCCGGCACAGACCCAGGGGCCGCAGGATGTTCGCGTCAACCAGCTCATCATCTACGGCAACGACGCTTGTCCTGCGAGTACCGAGAATGAGATCATCGTCTGCGCCAAGCGCCCGGAAGAGGATCGCTACCGCATCCCCGAAAATCTTCGCGAGGGCGACGACGCGCGCAATAACGCCTGGACGAACCGGGTGGAAGAACTCTCTTATGTCGGCCGCAGCGGCACCGGCAGCTGCTCGCCCACGGGCCCCGGCGGCTGGACGGGCTGTTTCGGCCAGCTTCTCAACCAAGCGCGCCTGGAACGCGAGAATCGCGACGAGATCGACTGGAACCGCCTGATTGAAGAAGCCCGCCAGGAGCGCCTCGGCCGCATTGACACGGAAGCCGCCCAAGTCGAAGCCGACATCAAGGCCCGCGAGGAGGAAAACGCCCGCCCGCGTTGAGCGGCGGGATTATCGCACTTCCTCGATGCGACGGACAACATCCGGCCAGTTCACCATGTACAAGGCCGCGAATAGGCGGCCGAGGTGACTTGTGGGTGGATGCGTTCCGTCCCTCAATCCCTGATGATAAGCGGCATGCGCTACTTTGCCGAACAGGAATTGCACTTTCGTGGCGGGAAGCGTCCAATTGTAAAATCCGTCATTATCCCATTCCTGATAAGATTCCCCACTGTGGTC